>CAMBDS010000009.1 GCA_945865405.1 Caldithrix abyssi DSM 13497
GGGGAGAAATCCCTTGCACCAGACCCGATGCAGGGGCAGGTAGTCATCGGACGATAGACCCTTTTATGCCTCAGAAAACTCATCTCAAAATCATCGAATCGCTCCTTAGTAAAAACTAAAATCTGTCCAAAAGGTTTTGAAGACGTACAGTCGTCGGGGCGACAAAGTTTATCCGTGAAGGCTCTCGAATGCCTCGCAGGTTGACAGCGCCCTCTGCCGTTCCTCCACTAACAAGCAGCATCGGCTTAAACTCCTGCCAGCCATCACGAACAGTGATCGTGGCATTGGCACTCACCCTGCCGTGCGCGTCAGAAGTGACCGTACTGCTATCGAACAACCCTCCGCCAGATTGGATTGTGAAGTCAACCCTGACCCCGGACGCTAGGTTTCCCTCGCTGTCCAACACTATCGCTGTCACAGGCAACGTCATCTCTGACCCTGCAAGCCATACAAGACTATCCGGCAGTTCCTCCATCACGATCTGATACTCGGATGGTGCCACCGGATTGATCGTCTTGTCGCTTTCGCAACCAACCGTTACCAGCAATAAGAAGCTGGTGATTATTAAGAAATATCGCACTGTTTACTCCGTCATTTACTTCACTTTGTACATCGAACTTGTATCGGCATCACCGCCAATCCGGGGATATCCTCCGCCGGACGGTCAGCAAACCTTTCCCTTTTCCAAATTATCCAAACCGAACAAAAAGCAAAAACGCCACGCAGAACGCATTGAGCGTCCCGAATGGCGTCATACAATAAAGGCAACCAGATGCCGACCGGGCGCAAAGTTTGCGCTCAAGTCTGCCCGGATATGCACGATAGAACCGTGCAGTGAATTACGAGGCAAACGCCTCTGGCTTTGGCGGAAGGCAAGCAGAAACACCAGCTTCAAAGCCGCAATCAATGTTTTCAAAGCAGTTCTCAACGATACTTGGCAAATGCATGAATACGGTACCTGTTATCTCAACCAGCAAAATCCGTTCCGACTGACTTCGGAGTGCGCAAGCTTGCTTGCTCTTTTTCTTAAGGCTGAAGCAAGCTTCAGCACTCCGAGTTCTTTTCTTGGCTCAGAAGCCCGCTTCGACACTCCAATTCGTAATTCCTAATTCCTAATTCGTAATTCCTAATTCGTAATTATTTCAAGACCCACTCCCCCGTCTCATCGACCAACTCATACTTATCTTCGTAACTCTTTCCCTTGCTTGCAATAAAGTCAACCGCCTCAAGCATCACCTGAAATTCCTCCTCCGAAACCGTCGGCGACAAACTGATCCTTACCCAGCCGGGTCTACCACCGTTACTTCCTGTGCTGACTCTTGACAAGATCTGTGCCGACCACTTCTCATCTATTTTCAGTAGTCTATGCGCATAAGGTCCCGCGCACATACAGCCGCCTCGCACCTGAATCCCGAAGTAATCATTGAAAAGCGACGAGGCGAGATTGTGGTGTACGTCCTTAAACACAACCGAAAGCACCCCAAGACGCGGTATCTCTGTGTTGCCAAGAATGTGAATATTGGCATTGTTTTTCCACGCATTACATGCACGTTCTACATAGTCGTGCTCGATCCCTGCTGTTCGCTCGGCTCCCATAACCGCCTTAAGGTCGAACGCCAAACCTGCCTGTATTGACTGCACTATTGGTGGTGTTCCACCTGTTTCTCGGTCGTCGATAGCCGACAGATAACGGTGATCCCAAGGCGACGTGAATAGCACCGTTCCACCTCCCGGCTCGGAAGGCACAAGGTTGGTAAAGAGCTTCTTGTTCGCAACCAACAGCCCTGGACAGCGAGGCCCGCCAAGAAACTTGTGGATCGACAGGAAAATTGCGTCGAAGTACCCCTCAGGATCACCCTCAGGATGCATGTCGATATCGATATAAGGTCCTGCCGCCGCAAAATCGAAGAACGCCAACGCCTCATTCTTGTGCAGGACATTCGCCAAGGCATGGCAGTCGTTCAGTATCCCCGTCACATTCGACGCCGCGCTGAAAGTCCCGATCTTGTAACGCCTATCCTTGTAAAATTCCAGCTTATCCACAAGGTCTTCGAGACTGATCGTCCCTTCGGCGTTGAACTCGATATAGACCATCTCCCCGATTGACTCGCGCCACGCGATGTCGTTGGAGTGGTGCTCCATCATCGAGCGAAAGATGACAGGACGTTCGATTTCCGTCATGCAGTCTTCATAGGATGCTGTCGCTCGGATCGACTCCGGCATTCGCAGGCCAAGCACCGTAATCAGCCGGTTGATCGCGCCCGTCGAACCCGACCCGACGGGGATCAGGACATCGTCCACAGAAGCGTTCAGATAGCCGCCAATCCGGTGAAACGCCTTCTCGTAATATCCGGTCATCAGCTTGCCGGTATAGTTCACCTCCGTGTGGGTGTTAGCCATGAACGGAAGCACCTTTTCGGCGATCTCGTCTTCAACGTCCTTGTGAAAACGCCCTGAGGCGATGAAGTCGAAGTACCGCAGAGGCTTCGTCCCAAAGGGCGTGGTGATCGTAGCTCCAGCCCCGAGCACGCCATCGCGAATTCCTTTCAGAAACGCCGCCTCCTCAATGGAGTTATTCGACTGAAACGGCTTCGAAAGGTCGGTGGTATCGACGTGTACCAGTCTTGTTGATTTGTTCATAAGGAATTAGGAATTGATTGGCTTGATTAGTTATTCAATATAGCTACGAAATTGATACTTGCCAAGAGTTAAGCACGTAGAGGGGGCAGGAGAATTTGCGAATAAGTGAATGAGTGAATGAGTGAACCTCGATTGCTTTCCAGTGACTGGGTCGGGACGAGCTTGCTGAGTCAAAGACGACACTCAATTCTCTTCTTCTCGAATTCACTCACTCAATCTTTCCAATGCAAATAATGTAGTATATATAATATATAATATATGATATATATATATGTATCTATACTTATAAACAAGAATTTAAGAATAGACGTTATATATAGCGACTGGTCAAAGTATTTTGCTTCATTATCATACAGTTGCTACATTGATAAAGAACTATGAACCACCCTCTCAACCTTGAATTTCAGGGTTCACTCATTCACTCATTTGCTAAATAGCTTGCATGCAGATTATGTTGAATTATGTAGGTATATAGTGCGTATTCCCCAAAACAGAGAGGGCACAAAGACCTTAAATCTCTGTGCCCTCATCAATCGGTGTAGAGCGTGTAAGAAGGTGTAAATAAATAGTGTGTGTTCGCTAAATTAGAGAAGACATAAATACATGTATCTGAGCATTCTCTGCACCCTCTTCAACATTCTGTGTTTAGAGATTAGATCAATTTGTATTTACAGTAAACAAGAGAGCCGACTCGCGCCGGCTCTCTCTTCGATATCATTCACTAACCCAGGTGATTAATGAATCTGACCCTCATTGTAGTCTTCAAAGAGGTCTTTGGCCGCATTCAATTCGCCGTTGGTGTAGTTACCGAAGTTTTGAACCAGATACTCACCCCAAACCACAAACGCCCAAGTTAGCAGTTGGTCGCCATCGAGGTATGCCCCATTGGCGAAGTTGTATTCCGATGCCGTCAGGTGCCGCGCCAGACGCGAAGCTGCATTGCCGCCGTTGTAGCTGAGTGCGGCATAAGCGTCAGCCAGTGAGCCGAAGTTCAGCGGGGCAAGCGCAAAGTTGGAAAGCGAAGCACGGAGTGTTTCAAGCGCCGCGGCACTGATCTGAACACCTCGATTTTGTCCTTGAACGGCTTTGCGGATGTTCTCTTTCCACCAACCCATACCGTGGCTGTTGGCCGAGGAACCACCGAAACTGTCGAAATCTATTGCAAAGCCAAAGTCAACATCACTGTCGGCGGAAAGCTCAAACTCGACGCTGGTAGCTGTCGTTGCCGAAAATCCGGCGATGGCGCCGCAAGAGACGGTGTAAGTTCCCTCTTCAACGTCCGCGAAGCTGTAATTGCCGTCCGAGTCGGTCGAAGTGTTGCCGACATCCGAGAGCGAGACATTGGCTCCACTGATCCCCGGTTCGTCGCCATCCTGAGAGCCGTTGCCGTTCATGTCAAGGAAGGCTGTGCCGGACAAAGTGTAGGTGGGCGTTCCCCCGCCGTTCCACTCGTCGGGACCATAGTATGGGCCGATCGAAGAGCCTTCTCCGTCCTGAATTTGGCCGTAATTGGTCTCGATGAATTGCGGGAAGAATTCCGTATAGGAGGTATAACCATATGTAGATGGATAATCGTACCCGTAGTAGTACTGCCAGTATTCTGGTTTGATAGAATATCTGTAGCAGTAGAAGTACCCGTAGTAAAAGTTTTCATATCCATATCCCCATTCCGGTGGATAGTAGGCGCTCTGAATATCGAAATCAATCTTCAATCCGGTCAGTCCGGTCTCAGCGTCGTTTTCGACGAAGGAGTAGGAGACCTGTTGTTCGTCTATGTACCCGGACCAGGCCCAGCCGCCATGCCACGGATTGTTGTCGATGTCGGTGAGGCTGTGGTAGTTGTCCTCATTCATCGGAATGATGATTGAGTGCGCCGGAATTGGAGCATCCCAGCTTTGGAAAAGGACTTGAATAAGCTGGTACTGGACCCAGTCCTCGCCATCTGGTCCTGCCCAGGTGTAATCATAGGCATAGATGAAACGATTCGTGTTGCCGCCCCATGGTTGTTCATCGTAGTAGTGGTTGTTGTCGTAATCGACTTCAGCCTTGCCCCCTTTGCCGGTGGGAGCGGTCAGCGATTTCAGGCCGGGAAGAGATGCCATTCTCTTCTGAACGTCTTCCTGAAGCTTTTTGAGCCCGATGTCGGGACTCTTGTTGTCCAGGTTTGTGCCGCCTTGATTGATAGTGGCGGTAGGGGAATTGATGGGATTGTCTGCCGTGCTGCAACCGATGGTTATGGCGCAAAGCATTGCAACCAAAGCCAGCGCTTTGATTTGGAACATTGTTTTGACTCCTGATCTATTCTTACAATAGGGAAATTGAAATGGAAGGTAGTATATGCGACGGGAATGAAGTAATGAAAAGAATATATCGCGCATGTGGGCGGAAATTTAGCAGGTAGTGAATCTTGTTTTTGTGACGCAGATCACTCAATTTGGCTCTAACAAGACTTTATAACACTGAGTTGGACTTTACTTGGCCGAGGAAGGTGACTGCGTTTCTCTTTGCTTTCGCAAAGATTGATACAAAATCAATTGAGTTTAAGTATGCTTTCTACATATTACTATCCAAAAATTAGGAATATCCAAAGAGAGCACAAAGACCTAAAATCTCTGTGCCCTCTTCAATCGGTGTAAAACATGTAGGAAAGTGTAGCTAAACAGTGTGTGTTCCCATAGGTGAGTAAGTGGAGAGGATTTAAATCCGCCCCACTGATTGTTGAGAACTACTTCAGCAACAGAACCTTCATCGTCTTCGACTGCTTGCCTGACTCCAGCCTGACAAGGTATATCCCTCCGGGTAAGCCTTCCGCATTCCAGACGAGGGAGTGATTTCCCCCTCTGCTTGCAGGGGGGGAATTAAAGGGGGGGGTTACTTCGAGCAAATCAACAACAAGTCGTCCCGAAAGGTCGTAAACCGCCAGCCGCGTAGGGGCCGATTTATCGAGCCCAAAGCTGATCCTCGTCGATGAGTTGAAGGGATTGGGGTAGAGGGCAGTTATCCCGAAAGAGTGCGGAACGACTGGTTCATACTTCGTCCCATTCGGCTGAGCAACCTCCATTGTCACCGGCAGAACAAAGTTTCCCGTGCGCGCATTGCTTGCGAAGCGAACCTCCCCTTCGTAAACTTCAGTTTCAAACGACCAATCATCCTCATGCATCGTTTGAAGAAGTATCTCGATTTCACTTTGGCCGCCAGCAGCGATCTCCCCTGCTTCGGGCTGAACGCTTATCCATTCGATGCCTCCGTAAAGCTGAAATACATCAATTCTATCGCCGCCACCGCCGCTGGTTCGATTCCAGACTGTCATTAACACTGGCGTGAAATACTTGTCGAACACGGGATGAATGTAAAGCCCTTGCATTCCAGATGAGTTTTCGATCCCGTCGAAAGTATTGACAAGCCGCTTTTCGCCCGTCAGAGTATTAACCTTGTGAAGTTCGGATATCAATTCGTCACCACCCGGATGGGCTATAAGATAGAGTTTGGCCGAATCAGGGTCATTTTCCAACCAGGCAAGGCCATAGATACGGAGACCATCTCTACCGATTCTCTCCCCGAGAAGATTGCCCTCCATATCACAAGCGACAATGTCGGTCGTAATGCCACTCAGCCAAACCACCCTGCGCTCCCGGTCGATTGCGATGTAGCTTGACGAGTTGTGCGGGTCGTCAAATGCCCTGACAACTTCTCCGCCACTGGTCATTGCATACACCGAGTCCTCACCTACCGCCCAGAGATTTTCGCCGTCCCACTCAAGGTCCTTGTACCCAAATCTGGCCGAGCCAGGCTGTTCGAACGATCGGAGAAGTGCTCCTTCGCGATCAAGAACATAAATCAGGTTTGGCTCGTTGCCGTTAGCGCCCGAAACGTAATAGTGCTCACCATCGAAGGCTACACTTTCGATGCGATCATCTCCGACAAGATCCGCCGCATTCAAAGAATCGATAGGTTCAAACGGGGCAAGGCCAGCTATACCCGCATTTCGGGAAGTGGCGCTCCAAATGAGTGCACCATTACCGCTGTTAAACAGTGGGTAGTCGATCCTCGCAAAGCCTCCTGAATCGACATCTACGAAAAGGCTGTCGTATTGTATCTCCAACAAACTGAACTCAAGCCCGATCTCAATCCAAAGCGTGTCATCACGATGTGCTACTGTTTCGATCATCTCGGTCACATAGCCTTCTGCCTGAACAGCAAGCCTGACATTTGCACTGTCAATAGAGTGGATGGAGTGGCTCCATATTCCGAGACTGTCGGTTGTCGCGACGATCCCCTCCTCATCTGAGAGAGATGCTCCAACCACAGGCTCGCCGGTAACGGTATCAAAAACCCTTCCACCCAATTCAGCCCACATCTGCCAGAACGGTATCGCCCCAATATCGGCTCTTGTGCCATCTGGGTCAAGCGGCGAGTCGGGGTCGCCAGCGTCGATGCAAGGAGAATCCGAAATTAGATCATAATCACCATTTTCCGCGTCGCGGAAGAGGGGGTCTGCGTCGAGATTTCCGTCACCCCATTGGAGATTTCCGCCCTCCATTTCTATGCCGTCTTCACCACCTTTGATATCGCTGTAGCGAACGTTGAGATTAACGTCGTCCATACGAATTTCAGATTCCTGATAATTGAAAATTATCGAATTCTCGATTGTCACGGTTGTGCGGTTCCCGCGTACCCAGAGTGCAGGGACAGCATCATTGGCACCATTCCCGGCAATTGTCACGTGGTTTAGAATAACATTCGCCTCCCCCCCCCCTGCAAGTGAGATAATATTCGACCCGCGTTCCCAAAAATTGTGCTCGATCAAGACCCTGTGAAAACTTATAGTACCTGTGCCGATGCCAATGACGCAGTTGCCATTAGGTCCGTGATCGGCGATAACGCAGTCTTCAAATACCGGAGATGCTTCCTGAAGAGCAATAGCCAAACCGTAAGATGGGCTTCTGTTACTCAAGATCTTGACTCGACGAAATGTAGGCATTGAGCGCGTGCTGCACCAAATACCGCCGCCCTCAGCAGTTGCTTCATTCTCAATAATGACAAGATCTTCGAGTAGCGGTCTTACTTCCGGTCGGCAGTCTATTCCGCCGCCATAAGATTGCCTTCCGTTCCGAACAATGAATCCGCGCACCGTACTCGTATTCGCCTCGTCACCCTCCAAGCTCACGACACAGTCTTCCCGATTTCCATCAATTACGGTCGAATCTATGTAAGCAGGATCGCCAGTCGTTAAGATTAAACTCCCTACGACTATATTAACACCGCCGATTACAAGATTCTCGACATAATCGCCCGGCTGCACCAAAACCGTATCCCCCGCTTCCGCCGCGTCAATCCCAGCCTGAATGGTTTCGTAATCTTCGGGCACGTCCAATATGCGCCCGTGCGCAACGATGCATAATGCTGTGAGCATGACGAGGATAGTGAGTAATTTGATCGAACTCATTGAGATACTCTTCATTTGGTAAAGAATTGTACCCTTCAATATAGAGCACTTTCCACCCAAAAGCAAAAACAGTGAGGGCACAAAGACCTAAAATCTCTGTGCCCTCGTCATTCGGTGTAGATTGCGTAGAAGATATAGATAAATGGTGTATGGAACTACTTCAGCAACAGAACCTTCATCGTCTGAGTCTGCTTTCCCGCCTCCAGCCTGATCAGGTAAATCCCGCCCGGCAATCCCTCTGCATTCCAGACGACGGAGTGATTTCCACCCCTGCTTGCAGGGGGGGAATTAAAGGGGGGGTTTCCTTCGAGCAATTCCGCAACAAGTCGTCCCGAAAGGTCGTAAACGGCCAACCGCGTAGGGGCCGATTTATCGAACCCAAAGCTGATGGTGGTCAAGGCGTTGAATGGATTGGGGTATATTGGCCCAAAATGAAAACTTACGGGGTTCAATTTTATAAGATCAACATCATCAGGATCTCGCACGCCAAAGTCGTTCGAGCTACGGCTCATGACCGTGTCCTGACCGGAGATCGCCCGGACTCTCCACATAAATGACCCAATATTGAAATCCACACTCAGATCGAACCAAGTCGTATCTGAGTCGAACCCCCAAAACCATCTGGGGCGACCAGCATCAAGGTCTGCGATCTGTAGCCGATAATCCACATTTTCGAAGTCAGGGTCCCGAGAAGTGTGCCATCTGAAGCGAACGATCTCACCATTGACGAGCGTCGCACCACTTTCGGGCAACCACAGAGTGAAATCCATCGGCGCATCATTAACCGGGTTCACCGTCACTTCGAGGCTAAACGAAGTTGTATCTTGTGCATCATATTCATAAACTGATACGATCAGACTATCCCCGAAGAAATTCAATGCTGGCTCCAGACCGAGCACGCCTTCTTCTGTTATGGTCAAGCCAAGTTCCCCAGCACCTTCGACGGTAAAGCCGAGTGTATCCCCATCAGGATCGACGAAGAGTGTATCAAGTGCAGCAAGTGCACGATAACCGCAGTCCTCATCGACGACCAAATCAGCAATCTCCCTTATAATCACTGGCGCTTGATTTTGCCTGAAATAAAACGCCCCCATATCGGCTCTGGAACCGTCAGGATCTGGCTCTCCGTCCGGTTCACCGGCATCGATACAGGGTGAGTCTGCCGAGAGGTGATAATCGCCATTGTCGGGGTCAACGAAGAGGGGATTCTCTAAAATATTACCCTCCAACCAATCCATTTCCGAAATGCCGACTACCCAAATTCCTTCTTCTCCCTCTTCAATATCGGAGTATTCCACAGACAGATGGCAATCTTCCCCACCATCATCTCCATCGTATTGCACAATCTCGTGATTCCCATCGTTATTGAAAACGATTGAATTGATTAACCTTAACCCTAATCCGACACTTGCCATATGTATCCCGCCGCTCCATAGCCTTTCCGCCGACCTATTACCAGCGATTGTGACGTGATCGAAGAGCACAGGGTTACGATTTCCGCCTCCAAAAAAGGCGACTCCTCCGATCATACCGGATGCCGCGTTTGAGACGATTGAAACATGATTCAGTATCGGATCGCACTCCCTGAATTCGATTCCTGCCACATTACGTGCTTGATTGTTTTTTATTGTGCAATTGTTGAAAATCGGTGAACCATTTCCGACAAAATAGCCACCACCACCAAAATCATTTGACACGTTTGAATTTATTCGAACGCGCGTAAGTGTTGGCGATCCCGAAGATGAAAATACTCCCCCGCCTTCACTCGAGTGATTATCTGTGATAAGAAGATCTTCGAATGTTGGATTGCCATGTGCATAGATTCCTCCTCCCGATCTCCATCTGCCTGACCCAGTTCCATTGGTAATAGTAAATCCGCGCAAAAGGATATTCTCATGGCGATCAAAGGATACTGTAGAACCTTGTCCGCCACCGTCGATTATGGTAGAATCGATGTAAGCTGAGTCGCCGGTTGTAAGTATCAAGCTCGCAATAGAAAGCCCCGTTCCGTTTATGACAACATTCTCCTCATACCTCCCCGGCTGCACCAAAACCGTATCCCCCGCTTCCGCCGCGTCGATCCCAACTTGAATGGTCTCATAATCTTCCGGTACGTTCAGTATTCGTCCTTGCGCAACGGTGTTCAGCATCGTGAGAATGACGATGATAGTTAGTAATCTGAGCGAACGCATTGAGTATTCCTTGAATTAAAACGTGTTGTAACCTTCAATATAGAGCACTTTCCACCCAAAAGCAAAAACAGTGAGGGCACAAAGACCTAAAATCTCTGTGCCCTCTGCCACGTAGCGCCGGCGTCTCGCCGGCATGTACCGCCACCGTCCCGGTGGCCTTTCCAGAGTGCAGGCGGGACGCCTGCGTTACTTGCCGTCGAGACGACAGCGTTACAGCTTCCCCAACGCCTTATCGATCAGCGCCACACCCTGCTTCGCCTCTGCCGGAGTCAGGATCAACGCCGGGCGGAAGCGGATCGTATTGTAGCCACAATTCAGCACCAGCAACCCCTCGTCGTAGCAGACATTCCGAAGCATGTTGCGCTGTTCCTGCGTCTTCACGTCGAAGGCGCACATCAGCCCCTTACCGCGTGGATTGCTGAGCAAGTCCTTATGAGCCTTGACCAGCCCCTCCAGCTCCTTCAACAGGACGGCTCCGGTTGTTTCAGCGTTCTTGACCAGCTTGTCTTCATGGATAATCTCAAGATACCTCTGCGCCCTGACCATGTCGATCAGTGTCCCGCCCCATGTCGAGTTGATCCTGCCCGACGTGTTGAAGACGTGATGATCGACCGACTCGATCCGGTCACTGCAAAGGAACCCTCCGACCTGCATTTTCTTGCCAAAGACGATCATGTCAGGCTCGATGTCGTGGTGCTCATATCCCCACATTTTGCCCGTCAGCCCGACGCCTGTCTGGACTTCGTCGGCGATGAACATGATGTCGTTTTCGCGGCAAAGTTCGACCATCGCCTTGACGAATTCCGGTCGGAAGTGGTTGTCGCCGCCTTCGCCTTGGATTGGCTCCATTATGAACGCCGCTATGTCATGGCCGTCGGTCATTATCTGGGCTTTTGCCTGATGAAGGGCAAATGCTTCACGCTTCAACAAAGCTTCATGAGCGGCTCCAGTGTCCGGGAAACCCATCCAAGGCGCGTCTATGCGCGGCCAGACGAACTTGGGGAAGTTCTCGGTCTTGACGGGATCGGTGTTGGTCAACGACATCGTGTAGCCTGTCCTGCCGTGGAACGCGCCGGAAAGATGCAACACCTTTCTGCCGGTGCCGCGAGTATCGCCTTGCTTGCGGTTGATCTGGACTTTCCAGTCGAACGCCGCCTTAAGGGCGTTCTCGATACCAAGACCGCCGCCACCGATCATGAACATGTATTTCATGTGCTTTGGAGCGGTTGTCTGCCAGAAGTAATCGACGAACTCGGCTTTGTATTCGGTGAAGAGGTCGGAGTTGGTGATGTTGTGAACGGCGCACCACATCAGCTTTTCGAGGAAGGCTTTCTCCTTCATCTTCGGATGGTTGAAGCCGATTGGGTTGGAAGCAAAGCAGGAGTAAAAGTCAAGCAACCCTCGCCCGGTGATCGCATCGACGATGGTGTTGCCTTCTGACTTTTCCATATCGACAACGAACTCGAAGCCGTCGCCGATCAGGTGTTTGCGGATCGTCGCGATGACGTCCTTGGGGGCTATTTTAGCCATGGGAGGTATTCTTTCAATTTGGAGTTTAGAATTCAGTCACAGAATTACGAGATATTTGTAATTCATAATTCGTAATTGATCGAACTACTCCTGGCATTTATACCATTTGGTATAGAGGAGACGTCGGAGGAGTTTTAGCATAATTTGTTAAGATTCTTATTATCGTATTAGTACAACAGGTTGAATGGCCTTCATGCCTTCAGATGTAGTGATATTTATAAAATACTTACCAGAGCCTAAGCCGTTCGGATTCCATTGTAGTGGATATGTCCCGGCCCGAGTATAGCCACCGGCTATATTATCAATTGTCCTTCCGATCACATCGCTTGCTTGCACATTAATGTAACAAGCTTCAGGCAGGTGAATTGAAAATCCGACTACGCCATTGAACGGATTCGGGTAAGGCGCATCAAGTCTGAATTCCGAAACTATTGGCAGATTGTTCTCACCTTCTGTAAGGGCATCCTCATAATCGTATATTGCTATATAGTTAGATTCAAGAACATATGCTAAGTCGTTGTAAATTTGCACTGAAAGTGCACTGCGTCCTGATCGATAAAATCCTCCAAGCCACAATCCTCTGGGATTCTGAATGTCAACAACATAAAAACCATCCTCCCCACTTGCCGTAAAACAATGATTACCGCTAATTGTTGAATTTCTTACCTCACCGACTCTCATCTCAGTATTTACCAAACGCGGTTCGTCCGGAGTGCTAACATCTACAAGCTGCAACCCTCCGCTTCCGGTTGATAAATAGCATATTCCATCTTTGTAGGTTACTCCCCAAGTACTTATCGGAATTGAACCTATCTCAAATATATTCTCTTCATCGCTGACATCCAAGATATATAATCCTGAACTTTGTGATGCCACATAACAGATATTTTCACTAATAACTAATTCTGTTCCTATTCCCGGTAAATCGTAACTACCTAAAATCTGAGGATTTTCTGGGGAGCTTAAATCATAAACATACAAGATGTCCAAATTGGTCAATACATAACACTTCTGCTGCACAACCGTTAGACTTCTGATAGAATTTGGAAGATGAAATTCACTCATTATCGATGGAAGCTCAGGATTTGCAATATTTATTAAATATACTTCTTCCCCGTTCCCCATATAACAAAGACTATCTACAACTACTATGTTTTGAGTTTGGCCATGCCCTATTGCTAACTGATTAACCTCAAAAAGATGATCCAGATCTCCAATGTCTAATATTCTCAAACTGTGATTTGTACCAACGTAACAATAACCTGCATTAATAGAAAAACTTTCCGGCCCACTCGGTATTACATATGCGGTCACGTATTCCGGATGATCTCGTTCTCTAATATCGTAAATTTTAAGACTTACAAGTTCACCAACAAATAATGTTGTATCATTCAAAAATAACGCCTCCGTGTCGGATAATCCTTCCAACGAGTTAACTATCCTTGGTCTGTCGGGATATGAGACATCGATGGTATTCAAAATGGATACCCCGGGATTTCGGGCAATAGTGGTATAACATCTCTCATGAGAAGCAACGATATTCGTGTAAAAACCAATAAGTGAACCGCGTATCGCTGGTTCGGAAGCATTTGATACATCGATAGTTAAAAAGAATTCTGGCCCGGCTAAATAAAGATAATTGCCTCGGCTTGTGATTTCGCTGACGTATCCGTCAATATTTAAGGATATTTGTGCGATCTCCACCAGATTTGAAGGATCTTGAACATCTATTACTGATAAGAAGCTTCTGTCTTCATTATTGCGTTTTCCACAAATGAATACGTTGTCCCCGATTTTCTCTATGCAGTAAATGGAACTCCGAGGAAGTTGCAAAGAATCAATCACGGCAGGTGAATGAGGATCACTTACATCATAAATTCTTAGTTGCTCCCTATGGACACCCGCAAGAAACGAGTATGAACCCTCAACAGTTATATCTCCGAAACTGGCGCTAAGTAAATTTGTAAAATACACCAACTGCGGATTCTCAATGTCGGATATATCAACCACAGCAAAAGTGGTCCAAATATAGCCAATGACATAACAATAATCGCCAACGATAGCCACCTTCCCTGCCCCGTGTTCAATCTCGCATCGCCCTACTTCTCGCAAAACATTTATATTCGATAAGTCTACTATCCTGATTCCAAACTCAGGATCTGCGACAATAGCGTAATCGTCTTTTATTCCAATGCTTGTGATTCCCCCAGTTTCGGGCAAATCTTGGAAAATCGTCGATATTGATCGAACTCGGAGACTATCCTGCGCCAACAAAGGTAACCCGCCACAAAAGAGTAGGGCGAAACTAAATATCGCTTTGAGTCTCAGCTTACTAACTCCTGAATAGTTCATTTTGTTTTTCTCTTTTAAATATCTTATTGGATTTCCAAAACGATGTCTCTCAATATGCCTCAGACAGTATCAAGTTGAATTGAAATCGTAATGGGGAACAAGTCGTTGACGGGTCATCACCGCGACAGCTTAGTCCAATTAGGTTTCTGGATACCGGCTTGCGCCGGTATGATGAAGCCGTCATTCCTGGCATTTATACCATTTGGTAGAGAGGAGGCGTCTGATAAGTTTTGTCATTTGAATTTCGAGGTTTTCAATTCGATTTGGTCGACTGGACCGGGTTCATTAAGGTAATTCTTCTCATTGGAATTCTATATCCATAGCTTCTGCAAGAATTTTACCGGCAATTTCCTTCTTAAGACCTTCAGGATCGACCAAATCGACTTTCACGCCAAGAAGTTTCGTCAAATGCAATCGAAGGTCAACGAACGCATATAAACCGGGTTCGATATCGTATCTCACGTGCAGATCTACATCGCTCCGCTTTCGTGCATCCCCACGCGCATACAAACCGAAAAGCTCAAGCGACCGGACGTGATAGTCCCGCCGTAGCTCAGGCATATGATTGCGCAATGTCTGAATTATCTGTTCTTAGCTGGTCAATTCCTAATCCTTCTTCCCCGGCTTGTAATCGCCAGACTTCCCCTTCGCAATCGACAGCGTTTGCCAGCGATCCCCCAGCCGCTCCTTACCGATATGCACCATCTGCCCGACATGGTAACCGTAATGCGAAATCTGCCTCAGGCAGGCGTCAATCACCCCCAACTCCTGCCCACGGATCGTGATAACCCTTGTTAAATCTTCCTCAGTAAGTGCATCAATTGATGCCAAAGTGCAAGCCCAGCCTTCCTCCCACAGTAGTAAGACGCTCTCTTTGTCTTGAACACTCGGCTCGAACTCACCTTCACGATCACGCCAAGGTTTGTCGCCGTCAGTCGTCAGGAAATCCGTCCAGCGTGACAGCATATTGCCATGTAGATGCTGTACAATCATCCCGATACTATTCACTTCCGGGTTTATCTGCCAGTTGAGATCATCGTCGTCAACCTGCGCGAGCAACCCATCCCCCGTCTTCTTTATGCCCCTGAAACGATACCGCAAAGACTCAAGCGTTAACTGGGCGATACTCATTCCTCGTCCCCGATAACAGGAATTGGTTTGACCGCGAGATCCTTCACCAAATGTTCCAGTGCCCTCTTAAGGGCGGGCCGATCTTCGTCAAGAGTCTCCCATATGAGCCTCTCAACCACCCCCCACTCCTGCTGTGAAGCTATCCTGATTGTCGCCTGAATTGATCGCCATGGGACATCGGCAATCTTCTTCCGTTCTGCTGGTGGGATAAACCGAAGGCGCTTCCCAATGATTGTCAGGCACATGATGACGGCGTACTTGGTCTTGCGGTCGGAGAGGAAATCGACGAAGTCCATCCCCATCACAAACTCACGAGCGCACGAGATGTTGTCGAGCATTTCGACTAACGCCTTACTACGGCGAGCGTCTCTGTCGGCCTTTTGGCGTTTTTCGATTGTAGTTAGTTGTTTGGCGGGAGCAGTACTGGCCGCTTCGTCTTGCTCCAGCACCTCGCCGATTCGTCTAATAGGCATAATTTAATACTTTATAGTGTTGTATTGACTACTTTTTTAAGCCATTCACTGCGAAGCAAACCGTAATAAGCCATATCACAATATACTCCATCTTTAAGGACATGCTGTCTTAAAATCCCTTCGGATTGCATTCCGAGCTTCTGCATAACCCGCCCGGAAGCTGGGTTATTGACATCGTACCTTGCATAAATTCGGTTCAGACCAAAGTTATCAAAAGCCCAATCGACAACAGCGCGAGCCGCTTCGGTCGTGTACCCCTGCCCCCAAAATTTCCGCCCGACCCAATACCCAATCTCAGCCATATTAAATTTCGGTATCATTATCACCCCGCAACCCCCCAACAGCACACCAGATACCTTCGACGTTACCACAAATTGTGCACTTTCCCCTGCCTCGAATGCTACCTGCCTGCTATTGATCCATTCGTCAGCATCCTTTTCTGTATAGGGATACGGGACGATCAGCAATGGCTTCGATACCAGCGGATCACCGATCAGGTCAATTAGCTCCGGCTTATCTTCCATTTGGTATGGGCGGACGATGAGGCGGGAGGTGGTGAGAGTGGGTTGGGACATTTAGCTAACAAACACCTATTTGGTGATTCAATTTATGTATAGGGTATCACTGGAGATCGCTGGAGACAGACCACCGAGATTGAAGGCAGCGATTGTTGCCCAGTATCAGATCTACGATAGCGTAAATGATCTGACTCCCAACCAGTCACATTTTCCGCAAGAGAATCACTGGAGTATCCTCCCGTGATTGTGCTTCCACCTTCTTGATGAATTCGCACCCAAAGTCGAACATGAAATCCATTTTCGTTATCAGAATTGTCATTCCAAGTCACCGCGACTGTGCTGTCGAATTGGTCATAACCCATCCGGATTGAACTTGCGATATCGGGAATGGAAAATTGGTTTGGAGGAGTGGTTGGAGAGTTGTCTTTCTCACATCCCACACAAACATAGATAGATAACCGCGACAAGCAACGCCTTCATATCAACCTCTAATTGATTTCAGGTATTAATCTTATTTTTGTTACGGCCCAACAAATCCGGGTTCTCCAAGTGCAGCTTTATCAAATGAGATTAGATTTGGTGCGCCCGCTGCTTTACAATGTTGAATTATGAGATAATCGGCAAAATCCGCTCTACCTTTTTCATACAAATCAAGTGAATCGGCAATTTTGTCATCCGATGCGAACCTGATAATGTCGGTTTCGTAAATACTTCTCAAAACTTTAAGTATTTGATCACGCCGAAACTTAAATGTTCTTTTGAGTACCCAAGCCAATTCGCAAAGCGTGACGTCACTCACGAATATCTCATCACCACTCTCGATTGCCTTCTGAAAGACATCATCAGCTTGTTGGGCCTGATTTGGATCATCTCTTAGAATGAAGCGAATCAAAATGTTCGTATCAATGGCCAGCACGAGCCGCCGCCTCTTCTTCTACTGCATCATTCATCTCTTCGATGGTTGCATGGATACCGCCCGGATTGGCTGACCCACGCAATTGCCAAGCAGTAATACAGGGCACGAGCATCACCTCACCGCTCGGTAGCGTTCGGATTCGAAGCCTTCCGCCACGCCGTACATGCAAGAGTTCCAGCGCCTCAATGGGAAGATGGATGGCTCCGAGCTTATCAACTCTGACAATTTTCTCCATTTCGACTCCCAGTTACCTTAATAATTATCTATCTGCGCCCGTTGCAGTTTCCCGGCGAAGTCGATATAGACCGTCTTGTATTCGCTGTAGAATTCATAAACAGCCCAGCCGCCTTCACGATGGCCGTTACCCGTCTGCTTGACGCCGCCAAACGGCATGTGGCACTCGGCACCGATAGTCGCCGCATTGATGTACGTTATCCCCGCCTCAAGGTCGCGAGCCGCCCTGAACGCCCGATTGACGTCCTTCGTGTAAATCGATGACGAAAGTCCATAAATGCAGTCGTTGTGGACAGTAATCGCTTCATCAAAGTCCTTCACCTTCGTCACTGATAAGACCGGACCGAAAATCTCTTCCTGAAAGAGTCGCATCTTCGGGGTCACATCAGTGAAGACTGTCGGCGCGAAGAAGAAGCCTTCCTTGTAGGTTCCCTTGTCAAGCTGATGCCCACCAACCACAAGCCTAGCCCCCTCAGCCTTACCAATTTCTACATACGACTTGACTGTGTCGATCTGACTCTGGTTGACGACCGGCCCGACATTGCTTGCCGGATCCAGCCCGTCACCGACCTTCAGTTTACTAACTGCTTCGATCAGCATCTCGGTGAACTGGTCATAAACCGCTTTATGCACAATCAACCTGCTTGTAGCTGTGCATCGCTGTCCAGTCGTCCCGAAAGCCCCCCAGAGCACCCCGTCCAATGCCAGAGCCAAATCAGCGTCATCCATGACAATCTGCGCATTCTTGCCACCAAGCTCAAGGCTGACCCGCTTCAGCGAAGCACCAGCCTTAGCATTGATCTGCTTGCCAATTTCAGACGATCCTGTAAAACTTATGATATCGACGCCTGGGTGTTCGACAAGGGCGTTTCCTACAGCGCTCCCCCCACCGTGGACAAGATTAACTACACCCTTCGGAAAACCTGCCTCAGCAAATATTTCGACCAGATGCTGGGTAGTGAGTGGCGTATCCGTTGCCGGTTTCAAAATAATGCAATTACCACAGAGTAACGCCGGAAGACTCTTCCAGCACGGTATAGCCATGGGGAAGTTCCAAGGCGTAATCAGCCCTGCAACCCCTATCGGCATCCGAAACGAAAGATTGACTTTGTTGCGCAGTTCAGAGGGTGAGGTGTTGCTGAATAGCCTCCGCCCTTCCGTTGCAGCATAAAATGCAGTATCGATACCTTCTTGAACATCACCGCGAGTCTCAGCCATAACTTTTCCCATCTCGCGAGTCATATCACGGGCAAGGTCTTCCTTCCGTTCAACCATCAGGTCGCCCACTTTTTTCATCAGGTTACCACGCTCAGGTGCAGGCACCAGACGCCATTCTTTAAACGCAACCCGTGCCGCTGCAACTGCTTCATTGATTTCAGCCGAACCAGATTTTGGAAAGAGGCCAACTACTTCGTTCCAATGAGCCGGATTGCGATTTTCGGACCACTCGCCTGAACTTGCAGGCTTCCATTCCCCGTTAATGTAATTTAGATACTTCTTTGCCACAGGATTTCCCGTACGATAATTGATGCTTGGTTATTGACTATCAATATAAGTTGGTGAATGTAACATAGACAAGCCTGTTTCACACCGAAGAACTCTCTTGACAAACCTTGACTAATATCCTCGAAAGGTTCTATATTGCCTGACATGGATAATTCTGTCACAAATAGATTTGCTTTCACCTTGTTGAACCACACGATCCAGCGCTGGATTTTGCTCGCGCTGATGCTGGCTTTCGTCGGTTGTGCCGGGCGCGGCTCCCCCGGCGGTGGGCCGGAAGACACCACTCCGCCGATAATCACAGCCATCACTCCAGTTTCAGGTTCTGTTAACGTTCCAGCAAACACAGAAATCGTAATCGAATTCAGCGAACCAATCGACGAGTTGTCGCTCATCTCCTCGGTATTCGTTTCGCCTCATGAAGAGAACCTTAAATTCAAAGTTCGCGGACGTCGGTTGATCATCTCGCCCAAGAACGGTATTCCAGCCGACCGCCCGATGACAGTGACTATCGGATCGGGACTCAAAGACCTACACGGTAACCGTCTGCCAGGATCTCTATCATTCGCCTTCACCTCTGGCGACAGCATCCGTGGCGGAGGCATTAACGGTCGCATCTATGGCGATCCACCCTTCTCAGGTATGTTCGTCGGAGCATGGGTGGTTACAGATTCTCTCGTCATCGCTCCTGACACAATTTTACCCGACTACCTGACTCAAGCTGGCGAGTACGGAGAATTTTACCTAAATTATCTTTCCGAAGGCACTTATCGGGTTCTCTGCTGGGAGGATAAAAATCGCGACAGATTTTTCCAGCCCGGTCTGGACAGAATTGGTATCCCCTCACGCGATGTCGCCGTATTGCTTGACAGTACGATTAAAATAAACCTCTATGCGACCAAGCAGGACACCGCAAAATTTCTCCCCTTGATTCTCCTCGCGACAGACCAATCTCACGTTCAGCTTCGTTTTTCCCGCAAGCCAGTAAATACGAAATCACCGGCTTATGAGTCTCTTTTAAACATCATTGACTCTACTGGCAATAGCCTCAATGTATTCGCTTCATGGCCCGACCCCACCGATTCAACCCGGATCATCTTCCTGACCAACTCGCAAATTTCCGGCATGATCTACCGGGCAACCTACGATACTGATACTATTGCGTTTGAGTTTAAAGGATCATCAGAAGTTGACACTATTGGCCCACATGTCGTAAGTAGTCACCCAGCCAAAGATGCCAAAGGCTTGTCAGCTAACGTTAACGGTTACATTGCCTTCGATGATAAGCTCGTCTTCGACTCTATCTCGACAATTGCATCACTATTTTTTCAAGACTCAGTTACAATTCCGATTGAAATCTCGATCTCGGAACCGAACACTATTCGCTGGCATCCCACCAAGCCACTACCGGAAGGGTCAAAATGCATATTCTCCATCAATCTCGGGAAAATTTCAGACTCGCAAGGCAACCGCGCTGCTGATACCACCATTACCATTTTCTTCACAACAATCGATCTTGCAGTAAATGGTGAGATATCGGGACAGGTAAAGTTTACAGGTAATCCCAAAGTCTTTGTTGCCGCTAAACGCATCGGCAATGCAAAATTACCGCAGACTCAAATTCAGGCCAACAGCGATGGCACCTTTATGCTCAGGCGAATAACCCCAGGAGAATACTCAGTTTGGTGTTGGAACGATAGTAACCACAACGGAATCTTTGATCCGGGTACGCTACTCGAATATAGCGCTTCCGAACCATTTTACGTTCTTCAAGACACAATCACCGTTCGTGCACGCTGGGAGAGCAGTGGAGTGATTCTGAAGTTACCCTGAATTGATACGGTTGAAGTGATTTTTCCAGGCAGATAATTATTTATATTTGCAATTGTGGTAGTGTGTTATTGCCAAATACTGTAGAGAACTATCAATCTCCTATAAGGTAATATCTTGCTTCACCAATAGATTATTACGAATTGAAACTTGTTCAGGTAGTTTTAGAACTACCAATATAGAGTATAACAAATTGTCAGCAGTATATGCAGTCATCATGGCCGGTGGCTCTGGTACCCGCTTCTGGCCATTATCGAGAGCCAAAACGCCCAAGCAAGTCATTTCTATGCTTGGCAATAAGAGCTTATTGCAGGAAACCGTCGCCCGTCTGAAAGGGCTGATTCCGAATGAACGCATCTTCATCGCTACCAATCGCCATCAAAAAAAGGTCATCGCCCCGCAACTTCCGGAACTGTCTGACAACAATTATCTCATCGAACCGTCGGCACGTAACACAGCCCCCAGCATAGGCCTCGCGGCGATGCACATCAAGCGGATCGATCCCGAGGGGATTATGGTTATCCTGCCATCCGACCATCTCGTGCATAATGTAGAAGGATTCCAAAAAACCGTAAAAGTAGCCGTTGAGGCGGCAAGAAAACACGACGCATTAGTAACATTCGGAATTCCGCCAACAAGACCGGAGACAGGCTACGGCTACATGCAGTTTTCACCCGGAAGCCCCGACCTGCCTGAAACTGTCCATCGCGTGAAGACCTTTGCCGAAAAGCCCAACAAGGCAACGGCTCTACGGTTCATTTCAAGTGGTGATTTTTATTGGAATAGTGGGATTTTTATCTGGAAAGCTTCGCGGATACTCGCCGAATTCGAGGAACACCTCCCCGATCAATCTCATCAATTGGAGCTTATCGAAAAGAGCTACGGTTCACCCAACTATCTGAGGTCACTGGTAACACGCTACCGACGCATTAGATCAATATCGATTGACTACGGTGTAATGGAGGTCACTAAAACCCCTATCTTAATGGTAGAAGGAAACTTCGGTTGGAGCGACGTTGGCAGTTGGGACGAACTTTATCGCCAGTACACGCCTGGAACCGACGGAAATGTTATCATTGGCGAAGGTACCACCTTGGATTCCAAGAATTGCTTCGTATATTCTCACGACAAGATGACTGCGCTGATCGGTCTGGAAAATATGCTGATTGTTAATACTCCAAATGCACTTCTAATCTGTCCGCTTGACAAAGCTCAAAATGTGAAGCAAATTGTAGAAAAAATTCGTGCTGAAGGCAAAGAGAAGTATCTTTGAGTCGGTCGCTCAAGCCTGAAAAAATTGTTCGCGAGCTCGAAGAGGTCGCTGGCAAACTTTTCGACGAAGTGAGAAGAGACAACGGCACATTTGAAACCGGTTCATGTATTGTGAATGGGAAAAAAATGTTGCTTATTAATACACGCCAATCAACCGACGAACGGGTCGCTGCTCTGGCGAAAGAAATCGCTCGTATGGGCGCAGATAAGCTCTATCTGAAGCCCGCCTTGCGTGAAGAAATCGAACGTTGGGCGGATGACCATACTCCCCCCGAACGTACGTAACGGAGGCTGGATGGAACCAAATTTGCTGAGAACCTTCCCGCTGTTCACCGACCTGAATAACGACGAGCTGGCAATCGTCAGCCGTCTAATGGTCACAAGGAAGTTCCGCAAAAACAATTTGATCATTTTCGAGGACGATGTCGGTAACAGCCTCTTCGTCATCAAGACTGGTCGCGTCAAAATATCCCGAATCTCCACGGATGGTGCCGAAGCGATCCTTGCCATACTTGGTCAAGGTGACTTTTTCGGTGAACTTGCCGTCATTGACGGTCAGGGCAGGTCTGCCTCAGTCACGTCGATTGACGAAGTTGAATTGCTGATGCTGAGACGATCCGATTTCATGGAGATCCTTGAGCGGATCCCGAAAATCGCGATTTCGTTGCTGAAGGAGCTTGCCGGGCGAATCAGGAAGTCGGACAGTCACATCCGCAGTCTTTCGCTGCTTGACGCCAAGGGTCGCGTCGCAACGACAATTATCCGGCTGGCTGAAGATATCGGAAGGATTAAAGAAGGCAGGGTCTGGATCGAGGAATTGCCGCTCCAGCGCGACCTCGCTTCGATTGCCGGAACGTCTCGCGAAACGATCTCGCGAGTGATAAAACGTTTCGAGGAGGAGGGTCACATCCGAATGGAACATAACACCCTGGTGATCATCAACTTTGAAGCCTTTAAGAAGATTTATAGCTGACACACTAAACTTCTTCCGATTTTAATAAAGAGCCGCACAGATCCTTTACAACAGGATTGCGCGGCTTTTATATTTTACAATATTAATTCAAGAATTGTTTGCAGCTCAATATCACATTTGTTCAGGAACGCCTCAACCCTCCCGCCCCGACCACCCCCGCCCAGTTGCCCAGCGTCGCCGGGACGATCCGCAGCTTCGTCTGATAAACCTTAAAGGCGCGTCGTGCGATCTCTTCACGCAACGGGTCGAACAGCATCGGGCCTGCGCTGGCGGTTCCTCCTCCAACGACGATAGTGTCCGGGTTGAGCAGGTTGATAACCCCCGCCAAAGCTACCCCCAACGTCGTGCCTACCCATTCGAAGAGCTTGATAGCGTCGGGGTCGCCTTCCATTGCCATCTCGCTAATGCGCGGCAGGTGAAGATTCTTCATGTGGTTGGCGTTGCGACGAAGCCAGACCGATATTCCTTTCAAGCCGATGAACGCCTCCAGACAGCCGTTAGACCCACAACCACAGCGCGGGCCGTTCGGGTCGATGCAGATATGCCCGATCTCACTACCTCCGCCTGTTGACCCACGAAACAGTTTTCCGTCGGTGATGATCGCTCCGCCGACGCCCGTTCCCAAGGTTACAGCTACGTAATGACGCGAACCTCGTGCCGCCCCCGATGCACCCTCCCCCAATGCCATCACATTGGCGTCATTCTCGATCTCCACAGGCAACCCCAACAGTTTCTCGATATCATCTGCCAAAGGAACGCCGACCACCCCGGGACAATTTGGCGCGGCAAGGACGATGCGATTGCTGACGTCCATTAGCCCTGCCACACCTATCCCAACCGATGTAGGACGTGTAGAAGATGTTGAAATTAATCCTTCCACAATGCTGATCAATTGATCTCTTGCCGCCGGGTAGGGATCGACGACGCGGCTTTTTTCGATAACCTGTCCGATAAGTGTTCCGTCTGGTGCGACAATTGCCGCTTTGACGCGTGAACCGCCAACATCGATGCCGATGGAGTAGCTTTCATTTTTCACGAGGATATTCATCCCATGCAAGAGTGTAGCGGCCCACGGTAGTGGGGATGACTTTGAATTTTACAAACATTTTAGGGTTAAGCTTCAGCGACCCATAGCCGCGAACGTCCGGTTCGGGCCAAAGTTCGACCTCAAGCGGGATCTGGTCAGCCGATCCGGTCTGCTCCGCAGTCCACGTCTCTTTATCAAGCCTTTTCAATGTAATGACTGCTCCGACTGCTTCGAAGGAAAACTCTACCTGGCCCCAGTCGGGAGGAGCTACGATCCTGACGCCGGGATAAGTGGGGCGTTTGGTGTCGATGTGGAGGATGTCGTCGTACAGGATGCGGATGTATTCGGCTAATGAGGAGGCGAAGATCGGGTTGCGACCGACGTTGCTGCCGATGTCTGCCGGGATGCCGTTGACGCATTCGGGAAGGCCCCCGACTACACCATCATTCATGATCGAGGCACTCAAGCTGTTGAAGAGTGCCGTTGTGGAATCGTAATGGGTGCCGATGGTGTAAATATCTGCCAATATCCCTGATGTCCAGACAAGAACGTCGCCGGATAGCCCGGCATTGATAGGCAAGTTATCATAGACAAAGACGTGTGATGATTGGAACCCGGCGTCATTGGGGGAGAGCGACCGCAAGCCTTGGTTTGTGATAAGATCGTTCTGTTCAGCGGAATAGAGCAACTTGTCAGCAATGCGTTTGTCGCGCTTTTCGAGCCAGCTTAGGGCAAGGAAAGGGACGACAGATTGGGTGCTATCGCAAGGTGTGTTGAAGACCATTTGCGGTGTGATCAGCGTTTCGTTCGCAACTTCCGGAATTAACAGCGCATCGTACCAACGCCAGGCTCGATTGCGGAAGCGGATCATCACCGCTTCGATACCGAGGGGGATTTGATACTGTTTATCTGCAAGACCGACGGCATACGCCGGAAAATAAGGGTAATTCCAATCGGAAATGCCGATGAGGGCCGACTCGGGTACTTCGAAATTGACAGATTTGGCGTCACGATGAGTGGCAAGGTAGGTTCGCACCACTGCAAAGAGGGCTTGGGTCTCGAGTAATGCTCCGTAGCGTTCCCGTGGCGGGAAGCCGATAGTCGGGAATAACCCCGGACCCGCCATCAAGCCGAGGACGTGATAACGTGAGTTTAGGTCTGCGCCTACCGACTTGTCAACAGCTTTCAGAAACTTGGTAGGCAATCCGAGCGGGACTTCGTCAGAGAGCGAGACGACCCGGTCAAATGTGAGAGCTAATGCGCCTGCGGTTGTGTTGCTTGTGTAAGAAGCAGCTCCTGAGGTAATTGAGGTTGGCAATCGTGACGGAAATTCAACGTCATCCGGTTGTTTCTGTATAGCGAGAATGGTCTCGAACAGCCTGACAGATCTGCTTCTTGAGGAGTCTGATAGAATAAGCCCGATCCCGGCGAGAGCCGAGTGGAACGAGTCCATGTAGGGTGATTCGGGAAGACCTGCAAAGAGGCGGGACTGGCCATTTCGCTCAAAGTACATGCTCCTAAGCATCAGCCGCGCCCATGCGTATGCTTTCTCGACCTCTCGATTTTCGCATCGAAAGGTAAACCGTGCGAGGGCGGCTTCCGATTGCTGACGGCGAAGTTGTCGAAACCGTGGGAGATCCTTGAGCAACATGAAAGCTTGTTTGGCCGATCCGGTTGTCTCTTGGGATGCGAGGATTATACAAGAGAACTTGTCGGCAGAGTAAAGACTGTACTCTTTGTCCGTTGAGTAAATCGAAAAACCGGGTTCACCAATCAGAACGGAGCGTTCATGCTCAACCCGTTGTTTGAACATCCCGCCTGTTGCGAGTGTTTTCTCGTCAAATTCCAAAGCTTTGTTCAAGTATCTCGTTCCAGCCGGGCTTGTTTCTGGTGTGGTTTCACTGACGACAGCGACGCCGGAATACAGCCGGAAAAATGTGGACGTCGCACTATTGAATTTCCATGAGATAGCTATGGCATCGTTTCCGGGAAGGCATTCGATTCGCTCCTCCAAACCGTTTGTGAAGTGCCTGATGCAGTACTCGGGGTGGACGATGGCGTATTCAGCCGACTCTCGCAGAGATTCGCTTCGCTCGCCTTTCAGTTCCCAATCGTCGAAGACCTTGTACTCAACAATGTAAAAGCCGTAAACGCTTCGGCGGGGTGCTCCGAGGGCATCAGCAAAGTACCAGCCTCCCGTGCCGGTGGTCAGGACAACTTCGCGCTCTTCACCAGCCCAGACGGTATCGGCAAGGGCGTCGATAAAGTCGTCCTTAGGCAGTAATTTGGTCGAACAGCCGGAAAGAATCGATGCGATAAGAATTGTTAAACATACGAGGAATTTCATTTTTCACTCCGTTTAAAGAATGCATCAATAGCAGTATCGAGTTCATCGGGAGAATTGGGAGATAAATTGCGCCCCGGAAGGGCTTTGCGAACGTTTCTGCCGTAGCCTTTAGAAATGACACGCGGGTCGAGCAGGACGACTACGCCGCGGTCGGTCGCAGTTCGAATAAGGCGACCTGCGCCTTGACGGGTGCGAAGAATTGCCGTCGGAAGCTGGTAGTCAAAGAACGGATTGCCGTTCTCTTCACGGATTTTCTCGATGCGAGCCGCGACGACTGGGTCGTTGGGGACATCGAACGGAAGTTTCGCAATTACGACCATTTCAAGGGCAGCACCGGGAACGTCAATCCCCTCCCAGAGCGAATCAGTTCCCAATAAAATACCACCTTTGGAGCCTCTAAACCGTCTGACCAACCTGTCACGGTCTGACCTGCCGTACTGGGCGAGAATTTCGATCTCAGTATCGGCAAGCAGCCGTTTCAACTCTTTCTCTGTCCTCTTCAACGACTCATAGGAGGTCAGCAGAACCAACATCCCACGCTTGAATAGCCGCGCAAGCCTGGCACAAGTTTCAGCGACGGCAAGGGAATGGTCGGCAGGGGTCTCAGAGGGGTGCGGTAAGTACGACGGGCAGAGAACGAGGCAATTGGCGTCATAATCGAATGGTGACCCGAACGAAGCAGTGTGCAGCTTCGACGGGTCGAGCAGGTCGAGCCCCAATCTTTTCTTCAGGTGGTCAAACGCCGATGGGCCAGGTGTAGTTGTTAAGGTTGCTGAGGTCAGTAGCGTCGAATTCAACTTGGCGAAAATCCCATCGACCAACATTTTCGAGATGTCGAGCGGCGCGCTCTTCAGGCGGACTGGTGCGTTGAGCCATGCCGGGATCTCGATCCAATAGACGCGATTGGGGTCTTTCGCTTCGGTGGTTAGGGTAAGGCCTTCGGCGACTTCACTCAGTTCACCAGCGACGTTGCGAACGTCCTGCAGGAGAGTAACGTCAATTTCCTGATCCTCGAATGGCGTCAACCGTTCGATTAGTCGATTGAAACCGTTGGAGATAGCTTTCAGGTGTGCCGACAGCTCGTCACCAGCCGAGCCGATTGCCCGGTGAAGGAGGTCGTCCTGATGGTAACGTACCGCCACTGAGTAATTGCGGTCGTTCTGAACATCCTGAACAAGTGCCCGGACGGCTGTAAAGAAAGGTTCAACAAGCGCGCCGGAGAGGTTGATTGCTTCGAGGGTTTCGTCGAGAAGGGCGGTGATTCGATCTGAGTTGGGGAGGGTGAGAACGCGAATTTGTAACTCTCCGCGTCTGCGAAGCAATGCTCCTGATCTGTCGAGAGCCCCTCTGACAGCAAGTTGCGATACGTCCGAGCCGAAGTGGTCCGTTGCAACGTTTTCGAGGTGGTGTGCCTCGTCGAAGACGATTTTCGAGAGGTCACCAAGCAGTGCTCCGTCGCTGGAATAATCTGAGAGGACAAGGCTGTGGTTGACAACGACGACATCGGCTTTGGTGGCGGCGCGACGAACTCGCGCCAGCGGACATTCCGTGCCTGAGCAAGTCCGCGTCGTGCAATAGCCCGGCTCGGAACAGACGTAGCGCCAGAAGCCTTCGCCTTCTTCACTGCGGATCGCGGTCACCTCAGAGAGGTCGCCCGACTTAGAGGCATCGACCCAGCGGACGAGAAGAGCAGCTCGTTCGCGATCAGCGACAGGGATTCGCTCAGGGTCAAGGATGATGTTGCGCCATTTCGTGCGGCAAAGGTAGTTGCGCCTACCTTTAAGCAGAACAGCTTGAAAACCGAACTTGAAGAGGTTTCCAAGACGGGGGATCTCGTCGTAGAAAAGCTGATCCTGCAAGTTCTTGGTGTGGGTTGAAACCGCAACCCGCGAGCCGCTAAGTAGAGCCGGAGCAAGATAGCCAAGTGACTTACCGACACCGGTGCCAGCCTCAACGGCAAGGACGCCGCCTTCGCGGAAGTTCTTGGCGACAAGTGCCGACATCTCGATCTGCTGCGGACGGATCTCGTAGGCTTGCATCAGCTTATCAAAGCGAGGTCTGTCGTGAAAGAGTCGTCTAAGAAGCTCTTCGGGGACGGCATCTGTAGGTTTTGGGTCGCCTGGAGCGGTAAAGAGGTTATTGCGGCCTGCACTTGACGCGAAAAACGGATCAGGATTGTGCTTACCGCCAGGCTCTGCCTCGACCTCAAGACAGGCTCTCAGCGTGTTCAGCAATGGCGAAGGAGTGCTGGTCAATATCCTGACCGCTTCGGTGATCTGTTCCTGCGGGACTCGCGAGAGGTCTTTCAGCAGCACCAACAATAACTCACCTGTAGCGGCGGCGTCATCGACCGCGCGGTGGCAAGGCCTGGTGGCAGTCTGGAAAAGCCCTGTTAGCGCGGAGAGGCTGAAGCTGTCGAGGCAGGGGTAGATGAAACGGGCGACGAGTCCCGCGTCGTGGGTTATCGGAACTGTTCGGACCTGGAGAAAATGGGATGCAGTCGGTTTGGCTGCGGCGAGGAAGCCGAGGTCGAAGCCGACGTTCTTGCCGAGGATCGGCATGTTACCGACGAAGTCGATGAAAGCAGGGGCAACATTCTCCAGCTTGGGGGCATCCTTCAAATCATTGTCCGTAATGCCCGTCAGGTCAACGATTTCGGTCGGCAGGAATTTCTTGCGTGGCTTGACAAGCTGAGAGTAACGCCCTACCTCGCGGCTATTCTCGAATTTCACAGCGCCGAGTTCGATGATCTCATCGTTGCGCGGATCGAGCCCGGTCGTTTCGAGGTCGATGGATACGAAGGTGCGAAGGTATTTAGGGTGCTCGTCGTTGTGCATGGTTCAATATAAGATGAGCGGCGGGAATGGGAAAGTCATTAGCCCTAAATTGGGGAGGACAGACATTCTTGTCTGTCAATATTCAGCATATACATTCTTGCCCGTCAAAAATAGAGCGGGCCGACATCTCTGCCGACCCTCTTCTCACTCGTGGAGGGGGGACTTAAGTCCCCCCTCCACTTAACAACTAACTTTCTACTTTGCGATCTGGCTCTTGATCCAAGCGGTAGAGACAGACTTCGGACGCGTGATAGCCGTACCCATAGCGCGGTTGATCACAAGCTGCGCAAGCATACCCATCGCACGGCTGACGCTGAACATTACCGTATAGTACGGGAACTCGGTCACGCCGTAGTGATACAGCAATGCACCGGAACCAGCATCGACGTTAGGCCACGGGTCTTTGACCTTCGGCTTGCCGTCAGCACCAAGGAACTCCTTGGCGAGGATTTCGGGGACAACCTTGAACGTCAGCGCTACCGTCTTGAACACGGGATCATCAGCGATGTACTTGTTGCCGAAGCCCATGAAGCCCGTGAAGCGGGGATCACAGACGCGGAGAACGGCGTGACCATAGCCCGGAACGACACGGCCAGACTTGAGGGTGTCGAGAGCATAATCATGAAGCTGTTTTTCGGTCGGGACTCCGCCGAATTTCTCCATCGTGTCGAGGATCCAGCCGAGACACTCCTGATTAGCAAGCCCATGCAACGGACCAGCAAGGCCATTTAAGCCACCTGAGACGGCGTAAAACGCATCCGACAGCGCCGAGCCGATGGTGTGGCAGGAGAAAGCTGAGACATTGCCACCTTCATGGTCGCTGTGGAAGTTCAGGTAGAGCCGCATCAGCTTGGCGAAGTCACCCGATTCGTCAGGGATACCAAGCATCCGTGCGTAATTAGCACCCCAGTCAAGCGAGGCATCATAATCGATGGGTTCGCCTTTGTCGTACCGGAGTCGGTATATCCCGGCAGCGATACCGGGGATCACACCGAGTATCCGAAGTGCATCCTCCAACATCGGCATCCAGTAGTCTTCCTTCCTCATGCCCTTGTCGTACATCTTGCGGAAGACGGACTCGCGCTCCATGACAAGGATCGCCGTGTTGAGCATCACCATCGGGTGAGAGTCAAGCGGCATAGCTTCGATCACATCCCAGATGTAGTCAGGTACTGTCGAGCGAGCCGCAAGGTCGAGTTGAAGGGCAAGAGTGCCGTGAGCATCTGGCTTTTGGCCCGTCAGCAACAGGAAGAAAATCTCTTCAGGCAACAGGTCTTGTAGGTCAAGTAACGGATAGCCACGTATAATTAGACCAGAATCGGGCTCAACAACCGAAGTATCACAGATCATGCCTTTGACGGCGCGCATTCCACCATAAGCCTGCTCGATGTTGACTTCGGAGATTTTTTTATCGCCGTGATCTTTGACGATGCTTTTAATTTCTTTGCGGAGATCGGGAATTTGTGCCGCAAATATCTCCTGTAGCGTTGCCATTCTAAAATTCCTTTTCAATTGGCTGAAATCATTGATAATTCAGCTATTTATTCAATTAAGGCGTGACGTATTTCGACCCAAATACCTGCCTTACGCCACCTTTACAAATTAAGACAATTGGAGGGTGAGAGTCAAGCCAATCTGTCCCTAAAAAAGATCGTAATAATATTCACAAAACAATAACCATTACAACCTGGTTTATCTCCTCTAACTACAGCAAAAAGTTCCAATATCTGGCTATATTTTGCCCGCTTTTTGGAATTGCCATTCTTCGAACTGAATTTTCGATCCTGTTTCAAGATACAACTTCAAGCAATCCATCGCCCAACTCCAACCTTCCTTCAGATCGTCTGCATCCTTCTTCGACTTTAGCTTTTCGTGCGTCAACTCTATCCTGACCTTACCGTCATCACGCTCTCTGAACTCAAGAACCACATCCGACCCCTGCTCATGGTGCTTGCTCTCCCAGGTGAAACGGATGTGCTTCAAAGGAGTAATGCACTTGTACATTCCTGAGTCACCATCGCCATTACTATACCTGCCGCCCACAACAAACTCCTGTTCGGCGTTGGTGGTAAACCATTGCGAGAGAACCTTCGGGTCAGCCCAGGCGTCCCACGCCTTCTGCAACGTCGTCGAGATAGTCCGACTGACGCTCGTCCCATATCCTTTCGAGCGTTGCCTGAACTCGCGCAAGCCGTGCTCAAGCTCGTAATGAGTCGTGACGCCTTGAGCCCACCACTGGGTGATGTTGTGGTTGGCAAGCAACCATGCGGCGATCTCTTTGTGTGACTTCTCTTTTGCGCTGAAGTCGTCCAGGATATTGAACCAGTGCGCCCAGCCGAAACCAGTCCCTTTTATGACCGATTCTTCTGACAGGCGTTTGCCTTCCGAAGTGGCGTCATAGGTCTCCTGTGACGCCGGGGATGGATTAGTTGCCATACTTGTCTTCCTGCCTCGTACTTTCCTTCTATTTCAACAGCACGACTTTCATCGTCTTCATTTCCACCCCCGCTTCAAGTCTGACAAAATAAATCCCGCCAGGCAAGCCCTCCGCGTTCCAGACGACGGCGTGCATCCCGACCCCGTACGACAGGCGTCCCTGCCTGTCCAGCAAATCCACAACCTCCCTACCATCGATCCCATAAACCACCAACCTCGTAAGGGCCGATTTATCGAGCCCATAGGTAATCTTCGTCGTCGAATTGAATGGATTTGGGTAGGCTGAGAGAAGCGCTATCGAAACAGGCAACGACGGCTCTAATGACGCGATGGAGTTCGGCTCGACGACATTCATGGTAACCGGTAGGATTACCTCCCCACTCAACCCATCATGGGAGATGACAATCTCGCCCTCAAACAGCCCAAGGTCGAAACTCCACGAGCTATCCGCTGCTATCGCTCCAAAGCGTAGATTCACAACGGCTTCTTCATTCGGTTCGACCGATCCAGCGTCCGGGTCAACCGTCAACCATTCCATGTTCCCGTGAAGCTGGAAAATTTCGAGGCGATCGCCGCCTGAATTTGCCGGGATATTCTGCATAGTCATCAAAACAGGGCGGAAGAACTCATCATAGTTATTGCATATATACGCACTGACAAATCCGGTACTGTTTTCAATGTCCGGCAACTCGAAGACGAACATTGTATCGCCAGTCTCGGTGTTCATCTTGGTTACTTTGCATGTAGCTTCCTGACCTGACGGCATATTGACCACATAGAGGCAATATCCATCAGGGTCATCTGCCGAAAATCCAAGTCCGTAGGTCTTGAGTTCCAGGTTGTCAAGCGTTCTCCCCATTCGGTTACCAAGCCTGTCGTGTGCAGTGTAATCCGAAGTTGTACTTGCTATCCAAACAATCTGATCGACATTGTCATATGTAAGATAGGGGGTTGGATTCGGAGAAGGATTTACCCACCTCCTGATAACTCTTCCCTCAGTTGTCAAACAATAAACTGAATCCTCGCCCACCGCCCAAATGCTCTCACCATCCCAATCCATATCTTTGTACCCATACCGCGACGACCCAACCTGCAGGAAACTATCGACCAATGCGCCATCGCGATTCAGGACATAAACCACATTGTCTTCTATATCGGCAGCATCGTTTGCACCCGATAGGTAAAATCTTTCGCCATCGAAAGCTGCGCCTTCGATTCGCAAATCATCAGTAACATCGCTAACTCTCAACGATTCCCGCAGACCCCCAAGCGGAAGACCGAGTACCCCCTTGTTGCGAACCTTTGCCGACCATGTCAGCGTGCCATTGCCCTCGTTGTGGAGGATTAGCGGCACTTCCCTGAAACTACCGGAATCAACATCCGTAACAATTGAGTCGAGGTTCAGAGTCAATTCTCCAAATCCAAGCAATACTTCGAGCGCAATCGAATCCCCTCGATGCACCATCGAATCAAACATTTGCGGTATAAAACCATTTGCTTCGAACCGCAGGCGAATGCGAGCACTGTCACCGTGAAGCACGACCGGGTAGCTCCATCGACCGAGAGAGTCGGTCGATGCTCGAAATATAATACTATCGCTTACTCTGGCATTTTCTATCGGTTCTTCTCCTGCCAATTCGGCGACCGTGCCATAAACCCACGCTCCGGGTACGTCAAAATAATAAGCTCCCATGTCGCTTCTCGTGCCGTCCGGGTCAGGAGTCGAGTCAGGGTCTCCCGCATCAATGCAGGGCGACCCTACGTCAAGGCGGTAGTCGTGCTGTTCCGAATCGACAAACATCGGGTCTTCGTGTAAATTGTTTTCACCCCAAATGAACCCCTGTTCGCCGACAAACAGTCCATTTCCTCCCTCGACATCGCAGTAATCCACCACCATTTGTCTGCCCGGATTTTCAAATTCTATAATTCCTTCATTCCCAAAAATGATCGAGTTTACAAAAGTCATCTCACAATTCTCGAAACGACCAAGCAGATCGGCATCGTTCAGATTATTGGCAATGGTAAGATTGGCAAGCGTCGCATTACAATTGGACAATTGCAATGCACAATACCGGACTGAGACATTTTCCGTAATCGCAACATGATCTAAAACAACATCAGCTCGACCGTCGCCAGCATTCCTGCCCCGAATAGTAATTCCCCCTGTGGCACCATCTTCGTCCTCCGAAGAATTGCCTCTGATCGTAGAATTCCTGATATCAACGGATACGGCAAGAGTGGCATACAGACCACCACCCAAAAAAGCGTCATTCCCTGAAATCTCCGAATCAGTGACAGATACCCCTCCGCCACTGATCCAAATCCCGCCACCGTCGGACGCATTTGGAGCAGAGTTGTTAAGTATTTTGCAATTTCTTATTACTGGAAAAGCATCCATGAAAATCCCTATTCCACCACCGCCCTGTGCATTCGCACGATTATTGTCGATCAGGCATCGTTCGATCAGAGGCGCTGCGCCCCTTGTGCAATAGATTCCACCGCCGGCATTGTTGGCGAGATTGCCTGTAACATGGAGATCGAGTAGTTGTGGGCGGATTTCACCTTGACAATCTATGCCGCCTCCCCAGCCCTGAATGCCATTTGTAATGGTAAAGCCACAGAGGACACTGCCCTCGGTTTCGCGGTTGTTAAAGACGACCACAGGCCCGTTCCCGTCCGCATCTATTACCGTCGAGTCGATGTACGCGCGGTCACCTGTCGTCAGGATCAGGCTGGCAATCACGATAGCTTTGCCACCGAAATTGATAGTTTCGAGGTAAACACCCGGAGCAACCAGCACTTCATCGCCGTTTTCGCTCGCGTTAATAGCCAGTTGAATAGTCTCTTGGTCTTCGGGTACATTTATCCGGCGCGCTTCGGCATTGCCAAAAGCGATCATCAGGCAGGTTGTCGTGGCAAGTAATGAGTTGGCAATCGATTTCGAGTTCATGAGCAGCCCCTTGTCGTAAAAGTGTATAGCAACAATATAGAGCATTTTTTGCAGATTCAAACATCAGCAACTTCTTGGAGGGCGGACTTTTAGTCCGCTCTTTTGGTGTCAGACTTAAGTCTGACACCAAACCTCTTTCCTTCCTACTTCAACAGCACCACTTTCATCGTCTTCATTTCCGCCCCCGCTTCAAGCCTGACGAAGTAAATCCCGCCCGGCAATCCTTCCGCATTCCATAGGACGGAACTCTTTCCCCCACCGCTTGCGGGGGGGGGTAGGGGGGGGTGTCCGTCAAAAAGATCCACCACTTCCCGTCCATCGATCCCATAAACCAACAACCGCGTAGGGGCCGATTTATCGAGCCCATAGGTAATCTTCGTCATCGAATTAAACGGATTGGGATAGGCAGAGAAAAGCTCCAACGTAACTGGTAACGATGGCTCGCCTTCTTTCACATCATCCGGATCGATCACGTTCATCGTCACCGGCAAGATAAGTTCGCCGCCAATTCCGTCGTGAGTGATGATTATCTCACTTTCGAACAGTCCGGGGGCTAACCACCACGAGCTGTCAAGTGCGGTTGTTCTGAAAAAAAGATCAAGGGCAATCGCTTCTGTTGGATCAATCGCTCCGCTATCTGGCTCGATTGTCAGCCACTCCGACATCCCGTAAAGCTGATAGACTTCAAGGCGATCGCCGCCTGCATTGACTGAGATATTCTGCATGGTCATCAAAACAGGGCGGAAGAACTCATCGAAGTTGTTGCAGACAAAAGCGCTTACGAATCCTGTACTACCCTCAACATCCGTCATCTCAAAGACAAACAGTGTATCTCCAGTCATAGTATTCATCTTGGTAACATTGGTCGTGGCTTCCTGATTTACAGGCTTATTAACAATATACAGGTTGTACCCGTCTGGATCATTTGAAGAAAATCCGAGTCCATAGGTCTTGAGTTCGAGGTTATCGAGCGTCCTCTCCAATCTGTTGCCGTCACTGTCAAATGAATAGAAGTCAGTTGTTGTCCCCGCTAACCAGAGTATCTCGTCCCTGTCGTCATAGGCGAGATAAGGGGTTGGATTTTGCATTGGGTTTACCCACCTCCTGACTACCCTGCCTTCCGTCGTCATGCAATACACAGAATCTTCGCCCACCGCCCAGAGATTTTCCCCATCCCAGTCCATATCCTTGTATCCGAAACGATTAGATCCAATTTGCGGGAAACTATCCACCAAAGCCCCGTCACGATCCAGGATGTAAACCAAATTGTCATCAACGTCACCAGGGTCATTAGCGCCGGACAGGTAAAATCGTTCGCCATCGAATACTACTCCTTCAATCCGGGCATCATCGACAATTTGACTGGCTTGCAGCGAATCGCGCAACGAACCAAATGGAAGGCCCAAAACTCCATTGATGTTAACATTCGAAGACCACCGCAATGGGATGTTTCCTGCGTTGGTCAGGGTCAATTCGACATTCCGGAACCCTCCGGAATCGAGCCGGACATCAAGAAAATCGAACGATGCCGCAAGCGTTCCATGCATCAATCCCACGTCAAGTCTAATCGAATCTCCACGATGGACAAGAGAATCGAACTGATGAGATAGAAAACCGTTGGCACTAAACGTCAATGATACTTCGGCGCTATCTATTGTCAGTTCAGCCTGATAACTCCAGAGGCCGCGCCTGTCTGTGATCATCACAACGCTATGTTCGTCGCTTAAAATGACGCCCTCTATTGGTACACCGGAGACGGAATCGAACACCCTCCCATAAACCCACGCTCCGGGAACCGTTTGAGATAATGCCCCCATATCAGCACGCGTTCCATCGGGATCGAGAGGCGAATTGGGGTCACCTGCATCGAAGCAGGGAGAGTCTTGAGTAATATTATAGTCACCATTGTCAGGATCGACAAACAAGGGGTCTGAATCAATGTTGTTGTCGCCCCACTGTTGTGCGCCAGTGAACCCATCGGCACCGCCTTCTATGTTACAATAATCAATCGATATCTCCCGTTCATCAGAATTCCCAGCTTCAACTATACCTTCATTATCAAAGAATATAGAATTAGTAATTGTCAACTCGCAATTGCGAATTTTACCGATAATTTCATGCTCTGACCTGTTATTGGTAAAAGTGACGTTCGTGATTGATCCAAAACAATCTAAAAACCTGATCGAAAAATGTTTTGAGACATTGTCAGTTATCAAGACATGGTCAAGATTGACAAATACTCGGCGATCATTGTCCGTTCCGAAGACAGCTAAACCACTATAGTCACCATTATCGCTGCTTGAAACGTTATGCTGGATGGAACTGTTTTGAATAGTTATCGTGTCGGCGTCCTCAGCAAAAAACCCTCCGGCAAGAAATCCGGTATTTCCGTTAATTTCTGTATTCGTTATGGACGCACTACCACCTAAAATCCAAACAGCTCCGCCATCTGAATCGTCAGGCGAAGAATTGTTAATGATTTTGCAATTTCTGATGATCGGAAAGGAGTTTGACAATATACCGATTCCACCGCCACCCATCGCATCAGCAGTGTTGTGATCGATCAGGCATCGTTCGATGAGAGGACGGGCATTCCGCGTGCAATATATTCCGCCGCCTGCGCTGCTGGCATGATTGTTCGTAATGTGGAGATCGAGGAGTTGCGGACGTGTTCGGTCCTGACAATCTATCCCTGCGCCAAAGCTCTGCCTCCCGTTTGTGATGGTAAATCCGCGCAGGACACTTGTTTCAGTCTCTCTACTTCTGAACACCACACAGGGGCGTTCATCTTCTCCATCGATTACAGTCGAATCGATATAGGCGCGGTTACCGGTAGTATGGATCAAGCTGGCAACGACAATCGCTTTCCCGCCAAAGTTAACCGTCTCGCGGTATGTACCCGGTGCGACGATTACCACGTCGCCGTCACGGCTTGCAGTGATGGCTTGTTGGATTGTTTCGTGGTCTTGAGGAACGTTGATTCGGCGCGCTTCGGCATTCCCGAAGGCGATCAGCAGGCAGGTTGTTGCGGCAAGTACCGGATTGGAAAGTAATCTCGTATTCATACAAAGCACCTTATCTTGAAATTTGTAATAACAACAATATAGAACATTTTTTGCAGATTCAAACAGTCCCGGTCACGGAGTGCACAAGCTTGCTTGTGCCTTTCATTTCCTCTTTCCTCTTTCTAAATTCCCTCACACTTTCACCACAATCTCCTTCTTCGCGACCTCCCGATAAAAGCTCTCCATCGCCACTCTATCGTCTTCGTATCCCTCCCGTCCCATCAGTGCGTAAGTAGCCTTCTTCCCGGCTTCGACTCCGGGCTGGTCGAGCGGGTTAACGCGATAGAAGCCTCCGCCATATAGCGTTGCCGCCTCGAGCAAGTACATCAGCGCCCCAATATGCGGTGCGTCGATAGCGTCCAGCTCCAGCGACATGACGGGCTTGCCCGATGAAGCCAACGCATATGCCGTCGCCTTTCGTTCCGAGTTTAGCAGATGATCGAGCTTTGCCCCTTGCAGATAGGTCATCTCAGGCGCTTCCGAGCCGATGTCCGGCAGTGTGATGTTGGTCTGGAAGCTCTTTGCCCCCAGAAAAATGAATGCCTTGTCAGCAGGACCTTCTACGTAAAGCTGTACCTGCGAGTGTTGGTCGGTCGCGCCGATAGCCTTGACCGGCGTCGGGCCTGTGAAGATCTCCCTGCCGTCGGTCGAGTATTGCTTGCCAAGACTTTCCGCCCACAACTGCCTGAACCAGTCCGCCACTGGGTAAAGCCTGTTCGAGTAGGCAAACATGACGTGGATCGGTTTGCCCTTGACGACCTGCGCCAGATAGAGCAACCCCGCGAACATCGCGGCAAGGTTTTCTTCCAGATCGGGGTCGAAGCATGAGTCCTTCATCGCTCGCGCCCCGGCACAGAGTGCCTTGATGTTGATCCCTGTCAGTGCCGCGGGAAGCAACCCCACTGGCGTCAACAAGCAGAACCTCCCCCCTACTCCCGAAGGAATATCGAACGTCTTGATCCCCTCTTCAGTCGCAAATTTCCGCAGTAATCCCTGCATCGGGTCAGTTGTCAGAATCAGATGCTCTTTCCAATGTCTGCCGATCCTTTTCTTCAGTAGATCGACGACGATCAGGAACTGAGCGACCGTCTCGGCAGTCCCTCCCGACTTCGAGACGACGTTGTAGAGCGACTCGTTCGGGTCGGTGACGTCAAGCACAGAGTTGATGTAGTCAGGATCGACGTTATCGGGGCAGAAGAACCGAACGCCCGGTCTTGTCTCTTCTGACAGCAGGTTATGTTGGAGATGGTTAAGACTGGCATGAAGGGCAATTGGTCCCAAAGCCGATCCGCCGATCCCCATCAGTATGAGGTTGCGGTAATGGCTTCTGGCGGTCATCGCAAACGCATCGACCTCCTCGATCATCTCCTGATCAAACGGAAGGTCGAAGAAGGGAAGCTTCCCCGATGCGTGCTTTAACGAAAGGTCACCTCGCGTCGATCTGAAAACGTAGCGGATCGCTTCAATATCACTGCGCGACAGCCCGCCGATATCTCCAATCGCCTCTTCTAACATAGTCCCGTAATCAAAATGGATACTCATAACGACCTCATTTCAGTTATTTCCACCCAAGCGTTTTCTGCAGGCTTCCCTTAAATGGAAACAGCCCGAAAACTCCCCCTGTATGCCAGAATACCGTCAACCCATCGAACCTGCCCGCCTCAATCTCGCTCTTGATGCACCAACAAGCTTTCCCCGTATAAACAGGATCAACCAACACTCCTTCACTTGAGGCAACCTCGACAATTGTCTCGAATACCGGCTCGTGAGCCTTTGCATAGCCCGGCCCGATATAGCCGTCAAGCACTGATATATTCGACGCTTCTGAAGGAATGCTATATCCTCTGCGGCTGTTCATCCCATCGACAATGACCGACACCCGTCGCGCTGTCTCCGCCTCGGTATAGCAAATCGCCGCCGAGACGATCTCGACGTCCCAATTCAACAACTTCACTCCGGCGTAAAGCCCGGCGTGAGTCCCTCCCGACCCGGTCGCAATGACGATCCGTTTCGGCTGAACCCCCAACACATCGCACTGACCCTTAAGCTCGTTCAACGCATCGACATACCCTTGCGCACCGACCGGATCAGACCCCCCTTCGGAAATCAGATATGGCGTCCCTCCTCGAGCCGTCACTTCATCCGCAAGCTCTTGTAACAACTCAGGCAACCTCGCCGTATATTCCTGCTTCGACACAAACCTCACCTCCGCCCCTGCAAGCCTGTCCAGCAGCAGATTCCCGTCAAGATCGTCAGGCCTGTCTCCCCTGAGCAATAGAACGCACTTAAACCCCAGCCTCGCCGCCGCCAGCGACGTCGCCCGGCAATGGTTCGACAGAACGCCTCCGCAAGTGATGAGAGTATCCGCACCGAAATTCTCTGCGTCAGCGATCAGGTGTTCAAGCTTACGAACCTTGTTTCCGGTCATGCCCGACCCCGTCAGGTCGTCCCGTTTTATCCAGATATCCCCGCCCCATTTCTCAGACAGGCGCTCAAGCCGGTAAAACGGCGTTGGCGAATGCGCGAGACTCAATGTTCGAAAAATTTTGACCACTACCTCCAGAATAGAAAAGAATATAAACGACGATATTTGTCGCGGTGTATAAAGTGAAGCAAATGTAGCAAAGAACTGTGTGGTGGGTCCTTCAGACCCACAGAATAATATACTTCTTCACCTCAACCTTAGGCAACCGAGAATCGCTCGCCACTTGACATCTACCATAACCATTCCATATATTAATACGAACTGCTTCCCCTAATTTCCTCACTTTGACGCCAAAACTGTGACAGATTCGTCCGACCTCCACCAAAGTCCTGCTTTTATGCAACTGAAAGACACCAGACTTCGTTAAATTATAGTTAATGCACCAGCAGTTAATAGAAATTACCACGGAGTCAGATATATGAAAGAGAGACCTCTTCCCGCACCCATTGCCGGAAAAGACGGCTTCCTTCTGAAAGTCGGTCTCGCCGAAATGCTCAAAGGCGGGGTCATTATGGATGTCACCACCGCCGATCAGGCACGTATCGCCGAAGACGCTGGCGCATGCGCTGTCATGGCGCTCGAGCGGGTTCCTTCCGATATTAGAAAAGAGGGTGGCGTTGCCCGTATGGCAGCCATCAAGGTTATCGAAGAAATCATGAAGGTTGTCACCATCCCCGTCATGGCGAAGGTACGCATTGGTCATTCCGTTGAAGCCGACGTCTTGCAGGCACTTGGAGTTGACTACATCGATGAGTCTGAGGTTCTGACCCCTGCCGATGAAGCCAACCACGTCTGGAAGCATGGCTATCGCGTCCCGTTTGTCTGCGGAGCAACCTGCATTGATGAAGCCCTCCGCCGCATCGGCGAAGGTGCCGCTATGATCCGCACAAAGGGAGAAGCTGGCACCGGCAATGTCGTAGAAGCCGTCCGTCATATGCGCAAGGTCACAGGCGATATCCGAAGATTGACTACATTGAGAGAGGAAGAGTTGATGGCCGAAGCCAAACGGCTCGGCGCTCCTTTCGATCTCGTCAAGCAGGTCGCTATGACAGGTAAGCTTCCTGTTCCGAACTTCGCCGCAGGCGGTATCGCCACTCCGGCTGACGCGGCGCTGATGATGAAACTCGGCGCAGAAGCTGTTTTTGTCGGTTCCGGTATCTTCAAGTCCGAAGATCCTTCTAACCGCGCTCACGCTATCGTTCGTGCCACGACACATTTCGACGACCCGGATGAAGTCCTTGCCGCCAGCCGTGACCTCGGTGAGGCTATGCGTGGCCTCGAAATCAGCCAAATCCCTGAGGGCGAACTACTGCAAGCACGGGGGTGGTAGCTTGAAAATCGGCGTCCTTGCCGTGCAAGGCTCTTACGCCCTCCACGTCAAGTCTCTTCTTGCCTGTGACGTCGAGCCAGTTCTGGTTAAACGGTCGAAGCATCTTGAGGGAATTTCCGGGATCATCCTCCCGGGCGGAGAATCGACGACTTTCCATATCGTGATGTCGGAAGACGATCTTCTCGTCAGCCTGAAAACAGCTATCCAGAAAGGTCTCCCGACTTGGGGAACTTGTGCCGGAGCGATCATGTTGGGTCACGGTGAAGGCATCCCCGAACGCTGGAATCTGATCGGTATCGAGGTTGCCCGCAACGCCTTTGGCAGACAGGTCGATTCCTTCGTCGCGCTGTTGGAAATCTCGAAATTCGATTCACTTTTTGACGGCGTCTTCATCCGAGCACCTCGCCTTAAGGTTGTCGCACCGACCGTTACGATCATGAGCACTCTTTCCGGTGAACCGGTGATGGCTTCCGAGCGCAACATCCTCGTCACCACCTTTCATCCGGAGCTGACTGAAGATTTGCGGGTTCACCAGCTTTTTCTGAAGAAATTCTGCAACTGGAACCTCAACGAATGAGGATAGTTTCTATAAAATCAACTCTACCACCTGAAGGTGGTATCTCCTAAGAACAAAAGGGGGTAAGACGCATAGACTGCGCCTGCCCCCTTTTTTATTCAATAGAACCATTAACAAATACGGGAGGATCGCATGATATCCAGGATCGAGCTAAAAGAACTGGCGTCGCACTCAGAGCGAGACGCCTATTTCGTCAGCCTGTTTCTCAACGTAGATCCCACGCAAGTCAAACAAGAGGAGTGGTTATTACACTTCAAAAATCTGTCCAGAAACGCAATAAATGCTATGCCAAACGGGGACAAGACCTATGTCACCCCCGATATTCATAAACTCGAACAATACCTAACAGACCGGCCGGACGGCTTGAAGCGCGGTCTGGCAATAATATCTTCGACTGCCAAAAACTTTTGGTGGGTTTACAACTCCTCGCTGCCCTTCATGTCCGACCTCGTCGTCAACCGGACACCATTCATCAAACCAATCGCCCATCAGATCGACCAGTACCAACGCTACCTGATTGCCCTCGTCGCCGGCGATACCGTCAGGCTGTTCATAGCCGGTATGGGCGAAATAATCGAAGTCACCGACATCTATCACCCCTCTGGCTCTCAGAACACCCTCCGTGACGGGCACTCAGGCGATATGGGTGAAGAGCGTGCACAGCATCGAAAAAATAATATACGCCACATCCTCTACCGCGATGCAATTCACGTCATCGAAAAACTCCTCGTCAAAGAGGAGATCAAGCGGATCATTCTCCTCGGGACCGATTCGGCTCGCGGTAACTTCAAGGAGACACTCTCCGAACCGTTACTCCATAAATTTGTCGCCGAAGGTCATATTGACAAGGCTGCGAGTGAAAGTGATGTACTCGAAAAAAGCTTGCCGCTGATGAAGGTCGTTGAGTACAAATTCGAGCGCATCGCCTTGAACGAGCTGTTCGACAAAGCCGGAGCCCTCGAAGGTGCCAGCGCGATTGGCTTGAAAAGCGTCCTCGATGCCCTTCAGCAAGGAAACGTTCGCAAACTCTACGTAATGACCCACATGGTCGCTGACGGGATGAGTTGTTCGCAATGCAAAGCACTTTCCGAGATCATTCCGGGCAACTGCCCCTGGTGTGGCGGAAAGATGGAGACCGTTCCCTTTATTTACGATCAGGTTATCCAAAAAGCTCTTGAGCAGGGCGCTCGTGTTGACCTTCTCGAAGAGGCCCACGACCTCGTCAAAGCAGGAGGTATCGGCGCGCTCCTTCGCTACTAATTCGGTCGATCACAGTCGCACGAACACTTCGGAGTGCTGAGGCTTGCCTAAGCCTTGGTATCCGCTGGCAGACGCCCTCGTCTGCCAGCACTTTTGGTGTCATACGTCTCGTGTGACACCCATCCTTTCTACTTTCCTCTTTCTTCATCTGCCGCAGGGTGTCCCCACCCTGCGGCATTAAAACAAATTTTCACAAAGGAATTCCCTTCAGAGTACACGAGCTCGCTTGCGCCCCGTACCCAACTTTCCAACTTGCCAACTACCCACTTGCAAAATCCCTTTTGATTCGTTAGATTATCATAAGTGACTCAATTATCCTCTTCTTCATGCTTCCAGCCAGTACATTTTACTATTATCGGAACAGGACTTCCCATGAACTGCTTCACCGCACTGCCGGGCATCATACTCCTTCTACTAATCTCTCTCTCTAATCTTCACGCGGCAATCATCCGCATCCCCCAGGACGAAGCCTCTATTCAAGACGGTTGCGATAACGGCCAAAACGGCGATACATTACGCATCTCCGCCGGTCGTTGGGCGGAATCGGTGCTGATCCATAACAGATTTTTCGTCCTCGAAGGCGACACTTCCCACCCTGAAAATACCATAATCAACCCACCAGCAGGCGGTCCTGCCGTTCAAATAATGGGCAATCTCGGCGGACAGATCGTTCTAAAAGGACTCACTTTGACCGGTGGAACCGGCTACGAACTGGACGGCGTCACTTATGGCGGTGGGATTTATTGTCGCGCAACAGGTAATAGCTCACTGCTGATTGAACGTTGCGTCATAAGCGGCAATATGGCTGAGGTTGGTGGCGGTATTTACTCGCGAGGAGTTCATCCATATACTTCCCTGTGCCGAATAGAATTTAACTCGGCTACATTGGGTGCTGCCGCCTACTGCGACGGGCCTGCAACCAACAATTACACTATGGGCTTCACTTGGACTATCTTCGCCCATAATGAAGGCCAAAATTCCATAGTTGAACTCGATTCAATCCCGCAACCGATTGTTTTGCGCAACTGCACCATCTCCAAAAACGAGTCACAAACTTACTTGTTCTGCCTTATCCAGAGTCAGTTGGACATTCAAGGCACAATTCTCTGGGATAACAATGAAAACATTATTTATCGCACTGCAAGTCGCTCTTCGCTTTTGTTCCGTTATTCGCTTGTCCAAGATGGTCAACAGTGTGTAGAAGGTCGAATTGACCAGTGGACAGGCGATATGTTGACCGTTTCGCCCCAATTTACAAACCCGGCTACCAATGATTTCAGCCTTCGCACTACCTCGCCATGTATCGATCACGGCTATCCCTACAACACCCTCGATCGTGACGGCAGCCGAAGCGACATGGGAGCGATTCCATTCCACCATCACAACGGACTCATGTTCACATTGATCGGAGGCGTCAACTTTGAGTCCATTGCTGATGCATCCTTAAACATAACGACGCCCAGAAACTACTCAATTCACTTGGAGACTGATCAAAACGGCCGTGCTTCGATTTTTGACTTCCCTGACAACGCACATCCCAATACATTTATCGTTGAAATTCAACACCCTGCATTTGTCGATCGGAATTTCGACTTCCAACTGGAAGTAAACGATACAACCGCCCTGACTTACACCCTTTCGCCAGCAACTTTTTCAGTTTCGCCTTCATCTCTTTCGCTCAACCTTTTGCGCGGTGAATCGACGACTGCGTCGATTGAAGTTCGCAATACCACTGAATTGACCCTCAATTGGGCAACCCAACGCTCTCTACAGTATTCGATTTTAGCTGAATTCGACATCGAAGATTACGGGCGGGTTGACGGATTTGCTTTCGACGGAGATTTTTTCTACCTCCCCCAATACCTCCCCGATGGCGACCGATACATTCACGTTCTGGGTCGTAACGGTCGCTTCGTTCGCAGATTTTTACAGCCCAATCAGGATGGCGCAGGCCTTCGCGACCTCGAATGGGACGGCACAAATCTCTGGGGAGTGGGTAACGGACGATCCTACTGCTTCACCAGAGATGGAGAACTGCTTCAAAGCTGGTCGATTGGCATCACCGCAACCAGCATCATCTGGGATTCAGGACGCAATATTTTATGGGTTGCCGGAGCGCTATCTTCAGTAATCGGGTACGACCGGAACGGCAACAGAGTCGGTCAATCACTCCCCCGGCAAGTCCAGGTTCACCACGGAATGGCATACAATCCCGACGACGAACAGGATCATAAACTCTATATCCTGACAACCGGAGCGAATGATGAGACCGACGTCCTTGTCAAAATGAACACAACCACCCTCGACACCTTGATGGTCGGCACTCTTGAAAATCGCGTAGGTCGGAGCCTTGGCAACGGATTAACGATGACGACTCTGTATCAATTAAACGGCAGAGCGACCTGGGTTGTCCAAACTATCGACTCGACCGGACGGAACATCCAACACAAACTTTCGCTTTTGCAATTTGACGATTCTCAAGGCTGGTTAGTCCCCTGGGTTACCAAAGGCATCGTTCAACCCGGCAACGCTTTCACTATCGATCTCGGCTTCCGCACCGTACTCGGCGAAACTGATACCCTTGATGACGGCGACTACGAAACAACCCTTTCGGTAGCCTTAGACCTTCCTTCCGAACAAATATCTATTCCAATTCGCCTTCATGTCGGCCCAAATGCAGTGCAAAATGATAAAGGCGACATCCCTCACGCCCATCACCTCTCCCCACCCTTCCCGAATCCGTTCAATTCATTTGTAAATCTTGACTTCCAAATGCAGAGCGCCAGCAACGTCGAGTTAAAAGTGGTGGACTTGAGTGGGAGAGTGGTGAAAGAGGTGCTCAAAGGAGAGTATCCCTGCGGCTCGCACCGCCTCGTTTGGAACGCAGATGGAGTCGCGGCGGGCGAGTATCTATTGCTTTTTGAAGCAGATGGCGTGCGGCAGGTGAGAAAAGTTGTGCTTATCAAGTAGAAGCTTAAATGTGGTGTCACACGTCTCGTGTGACACCATTCCTGATTATCCTTTAGAGACAGCCTTCCAGATCTTTTCGACCCCTTTATCCGGGGCCTTGATCCCCTTCCCCAACTCCCCCAGTCGCGCCATCAGCTCCCCGCCCGGCGTCACCATGAACAGGTAAGTCGGCAGCATCCGGCACATATCGACGAAGCACTCCCGCATCGGATCGCCGGCAAAGTCAGGCTTGGCGGTCGTCACCAGCCATGTCGAGCGAGCCTGCAACAGCGGCTGAATCTCTAGCGGCGCATCCGGATAGAGCGGCTTGGCGTAAGGGTTTTCGCTGTAAGTCTTGACGCCCCCTACTTCGTTCAGTGCCTCCATGTAGCGGTGCCACCGTGCGAAGTGCCTCACCAGGTTCTCGCGCCAAACGTCGAGCGGTTCCCGTTTCTGCGACCCGATCCCCGCCCCGGCCGACCATCCCTGGCCGTTCAGTCCGACGAAGAAGTCTGCCTCGGCAGGCATCATCCCGCCGAACGAGACCCACATATGTTCTTTGTAGATTGGCTTGTTGGGAGCGAAGCGGATGTCGTTGTTGATGCGCGACACTTTCGCTTTGCCTGTAAATTCCGGCAGGATGCTTCCGACGGGAGCCGCCAGCCCTTCGGCAAGCTCTTTCAGCGGCAGGCGGACGTGTGCGTCGTAGCGGGCGCGGTTGGCGTCGAACCACGGTTTGCTGTTGTTTTCGCTCAGTTCTTTCATGAACTTGAACGATTCTCGGCTCAGTCCCGCCATCTACTTCCCTTTCTCTTTACTGCGTACTTCTTCCTTCTTACTTCGTACTTTCTTTTTGGGTGCTCCTTCGTCGGTCTTGACGTATGCGAGGGCTTTCTCAATCCAGTCCCATCGCTCCAGGTATGTCTCGGTTTCGGGATAGGTTATGACGGCCCAGGTCCCCATCGGTCGCTCGCCCATCGGGGCAAACGGGACGACTTCGGGCAAGGCGAGCGCGGCTTCGTAGTCGGTGCGGGGGAGTTTCAAGCAGACGCCGTCGTCGAACGGGAAGGCGAAGACGCGGTCTTGCCATTTCCAGCCGGGGTGGCCGAAGATCATGCCGCGCTGAACGTCGGGGTAGCGTTTCATCTCGTGGTGCAGAAGCTCGACGATATCGTCGCGATAGTTATTGTTCATTTTATCCAACACCAAGCAGAGGGGCACTATTTATCTTCACATCGTCACAATCGTCACAGGGCTTACGGGACGGTCGTTTCGGGGAATTTTGAAAAATATTTATCTTCACCAACTTCACAGGACAAGGTTTAAGGTTGAGTGTTTAAGGTTAAATGGACGGGAAAATTGACAGTTGGCAATATACTGAATTATTTTGCAGAATGCAAGGGATTGTCGGGGTAATACGACTGACAGAAGAAAAAGAGCGATGTTTTGGGACGGAAGGGAGAATATCTGAGCTTGGCTTCCGAAAGCCGATCAACACTAGCTTAGCTACGTAAAATTACTTGAGGTTTAAGGAATTCAAAGTGAAATATGTTAGAACTGCTAGCGATAAGTCATACACTATTGTCACTACAATTCTTATCATTGACTTCGTTAATTTTTTGCCATTATCTTTCGTTAGCTGTTCTCGATATGTCGTATCGCCGCGAGTAATCTCAAACGGAGACGAGTCACCGTATTCCATCAAAGCTTGATATGCTGAATTTGCTAAGTAGTCTCCCAAATGTGTGAAGAACCAAAATAGTGTAAGACTACCAAGTAACCAAGGGAACCTTAAATCCATATCTCCTTGTATTTGAGGAATTCGATAATACGTACTTATGAGAAATGCCATCGAAAAAATCGGTATCGAGTATCTAATCGATCGTGATATGAGCGATTTCCATTGGGTTAATTTTGTAACAAAATGTGAAATTTCGGAAGGTGTTTTTAGACTTAAGTTCCACTCTTCCACAACGGCCAAAAGTTCTTCCGCTAGTCGTTGTTCAGTAAATTCCACAATGGCCGTAGTTCTTGCTAAAAGAAAGTCAAAATCATGATCTGCCTCCAACGTGCCAGAAAATAGCTCTCGCATTATTGACCTTGGGTCAGGCGTACTCCCTATCTTTACAATAAGCTTGTGAGGGCGTGGCGCTTGTTGCCCCTGAATGCCTATTAAAAATTCCCAACGCACAATTATCTCTTCAGTCTTTCGAGGAATTTTCCAATCGAAATCCTGGTAATCGTCCCATTTCCCAAACTCGACGATCTCGCGCTTGTCGAGTTTAACAGTCACTTTTGTCAGACACTCATAGTGTGGATGTAGCAACAATTTAGACTTAATCTTGTTATTAAGATCACGAATATCTTCTAAATTAATGACAACTTTTCTTGAAAAAAGTTTTTGTTTACTATCTGGTCGTGAGCCTAGAAGCACAAATATGCTTCGCAGCGATTCTTGATCAGAGAAACCAACAAGGCTACGATTCGTTTGTTCGTTTTCGCCTTTTTGGATATTAACTTCCATTTTAAATTCTTTATTAGGTTCCAATAGATAAACCTTTTTGTATTTGACAGTTTATGATAAGGTTACACTGGCTACTCTTGTATACCATGCGAACCAAATTATGAAGAGGAGCAATGGCAAGCGTCGCCCTTACGGGCGAACCTCGCGTTCGCCCTCATAAGGCAAGAACGTGATTCAATGTAATATCGGTATTGGGGAAAGTCAAGGGACAAGCGGGTGACTGGTGGGCTGGTTGCTGGTGATTGGTCGATGGACAGGCAGGGACGCCCGGCTACGTTACAACTCCAACCAAACCTCTTCAGCCTGTTTCGCGGTCAGCCCCGCCTGCCGCCAAATGGAGCTTAAAGTTCCTGCGGGGATACTCCGCTTGTTGCGCGGCACTATTACTACCCGCATTTTGCCGTCAAATTGGCCTGTATATACATCCTCCTTGCCGTGACGCTTAAACGTAATCCCAATCGAATTCAAAATTTGAACAACTTCTGCAGTTGACAAATTCTTAAGCATACGTCACATTCCAGGGAAATGCCTTCAATCTCTGCTCGCTGGAATTTGGTTCGGTAAAGAGAAAATCTCGTAACTCATCCATCGGAACAGGCCGGTACATTTCTGCCGTAAGACCTTCATCACGCATGAACTCGACGTAAGTCTCTATTGCGTTTTTTAATCCTGTCAGTGCTTCATCTTCAGTAGCTCCGCATGAAGCGACATCGAACTCGACACATAGCGAAGCGTATTGGGTGCCGTCTTGTTTTACCAAACATGTCAGTTTCATCGCTCAACAATCCTTCCGTTATTGATTTTTCGTTACTGGCAGAAACTGAGGCCCTTCCTACGACGAGGCAGGTGTGCGCCCCTCGATCAACGGGCCGACGGCGAGGTCTTCGTCAAGCAACGGCCAGTGAATGCCGTAGCCGGAGGGCGACATCCGCATTGCCCGCCGCTCCAAGTCAGAGGCATTCGCAAGCGGTTCCGAACATTCACCCCATAACTGGAAGTACGTTTCATCCGCGACCCTAATAGTTAAGCCCTCGGCGGAGGCGACTACCTCTTTGGCGAGGATAATCTTTTGTTGATAGCTTGCAGGTTCTGTCATTAATGGATGACCTCGGGAAAATTTCCTGTCTTTAGTAATATACTCTCAGAAAAAATCAGCTCCAAACCAAAAGTTGAATATCCAATCATAACGATTCCGCAAAAGGCCCCTAATAATGGGCAATTTTATGCCCATTGGGTTCCCGCACGAAGTTCTATTATCTCATGCCCTAAACACAAGATAAGTGGTATTATGAAATGTCATAAAATCCAATAAATACCTTCAAACGGTCACGTCTTCAGCTTCTTCTTTTTTGCCGCCGGAAAGAGAACGTTATTCAGGATCAAGCGATAGCCCGGAGAGTTCTTGTGAAGCTCGAGGTTGGTGGGCGGATCTCCAACCATATGGCGGTAATCCTCTGGATCGTGACCCGCGTAAAAAGTGAAAGTCCCCTCGCCAAGGTTGCCGTGGAGGTACTTAACCTCCCCCACCCCCTCATACTCCCCCATCACAACAACTGATTGTTTTATCAACTCTTTGCGGAAGCTTGTCGTCTGTCCCATGAAACCTTTGACCACCGAAGTCTGATTCTGCGTTAACATTGTCGGGACCGGATCGTATTTAGCTGAAAATTCGAACAATGTGAAATAATCGCCACCCTCGGCACGCTTGGCGGCTTGGGTCGTCATGTCGATGTCGCTGAATTCATAGACCTTGGGGCTGGTGACGATTTTGAAGTCCTGAAATGCCAGTGACTTGGAATAGTTCAATTTAGACTGGTTATTCGGGTCGGGCGGCGTTCCATCAAACGGAACATCAACGATATCAATACCTTCCGCCGAAAGGGAGATGTCATACGAATCCGTCCCGGAACACATTGCAAATAAAAAACCTCCTTCAATCACAAACCGTTTTATATCCCTCGCAATCGACTTTTTCATCTCGCTAACTGACGAAAAACCATGCTGTTGGGCGCGGGTTTGCTCTTCGGCCCAGCGCGTTTGATACCAGGATGAACTTTGGTATGACCCGAAAAACTTGCCCATCTGACCAGTGAAATCTTCATGATGAAGGTGTAACCAATCCAAATCGCTTAACTTACCGGCAAGAACTTCCTCGTCGTAGATCTGTTCATACGGAATATCGGCGTATGTCAGTGCCAGTAGCACCGCATCGTCCCACGGATCGGTTCCTTTTGGAGCGTAAACTCCGATTTTTGGGGCCTTTTCGAGCGGGACGACCTCCATGTTGGCTTGCTCGATTTCAGCGTAAACTGTTGAAACGTCAGCACCATCAAGCATTTCGTAGGTGACGCCTTGAAGACGGCAGAGCTGCTCCAATTGCGGGAATGGGTCCATCATGAATGAGCCGCTGCGGTAATTCAGCAGCCATTCCGCTTTGCCGCCTTGCTTAACTGTCCAAAATGCAACACCATAGGCTTTCAGATGATCGCGTTGGGTCAAGTCCATCGGGATCAAGAGCTTGGCGGCGGCGATTGCGCTGGCGACGTCGAGGCTGATGACGGTTAGGATCGCAAGTAGAAGGCGATTAAGTATTTGCAATTTCTGGTTTCTGATTGTGTGTCAATGCAGGATACGTCTTTAGCTCAATATAATGAAAACGTGCGGTAAGCGGGGATGTTCCGGGAAAAGAAACGCCCCCGAATTGCTCCGGGGGCGAAACTTATCTACCGAAGTAGAAGGTCCTTAGCGGCCTCGACCACCACCACCGCCGCCGCCATGACGTGGCGGTTGAGCCTCACGCTCTTTCGCTTCGTTAACCATCAGGTTACGGCCGCTGACGTTGAACTCATTCAAAGCTTCGATAGCCTTGCGAGCGCCGTCTTCGCTTGCCATTTCCACAAAGCCGAAGCCTTTGGAACGACCAGTAGCGCGGTCTGTAATCATGGTTGCTTCCACTACCTCGCCATGGTCGGCGAAGAGTGCCCTAAGCTGATCGCTCGTGACTGAGTAGGCGAGATTGCCAACATAAAGCCTGCGATTCATTGTACTTACTCCTTATCATTTCGTCGTGTGAGTCTCGTGGCTTGGGGGGACAACCGGATGGACACTTCTGACGGTGTAGCCGTTACCTGCCAAAACCTTCCTGAACTCGTTCCCGACGGACCTCCGCCGAGCCGGATGGGAAATTAAGGTGCGCCCAACCTTTATCCAGTCTCGATACGGATGACCGACCAACAATCGAACGGCAGCATTCGAAGGAGGAATTACTTCCCGCCTTTGGGGCGCTTTTCTATCGTCGCGACCTGAAGTCTGTCATGCAAAAGATAATATTAAAAAAATCAAATAACAAGTAAACTCGCAAATTTCAGAAAAAATAATTAATAGTAATGCAAATTATTGCATACATAGGTAGTCTAACAAGCTTGTTGGATAGCCATTACCAGTAATAAAATATCAAAAACCGTCATCCACCATCTCCCGCCAGAGCAAAAAGTCTTTGTCAGTACCACCTCCCCGACGACGGAATTCCTCAATTACTCTTTCAGATTCGCCGACTGTACCGGTTGACTCGATTCTGTAAACATTGACATTGGAGCCATTAAATTTTATGGAAGTATTGGATATCTCAACCGTGATGGTCCCCGATCCGACTGTGGTTGGTCCGAGAGTAATAGCAGTGGAGCTAGTTACCAGGTGCTTTCTCCCCCATTGAATTCCAGCGTCTGCCAAGTAAAACGCTCTTGCCGTCACGACCCTGCGCATTGAGGCGTCCGCGTCTGTTATCATGCGAGATAATATCACGGAGCCGAAGAGGCCAAGGAACGAGAGCATCATCACTCCCGTCAGAAGGATCATACCCCGGTCAGACTTGAGCTTAAAAAACTTCCTCAATTTGGACATGATTTATCCTCCCTGGGAACGGGGGAAGATGGTCATCAACATTTTGAACGGTTTCCCGTTTTGGGTCATATTCAAATTGAAGATAATTCTCTGCTTTGTGCCGAGAGTTGAGGTGGTGAAGAGAGTGGTTGCAGGATTAATTCCTCCACCAATCAATGGATAAAGCGCCGCCCATTCGCCATCATCCCGTTGATAGTTGAGAATCTGGGCTGCGACAGAATATTTTTCGCGGAGGGGGGCATAATAAATATTGCTACTATTGTCTTGAAAGCGCGAATAGCGGCGGAAATCAAGTTGAGTCGCGGTGGGTGCTACAGGAAAATCGGTCCACTCCCGAAGGCTATGTGCCATAAAATCATAGGCTCTGCGTACGTCGGAGTGGGTGTCTTTACGTTGAGTCTGGTCAGCGTAAATTTGCATGGAAGAGTTGATAGTCTCACTGAAGATACTGGCGAGAATTGCCACAAGAACCATTACGACGATGACCTCGAGGAGAGTGAAACCACGATCATTTTGCAGTGTTTTTCTGGAAAGCATTATAATCCCGAATGATCCGTAATCAGGTTCGTCAAGACAATGTCAGGGATCGCCGAATGTCTTACTGTAACCACGATCTGTTTACCAGGGTAAGAGGCGTTTCCAGAAATGTTAAGAGTGGTAACAGTAACCGTTCGTGTGAATGCGGTAAAGGGTGCGGAAGGGTTGACGCTGGAGTATTTTGCAGTGTTTATAGCACTGTAACCGTAGCCAGAGCCAGTTCCCGCCTTATCGGCCAGAATAATTTCCATCTGCTGAATTGCCAGATTGTTGGCGATGGTCATAAACTCCCCGTTGTGACCATTGGCATAAATGCTGGTGTACATGCTTATCATAACTGGAAATGCGATTGCCGCCAAAATGATCACCATGACAAGCTCGACCATCGAGAACCCTTTGGTGCCGACAGTCTTTCGTCCAAGCCATCGTTTAAAAGATCTCAACATAATTTAGAGTGACACTAAAGATTGATTATTGTTGTCTTGCCGGTTTCTCGAGTCACCTGGATGCCGATATTGTCGTTTATTGTCATAATAATCAGACTTGTCTGCCCTGTCGCCCATTGATATCCGGGAACGATAAGTCTTCCCACGGAATCGAACCGGAAGGTTGTAGTCGCGGCGGCGATGGTAACAGGGGAATTGACGGTTGTCATTGACGCTGCTTGGGGGTAAGGGAGAGGAGATCCATCCGCGAATGTCAACACGTAACCACCAGAGGAATCATCGCATCCATCATCGCAGTCATGAGGTTGTCCGTATCCCCTTCCGTGCCCTCTACCATGATGTCTCTTTCCGTGGCCGTCATCATTGCCATAGCCGTTGTCGTGATCGTCGTCATCATCCTGACCCTGACCGTTACCATTGCCATTATTGCCATTACCATTGCCATTATTGCCATTTCCATTGCCATTATTTCCATTGCCATTATTGCCGTTTCCATTGCCATTATTGCCGTTTCCATTGCCGGGATTATCATCGTCATCGTGATCTCCGTCGTTTCCATGCCCGTGGTTGTGATCACCATCGTTTTCGCCATCATCGCATCCTGCCGAAAAGGTCATGACGACGCCTTTATTTGTTGACATTGCCAGATTTTGGGCGAAGGCAAGATCACCTATAAATATCTGAGCGACCGCGACTGAGACATTACCTTCGCGGTTATTGACCATTTTAACAGTCGCAACACTGCCGATAACCCCGACGACACCGATAGAAATGATCATTTCAATATAGGAAAACCCGGAATCGCGTAGAGTCAAGTGCCTATTTTTGTCAAAAAGACGTGGAAAATCTCGCATTATTTCAACCCCTGGAATCAAACTGGAATGGAAAGTTATGATGGAAAAAATCTCGATGAAAAATATCTCATAACGACAAAAAGATATAAATCATGGAATTTTGGTAATAAGTTTTACGATGCTATTATAAAATAATTGTGCCCAAAGCACCGAAGAGCGAAATGCGCGAATGAATCAGGTACAACATCTTAAGAATGGTTCCAATCTGATTCCCGCATGCGTGGGATTGATTCACCCTTGACGGGCTTGGAGATCAACATAACAATGAAACTTGTCAGCGGATAGCTTCCATCAGAGCTTGATGACAGAGGCCACACCAGTTTCTCTTGTGACTTGAATTCCGATGATGTTATTGATCGTCACAAGCGTCAGCGAGGTTTGACCAGCTGCCCATGTATAATCTGTAACAATAAGTCTACCTGCTGAGTCGAAACGAAAACTCATCGCTGCCGGAACTATTGTGACCGGGGAGTTAATATTGGTAATCGATGCCGCAAGTGGGTAAGGAATTTCAGTTCCGTCAGAGAATTGCAAGCTGTAACCACCGTTGAGTCCGCCTCCGCAACCGTTCCCACAACCATGATGGGCATGTCCGTAACCGTAGCCGTGACCACGCCCTCTCCCGTTCATGCCTTCGCCGCGAACATCCTCGTTATGTCCATTTCCACTTCCCCTGCACTCAGGATCGTGGCCTTCTTCTCCACATCCGCCATCGGCTCCACCAACGTCTTCGTCGCACTCGTCAGTTCCGGCGGTGAAATTGAAAATGACACCTTTATTGGTGGACATGGCAAGATTCTGTGCCATGGCTAAATCGCCCACAAACATCTGCCCAATTGCTGACGCGACGTCTGTTTCTCTATCGTTTAACATTTTCACACCGGCGACAGTACCGAGAATTCCAACAGCAACGACAACAACAACTAACTCCATGTAGCTATAACCTGAATCGGCAAGGAACACTTGCCCGAGTCGGGGCAAAAAGGCTTTATTGGTTTTCATAATCCCTTCGAATTAAAAATTTTTCATCGAATTGAAGTTTGATAATTTAAACACTCAATTTGGGTCAGTTAAAAAAGTCTCAGTGATAATTCTGAGGCGAATGGGCGCTTTTCAACAGACCTTTTGGCATCTTGCTTCATATTAAATTTAGTTCCCTTTCGCACACGAAATGTGCTTACCATCAACTCGCGACAAAAAAACAAAATGATCGACAAGCAAATCAGATGCAAATTCTTGTGGATCAATATTTTGTGATGATCACTTCCATTTAATTCCACAGCCGATTGCCCGGGTCGTAACTGTTGGAATAGAACTCCCGTTAAGAGTTGCTTCAATTGCATCACGAAGATATTCTTTTGTTGGACGGGATTCGCGGTCGGCATTGTCGTCGATGGCTCCGCGGTATTTCAATTCAAGATTACCATCGAAAAGGAAGACGTGGGGGGTGACTTGAGCGCCGTAGCTTCTCGCAACTTCCTGAGTTTCGTCATAGAGATAAGGGAAAGGGTAGCCTTTCTCAATAGCTCGCTTCATCATCGCCGCCGGACCATCCTGAGGATATTTGGCGATATCATTAGCTGAAATAACGACAACACTTACACCTTTATCGGCATACTCACTCCCGATCTCAATCATTCGATCTTCGTATTTTATGACCCAGGGGCAATGGTTGCATGAGAAGATGACGCAGATTGCTTTGGCTTTACCTCGAAACTGTTCAAGAGAGACACTCTTACCAGAGATTGTATCAGGCAACGCAATGGCTGGAGCAGGTTGGCCGATGCTTAGCTGGCCGTCGGGATCGTGAAGATAAGTTGGAGGCATAAGGGGACTCAAATATTATTGGATACTGAAGACCACACAGCAATGCGGAGCGGGCTACTCGCCCAAATTTGTGATAATGGATGCATTAGATTCGCGCCGCAGCAGAATAATCTACTGCGGCGCATGTTCTTCTGACAATCCTATGGGTAAAACCCTACTTGACGACTATTACCTTACGAATCGAACTGTAAGGGCCTGCATCGAGACGGTAGAGGTACACGCCTGTCGAGAGGTGGCCTGCCTCGAAGGATACCGCATGAGCGCCTGCTTCGAGATGACTTGCAACAAGCACAGCGACTTCACGACCAGACAGGTCGTAAACGGCAAGTTTGGTCTCAACAGATGATGCAAGTGTGAACGGTATAACCGTTGTTGAATTGAATGGATTCGGGTAAGCGTTGTCAAGATGGAAGCTGACCGGTGAATTTTCCTCTGGCTCAACAGCGTCACCACCGTTTGCGATCAACGGAATACGAGGAGGCGAGTTGTCAGACGATTCGATGACAAGTCTCGCTGAAACAGGAGAGGCATCGACGGCATTCAGTGTGACGTAAACCTGTGCCATATCGCCAATTTTCAGCGTCATCGGACCGACTACTTCGACAGTAAAGCGCTCGTCATTGGCGGTGACTGAGTTAAGGGTCACTTCGCCTGTACCACCATTAAATAGTGCAACTCGCATTGTTTTGGATGCTCCAGGACTTACGTCATCGAAGTCAAGGATAGCGCGACCAGCGGTCAATTGATTTGCCTGACTGAATCCGGCGGGCATTAGGATAGCATGCACTTGCCAGTCAATGTTGGCTTCAGCGCTGTTATTTCCATCATAGCTGAAGTAATGCCCGGCACCAAACTCCTGTTCGTCACCAACTATTTGCGGATAGGTGTCGTCACGCAATATCTCGAACCAGACCCAGAAGTTGGTTGACATACCCTGAACAGCTTGAACATCAGAAACGTCGATCACATGGACGCCGGGGATCAGATCGGCATCGGTAACGTTGATAACCTCGCTGTGAAGTTCGGCACCAATTTCCCCGCGAACATCGCGATAAATATGCATGCGGGTTGTGACGTCTGCCGTACCAAGCTGAGCTCGATTCCAGCGAACACGAATTGCCTCTACGTCGAAGTTGCCACGAATTTGGTCATTGACCGGGGTGAACTTAATTGCGGGGCCCGAGCCTTGGGCAAAGTCGGAACGGAGAGCATACGAGCGGCTATCGTAACCAAGCCGCCAGATATTGGCAGGGTAAAACACTACCCCCGTGACAAAGGCAGTGTCATTGTCGTATGTCTCATCGCCATCTACACGTGCATAAACACGAATCGTGGTGCTGTCGGCGTAGAAGATGCGGTTCGGCGTGATGGAAAATCCAAATCCAATGGTTGTGTCTGATGGTATTGAACCCTGTTGAGCGATAGGAATTCGAGGAGTCTCGTCGATGCGCCAATACTTTAATACGCTCGGCTGATTGTTCATTCCATAATTTCTGATGTCGGCTCGACAGCCCGTAGTAAATCCCATTGCATTGGGATACTTAATCCATGCCGCTTCGACGCCAACATCATTTTCGCGCATTTCGGATATCAATACGCGCATATCGTCAATAAAGATTCCTGCGCCTTGATTGCCTTCCACGTCGTCGTCAGTTTTGACGCGCCAGCGCAGAAAAATTTCCTCACCGGCAAATTGAGACACGTTTAGCTTAACCTTCCACTCTGGAAGCCCCTGATTAAAAGTGACATCGGGACCGAAGTAATGAAACTCATCAACCCATTCCGGATCTGGCTCGGGATCGCCATTCTCGTCCTGGCGTTCACGACCGTAATCGTAACAAATTCTGTCCCAAACCAGTCCGTTGGTCGAGATATAGACTTCAAAAAAGTCGTCGAGTGAGTTATCTTCGTCGGGATTGGAATTGGGACGGCGTGTATCAGCGCGGACCCAGAATTCGAAATAGGTGTACCAACCACCGAGGGGGATTTCAATTGCCGGGGAGACTAACGCATTTGACAATTCATTTCCGATAGGGCAATGGGCGCTGAAGTTCCCAGTGTGGGCGTCATCTTGAGTTAACTCCCAATGGTCACCGGAAACAGGCCCTTGATCCCTACTCATGTCACCAATAGCATCACCGTTGTTCTGCCAAACTATACCGTTACCGTCACGGACAACGAGGTTGTCGATGACCATACCGACGGCGTTGGCGTCATCGGCGGTGTTCCATGCCGGATCAGTGCAGAATGCCCAACGGATCTTGACATTGTTTTGCGCGAAGCGTGAAAGGTCGAAGGAAGCTTGCTGGACGCCGTCAGAGAAGCCACACCAACCTGGAATATCGTGCCCCATCTCCCATTCAAAGCCGAAACTGAAAAGGCTCTGGTAGTTGTACGCTGGTTGAGTAGGTCGGATAAACTCCCACGATTGTCCATTATTTGTAGAGACCCAGACGTTGCATCCATCCCAACCGTCATAGCCAGCAGTTTCGCCAGTGTCGGCAGGTGCGCCGTTTGCAGGGTCTTCGCATGCCCACTTGATATCAAAGGTAAGACGAAGGTTTTGGCGGCCTTGAAGATTAAGCGAAGGGGTTACAATATATTGCAACCAGTGATTATCGTAGCCTTCGAGTTCTTCAGAGCCTGCCCAAAAGCTGCGACCATTGATCGCGTTGCTTTCTGAAGAGTGCCAGGTCAATCCCGGATTTGTCAGGTCAACGGTCGTCCAACCGTTCATACCGTTTTCAAATCCGTAACTGTAATAGACGCTGTCATCGTCACCACCGTCCCGAATCGGGAAATTACCTCCGCGGCAGACTGGTACGGCTTCAGGATAAGCCAGAGTTGGTTCGCCTGGTACGCCGTAAGAGAGCAAAGGCAGAAGGGTGAGCAGCATGAGTGCAGGAAAAGCTCGCAAAGTCCTCATCGAAAGTCCTCGTTATTCGTTTGCTTTATTGAAGGTTCGGTGTGGCAAGGGAGCGAGAGGCTCGCTCATCCACATACTTGGAAAATTAAGAATGGTAATTTGAAATTTACGACTATCTTAGGCAGATGTCAAGCATCAGGGAGTCAATCATCGGTTTGAGAACGTGACTTTCGTTATCAGACTCAAGGTAATTCACCCCGTTTAATTCAGTTCAAAGAGTTGACAGGCAGATGAACATACATTATATTAGCGTGAAATGATAGTGCGGCCAAAACTGAGTCGCAGGGGCAACTCTACGGAGAAATAGATGCGCGAATACGAACTCCGCTACTTAAGAGGCGAGGTCGTCACCAAGATCAGCAGTCAACTCGATTCGTTCGTTACTGCTGCGGGCAAGGAAAGACCAGAAACGTTTTTCGACAAGGTTGTCTTGTTACTTCCAATCGAACGTATGGACATCGATACGGTACGCCGCCGAGTCGAGGGGCTTTACTACACGTCCGAGTTGATCTTTAAAAAGCTTTTGGCAGGCGGAAAGATGACTCGCAACGACATTGTCCGCGAGGCAGGCTTGAAGCCACTTAGCCATTTCCACTATCTTACAGGCTCACGGGAGCCCAAAAATATCGTATTGACCCGTGACGATTACTTGAATGATCCGTCAACGGCGTTGATCAAACTGAAGGATGATATCCTCAGTGTTTCCGAATTGCTCTTGAAGCAGAAGCATTAGTTTTTTCAACTGACAGACAACTGACTCGGATCGTTATCAAATAAACAGTTTGAGTCAGTTGTTTGGGCCTCTGCCCGTCGGGCAGAGCAAAATTTTGCGATTAGCCGTCAATACGACAAGAATTGACGGCTGTTTCTTTATGGGTGAATATTATTGCTTCAACAATGCCCTTGCTCCATCAAAGCCCATTTGCACTGCGAATGCGATCAAAAGTAAACCCATCAATCTGGTCAAAATTCCTACACCATTTGCACCGATCCTGGTCGCAATTTTGTCCGCGGATTTCAACATGACATAGGTTAGAAATAGGACAATTGCGGCCGATCCGATCAGTACCAATATCCGAATGACGTTAAAGCCGCTACCAACGAGCGTCATGGTGGTTGTTATCGCTCCGGGTCCCGCCAACATCGGCATCGCAAGCGGCATCAAGGCTACATCTTCTGCCCGGACAGCCTCGGCATACTCTTTCACATTGGGATGAGCGACAAGTGATACGCGCGAATGTACCATTTCGAGACCGATAATCAGGAGTAGTAAACCTCCCGCTACGCGGAAAGCATCGATGGAAATCCCGAACAGATGGAGGATGAGGTGCCCGATTACTGCGAAAATGATGATTATCAGGAACGCGTAAAAGGTCGATAGTTTTGCCGTCTTCTTCTGCTGAGCGGGCGTCTGATTGACTGTCACGGCTATAAAGATCGGTAGGATTGCCAGCGGATCCATTACAGCAAAAAGCGTTGTCAATGCCGTTAACGCGAAGTCAAACCCGGTGACCATCTAACGATCAGACATGGTTAATCAACCCTTTTCGACCTCTTTCGGGAAATTGTAATGAAAATGAAATTTGCAAGTCGATTGCTCGTATTGGTAATCGTATATCGTATAATATAACGACATTCCCTTATCGGATAGCCTCCTAATGACCAAGATCGCCAAAAAAGTAAACATTCGTACTAACCAGTCGCTTGAACGCTACCTTCAGGAGATTGGAGAAGTCGGTCTTCTCCAGACCGAGGAAGAGATTCGCCTTGCGAGGGTAATCAATTATAAACCCGAAGCCGACCCGGAAGTTATCGCCGGTACTGCTCCCAAGCACAATCACATCGAACAGCAGGACGCGCTGGAGAAGCTGGTCAAGGCAAACCTGCGCTTCGTCGTGTCGGTTGCCAAGCAGTACCAGAACCAGGGACTGTCACTTGGCGACTTAATCAACGAAGGCAACCTTGGCCTCATCAAGGCTGCGCAACGGTTCGATGAGACGCGAGGCTTTAAATTTATCTCCTACGCCGTATGGTGGATTCGTCAGTCAATACTTCAGGCACTCGCCGAACAGTCACGCGTCGTCAGGCTTCCACTCAACCGCGTCGGCGCACTTAACAAGATCGGGAAAGCATACAACGTTCTCGAGCAGGAGTTCGAACGCGAACCGCTTCCAGAAGAGATTGCTGAAGAGCTGAAGATGAACCTCTGGGAGGTGACGGACACGCTGAAGATGTCGGGGCGGCACCTTTCGATGGATGCTCCATTCAGTCAGGGTGAAGACAACCGTTTGCTCGACATTATCCACAACGACATGCAGCCGCCGCCAGATGCTCAGTTGATGGAAGAATCACTGAAGCTGGAAATTAAGCGTGCTTTGGCAACGCTGACGCCTCGTGAGACAGAAGTTCTTGAATACTACTTTGGAATCGCTGGCAGGTTCAACAAGAAGGGTGAGCAGCGGACCTTGGAAGAAATCGGTGAGATGTTGAGACTGACGCGCGAGCGTGTCCGGCAGATCAAAGAGAAGGCGATTCGGAAGCTAAATCACCCGACCCGCTCGAAGGCGTTGCGGACATATCTGAGCTAAACAAATTTACTTTTGTGAGAAAGGGGTTGCCGGTTACGGACAACCCCTTTTTCTATTATATTATCTGAAGGTAGGAATGCCTTATAGCATGACAGGTGGGGATCATCTGTCCCACTAACTGAATTTACAATTGATTGGAAAAAGAATGCTTCGTATCGGTCTGGTCGGTGTTGGTTATCTGGGTGGTCGCCACTTGAATCATCTTTCGACACTCGAAGGAGTGCAGGTCTCAGCGATTTGGGATACATCAGCATTTGCTCTGCTAAATGCTGCCAATGCATATAAGGTACCTGTCGCGAATGATCTTGCCGATCTTATCTCGAAATCGGACGCTCTGGTCGTCGTATCGCCGACTACGTCTCACTTTGAGATCGGTATGGAAGTGATCAATGCTGGTAAACCTCTCTTCATCGAAAAGCCAATCTGCGCTACCGGCGTCGAAGGAAGGGCGCTGGTCGAATCGGCAGAAGCGAAAGGTGTGCCTATCCAAGTTGGTCACATTGAGCGGTTCAATCGGGCGTTCCGAACTCTGAAAAATCTCGACATCCACCCGCGTTTCGTTGAAATTCATCGGTTAGCACAATGGAATCCTCGCGGTGGAGATGTTGCGGTCGTGCATGATTTGATGATCCACGACCTCGACCTGCTGTTGACACTTGCCGGATGCAGCCCTTCGCACATCCATGCCAGCGGGGTTGGAGTGATTTCAACATCCATCGATATTGCCAACGCGAGGCTGGAGTTTCCGACGGGACTCGTCGCCAATGTGACTGCCAGCCGGATTTCGCTTAAAAAGATGCGCAAAGTGAGGCTCTTTGGTGAACACGAATACATTGCTCTCGACCTGAACAAAGGGACTTGCGAATACGTCGGGGCTGAGATGGGAACCTCGACAACACAATTCGGCGCTCCGCTGCCGGGGGTGGAAATCCTTGGGGAGATGGAGATGGGGCCACGGCGGATGAGGCTATTCCGCAACTTCATCGAAGCTCCCGAAGGTGACGCGATGAGGCTGGAGTTATCTGCGTTCCGCGATGCGGTCATTGACGGCACTCCGCCGCTGGTGTCGGGTCGCAATGGGCTGGAGGCTCTGGAAGTTGCCGAAGCGATTCTCTTGAAAATAAAGGAAGGACACCATGGATCTACGTGATCTAATATTTAGAATGCGTGGCTTTACGCCCGTTCCCTTCCTTTTGGTCAGCGTGATTTGGGCAAACCCAATGCTTGAAACCGTGTTAATCGGTGCGGTGCTCTGCTTTTGTGGCGAGTTATTGCGCATTAGTGCCCTTAGACATGCCGGAGGTGCAACTCGCACCCGTAACGTAGGAGCACCCCAGCTTGTTACAAGCGGGCCGTATGCGCATGTTCGAAACCCGCTTTATCTTGCCAACATGATGCTCTACACCGGATTTGCCATTGCCTCGGGGGCATTCCTATTCTATCTGCCAGCCATCACGTTTATTTACTTCGCCTGGCAATACGCGATGATTATTTCGCTTGAAGAGGGTGCATTGAAGAAGTTGTTCGGTGATTCTTATCTTGAATTTTGCAAAATAGTGCCGCGACTTTTCCCGCGATTAAGTTCTGCTTATCCAGTTATTGATAAGGCCCCCTATTCGCTATCGTCGGCACTTCGAGAGGAGAGGTCAACGTTGCTTGGGCTATTCGTGACCTGGTCAATACTGGCTGTCAGAGTGTTTGCCATTCCTGCCCTGCCGTGAGTTCGTCTGAAAGTGTACTGATTGTCGCCGGGGAGACCTCCGGGGATTTACACGCCGCTCCGGTTGTAGCTGCAATAAAGGATAAGCGACCTGAAACGCGCTTCTTTGGGGCAGGCGGACCATTGATGCGAGTTGAGGGAGTCGAGCTTCTTGCCGAAGTGAGTGACCTCGCCGTGATGGGGTTCACCGGCATCCCGAAAATCCTGCCAAGACTTGCCCGGTTGAAGAAGCAGCTTCTCGAAAAAGTTCGGGAGGAGAACGTAAAGCTCGCCATCTTAACAGACTATCCCGGCTTCAACTTAAATCTCGCCCGCAGTCTGAAATCTCTCCCCAACCCTCCCAGGATACTCTTTTATGTAGCACCCCAACTTTGGGCATGGCGACAGGGGCGGGTAAAAATCCTGCAGAAGTATGTCGATGAACTCGCCGTCGTCTTTGCCTTTGAGGTTGAGTTTTTCCAGAAATTCGGGATAAAGCCCCATTTTGTAGGGCATCCACTTTTGGAAGAGATCGCCCCCTATCTGGCACAAGTCTCCTCCAAAAAATCGGCTGACTCTCCCCTGCTCGCACTACTACCGGGAAGCAGACCATCGGTCGCCTCCAAACATTTGCCCATCATGTTGGAAGCGGGGAGGAAACTACGCGAAGTGGTACCCGGGTTACGTGTCGGAGTTGGTCAGGCTAGTACACTGCGGGATTGGAGTGTCTGGCAGGAGGTTGAAAAGGATGGCTTCGAGGTTTGGAGCGACGCTCGCAAACTGTTGTCTCAAGCCGGCGTAGCGGCAGTTTGTTCCGGTACTGCGACTCTTGAGGCGGCGCTGATTGGCGTACCGCAAGTGGTGGTCTATAAGACTTCATCGCTCAATTATCAAATCGCAAGGACTTTTGTCAAGATCCCTAACGTGGCGTTAGCCAACGTCATCGTCGGACGTACGATCGTCCCGGAGTTGCTTCAAGGCGAGTTCACGGCGTCTGGGTTGGCGAGTAAACTGAAGAATGTTTTGCAGGATCAGGAGGTTCGCGCAAGGATGATTGTTGACTACGGAGAGGTCAGGGCGGCATTGGGGACAACGGGGGCGGCAGAGCGAGTTGCGGAGATCGCCATAGGAATGATGTAGCGGCGTGCGTCAAAGTCGTACAGAAAGAGTCCTTCCGAGATGGAAGGACTCTTTCTGTTTTAATCTGAACAGCTAGCTGAAGAAAGCTTCAGCACTCCAGATGGTTAGATCAGTGCGTCAGATGGCGACGCTTTTGTTACTGCATCGACGTTTGGGATGGTTGTCAGCACTACCTGGCCTCGCTTGAGTTGTGCGCGAACGGTACTGCCAACGCCAAACGTACCTTTGAGGAGTTCCTCGGCGAGGGGATCTTCGATGATGCGTTCGACAGTTCGCCGAAGCGATCTCGCGCCAGTCTCGGTTGATGAACCCGACGCGACGATCAGATCTTTGACGTTGGGCGATACCTTCAGGACAATCCCCTGCTCAAGCAGATGGTGCGAAACCTCTTCAAGGTAAATGTCGAGGATAGTGAAGATGTTTTCTTTTGTCAGTTGTCTATAGACAATCACATCATCGACCCGGTTGAGAAATTCGGGACGGAAGAGGTCTTTCATAATGCCGGTCATCTTTTCCGCCATCTGATCGAAATCTTTGGCAGGCTTATTTGAGACTTCTCCAAAACCGAATTCTGTCGTCCCTTTAGATGCTTCACGACTGCCAAGGTTCGATGTCATAATCAAGATCGTGTTTTTGAAATCGACAACCCTGCCGTTTCCATCAGTTAATTGACCGGAATCGAGGACTTGTAGCAGCACATTAAAGACATCGGGATGGGCTTTTTCGATTTCGTCAAGTAGTACAATCGAGTAGGGCTTGCGTCGAACTCGCTCGGAAAGTTGACCGCCTTCATCATAGCCAACGTAGCCGGGCGGAGCGCCAATCATTCGGGAGACGTTAAACTTCTCCATGTACTCGGACATATCAATACGTATCAACGACTTGGCATCTTCAAACAGGAATTCAGCCAATACTTTGGCGGTCTCGGTCTTCCCCACTCCCGAGGGTCCCAGAAATATAAATGAGCCTATCGGTCTTGTGCGGGAATTGAGGCCTGTGCGGTTTCGACGGATTGCCCTCGCGATTGCTCCGATAGCTTTATCCTGACCGATAATTTTGCTTGAGAGCTCCATTTCGATCTTCAGCAGCCTTTGAGATTCTGAAACTAGCACTCGAGTTACCGGAATTCCCGTCATCATCGAGACGACTTCGCCAACCTGATCTGCGCCGATAACGACAGGACGTTCACGGGAAGTTCGCTCCCACTCTTCCCGCTCAAAAGCGAGCTGTTCATCGAGGTGGCGCTTCCAGTCACGGACTTGGGCGGCTAATTCGTACTCTTGTTTCTTGACAAGGTCTTCCTTACGCCGACGTAAGCGCTCCGACTCTTTTTCCAAACTCTGGATATGGTCGGGGACTGTAATGTGAGTCAATCTTGCGCGAGAGCCGGTTTCATCGATGACATCGAGGGCTTTATCGGGCAGGAAGCGGTCGGTAATGTAGCGGTCGGAGAGGACGACGGCTGCGCGGATGCCTTCGGGAGTGTATTGGACGTTATGGTGTTGTTCGTACTTTTCTTTCAAGCCAGTGAGGATCTGAACTGTCTCTTCAACTGAAGGTGGGTCAACAAGCACCTTCTGGAAACGTCGTTCGAGGGCTCCATCTTTTTCGATATGTTGACGGTATTCGTTGATCGTCGTTGCGCCAATGCACTGAAGTTCACCGCGGGCGAGGGCGGGCTTGAACATATTGGAGGCGTCAAGCGAACCTGACGCCGATCCTGCACCCACGATAGTATGCAGCTCGTCAAGGAAGATGATAACGTCAGGATTTTTTTCCAGTTCGTTGATAATAGCCTTGATGCGCTCTTCGAACTGCCCGCGATACTTGGTTCCGGCGACGACTGCACCGATGTCGAGCATGACGACACGCTTGTTGAAAAGTATCGGCGAGACTCGCTTTTCGATAATGCGTAAGGCGAGACCTTCAACAATTGCCGTCTTGCCGACACCGGGATCACCGATGAGAACCGGGTTGTTCTTCTTGCGACGTGAAAGTATCTGAGCCACCCTCTCGATTTCGCGCTCCCGACCGATAATTGGGTCGAGCAAACCCTCTTGTGCAAGTCTTGTCAGGTCGCGACTGTAGTGATCGACAACCGGAGTTTTGCTCTTCTCAACATGTTGGATGTCGGAGTGACCGGAATCTGAGGTTGTTCCACCTGCTCGCAAAATATTTTCCAATTCTGATTTTATCGATTCGTAAAAAAGATTGAAACCGGCAAGAATCTGGCTGGCGACACCATCAATATCTTTGGCAAGAGAAAGGAGTAAATGCTCGGTGCCGATCACTTCCTTGTTGTAGCTTTTGACTTCAAGGTACGAAAGCTTCAACACACGCTCTGCCTGTTTCGAAAATGGTAGGTTGCCAATTTTGAGCGTGGCGATGCTTGAACCGGACGTCTCTTCGAGCGCTTCACGAAGTTCATCAGGATCGCAACCGAGGTTACTGATGATGCGAATCGCCATACCTTCACCGAGTCGAAGAATGCCCAGCAACAGATGCTCGGTCGAGATCTGGTCGTTGCCAAGCCGGATCGCCTCATCGCAGGAGTACTGTAAAACCTGCCTGACTCTGAACGAAAATTTGTTATTCATCCTCTCCTCAGTAAGCCCGGGTGATGGAGTGCAAAGGTGGTAAAATTGTAACTAATAAATTCAATCGGTTAAGTGCGTTCTCAAGCCCTGTGTAGTCATTGAATAAGTGAGTCTGCCTCGAGTAACTGCCTCAATATAGTCCCTGCAAGCGACGCTGTCAAGTGGCGGCTTGAAATGCAGCGAGTCGCCCACTCTCCATGACGAGAACTTCATCCATTTGGCGCGCCAATTTGTGGTTGTGGGTCACGAGTATCAGTACCGAATTGTTCTGTCGGGCAGTGCTTTGAAGAAGTTCCGATGTCAGGGTCGCCGAATCGCTGTCAAGGTTGCCTGTCGGTTCATCAGCAAGGATGAGAGAAGGTGAATTGACCAGCGCTCGCGCCAGTGCCACCCGCTGTTGTTCACCCCCCGATAACTCGCCGGGGCGATGAACCGAACGGTTCGCAAGGCCAACAAGTTCAAGCAATTCGAGGGCTTTGGCGTTAGCTTCTGCTTTCGGCTTACCCAGCATCAACGCTGGCAACATCACATTTTCTGCGGCAGTAAATTCGGGGAGCAGGTGATGAAATTGGAAGATGAAACCGATGTGCCGCAATCTGAGGTGTGCTTTTTCCTGTTCGGAGAGCTTTGTTACGTCCTTGCCGGTGAACATATATGTTCCACCGGTCGGTTTATCGAGCAAACCGAGAATATGCAGCAGGGTCGATTTTCCTGCTCCGGAAGGACCAACGATTGCGACCGATTTTCCCGATGAAAGCACAAGATCGATATTTTTCAATACTTCAACAACCGAGCCGTCAAGCCTGAACGTTTTTTGCAAGGCTGACGCAGATACTACTGGTATCGACTGATTTGGTGGTGAAGTTAAGCTTGGATCATCCACAAGCGTTTATTCACCCAACCTTTGCAGACCAACTATGAAGGGAATGTTGCGGTAATTTTCAGCGTGATCGAGTCCATACCCGACGACGAACTGATTGGAAATTTCGAAGCCGATGTAGTCGGGCACGAATGGCGTGGATCGGTTGGAAGGCTTATCGATAAGAACGCAAGTTTCGACTTTTGCTGCGCCTTTGCGTATAACATGCTCGACAAGATGAGTAAGGGTGACGCCAGAGTCGGCTATATCATCGACCAGTAAGACGCAACAGCCTCTCAAGTCGATTGAGACATCCAACAACAGTGAGACTTTGCCGGAGGAAACATCAGCGTAGCCGTAGCTTGTCGCGCGGATGAAGTCGATCTGTGGCGATACATTGCATTCGTAGAGACGTCGAAGAAGGTCGGCGGCGAACATGAACGAACCTTTAAGAACCACCACTACGACCAGCCGCTCTCCATTCTGCTTTGTGGCAATGGCTTGGGCTATCTGAGCAATCCGCCTCTTGATCTCCAGCTCAGTGATGAGCGGAACTACTTGTTGCGGAAAGACCCACGATAATTCCGGAGACGCGACGACATTAAGTTCAGTTGGGGAAGGTTGTATCAACGGGTATCTTCTTAAGGTTGAAACGATTGAAGAACGTAACTTACGGGCGTGAGTCCAAGCTCAATGGCAGGTAGTGCATCCGCCGGTGTGGCAGCAACCACCGCCGCTGCCTTCGTCTAACATGCTGATCTTCCCGCCGCTGGAGAATGCGCCAACGCGCGAAACTTCCTTTTCAAGATTGCCCGAACCGCAGTCGGGGCACATGGCTCCGGCTGATCGCCAGTCGTAGGACACGAGAAGGTCAAAATGGTTCGCGCAGTTTTGGCAGATAAAATCGTAAAGAGGCATTCGATATTCCCAAATTTTCGATAAAATTAGAATTGTTGAGGTCAAGTGAATCTACTACTTTATGATACGTTTTCCATAGCGTGAATTATCCATTTTTAAGCATCGTGCAAGTAGGCTGAGCAAAATTCGTCCTGTTTAGCACAGGGTTAAACAAGTACCACGCACTCTTGACTGACTCTTGCTTGACAGTTTCACTGCAAAACTGGTATATTCTATTGTATTTCGCAAATCAAGGAATGTAAGATCGACCTCCCTGTCCAAACCACGCTGAGTCGTTTCAGGCAATGCTTTATCGTCATTGCCCTGGGGATGCTTTTGGGAAGCGGCTGTAACGCGCCCCACAGCAATCCGTTCGACCCGCAAAGCACAGGATACGTTCCTCCCTCACCTCCGGACGGCATAGTTGATCTCTCGGTCTCCGAAATTTCATCCTCGACAGCCCTTTTGACCTGGACAGCCCCGGCCGGCGCAGTTGAGTATCTGATATACCATAGTCTTCCGGGTTGGGACGGTCACTCGAGTCAGAACGCGATTCCTTACAACGGTTTTACGCCGGGAGTCAAACCAGCTGGCGGTACTCAGAATGTAGTCATTCAACTTCCCGGCGAGGAGAGTCGTGGGTGGGCGATTTTCAGCCGTTCGGGAACCGGGCTCATTTCTGCTGGATCAAATCCGATCACCATTACCCCCCTACGGCGAGATAGAGCCGGGATAATCACCGCTCGCGCCTCCAGCATCTTCCAATCATCATGGATACCGCCCGATTTAATTGAGCTATCGTTGGTCTCAGTAATATCTGACAGTGACGGCGTTGACTCGGTTTGGGCGACCACTGACCTTGGCGACCTAGGCGAGTTAATCCTGACTCGTGAGGAGCAGACCTGGAGCACGCGACTCGCTGAGCATCAAGTTCCTACCGGAGTACTCGAAAGATTGATTGGTCATCCGATGATAATCCATTACGTTGACCGGTCTGGATTTTTCAATCAATCATCACCAGTCTATTTGAGTCGTATTATCTACGCAGCCCCGTTGATCGAATCACCCCGCGATACAGTCGTATCGGCTCATCCCAGGTTGGCGTGGTACGCCTATGGAGCTGAATTTCCCTTCACCTATGGAGTTGATGTCGTTTTTATCGATACTCTCTCCTTCGACCAAACTCCAATTTACAGAAAACACGGAATCAATAGCGATTCTACTGGTCACATTGTCGAAGATAGCTTGACGGTGCGTCAAGGGTTCTACATCTGGACACTCTCCATCGAAGACGAATTTGGTGATCAAGCCTATTCGACAGAATTTAAATTCACGGTAAGTAATGGCGAATGAAGCAGGTGAACTGAGCAAGTCTGCGCTCGAACTATTGATCGAGGCTGCGCGGACGATCTTTGAGGAGTCAGACTACGATAATCTGTTGGGACGATTACTCGACAAAGCGATGGAGGTTGGCCAAGCCGAGCGGGGGTTCATCCTCGTGCGTGACAACGAGGGCGAGTTGAAGCCGACTCTATCTCGTGGGATAGAAATCGGATCCATTGCACACGGTGATCCATCCAGATCAGTTATAGATGAGGCCAAACGCGAACGACGGCCTATCATTTCTCGCAATGCTATGACTGATCCTCGATTCGGTGGTGCGGATTCGTTAATCATCAGAGGAATTCGATCAACATGCTGCATACCGCTCATTTCAAAAAACAGCATGATTGGAGCCCTTTATCTCGATGCGAGCGGAGTAGGTCGATTGACCGAAAATGAGCTTCCACTTTTGGAGGCCTACGGCGGTTTAGCTGGCTCCGCACTTGGTAAGGGAATGGAATTAGAAGACGTCCGGCAGACGCTGAAAGACGTAGGTGGGATTCAGCGGTACACGGGAATCATTGGGAATTCACCGATGATGAAAAAACTCTTTGACCGGATGGACAGAATTGCCGCCGCTGACCTCCCCGTACTGATCACAGGCGAGTCTGGCACTGGCAAGGAGCTTGTTGCGAGAGCCCTTCACGACCACAGCAATCGCGCAAAAATGCCGATGCGGTCGATATTTTGTGGTAACCTTTCGGCGGAGCTACTCGAAAGCGAACTCTTCGGCTACAGGAAAGGTGCGTTCACCGGTGCTGTCTCGGATAAGCCTGGGTTGCTCGATCTCTCTGAAAAAGGGACTCTTTTTCTTGACGAAATCGCCGATGTGCCGATGTTAATTCAGGCGAAGCTCCTGAGATTTCTTCAGGATGGCGAGTATCAAAGGCTTGGCGATCCTCACCCGCGTCATGCCGACGTCAGAATACTCTCAGCAACCAATAAGAACCTGCAAAAAGAAATTGTTGCAGGTCATTTTCGCGAAGACCTCTTCTACCGACTAAATGTGTTGACTATCGAGCTTCCTCCTCTTCACTCTCGTGAAGGTGATATCCCGTTTCTGGCTGCAGCAATCCTAACTCGGGTGGCTGCCCGAACCGGACAACCGCCAAGGAGAATATCAGTCGCTGGACTTAGGAAACTCGAACGCTACCCCTGGCCCGGCAATGTCCGTGAAATGGAAAATATCCTTGCACGGGCTGCAGTTCTCGCAACTGGAGATGTTATCGAACCAGAGGATCTAGACTTCACTACGCCAATTGACCTGACCGATGATTTGTCGCTTGAAACAGCAGTCAAAAAGCATCTCGTGAATGTGCTAAGGCTTACGGATGGCAATCGCAGCGAAGCCGCGCGTCTGCTTGGCGTCAGTCGAAGGTATTTGCAAAAAAGTCTCGCCAAGTGGCGCGAGGATGAGGAAGATCCGGGCGGGGATGAGAGCGATGCCGATTAGCATCGAATTGACAGGTCAACTCATTGTCGCTTGAAGAACGATTTGAGATCGGCACTGCGATCAACATCGGCCAGATTGCGACCGCTTATGAAGCTGTCCAACGTGGTCTTGACCGCAAAGTCCTGCTCAAAGTTATCCACCCGCAATGGAAAAACGACCCGGAGTTGCTGGAGCGTTTCGACCGCGAAGGCAAAGCCGCCGCCAAAGTTTCGCACCACAATGTCGTAAAAATCTACGATTCGGGCTGGGAGGACGGACTCCCTTACATTGTGCTGGAATGGATCGATGGTGGAACTCTCGCCGACCGGTTGCAGGGCGGGCCTCTCGCTCAGGATGAAGTCAAGAAAATTGCAGTAGAACTTCTGAAGGGTCTTGCGGCGGTTCATCAGGCAAATCTTCTGCACCGGGATATCAAGCCTGACAACATCATGCTTGGCACAGACGGTGAAGCTCGTCTGACTGATTTTTCACTCGCGGGGTTGGGGCACGTTTCGACCTTAACAGGTCACGACGGTATCGTCGGATCACCGGCATATATGGCTCCTGAGCTTTTGCATGGATCACCACCGGATGCTCGCAGTGACCTTTACGCCATCGGTATTGTCCTGCTCGAAGCGATGACCGGATCCAACCCTTTTCAAGCCGCCAGCCCGATGGCCTCGTTAGCATTGGTTGAAAAAACGACTCTGCCGAAGTTGAGCGGCAGACCTCGACTCGATCCTGTCCTTGCAAGCCTGATAGACTCGCTGCTTGAAAAGCGCCCGGAATTACGTCCCCAAAGTGCCAACGAGGCATTGAGATCGTTGACAGGGGTGACAGTCGATCCTCCAACCCCGATGGCACCCAAACCCCCCTCCCAAAAACCGGCATTCAACAGATTGGCACTGGTCGGGATGGCAGCACTTGTTGCTTTGACATTATTGGTAATAGCAGGTAATTACTCGAAGTACACTGCGCCGAAGGCGGTGACACAGAAGTTAAAGATGTCGATCAACCAGAGACTGACCGAAACGATTTCTTCTCCTTTGACGGATCCGAAATCGTTGCCTTCGATAACCGATACGAGGTTGACAGAAAAAGAAGAGGTAGTCGAAAACAACGGTACCTCCGGCACAATTGTGTTGCTGGTTAAGCCTTGGGGTACAGTCTCTATCGACGGGATTCCGGCTGGTGCAACTCCGATGGAACCGCTGCAACTAACAACTGGCAAGCACACGCTAAGGGTAACTCACCCGCAGTTTACAACAGTTCAGAGGGACGTTCATGTCACTAAAGATCGCCAGGATACCTTGTCGATTGACCTGAAAAGCGAATCGGTGGCTCTAGCTATATCCGCGATACCGTGGGGATATCTTTGGATCGACGGCGATTCGCTCGGTTTGCTGCCTCGCCGCGACCCGATCTGGCTTTCAGCAGGAAAGCACCAACTGCGGATTGTTCATCCCGATTACCAGATGTGGTCGGAAGAAGTGACATTGAGTAAAAACGAAAGTGTTAATTTTAAAGTGAATTTGGCTGACGGCACGCTGATTGCAACACCTGTATCGGGGGGCGATCAAAACCACAGCGAATAATGTTTCCTGTGGTGGGGGAAAAAAGAGATGAAAAATATCAAATACCATATTAGCACTATCATGCTGGTAACTTTGCTGTCAGTGTTGACTGGCCAAGCTCAGGACGACTGGACTTGGGAGGAAGCGGCACCGATGGAAGTTTCGCGCATGGGTCATAGCGCAGTTGCTTACGACAACAAGATTTACGTATTCGGAGGAATGACATTTCACCGGCAGAATGTTCTGATCAGCTCGGTAGAGATCTACGATCCCGAGACAGATGAGTGGACTGCAGGTGAAAACCTGCCAAGCGCACTCTATCAGGCTTCAGCAGTTGTTAGTGGCCGATTGATTTACATCATCGGCGGGACAACTTTGGGCGGAGAGCCAAATGTTGAGATTACTGTTTTTGATCCGCGTGACGATCACCACCCTTATTCGAGAGTGGGTCGGCTTCCAACCCCGCGCTGGGCAGTTGGGACTGTCGCGGTAGGTAGACGGATTCTTGTTCTGGGTGGGATTTCAGGAAGACAGGAATATCTTCGGGACGGCTACTGGTGGAACCCTGCGGATTCGTCCGGCCACTGGGTCCAAGCGCCACAGCTTAACCAGCCTTCAGCAGGCTTTGGACTGGTTTCCAACGGGACTCTCTGGGCTGTTGGCGGAATATCTTTTGGGCCGTTGAATCGGGTCGAAGTACTCAGAAATAACGCATGGGTACAACTTCCTCGCCAAAGCAACCTACCCGAACCTCGCGGCGAACTTGGACTGACATTCTTAGGAGACACGATGATGATCGCCGCCGGAGGGTTTGGTAGAGCAGGAGCAGAAAGCGACGTATTTGCGCTTGCAACAGACTCGCTACGCTGGAGGAGGTTCCCTTCACTTAGGGAAGCACGCGCAGAATTCTCTTTGGTCACGGTTGGGGAAGAGGTTTACGCCATTGGTGGAGGCACGAGTACTCCTAATCACGTAGGGTTCATTCTCGCAACAGTAGAGGTACTTCGGAAATCTAACGATGTCGATGATGATCCCGATCCGATTGTGCCTAGCCAATTCGAAACTGCTATCTGGCCAAACCCGGTCAATGGTATAGTCTCAATATCATTACCTGATGTTGCCAGTAGGTTGCAAATAATTGACTTAAATGGAAGAATTATCAATAATTCATCCATTTCAGACGACAACAGAGTCTGGCGAGAGGACGTTTCCAGTTACCCGGCGGGGAATTATCAGGTAATTTACTTCGATGCAGGCGGCATTGCCCGTCCGGCGGGAGGGTTGACCGTCCTCAAATGAAATGGGAAATTGCTTTTGTTCTGATTATAGTGGTGTTGTTCATTCCTGTTATTGGGTTGGCTGACGTGACGGATGACGCCTGGCTGGCATATCTTGCGGGTGATTTCAACCACGTTGCTCATATTGTACAGGCAGGATTATCAGATACTTCACTCACTTCCGATCAGAAGGCGAAGCTCTCATTTACGCTCGGTTGCAGTCACGCCATGCAGAATCGAGATTTCGCCGCAGATGACGCCTTCAGAATCGCATTCTCGTTCAATCCAACTCTGACGCATAGTTCGATGGAGCTTCCACCACCGGTTTGGAGGATATTCAAGCCGATTCAAGACAGTGCTCAAGCAAAACTCACTGTTGATGTGAAGCGAGTTACTGAATCGACAGGAATCAAGACACGAATCGATACATTGCGCGTTTTTGAACCTGTTTACCACGAAAAAGCTACTATTATCCGTTCGCTCGCATTCCCGGGCTGGGGGCATCTTTACGTTGGTAATCGACGAGGATATCGTTACGTTATAGGAGAAGCAATTCTGCTTGGAGGCTTCGCGTATTCGATCAAAAGGCTTGGCGATGCTCACGAAGATTATTCGAATGCTCGTAACTCATCTGACATTGCCAAGTACTATTCCGATTACAACTTACAATACAAAACCTCATGGGGATTGGGGGCAATGGTGGTGGGATTCTATCTGTTCAGCCAGTGGGATCTATTCAGTCACCCTCCTGCGATATCGATATCTTCTGCAAATCCCGGTTGCCTGCAAATTGGATTTAACTTGCGGATGTGAACTGAATGCGCTGTCCTGCGAATTGAATTCGCACCTATACTCTAATCGATCAAACTATCAATCGAAAAATTCTTGGCCTTATGTTTGCATTAGTGCTGGCTAAATCCGCACTGAATTCTCACGAATCTTCTAAGAGGAAATAATGAAATCTGGTTTACTACTTCTCGTATCGCTACTCTTCCTTGCCATGCCAGTTGCGGCGCAGGAATTTGGCTCTATCTCCGGCGTCGTCACGATCGGTGACCGTCCAATCGAAGGCGCAACTGTAACTGCTTGGGTAATGAATGACCCTCGAGGTGGCAATAATGGCCAACCCCGAGTTACACGCACAAACAATCACGGCGCTTTTTCATTTGTTCAGGTTCAGGCTGGAAGGGTTGTTATTCAGGCCGAACTACCTCAAGGTGGCGAGCCGCAAAGCCATAACATCGAAGTTAACGCAAATCATAATACCGTCGTAAATTTCAATTTTCATGACGAAGAGGATGATGAATTCGGTGTTGTTTATGGATCGGTCACTTCTGCAGATGGTCCGGTTGCAGGCGCTTTTGTAATGCTTTTCGCAGGTGACCCGAACAACGGCCACCGGATGTACTCGACCCAAACCGACAGGAATGGACACTATCGAATCGACCATGTTTTGACCGGACATTATACTGCCCGTGCACAAGGTGAATTCGGTCAGGTTCAGGATCACGAGATCGATGTCGCTGCGGATGAAGAATTGGAAGTCAATTTCGAGCTTCAAGGTGGAAATGGTGGCGACCAACGGATCGGCAGAGTCGCAGGAACAGTTAGTGATCCAGACGGTAATGGAATTGCACGAGCAGATGTCTTAATTTTCGCCGTTGTCGATGACGGTGGCCACAATGGTGGTAACCACCACGAAATTCGCCTGATGACTCACACCGATGGCGAAGGCCATTACTCTTTTGAGGAAGTTCCCGTCGGCATCGATAGAATTTCCGCCGGAAAAGCCGGTTACGAGCCGTTTCATGGCGAAGTCGAAGTTGTTGAGAATGAACTCACAGTGTGCGATATAGTCCTTGAGCCTGTTCACCATGAAGACATTCGTTTCGGATCGGTTTCTGGTACGGTCATGAGTGAAGCAGGTGAAGCGCTTGCTGAGGCACACGTTTTACTCATCCCGCTCGGAGATCGTGGCGAACACAATGATTGGCCTGTCGATCCAAATCAAGAACAACTCGTAACTTTTACAGACGATCACGGGGCATATCATTTTGCAGAAGTTCCAGTTGGTGCATATACAGCACGAGCTGCGAAGCGAGGATATGTCTCAGAGGATCAACATATCGAAGTTGCCGAAGGTGAACGTACCGAGGCTAACTTCATCCTTGCCGCCGATGATGACCACGGAGGTGGTAATGGTGGCGGCGAAGGCCATCACGAAGGTGAGCCAATCGAACTTCATGGGATTGCTATTGTCATCGAAGGCGATGTTGCAGACGTCTACTTACTTGACACCGACGCCGACGGAGGTGCTGACTGCCTTCTGAACTTCGGGCCACCAGACTACGACCCGGAAAATGGCGCTGCACGACCCGAATCAGGCGATGAGATTGACATCACCGGCGTGATCGTCGGTCACATGGAACCTCCGCTTGTGCTGGTTTACACGATAAACGGCAACCTCTGGCGCGACCCCAACGGCGACGACCATGGCGGACGTCCAGGTGGTGGTGACGGCTGGAATGGCGAAGGTGACCTTGAACTCTTCGAAGCCGAAGGCCATGTTGCGGTGCACCTTAACTCACCGTGGTATCATCGCTACTTCCTCAACGTAGATGACAACGAACGTGCCGAGTATGTCCTTTTCTTCGGTGATGATGACTACGAACCGGGTAATGGGCTTGTCAGACCCGAAAATGAAGACTTCGTAAGCATCGTTGGTGGAAGATACCAGCCAAGAGATGGCTTGCCGATCATCGTCGTCTATCAATTGAACGGTCAACTCTGGCGTGAACCGGGAGATACACTCGAACTCTACTGGCAGGATCCGAACGCTGTTAAAGAGGCAGACATCATAGCTCCGAACAGTCTTGTTCTCGTTGAAACTTATCCCAACCCCTTCAATCCGAATGCGACGGTTTCAGTGACAGTGCCGAGTGCTACGCAAATGCGGGTATCGCTCGTCGATCTGACCGGACGTGAAATCGCCTTAATCTCGTCAGGCCATGTCGAAGCAGGCATACAAAACCTGACACTCGATGGAACGAGCATAAAGGCGGGCATATACTTCCTTCGAGTTGAGACGCCAGCAGGTGGAGTCGTTCAAAAAGTTACCTTACTGAAATAGTTATTTTTCAGTAACTACGAAAACAACATACTGAGAAAAGGTGCCAAGTCAAACTTCAGCTTGGCACCTTTTTAGTTTAACTCGGTAAGCAAAGGAGTCATGCCTGACATTCAGGATGACTCCTTTGCTTTTTTCCTGCAACAAGATTGCTTTGGCTATTGCCTTAGCTTGAGAGAGTAATTAATATGTTAGAGTCACGCAACAAGGCTCTGGCATCGATTGATGATAGGGCAGTATCCAAGAAAATAGAAAGTGAACCTAAGAGAAAATAATGCCTTACTGTCCAAAATGCCGCTGCGAATATGATTTCGGAATCGAAGTTTGTTCCGATTGTGATGTCGATCTTATTGCCGAGCTTCCCCCACCCATTCCCGAAGAGTATCAAAATGAAGAATGGGTTGAACTATATTCGTTTCCCGGTACACTCTATGCCGGCATGGCAATTGAACTTTTGAATCGAGAAGGTATTCCAGCCTACTCGCAGTCCTTTTTCGGCGGATCGGCGATGGGAGTCTCAACCGCTGGCGATTATGTCGGAGCAGTTGCAAGTGTCTTCGTTCTTTAGCCTGATTATGATCGCGGTCGTGATATCATCGAAGCAATGGTTGGAGAA
>CAMBDS010000010.1 GCA_945865405.1 Caldithrix abyssi DSM 13497
GGAGTTGCAACCGGGATATTGATTCACAGTGCTGTCGCCAACCAGAGTGATTCCACACCTTCTCTATCAGGTAAAAGAAAATGAAATCCATTTCCGTCGTCATAGTTGCGTCGATACTGCTCCTTACAGGTTGTGGTAGCAGTCCAGAAGCAGCCAAACAGCGAGGATTTGATCTCTACGATTTGCAGAAGTTTGCCGATGCGCTTCCGTTGCTTGAAAAGGCCTACGCCGGTGGCATCGACGACCCGGAGCTTGTCGTTCGTCTGGCGTACTGCCAGGCTACAATTACCGCGGACGGCTTAACAGCCTTGAACATTCTGCGCAAAAGTGCCGAAAAATATCCCAATTACGCCCGAACATACTTCGAACTTGGCTATGTCGCATTCCAATTCGGATCGACCGATAACCAACAGAATGTTAGGCAGGCACTCGGCTTTACCCGAAAAGCAGTTCAGCTTGACTCGATCGATTATAAGATGCGCGACAATCTTGCGATGGACTTTTTTCTGCTTGGCGAACTTGACTCGGCAGAGTACTGGTTCAAAGCGGCACAGGTGCTCAATCCAACTGAGGCTAAATTAGATGCTAAAATACTTCAGGTAAAAGAGTTAAAACATCGTAAGGCTGTTGACGATTCACTTGCCACATTGGACACAATGAAGATTCAGTAGGTAACGGGACACAGATTGAGTTATAAATAGCTAAATCAAATTGAGGCGCGAATATCTACTTGTGACCGCGAACTTGTTTGGTTACTTTAGTTGAGATATAAGTGCCAGCTGGCAAACATTTTCAGACCATCCGGGGGGATGAAACGATACGAACTTCGACAGGAGGAACAATGAGCAGATTCATCAATACGATCCTAACCGGCACCCTCACAGTTTCTTTACTTTCCCTCATTATCGGTTGTGGTGGCGGGAAAAAGGAAACAGCGGTAAAAGCTCCAGAGATATCACAACCCGTGACTGCTGGGCCCGACGTTTCTGCTGAAATGGGTGGCACCGGCTTTACCGGTGAGGGCTGGCTAAACAACGAAAGTTATGAGCCGATTGGTGATCCAAGCGCCAAAGAAGGCGGATCGTTCACAATGGCACTGCTCGAATTCCCCGCAACACTCCGTACCCAGGGCAAGGACTCAAACACGCAGTTCATGTTCATGGTCGAAAATCTCGTTTACGAAAGCCTTATCGGCGTCCACTCCCTTACCCTCGAATTCACCCCAGGACTTGCCACCCACTGGAAAATCTCCGAAGATAAACAGACTTATTGGTTCCGCATGAACCCCAAGGCACGGTTCTCCGACGGCACTCCAGTGACGACGGCAGACGTTATCGCCTCGTGGAAACTGATGGTCGATCCCGGAATTTTACAGCCATACTCCAATCTGCTCTGGGGCAAATTTGAGGAACCTGTCGCCGAGTCCCCCTACATCCTCCGCGTGCATGCGAAGGAGCTGAACTGGAAGTTCTTCTTATATTTTGGCGGTCTCGCAATCATGCCTGCCAAGTACATCAGCATCCCCGGCTCGCAGTATCTCGCCGATTACCAGTTCAAAATGCCTCCCGGAAGCGGTCTCTATGTGCTGGATGACGCCGCAATCGTCAAAGGCCGTTCGCTCACCCTCCGCAAGCGCAGCGACTATTGGGATCGAGATAATCCCAAGGCCAAGGGAACTGGAAACTTCGATCAGTTGAAGTGGGTTGTCGTCAGCGATGAGCGGTTGACGTTTGAAAAGTTCAAAAAGGGCGAGCTTGACTTTTATCAGATTGGTCGGGCGCAGTGGTGGATTGAGGAGACTGAGTTTGAGAACATCCAGCGCGGTTTGGTTCAGAAAAGGAAAATTTATAACGACGACCCGCAAGGCGTCTCCGGCATTGTCTTTAACATGCGGAAGCCTCCATTCGATGACAAGCGGATGCGACAAGCGTTCACTTATCTGATGAACCGTGAGAAGATGATTTCGCAACTATTCTTTAACGAATACATCCCGACCGATTCCTACTTCCCTGGTTCTGTCTATGAGAATCCCGCTAATCCGAAGTATCGCTTCGATCCGGACAAAGCCGTTAAACTGCTTGCCGAATGCGGGTGGAAGAATCGTGACGCCAACGGTTGGCTGGTGAACGACAAGGGCGAGCACCTCGATCTTGAACTTACCTTCGACCAACCTTCGGTCGAACGTTTTATGACCGTTGTGCAGGAAGATTTGAAGAAAGTCGGCATCAATCTGAGCCTAAAGCAGACAACCGGTGCCACAATGTTCAAGATGGTTAACGAACGCAAATTCCAGATTCACTGGCAACAGTGGGGCGGTCTTGTCTTCCCGAATCCTGAAAACGACATTCACTCCACCCTTGCCGATCCAGATAATACCAACAATCTCGCCGGTGTGAAGAGCCCTCGAATCGACGAGCTGATCGCAGAGTACAACGTCTGTTTTGTACAGGCTCGCCGTGTGGAAATCATTCGGGAAATCGACAGTATCTTAATGGATATTCAACCTTTTGCGCTTGCTTGGTTTGCTCCGTTCCATAGAATTCTCTATTGGAACAAGTTCGGCCATCCCCCCTATTACTTTGCCCGCACAGGCGATTGGCGCGGTATTGTAAGTCTTTGGTGGATCGATCCGGATAAAGAGAAGGCTCTTGAAGCTGCTCTGAAAGACCCATCGATCAAAATGGATACTACCCACTTCAAACAAACCTATTGGCCTGAATGGAACGCCAAGCACGGTAGAGGATATGAGATCAAAGGTCTCTGATAATTAGGACCCATCAAGTATTGAAAATTGCCGCCATACTCTAAACAACCAAAACGGAGTATCATTCATTGACCATTGACCATCCACCATTGACCATCAAGGATACCGAATGGGTGGACTGACAAGTTACTTTATCCGCCGGTTCCTGCTGGTAATCCCAACCTTCCTTGGGATTACCTTGATCTTCTTCACAATCCTTCAAATCGTGCCTGGTGGTCCGCTTGAACAGGAGATAATGAAGCTCCGCGCAGGTATGGCGTCGCTTGGTGGAGGAGAAGGCGGCGGCGGTGGTGGTGGCGGAGCTATGGGTGCGGTCGAGATTCCTGCCGAAGCGATGGATCAGATGAAGAAGTTCTACGGCATGGATAAACCGATCCTCGCTCGTTACGGGATATGGCTCTGGAACGTGTTGCATCTCGACCTCGGAACTTCGTACGTCTATGCAGAGCCCGTCTGGGACGTTATAAAAAGCCGGTTCCCCGTCTCGATCTATTTTGGCGTCATCGGGTTTCTCCTCAGCTACACCATCTGCATTCCGCTCGGTGTATTCAAAGCCATCAAGCACGGTTCGAAGTTCGACCTCGGTTCAAGTGTGCTGGTTTTCATAGGTTATTCTACGCCGGGTTGGGCTCTTGGATTGGTTTTACTCGTGCTTCTGGGTGGCGGTAGCTTCTGGAACCTCGTGCCGCTCGGTGAGTTTCGCGCCGAGAACTTCGATCAGCTTACCTTTTTCGGTAAGATCGCCAATCAAGCCCATCACACAATCCTTCCTGTTATCGCCTATATGATCGGTGGATTCGCGACTTTGACGATTGTGATGAAAAACAGCCTCCTCGAAAACCTCGGACAAGACTATGTCCGTACGGCGTTTGCCAAAGGTCTCCCCGAAAAACGGGTCATCTTCGTCCACGCGCTCCGCAACTCACTCATCCCTCTCGCTACCGGCGTAGGCCATCTGATTGGCATTTTCCTTGCCGGCAATTTCCTCATCGAGCGAACCTTTAACATCAACGGTATCGGTTTGCTCGGTTACCAGTCTCTCATCCAACGCGACTACCCCATCGTGCTTGGCTTCCTCGTCATTAGCGGCATGCTCGGATTGATAGGCAACATTCTCTCCGATATCGCCTACGCTGTCGTTGACCCGCGCATAAGGTTCAAATAAGGAAATCCTATGAACCAGATCGCAGATCAAACAACCCCCAAGCAAGACTATTCATCAACTTCGCTTTTCAAGAAACGACTGAAAAAATTCAAGTCGGTAAAGCGTGGATGGTACTCGTTTTGGATAATCCTCACCGCTTATTTTCTCTCCTTCTTCTGCCCGATGTTGATGAACAACAAAGCACTTGTCGTCAGTTATAACGGCGACTGGTATTTTCCTGTTTTCAAATACTATCCCTCCACCACCTTCGGTCAAACAGAATATGGTGAAGCCGTTTATCGGGATCTGGCAAAGAAATTCGATGCCTCTGGTGATGGCAACTGGCTGATAATGCCTCCCTATCCGTTTGGTCCCTACGAGAGCCTGACCGATTCAAGGTCGCATCCACCCAACCCACCTTCATGGCAGCACTGGTTCGGCACCGACGACCGTGGGCGTGACGTCTTTGTGAGGTTGTTCTACGGCCTCAGGATTTCTCTCACCTTTGCAATTATCGCAACGACCGTTGCATACGTCATCGGTATCTCCATCGGCGCGATGTTAGGCTATTTCAGCGGCAAGGTTGACCTTTTCGGGCAGCGGCTGATCGAAATATGGGCTTCGATACCGTTTCTGTACACCATTATGATCCTCTCGTCAATTATCCGCCCCAACTTCTACATGCTGGTCTTCTTCATCAGCGTTTTCGGCTGGATGGGGATGACCTACTTTGTTCGTGGGGAATTCTACCGCGAAAAGGCAAAGGATTACGTCCACGCCGCCGTTTCGATGGGTGCCACCGACCGCAAGATCGTCTTTAAGCACATTCTGCCAAACGCGTTGACGCCTGTGATCGCCTTTGGGCCATTCCACATCGTCGGCGACATCAGCGCACTTGTCAGCCTTGATTATCTCGGCTTCGGGTTGCCTCCGCCGACCCCCTCTTGGGGCGAGCTTGTCGGTCAGGGTGTCGCCAACATCTTCAGCTGGTGGCTCGTGCTCTTTCCATTTGGAGCGCTCTTCATAACGCTTATTCTTGTGGTCTTTATCGGTGAAGCGATCCGCGAAGCGTTCGATCCACGAGTCTATTCGAGGTTAAGGTAATTGACTAACGAGAAAATCGCTCAATCGCCCGACATTCTCGTCGATGTCAAAGGTCTAAAGACTTACTTCAAAACCGAAGCCGGTATCGCCAAAGCTGTCGATGGTGTCTCCTTTCAGGTCCGCAAAGGCGAGATGCTCGGGATCGTCGGTGAGTCCGGTTCCGGCAAATCGGTCACGTCTCTCTCGCTGATTCGACTTATCCCCAATCCTCCCGGATTCATTGCCGGTGGCGAAGTGATCTTCAACGGTCGTGACATTCTGCAGTTGCCTTTGCCTGAGATGTACAAAATTCGCGGTAAAGATATCGCGATGATATTTCAGGAGCCGATGACATCGCTCAACCCGGTCTTTACAATTGGCATGCAGGTTGAGGAAATCGTCCGCTTCCATGAGCACGTCCCGAAGGATCAGATTACTGAGCACGCCGTCAAGATGCTGGATCATGTTGGTATACCCGATGCAGGCAAGCGGATGAAAGACTACCCGCACCAGTATTCGGGTGGTATGCGTCAGCGAGTAATGATCGCCATGGCGCTCGCCTGTGACCCGCAGTTGTTGATCGCTGACGAACCGACGACAGCCCTCGACGTGACGATTCAGGCGCAAATTCTCGACCTGATGATCCAGTTGAAGGAGCGTCGTCCCGGCGCTGCGATCATGCTGATCACTCACGATCTCGCAGTCATTGCCGAGACCTGCCAGCGTGTCATTGTTATGTACGGCGGAGTCATTCAGGAACAGGCCGATGTGATTCCATTTTTCGAAGAGCCTCTCCATCCTTACTCAGTCGGCCTGATGAAATCGTTACCCCGCCCCGACATTCAACAACAGCGACGGCTCTACAATATTCCTGGAACGGTTCCATCGATCATCAATCTGCCGACAGGGTGCAAGTTCTCCAACCGTTGCGAGCGAGCCATGCCGATTTGTAGTCGGGTCGAACCTAAGCTTGAGGAAGTATCTCCCGGCCGATGGGTTCGTTGCCATCTATATGGAGAAACCGCTGATGGTGCTTCATCTTCTACCCCACTGAATCTTACAGGAAGTTCTTCTCCTACCTCACCGCTTGCGGGGGGGGCAGGGGGGGGTGTCCCATCAGATGGAGGACTCCAATGACCAATCGACCAATTATCGAAGTCAAGGACCTGAAGGTTCGCTTCCCGGTCTTTGGCGGGGTATTTCTTGGCAAGGTTGCTGAGGTGAAAGCTGTCGATGGGGTTACATTCGACATGATGGAGGGCGAGACGCTGGGCCTGGTAGGGGAGTCTGGTTGTGGCAAGACTACGATTGGTAGGGCCGTTATCAACATCGTTCGAGCAACTTCCCCCGATGCGATTGTCGAAGGCGACATCAATTTTCATATCTACCCTTCTGCCACGGCAAATGCCCTCAATCCTGCCCTTCGTGGAACTGAAGAGGTCGTCAATGTTGCGCGGCTTTCCAAAGGGAAGATGAGACCCTATCGCTCGCTCGTCCAGATGATCTTTCAAGACCCTTTCGCCAGCCTCAATCCCCGTCTGACAGTCGCCAAAATTGTCGAAGAGCCGCTGGTGATTCATACTCTAATGACCGAAAAAGAGCGTACCGAGCGAATCGGCTGGTTGCTTCAGAAGGTTGGCCTCAACCCTGAACAGGCGCAACGGTATCCTCACGAATTTTCCGGCGGCCAGCGCCAGCGTATCGGTATCGCGAGAGCTTTGGCGACCAATCCGAAGGTTATCATCGCTGACGAGCCGGTCTCAGCCCTCGACGTATCGATTCAAGCGCAGGTTATCAATCTTCTGCAGGATCTGCAGGAAGAATTTGGCTTGACCTACTTGTTCATCGCTCACGACCTCTCCGTCGTCGAGCATATCTCGCAACGTATCGCCGTCATGTACCTTGGCAATCTGGTCGAAATCGGACCATCTGAAACCGTTTACAAAGACCCCAAACATCCTTACACCAAGGCGCTTCTTTCGGCAGTCCCTCTCCCCGACCCGAAGGGAGCCGCGACGAGGAAGCGGACGATCCTGACCGGCGACATTCCGACACCGCTTCGCAAGCCCTCTGGCTGTCCATTCCGAACACGCTGTCCGATTGCAAGACCTTCGTGCGCTGACCAGATGCCTCTTTTAGAAGATTTCGGTGGCGGGAGGATGGTCGCTTGTCCCTGGGTGAAGTGATTCTCGCGAAGGTCGGGCATCTTGCCGGACGATGTAGGTTATGCGTTCTGCTTGATATCAAAAAGCTGTCAACCTTTCGGGGTTGACAGCTTTTCTTTTTTTATTAATGCTTGCCTTGCGTTGATTGGCGGACTTCCTTGGTTTTTTGTTCATGGTTCGGTTAATTATCTGTCAATTGACTAATGAATTTAACGACAGCCTCGCGCCTTGCGATTGTCTGGAAATGGCTGTACATTGAAAGTATAGTGAACCGAAGAACGCCAAAGCTTAAGTCAACCAGCGAGGATAGAATGCTGAAGGAATTCAAAGAATTCGCCATGCGAGGCAACGTGGTCGATATGGCTGTCGGTATTATTATTGGTGCTTCATTCGGGAGTATCGTCACGTCAGCGGTGAGCGATGTCATTATGCCACCAATCGGTTATATGCTCGGGAATGTCGATTTCGTCAACCTCTTTGTAGTTCTAAAGGAGGGCAATGTACCGGCGCCTTATGCTTCTTTGAAAGCAGCTAAAGACGCGGGGGCCGTCAGCCTTAACTACGGGCAATTCATAAACACAATTATCAATTTCATGATCGTTGCCTTTGCTATCTTTATGATGATCCGTGGTATGAATAAACTCCGAAAAGAGCCGCCACCACCAGTCGCCGCAGATCCGACGACCATGACCTGCCCAAGATGCCTTTCGACAATTCCCATCAAAGCAACCCGCTGCGCACACTGCACATCGGAACTTTAGCCTTTCCCATGTTATTCAAATCAGATTGATTTAACCATTTACAGGATCTCTTGTGCTAATGAAAATATCATCGCTCACAGCAGTAATCTTTACTTTTGCTGCGGGAGCTGTTGCTGCCGATTCCACCGATGCCCCGGCAAATCCTTGGAAGCTTCAGTTCCAAACGGGAATTGGCATCACTCAATCGTCATACTCGAATAGCTGGACAGGTGGTGAGGCAGGGTCGGTGATCTGGATGTCAAACTTCCTTGGAGAGGCGGAGAAGAAGATCTCGCAACGCTGGCTAACGACAAATCAACTGAAACTCGAGTTCGGTCAGACACATAGCCAGGATGAGACCTTCAAGAAGTGGAAGAGTCCCTCAAAATCTGCCGATAAAATTCGTTTCGACGGATTGCTTCGCTACACCATGGGCTGGGCTGTTGATCCTTATGGGGCAGTGATTTTTGAGTCACAGTTTCTCGATGTCTCTAGCGGAGTAAATACCCGTTACCTCAATCCTATCGATCTGACCGAAACTGTGGGTATAGCCCGAACAATCGTCAAGTCCGTCGATGTTTACGAGCTTACAACCCGGCTCGGCGTCGGTTTTCGACAGAGTATAATCAGGTCGGATGACCCCGCCGATTCAAGCAAAACCGTAAGTACCACCGTCAGCAATAGCGGCGTAGAGTGGGTCATGGATTATAAGCTGGGGACTGCAAAAACAACGACAGGTTTCGACTCAAAGCTGACAGTCTTTAAGGCATTTACCAATTCCAAGGTTGACGAGCTGAAGGGGTTGCCCAATGAGAACTATTGGCAGGCCGCAGATCTGAACTGGGACAATATCCTTCGTGTCAATTTGAACGCAGTACTGCAGATCAATCTCACCTGGCAGCTCCTCTATGACAAAGAAATCTCGCTCAGTGGACGGTTTAAGGAGACGTTGACCTTGGGGGCAAGCTACAAGTTCGCCAATTTTGAGTGATAGTTTGCGAATGTGACGTCACCTCTTAAGCTTCCGCCCCTTCCAGTTCACCTTACCGACCAGTGCAAATGGCGTGATAAAGACCACCAAAAACGGCGAGACGATCTCGGCGACAAGCCAGCCCCCAAACCACCCTTTTTGATGCAAAATTTCCGCCCCTTTTTGCAGTGTTGCCCAGTCCGCGATAACCTTCATCCCCCAGATCGACGCTGGAAGCCACCACGAAGTCTGATTGGCGAGCGACGTGATGACCGATGCGATCAACCCCGCATGGAAAAAGTAGAGAACCACGAAAATCCCGACCAGGCTGGGCGAATACCTTGTCCCTGCCGAGAGGTGGCGTCGCTTCATTGTTAGCCAGTCGCCAAACGTCTCTGCTCCAGTCGCCGGTACGAAAGTAGCCGGACCTACCGCAAAGGCGACCTTTCCTCCTGATGTGGCGAATCGTTGCAATAGCAAATCGTCGTCGCCTGAAGCACCCTGTATTGTCTTGCCAAAGCCGCCAATAGCCTCGAATGCCTCCCGTCGATAAGCAAAGTTCCGCCCGACCGCTGTCGTTGGCTTCCCCAACCCGATACTGCCTGCCGAGATGACTCCGTTGACGAATGCATCGAAAGCGGCGATTCCTCCCGAGACGGGTGAATAGCCTACAACAGCCACAGTTCCCTCTTCAAAACAACTTACCATACCACTCACCCATTCAGGCCCCGGTTTGCAATCAGCATCCGTAGTCAGAATAACTTCTCCCGTTGAAGCCGCGATTCCAGCAAGCAGTGCGTTCTTTTTCGGGGCGAATCCTGTTGTGAGCTGGGGAGCCTCGATTAGCTTCAGGATGGTGGTTCCAGCCATCAATTCCTGCACATTCGCTACCGTCCTGTCGTTAGATCCGTCGTCGATGATGATAATTTCGAGCTTGTCCGACGGGTAGTCCTTTGCCAATAACGCCTCCACAGTCTTTCCAATCGACTTCTCCTCATTGCGAGCCGCGACGAGGATCGTGACAGATGGCTGGAGTGAACCAGAACCACTGACGAGCTTGCCAAGGCCAACTCGCAGAGCAAGTACGATGACCGCCCAGAGTAGGGCAAGCGCAAGGAGAATGAGGGAGAGGATTGTGATAAATGACGCTCGGAAAAATTGTGTTTTCCGCTAGCAGACGCCCTCGTCTGCCAGCCCAATCGCAATTATTCCGTCAGACGAGGGCGTCTGACGGCGGGAGTCTTGAACACTCCAAAAACCTTCCTCAATTTAGGGAGATCTGCTTGATTAAACAAGGCAATTCTCCCCTTTCGTTATAGCTATTTTGTGCTGAATCAGTGCGACGCTAATGACAGTGTGGTGCAAACTATTGTGCCAAACCTTTGCGCCTAAACGGGGTTCTTGTTATATTTGTAACTTGATGCGCAAAACTGCCATCTAAGTCGCCTCCAGTTCACAATCCTCCTCAGATCAACTCACGGAAATCATCGAATGAATTTGACTCCCGACGATCGCTCGATCGAAACGGAAATGCGTGATAGTTACATGGATTATTCCATGTCGGTTATTGTCCAGCGTGCTCTTCCCGATGTGCGCGACGGCTTGAAACCAGTCCACCGTCGCATTCTCTACGGTATGAATGAACTTAATGTCAACGCCGGAAAACCCTATAAAAAATGCGCCCGTATCGTCGGTGATGTGATGGGTAAGTACCATCCCCACGGCGACCAGGCTATCTACGACGCGTTGGTGCGGATGGTGCAGACTTTTTCGCTGCGCTACCCGTTGGTCGATGGTCAAGGCAACTTCGGATCCGTCGATGGTGACGGTGCAGCGGCAATGCGTTATACCGAAGCGAGGATGGAAAAACTCGCCGAAGAGATGCTTGCCGACATCGACAAAGAGACCGTTGCTTTCACGGGGAACTATGACGACACCCTGAAAGAACCGAAGGTTCTGCCGTCCAAGTTCCCTAATCTCCTTGTCAACGGTTCATCAGGTATTGCCGTCGGTATGGCGACCAACATCCCACCGCATAATCTGGGCGAGGTGGTGACAGGGCTGTTGCACCTGATCGACAACCCAATTCTGACACCGGACGACTTGATGCAGTGGATTCTTGCGCCGGACTTTCCCACCGCCGGTATCATCTACGGAATGGCAGGGGTGAGGGACGCCTATCGCACAGGTCGAGGCAGAGTCGTCATTCGCGCCCGTGCATTGGTCGAATCGCCAAAGAATGCCCGCGAGAGGATTGTGATCGTCGAGCTGCCTTATCAGGTCGATAAGTCGAAGTTGATTATCAAGATCGCCGAACTGGTCAACGAGAAGAAGATCGAAGGCATCGCCGATATCCGCGACGAGTCCGACCGGGACGGTATGCGGCTGGTGCTTGAGATCAAACGCGACGCTGTCCCGGAGGTGGTGCTGAACAATCTTTACGCCCACACTTCGATGCAGACGACGTTTGGGGTGATTCTGCTGGCGTTGGTGGGGGGAGTGCCGCGAGTCATCAACCTGAAGCGGGCGCTTGAGGAGTACCTTAAGCACCGCCACGATGTCGTCACCAAGCGGCTGATCTACGACTTGAAAAAGGCGAAGGAGCGCGAGCATATCCTCGAAGGGTTGAAGATCGCGGTCGATAACCTCGATGAGGTTATTGCGATCATCCGCTCGTCGTCCGACTCGGCTGAAGCGAGGAACCGCCTGATGGAGCGATTTGGGTTGTCTGAGATTCAATCGCGCGAAATTCTCGACATGCGTTTGGCAAGACTGACAGGCCTTGAGCGACAAAAGATCATCGATGAGTTGGAAGCTGTCCGTCGTGAGATCGCCAAGTTTGAAGAGCTTCTTGGCCCCAATGTTGAGGTGGAGCGGCTTGACAGAGTCTTTGAGCTGGTTCGCGCCGCTGAGGATGATGCGGCGGCTGCCGTCGCCCTCGTCGAACGGTTCCACTACTCCTACGAGCAGGCAGTCGAAGTCGTCGTCAGCTTCAAGCGAAGGCTTGCCGTCGTCAAGGAAGAACTGCAGCAGATCTTCGACGAATACGCCGATGAACGCCGCACCAAGATGGTCGAGAATCCGGGCGAATTCAGCGTCGAAGACATGATCGCCGAGGAAGAAGTGGTCATCACCGTTACCAAAGCTGGCTACATCAAGCGCTTCCCGGTTTCCGGCTACCGCAGGCAGAACCGCGGCGGTCGGGGACTTTCGGGCCACGCGCCGCGTGAAGAGGACGTCATCCAGCATCTCTTCGTCGCTTCGACGCACAATTACCTGCTGTTCTTCACTAATAATGGCAGATGTTACTGGCTGAAGGTTCACGAGATACCTTCACTGGGCAGGGCGGCTCGCGGCAAGCCGATCATCAACCTGATCGACATTCAGCAAGGCGAAAAGATCGGCGCGATGGTCAACGTCAAGAAATTTGACGATGAAAACTTCGTACTATTTTCTACACGGCAGGGCATCGTCAAGAAGACGCCGCTTTCGGCTTATGGCAACCCGCGCAAGTCTGGCATCATCGCCATCAGCCTCGACGAAGGCGACGAGTTGGCTGGCGTGGAGCTGACCGACGGGACTTGCGACATCGTCCTGGGAGCTTCCAACGGCAAAGCCGTCCGCTTCCGCGAAGAGGAGATTCCGCCGCACGGCAGATCGGCTCGCGGGGTAATCGGAATGAGGATTGGCCCCAAGGATACGATTGTCGGTATGGTAGTCGCAAAGCGTGAGGGGACGTTGCTTGTCTGTACGCTGAATGGTAACGGCAAGAAGTCGCCGCTCCACGAGTACCGCCTGACGAAGCGCGGCGCTCAAGGTGTTATCGCGATGCGTACGACGCCGCACACCGGGCCGCTGATTGCGCTGATGGAGGTTACCGACGCCGACGACCTCTTGATTATCACAACTTCGGGGATGGTGATTCGTCAGAACGTCGAGAAGCTAAGGACGATAGGCCGCGTGACGTCGGGTGTTCGCCTGATCCGTCTCGACGAAGGCGATAAGATTCAGGACATCGCACGGGTGATTCATGAGGAGGATGTCGATCCGAACGCTGAGGGTGACGATGAAGGGATGATCGGGCCTGATGAGCAGATGGAGCTGATCGGGGAGTGAGGGCATGAAACCTATTCGCCTGACCTTTCACGCACTTGAGCAATGCCAACTTCGCGGTGCAACCGAAGATGAAGTTCGGGTCGCCATAGAATCTGGGACACGCGAAGTCGCCAATAAAAGCCGAATTCGTTGCCGGTTCAATTTTCCTTTTGACAATAAATGGAGAGAGGAATTCTACCGGGTCAAACAAGTGTCTCCTATCATCAAGGAAGAGGAGACAGAGATCGTCGTTGTTACTGTATTCACTTACTATTTCTGAGAGGAAACAGAAATGAAAATAAGCTACGATTCGGAGGTTGACGCTCTCTATATAAAGTTGGTTGAGGGTGACATTCAATGCCGCACAATCGAGCTGAATGATCAGATTGCGCTCAATATCGGTCCCGGTGAAGTTCTTGTCGGAATAGAGATCCTTGACGCCAAGGAGATGCTCGGCGGTGGTAAGTTGCCGTCCGTTGAGTTGGAGAACATGGCGCTCAAGGGCGTGGCTTAGGTGAAATTTGAATATGATCCCGAAGCTGACGCGGGTTATCTGCAAATTCTGGACGGTACTGTTACCGACACGCGCGAGATCGCAGATAACTTCTACCTCGACATAGATGCAGAGGGTCGGTTACTTGGCATCGAAATTCTCAGTATGCGAGCCGAAGGAGCAAGGTTGGTCAAGGAAGAGGAAGTGGCGGTCTGAAATTGAACCCAAAACAAGGAGTTCCTATGGAATGGAATAATAGAATAATCATCGACCCGGAAATACTTGTCGGTAAGCCGGTAATCCGCGGAACAAGGCTTTCTGTCGAGTTCATCGTCGGGCTGTTAGCCTCGGAATGGACGGAGCAGGAAATCTTCGACAATTATCCCGGGATAACTCACGAGGATATTTTGGCTTGCGTCGCCTTTGAGAATTAGAGTTGAAGATTCTTATTACAAAAGGCACTTGCCCTATGTGCGGTGGAGTTCGTGAGTCGGGCACGACACTCTTCTCCGTCGATCTTGGGCATGGTGTGGTTGTGGTACGCAATGTCCCGGCATCAGTCTGTTCGCAATGTGGCGAGGCACTTCTTGACGACGAAACTGCTGGTGAGCTTGAACGAATCGTCGATGACGCTCGCGCTCATAAGCGGCAGGCCGAAGTTGTGGAGATGGGGTAACGCCGCCATCCTGGCGGCAATTAGCACCGGCGGATTGCCTTATGACCACCTTGGGTTGATCGGGCCTCAAGGCATATTGGTTGAAAATCTACAGTTCAGGAGAAAGAAATGGCAGCAAAATTAACACTCCAACAGAAGTTTGACAACGCCTCGCAAGGTACGACTAAAAGAGGTAAATATCCGGGTACTCCGCGGCGAGAGCAAACAATCTACGTGACATTTACAGTAGGGGAAGTGAGGAGATTGGCAGGCCAACTTTCAGTGAATCCCGCAACCTGCACTCGGCCAAATTTGGTTCGTGAGATTGGGAAGTATTTTGGTGTGAATGCCTCGAACGGTAAACTTGGAACAAGAACTATTGACCAAATCATTGGAAACAAAGGACTGGATAGCACGGTCCAGCTATCATTTTATATCGATGCAATTAAACAACTCTGCCTCCGTCACACTTTCCGTGTCAACATTCAGATAGATACCGAAAAAATCTTCACTGATGCCGTTTCGCGGAACATCCCTTAATAGTGCACTATTTTCTAAATCCCCTTTTTCTAATATCACAAATACATGGAGATACAAAATGAAACTATTCACGAATTTCTCGGCAGTCATTGCCGCCTTACTTTGGACAAGTACAGTCCTTGCTCAAGACAGCGCCGGTGTGCGGTTGCTCGGAAAGATTTCTGGTTTTCGTGGACATGTTCGTGCTGTTTCAGTTCAAGGAGCCTTCACATATGTAGTTGCGGGAGAACCGGGAGTGCGTATAGTAGTAGTATCAGATCCCTCTGATCCTTGGGAGGCGGCATGGTACGATTCGCCAGGGTACGCATACGGCATCGAACTTAGCGGAGACTATGCTTATGTCGCCGATGATGAACTGGGACTTCGAATCGTGGATATATCTGTTCACAATCGGCCGCTGGAGGTTGGATCAGTGAACACTCCAGGAGATGCGGTAGCGATCGCATTAACTGACAATTACGCATTTGTGGCTGATGGGTTATCCGGCGTGAGAATTGTTGACATTTCTAACCCTTCTCGCCCGAGGGAAGTTGGATCATTCAACACACCGGGATGGACTCGCGACATTGCTGTGGCAGGTAACTACGCCTATGTCGCAGACGGAGAATCTGGATTGCGGATATTGGATGTTTCCAACCAAGGACAACCGCGTGAGGTGGCTTCATTGAACATACCCGGCGAAGCACAATGCATTGAAATTTATGGGACTTTCGCATTTGTTGGTTCCGACGCAACGGGACTCCGCGTTGTGGATGTATCCAATCCAGAGCGACCGAGAGCTATCACTTCACTTGACTCGTTCGATTCGGTATTCGATATCGAAATAACAGGGAATCATGGGTATCTTGCGACAAGTGACGGACTCCGAGTATTGGATGTTTCCATTCCGAGTCGCCTAAGAGAGGTTGGTTTTTATGATAATATCGAGAATGACGCGGTAGGTATTGCGGTAGGAAATCATGGGGTGGTTTATATTGCAGCAAGTTCCTTCCTTGGCATCTACGACTGCTCCGTAGCCCTTTCCACAGGCTCTGGCGACTTTAATCCTCACCCCTCATCGTTCATCCTGTCTCCCGCGTTCCCGAATCCGTTCAACGGGATGACACGGATGAACTACAGCCTTTCTCGTTCCGGCCTGACTCGCCTTGCGATCTATGACCCGGCTGGCAGGCTGGTCGAGGAGCTGTCCTCCCCCGTCTGGAGGCAAGCGGGAGAACATTCTGTGACATGGAACGCCAACGGGAAGGCATCGGGCAGTTATGTGATGCGATTGGAAGCAGGTGGGCAGGTTGTGCAACAGCCTGTTGTGTTGGTGAAGTAACGCCGGCATCTTGCCGGCACGTTTCGCCGCCGTCTCGGCGGCATCAGGAAGAGACCCGGCGGGACGCCGGTGCTACCTGCCGCCAGGATGGCGGCGTTACATAAACAAAATCACGAGTTCGCCATGGCTCGAGCTATCCGAAGAAGGCGGTCGAAAGTCCGCACAACCCTCGCCAGAATCTCCGATTCAACCGTTCATCGGCTTTCGAAGTACTACCGCACCCTCGCCCTCTTCAACGATCAGGGAATCAAAACGATCTCCTCCGATCTGCTGGCGAGCCACAACGGAGTCACTGCCGCACAAGTTCGCAAAGACCTCTCGTGTTTCGGGGCATTCGGAAGGCGGGGGCTCGGCTATACCGTTGTCGATCTGAAGAAGAACATCGGCACGATCATGGGTCTCGGCAAGACCTGGCGGGTCGCTCTGATCGGCGTTGGCAACATCGGTAGAGCACTGCTCGAGTATGACCAGTTCCACCTCCACGGCTTCCCGATCAAGATCGCCTTCGACTCTGACCCGACCAAAATCGGTAAGGAATTCCACGGTATCCCCGTTCGTGACGTTGCCAACCTCGAAGCCGAGATGAAGCGCGAAAAAGTCGAAATCGCCGTCGTTGCCGTTCCGATGAGTACTGCCCAGAACGTCGTCGATAGACTCGTGGCTGGTGGCATCAAAGCAATCCTCAACTTTGCTCCGATCAACTTGACCGTCCCGCCCGGCGTCTTTATCCGCCACGAAAACATGGCGATAGAGATCGAAGCCCTCGCATTTGCGCTCACGAACCCGGACCTTGTCAAAGGTGACTAATTTCTTATCATTCATACGACTGAAAGTCATCCTTTTAGTGACGCTTTTGGTATTTGCCAAAAGCGTTTTCGCCGTCGAAGTCACCATCCTCTACTGGGGTGACCGTTTCGCGCGCGACCTGCCTACCCCCAAATCAGCCAGCGACACCACCAAAGTAGGGGGAGCCGCCCAACTTGCCGCATTTGTAAAAACCTATCGAGCTAATAACCCCGATGCGTTCCTGTTCGTAGCTGGAGGCGACCTTGCCGGTACATTGGCGGCGCGGGAAACCAAAGGCGTAGCACCCGCCAAAGTGCTGGCAAAAATGAAGCCCGACGTGTATTCTCCCGGTGTTGTCGATTTTTCACACGGCTCGCGCAAGTTGAAAGAAGCGCTTACCAAAAGTAAACTGAACGCGATTCTCGGCAACGTCCATCAAAACGAAATCGGAACGTTCCTCCCCACCTTCGACGATATCAGAACTGCCAATGTCAAGGTTGCGGTGACAGCCTTACTTCCTCCCCGCTTAAAGGAACTGGTGCCGCGTGAAGGTGTTCTCGATCTCACCATAGCTGATCCTATTGCCACAACTAAGGATTTTATCAAAGATCGGCGTGAAAACTCTGATCTGATTGTCATTCTGTCACAGCTTGGAAGAAATTACGACAGTTTGCTGGCGGCAACCGTTCCCGGGATTGACCTTATCATCGAGGGCCATTCCCGCACCACTTTCGATCCGTTGCTGCAAGTAGGGAAGACGTTGATCGTTTCGACAGGTGCCAAAGGGCTCTATCTCGGCAAATTGAGGCTTGAAGTCGAGTCCGGCACTCAACTGGTCACGCTTATCGACCACGAACTTATTTCCGTCGAATCGGGAGTAATTCGCACTGACATTGACGTCAAGCGAGCCGTAAAAGAGCTCGAAGAACGCTACAGCCGAATGAAAGGCGACAAAGTCGGCACACTTTTGACCAACTGGAATGTCGATCAATTTGGGCCGTCAAATTTACCGCAGTGGGTTGCCGATCAGATGCAGCAATCTACAGGATCGTCGAAATTGGCGCTTGTCAACAACCTTGACTTTGAGGCTGGCATCGACCGCGGAGATATTCACGAAAATCAGCTTTACGGTGTGATGCCCTTCGACATTCCGCTAATCGCCTTTCAGATAAAAGGTTATGAAATCCGGCGCGTGGTCGAACGTCAGGTCGCCGGGCAATTGCCTTTCCTGACCTGGAGTGGCGTCCGGGTAATTGTCGAGCAAGGCATTTCCCCCGAGATCATCATCGAGCACGACGGCGCGCTGATCGATGAAAACGAGTACGCAGTAGTCACCAACGGGCTATTGTGGGATCGTTTCCTTGACGAAACAAGCCTTGTCCCGGAAGTACGCCCGATGTTCATTTTCCCCATCACCCAATATGAACTGATGATAGAAGGCGTCGTGAAGCAAAAAGTAATCTCTACTCCACTTGATGGTCGCTGGATGGTCAGGTAGAGTTGATCCATTGAAAGTTCAACTCTTCATCCCCTGTCTCGTTGACCAAGCTGCCCCCGCAACCGCTCACGCCACGCAGCAGATCCTCGAACGACTTGGGCATGAAGTTCACTTTGACCGTCGTCAAACTTGTTGCGGTCAGGCTCTTTTCAATTCCGGCTTTCGCCTCGAAGCCCGAATATTGGCTGAGAGATTTGTTCAGATCTTTTCCGAAGCCGAGGCTATTGTTTCTCCAAGTGGTTCGTGCGTTTCGATGGTAGTGCATCACTATTCAGAGATAGGATTGGTAGGAAATCTTCGCGATGACTGCGAAAGGCTCAAATCCAAAGTCTTTGAATTATCTCAATTTCTCTCGATGAACCTCCCATTCCCCTCGGGCTTTTCCAGCTTCCCTCATAGCGTAGTCTATCACCCCTCCTGCCACCTCAACCGGGATTTAGGCGTAAAAACCGAGCCGCTTGATCTACTCAGTCAAATCGACGGCATCCGGTTGGTGAGCAACGACCTGCCTGTCGAATGCTGTGGATTCGGTGGGGCATTCTCTGCAAAATACGGTAAACTATCACAACGCATCGCAGACCGGAGAGCAGAGGCACTTGAGGCAACCGGAGCCGAGTTTGTAACCGGAGGCGACGATTCATGTCTTGGTCATATCCGACAATCATTGCGACGCATCGGCAGTCCCATGCGAGTAATCCATTACTCTCGCATTCTTGCCGGGTAGAAAATTTGAGCCGCATCTCCATCGCAGTCAATAAAGCCCTGAGTGACAGCCCGTTGGGCAGCGCAGTCCTCAAAAGTTGCGACCTCTCAACCAACAAACGCAACGAAGTGATTGCCGAGCTTGACGATTTCGAAGAAACCCGCAAACAAGCTCGTGAAGTGCGCCAATTTGCTATCGATAACCTCGAATCACTCATCGATCTCTTTACTAAGAATTTCGAAGCCGCCGGTGGCAAAGTCCATCAGGCCGCTGATGAACGGGATGCTTGCGGGATCGTCCTTGAACTTCTGAAGCGACGAAACGCCAGAAAGGGCATCAAGTCGAAGAGTATGGTCGCAGAAGAGATCGGCCTCGGCGAAGCACTTGAACATGCCGGTATCGACGCCATCGAGAGTGACCTCGGTGAATTTATTGTCCAGCTTGCAGGTGAGCCACCCTCACACATCACCGCCCCCGCCCTTCATCGTTCACGTCAATCGATTGGCAAACTGCTCTCAGCCAAACTGAAATTTCCTTACACCGATGATCCGGCAAAACTGACAAAAGAGGCTCGTGGACACCTCCGAAAAAGATTCCTTACAGCAGACTTTGGAATTGCCGGAGCTAATTTCTTTGTAGCTGAGTCAGGTCATCTGGTGATGGTTGAAAATGAAGGCAACGGGCGAATGGGGTTCACAACCCCGCCACTCTTCATTTCGATCACCGGTATCGAAAAGGCTGTCGGCGCACTGCCGGACCTCTCACCAATGTTAAGATTGCTGGCGAGAAGCTCCACCGGGCAACGTTTTACGACCTACACTTCACTGATAAGACCGACTCGTCCGGGCGAGGATGGCCCCGGCGAGATGCACGTAATCCTTGTCGATAACGGCAGGCGAGAGGCAATTGCCGATCCAGACTTGCGCGAAATGATGCTCTGTATTCGTTGTGGAGCCTGCCTCAACATCTGTCCGGTATATAAATCGGTCGGTGGTCATGCCTACAAGTCCGTCTATCCCGGCCCAATGGGGGCGATCTGGTCGAACATCGTCGGCACACCGACTGCTGAAAGTGCAGAACTTCCTGACCTCTCAACTCTTTGCGGTGCTTGTAAAGACGTCTGTCCGATAAGTATCGACATCCCAAGAATGTTGCTGGAACTCCGTGGGAGGCGACCTAAGGGGGCGATTGAATCGTCGGCAGCAGCAACATGGAAGTGGACGATGAGTTCGCCTGAACGCTATGAAACCGCTGGGAAAATCGCCCGAACCGCAGGGATGCTGCTCCCGAACGGACTGCCGGGTGGGTGGCTGAGCGGTGGTGGGTCGTCATACCGTGAAGACGCCCCTGACCAAGGCGAAGAGCCTGCCAATGAGTAAGTCACCAGATGAACTATTGGAGCAGTTTCGCGAGCGTCAGCATGAACTCTCTGCAGAATACATCAGGTGTCAGGACATAGAGGATGCTGCGCGAAAGCTGAAGGCTATCCTTGTAGCAGAAGATTGGGATACGGTCGTACTCGGGAGTGAGGTTCCTGATTGGGTACGGGATTCTTGTCGGGATTTTGCGGAACTATTGGCTGATGCCAGCAATGAAACTTCCAACGAAGAGTGGCTGAAAGCGGCAAGCTACGCCAGGGTAGGGATCACGCACACTGAGGCCTTGATCGCCGATACCGGGACATTGGTCCAGCCATCCAGAGTTCGTGGCGACCGTATGGCATCGCTAATCCCACCAAATCATATCGCCCTGATATTTGGAGCGGTGATACACGAGACTTTGGCGGAATATCTTGGCGACGCTGATCCGACCTTGACCCATCAGTTCATTACCGGACCGAGTCGAACCGCTGACATCGAAAAACAGCTTGTCGTCGGCGTTCATGGGCCGGTTCGACTTCTGATATTTGGGCCCGATTAGAGAATTTAGGACAAGATGTCGGTTGCATCCCAAAGTAGGGAACCTGCTTGCCTTATCGGTATCACTTGGCTATATTTTAAGGTTACGACGTTATTACGTCCAATAAAGAGGAATTCGAGAGATTTACCATTTTCATAACGGGTTTAATGCCCGCATCAGGAATCTTTTCGGCATCATCGCATTTCCTGCCATTGCAAGTGGGTTGTTGGCAATAGGCTGTGCTCAACCTGAAGGAACCATCGGTTCAGGGGTTGGAGGTGGCCCGGAGGGTCTTCCCAAACAGATCGAGTGTCAGGCTCAAACCGACACCAGTTTCAAGGTATTCGATATCGGAACCGGCGGCAGCGCCTATACCTACATCGGCGCTTCCAACGGAGTCACGTCGGAGGGCTTGTTGCGATTTAACCGACCTCTCGCTCCAGCTGGTATGCGTGTCGATTCGGCACGGATCGAGGTCGCCTATCAGGGCGGAATTGGATCCGGAGCAATACCCACTGTCGAAGCAAGTCTTGTCTATTTCCCATGGATAGAGACCCATCCACCTGCTCGTAGCGATGTCGTGGGTGGAAGGCAACTTGTGGCAAGTGAAAGCTCCAATGCCGACACAGGCCGCTACCACTTTGTCGTCGATACAGCCGAAGTGAACGCCTGGTTCAAGGTTGTCGATAGCACTCGCGCCGATACCGGCTGGGCTGACCCCGCTCGCCCTGACACCGCATTAACGATAGTCTTACGCAGTCTCAATGCGGTCGATAAATTGCTCCGCTTCCGTTCTCGAGGAGCAAACGCCGATTCGCTGAGGCCCTATCTGATGATCTTCGCAACCTTCAGCGACAGCATTGGCAGCGATACAATCAGGATCGGCGCGCATTCCGATCTGTTTCTGGCTGAAGACTCCAACCCACTTCCCGCCAACCGCTTGAGCGTCGGCGGCGGAGCCGTCCTGCGATCAGCACTCAATTTCAAGCTTGACTCGCTATGGAGTTTGCGCGCAAGTAACTACATCGTTGTTAACAGGGCCGTCCTAACCTTAACCAAGGATCGTTCGCTCTATACATGGGCGCCGGTCAACAAGTCAGTCTGGCCCTATCAGATGACCTCCAAACGGTGGATGACCGAGCCGGACTCGGCGGAGTATTCAGGATTTGTCCTGACTCCTACCGCTGTCGATAGCACTTTGGATACCTTGCAAATTCTGATCAGCGGCCCTACCGTCCACTGGGCAAGAGGCGACTCCACGAACTTCGGTCTGCTGATCGAATCGGCAGGTGAGGGGCTCGATATTGAGCGCATCGGCTTCTATGACTCTTCCGACCCCGATCCGGCAAAGCGACCCCGCTTAACGGTCTATTACACGGAGTTGCAGCGATGAGGAATACCCTGGTTACCATGATCGCTCTTCTCGTAAGTGTGAGCTTTCTGAACGCTGAATCGTCGCTATCCGCGCTCGGGTACGGTCGTCAGTTCGAGTCTTCCTCTTCCCGCAGTGCAGGTATGGGCCTCGCCGGTATGGCAACTGCCGACAGCCTTTCGCTTGACCTCTTCATGCCTGCCAATTGGGCAGGTCCACGAACCGCGAGGTTTGGCTTCAACTCCTTCACCGTCCGCGAGACAGTCAGTGATAATACCGGAACAGATGCCAGCGATAACGGCGGTGTCGGCGGAATTGGCTTTGTTGTTGCGGCTGGAAAGACCGCTTTCGTCGGGTTTACTATCACACCGATTACATTAATGGACTATCGCTGGAAATCGACCGGTTCAACCCCTTGGTCGGCAACCTTGACAAGGCGACAAGGGCAGGGCGGCATTAGCCAGGCGCTGATCGGCGGTTCATTTCAGTACAATGAGAAACTCCGCCTCGGCATCACCGCGCGACCCGTTTTTGGCAAGGTCGAGCGCCTCTGGAAGCTCGACTACACTGATGGCGGCGGGTTCTCATCATCCCAAACCTATTCTGATCGATTTGCCGGATTCGGAGTATCGTTGTCGGGTCGTTGGCAGCAGGATGACTGGAGCTTTGGCGCGTTGGTAAACTCGCCAATCAGCATCAGCGTCCAGCGTCAGTTGGTTGTCGGCGAAGGCGGTCAGGCTCAAGTTGACAGCACCTACGACCTTTCTGAAAAGTACGATCTCCCCCTCGATTTCGGCGTCGGTTTCAGCAAACGATACCTAAGACAACTGATTGCCGTCGATGTGATGCTTCACAACTGGGGCTCGGTTGATCCTCCATCAATCGAGGGCGGCACGTTCGACAACAGCTACCGGCTATCGGCAGGGTGGGAGTTTTACCCTGAGTACAGGCCGCTCGATCCGTTCTGGCAGGCGTGGATCTACCGTGCCGGATTTTATACTTCGAACAATTACGGGCTTTCAGCATCTGGACATCAAGCTAATAGGATGGCGTTCACGGCAGGGCTGGGGATACCTTACGCCAAAGGCAGGTCGAGGCTCGATCTGGCAGTCGAGTACGGCTGGGCTGGCAATAAATCGGACGATGGCGTCGTCGAGCAGATGCTTGGAATTACGCTTGGCTTCAACCATTCTGAGCAGTGGTTCGTTGGCAGGCGAGGCAGGTAGGAGCATAATTGAGACTGCCGCAGGGTGTCCTCACCCTGCGGAAATTGACATCAGGGGTAGTGAACTGCAGGCAGATGAGGGGGGCTGCCTGCACTTCCAATTACAAATTTCGGACAAAATATATCGTCCAAGAGGAGACACGAAATGCGTTACGCATTGGCATCGGATCACGCAGGGTTTGCAGTTAAGGAATTCGTCAAGCAGCGTTTGCTTGAGTACGGGCATGAGGTTGTCGATTACGGAGCAAAATCCGAAGCGCCTTGTGACTACCCCGATCATGGCAGACCTGCTGCCGAGGCCGTCTCGCGTGGACATTGCGAGCGAGCCGTTCTCGTTTGCGGAACAGGAATCGGAATGAGCATCGTCGCCAACAAAGTTCACGGCGTGCTGGCAGCGTTATGCTTGAACGGCGTTCAGGCGGAGTATTCCCGCCGCCACAACAACGCCAACGTGCTTGTTATGGGTGGCTGGTTGACTGGCAAGCTTATGGCTGAGGAGATCCTTGAGCGCTGGCTAAAGGCTGAGTTCGAGGGAGGCCGCCACGCACACCGCGTCGCCAAGATCGAGGGCAACGGCGGAACGTTGGGCGGGTGAGGGTGGTGAAAAAAAAAATCCGATTAATACTTGATGATGTTGTCGAACGGCTCGTTCGGGAATATCAGCCCGAACAGGCTATTCTTTACGGTTCCTATGCTTACGGAACACCGAACGAAGAGAGCGATATCGACATCTTCATTGTGAAGGAAACAAATGGAAGGCCAGTTGACCGGATCGTTGAGGTGATGAGATTGCTTTTTATACCAGGACGCGATGTTTCTATTGAGCCGTTGGTCTATACACCTGGGGAGATAAGTGAGCGGTTGAATATGCATGACCCGTTTTTGAGCGAGATATTAGTGAAGGGGCGTGTTATTTATAAACGAGTCGGATAAATTTTTAGGACAAGGAGAAGAACACTTTGAAATTCTTCTTTCTTGTCTATGTACGGTACTTGAGTCTATGAAAGGTACGACTTCTATTGGCGGTGAATGATTACTGGATGCTGAGACTCTTACTTATAAGTTAGTACTATATTGCAGCTCATATAAATGTATCCATGTTGGGGTCCCCGCTCCGATCCAAATTAAACCTAATAAACCTTTTCTCCTCGATCACTGTAGTTTGCAGGTAATCACACGCAGTGCATACGAGACAATGCTTGTTTTTAGATACTTGTTTGCATCTTCTGTTGATTCAGAAACAAAAGAGGCAAGATATTTAGCATGGATGCTGTCCGACATGTTGATGAGGAATAAAATTATGCGAAAGGGAATCGTACGTACTAGCCAAGATATTGCTGAAACATTCTCGAAGGATGAGTTTAGTATTGAACTGATAATGAGTAAACTTAAAGCAAACAAGTTGTTTAATTCTCTGTCAGTTAAAATTCAAAAGCGAATTATAGAGGAACCCGGTAATTGGAAAATTCCAATCGCTCCAAATATGAAACAACCGAGTTGGCGGGATCTAAGTCTGGAAGCAAAAATTGGTAATAAATTCTCTGATGTTCAATATCCTTTGTTATGTAGTTATGCACATTCAGGTAGTTTGAGTTTATTGCAGATTCGTCAAGCAGACCTCGATCATTTAAATAATAGTAGAATGGTTTCTCTTCGTTTAGTGATTGTCGCGATCACGATGATGATTGAAGGGTGGACGCTTATCAACCCAATGGTTGTGAATGTTGTTAAGAAAAAAGAATGGAGCGAAGTATACGAAAATTGGCTTGATATCGCGAAGAGTTTAAATTTCAATACTTTTGCCTAAAATCAATTTTAATTAGAAGAGTGTCAATTTATTGACTTTCAAAGAAATTCCAATAAACAATCACCCCCATGCACGACAATCTAAAATCGTTCGACACCGAAATCTTCGCCGCTATCCGCGAAGAGACCCGCAGGCAGTCCGGAACCCTCGAAATGATCGCCTCCGAGAACTTCGTCTCGCCAGCCGTGATGGAGGCTCAAGGCTCCGTTTTGACCAATAAGTACGCCGAAGGCTATCCCAAGGCACGCTACTACTCCGGTTGTCAAAACGTCGATATTGTCGAAAACCTCGCTCGTGATCGCGTCAAACAGCTCTTCAACTGCCGCTTCGCCAACGTCCAACTCCACTCCGGTAGCCAGGCGAACATGGCCGCCTATATGACCCTCGCCCAACCCGGCGACACCATCATGGGGCTTCGTCTCGACCATGGCGGGCATCTGACACACGGTTCCGGCGTCAGTTTTTCTGGTCGCCTCTACAAAGTTGTCTCCTACGGCCTGAACGCGGCAACTGGCCGCATCGACTACGACGAAATGGCGAAACTCGCCAAAGAGCACAAACCGAAAATCATCATCACCGGCGCATCGGCCTACCCTCGCGTCATCGATTTTTCTCGCGTTTGCGAGATCGCAAATTCTGTCGGAGCCTACCACGTCGCTGATATCTCCCACATTGCGGGCCTTGTCGCGACAGGTATTCACCCTACCCCGTTACCCTATGCTGATATCGTCACCTCAACGACCCACAAAACATTGCGAGGCCCCCGTGGTGGTCTGATCCTCTCCGATGTCGAAGGCGGAGAATTCCTCCTCACTAACATGCCCAAACCAAAGTCCCTTGCAGAAGCTATCGACGCCTGGGTCTTTCCAGGCATCCAAGGCGGCCCGTTGATGCATGTCATCGCCGCCAAAGCAGTCGCATTCAAAGAAGCATTAGAGCCCCAATTCAAGGTTTACCAGCGCCAGATCGTCAAAAATGCCGCAACGCTTGCCGAATCACTGATGAGTGCCGGATACAAACTGGTCTCCGATGGCACCGATAACCACCTGATGGTTGTTGACTTGAGCCCCAAGGGATTAACCGGCAAAGCCGCCGCGCTTACTCTTGATCGCGCTGGCATTACTGTCAGTAAAAGCACCGTCCCCGACGATCCCCAAAAGCCGTTCATCACATCGGGTATCCGCATCGGGACGCCAGCTTTGACCACTCGCGGGATGAAAGAGGCCGAAATGAAGGTTATCAGCGGATTCATTGCCGAAGTTCTTGGTGCAATGGAAGATGAAAATGTGATTGCCTCGGTTCGCATGAAGGTTGGCGAGTTAGCCTCACACTTTCCGCTTTATTCGATTCCGGAATAGAACCGACAATCTTCAATTTTCAATCTAAAATCTTCAATCTATGAAATGCCCTTCCTGCAGCCACCCCGAAGATAAGGTTACCGACTCCCGCGAAATCAAAGAGGGAGCTGGAGTTCGTCGTCGTAGAGAATGTCTCGCATGTGGCTATCGCTTCACAACTTATGAGTACGTCGAGGCCGAGCCACTCATGGTTTTGAAAAAAGATGGGCGTCGTGAACCTTTCGATCGTGAAAAGCTTCGTCGTGGGATTGTAATGGCTTGCGCCAAAAGAGCTATTTCCGCTGATGCGATAGTTCAACTTGCCATCGAAATCGAAGACCGATGCCACGAATTTGGTGCTCGCGAAGTACCAGCCGAGAAAATCGGCGAGATTGTCATGGCGAGGCTCCGCCCGCTCGACGAGGTAGCCTATATCCGATTTGCTTCGGTCTATCGACGATTTCAGGACGCAGGTGAGTTCCGCAAAGAATTAGAAAGTATGTAATTTGTCTCATTCCGGTCAACCCGAAGAGTTCGATAAGTTCGAGAAATTTCTTCAACAGAAATCGACACCCGGGCAAAAGCCGACCTCGAACCCTACTGAGCAGTCGAAACCGGAAGCTCCTAAATCTGATTTCGCGAAGACTCTTGAGTTTCTGAAGGATACGGAAACAGGCGACTACTCGACCGATCCTGACTGGAAAAAATTCAAGCAATTCCTCCAGCACGAAGCCGTTGCCGAGAAGAATCAGAACGACTCCGGGCAGGGAAAATTATCTTATCTGCCACGTGAACTCGACGGAATGAATTGGGGGGCATGCATCCTCAACATCATTTGGGGCGGGGTGATGAAAGTCCCCGGGATGACTCTTCTCGGATGGACATTCCTGATGTTTTTGCCCATTATCGGCTTCGTTTTCCCCTTTTATCTGCTATTCAAGGGGAACGAAATAGCCTGGCAAAATCGCCGCTGGTCATCGGCAGAGGAATTCCGGGCAACTCAGCGGAAATGGACAATGATCGGCTTTGCGTTGGCAGGGGTTATCATTCTACTCCTGATCGGCTTCTCGGTTTGGGTGTACAGCATGATCGGCTCATTGCTCAGGGCATAAATTTTCTTTAAACTTAAGTAATTAATCCTTTAGATTTTCAGCCTATGGAACTAACTCTTTTCGCACTCGTCGCCCTGGCGGCGGTCGCTTCAGCGCTAATGGTAGTTATCGGGAAGAACCCGGTTTACTCGGTTCTATTTTTGGTGACAACCTTCTTCTGCCTGGCAATACTCTACGTCATGCTTGGCGCGCCATTCGTCGCCGCATTGCAGGTTATTGTCTATGCAGGAGCAATCATGGTATTGTTCCTCTTCGTGGTGATGTTGCTGAATCTTCGTCATCCGCAAAAGTGGGATGCTGGCGGGTCAACGCGGCGCTGGATAGGCTTTGCGACAGCAGCAGGCGTACTGCTGGTATCACTTGCAGCAGTTAAAGGTGCCTTCGATCCCAATGCACCTCTCCAGCCCGAAATGGGCAACGCCGAGTCTATCGGCATGGCACTCTTCACGAGGTTTTTATTGCCCTTTGAGATCGGATCGATCTTGCTTTTGGCGGCGATTATCGGTGTGGTTACTCTTTTGAAGCGTGATAACTCAAAGGTTGCAACTAAGGGAGGCGAGGCTTAAAATGAAACCTACTCTGGAAATGTACCTTATCCTCTCCGCAGTGTTATTTACTATAGGCGTAACCGGTGTTTTAACGCGCCGTAACGCATTGATTATCTTCATGTCGGTCGAGCTTATGCTGAACGCCGCCAACCTGACGCTCGTCGCCTACAGCCGCTTCCTGCCCGACATTTCCGGGCAGATCTTTGTCTTCTTCGTCATGGCCGTCGCCGCGGCAGAGGTTGCCGTCGGGCTCGCGATCATTGTCGCCATCTTCCGTCAGAAGGAATCGGTCGATATCGACAAGGTGAATTTGATGAAGTGGTAACTCTGTCTTTCCCGCGCAGGTGGCAGCCGAAGGTCGTTAAACAATCCAGACAAGTTTATCTTACTTTGATGCCGGAACAGGAGTAAGTCATTCGTCATTCCGGCAAGATTTATTGGAGGTTGAAATGAGCAAAGGACAATTACCAAAAGACTTAGGTACCAAATTCCCTACCGGTGGCGGAAAAAAGCCACCTGCTACGCCGAAAACTAAACAAATGCCGTCCGGTGGCCCAAGGGGAAACAAATCGCCGAAGAATTAATTGGTGTGGCGAGAGGGACCTTGTCGAATCCTGACGACATCCGCACCCGCGCCTACATCGAACCGATCTTGAAGGAGGCTTGATCTGGATACACTGATCCGAATCAAGAGACTCGTTCTGGCAGGCAAAACCCTCTTCACTGTCAAGGCTCAAATTGAGATGGAGCAAGACCGCCTCACAGAAGAAGAGGTGCGCGAGGCGATCATGAACGCGCCGACCATTGTCAAAACTATCCGCTCAAAGAAGACGTCTGCCAAATCACCGGAATATCTTCATATACTTACTGGTCTGACATTTTCCGGACTATTCGTTTATACCAAAGGGAAAATCAAACATCACAAAGGTGAAGACTACCTCTATGTCATTATCTCATCAAAACGGGACGTCGATTAGGTTCGGCCGGATAGAGTTGCCGGAGGATTTTCCCTGTCCCGAGTGCGATAAGCCAACGCTTCGAAGGGTCAGAGAGCAGTTCGATTCGCCCGGCGGGACTCATCTGGAAGACCTTGAGCGAATCCGCTGTCTATCCTGTGGCGAAGAGTTTTTCGATATCGAAGCGATGCGGCTTATTGAGGCGGCTCGTCCGCCGAAAGCCAGACCCCGCAAAACTCTCCATAAATCTGCATCGGCGATAAAGCATGCCTGACGACATCCGCACCCGCGCCGACATCGAGCCTGAGCATTTGGTCTGGTTTAATTCGGCGACGGACTATCTAAAAAGTGCACACCTGCTTTACGAACATTCTGGCTCATCACAGGTGACTACTGGCTTATTGTATAGAGCAGTCAGACATCACCTGAAAGGTTGGCTTATTCTACAAGGTGCGGATTCAAAAAAAGCGATCGATCTTAACGTATTGCTTCGAAAGGCATCAACGATTAACATTCATTTCAATGCGTATTCCGATTTCTGCAAGGAGATTTCCCGCTATAACCTGGAGAAGAATTATCCTGGGCATTCAGCGGAAACACCATCTCGTGAGAAGATGCGTGAGATGATCGAAACGGGGGATAGGGTGATTGGGATTGTAACGGAAAGGGAAGGAGAATGAAAATTTGTCCAAAATGCAAATCTATTCTTTTTGGCAAGTTAAAGAGTTGCAAGTGCGGATATGACTTTGCAATTGCCGAAAGCAATGCTGCTCCTGAAGTTCGAATTGGTGGACTGCACAAAGCTACTGACTTTGCCGAACTCTTATCACTTGGCAATTATATTCAAGGATCTGGTAGGGTCATCGTTGTGGCAGGGTTTTTGGCTACCATAATTCTGCCGTTTATAGAAACGGGAGCTGGGGATTCGAAGATGGAATGGGCAGGTGTCTGGATTGGTTCGGGCATTGCCATATCGGGTATTCTAATAGTTGCACTTGGACAGCTCATTTCTATTCAGGTGATAAATGCAAGAAGCCTGCTTGACATCAAACAGCTACTTGGCAAGTTGCGCGATTGAGGGCGATTTTCTCGAAGTCCTTTTCGATAAGAAGCCGGGCTTTTCCGTGAGACTGCCAGTGGCGCCGTCATGGATAAAATTGATTACCCTCGAATTGCAAAATGCCACTCAGGTTTGAATTTCGAAACTAAGGAGGAAATGAAAATTGTCTGAATACCACTGGATCGAAAAGAACGACAAGCTGGAGACTTGGGATGCTTGGTATAAGACAGTGCTCGGAGGCCTCACGCCCGACTGCGCTTTCAAGGCCAAAGTCATGACCAAGGTGAGCCAGATTAAAAAAGGTGACATCCTTTTCCACTATGTGAATCAAGTCGGTTTTATTGGTCTTTCGGAAGTGGTCTCCGAACTTGAGCTTGTAAAAAACGTGGTATCCGAAAGAGATAATCTTTATCCACTGAGAATTGGTATAAAACTATTGGTTCACGTCACAGAAAAATTGGCCGTCAATTTCAGGCAGATCAACGTTCAGTCAGCCAATCCGGGCTATCTTAACTCATTGATTACGGGTGCGGCACCAATAGCCGTGACTGCCAAGGGGCTTTCCGATATCTCTTTCGTTGAAAAAGAACTCTATGCAAGGAAGCCATGATCCGGTCATGGACTTACCCCAAGAAATAACCGTCTGGTTCGACCCCGAAGGCGACTTCATCGAGTCCTCTTCGAGAAGAAAGAAGGCTTCTTCCGCGAGACAGCCAGCGACGCAGTCATGGAGAAGGTTGACCTGTAAGGCAACATCATCGGCTTTTCCATTCTCAAAGTCAGCACCCTACAAGCTCATTCGCCGCTGTCTGTCAGTCTAAACTAAGCGAACAATGGACAAAACCATCACTATCCACCCTCTCCACGATCCCGACGCCGCCAAGCGCGATCTGGAGTTCTGGATGAGCAAGACGCCTGCTGAAAGGGTCGATGCAGTTGAATTTCTCCGAAGGATGTATTACGGTAAGCTACTGGATAAGCCAATGGCGAAGGTGTTTAGAATCATTGATCGCAAGTCCGGCAAGATACTCTGTCAATCTGATAATTATGAAGAACTGGTGAATGAGTACCTATTTCAGGACTGAACAAATACGGTTCTTAACTTTTTGACTTTCTGGACTGTCTCACGGCCTTCGGCTCAGATCTGCGCGGGAATATAGACTCTGCTCCCCCTCAAGCCCGTCCACTAAAGGCAAATGCTTGGTTCTATCTGCACGGATCAACCATCCCTTTGAGCTAAATGAGCCTTTCGGCTAAGAATAATAAAGGAAATTGTGAACAAGGCAAAATTATTCGTTCTAATCGTAATCTCAATGATGACCCTTTCGGGTTGTGGCGACGATGAAAGCTCACCCACAGGCTCCGGTGGGAGCTATTCTGATGTCCATCCATTAAAGATGGGAAATTGGTGGGTATCAAGAATCTCAACTACAACTGGAGAGGACTCTACTGAGGATTATCTGGATACTCTTCTCATCGATACAACTTTCATTTGGGGCGGGAACGTTTGGTTCGGTTCCAAAAAAGACCCAGATATTTTTAAACGAAACGACCCAAAAACGGTTTCTGGAATTTATACATAGACAACGAACACCCAATGGGTTTTCAAGAACTTGCAATTGTACAACCAATTTCAGTCGGCCAACGATGGGTTACATTAAACGATACATTCAGCCATGAAGTTACAGCTACGAATTTGACCCTGAACCTTCCTGTCGGGACTCTCGCAGGCTGTTTCAAAATTGTTTCGATTGGAAGGGACAGCACTGAATCCGAGTCTTACTTCAAACCGGGAGTGGGACAGGTCAAAGTCGTTACTTCGTTTAATTTTTGGGGATCAGTTTACGACCTCAATGCAGAGTTGGTCTCCTATCATCTTGAATAGATGTTTCCGTTCCAATCCCTCAAGCCCAACCCCCTTTCAGCCGATAACCAAGGGACGGCAGGAAGGTTCTGTTCGCCACAATTCGTGTTTTTGAAGCTACCCTTCAATCACAAACACTTAATTACTAATTCTTAATTAATAATTACCAATGACCGCAATAGTCGGGTTTTTCTTAGTCATTCTCTTCGTCTTCGGCGGGTACGCGATCTCCGGCGGTTCCCTGCCATTGATCTTCAAGCCGTGGTACGAGTACGTCATTATCCTCGGTTCGGCGCTTGGAGGACTCGTCGTCAAGACTTCCCCCCGCACACTGAAGCTTGTCGTGGCCAAAGCTATGGGAGCCTTCACCACCAAGCTCCCCGGCAAAGAGATGTACATGGAGTCGCTTAAGCTTATCCACGACCTCGCCTATCTCGCTCGTCGTGAAGGTTTACTCGCCCTCGAAAGCCACGTCCAGAACCCGTCGCAGTCAACCATCTTCTCGAAGTACCCGCTCGTCTCGAATAAACCTCAGGTCCTGAAATTCCTCACCGACAATTTAAAAATCGTCGTCGTCGGCGGCACCAACCCGTCCGACCTCGAGTCCCTGATGGACACCGACATCGAAACAGTCACTGAGGAAAATGCCACCCCGCAAGCACTGATCAACAACGTTGCAGACGCTTTGCCCGCACTCGGTATCGTTGCGGCGGTGCTTGGCATCATCAAGACGATGGCCTCAATCGCCGAAGGCCCCGAAGTCGTCGGTCATAAAGTCGCTTCAGCACTCGTCGGAACATTTCTTGGCGTTTTGTTCGCCTACGGATTCGTAGGCCCTCTTGCCACTAACATCGAAATGACAAACCTCGAGGAGAAGCGTTTGCTTGAGGTCTTCAAGACCGGCATCCTCGGAATTACCCGCGGCATGAACCCGAAACTCTCTGCCGAATATGCCCGCCGTGCTATTTATGATGGACTCAGACCGTCGTTCGAGGAATTGGAGGAAGCCCTTAAAGGCTAAACAATGAGCGACGCAGCAAATCCCGAACATGGCGGCGAAGGCGAAGGCCACCACCACAAACGCCACAAACACGCCAAACACCCCCATCACGGCGGCGCCTGGAAAGTAGCCTATGCCGACTTCGTTACTGCACTATTGGCGCTTTTCATCGTGCTTTGGGTGCTTGGGCAGGACGACAAGGTAAAAGAAGCAGTCCAAGCCTACTTCCGCGACCCGACCGGCTACTCGAAGGTTGGCGGCGTCCCGTTCACGGTTGGGAAAGGCGCAACGATCTCGCCAGCCGATGGCGCAGTCAAAGCAGCTATGGAAAAGAAGCTCGAAGAGGATTTGAAGCATCTGGAAGAGATGCTGGAAGAGACGGAGGAGCTGAAGAAGTTCTCCGATCAGATTGTCTTTGAGCTGACCGATGAAGGGATTCGGATGGAGTTCCGCGACGCGCCGAAGTTCAGCTTCTTCCGCATCGGTTCAGCGCAGGTTTCGCCGGAGTTAGAGGAGATTTTCCGCGTCCTTACGCCTGAAGTCGTCAGAATGGACTATCCGGTGGTGATCGAAGGCCATACCGACGACCGCGCCTACGGGACGAAGGACTACACGAACTGGGAGCTTTCCGCCGACCGCGCGAACGCGATCCGGCGGACAATGCTTTATTACGGCCTGCATAAGGAGCGCATTTCTGAAGTGCGATCCTACGCCTCGACGAAGTTGCTGAAGCCTTCCGAGCCGCTCGCCGAAGAGAACCGCCGCGTCTCGATACTTTTAAAGAGCCCGTTGTTTAAACTCAACGCCGCCAAACCGTAAGTGAGGAATAATTACTGTCAGACTTAAGTCTGACAGTAATAGTAATTTAAGCGTTAGCATTCAATTTTATCTTCACATCGTCACAATCGTCACAGGGCCTATTGGATAGGAATCTGTGGCGATTTTTATTTTTATTTTCCGTCATCAACTTCACAGAATCGGTTGGCGGGGGGTATTCAAAAATCGTCATAATCGTCATTTCTTGAATGTGACTGGTGACTAGTTAACTGGTGACTTGTCGATTGTCTATTATAGACGATAATATACGAAATAAATTGGCAAAATGCAAGTGATTTGTGGGGAATATTGAAGTAGAAAGAAGAAAGTGGAAAGGATCCCCGGCTTCAGAGAAGCCGGGCTATGCTACGGAAATGTGCCTCCATGTTACGCTTCGCTTGAAACATGGAGGGAACAAAGTAGCGTGGACAATTGTCCACGCTACTGCATCAAGCCGACTACTCGTTCGGTCAGGTCTTGAAGACCTGACCGAACAGACCGGTAGGGTGAGCAGCTGTCCACCCTATCGCATTAAGACGACTTTGCGGGTGGAGATTTCTGTGTCGGACTGGAGGCGGACGAGATAGACTCCGGCGGGGACGGAGGAGGCGTTCCAAGAGAGGGATGAGGGATGAGGGATGAGGGATGAAGATTGCTTCACTTCGTTCGCAAAGACGAGGGAAGAGAGGTTGGCAACCTCCCTGCCGGTGACGTCGTAGATAGCCAAACTGACCCCCCCTACCCCCCCTGCAATAGCATGGGGGGATTGCGTGCCCCCCCAGCGAGCGGTGGGGAAGCCAGAGAACCGTATCGTCAGCATCGAGTTGAACGGATTCGGCGAGACAGATAGCAACCCAACGTCAGTGGGGCGGGCATCCTGTCCGCCACCCCCCACCCCCAAGTCCCGCACAGTTACTTCCCAAGTCACGGTGTCCGCCTCAACCGAATCAGCCACAATGGCAGACACTTGGTAGTGCGGATTTAAATCCGCACTACCGGCAAAGCTCCACTCCAGCGCAACCGTGTCCTCCGCCGCAACCTCCCCATCGACAAGCCACTGAATGCTGAGCGACTCGTTCTCCGGCTCGGACGGCACAACCTCGAAGTGGACGACGCCGTCCGGCTCAACGTCAAATGCAAGCGCCTCTGGAATATAGGCTTGAATTGTACCTTTTACAAACACATTCCAGACTACGGAATCAGAAGATTCCCAGCGATACGCTTTTCCTACGACGCTGTAGCTTCCTGAATGAGGGAACGTAATAGTTGCGCTTGAGTCCTCGCCGACTTGCTCTGATTGGCCGTTGTTGAGATTTGTGACCGTCCAGAGGTAAGCAGGTTCAACATCGCCGATAAACCTTACGGTGTCGATAGCAAAAGTAAGAGAATCGCCACGATTTACTGAGATGTTTAGGGTGTCAGGAGTGAAAGCCGATATGTAAAGGTCGGTGACTGTGACGTGCCAGCGGATGGAGATTCTCAATTCTTCGGCTTCGACAATGCACTGGATTTCGGTTTGACCGCCTTCTCGAAACACTACTTTAACACTTGACGAGTCGGATTCGATCGGTTGCCCGCCTACTTCCCAATTGAAATCAAGCCTTAACTGATCGTTATTTCTGACAATTACGGCAAAATTAACGGTGTCATCGACTAGAACGTTAAAAACTGTGTCTTGCGGGGTGTAGCTGATGAAACCTATGCCCATCGGTTGTGGTTCAAGCTTTACGACCAACCCATTTAACTCCGTATCGTTGCGATTAGAATGTACACGGCCTACGGCGACTATCGAGTTGTTGTGATCCTCGATTACAGAAAAGAATCCGTGTCTCGCCTGAGCACCCTGCCCGAAGCCATCTTCCTCTCTAAGCTCAATAAGTTGCTGCCAACGAATTGATCCATCTGGCCTGACCCTCATCGCAGCTGGACGATAACGCTCACCCGGAGATTGAAAACCAACCAAAACAAATCCTCGATCATCCAACCGCGCAATGCCGTTGCAGTATTCTACGAAGTTATCTTCACCAAAGTGATAGCGCGTATTCCAGATTTCTTCGCCGCGTGCATCGATTCGTAACAATCCAAAATCCACACTACTATCAACTCGATTTCTTGAAACAATTCCTGTAAGCGCAAAACCACCGTCACCAGACGAGACCAAGCCGCGACAGCTCCCGTAAGCGTCGATTGGATAATAGTGTGACCAGATCGGTTCGCCCTCTTCTTCAATCGAGGCTTTGACTGCCCAGAATTCCGATTGGCTGCGCTCTTCGTTCCACCCCTGACCAGCGGCAACGACTCCGCCGTCGGTCTCTCGAATTCCCCAGAATTCGTTAAGATATGTCTCCCCTCCGCGGACGAAGCCGTATGAATTTTCCCAAATCAGGTCGCCCTGACCATCAATGCAGACAAGGCGGGCACGGGTTCCCGGACCAGTTCTTCCCGTGAGTAAAAAATTGCCGTTTTTCAACTCGATAACGGCGTTGCAATTAAGGTTGCTATAATTGTTTAGCCAAATCATGTCACCTTCGGAACTTAACCGCAGAAGAGTGAAAAGCCCGTTTGAGACTCCGCCGACAACCAGGTCTGCGTTATCGGCTTCAATTATACTATATCCTGCATCAGAAACATTTTGGTTGCCAAATTGTTCGGACCAGTTAACTTCTCCCGCTTCTGAAAGAGAGACCACCAAGATATCATTCGTAGCAACGCCGCCGCCACGTTCACCTTTCGTTCCACAGAGCGCATAATCTCCGTTCTCGCAGGCGTATACATCGAGGAAACACTCGGAGCCGCCATCGTCGAACTCCTTCATCCAAAGGACGTTTGGTTGGGCGTAGACATTGGAGCTGTAGTGCGGGAGGAGAATTTGAGCGAGTATAATGGTGACGAAACAATATTTCATTTTCGATACTCGGTATCTAATGGTGTTGGGCGCTTTCTTGCCGGTAGAAAAGTGTTTCAATTACTGTAAAGTAATCAGTAATGGTATGAGCCGACCAAAAGTCATTTTGGTCGGCTCAACAACTTGTCATTCAATTTCGGTAAAGACCGTCCACTCGAAAGTTTCCGGGTCGGATTCCCAAAAAGTTTGAGTATCTCCACCGGGCATATCCCCATGCCAAGGAAGCAACACCCGAACTCTCCATCTTAACGGTATGGATTGAAATGTGTATTTGTATTCTCCCAGCCCGAAATCATCTTCATCAGCATCAACCCATTCTGTCCACACATTCGTAGCGGTCTCCACCGAAAATTGGACACCGGCTCCGAGGACAGGTTCACTTAGGATATTGTCTTCCAGGAATACATAGCGAATTTCCACTGCCGAAGCCATCTCCGGCTGGGGCCACCAGAGTCTCAGACCAGCTTGAGCGATGAACGCGACGACGATGGTCATCAGCGCGATTTTTCCGAATTTCTTCCAGTTCATTTCTTCTCCAATGATTTGCGCTTGACGCGCAATTTTTGTATCTTGGAGGTGCATCCGTTTCACGACGGACGCACCTCCACAATTAAGAGCGTCTCTTCTTGCTTTCCGGGCATCAGAGAGACGCTCGTGGTTTTTGACCACCGAGTTCTTTTAAGCAAAAAACCCGCTTCAAGGATCGGCACAGCTCTTTGGAAAGCTTGAGCCAATCCCCGGAGCGGGGCTTTAACTTTTGGGCAACCTAAGTTGTAGGGAGGTGCAAGGTGCAAGGTGCAAGGTGCAAGGTGCAAGAAAAAGATGTGACCATTTTGCTTCCGATGAAAGGTCTAAAGAGCTCTTTTCAGTATCGACCACTACAATATAATAGCCTCATGAGGGCATTGCAAGAGGTTGGGAAAGTAATTTCTTTGATGATTGGTGCCGGATCGGGAAAATGGCAACGTAAAGTGAAGAATGTGAAAGGGTTAAGGCGTGAATAGTAAGAGAAATCATGGCTATCTGCCCTGTGTCAAGTACGGGGGAGACCTTGCGCCGGTATGAAAAGCTGAAGCAAGCTTCAGCACTCCGAGACGGTAGTCCCTCTACATCAACAACAACGACAAGTCCATCACCTTCACCGAATGAGTCAACGCACCTATCGAGATATAGCCGACCCCCGACTCTGCGTAGTCGTTGATATTGCTGATGGTTATCCCTCCCGTCGCCTCAAACTCGATAGACTCGTCATCTTCAAGCATCGACAACCGGCAATAGAGTATCTCCTCAGGCGTCATATTGTCGAACATGATCCTGTCAGGCTTAGCGGCCAAGGCTTCCTGGAACTCGCCGAAATCCCTCACCTCCACCATCACCCTCACTCTCCTTCTCCCCCACACCGACTCCCGGCAAGCGGCCACCGCTTTGGAGATTCCCCCCGCCGCGGCGACGTGGTTCTCTTTAATGAGAAAGGCATCGTACAACGCGTAGCGATGGTTGACGCCGCCGCCGATCCGCACCGAAGCTTTGTCAAGGTAACGCAGACCCGGAGCGGTTTTCCGGGTTTCGCCAACTTTGGCTTTGGTTTCGGCAATTGCTTCGACGTACTCCATCGTCATTGAAGCGATCCCGCAACACCTTCCCATCAGGTTAAGAGCCGACCTTTCGCCCGAAAGTATCGCCGCTGTCAATCCTGAAATTTTAGTGATCTCTGTACCAGCCTCGACGTATTCACCATCGGCTTTTAGAAAAGTATATTTCAACTTTTTATCGAGCGACTTAAACACTTCTGACGCAACGAGTTGCCCCGCAATAACTCCATTGGATTTGGCGATGATTACAGCCTGAGCCTTCTGACCGGCAGGCACAGTTGCCGAAGTTGTAATGTCTCCCCGACTGCCGAGATCTTCCACCAAGGCACGACGGATGATCGCCTTCACCAGACGGTTGACAGGGATGAAAGAGGAAAGCGAATTTCCCTCTTTCCTCTTTCCTCTTTCATCTTTAGTCATGCGCATCGAGCCAGTTGTCACCGACGCCGACTCCGACCTCAATCGGCACTGAAAACTCCATTGCGCCCGCCATGACTTCGCGAAGTCGTTTGGAGAGCGCCTCGATCTCATCGACAGGTGTCTCGAAAACCAATTCGTCGTGAACCTGCAACAACATCCGCGCCTTGAAGCTCTCCTTTTCGAGCATTTCGTGGACGCCCAACATCGCCATCTTGATGAGATCTGCCGCCGAGCCTTGTATCGGCGTATTGACCGCGATGCGCTCGGCAAGCGAGCGGATGTTGAAGTTCTTGGCGTTGATGTCGGGCAGCGGGCGCTTCCTTCCCATCATCGTCGATACATATTCGTCAACTTTCGCATTGGCGACGATCTCATCGATGTACTCCTTGACCCGCGAAAACTGCGTGAAATAGGCTTCGATGAACTCGCGCGCTCTTGCTCTTGTGATGCCCAGCCGTTGTGCCAGACCAAACTCACCCATCCCGTAGAGCACCCCGAAGTTCACCTCCTTGGCCTGGCGACGCATATCCGACGTCACCTCCTCCGGGGTCACTCCGAACATCCACGCTGATGTAGCACGGTGGATATCCATCCCCGACGTGAAGGCAGACTTCAGCCGCTCGTCACCGGAAAGATGCGCCATGATGCGCAGTTCGATCTGCGAATAGTCTGCCGATAAGATCTTCCAGCCCGGCTCACCCGGCACGAACGCTTTGCGGATGCGGCCTCCATCCTCAGACCTGATCGGGATGTTCTGCAGGTTGGGGTCGGTCGAGGAAAGCCTGCCGGTCGCGGCGATGACCTGACTGTACGACGTATGGACGCGGCGGGTGATCGGGTGAACCATCAGCGGCAAAGCGTCGATATAGGTTGACTTCAGCTTGGTCAGGTGGCGGTAGCGCAGCAGCTTCGCGGGCAATTCATGCACCGGAGCCAGACGTTCCAGCTCATCGACGTCGGTGGAGTATCCGGTCTTGTTCTTCTTGCCGGGGGGTAAGCCTAATTTATCGTAAAGGACGTTGGCGAGCTGGTGCGTTGAGTTGAGGTTGAACGGAAAGCCTGCCAGTTCATGGACTTCACCGACAAGGCGCTCATTCTCGCGGCGAAATTCTTCGGATAGCTCCGCCAGTAGCTTCAGGTCGAGAGCCACCCCTGTCTTCTCCATCTTGAGCAGAACCGGCAGGAGGGGAAGCTCCTGTTTGTAGAGCAACTTACTAAAGTCGCCCGCTTCGATCCTTGGGATGAAGAGATTGGTCAGGCGTAACGCAACATCGGCATCTTCACAAGCGTATTCGCTGACCTTTTCGACCGGCGCATCGGCCATGTTGGTCTGCTTGGTGCCCGAGCCGATCAGCGACGAGGTCGGGATCTTGCGGATGTCGAGATGGACTTCAGCCAAGTGATCGATGCCGTGCTGCCTTGCCGAAGAGTCGAGAATATGCGAGGCCAGCATCGTATCGAAGACAACACCCCCGACCGTCACATCATAGCAACTGAGTACCAACAGGTCATACTTCAGGTTCTGTCCCGACTTGGCAATGTGAGGATCGGCGTAGAATGGCTTCAAACGGTCAAGAAGGTAGGCAAGTTCGCGGGTGATGTCTGGGCGCAACCATGGCGGAGGAGGCGCTTTGAACGCCTCTGGAACCCCTTCAAACGCATTGACGGCGACATAGAAAGCCTCGCCCTCGTTCAACGAGAACGACATGCCGATAAGCTCCGCCTTCATCGAGTCTATCGATGTCGTCTCGGTGTCGATAGCGACAATCGTGTTACCCGGTTTACCCCCAACGACAGGTTTATCGCTGCGGCACGCCTCCAACCTTTCGATCAGCAAATCAAGGCTTGCCAAATCTTTGACAAGGTAATAATCCCTCTTCATCGTCGATTCGACTGGAGCTTCGGCGGTTGCCGCGTCACCGGTGTAGAAGAGGCTCTGTTCGCCCTGAACACCGATCCCGGAGACTGCGTCGATCTGCGTGAGGATGTTCTTGAATTCGAGATCGACTAACTTCTTGCGCAACTGATCGTTGGTGATTGGACCGAACAAAAGATCGTTGGGTTGAACAGGCAAAGCCACAGCCGTATCGATAGTGACAAGCTCGCGGGACAACCTCGCCTGATCAGCGAAGTTTATCAGCGATTCCCTTAGCTTCGGCTTTTCGACTTCGCCCGCATGCTCAAGGACACTCGCAATCGACCCGTACTTTTGAATCAGTAGCTGCGCCGTCTTTTCGCCGACGCCGGGAACGCCGGGAACGTTATCCGACGTGTCGCCCATCAGTCCGAGTACGTCGATCACCTGTTCCGGTGGAACGCCGAACTTCAGGATCACTTCCGGTATCCCAAGCACCTCGGCGGCGTCGCCAGTTCGACCGGAAGGCAGGCGGTAAATTTTCACTCGGTCATCGACAAGCTGGAGGAAATCCTTGTCACCGGAAACTATGAACACCTCGAAATCGCTCTCGCGGCCCTGTCTTGCCAGTGTTCCGATGATGTCGTCCGCCTCAAACCCGTCGAGCCGAAGTTGTGGGATATTCATCAGATCGATCATCTCGCGGAGCAGTGGGAGTTGGGCGCGGATACCTTCGTCAAGAGGCCCTCGCGTCGCTTTGTAGGCATCGAAGCGGATATGGCGGAATGTCGGTGCGGCGGTATCGAAGCAAAGCGCGAGACGGTCCGGTTTTTCCTTGCGAATAACCGAGAGCAGGCTCGACATAAATCCGTACACCATCCCGACATCCATGCCCCGGCTGGTCAGAGCCGATCTGCCGCTGAAGGCGTGAAAACTGCGGTGGACGAGAGCCGACCCGTCGAAAAGAAATAGGCGCATAATCTATTCTGATTTGTAATTGAAGTTGTGGTAGGAAAAAATAGCAGAAGAAAACGCAGAGTGCAAATGCTTTTGAATGCAAAAAGCTGTCAACCCGAGAGGGTCAACAGCTTATGTTAAATCATTTCCTCAATTTGAGTTGTAAGAGTTCGTTGATTTTTACATAGTTTCCGCTGGCAGACGCCCTCGTCTGCCAGACTAAACCCGTCATTCCGTCAGACGTGGGCGTCTGACGGCGGAATTTTGAAACATTAGTAAAATATAACGATTTCCCCTCCCCCCTATTCCCGCCCCAGATAACTCCGCTCAATCCCAAACACCATCTTAAGTCCCGTCGCGACAGCACCCAGCGCCGCGCCGATCATGATCCCTCTCTGAGCCACCATATTCGGCACGTTCATAATCCAGTCAACCAACCCCGGCATATCCTTCCAGATCGATTGCCCGATCGGAACCCTGCCCAGCATCACGATCACCGCCGTCACAGCCAGAAGACCCGCCTGCCACGACCTGACGCGAAACGCTCTGTACGCCGCAGAGGCAATGTAAAACGCCAGCGTCGCATACATCGTCGAAGCCATCGGGACGTACATCTCGAGGTAGAGCCGGTCATTGAAGAAAGTTCCCGGCTCGATCCCGCCGACAAAACCGATAATAGTCGTCACCACCAACGCCACAAGCGTGATGATCTTGTAGGGCCAATCGAGGCTTTTGTGCTGAATCTGATCCATGTGGACCCGCACAAGGTTCGCCGTCCCCAACACATAAGCGAACGCGACAACGATCACCGCCCATTGCTGGAACCTCCCCGCCACATCATTGACCCACCAGTGCGGAATGAAGAACTGGAGCATCATGAAGAGGCCGAAGAAGAGCGTTATTTTAAGCGGTATTTCCTGGCGCATGGTCCCTAATCTTAATTTCTTGGAGAGCGGACTTTAGCCTGCCCTATCCTCCTCATCCTCGCGAAAGCGGAGATCGATTTCACCCGGAGTGCGCAAGCTTGCTTGCGCTTGCTCTCATCCCTTGGGCCGGAACCTTTTAAAAGGTCCCGGCCCTTAAGAATCAGCCAAATTCCTCATTCGCCCCAGATGAAGTACCCATCCAGCCCATTCCATTCATCAACCTCAATTGGATCTGGGTCTGGGATAACATCAGTTGGAAACAACAAATCATTATCGATCATGACATCCCAACCAACTGCTGATGAGTTGGGCTCAAACCATACCTGATATCGATAAATTTGATCGGAACCAGCATACCCTACCGGCTCCATATCTTCGATATCCAGCATCACATTGATCCCATCGTAGGTGCGAACAGTAAGAGTTACACCCTCACACCACAGATCACACATTGCAGGTGAACCAAAATCAACCTCACACCAAAAGGTTGTTTGAGCATCTGCAACAGATGGAATAGTCGCGATTAAGCAAACCATAATAATCGCGAACGTATAGAGCGATTTCCTTAACATTACTTCTCCTTTCAGATTGATCTTTGATAATTATGTAATCGAGCCAAGATCAGACTCTCGATACAAACTCATCTTTGCGCTGTTATCCTACCTCATCAACACCAGCTTGGATGTCCTGACCACTCCAGCCGCCTCAAGCTTGGCGATATAGACCCCCGACGCCCACTTCTGCGCGTCGATAGTGAGTGAGTGAACGCCAGCCCTGCCTTCGCCATCGATCAGGCGGGCAATTTCACGCCCGGCAAGGTCATAGACGCCCAGCTTCAGCATTCCCGCCATCGGGACAGCGTACTTCAGTGTCGTCATGCCGTTGAATGGGTTCGGATGGACAGACTCAATCGCAAGGGTGGTAGGCAACAGTTCCTCTTTCATCTCAACGTAGTTCGGGCGCAAGTTGACCTGAATCGGCAGATACCAGTCGTGCCCAAGCGCATTATGTGCAAAATGGAGTTGTGCGTTATACCTTCCGGTCGGGAAATTGGCGAGGTTTAATGTAAAGGTGAATTCCTGCCCCTGTTGAGGGCCGATGTCACCAGCAAGAGGTTCAAGCGACATCCACGATGTATTCCCCGCAAGTTGCCTGATATGGAGTTGGTCGCCACCAAAAGCTGGTGTGAGATTTGCCAGCGTCATAAAGACGACCGAAAAGAGATCCCATTGCACGATCGTCGCGCCGTGTAGAGTAGCGTTCCCTTCGTTAATCAGTTCGGTCACCATGACTGTGTCAGCCAGACCAACCTCCGGGTTCATTTTGTACACGAAATTGCGATTAATCTGCTGACCTTCGGTGACGCGATGGATGAAGTAGAGCGATTTACCGTCGGGATCACCCGGCCAATAAACCATTCCATATTTTCTATGCCGATCGACAAATCGAATTCCTGCGTCTGTTCCATCAAGATTCACAGCCTTAATGTCCGTTGATACGCCGGAAACCCAAAGCAGATTTCTATCTACGTCGTATGCGATGCACTCAAGTGAAGCAACTCCGGGCACAAAAGACGTCTGAAGATTTCCCGCCAAATCGTAACCGAGTACACTATCGCCTTCAACCGCCCAAAGCATATCGGCCCCGTAAGTCATCGACTTGATGCCGTAACGCTCCTGCTGAAGTTGGGGGAAACTATCGACTAATTCACCTTCCCGATTGAATATCCAAATCATGTTCAAGCCATCGTCATCGTTACCAGGTCCACGATCATTGGCTCCAGCCGCGTAAAATCGCCCGTCAATATAGACGACGCCCTGAATCCGGTTGTCCGCGACAGGCTCACCAAGGGCAATAGTCTGACGAAGCGTCCAGACCGGGACGTTCGCGTCGCCGACAAGTTCCTGGGTGGCGCGATAAGTCAGCGTTCCACTGCCACCGTTGGCTATCGAGAAATGCGAGACATCGATGTTGCCGCTGTCGATTGTCGCAATATATTGCTCTACCGACGGGGTAAATTCGGCATGCAAAAGATCGACGTTGATCACCAGTTCGTTGTCTTCTTCGAGGAACAGGTCGTTCACCGTTGTATCGAAGAAGGCGTCATGATGAAAGTTAATCCAAAGATCGCCCATGCGATGGTCATCGATGATCCACTCACCCGCCCCGTCTGTAACCGCTTCCACGCGGCGGGAGGTCATCACAATAGTGTTCGGCACCGGTTGACCGCTTAGCGCACTGTAAACGTGACCGCGAAGGTCACCGATTCGAAGATAGGAGTCCATATCGTAATGGAAGCCCATATCGACTGTTCCTTGATCGAAGCTAAGATCGGGGTTGGTGATCAGAGTATCCATTCCGACGTCAGCCGCTCGCGCCGAACCGACGTCGATGCCTGCTGACTGCTCAGGGTCGAGATAATAGAAGTTCAATCCCCACATCGGCTCGCGGCCTTCGGCAAACCACGGAGCGTCAGTGATAATGCGCTGACCGTTCCAGCCGCCATCCTGTTGAATACCACCCTGTACGACGCAATAGGAAATCGTGATTGCGCCGCCCGCTCCTCCATCAGCGTTTTGCTGCCAAAGCTGAGCACCGACTCCTGCCGCATTTTCCCAGAAGATGCTGTTGATAACCACAGGATTGGAGTTTGAACCTTTGTAAAGCCCACCGCCACCACCATCATTTGCCGCATTATTGAGGAAAGTGCAGTTGTGAACTGTCCCGCTTGAACCTATTGTAAATGCTAAACCACCGCCATCGATGCCGGCAAAGTTTCCGGTGAATATGCAGTTGCCGATGTCGATAGTCGAATTGGCGGTAACTGCTACAGCACCACCAAACCGCGTTGACTCATTCTGAATGAAGATACAGTCCCATAGCTTGGCTCTGACCGTTGTCGTGCTAAATTGAATGGCTCCACCGGGGGTTCCGGCGACATTCTCCTGGAATATGCAATGCTCGATGATAGGATCCTGACACTGTAGAAACCGCACCTGCCCGCCACGATTGGCGCTTCGGTTGACATTGGCGAAGAAATAGCAGTTCGATATTCGGACGCCGTTTGCATTCGTGCCGAGAATTGCCGTATGGGTAAAGCGGGTGAAGGTAAATCCATTGATTTTAACGCCATTGAACAGGACAAATCCGGTAGAGTCTGCTGTATTCTCAGCGTCGATAACCGTCTCACCAGCACCTTCTTCAGAAATTAATGTGACGGCTGCGGCGAAAACTACCGAGTCATTCATCGCCCCGCGATAGACGCCACGCGCTACCTGAACGGTGTCGTTGGCACGTGCGGCGATCACAGCAGCGCCGATTGTTCCGTAGTCGGCAGGAACCAGCAACACTCTTGATTGAGCGGAGCTGACCAAACCCATAATAACGGCGGTCGCAATAAGAAAATTCGTACGTATATTCATCTCAAACCTCGACGATTTTGTGGTGACGGTTGTCAGGAGTTGCTCTTTGGAGTATAACATTATATTATAACACAAAGTGAGCCGTTCGTCAAATGGTATTGCAAGATTCCTTCGCTCAATTTTTGTGCGTTATCGTTCTTCACTCTCTCTCTTGCAGTTCCGATAGTCGCTTACTATCTTGGATTCGTTGTTGGAATACCGCAAACTACGCTCACGGACTATTGATGAACCTAAGACATATATTTCACCAGACCATTGCAATCACAGGTGTTATGCTGGCACTTTCCGGCTGCTCCTCCTCCAGTAAGGAGACCCAGTCGACCGAGTCCCGAACCTTTTTCGGCAATCCGAGGCACTGGGACATCGGCGACCAGACCCTTCGTCACCAACTTCCCGACGACATCTCCGATGGATATCTGCAATTTGGTAGAACTTCGTCGATGAGCTACGGGATAATGTTGGCGCACGACCGCATCTCGGCCCGCAGCCACGCCAAAGCCGACATGCTGATCTACATCCACGCCGGAACAGCCCGCTTTCACATCGACGATAAGGACATGACCAACTCCATGGGCGACATGATCTACATTCCGCGTGGGTCGATCTACTCGGTTGAATCGTTGTCCAATCGCGAGCTTCAGCTTGTCACCGTTTACTCACCCGCGCTCGATTCCGCCGATGTCATCTTCCACGAAGCAGCTGAGCGTGTCAAGACAATGATTCCAACTCTCCCCAACTCGGCTAAACTCGACACAGTGTTACGTTTAAAACCGGAAGACATCGAGAAAAAGTTCGAGCAGATGGAAGACGAACTACCTGTTGAGGACGCAATAAAGGGAAAATGAGTCCCACAAAACCGACGCGACAACTGCCAGCGTCTCTGATCGAAGGGAGTGCCTATCGGCTCGGTGATTTCATCGACGCCGATGCGATCATCCCGGTACGTTACTGCACAAGGCCGACGACTGAGACCCTGACCCGTCGTTGCCTGACCCAGATCGACCCGGACTTTCCCGCCAAAGCTCGTCGAGGCTTGATCGTTGTCGCTGGTAAGGACTTCGGACGGGGCAGCGCCAACGAAAACGGCGTCCGGGCATTGCAACTAAGCGGTGTGAAGGCTATAATCGCCTTCTCTTACGGACTGCTCTTCAAAAGAAACGCGATCAATCTCGGTCTGCCGGTTCTCGAATGCAAAGAAATCGTGGAGAATTCCGAGTCTGGCGACCGGATCGAAATCGACCTTGAAAACTGGGTCTGCGCCAACATCACAGCCGGAGTCGAATCTGCCGCCACACCACTGTCGCAAATCGAACGCGACATCCTCGCTGCCGGTGGTGCCATCGAATGGATCAGGCATAATCGCTTAGAGAGCGGCTTTTCAAGCCGCTCGTAACGCCAGCGTCTCGCTGGCACGTTTCGCCGTTGTCTCAACGGCATACCTTTCTATTTTATTACTGTTTCAGAGCACAAATTCCCAATGAATTACAACAACATCCTCGTCGAAATCGACGATTCCATTGCCGTCCTGACCATTAATCGCCCCAGAAGCCTCAATTCTGTCAACACCGAAACGATCATTGAGGTCGGCGCTGCTTTCGACGACTTTGCCACCAACGACGCGGTTCGTGGCGTCATCATCATCGGTTCGGGCGACAAAGCCTTCATCGCTGGAGCCGACATCACCGAACTCTCAACCAAAAACCCGATTACCGGGCTTGAGTTTGTCCGCACGGGCCAAACAGTACTCAACAAGATCGAAAATCTCGGTAAGCCAGTCATTGCCGCAGTCAACGGCTTCGCTCTCGGCGGCGGGTGCGAGCTTGCCATGGCTTGCCACATCCGCGTCGCGGCGGCACATGCTCGCTTCGGACAGCCGGAGGTTGGCTTGGGGCTGTTGCCCGGCTGGGGAGGTACTCAGCGTCTGCCGAGACTCGTTGGCAAAGGCAGGGCGATGGAGCTGCTCTTCGGCGGCGGCGTGATCGATGCTTCCGAGGCTTACCGGATCGGTCTCGCCAATTGTGTCGTCGAGGCTCCTAAAAAAGATGATGCCGGAAATCCCCTCAAAGACGAAAAGGGACGCCCGACCTTCGACCGCAACCTCTACCTTGCCGAAGTCAAGCGGATGTTGACCGGATTCCTGAGTAAAGCACCTGTCGCTCTCAGTCACATAATCGAAGCTGTCAACCGAGGCCTTGAACACGACATCGACGAAGGTCAGCGGCTTGAAGCCACCCTCTTCGGGCTTCTCTACGCGACCGAAGACTCGCGCGAAGGCTTAAACGCTTTCCTCGAAAAACGCACCGCAAAATTTACAGGCAGATAGATGGTCAGGCGCAACGAACTGCAAGCCTATATCGCCGAACTTCTGAATGTAAGCCAATACGACGATTACACCGTCAACGGCTTGCAGGTTGAAGGCAGGGACGAGATCAACCGGATTGCGACAGGAGTTTCGCCGTCGCAAAGGATGTTCGCCGCGGCTGACAGAAAAAAGGCAGACGCCATCTTCCTTCATCACGGGATTTTCTGGAAGCGAGGTACGCCTCACCCATTTGTCCTGACCGGGATACTAAAAAGTAGAGTCGCTCAACTTATCAAGAGCGATGTCAACCTCTTCGCCTATCACCTTCCACTTGATGGTGACTCGAACTTTGGCAACAACGCCCTGATCGCCCGTGCTATTGGCTTGGCCGGTCTGAAGATTATTCCCGAAACAGGGTCGCGCTATCCGCTGATCGCAATTGGTAGCTTGCCCGATTCCATGCCTTTCGAAAACTTCTGCAAACATGTCGATGCTGCTCTCGGAACAAAAGGCACCATGCTGAAGCTTACTACAAAACCTGTTCAAACAGTAGCCATCGTCACCGGAGCCGGTAGCGACTGTTGGTTCGACGCCGCCAGTAACTGCGCTGACATACTGATAACCGGCGAGATTGGCGAGTCGAACGTTCGAGAAGCTGAAGAGGCGGGTGTTCATCTCTACGCAGGCGGGCATTACAACACTGAGAAATGGGGTGTCCGTGCGCTTGGCGAGCATCTTGCTGAAAAATTCAATCTCGAAGCGCACTTCATCGACATCCCCAACCCAATTTGACCCTGTTTCTACCCAAAAATTGGATTCGACAGAAATATTGTTATTTTATCGGAGTGCTTACTTTCGGTGTGCACAAGCTTGCTTGTGCTTCTGGCTGAAGCAATCTTCAGCACTCCAAATCAATCGGTATAACTTTCTATAAGTATTACAATCTGACACCTACTAACGGAGACTTGCATGAGTGAAACACAATTTATCGACTATCGACGTGTCGGCGGTCGAGCTGACTTGACGCTAAAACGTCCGCCGAGGAATGTACTGAATGGCCAAATGCTTGAACAGATGGTTAAGGTAGTCGAACCGCTGCGGGAAGACGACGAACTCAAATTGCTCGTCATTCACGGCTCACCGACCACTTTTTGTGGTGGTATTGAGCTTGAAGAGTTGACCACCGAAAATGTCGGGCTCTTCATGCCGAATTACACCCGCCTCTTCGACATCATCAACGGCATCAAAGGCGTCGTCATTGCCGGTATCAGGGGCGAAGCGTTCGGAGCCGGATGCGAACTTGCCTGTTTCGCTGATATCACCATTGCCAGCAATACCGCCAAATTCTGCTTCCCCGACACTAAAATCGGTCTCTTTCCGATGATCGCCACAGCCGTCCTGCCGCGTCTCGTCGGCAGGAACAGAGCTTTCGACTGGATTTTCTCCAGCCGCTTGATCGCAGCAGAGGAAGCACTTTCCCATGACCTTATCAGCCGCCTCGTCCCCGATGACAAGTTGGACTCGTTCGTAGAAGAGTACGCCGCGAGGATCATGTCCCTCAGTGGTGCAACAATAGAATGCACCAAACGGGCTATCGACGGAGCGCTCTACGTGCCGGTGATGGAGGGCTTAAAGAAGACCGAATCGACCTACATGATCGACCTGATGAACAGCATCGACCCGCACGAAGGAATCAGAGCCGCTATGGAAGGCCGCTCGCCTGTCTGGCGGAATCGGTAGGAATCATCCAGCATGTCCGGTAAAATTCCAATCCGCGCCGAAATGGTCGCCTGTTTCGTGATCAACCTTTCCGGAAAGTCTCCCCAAATGCTACTGTTAAGGCGATTGCTGACCGACTCACATGCGCCCGGAACCTGGCAGATGATTTACGGCCATCTCGAGGATAATGAGACGCCGGAGCAAACAGTATCGCGCGAGATAACCGAAGAAACCGGGCTAATGGTCGAACAACTTTACACTCTCGATGAATCGTTCACCTTCTACGATACTCTCCACAAGGCTATGCAATTGACCCCGATATTTGTCGCGCTTGTTGACTGTAAAGGTGAGTTGAAGCTTGATTTGGAAGAACACATCGCTGGCGAATGGGTAGATTTTGCGCAAGCGCGCCTCCGGCTCCCGTGGCCATCACAGAAAAGAGCTTTGGACACGTTAAACGACATCCTCAAAACAGGCGGATTGCCAGACATAATGCATATCGATGTCGCTTAGTCAGAACATATCGCAGAGAGCCAAAAGACTTAGAGAATGGCTGATCGAATCGACAGCCGGACTTCAAGCCTTTCTTACAATGTTGCGGCATTCGAATCTTCCGAAGGTCGCCGCACTACTTGCGCTTGGGTTTGGCCTCGCTGGACTGGCAATCTCCCTTGTGCAAGGCGAGAAGACGTTCACAAGCTTTTGGATAGGTGTCTGGTGGGCGGTCGTCACAATGACGACCACAGGATACGGTGACTTCTATCCCGTAACCGCTTTGGGCAGGTTTATCGGCGTCATAGCCATGCTGACCGGATTGGTTCTTGTTTCGTTTTTCACTGCGACCATCTCGTCGCTTTTTGTCGCAGCCAAGATCAGGGAGGGAAAAGGTTTGGAACAGGTTCGATATCACGATCACATTGTAATCTGCGGTTTCGGGATGCTCACCCGAAGACTGCTCGACGCCCTGATAGTATTCGATAGGGATACTCCGGTTAAAGTAACCCTTATCGCTGAAGTGCCCGGCGAAGACGCAGAAGAGCTAATTTCCGAGTATCAACGTCTCGAGCTTAAGTTCGTCCGTGGCGATTGGACTCATGAAGCAGTCCTGAAACGCGCCGGTATCCTGAACGCTCGCACCGTCGTCGTCATGCCCGATGAGTCGATACAGACTACAGGCTTGCGCGATGAGAAGACTATCCTGACGACACTCGCCGTCAAAGCGCTGAATCCCAAGGTCCGGTTGATCGCACACATCACTCAGGCAGACAATCGCGTCTTCCTCCAGCGTGCACAAGCCGACGAAATCTTTGTCGCCGATGAGCTTACCAGCTACCTTCTGGCAAGCCGCACTCTCACCTCGGGTCTTCCCCAGGCCGCCCGCGATATGTTCACAATTGAAAGCCCCACCCGCCTCGACGTAGTCGATCTTCCGCCGGAACTTGCCGGCAAGACTTTCGCGCAAGCCGCTTTTTACTTCTTTGACAAGGGAGCCATCCTGATCGGTCTCACCCGTGAAGAGACACCGCTTGAAGCCTCCGACATCCTCTCCGCTGACAGCGGCGCACTCGACGAGTTTATCCGGCGGAAGTTTCAAGAGGCAGGCTTTGGCTCAGCAGACAAAACCCTCACTCGCGCCCGTATTAATCCGTCGCGAGACGCCATTGTCGATGAGCGTGACAAAGGTTTTGTGATCGGCAAGGTGGTCTGACATGGAAAAAGTCTCCGAAGAACGTCTCCAATCATACAGCCTCTTCTCAAGTCTCTCCAAAGCTCAGCGCGAGCGAATCGCTCAATTGGTTGTACTTAGAAAGACAGCATCTGGTCAGGTAATAGTCACTGAAGGTGAAGTTGGCAGTGAGATGTTCCTGCTGCTTTCGGGTGAGTTAGTTATTACGAAGCGGTTGACGCTTTACAGCAGTGAAGGTGAGGATAAGCGAGAAAAGTCATTGATCAAGCTGAAAGACAAGGACAACGTCTTTTTCGGCGAGATGTCCCTATTCGACGACGCCGAGCGGTCGGCAACAGTGACGGCGGTTTCTGACGTTATTTGCGGCATACTGACGCGGGATCAGATCCATGCTCTCTGCGACAACGACCCCGAAGTCGGCTATAAAATCTACTACAACATCGGGCGAACCTTGGCGGCTAACCTTCGCAAAGCCAATCGCGACATCTTGAAGCTCACCACCGCCTTCTGCCTCGCCCTCGACCGCACCTGATTCCTTTCCTGGAGAGCGGACTTTCGGTCCGCTCTTCCCCCCAAAAGCATGGCGAGTGGCTTTTCAAGCCGCTCTTTCCCTCTGCACTTTGCACTTTGCACTTTGCACTTCCCTCTTAATGCCTCACCTCAATCACTACCACCGGCGAAGTCCCCGTCTGTCTTGACTCATCCCAGACCCGCGCCATCAGCGGATAAGGCCCCTCCGGAAAAGTCGTCGCATCCCAAAACAACGAATAGACTCCCGCCGCCGTATCGGTAAGGCTCCCCGCGTACTCAAACCCGGCAATGTAGATCGACACTCGATAAACCCCGATATTGTCGGATGCATGAACTTGCAACAGTAGCGACGAATCGACCTCTACCCCAGGCGCAGGCGCAATCCACTCGATCACCGGCGGCAGCGAGTCTGTCAGCCGCGAGTCTTTCCCGTCAGGCCCAGCAGGTCCCTCGCACGCGACGACCGCAAACAGCACCAGCAGGTTGAGCGAGAGCATCGCATACTTCTGACCGGTTGTTATCCTCTTAGCCTCCAAGCGTATCCCCCGGCGTTCTCGCGTAGTAGAACTGCAGCGTCGCTATGATATTGACCCCCAGCCCGTACCGTTCCGAAACAAGGTCCCAACCGCCGTCATCGCGCAATCCCGACCTTCCCCACGACGGAGCTCCGTTATCAGCCCCTACCAGCAACGTATCGCCGACAGACCGGTTTTTGATATCGACAACAATAAAGAACTCCCCCTCAAGCGAATCTTGATCGTCACCGAAAAAGAACTCGACCGGCTGAACGTTCCCCTTAACAACTTCCGCCGGGATGCTCATTTCCTCCTCTACTCTCGTCGGAACCGATGTCCCCGTCCAAAGTCCCACAGCCACTTCGGCGCTGTCGCTGAACGTCCCACCAAGCATAAACGTGGCGCTCCGAAGATCTCCGCCTTTGGCAGGCGTAATCCGCACCCAGAACGCTTCGGCGCGTGAGGAGTCAGGTATCGAAAAAGTCTTTGACAACCGGTTATTATGGTAAGCTATCGCAGCCGTCGTGTCGGACAGCGTAGTCGAGTGACCGATCCAGACCGAACGAGGTGCCGACTCAGTCAAATTCCCCGCCAGATCGTACGCCCTCGCTCCGACGAAATGCCACCCCGAACTAACCTCTGTCAGTAGTAGGTTGAAACGGTACGGTGGTGTCGAAACCGCCATCGTCCTCGACCCGACCACTGGCGACCCGTCAAGCGTAAATATCACCCTGTCAACCGCCACATTATCGACAGCCGCCGCACCTATCAGCATATGATCCCAATACTGTCCCAAAGGCCACGGTTCGGTAAGTTGCAGCGTCGGCGGAAGAACATCCACTCCTTGTGCGTCAATTCCAGCCGGTCCTTCCGGCCCCTGACAGCCTATGATCATAGTTGCAAAAAGCACCGCAACCACCATCGCTGGCATGTTGAGTTTAGCCAGGTTCAATACTGTACCGATGCTTCGATCAACGGGTTCGGCTTGCGACCTCGACCAACGTTAAACGTCTTCCATTCCCCGGCGAGCGTCTTCATCATCCCGTGACCATTAGCCCAGCCCCCGTCGTCGCTCTGAATCGCCATAGTATCGCCAATCGCATCTTCTGCAAGCGTCACCACTGCAAAAAACTCACCATTTATCGGTAAACCGGAGCGGAACGTGCTCTCAACCCAGTCGTTGAATTCCCCTCCCTCAAGATTACGTAAGTTTATCACTTTACGATAGATAAGCGTGTCCGGCAGCGAGTTCCGCTCAGTATAAATATCGAGCCAGAGCGCAGTCCCTGCCCAGGTCGCTTTCCGATAAAGTTTCACCCGGATCACCTTCAAAAGGCAAGGCTTATCCGGAGTGAACCGCGTCCCCAACCCCGCAAACGATCCGGCGCTATCAGCAGGAAGCTTCCATTTAGTCGTTTCGACCCCGCTCGAATCGGTGAAATACCTCAGCCTGTCGTTGCCAACCGGTTGCGTGTCGCTCCTTAGCAAGTACAGTAGTGCCGACTCACCGCTTTTCCCCGTCGCATCGGTAACTCGCATCTGAAACGTGTGCCTGCCCGGCGCAAGAGTTGATGCGTCCCACGAAAACAGTGTTGGTGCTCGTCGCACTGTAAAAAACTCATTCCGGACGATCCCGTCGATCAAAAAATCCTGCCGGGTTATCGTGTCGTCGTCGAAGATCGAAGCCTCCACCACACTCTGCGAATAGAGCGGCTTACCAGCCAGTGGCAGGATGATCTCGACGGTTGGCGGATAGCGATCTTCCGGCAGTCTGCTCTGCCCAGGTGCGCCGGGGTTGCCTTCGCAACCAACCAAAACAATTGCCACCACACCCGAAACAAAGCTGGCTTGGACGAATCGCTTCATGAGCCTACCCGCGAATGTTTGGACGTCATAATCACTTCTCTGATCGCCGAATCAAGCCCGACCAGCATTGCGCGAGCCACCACAGTCTGACCAAAATAGACCTCTTCGACGTACGATATTCTCGATACAGGCGAAACATTGGACGAAGTCAATCCCTTGGCAACCGAGGCTACCATCCCGAATTTACTCGCCGCCATAGCCGTCGCGCCGATCCTATCGACCGCTTCTTCAGCTTCCTTTTCCGTCCTCGCCGAAGCATACGCCGAGCAGTCTATCACCACCCCCGAAGCCCCCACCCGAGCCGCCGTCTTCACCGATTGACCATTGGCGTCGATCATCACCGCGACCGGTATATCAGCCGCCTTAAACGTCATGCAAATTTGCGACACCTGATCGGCGTCTGACTCCAATGTAACCGGCTTACCCTGACGAATAGCGTCCCAGTTTGGGTCAACCAATACCACCCCGTCCGGATGAAACTTCAGGATCGGGTTGACGGAGTCTTCGCGAGCTGCCGTGACGATAAACAGGTCACCACGCACCAGCTCTCGGATCAGCAGGATATCGCGTTCGTTCAGCATCCCGCCGCTTGGCGTCCATCCGGCAAGGATCAGTTGCACTCCCGCCGACTCCGCCAGTGCCGCCGCAAGCGACGGATCTGGCAAGCCTGACGGGTGATGCTCTCTCAGCCTCGCAACCGGATTTATGTAAAAACCTATTCGCAATTCTACTTCCTTTTTCCCTCTTGGAGGGCGGACACTCTTGTCCGCCCGTAACGCCAGCGTCTCGCTGGCATGTTCCGCCGTCGTCCCGACGGCATTCTCTTCCGGAGTGCGTAAGCTTGCTTACGCCTGTAACAACTGCCCTTCTTGGAGAGCGGCTTTTCAAGCCGCTCTTTCCCCCCACCGCTTGCGGGGGGGGCAGGGGGGGGTGTTCCTCTTTCCTCTTTCCACTTTCCTTTTTCCTCTACTTCCCCAACAACTTCCGCGTCAACTCACCCGCCGACACAAGCTTAAACCCCTCCCGCTCAAACTTCGGCAAAGCCGCCCGCAGCGCCGCCAGCGTCCCTCCCTTGACATGTCCTATCGCAATAGCCCATCCCCGCTTCCGTGCGATCCTCGCTGTATCGGCAATCCGTGCCGCGACCGTTGCCGAGTCCCCCTCCACATCGAGAAAAATATCTCTGCCAAGAGCATTTACTCCAGCCTCCTGCATCGCTCGAAGTGCTTGTGACCGTTCCGACGTCCGGCTATCGACGAAAATCAACTTGCGTCGATCCAATTCAGTCGCTAACAGTTTCATCAATCTGGAGTTCGACGTTGCGCGAGACCCCATGTGGTTGTTTACTCCAACCGCTTCGGGAATATCCTGAATAGCCCGCCCAACGACGGTCCGCAATTCCCGCTCCTCCGTCTTCACCCATATCATGTCACGCTCATCGGTCGCGATCCGTTCCGACGGCTCCATCGGCAGGTGAATAAAGACTTCCTTACCCGCATCTGTCGCCGCTTTGGCAACCGCCTTCGACGTCCGGTTGCCCGGGATGATCGAAAGAGTAATATCCGCCGGAAAATTGATGAACCCGTTCACGATCTCCTGCTTCCACGCAGGCCCGAAATCATCGATAATAAACACCAGCAATGCTTCGTCAGGAAACAGCCTGGTATCCGATCTGGTGCCGTTCTCCGGCACTGTGGCTGGAGGCTTTTCACGGCTTCCCGTCACATGAACGAGATCGGTAGGAGCCTCAAAAGCGGTTTCGTCAGGTTTTTCGAACGACCGCCAGACGATTATCCCCCAGACTGACAATGCCATCGCCCAGAAGAGGTAGTTAAGCTTTAAGATCCAGTTTCGCAGCTTATTACTTTTTCGACTCAATTAAAAATCATCACGCCAGCTAACGACTCTGAACTTCCCGTCGTCACCCATCTTGACAGCAAAACGGGCAAACCCCATGAGCGGCGTCTCTTCCTCGATAGTCAGGTTGAACCGGATGACAAACGAAAGCAGGCTGTCGGGGATGTTAAAGTTGACCACGTCGTCGGGAATAAGATTCCACTCGAGATCAATCTGCCTGTAGTTTCGGAACAGCCCCCCGGTTGCCTTCAGGTCGGTATCTCTATACCACGAGTCAAAACGCCCGGCGTCTATATCGTAGTAATTGAAAACAAAAGACTCATCGAGGCAATCTGCGTAATGAAGCGAATCTCGATAGTCATAAGCGAGCGCGAAATTCGTCAGCAGCCCCCCGACCGTCCGCTGGTCGTTCCACGTCCTCGTCCCCGCTTTCCCCTCAACCGGCGCGAAAGGATTCAGACAACCCTCAAAGGAGAAAATTGCCGCAAGTACCAACAAAAAGTGCTTGGAGAGCGGCCATTTCTTCGCGCCATACCGGTCAAGCCGCTCTTTCCTCCCCACCGCTTGCGGGGGGGTAGGGGGGGGTGTCCTTCCCACTTTATACTTTCTACTTTCTTCTCAGAAAAGCGCCTTCAAGTCGCTCCAGCAAGCCTTCCCCGTAGCTCGTGTATCACTCCAGTTGACGATGTACCACCCGCCATCCTCAACCCGTATCAACCGGAATTCCCCCCGCCCCTCAAAATCTCTTGGTCTATCTTCTATCTTATGACCGACGTGCAACACGTAATCTATTGAAATATTTGATGTATCCCCCACCGACGTCTCCCGCTCTACCCGCATCGTCAGCAACACCAGCGAGTCGAGCGGCACATTCGTCGGCGCAAACAGTGACTGGCTATGTTGTTGCTCTTTTGTGACTCCCCAACCGTCGAACATTCCCGGGTTCGACGATGCTGTCCCCGGATCAGGCTGATAGCTATATTCCGTCTGGGATACTCCGGTCGCTACAAACAGCCGGGTATAATCGGAGGGTGAACGTCTTCCCATAGCCGAGTTCAGGTTGTCGATTGCCACCCGCGGAGATTCGGGGAACCGCCACCCGTTCGTTCCAGTTCCCTCTGGTGTTTCCGGCGTCCTTGTCGTGAACAAGTCGCACGACACCAACAAAAGCAACGACACCACCATCAATATTGCCACTCGAAACCGCATTTCCTTCTCTCAAAGCATCGGAGTGCACAGGCTTGCCTGTGCCAAAAAGCTGAAGCAATCTTCCGCAACTCCCAATTTTACAATTTACACTTTACAATTTACACTTCATATCCCATACCCCAACCCCACCCGCCACGTCGATCCAAGCGCCTGATCGTACAACGCCATTGCGGCATCGACCCGGTAAGGCCCACTCTCAAACCCAAGACCGAACGTCGGCCTGACAAAATCCCCCGAAACAGCCGCTCCTCCCCGCACGAAGAACCGCTCCTTGTATCCGCCCTCAAGCCCTAAATGAGCCGTCCCTTTCTGATCCCGAACCGCACTGTATTCGACAACGTCCATCAGCGAGTAATCGCCGAGGTAGTCCTTGCGCGAAACCCCAACCCTTGCCGTCATTGGCGGCGGATTGTCCATCCGGTTATTGACAGGCATATTCGCTCCCACCAACCCCGCCGACCACTTTCCGCCCGACCACGACACCCCCGCATCGAGCAGCGGAAACTGGTTCGCCACGTCGCCGTAGATGTCTTCAAGGTAGCCTTTCATCGTCAACCCGACGCGCATATCCATCGGCATATTCACCGCCGCAGTTACCGCAATGACCGACTGATGAACGGTGAAGGTGGATGCCGCAGGCCCCGGTCGCTCGCGGGCTTCGAAGTCATCGATACCGAGGTCGAAGAGATAAGCCGACAGCCCTCCCCACGTCGTCTCAAACGACGCCGTCCCGAAAGTCCCCCGCCCGTCACCCAGCCAGCGGAAGAACTGCAAGCCAAGGTTATCTCCCCCAATTCCCGCCCGCGCCGGATTCCAGAACGCCGCCGACCCGCCGCGCGAGTGCGAAACGCCCGACATTCCCAGCGATATCTCCGCCGCGCCGTTCGGTATCTTCAGGAACGCCGCGCCAGACGCTTCCGCCATCGCATTGGATGAGATGACCAAGGCTACGAGCCCACTAATGACGATTTTATGCATACTTTTCTTTGTAATTCATTCAAAAACTAAATGTTGGCGAAAGCCCCACGCTGACGTACGAAACTGCCGTGAGTTCATCGTAAGGAATCGCCGGGCTCAGGTCTGTTTGATCATCAAGATGAGATTTTCCATAATGAACAACTCCCCGAAAAACTCCAGCTTTCACTTGCGCAAACCCGACTTGCACCATAAAACCTGTATTGATAAAGGAACTACCTTCGAACATGATCCCCGACACTGTTCCGTAGAACCCTGCTCGTTTAATGAAGCCGTTTTCGAACTTTCGCCCTATCTCGATTCCCGGAACAGCGAGTGCCTCGAACGTCGTCCCCTTCAACCACGGATCATTCCGGTCTATAAACGCTTGGTTTTTTCTCACCAGATTGAACCGCTCGTAAAGTGAGACGTTCCAGTTAAGGTAGGATCCGCTTTCCGAATCGACCAGATTCCTTTCATAACTGAGCAGCGTCATATGAAAGTGATCGTCGCCAAAATCAGCCGATATCGGCGTAAAGAGAGCCCGCTTCTGTCGCACGATCTCTTCGCTGTAACCAGTGTCGGAAATCAGCAGTAGCGACGCCAGCGACACAATCGCAGCAGAGGTGAAACGCATTGCATTCATTGTTGTGATCCTTTCTTTGTCTGGTAGGACAGAGCCTGCCCCGTACTGGATACGGGGTTTCAACCTGTCACGGTAGAACGGGTTTCCCAACCTGTCCTCCGGCATCTTCCATTTCGGTTAAATCACAATCAACGAACCATTCCGCTCCTGTTTAGCCATTCATGGAGTGCGCAAGCTTGCTTGCGCCTAATCAGCTTCTCTGCAATCCCCCCCTGCTATGCAGGGGGGGTAGGGGGGGTCATTTTTCCTCACCTTACCACTTTCCCACCTTCCCCAACAACCTTCCCGGCGAATGCCGCCAACCAACTACCGCAATTTCCAATTTTACAATTTACAATCTACAATTTCCTCTTCCCCTAAAACCCGAACGTCCACCCAACCAGATGACTCCCCGACGGCGACACCGTGTCCAGCACAAAAGCATAGTCCATCTTCGCCACAATCCCGTGCCTGAGCTTCATCCCCACCCCCAACCCAAACGTCGGTGACTCTCCGTTGAAGCCGCCTCTTAGTGCCAGCGACTTCGCTTCCCACTCCATGCTCCGCCACTCCACGCCCAAATGAGGCGTAAACGCTTCCGACGACTTCCCTGTTTCGCTCGGATTGATCAGCAAATCACCCGCCACCGTCAGATAGTCTTGCGCATCGTAAGCCGCCCCCAGCCGGAACATCATTGGCAGCTCATCATCGACAGCGCCCCGTCCATCACCCCAAACGTCCGAAGCGTTCCAGCTAACCTTCGAGTTAATATCCCGCACTTCAAGCCCGAAACGGTACTTCCGCCACCGGCCCTGAATGCCGAGATCGATCCCCATGCCGTATGCGTAGAGCGTCTTGTTATCGGTCAGCACCTTAGGAGCCGACGCAATCATCCACTTCACCGAAATGCCCAGCGCAAAGTCCTTGTGCGGTCTAAGACAAAACGTCCCGTGCAGTAAATTATCCGAGTAGCTCAGTTCGTCGAATGTTTTTCCGTTCGAGTCTCTCGCGTCGATTTTGTCGGTAGCTGCCCGGACAAACCCGACAGCAACTCCGGCGTTGCCTTGCAGCGGCATCGAGAACCCGGTGTAGAGCATCGATCTGTCAAGCGACATCGACCGAAAGCCAAACGCTGCTTGTCGCGTCGCTTGAAACGATGGACTTGCCGGATTGTAGTACCAGCTCATCCCCGCCCCGCTAAGCGCAGTTCCGACGTCGCCCATCGCCAGCCTGTCTGCCCCCAACCCCATCCGCATGAAGCTCCCCGCCTGCCCACCCAATTGCGTCGCCTGCACGTTGGAGCCTAACACTACCGCCAACACTCCCGCTGTCAAGAGTTTTCCCATTTTCAGCTTTCTTCTTTCAGCTTTCAGCTTTCTCATCAATCAAGCACCATCACTTTCCCCCAGTAATCGTTTCCGCCCGCTTTGACGAGATAAAAATAGACTCCGTTAGCGACCGAGTTTCCTTGGTCGGTCTTTCCGTCCCAGGCCACAGCCCCATACTCCGCCTGATCGCCCGTTCCGCCTCCCGGAAGCTGTATGTCGGGCGAACTATAGACCGGTTCCATCGCAAAATTGAACACCTCGAAATGCACACTCGAAGGCGACCCCAGCGGGAATTGGAACCTTACCGTATGCCCGCGAGCCGGTGAGAACGGGTTCGGGTAAGAATACGTGTCAGGCTGCCCGCTCGTCCCGGGTGATTGAAATGCCCTGTGAATCCGCCACTTAAACTCGCCGTCGAACCACCCAACCGCCAGTCCGTCGTCCGACCCAACCCAAAGCGAATCCCCGACGCCCGCCGCGGAAAAGAAATCTGTGGTGACAAACTCTTCGCCGGTCGTCGGATCGCTGATCGTCAGTTGATCGGACGCCCTCTCAGTCCACGTAAAGCCGAGGTCGTTCGACTGCCACAGCACTTCGTCGGCGCAGACATAAACGACCGAGTCGCTAAACCCGAAGTTATGCGCCCGTAGCGGCCCGTAAACGTCGATCAGATACTCGCCATTGTCGAGCACCGTCGAGTCCGAAAGCGCTACCCGCCAGTTAGCCCCGCCGTCCTCAGTGACCGTCACTCCGTAATACTCGTTCACCTGCTCAGCTCGCCACGTAGCCGCCCAGACCAACGTTTTGGCAGTTAATTTCTGCACCCCGAGCGCCGTAACGAAGTTGCCCGAAAGAGTCGAGTTGTTCCCCGCGACATGGCTGAACGTATTCCAGTTAGCCCCTTCGTCGCTCGTCCGGTGGACGCCAGCCGCCGATCCAACCCAAAGAAACGTCCCGTCATAAGCGGTAGAAAAAGTCCTGTGTGCCAGCAAATTCCTCGGCGGTCCCGGCGAAAAGGGATTGCCATCGACCGTATAGACGTGCCACGCCGACTCACCATATTTCAAGCGACGCAATCCCCCGCCCCAACTGACGATCCACGCCGCCGAATCTGTCAACGCAATATCGTAAGTGACGTTCTGAATGTTGGTTGTCGTCGGGCTGTAGTTGGTCTCGCCGACCGAATCGACCGGTTGACGCATCCATGTCCACGTCTCGCCGTCGTCACGCGAGTACCCTACGCCGCCGCCAGCCGGAAAGAAATCGCCGCGCACTTCCTCGGTGTAAGCTGTCGCCGCCCAAATGGTGCTGTCGGTAACCGCGAGCGCCGAAACGCCTCCCCGCCCAAGCCCATCGCTCTGGTCAAGCGTAGCCCATCCGGTGCCATTGAGGTGGAGTTGTGAAAGCCCGCGCCCAGTCCCGAACCAGATGCTTCCCTCGGTCGGCACTATATCGATGATCGAGTTCGATCCGATTCGCGCTCCAGGTTCCGGGTTAGCCGAAATCTGATGGTCTTTGTTAGCTGATATTTGATGTTCTTTCGGAATTGATGCGGCAATCGACACCGCCGCAACTCCCGCCGTAAACAATATTGCGAGTGATAATTTCAACTTGGTCTGCAATCCCTTTTTCTTTTCTGCAACTCTTCCAACTCTTCCAACTCTTCGCACTCTTCCCTACCTAAACACATCCACCAACTTCCCGCCCCCGAACTCCTCATCCCTTCCCGGCATCCCGTTCCCAGCAGACATAATAATTATCACGTTGCTTCTGGATTCCCCACGTTGCGGCGACCTGTCACTCGGCGTCCAAGTGAACGTGAACTGCGTATTCAACTTGTTGTTTCGATTGGCACTCCATCCGGTTCTGATGACTCCCGGAGCTGTCAAAGTGTCATTACCCATACCTGTATCGAAGAAAATCGTGTCGAACACATCTATCTCGCGCCCCAAATTCTCATCATATCTCGACAACGTCATCAGTAATGTGTCGAAATCGAGCGGTGTTTGATCATCATGGATAGAAATATCGATGTGAAATAACGTAAAGTCATTCGCTCCTCCTTCGACCCAGACCGTATCCGGCGCGACAATCGAGTCTATCTCCGGCGAACTGTTCTCCATCCAGACCTGCACGGTGTCGCTGAACGAGTTTTCATCCCTCTCCCGCATCGCCCAGTCTGCCGCCCGGCAGTAAAAGCTGTGATCTCCCGTCGGATAGCCTGCTCCAAGCTCCGGGAAGAACACAAGCTGATAGAGCGAGTCATTCAGCTTCGTCATCGGATAGAAGCTCCCCGGCGCATTCCCTCGAGGAACGTCGCTTCTGCCAATCTCAACTGTCGCAATGTCTTCCTGACCGTCAAAATCGCGCACTACCACCCTGAAAGGCGGGACACTCCCTGCACTCCAAACAGAATCCTCCGCCGAGATCCACCGGATCGTCGGCGGTGAGTTTGCCGCGACGATCAGCTCCCCGTACAGCGTATCGATCCCCGGCGGATGATCCTGAAACGCAACCGTCAGTTGGTACGTTCCCTCATGCCCCGTGAACAAGCTATTAAGTCGCCTCGTGAACTTCCCGTCCCCTGCAACAAAATCCCCGCTCACTGTATCGCAAAACCCGGTCGCATCGTCGCGAGGCAATTCCCCGGCGTCATCGTAAAGGTTAAAGTACGTCGAGACGCCGTTGCCTCTCACAAGGCATCGCATCGTTCTCCGTTCGCCGTACTCTTTGGGATAGACCCGCACCACCATTCGCTGGTATTGCGGCGAGTCCAGCACCCAGATGCTATCAAGTTCTATGAAGTTAAACGAATATGCTGGCGAAGGATTTGGCGAGGTTGTATCGCAGCCAACTGTCAAAAACGACAGAAGCGACACTATCGAAGCGAGCAATAGCATCACATGGGCACGATGAGAAAGTATCAGCGGAGGTTTGGCGACCCGCAAAGGACCCTCTGGCTAAAAAATTGCGTCGGCTGCAACGCCTTTCGTTGGGGCGTTCAGCATTCTATAAGGTACGAAGAGACTACCGACGTGACAATAGTAGCAAAGGGTTTGGGGTACGCTCCTAAAGAGGATGGTGATTTCGAAATGAATTCTAACAAAATATACGAACAATCTACCGAAAGTGCAAGTATTATTTTTCTTCAACCAATTTCCGCCGCGTAGGTCGGGCATCCTGCCCGACAAGGTCTCTTGAAGAGTCCGCTCTTCTCCCCACCGCTTGCGGGGGGGCAAGGGGGGGTGTTTCCTTCTTTCAGCTGTCACCTCTCTGCTGGTGACAGCGCAACCTCTTCCGCAATCCCCCCATGCTATTGCAGGGGGGGTAGGGGGGGTCATTTTTCCTCTTCCCTCTTTCCGCTTTCCTCTTTCCTCAAAACATCCCAAGCCTCCAGCACCCGCCTAAGATGAGGTATCACTATCGACCCGCCCACGACCAGCCCGACGTTCAGCGCTTCCTGCACTTCCTCGTCGCTGAACCCCGCCTCGAAGCAGCCGATGATGTGGTACTTGACGCAATCGTCGCACCGTAGCACCAGCGACGCCACCAGCCCCAGCAGTTCTTTCGTCTTGCCCGGCAGTGCTCCGTCGCGGTATGCCTGTGAGTCGAGGCTGTAGAATCGCTTGATCTCCAGCCCCGCGTACTGCATCACTATCTCGTTCAGCCGCTCCCGTTCCGACTGAAACTCTTCGATAATATTTTTTGACATAGTCTTAACGCAAAGGGACGAAGAATAAAAGGATTGCTTCGTTTCTTCGTCCCTTCGTGTCTGAGTTCTACTTTACGGTAATCAGTTCCACTTCGAAGATCAGCGTCGCGTTAGGCCCTATGTCTGGTCCCGCACCGCGAGCCCCATAAGCCAGGTTGGAAGGAATGTACAGCTCCCACTTCGACCCTTCCTTCATCAATTGCAACGCTTCCGTCCAGCCAGCGATGACGCCGTTCACCGGGAACGAAATCGGCTCGCCACGGTCGTATGACGCGTCGAATACCTTGCCGTTGATCAATCTGCCACGATAGTGAGTCACCACCGTGTCGCTCGATTTAGGCGATTTTCCAGTGCCATTGGTGATCACTTTGTACTGCATTCCGCTCGGAAGAGTGATAACGCCTTCCTTGCCTTTGTTTTCGGCGAGGAATTTCTCGCCTTCGATCTTGTTTGCTTCGCCCACTGCGACTCCGTCTGGTTGAGGTGTTCCGGCGTCACCACCGCCACCCATTTTTGCCATCATTTCGTTTTGAAAAGTCTCCATACACGCCTGAATTTCTTCATCGGTCATCATCGCAACGGCTCCCGAAAGGCCATCTTTGATACCTTTGGTGAGGGCTGCCGAATTAATGTCGATACCCTGTGTTTTGAAGCTCTTACCTATATCGAGACCGATTGAGTAGCTCACCTTGTCGGTCTGGGTATCTAATTTGACTTTTTCTTCGGCGACGCTGTTGCAACCGACGATAAAAAGTGCTAATACTGCTGTGATAACGCGATTCATTTCACTCCTTTTGACTGCCTGTATGTTATTGTGCTATGGAAAATTCGTTCGGATTTCCTGGAGGACGGAACCTCTTGTCCGCCCGTAACGCCGGCGTCTCGCCGGCACGTTCCGCCGCCGTCCCGGCGGCATCCCCTACTGAGTGCGTAGGCTTGCTTGCGCCTGTCCTTTAAGTGCGTTTAGCCCGCACAGCTTCGCTGGGCGAGTTCCCCCTTCCTCCTTCCCTTTCAAATTCGTTCTTCATAGTAATATTTTGCCTTCCCGATTCCAAACCATCAACCCGAAAAGTCACCCCCTCCCCAACGAATATCCGTTCACCTTCCAACAATCTTACCGGCGAATGCCGTCAACTATCTTCCGAAATTCCCAATTTTACAATTTACAATTTACATTTTACGCTTCCCACTTTACCTCTATCTTCCCGGCGAATGCCGTCAACTATCTTCCGGAATTCCCAATTTTACAATTTACAATCTACAATTTACACTTTCCCCTCAAACGGATCCGAACAGCAATCTCAAAACTCGCGATTCTACCCGACAAATTTGTGCAAATTTTCCGTAACCCACAAAAATCTCTTGACAAGCCTGTCAGTAGGAAGTATCTTACCACTGTTTTTCACAAAGGACAGGCTTTCGCACCCAGGTATAGGGGGGAAATGGAGCGGCTTAACGCGCCAATCCACCGCCAGACCAAGGGGATAGCTCGGATGCGAAGCTTTGAAACTCAGGGCTATCTAATCAAACGGATCGCTTCAAGATTACCGGTCTTGATAAGATCCTCAAATATTACACGAAACCGGTCAAGTTAAGGATACCTAAAATGGTTCGTTTCGCTAAAATGCTCACCTTGGTCTTGGCGTTCGCCGTCGTCGCCGGTTGCAGCAAGCCCCCGGAAGTCGAAATCGCTGCCGCCAACACCTCTATCCAGGCTGCCAAGTCTGCTGAAGCAGAAATGTACGTTCCCAAGGCATACCGTGCCGCTATGGACTCCCTGAACGCCGCCACCGCTGCCAAGACCGAGCAGGACGCCAAATTCGTCCTCTTCCGCAGCTACGGCAAGTCCAAGGAAATGTTCGTCCGTGCTGACGCAATTGCCAAGCAGGTCGCTACCGACGCCGCCGCTGAGAAAGCCCGCGTTAAGAACGAAGTCACCCAGATGCTCGCCGACACCAAAGTATTGCTCGACAGCGTCCAGGTTGCAGTCAACAAGGCTCCCGTCGGCAAAGGCAACAAAGCTGACATCGAGTTGATCAAGTCTGACCTCATGAGTGTCATCGCCGCTTACGACGATGCCAACATGGAGTTCAACAACGGCAAGTACCTCACCGCCCGTTCGAAGATCAGTGTTGTCAAGCAAAAGGCTGACGGCATCCTGGTTGAAGTCCAGACTGCCACAGACAAAGTCAAGAAGGGTCGCAGGTAGAAATACCGGCCGTCTTTCGAGTCTGAAGCTTCAGGGGGTTGTCTCATCAGAGGCAACCCCTTTGCTTATGCTTCCGCTTTCCTATAGAAAATGTCCGCTGGCAGACGCCCTCGTCTGCCAGCATCCTCTTGGAGGCCGGACTTCAATCCGCCCGTAACGCCAGCGTCTCGCTGGCACGTTTCGCCGTCGTCCCGACGGCCCTTCAACTTGGAGCGCGGGATTTCAGCCCGCGCATCATTCCCCTCTGGGGAGGACAGACATTCCTGTCTGTCACCTCTTCTCCCCACCGCTTTGCGGGGGGGTGTCCTTCCGGAGTGCTGAGGCTTGCTTCAGCCTGTTTGTCCGCTGGCAGACGCCCTCGTCTGCCAGCATCCCATTTCGGATCCGATTTTTATACAACGTTTTCAGCAACTGAGTTTCCCCATTTGATCCATTTGCCCCGACCCAAGGTTCTCCTGACCATTTCCCTTTTCGTTCTAACCGCTTTGACCACCGGATGTGAATTCTTTCGTGGGCCACAACCCCCGCTCGCCCGACTTCAAAACGCCAAGGATGCCTTGGAACGAGCCGCCGCTTCCGGTTCGATTAAATATTCCGAAGGTGCCTACCGTCACGCCGAGCGCCTGATCCAAACCGGCTGGATGGAAATGGCGCGACAAAACGGTCGCATATCGATCTTTAGGAACTACTTCAAGGCCGATTCCCTCCTTCGCCGCGCCGAATCTGTCGCTGAACACGGGATGCGCGAAACTCAGGACAGTTTGAACACGCTCGATAAACGGCAATGGAAAGAGATCCGCGACTACGAAAACGAACTCAATACTTGGCGCGACGCCCTCGATGGATCGCTTATCCTCTTTCAAGCAGAACGGATCTGGACCGATGCCGATATTCACCTTAGTTCAGCCAAACAACTGGCGAAAATCAAGGAATATGAGGAGTCCCACCGCTCAGTCGCCCTTGGCAGACAGAGGCTTGCCCGTCTCGGCGAGTTCATCGCCAAGCGCGAGGGTGATGAAGCCGCCAGTATGAAAATCTGGCGACAATGGGTCGATGCAGTCGTCGAACAGTCGAAACGCGACCAAATTTATGCGATAGCAGTTGACAAAGTCGCTCACAAAACGTATCTCTTGAAGAACGGGCGAGTAGTCAGAACCTACCAGTCCGAGTTAGGTTACAATTCGGCAAGTAACAAGCTTTTCGCCGGTGACGGAGCTACCCCCGAAGGCACCTACAAAGTCACCAAGGTCAAGATTGGCGACACTAAGTATTACAAAGCGCTCTTGTTAAATTACCCCAGCGAAGCCGATTACCGCCGCTTCGCCGACAATAAACGTAACGGAATCATCTCTAAACACTCTGGCATCGGTCGGTTAATCGAAGTACATGGCGACGGCGGATCCGGTTCTGACTGGACCGATGGTTGCGTCGCATTAACTAATGCCGACATGGATCACCTTGTCAAGCATGTCGGAGTTGGCACTCCTGTTGTCATAGTTCGTCGTTACGATGGAGGCAGCCTCTAATGATCTGGAAATCTATAGTCGCTCTGGTACTTTTGAGCTTGCTTGCAGCGGTCGGCTATTACGGCTATAAGCCGCTCGAGACGGGAAAATCGGAGTGGAGTTCGATAAGTGACTCGCTTCAAACCAAACTGCCCGACGACCCGACCCTCGCCAACAAGGAAATCTACAAGATTCAATTGGCGCTAAAGACTCTTCGCCCCAAAGGTCAGTACATCGTGATCGACTCCCACTCAAATCAACTCACCTACCGCACACAGGACTCGATAGTCTTCCGCGCCACTTGCTCGACTGGCTCAGGCGGTGTGCTGGTCGATTCAGCGACAGGTAGGAAGTGGACGTTCACTACTCCCCGCGGCGTCTTCAAGATCGGCAGCAAGCTCAAGAACCCTTACTGGCGAAAGCCCGATTGGCACTATGTCGAAGTGAAGGAAGAGATCCCCAAGAATCAGGAAGACCGAATGGATGCCGAGGTGTTGGGCGACTACGCGATGGGTTTCGGCGACGGTTACTTTGTCCACGGCACGCTCTACAAGCGATTGCTCGGCATAAGCGTCACACACGGTTGTGTCAGGTTGGGTGACGACGAATTGAAAGAGCTGTTCAAAATCGTGCCAATCGGCACCCCGGTTTACATATACTGATGACCAACCCCTTCATACCGACTACTCTTCAGGGAGGACAGACATTCCTGTCTGTCACCACTTTCTTCCCACCAACTCTTCTGGGTAGGCCAGACATTCCTGTCTGTCACAACTTTCACCCCACTGCTTGCGGGGGGGGGTGTTCTCCCCTCATTCCTCTTTCCTTTTTCCTTTTCCTTCTTTCTTCTCCCGCTGTGGCTCACAGTGGCTCGTCAATGGATGGTCAATGACATCCCACACCATCCGCGCCCACATCTTCCCCCTCTTTCTAATTGCTTTCCTCATAACAGGTTGTGACAAATTAGACCAGATTCGTGGGGGAAAAGAGGAGAATTCCCCTGTAGTTTCGCAGTCCACCCTCGAGTTGCTCTATCAAACTGCAAACATGGAGCTTACGCTCGCCAACAGTGGTAAGCCATATCTCGTAGTGGATATTCCGCGCAAGTCATTGGAAATCAGACTTAAAGGCACAATTCTGTTAACCGTCCCGATGAATTTAATCGAAGCTCAACCAGGAGATTTGGACAAATTCATTGCCTCCTTTGGATCAAAGGGAACACTTCTTAGACCATTGGCAGGTAAGTACTTATTCGACTCAATCGATCAAACTCCCGACTCGGTTCTGGCAATTGTCAGCGAAGTTGTCAACGTAAAAGCCGAACTGTTGCAGCGTGAAATCCCGGAACGTTTTCGCCTTTTTTGGAATGATCAGTTGAATTTGGATATTTTGAGCGTAAAAGATACATTAGCAACCACTAAAGTCAAGCCTAAAGAATCCTTCAAAGAGGCTCTGCAAGGGCGTTTTGAGGACATGAAAATGGAAGTTCGCTATGTCATGCGCAAGCCTTTTGGTGTCAGATTAATCGTTCTCGAAGCAAAACCAGAGGACGCGCTGACCATCTATCGTGTTGCGAATGAAGGCGTTCCAACCCTTCTCCAGCTCGTTTCAACCGAACCAATCGCCCCTCCGCCCAAGGCAAAAAAGAAAAAATAGCTGACAACTAAAAAGAGCTGTATCAAATTCATGATACAGCTCTTTTATTTTCAACCAATTGGATCGAGTCTACTCCGGTGCCTCCCAATGGGTAAGGCCCATCGACTTATCGATCTGCATCTTCATCATGATAGGCCCTGACAACAACTTGGGATAAAAATCAGTTGATTTTTGCGGCATCCGTTCGCCAAAAGACGCAACCTGTTTCACCTGATCGACTCGCGTCGGGTTTACCAGAAACGCCGCCTGCATCCCACTTTCCACACTATCCAACGCCTCATCCCTACCTCTAACATAGTGTATGTTGGTTTCAGCAGCCAACTTAGCCGCGTCGATGCCAAGCAGCTTCTCCAGCAATGCCACGTGCAAGATGGTAACATCCAACCGCCGCCAGCCAAGCGAGTGATTGGGGACTAACGCATCCATAATTGCAGGATCCTTAATTGATAGGAGTCTCCAACCCTGCAACTTCGCCCCACCAAACCCAAATGCACTCTTTCCAGATTCGTAAGCTTCGTCTAATGCTTGATATAACGATTTTCGATCACTGAATTCTGTGACCGTAAATTGTTCGCTCGCCTTGGCAAGGAATTTTGCCGGGTCGAAATTCTCCAGTGAGTGAATCACCCGATGCGTCGGCAGGACGGTCAGTCCGGGGTCTTGCATAGCAACCATAGTCATCATGCGATGCGTAAACGATTCTGCACCGACCGGCTTCCAATTACGTGCCTTGCATTCGTTCATGTAATTCATTGCAGTTTCAAAACGATGGTGACCGTCGGCGATGAAAAGTTCCTTGTCTTCGAACAGCTCGTTAAGGTCGTGAATAACACCCGGCGAGCTAATCCGATACAGCCTGTGAATCGCACCGTAATCATCTGTAATTTCAGCAATTGGGCGAGCCATTTGCAGTTCATTATTGAGGATCGCGTTGATCTTCTGATCGGGGTCGTCGTAGAGCATGAAGATGTTTTCGTCGTTCGCCTCAGTCGCTCGCATCAGGCGCAACCGGTCAGCCTTAGGGCCTGATAAGGTCTGCTCGTGGGCACGAACCTTACCCTGCTCATCATCAAGGCTGACAAGTGTTATCAAGCCCTTACGGACGTAAGTTTTGCCCTCTACCTCGTACTGTTGATGGTACGGGAATATTGCAGGGCCAGGCTCTCGTGTCAAGACTCGCTCTTCGATCCACTTCTCCCAGACCTGCCCAGCGCGGGTGTAGGGGTTATCATTTAGGGTATCGATTGGAGTAGGAGGATTTTTAATTATACGTATCAAATTATATTCGCTACGATTCATATACTCTTTTTGCAGCTTATCATCAATTTTATCATAGGGTTGGGTCATTACCTTGTTGAGGTCGCCCACTTCGTTCGGGTTGAATCTGTATCCCCGAAACGAGGCTATCTTTGCCATTGGATCTCCATTTATGTGTAATCAACCGATTATTGAGAGTAATATTGAGTTTCTTATTCTGCTGGATAGTGGAAGCTTGCGTTCCGCGACAGCTTCAATTGAAACCCATCCCCAGGAATTGCAACGCGATCGAAGCCAAAGTTTCGGTCGGGGATCATGAACTCGCCCCTGCCATTTTTCAAAATCGTAACCGCCCCCTGATTTATCAAATTGGCAAAAGCCGTACCAAAGCTGAGTTCCTGATTTGGATAGTAGGCTACCGTTTGCCAACCAGCATTTAAATCGATTTGTCGATCAGCAGGAATAATATCGCCAACAATTTCCCAGTCAACATCTTGATTGACATTTATCCAGTACCCTTGCCTCAAATCCCATTCATCCATATTGTTGAAGAAGTCTCGTGATGGAATACAGAATTGTCCCGCGAAATTCTTTATAATTACTACGCTGTTAACGATTTGACTGATAAGCCTTGGAAGGTCCAACCTGCCGTCAACTCTGTAATCATCATTAGGTACAACATTCAACGAAATGAGATTCCAACCTCTACGAAGATGAATGGTTTGCGTCACATCACGATTTATCTCCACTGTCAACGTTACCGGAATACGAACTTCACCGCGATCAGGGTCGTTGGACAGAATGCGAACGGTCACCTCGTAATTGCCATTTTCTTCAGGAAGTTCACTCGTCGAGAGCCTGATCTGAGCTGCACCTCCAGCTGCGATTCGGCCGTTGCGCGGAGCCGCAGTCAACCAGGCGGCATTGTAGGCGGGAATGTTCCAACTTAATTCAGCGCCCCCGGTGTTGCGGACTGTAAGCGAACGCTCGGCTCTGCCTCCCGCTTCTTCGACCAATAATTGAACAGCGGCTGGAGCGACGACAATCTCCGGAGCACGATCTTCGATCCCCTCACCTTGTAATGTCACATTATAGACTCGCGGACGATCACCATTAGCGAGATAATTGAGTATGGTGACGCCCGCCTCAAATTGACCTTCGGCTTCCGGGTTGAACCGGAATGTTACAGCTACCCGTTGTTGAGGATCTATTCGAAAGTTGTTCGGTTCCGCCGCAAAATACTGGCCATTGATTCGAATTTCAACGGTATAAGGAGCATCGTTCTGTTGTTGGCCAATGAAAGTAACCTCCTCACTGGACACTTCGCCAGTAACGGTCGGATCGAATTGCAAAACCCCGCCGGCAATGTTTGGCTCGAAACCGAGTTGAGCATTGGCATTTGTTGCAAGCATCATGAATGCAATAAGTGCGAGCGATACATTAATTGATTTACCCTTGGCCATGGTTAACCCTATGATGATTAATGATATAATGAATGACGTTTACTTCAACAGCACGGCTCTTTGAACCAGCTTTCTACCGCCAGTCTCGAGCACTGCCAGATATACACCTGCAGGAAGTGAGGATGCATCGACTGAGCGACTGTGTGTTCCTGCTTCAAACCTGCCATTGGCAATTGTCAACTGTTCCCTACCGGTCAAGTCAACCAAACTGAGTTTTACCTCGCCAGCGTGCGGTAAATCAAATTCGTAGCGTGACGTGGCGTTGAACGGGTTCGGGTAGGGTGCTTTTAGGGATAGTTCCATCGGCAAAGCTGGCAAATCTCCCTCTACAGCAACATGCATACCGAGTACGAGCAGGTTATTGTTAGTATAAACTGCTTCTCCTCCCTCGATCACATCGAAGTCAATTTCCCATTCCCACTGATGCAAGCCGTCGTAGTAACTAAAGCTTAGCGGTTCCCCATTGCGGAAGCCATCAATGACGCCTTCAGTGAAGCTATCATCACCCCAGACAGCCA
>CAMBDS010000011.1 GCA_945865405.1 Caldithrix abyssi DSM 13497
AGTGGAAAGAGTTGGAGAGGATTTGATTTGTATTAGTAGAGGGTATCAATATGTTCGTCGGAATTGACCCGGCCAACGCTTTTATGAAGCTGTATTGCAGTTCGTTGAAATCGTAGATGCCATAAAGAATGACTTCAGTCAGATCAAGCTGTTCAGCTACATCTTTTTCTTTGAAGACTTGGGGGCTAAATGTGTCGAACTCAGTCGAGTAAGATGCACCGAAGGAAGATCTGAATGTGGCAAGTACACGAGATATGGCTAGCAACCGGTCTTTGGCTACTGGTCGAAGAGATGGGATGGCGGGTAAATCGAAAGCCTCAAGATTCGCCTCAAGCAGATCGGAGAGAGCCCTACCGATTGAGCGACCAAAACCAGGAAATAGCGAGGAATCTCCGAAGGGGTTCTCTTTGCCGAGTGCCTCACGCAAAGCGCTGTAGAGGAGAGCTGTTTCAGACCCTGAAGGAAGAGATGGTAACTTTAGCGGGATCAATGAGTTGATATGGAGGGCGAAGCGGGAGAGCGTCATGATTCGAACGTTTGCGAGATTGACACCATCCAATGCCAAATCTTTTTCAGTATAGGCGACCGCGGCTTCTGAGGATACGACCATAATCACACCGGCAAGTGGATCCGGTTTTTTGATGCGGTGAAGTTCTTCCTTTAGCATCGCTCCCAAATAGTCGGGGAAGTTGCCGAGAAAGATGTTCGGACGCCCGGGTGTGGGAGTTGTGCTGATCAGAATTGCCTCACCTGAGGAGGATTAGCGGGCTGGAGTAACTTTGTCCGGATGAATGCAGGTTGAAGTGATAGTATCCGGCGGGCAGACCTGCAGCGTTAAGAAAAACGGGCATTAATCCCGTATGAGCGGCGATTCCATTCGCACCCATGGATTGCCTGCCAAGTAAATCGGTGAGAGACCACTGATACTCAGACCCGGAAGCAAGCCTACATAAGACGGTCGTTTGTGCATTAAATGGGTTGGGATAAACTGAGGAGATCCCGAAAAATTCAGGCTGGTGAGGCTTACCGGATGTCAAACCCACGCCATGCCTGTCTCGCGCAGCTTGCAGTCCTTCAGAGAGCATCGCAAGCGATTCTCCGCCAAGCATAGCAAATGCGACGCAAAGAGTCTCACTTTCAGCAAGCGATAAGGGTCCGACTCCGATCAATTGCCCCCAATCATCTGGCGAATCACCCGAAGTCCGACTGAATCCTGATCTAAATATATTGCTTTTGTCTGCGTCAGTCCAACTATGGTTGACGTCTCCTCGATTGACCCCGCAGTAGAAATCGGCGTCGCGACCCATAACGCCAACACCGAAAATGGAGCGATTCTCGACCGTGTTGTGAATGGTGACCGGAGACATCCAGCCAAGCCCCGACTCACTTTGCCAATGCAACAGATTATCATTCGAATGGTTTATATCCCAATCGAGGTAGAGACAAACATAAACGGAATCGAGCGGCGGGAAGCCGTGCTGCAAAGTCAAAGCGTAGGAGAGTACAGCATAATTATTGTCCGCGACATTCAGATCGACGATTGTCGTTTGCCAGATATCGAGACCGAGAATTGTGTCGGCTGAGTCGTCAGAGAAGTGCGTTTCAAGTTCAAGTTTTCCATCCAATGAATCGACACCGACACCGGGGAAAAGTGGATAAAAGTCGTAGCTATTCTGATTGTCATTCCCATATGCGTTGTCAGAAACCCGATTGCCTGAGGCTCCAACCATCAACGAACCATGAAACAGTGCCGATAAGCCATCGACGGGATAGCGAAATCCCTCGCCGTAGCCGGTCCCGGTCGTATAGTCGTTGTACCCGATAGACCCCATATCTGCGACGGTTATCGCAATTTTTTCGTTACGAATCGTTTGGTAGGATGTTCGGACGCCAATTGTAAATGGAATGCGCGAAACTTCCCCATCTTCCGCTTCGATGTGTAGATTACATTTTATCACTAAGTTGTCGGCGGCATTGGCAGATATTCTTGCTCGCAATGGTGTTGTGGCAGTTGAAATTGTCTCGCCGGGTGCCAAAGTCAGATTATCAGTCGACATGTCTTCGATGAAAAGCAAGGGGCTGAAAGAAGCCATTCGGATCGAAAAACGAGCAACCTGCGACAACGGATTTCGCAGAATAAATGATATTTGGAGCCTGTCACCCGGATCGTTGATGCCGTCGCCATCAGGTTCTATGATCGACACGCTATTGATAATTACAGCCGACTTTTGATCGGCTAACATCCGATAGAGGTTGATTCTTCCACTTCCGATTTTTCCTGCATAAGTGCCGTTGAAATCGTCGATTGGGTCAGAGCTGATCTCAATCTGTTTTTTCAATCGCTCCGGAGTCCAGTCGGGGTGAAGTGATTTCACCAATCCAGCAGCACCAGCTACTATCGGTGACGCCATCGATGTACCGTCCTCGATGCCGTAACTCTGATTCGGAAAAAGCGAGTAGATCCGGCTTCCCGGCGCGCTCACATCTACCCAAACACCGCTGTTGCTAAAGTCAGAGCGCAAGTCGTGATCATCGGTCGAAGCAACAGCAAGAACCTCATCGTAGGCGGCTGGATAATGATCGAAAGCCGAAGGGTGCTCATTGAGATTTCCAGCCGCGGCAACAATCAGACAGCCTTGCGCGGTTGCGTATTGAACCACAACTCGTTCAAGCTGCGAGATGTCGTCCCCACCCCACGAGAGATTGACGACATCGGCTCCATTCACTGCCGCGTAAAGGAGTCCCTCGAATCCGTGGGTTATCCCTCGCCCAGCTCCAGCACGTATCGCCATTATGCGACAATCATAGCCGACGCCAGCTATGCCAAATCTGTTGTCGGTCCCCGCGCAAGCGATTCCTGCGACGTGAGTACCGTGATTGTCGCGAGCACCCGGGCGCGGATCCGGATCGTCATCATAAAAATCCCAGCCATTAATGTCGTCGATGTAGCCGTTGTTATCGTCATCGACGCCAGTCTCACCATTTGATTCCATCTCATTTACCCAAAGCTGTTGGATAAGATCGCCATGCCCTATATCGGTGCCTGCATCGACTACTGCAATGACTACCGCACGATCTCCATGCGAAATATCCCAAGCGGCTGGAGCGTGAATTTTATCGAGAGACCATTGGAGGGAATAAAACGGATCGCTTGGCGGTGCATCTATCCCGTCGTGTAGCTTCCCGCCCAGCCCATCGGTGTAGCGCACCGGGGGATTCTCAGCCCAAAGTACACCTTCCGAGTCGCTGATATTGCGCAACAAGCCATCCAAGTCGGAAACTTGGCTGGCATCGGCAAAGAAAATGTTCTTGAAGAGCGGATCGGTGTGAGCTTTTGACGGCAAATTGAGAGACTTAATCGTGATAGGATCGATGTAATTGTCGCGCTGTGGGAGGAGTTGGTCTGTCCAGTCTGCCCGAGGTAATCCGGTTGCAGCGACTTGGGACTCATCAAGTTTGAAATAAATCCTACCTTCAGAATTTCTCTCAATAGCGATGGAATACTCGACAGCACTCAATGAGATGATCGTCAAAACGAAAAGAGCGCCACACCGCCAAAATTGGCGCAGCAACTCTTTTTTTCTGAAAAGTTCGAATCCAGAATGATTTTTCAAGAGATCCTTCGTGCCGGGAAATTCAAAAATACAGCAATTTCGAAGACAATTTTATCGCTCCGGGTATCGGTGGGTCGCTTCTCCGGATAGTTTAAGAAGATATCCCTTACCCGGCATCAACCTGTCCATGTTGGAAAATCGATTTCGTGGCAGGTAAAATCTTCCGTTATCGTCTTTGACAATGACGAGGGAATCGACAACATCGGCAAATGCTCGTTCGACGCTCATGCGAGCGTCTGGAAAGTAAGCAACGGCCTGCCAACCAGCCCGGAGGGGAATTTCACGATCAAATTCTATCTCTTCACCTTCTATGACAAATTCAGTATTTTCCGTCAATTGAAGAAGATAACCGCTATTAACATCCCAAAAGGGAATGTTATTAAATCCTCTGTCAGGTGCATAAAACCTCCCCGAAGCATCCTTCACGAAACGCAATCGATTATTTTCGACTAAAGGCGATACTATTTCAACCAAACTTGGACTTGGTGGAGTTACCCTGAATGAGATCAGATTCCAGCCTTCCCGCAAGGAAAGCTGTTGCTCGACCAACGGTGGACCATCGACGCCGACATACCAGTCAGCTTGAATTCCGGCTTCTGTGATCTCGATATTACGAACAGCGACGCCGGTTTCTCCTCCAGTGTAACTGATTGACCCGGGGTGACTCTCAAGATCAAAAGTATGATTGTCGCTACTGCCTGGATATGGATCGCCAGTGTCACCGGGATTTTCGAATTGCTCGAGGTCGTAGTCGTTGTCAGCCTGTTCGAGGGCAATCAGATCGTGTTGATTGCCTTGATTTCCGGGGAAGAACGGGTGGTCGTTATTAGCCATAGCCTCATCGACATGGTAAATGAGAAGTCCCGCAGCAGGCAACTCACCGTCGAAGCCGGATTTATCCCTGTACTCGGCAAGGAAATACTGTGGACCGGGGTTTTCCGGGTTCCAAAGCTTAAAAGCTCGCCCAGATGACTCAGCTGGCGGCAATGTTGCGCGACGATCAAATTCAAGCGACTCTAACTCAATCCAGCCCAATTTTTCTTTACACCACGAGTCAAACTGCACAGGCCGCCTTCCCCCATCACCCCAAGCACCGTATGACATTACTGACCAGTAACCAAGTCCAGCCGACTCGCCACCAGTGTCGTAAAGGTCTGGCAAGCCAAAAAGTGCGTGACCAAGCTCATGTGAGAATACGCCGATATTCCCGTCTTCCGGGACAATCGTATAACCGTCGAATCGCACTCCATCGAGTTGCCCCAGTGCTTCGACATTCCAAGCGTGAGACCAGATTTGGTTGACGTCATTGGGATTCTGCTCTGCGCCACCTCCAGCATGGATAATGAAAGGGGCATCAACGATACCGTCGTCATCGTTGTCGAATTGACTAAAATCGGTATCTCCGTCTGCCGCTCGGATAGCGTCTTCTGCTAATCTTTGAGCATTCCGGGGGTAGTTCCCCAACCCGTATTGCCGATTGGTGTAATAGGCATAAGTTTGAGGCGCACGGTACCAGCCGACAACCTCACCGGTGATAACAACCTGTTCGAAAGAGTTTTCAAAATAATAATCTCTCACACTGCCGGTTTGAAACTGATCTTCACTGAAGAGAATATTCTCGTAGTACTCACGTGAATGAGTCTCGTGATTGCCAAGATTATCGGCAAACTCGATCAAAATCACCGGTAATCTTAGCGTAACCTGATTTTCGTCATCCCTATGCAACTCATTGTTAGGATTGGCTAACCTAACTCCAGGTCGCTGGTCAAGCCCCCGCCCCAACGCATCATTGCGGACCTGATCGACAAGATCACGCTGGTCGCGATTCAGTGCGCGCCATGCTTCAGGTTGTGGTGGCATGGCCGTCGCAACGCCAACCAGTAATAGCTGGATCAATGCAATTGTAATTTTCAATTTTTCTCTTTTCATAATGTATAAATTTATTCAGAGGAAAGCCCTCTGTCAAGTGCGCTTCATCACCAGCACTCATTTTTTTTACTTGGTAGTAAATTAAATTGTGATGCCTGTCAAATAATCCATTTAGTAAAACTGATAAATTTGAACTCGTTGAAAGACAGGACACCAATAATCTCCCAACCAAACTCGCTGTCTAAATGATTGACTTTTACCTTAAAGTAAATTATCTTTCACCAGCTTTATAATTGGATTCTAATATCCAAGTAGCAGTCAACTCTCGATAATCTCACGAAGTAATAAACATTACGTTCCTCTCCGCACAAAATAGATGATTTCCAAGCCAGACCTCTCGACTGAGCAGATTGCGTCCCTCACTCTGCTCTACACAACCAAGACGGCAATTCAAGTCACTTTTGACGCCCTCGCTATTGCAGTTACATTCATCGGTGCCCTGCTCCTACGCCTCTCGTTCGATACATGGCTAAATCTATTGCCCGCGTCCATGACCTATCTCCCTATAACAGTTGTTGTTGGGATTGTAGTGTTCTGGTCAGTTGGGTTTTATCGCACCCTGTGGCGGTATGCAAGCGTTGACGCTGTTTGGCTTATTACAGGCGCTTCTTTTGCTGCGGTTGCAATTTCAGCATTGGTCATAAACCTTTTCGAACCCAACGTCTTTCCCTGGTCGATCTACATTATCGAGTGGATGGGACTTGCCCTGATCGTCGGCGGTGGTAGAATGACAATACGCTATGTCCGACGCCGTCCTGTTATGAATAAAAACCCCGAAAAAAAGCGAATTCTGATTTACGGTGCCGGTGATGCTGGTGAGATGATTTCCAGAGACATCATGCACAATAAAGGGAGCGAGCTTTGGCCTGTCGGTTTTATTGATGACGATCCTTTGAAGCACCGAAAATCGATGCATGGACTCCCGATATTTGGTGGAGTAGAGGTCGCAGGACAAGTTGTGCGAGAGAGTAAGGTTGACGAAATCGTCATCGCCATGCCCTCCATGACTGGTCCACAAACACGACAGATACTTCACAGTTTGCACGAGCAGATCACTGAAAAAATCGAGATCAGAACGTTGCCGCCTATTGCGGAACTTGTCAGTGGAAATGTATCGTTCAAGCAGATCAGAGACTTCGATGTAGTTGACTTGTTGAGGCGTGACCCGATCGAGCTTGACAGCAAACGAGTGGAGCGGATTCTTAAAGGAAAATGTGTATTAGTCAGCGGTGCTGGGGGGTCGATTGGAAGCGAAATTTGCCATCAGGTCGCTGAGGGCAAACCATCGAAGATGATCCTGTTCGATATCAGCGAGCCAAACTTATACACTATCTGTGAAAGAATTTCGGCAGACTTCCCCGACTTGCAACTTGTCCCGGTCGTAGGAGATATTTCACATCGCTGGCTGGTTGACCGCGTGTTTAATGAGCACCATCCCAAGGTCGTCTTCCACGCTGCCGCCTATAAACATGTCCCTCTGATGGAGGACAATCCTCTCTCGGCACTTTCTAATAACGTGATCGGCACAAGGGTGCTGGCGGCAGTATCATCGGAACATCGCGTCGAGCGCTTTGTGATGATCTCAACCGATAAAGCTGTTCGCCCGACCAACATGATGGGAGCAACAAAGCGTCTCTGCGAAATGTTGGTCGAGTCGCAACCGCACCAGCCGGGAAGCGTCTATTGCGCAGTCAGGTTCGGTAACGTGATGGGCAGTTCAGGGTCAGTTATCCCGAAGTTTGAGAAACAGATACTTGCCGGTGGGCCGGTTACGGTTACGCATCCAGATATCACGCGCTACTTTATGCTGACATCAGAAGCGGTGCAGCTCGTCTTGCAGGCGGCGTCACTTGAAGGCGAGTATGCAACCTATTTCCTCGACATGGGCGAGCCGGTGAAAATCGCCGAGTTAGCACGGGACATGATCTCGTTGCACGGATTCACGCCGGACAAGGATATCGAAATTGTCTATACCGAACTGCGCCCCGGTGAGAAATTGTATGAAGAACTTTGCCACACAGGCGACGGAATTCCGACTAACATCAATAAGATCTGGATTGCCGATACGCCGTCGTTTAGCCGCGAGAAGTTCCTGCGAGAACTTGACGAACTGCTTGAGTCGTGCTACAGCCTGGACCGTAGAAACCTCTACTTAGGAGTAGCCCGACTTGTGCCAGATTTTCAACCGGCACTCAACTCACTCGAACAAAATGCGTTACAGATTGGTGGACAGTCTGACCGCCGGGTAACCATAACGCAACCACGCAAATAACCTGAATCGATAAATAACCGACCGTGTTTTTTTTTCACCCCAAACCGCCTCCCCTTCGAAGCATCCTATTCGTCTGTACTGCCAACATCACTCGAAGCCCGGCCGCTGCCGGACTTTTTCGTCATTTAGCCACCATGTCAGGTGAGGATTGGGTAGTTGCATCAGCGGGGGTACGGGCAGTAAAGGGCGCTCTACCACTTCCCGCTGTCGAACGAGCCCTCGCTACACGAAAAATCTCGATCGGGTCTCATCGGTCACAACCGGTGACTAAGAAACTTATTACTAAATATCATTGGATCATGGTTATGGAGGGATATCACCGCGATTCGATTATAAAACTTGATCCAACATTTGCTGACAAGACCTTCATTATTAGAAACTTTGGATTATCTACTCCGCTCGATTCGCCCGACTTTCCAGACCCAACATTCAGCAATAAAAAGGGCGAAGAGGCATTGGATGATTACTTTGAGTTCTTGAAATTACTTGAGATAGAGATTCCAAGAGTGTTCGAATTACTTCGCGAGAGAGTGGTAAATTATGAGATGGGGCCGGAGAGCGAGTGAAGAAAATCCTAACTGTACTTGGCGCTCGCCCGCAATTTATCAAGCATTGTCCCACCGGCAAAGCTATCCGTGACTGCGGAATGGAAGATATAGTCGTGCATACAGGTCAACATTACGACTATGAGATGTCGAAGCTCTTTTTCGACGAACTGCAGATCCCCGTACCAAACGTCAATCTTGGTATCGGATCCGGCTCGCAAGCCAATCAGACGGCTGCGATCATAATTGCATTGGAAGAGAGCATGATCGAAATGAAGCCCGATTTGGTGCTTGTTCATGGCGATACAAACTCGACGCTTTCCGGCGCGCTTACGGCGGCAAAGCTTGGCATTCCCGTGGCGCACAATGAAGCCGGGATGAGGTCGTTTAATCGGTCGATGCCTGAAGAAATCAATCGAATCCTTACAGATCACTGTTCAACGCTACTCTTCTGTCCGACGCAACCATCCGCCGATCAGCTTTTAAGCGAAGGCATAAGAGATGGTGTCCTTGTCATTGGCGATGTTCAGTACGACCTCGCAAGAATCCACCGCGACAAGGCCTTGGCAAATTCTAAAATTCTTCAAGAGCATTCACTCTTGGAGCGACACTATGTTCTGGTTACCCTACACAGACCCTATACGGTCGATGATCCGAAACGACTTGCTCAACTCTTCAATGCATTCTCAGCTCTCGATGAGCAGATCGTGCTCCCACTGCATCCCCGAACCAAGGCACGACTTCATGAATTCAATCTGACGGTTCCAGAGAACATTCTGATCATCCCCCCCGTCGGTTATCTCGACATGATGATGCTGGAGATGTCGGCGAGAATGATAATGACAGACAGTGGTGGGGTGCAGAAAGAGTCATATTTTCACGGCATACCGTGTCTTACTCTTCGACCCGAAACTGAGTGGATAGAGACAGTTCAGGCGGGTTGGAACAGAGTGGTCGATACGGATGAGGCAAAGATATTGGATTCAGCACGGACGGAATGGTGGCGTGAGGATCGACCTTTGGTGTTTGGGGATGGGCATGCTGCAGAAAAGCTTGCCTTCGTAGTGAAAGACTATCTGGGATAAGGTCGAACTGTAGATCTCTTAATGAGCAAAGCTCGTCGGATGACGGGCTTTGCTCATTGTGACCTATAGCGAACGAAACTTTACGCCGCTTTGACAGCAGCAATAATCTCCATGATAGCTTTTTTGCCATCCGCAAAGAAGAGGACGGAGTTTGGTGCGACGAAAAGTGGGTTGGCAATACCTGCAAAACCTGGTGAAAGGCTTCGCTTGATGACGATGACATTGCGAGCCTTGTCAGCGTCGATAATCGGCATTCCGGCGATGGGGCTGTTTGGGTCTGTGCGGGCAATCGGATTGACTGTATCGTTGGCACCAATCACAACAGCGACGTCAACCTGAGGCATTGTCGGGTTGATGTCGTCCATTTCCACCATCTCATCGTACGGCACGCTTGCTTCGGCAAGCAATACGTTCATGTGACCCGGCATACGACCTGCAACGGGATGGATGGCGTATTCGACGGTTGTCCCTTTCGCTTGCAACAGGTTTGCCAGATCACGCACCGCAAACTGAGCCTGTGCTACTGCCATACCGTAACCGGGAATGAAGACCACCCGTTGCGCACCTTCGAACATCATGGCGACGTCCTCAGCACTAACAGACTTGACTTTACCGCCGTAGATGTCATCAGCCTTGCCCGAATCCGTTGTCGCGCCAAAAGCTCCGAACAGAACGTTCGTAAAGGAGCGGTTCATCGCTTTGCACATAATGATCGAGAGGATCAATCCGGACGCACCATCCAAAGCACCAGCAACGATCAGGAGTTTGTTGTTAAGGACAAATCCCATCAACGACGCCGAAAGACCTGCATAGGAGTTCAGCAACGCTATCACCGTAGGCATGTCGGCTCCACCAATCGGGAGGATTAGCAACACACCGAAGAGAAGACTTAACGTGATAAAGATCGGGAACATCCACATGGCGCTCGGATCGATAATCAGGTAGATTCCAGCGACCACAGCCAAACCGAGAATCGTGAAGTTGATGAAGTTCTGGCCCTTATGGACCATTGGCTGGCTTGGAAGGATTTCCTGAAGCTTCCCGAACGCCATCAAACTACCGGTAAAAGTGAGGAAACCGAGTAGCATTTCGAAAATCAACGCTATCATGTCGAAGGTTGTGATTTCAGGCGTGATCAGGAAATGCGCAGTTCCAACCAAAGCCGCCGCCAACGCGCCAAAGGCGTGTGACAACGCTGTTCGTTGCGGCACAGCAGTCATCGGCATGAAAACGGCAAGCGGAACACCGATAGCGGCACCAATTCCAAACGCGATGAAGATCCAGGTGTAGTTGACAATCTCAAAACTGACCAGTGTACCGACAATTGCCAGCAACATACCGAGTTCGCCAACCATCACGCCACGGCGCGCTGTTTTAGGATGGCTGAGCCATTTCAATGCCAAAATGAAGGCTATAGCAGCGACAATATAAGTGTAGTTGACGAACCACTGTTGCTCGCCTCCCTCGCCATGGGACGCCAAAGCAGTCCCGGCTGAGGCAAGTAGCGCAGCTATTCCAAAAAAGAGAACTCGACTCATCAATGTCCTCCTTTGGAATCGGTCTTGTTTGACTTCGGTTCGGGCTTGAACATTTTCAACATACGATCAGTGATCATGAACCCGCCAACGACGTTCGAAAATGCAGCAGCAACTGCTATTATACCAAGTATTTTGGCAACATTCGCGTACTGACTTCCGGCCGGATAATCCTGACCGGCGATGATTATGGCCCCTACGACGGAAATAGCTGAAATCGCGTTGGTTAGCGACATCAGAGGTGTGTGCAGCAGATGCGATACCCGCCGGATCACTTCGATTCCAAGGAAAGTTGCCATTACGAATACGAAGATATTTACATCCATTGTCTATTGATCTCCGGTGTTATTCAATTTGCTGATTGTGGGCTGCTTTTGCCGAGCAGTTCTTTGATGCGGGGATTCGTCACTTCGCCACCCGTTGCAACCAAAGTCTCGCGGACGATCTCATCTTCCATATTGATTTGCAAAGCCCCTGCTTTGTCAACGATCAATTTAATGAAGTTTGTGACGTTCTTAGAGTACATCTGGCTTGCGTGATATGGAGCGGTAGCAGGAAGGTTGGTCGGGCCGAGTATGGTAACGTTATGGACATGCACAATTTCGTCGGCTTTTGTTAGCTCGCAGTTTCCACCGCGTTCAGCTGCAAGATCAACTATGACCGATCCAGGGGCCATGTGCTTGACCATATCGGTGGTTACGAGCACTGGTGATTTCCTGCCAGGGATGGCAGCCGTAGTGATAACAACGTCGGACTCTGAGACGACCTTCGCCATCAACTCACGCTGGCGACGGTAGAATTCCTCGCCCATTTCTTTGGCATAGCCGCCGGTACCTTCAGCAGTCTCCAGCTCCATTTCTACAAACTTTGCACCGAGCGATTCGACCTGTTCCTTGACCGCCGGGCGGACATCGTAGCCCTTAACAACAGCACCTAATCGTCGTGCGGTTGCGATTGCCTGAAGTCCGGCAACGCCAGCTCCGATGACGAAGACTTTGGCTGGCGAAACAGTTCCAGCGGCTGTCATAAACATCGGGAACATTCGTGCGCAATGGGATGCTGCGAGAAGAACTGCTTTGTAGCCTGCAACGGTTGCCATCGAAGAGAGGATGTCCATCGCCTGCCCGCGGGTGATGCGAGGGATCAGCTCTAGTGCCATCAGCGTTGCACCAGTTGTGGCGATCTGCTGTGTCGCGCCAGGTTCACCAAGCGGATCAGCTGAGCCGATTACAACCTGCCCGGCATGATAATGTGCCAGATCGCTTTTGCCGGCTTCGGCATTGGCTCCAAGGGTTCTAACGTATAATAAGATATCAGCACTTTTCAGTACTTCGGATCGGGAGGCAGCGATCTTTGCTCCTTTCGATTTGTAAGAATCGTCAATATGCCCGGCACGAACTCCGGCATCTGGCTCGACGACAACTTCCAAACCCATTTTGGCAAGAAGAGCCACCCCATCGGGAATGAGAGCTACTCTCGATTCACCTGGAAAAGTCTCTTTCAAGACCCCAACTACCATAGATTACTCCATAATAAAAAAACGCTTTTCGCGTCTGGTTATAATACGCAAAGTGTAAAATGCTATATGAGCCAATTCACACACGAATTTAATAAACTATTTGGAAAGGAAACATATTACAAGCTAAAAGAGATGATATTTAGAATAAAAAGGTTGAGAATTATCTATTCTCCAATTCAACGTAAAAGTTGTATCAACAGTATTTCCATTTTAAACGCAAAAAGCCCGCCAAAAATCTGACGGGCTTACGAAAGACGACCACTCTTATCGTCTAACCAGGAAAGTTGCTCATTATAAACCAATCTCTTCGGGGGGCCGAATCTCGGGGTGATGAATCTCGCCGCCCTTCAAAGCGGCATACCCGGCCATCGAAGAACCTATGAATGCCCCGACAAGCAGAATCGCAATCAAGTAGATTGGCTTAAACTTCTCTGGGCGTTTCATTCTGAAATAAAGGGCGGCAAGGGCTATTAACGCGATAATGTTTAACGCAAGAGAGGTCGTTTTAGCGCGCTCTTCGTGCTCGGAAAGTGCCCGCATCGATATGCCAGGCTCACCTTCGACAGCTTCTTCAGCCCTTTCACCCGTTTGCACAGCGATGAATCCACCAATTGCGCCAAAGACCAGCAACAAGACAGCACCGATGAAAATCGCCTTTTCGTCCCGTTTCCAAAGAGCGAGAAGCAGTAACGGCATGGCAAGCACCGGTGCGAAAATCGGCAGGTGGTTTATCATCAGATGTAGGTGGGCAGCATTCCAGACCAATTTATCTCCAAATTCAGTTACTTAGCGATGGAAGGTCACCGCGGTTGTGAATCGAACCGGATTGTATCCAGTCCGTCAATTTCTCCCGAAAACATTCGTGATCCGAGCAGAAACGAGGACGACTGCCGATCCTCTATCCAATAGAGTGCCAGCTTCGATTCGTAGTGCAAAGACCCATTGGGATGGTGACAACCGAGCCTCGAGAAATCGAGGCTATCAAATGTCATCCCACCACCACCCTTGACAACTGGACGGACATACCAGAGTTGAGCGCTTTCTACAAGCTGTTGCTTCTCTTCGGCTAAAGTCTGAGTCCGACCGTCGCCCGCATCGATACGGGCAAAACCGAACAGGACCGTTGCAAAGGCACTTGCTGCGATTATAGAAAGTATGATCGAGTTACGACGCTCCATACTCAAGACATTCCCGCGCTATCAGAATTATCGATCGTTCTGGTTATACGTAAATTCTTCGCAGAATGATAATATGCGTTCAATCTGCTTCCTCGTCATCATTGTCGTCTACCGGATTATCGATGATAATCACCCGTTCGCGAATAGGCTTCAGCCAGGACTTTCTGTCGATATCTCTTGCGGCAAGGTATGCTACCCCCGATCCGTTTCCAGATCTTTGGAACGCGCCAACCTCCATATCACCGAAGTTGAAAGTCAATCCTGCCCAAAGTCGGGAGTCGTGGGCCAGAACGCCTTTGATTTCTGGAGAATAGCTGAAATGGCCGGTGATGCCGGGGACAACCTCAGCCTCCACTCCGTAAGTATAGTCAATGTCGTCGAAATACTTTTGAGCCACTTGTCCAGGTAGCTCCTCGAATTGGCGCAATTTCGCGTCAAGTGTGAACGTTAAGCGATCCGACGGCCTTGCCCAGGACCAGTCAATCACTTCCAATGGTCTAAGCGCAACCCCCAAATCCCAACCGATAGGCAATTTGGCACCATTCAATCGAGGGCGATTTATACCACGGGCAACAGCTCCCACAGAGAGGAACGACCAGGGACGCTCCATGATGCCTAAATCCCAGGTATTTTGGCGGTCGATTCCTGTTGTCCAACTGTAGTTGAACCCATAGTAAAAGTCGTCTTCGCCAAAACCAAGCCCCCACGTGTACCGGCGGCGAGTGCCCCCCGGATCAGAACGAAGTGCTTCAGCTGCAAAGGCAAAGCCTTCCCCAGCGATAAAGCCCCAATCCTCGAAATGACCATCAGACTGGTAAGGTGCAAGAAAGTAGAAGGCTCCTCCGCCATCGACGCCAAGTCCGGCCGGATTGACAAGTAGCGCCAACGCATCGTCGGTGCTGGCAACTGAATTTTGTGGGAGAGTCAGCCACGAAGGATGAGTCTGAGCTTGAACGCCTCCTGTAATCAGTTGGATGAAGGCAATACTCAGGATCGCGAAAGTCTTTTTCATTGATGTTCCTATTGAAATGTTCATCAAGTTAGACCTGACGACTTGCACTATTGTTACCAACAAAACGGAAAACTCAAACTGCAAGTCAAAAACTTATCGCCCGACAATTACTCTGTCTGCGCCAACGAGTTCCGAAAGTCGCGTAATCATCTCAGGCGCGGCGCGTACCTTAAAGCGTGGCACTTTCATCTTCTTGCGGACGCCTCCGTTATATTCGAGATCGAAATAGATAGCGCAGTTGCCGGGATTATCTTCGAAGAGTTTTTCGAGTCGTTGAAGCAGTGGCTCGCTGACACGTTCGTTGGGTAACCTGAGCCAGACAGACTGTCCCCACTTTTCAGCAGCTTTTTCGATGTCGTTCACTTCATCGACCCGGAGTTTCGGATCCTCAGCTTCGTCACCGCGAGATATTTTCCCCGAAATGGCGACAAGTTTATCTACCTGTAGCATCGCCTCGTGTTGAGCGAATGCCTGCGGGAAGATCAAGCACTCGATTGGGCCAGTGAGATCCTCAAAATTGACAGTCGCCCAGCTGTCACCGTATTTAGTAAGTTTCTTCGATACGGACGTGATTACGCCACAAACCTTGATCTGAGTTCCGTCGGAGAATTCATCCTTATCGGCGAGCTTGTGGGTGGAAAGTCCCTCAATCTCGCGGCTGAAGCGCTCAAGGGGGTGGCTTGAAATGTAATATCCAAGCACAGCCTTTTCACGCGAAAGTAACTCGGGCGTTGGCCATTCCTGTATGGTATGAATTTCCGGAGGCGAGAAAATAGGTGCATTCTGAGAATCACCACCTCCAAACAGTGAGTTCTGACCGCGGTCGCGCTCTTCCTGAATGGCTTGTGAGTAAGCCATCGCGCCACCAAGGGAGTTCAAAAGTGAAGCGCGATTGACGCCGAGCGAATCGAACGCTCCACCCTCGATCAGGCTCTCAAGTACCTTCTTGTTGACCGTTCTCGTATCGATTGAGGCGAGAAAATGGAAAAATGAAGAAAACTTCTCCACGGAGGCACGCGCTTCGACCAGAGAGTTGACAGCCGCATCACCGACATTTTTCACAGCCGTCAGACCAAACCGGATCCCCTTATCGGTCGCGACAAATGATGATTGGCTCTCGTTGATGTCAGGCGGGAGAATCTTCTCGCCCATTGCCCGGCACTCTGCCAACAGTTTCAGCACCTGATTGGCGTCACGTCGTCTGACAGTCATGCAAGCCGCCATGAAGTCAGCCGGGTGATAAACCTTCAAATAAGAACACTGGTAAGCGATTAAGGCGTAGCCCGCAGAGTGTGCCTTGACAAAGCTGTACTTGGCGAACTCTTCACAAATATCGAAGATACCTTCGGCAATTTTAGTGTCGATTGAGTTTACGACACACCCATCGATGAATTCCTTGCGGTATTTCAACATGATGTCCATCCTCTTCTTACCCATCGCCTTGCGCAAGTTGTCCGCCTTGCCGAGCGAAAATCCTGCCAAATCACAAGCGATCCGAATTACCTGCTCCTGATAAACAATCACACCGTATGTCTCTTTCAGGATCGGCTCGAGCTTGGGGTGCGAGTATTCCACCTTTTTTCGTCCGTGCCGACAGGCGATAAACTCGTCGATCATCTGCATCGGGCCGGGACGATAGAGAGCATTCATAGCGATCAGGTCTTCAAGTCGCTCGGGCTTGAGCTTCATCAGGTTGTCGCGCATACCACCAGACTCAAATTGAAAGATGCCGGTCATCTTTCCTTCGCTAAAGAGTTGGAATATCCGCGGATCTTCAAGAGGGATATTGTTCAGGTCGATCTCAATTCCCTTAGGCAGGAGTGACTTAATGGTCAAATCCAATTCCTGTAGCGTCTGCAAGCCGAGAAAGTCCATCTTCAACAGACCGAGACTATCCATCCACGTCATATCATATTGAGTATAAAGGTCGGTCTCTTCGCCACTCGGCTTATAGACAGGCAGGTAATCGACAACTGGCCCCGGGCAGATGACGACTCCCGCAGCATGGACTGATGAGTGCCTGACAGCACCCTCGACGATTCTGGCGAGCTCGATCAGCTCTTTGTAGCGCGGGTCTGAGTCGATAAGAGCCTGAATTTCAGGCACTTCCTTGACAGCCTTTTCAAGGTTTATGTCACGGATCGCATCGGGGATAAGTTTCGCCATACGGTCTGCTTCGCCATACGACATCCCCATGGCCCGTGCGACGTCTCGAATCGCCGACTTGGCAGCCATTTTCCCGAATGTCGTGATCCGGCAGACCGAGTCCGCGCCGTACTTCTCTCGAACATAGGATATCACCTCTTCGCGCCTGTCATCGGAAAAGTCGATATCGATATCAGGAGGTGAGACACGCTCTGGATTCAGGAATCGCTCGAAGATCAACCCATACTTGATCGGATCGAGGTTGGTGATTCCGAGGCAGTAGCTGACAATACACCCTGCCGCCGATCCACGACCAGGCCCGACAGGGATATCGCGATCCTTAGCCCAGCGAACAAAATCCCAAACGATCAGGAAGTAGTTTGAAAATCCTGTCTCTTTGATGACTGCAAGTTCATGGCGAAGTCGCTTCCACGCCTCCTCGGAGGGTTCGGTGCCATATCGCTTGAGAAATCCTTCGGTAGTCTTCTGCTCAAGGTATTCATCGACATCGACTTCCGCCAAATTTTTCACTACCGATCCACTGTGGTCGGCTGTCTTCAAACTCACCGGAACCTCAAACACCGGATAGTGCCTAACGTCGAACGGAATCTCAAGATTGATTTTTTCAGCAATTTCAACCGTCATGTCGACAGCTTCGGGCATATCGCTAAAGAGTTTCCGCATCTCTGCTTCAGTCTTCAAGTAAAATTCCGGCGTCGCAAATCGAAGGCGGTTGGGGTCATCCCGCTTTGCTTGGGTGCCTACGCAGAGCAGAATATCGTGGGCTGATGCATGTTCGCGCTTAAGATAGTGTGCGTCGTTAGTGGCGACGACCTTCAGATCGAAATCGTTGGCAAACTGCGACAAAGCCGGTACGAGAATATCCTCCTCCTCCATGCCGTGCCTCATCAGCTCCATGTAGAAATCTTGCCCGAACAGGTCCTTGTACCACTTAATCAGCTCAACGGCTTCATCGTCTTTTCGGTCGAGGATTGCTTGAGGGATCGCTCCTTGCATGCAGCTTGAGAGGCAGATCAGTCCCTCGCTATGGGCAGCAAGCAACTCGCGGTCGATGCGCGGTTTGTAGTAAAATCCGGTGGTGAAGGCTTCCGAAACGAGATAGCTAAGGTTGCGGTAGCCGGTGTAGTTCTTGGCGAACAACACCTGATGGTAGCGGAGTTCCCCCGCCCTGCCCGGCTTCTTGATGTGACGCGACTCCGGGGCAAGGTATAGCTCACAGCCGATGATCGGCTTGATGCCTGCTTCGCGGGCTTTGGAGTAAAAGTCCAGCGCACCGAACATGTTGCCATGGTCGGTCAGTCCGACTGCTGGCGAGCCTTGTTCTGTGGCAATTTTGACTAGCTCCGGGATGCGGCAGGCGCCGTCGAGGAGACTATAGTCGGAGTGATTGTGTAAGTGGACGAACAAAAGTTGAAAGTCTGAAAGTTAGAAGGTAAAAAAGCCTGGGAGGTATGAAGATTGACCGTTGCTGGGTTACGGTTTCTGAATTTCCGCCATGAACCCGCCGATCAAGTTATCCCGTTCTCCTTTAATCATTCGAGCTGGCGCGACTGAAATGACCCCAGCGCGTTCCAGCATCGATATCGGTATGCCGAGCCATCGACCAAGGAAAATCCCCAATTGCTTATTTTTAAAAGATCTGCGCAAATTGTTCCGAAATACGGTACTCGGTACGTCGGATGTGGCGAGTACTTTAAAGTACCGGGGATCGATAATTTCCGAAAAACAGGCGATCAGCTCTTCGCGGCGATACTCTTTAAAATGAAACGGATTACCGGAGTGGCCTCCGAAATAGTTGTTCGCGTTCGGTGTGGTTATGATTGCGCTTCCGCCAGGCCTTGGCATCGCCCAGACATACCGGATAAAATCGGCGGTTGCATTAGCTCGAAAACCTGAAAAGACCCGATAAAATCGAACGACGCATCGGGGAAAGGCTGTTTATTCGGATCGAAAACCTGAAAGTTCACGTTCGGAATTTTGTAATTCCTGTTGCATTCGGAAATCGCTTCCGAGCTGACGTCGATCCCCTCAATCTTACCAAAATGCTTTGCGAGCATTGCGGTGCCGTACCCGCTGCCGCATCCGTAGTCGAGTGCAGTTTTATCCGGCGAACCGTATATCGCAGCGACAAGGTTATAGATTCACTCAAACTCGTAGCGGTTCTTATCGGTCGGTAACGTCCGCTCTTTGGAGCCGGCAACGGATTCACTCACATTTTCTCCCTGACGATTTATCAAAATCGTCTAATCAATTCAACTCGAGACAACTTGCAAGCAAGCGGGGCATAGGCTAACCCTATTGTTGTATTCCCCTACTCGTAATGCTCTTTCCGGCAGTCCGGACAGATCCCGTGGCTGAACTGGGCATCGGTGCGTGTCGAAATGTAGTACTCAATCTGATGCCATTCACCCACCTTGTCCCGGATCTTCTTGCAATGAGAACAGACGGGCAACAATTCAGTTAGTGTCTTAATCTTGGAAAGCGCTTCCTTCAATTCGATCTCTATAAGTTTACGTTCTTCTACCTCTTGCGTTAACAACGCATGTTGCTCCAACAATAGCCCATGCTCCCGCTCCTTTTGCTCCATCTCATTTTTCAGCCGGAATTGCTCCATTGCGGCACGCTGTTCGCTCGTGAATAGCAATTGTTTGACTTCCAACAGATTGCGCATGTACTTGACCGCGCGTTCCCAATCCTCACACTCCTCGAAGAACCGGACATAAGCCGCATAAAGATCATTCAGTAACGATTGATCCGCGGTCTCCTCAGCAATTCCACGCACTTTGTCGTAAAGCGGGAGCACCTGATTGTACTCTTTGCGAAACATGTGAATATCGCCGACATTCTTCAGGATATTTGCTATCGCGTGCTTATGACCGAGCGAGGTTGCCAAGGGCAATGCCTCTTCATAGTAGGTCAACGCCTTTTCATAGTCGCCTAATCGCTGGTGTATCATACCGAAATTATTGAGCGCTGCCTGAATGCCAAAACGATTCTCTACCTTGATGTTCAATTCGTAGGCTTCTTGTGAGTATTGCATAGCTTTATCGTAGTCATGCTTGTAGAAGTAGCATCCGCAGAGATTGGTGCAGGCGTTTGCCTTCATCATCACATTTTCGGTTTCGGCAGCAAGTTTCAGAACCTCTTCGAATTGTTCAATTGCCGCCGGAAGGTCAAGCACAGACCTGTGCAATATCCCGAGGTTATTGTGGACATGACTGCGAAGACCTTTATCACCCGACTGGTAGGTCTCTTCCAGTGCCTCGTAGAACCATTGCGCCGCTTTGTCATTGATGGAAATTCCAGAATAGGCACTCGCAAGATTGATTTTAATCATGGTACGAATACGTTGATCAACCATTTCACCAAAGGTGCTCGAGCACTCGCGTAAAATGTTCAAAGCGTGGGTAAATTCAGCGCGTTCGAGATGGATGATCGCCAACATGTTGGCAAAACCACCCTTCTGATCGGCGCTACCTTTGGCAAGAATCTCCTCGCGCCACTCTTCGATCAACAAATCTCTGTCGAGTGTCAAGCCGACCCGCATTATCCGGGAAATCAAATTCAGCGCACAGTCAATTCGCAGTTTTGTTTCATTTCTCCGAAAGATTCCATCATAAGCTTGTCTGGCAAATTCAAGAGATTCCTTGGGCGAATTTTGGGAAAGTCGCCTCGATTCTGCCAACAACCGCTCAACCTCTATTATCTCAAGAGGTTGGGAATTGTTGACGATTACTTCGCGAGAAGCTGCCCCCCGTCGTTTCGGTGGAGCAAATTTGCTCTCTGTAGCCGTTTCGGTTTTTACGGATAAGTTTTTGATTTAAGTCCGCGCCCCTATTCAGTAACTGTTAGGAATCCTCTAATGGCAAATGCACTACGGCTCAACGCGATACATCATTCTTGGAAACGGAATCGTCTCCCTGACATGTTGCAATCCGCAAAGCCAACTTACCGTCCTTTCCAAACCAAGGCCGAAACCGGAATGCGGCACCGAGCCATAGCGGCGAAGATCAAGATACCACTCGAAGGGCTGCTTCGGCAAGCCGTGCTCAGCAATTCGCTTTTCCAATTCCTCGAGGCTTGTCTCCCGCTCGCCGCCTCCGACGATTTCCCCGTAGCCGTCCGGAGCGATGCAATCGACTCCCTTGGCAAGTGCAGGGTTGACCTCATCCCGTTTCATATAGAACGCTTTTATCTCGTGAGGCCAACGATGGATCAGGATTGGCCTGTCAAACTGAGTGGCAACAGCCTCTTCGTCCGGTGCACCAAAATCGTCGCCATACTTGAACTCGGTCTTTCCAACAAGTCGCTTGGCAGCCTCATCGTAGGTAATTCGCGGGAAGGGCTTCTGGACACGCTCAAGCGATGTAACATCACGTTCAAGGATCTTCAACTCCTCCTTTGCCGACTCAAGAACCTGCCCGACTACTTCGGTAAGGAAGTCCTCGATTAGATCCATGTTCTGGTCGAGATCGATGAAAGCAACCTCTGGCTCAAGCATCCAGAATTCAGTCAAGTGCTTGCGGGTCTTCGACTTCTCAGCGCGGAACACAGGCCCAAAAACATAGACCTTCCCGAACGCCATCGCTCCAGCTTCACCGTAAAGTTGCCCTGACTGAGTCAGGAAAACTTTAGATCCGAAGTACTCAACGCCGAAAAGAGTCGTTGTTCCTTCGACTGCGTTCGGCGTGAACATCGGGCTATCGAAGCCGATATAACCACGTGAATCGAAGTAGTTCCGCATCGCCCGAATTGTCTGATGCCTGACGCGAAGGATCGCGTGTTGACGCTTGGAGCGCATCCAGAGGTGCCGGTGATCGAGCAGGAAGTCGGGGCCATGCTCTTTGGGCGAGATTGGGTAGTCTATCGCCTTTTGAATCAGCTTGAGTGACTGGACGATCAGCTCGTAACCACCGGGCGCACGTTCGTCAGCATGAACGGTACCGGTTACGGTCAGGGATGACTCCTGAGTGATCTCTTTGGCGATGGCAAACTCTTCTTCGGTTACCTCCGCCTTGGAGACGACGCACTGCATAACAGCCGAGCCATCGCGGACGATCAAAAACGCCAGTTTGCCTGAGGATCGACTGTTGTAGATCCAGCCAGCGATCGATATTACTTGCCCGTCATGAAGGCGGGCGTCTGAAATTGATGTGTACATTTAGATGTATATAAAGTTTAATTGTCAGTTCGATCTTGATTTTGCGATTTAGATGCAGTTTTTGCGCCGGGAATTCATTTGAACATTTCTGCAAAACTTAAATAGCTATCAATTACTCTAAATTATTGGTTTTCATTGCATAAGGTCAAATAGATCTTGATAACTCCCCCACCCAAACTTCAACCACGGCGTCCTCAGGACTGGCGGCGCGGTCGTCAAAGAGTTCGAAGTCGATGCCGTAGCTGCGCTTCAAGTCTCCTTGGTGCTCCTCCTGCCAGATCCGCTTCCAAATAGCCGGGATTGTGTCCCAGATTGCTCCTCGATCAGTCTCATAGGAGCGATACTCACCGGGCGGGACGACAAGCTTCACCATGCCAGCAGGGACATCCGCGTTGCCGGAAACCTTCACGCCGATCATATAGCTGTAATCGCCCCGGCGACCGTCGTCATAGTCGTAGTAGAGCGCCAGCGTCGCCTCTTCGATCTGATTGGGGATTTTGGCGAATAGTGCGTCCCGGAACCAACGGTCCCAAAGCTTGGCAATAACGCTCTCACCCTCTAGCCCCATTTCCCGCATGTTGCTCGTGCGGGCTGTAATACCGATTACGGTGAAGCCCTCAAAGTGTTTTTTCATACGGCGTTCCTCCACATCTTCCGCCATTTTCCCACAGACGCCACCAGAATCACCCAGACGCAAATCATCATGATCGCGGTTAGCGTCGCATCGACATAGCCGAGCGTCGGATTCGCGCCCGACCTTGCCATAGGCAAAAAGTTGTCGAAGATGTTCTTCCAACCCGCCGTCAAGGTCGTCGTCGTCACGAATACCATCGGAACGAGCGTTACCCAAATATACTGCTTTCTTCCTGTTTGCAATATGAGCGTCGTCCCTACGCAAAGTGCGATTCCGGCAAGTAATTGATTGGCCACGCCAAACATAGGCCAAATAGTGCTAATTGAGCCTGTAAAAATAAAGTATGACCACGCTGCGCAGACAAGGAAACTGGTGATGATCGTCCCCGGCAGCCAATCGTGTTCACCAAACTTGGAGTGAAAGCGCCCCGCCGTCTCCTGCACAAGAAACCGCGCCACTCGCGTGCCGGTGTCGATAGTCGTCAGTATGAAGAGAGCCTCAAACATGATGATGAAGTGATACCAATATGACATCAGCTTGCCCATGCCGGGGATCTTAGCGAAAATTTCAGCGATCCCAACAGCCAAAGACACTGCGCCACCGGGACGACCTTCGACGTTTTCACCGACCTCTTCGGAAAGGCGAGGCAAGTCAACCACTTCCATTCCAAGCGTTTGATACTTGGCTGGCGCCACATTGATCGCATAATAATCTGCCGGCTGAAGGCAGCTCGCCGCAATCATACAGGTAATGCCGATTAATCCCTCTATCAACATCGCCCCGTACCCAATTGGCCTGATATGCGACTCGAGACTAATCATCTTTGGCGTCGTCCCGGATCCGACCAGCGCATGAAACCCGCTAATCGCGCCACAGGCGATTGTGATAAAGACAAACGGGAAAAGTGACCCCGGAATGATTGGCCCGCCTCCGCCGACGAAGTTGCTGAACATCGGGGCTTTTAGCTCTGGATTGACAATCATGATCCCTATTACGATCATCCCAATCGTGCCGATCTTCATGTAGGAACTGAGATAATCTCGCGGGCAAAGCAACATCCAAACCGGCAAAACCGAGGCGATAAATCCATAGGCTGCCAGCGCTATCGTGATACCGTTTTTGTCCAGAACCAGCCAATGTCCTAAGGACGAGTGAGCCACCTCCCTGCCGAAAATCACCGCTAACAGTAGCCCGATAACCCCAATCACCGTCGCTTCACCGACAGCTCCGGGTCGGAACTTGTAGCTGTAAAGCCCCATAAAAAGCGCAAGCGGGATAGTACATCCGATTGTGAAGACCCCCCAGGCTGACTCCTTCAGTGCATTGACGACCGCCAAACCTAACCCTGCCAAAGCTATCACAACAACGAAAAGGATGGCGATGCTCGCCATTACTCCGGCAACTGGCCCTATCTCACGTCGGGCAATTTCGGCAAGCGATATTCCCCCACGCCGGGTTGACCCCCAAAGTATGATGAAGTCGTGGACGGCTCCCGCCAACACGACGCCTATCAATATCCAAAGAAATCCGGGCATAAATCCAAATTGCGTTGCCAACACCGGCCCAATCAGAGGCCCCGCTCCTGTGATCGCGGCAAAGTGATGCCCGAAAAGAACCCACTTTTTCGTCGGGACGAAGTTCTGGCCGTCGTATCTAGTGTGAGCCGGTGTTCGAATGGAATCATCCAACACCGCGACTTTGGTGGCGAGAAACGCGCTGTAGAACCTATATGCTATCGCCAGCACGCAGAGCGTGCCGATCATAATGGGAAGGGCGTTCATACAATTTAAGAGTTATTAGTTTGTAAAAAGGGAGCCTTACCTTTACTAACCCAATCGGGAGCCGAACCGACCTTTTGGCGAAGGATCAAGTTCATCTGTGCAGAGTGATGTTGAATGTGCCGGATGTTGTAGATGAACAGCTCGGCTATCCCAAGTCCCTTCCGTCGTGAAGGAGCCATCTGGTCTGTGGTGCTTTCGAGCAAAACGTGCGCCTTGCCGCGGCCAATAGCAAGGTAGGACAGAACCACATCTTTGTCATAGGGCAAGTCGGGAAGAAGTCCGCCCGAACCCATTTCACGCAAGTCGAGGGGCTCAGGCGGAGCGAACTCCACTTTCAGATCGGTCATGTAGAAATCGAGCCAGAAGGCCGTGTGCCAGGCCAGATACCAGAAACCGACGATACCTCGAGGATTCCATTCAGGCTTTTGCGAATTGCTCCAAACCTCTACCGGACATGCCCGGACAGCGTTCTCCATCGTTTCGATAGAGGCGCAGATTTGGCTCCAAAGGATCTTCTTAAGTTCAGTATCCATGACAAGCCCCCTCAACCTTTCTCTAATACTGCGAAAATGAAGGTTAACTAATTCTTTGGTACTCTTGGTGCAATTCTTTCAAAGCTTCTCGTAATGAGGGCATCTCTGTTTTCAGATCCCGTCTCAACTTGCCATTCGTCATTGAGCAGTTCAGCGGACGCTTTTCGTCTGATTGAAAATCTGCGCTCGTTGTAGGCATTATTAGGTTAGGATTTAAGCCGAAAACTCGCGCCAGCTCCAGCCCAAACTCCAAGCGGCTGATCGAATCGTTGCCGCAAAGGTGATAAGTTCCGTTCAGGTCGCCTGTTGCAAGCTCAACTAAAGTGTTACACAAAACAGGCAGGTATATCTGGCTGCGGTATTCGTCGCTAAATAGTTGAATTTTATCGCCACGCTGTAAACTCTCGATCACCTGCTCGGTGAACCGCTTCCGATAGCGATTGATACCGTAAACCAGAGCAACTCTACCCACAATGTAAATGCTGCATACCGACTTTACAACTTCCTCCGCTTCCAATTTGGTCTTGCCATACGTGCAAATCGGGTCGGGAAGGTCATCTTCTGAGTAATTGCCTTTCCCACCATTGAACACAATATCGGTCGAGAGATAAACCAGTTTAGCGCCTACCTTTTCAGCGGCACGAGCTATGTTCTCAGTACCATGAACATTGACTTCAATTGCCAGATCGGGGTTCCTTGCGCATGGAATAATTCCATTGAATGCTGCGCAATGGATAATTGTGGTGGGTGAATAGCGCGAAATCGCTTCGCAAACCTGCCCGGAATCGCGAACATCAAGTCTTAATATCTGACCCAAAACACTTTCTTCAGGTGCGTCCGTCGAGTGAATTGTTCCTATTGTCTCATTTTGAGATGAGCAAAATTTCGCAAGAGCCGATCCGATAAACCCACCAACTCCTGTAATTAAAACACGATGCACGTTTTGATTACTCACGCTTCATCTCGACCCCTACTACCATGCCCTTTGAGTGCATAAAGTGTTGTCTTTCCAATCTTTTTAATAATAATAATTGTGCTCCAGCTATAGAGATCGAAACACCGGGAAAGCTGAAGCGGGTTGACTTCACAAATAAAGCTGCTTTTAAAGTTGCAATTTTTTCATCGACCTCTCGAAGTTCATCGTTTAGTACAACAAGATTTTCTTTCAAATCGTTTTCCGCTGAATAGAGCGATCCATAAAGTCTTTGTCTTGATGCATCTACATTACCTACACCTAAATCTGATTCAACCATTTTCTTCAGGGCATTCTGAATTTTTGCCAGTTGTGACTCAACGCCTGCGATGAACTTCCGTTGGCCTTCCGCCTTTGATTCAAGATCTGATTCGAATGTCAAAGTAACTTCGGTTCGGGCTTGAGCCTCGTTTCCGAGAGTCTTGCATTCTACACTTAACTTAGCTGTTGTAGTGCCCCCCACAAGAACCCCGGCTCCACCATTTAGTTTGACGGACTGCCCGGCGAATAGTCGAGCATTTGTAGCCTCATTAGCGATTATTATATCGCGACCTGCTTTAACCTGTTGATTATGAACATAACGGATTATGACGTCTTCAACAGCACTTATTGATCCTTTCCCCGCACCGATGAATCCCCCTCTAACTATGACGCTAATCCCAGATTCGATAGTTGCATCCTCGACAACTCCCTTTACTTCGACAATACCAGTAGCAACTATCTTGAATCCACTCAGAACATCACCATGAACAATCACATCTCCATTAAAATCAATATTACCGGTTGTATAGTTTAAGTCGCCTTTAACTTGATATACTGTTACGACTTCAATCTGTTCGTGATGGGCCAGCCTGACATGACCATAAGCATCAGACATAAGAGCTTCGTCATTCCCGTCAACAAAACTGGTGTTTTTCCCACGATGAAGCTCTGCTTTCCGCCCGGATTTTGCCGGCAAAACATGGCCTTGAATATCAAAACCCGCTGTACCACTGATAGGGGGAATGACGCGTGCCAACAGTTGTCCCGGTACGACTTTCTGCACCAAATTAACATTCATATAATCGACAGAGCCGTCATCCCGTATTTCAGGCGAAATAGTTGGGGTTGGATTGAAATTGTATTCTATTCTACCTCTTTTACCTGCAATTGGCTCCTTTCCTTCTGCAATCAGTACTTCTCGATTGAAGACCTGCTCCCCCACCATTTCTTCAACATTTTCTTGCAGTAATCCCGAATATACACCCGAAGTCTTTATGAATTCAAGAACTCGCTCTTTGGTAAATACATCGCCAACCACCTCAGGAGATACTGTGAGATAAGCATGCATCAATGTGCGGTCTATTTTCAGACGAAGAATTGGCAACTGCCATCCCTGGGAAAATTCGTTAGGTCATTCTGTAATATAACCCCAATATTGCAAATTATAAAGCAAAAAGCGGCGTCTCTGATTTATCGAACGCCGCTTGAAGGTAACTCAAAAAGATTCTGCAATTCACTGTCGCAACGACTTAGTCCTCTTCATACTTCATCTTCAATTCTTCGACTACCGATGGATCCGCTAGCGTTGTGGTATCTCCCAGAACTTTGCCTGTGGCAATATCTCTTAGCAGTCTCCGCATGATCTTACCGGAGCGTGTCTTAGGCAGATCCGACGAGAAGATTATCTGCTCAGGCCTGGCAATATTACCAATCTTTTGGGCAACGTGCTCCTTCAGTTGAGCCGCAAGATCATTGGAAGCCTCGATCCCACCCTTCAAAGTGACAAATGCAATTGGCGCCTGCCCTTTAATCTCATGTTGGATGCCAACGACCGCTGCCTCAGCCACCATCTGATGATCGACAAGTGCTGACTCGACCTCCATGGTAGAAAGATTGTGCCCCGCCACCAGCATCACGTCATCAACCCGTCCCAACAACCAGAGATACCCATCCTGATCAACCTTTACACCGTCAGCCGGAAAATAGGCGTGAGGCCATTTGGACCAGTATGTTTTGACGAATCTTTCGTGGTCGCCCCAGATCGTACGCGCCATCCCGGGCCAAGGCTTGGTGATGCCAAGAAAACCTCCACCCTCAACAATCTCGTTCCCTTGTTCATCGAAAACAGCCGCACTTATGCCTGGAAACGCTTTGGTCGCCGACCCCGGCTTGGTAGGGATCAATCCTGGAAGTGGCGCGATCATAATGTGCCCCGTCTCGGTCTGCCACCACGTATCGACTATCGGGCAGTTGTCGCCGCCAATATGCTCCTGATACCACATCCACGCTTCCGGATTGATAGGTTCCCCTACTGACCCGAGCAATCTCAAGCTGCTCAAATTGTGCATTTTGGGCCACTTGACACCCCACCGCATAAACGAGCGAATGGCGGTCGGCGCGGTGTAAAATATCGTCACTCCGTAGTCTTCGATCAATTTCCAAAAGCGGTTTTTGTCAGGCCAATCGGGAGCCCCTTCGTAAATAAGCTGTGTCACTCCGCAAGCCAACGGCCCATATACAACGTAAGAATGACCGGTCACCCAGCCGATATCCGCAGTACACCAGAAAAGATCTTGCGGCTTCATGTCGAACACAAGCTTTGTCGTGGCATAAACACCTGTTAAATAGCCGCCAATGGTGTGCAGGATACCTTTCGGTTTACCGGTGGTTCCCGATGTGTAGAGAGTGAAAAGAGGGTCTTCGGCATCCATAATTTCCGGTTCGCAATCGGGAGCCGCTCCATCGACCAACCTGTGCCACCAATGATCGCGCCCTTCTGTGATATGAACGGGAAAATCTCCGCGTTTAAAAACGATCACATCCCTTATCGTTGGACAACCTTCGAGTGCGATATCGGCATCGTGTTTGAGAGGAATAATCCGCCCTCTTCGCCAACCTCCATCTGCGGTTATCAAAAGCTTTGCGCCAGCATCATTGATCCGCTCGCGTAACGACTCCGGCGAGAACCCACCAAAAACAACCGAATGAACTGCTCCAATGCGCGCACATGCCAGCAACGCAATCGGCAACTCAGGAATCATTGGCATGTAGATGGCGACCCGGTCGCCCTTTTCGACGCCGAGTTTTTTTAGAGCATTTGCAAATTTGCAGACAGCCCTGTACAACTCATAGTAAGTTAGTATCCTTCGGTCTCCCGGCTCACCCTCCCAGATGAAAGCCGCTTTGTGCCGTCTGTCGCTTGCGACGTGAACATCTAGGCACGACTCGGTGATATTCAGTTTACCACCAACAAACCATTTGGCGTCGGGACGATTCCATTCGAGTATTTTGTCCCACTTTTTCCGCCAGACAAGCTGACTGGCAAAAGAGGCCCAAAATGCCTCTGGGTCATTTGCCGCCTTTTTGTAGATGTCAAAATCGTTGGCGTTAGCCTGGGCAGAAAACTGCTTGGAGGGTGGAAAGAGTCTCTCTTCACTGAGCAGAGTTTCAAGAGTTTTTGCTTTGGAATTTGGCATTAGAAATGTTGAAAGTTGAATTGCTATTGAAATCAGGCAATACTAAATTCACTGAACTCCTACTTCAGGAAATTTAGAAATCCGGTGATAATCAGCGCATTAGTGAAATCTACGAAGAACGCGCCGACTATCGGGACTATCAGGAAGGCTCGAGGCGCAGGGCCATGCTTTTCGGCAATCGCATGCATGCTCGCCATAGCGTTGGAGGTCGCACCCAAAGCAAACCCGATCAAACCCCCGGCCATAACTGCTGCATCGTAGTCCTTGCCCATGAAACGATAGACGAGATAGTAAGCGAATATCGCCATGAAAATGATTTGAACAATCAAGATAACCAGCATCGGCAAAGCCAGATCGAGAATATCCCATAGCTTCAAACCCATCAGTGCCATCGAGAGGAAAAGTGAGAGAAAGATGGTACTAAGGTCATCGACGACGCGAGGCTCGATCTTAATCTTTGCAATCGGAAGCGTATTGCAGAAAATTCCAGCAATTACCATCGCCCCAATGTAGGCAGGCAGGGTGAAGTACTGACCAAGCCAGGTGCTAAGATGTCCGCCAATGAACATCGCAACCAAGATGATCGTAATAATCTTAAGTAATTTGAAGGCGCTTGGAGATTCGCCGACCGGTTCCGTATCGATATCGCCTTCGTAGGACGCCAGATCCTTCGCCATCTTGTCCGAACCTTTGCCGAACGAGTCCCTATTGTGAACAGGTTTATGTTTTTTTATCAGCGCCAGAACAATCGGTCCGGCAACCAATCCACCGGTCATCAAGCCAAAAGTCGAAGCCGCCACCCCCAACGGGACTCCTCCGACAAACCCGTAGGAATCTTCCATCAACTTTCCAAAAGCGGCACTCGTCCCCAACCCCCCAATCAACGAAATCGAACCACCCAGTAACCCAAGAAACGGATGTGTGCCAAGCGGATAGGTCAGCAGTACCCCAATGACGTTCTGGAATACAGCCAGCAACGTCGATAGCACCAAAAAGACGACAACCTGAATTCCGCCAATCTTGATTAGCTTCAAATTGGCTCCAAGTCCAATTGTAGTAAAGAACGCAATCATCATCGGTGATTGGAGTTTATTATCAAATTCAAAGTTCAGAATATTGTTCATCCTCAGCCCGAGCGCGATGAAAGCAAAAAGCAACCCCCCCACGACAGCGGATGGTATGCTATACTTTTCGAAGACCGGAAATTTCCGTTTGATACCGTGACCGATAAAGAGTACAACCGCTGCCGCGGCGAGCGTTTGCACCATATCGAGCTTGATGATCGTCGGTCCCATAAACTCCAATTCCTTCCCGGGTTGTGGTTAAGGTTATCATGAGGTATTAAGGTATAAAAAGAAATGCAGTTCGGCAAGTGTCTGGTGGGCGAAAGCAGGTTAATTCGGGGTGCTATTCAAGAAAATCACATTAACGGATCGATAAAAAGATTGTCGATCATCTCCGAGCTGTTAATCCTCCACCTTCAACCTTCTTCCCATCAGTTCCATTGTCGCTTTGAGCGGATCGGCATCCTCAAAAAGTATCCGATGAACCTGTTCGGTGATCGGCATTTCGACCCCCTCACGCTTCCCCAGAGCATACGCCGATGCCGTCGTTCTGACGCCTTCCGCCACCATATGCATCCCTCCGAGGACGTCTTTCAGCGACCGCCCCTGGCCGATCTGCTCGCCAACATAACGGTTTCTCGAATGACGGCTGCAACAGGTTGTTATCAGATCCCCCATCCCCGAAAGTCCGGCAAAGGTCACCGCTTTGCCGCCTAACTTCATTCCAAGTCGGCTGATCTCAGCGAGGCCTCTCGTCAGCAAAGCCCCTTTGGTGTTGTCCCCAAAACCCAATCCGTCGGCAAGTCCAGCCGCTATTGCTATAACGTTCTTGAGCGACCCGCCAAGTTCCACACCAACAACATCGTCGGAAGAATAGACGCGAAATCGGTCTCCCGAAATAAGCCTCTGCACCCGATGCGCTGTTTCGATATCGATTGATGCCGCAACGACACTCGACGGTAAACCCATGACGACTTCTTCGGCATGGCTCGGACCGGAGAGAGCTGTGAACATGTTCTGGTCGAACTTGTCCCCCCAGACATCACCCAATACTTCCGACATGCGCATCAGGCTCTCCTGCTCAACTCCTTTCGCTACCGAGATAACGACAACTCCTTTGCCGGGTCCGTCGACGATTCGTCCAGCAGTGCTGCGAAATCCATGAGTAGGAATTGCCATGATGATGTAATCTACGCCGTCGATAGCTACCTTAATATCTCCTGTAATTCCGAGATTTGAGGGAAATGGATAGCCCGGAAGAAATTCCTTGTTCTCCCGATCCAATTCTATCAACATGACCGCATCAGATCGAAACTCCCACAACATAACGTCTTTGCCGCTCTTGGCAAGCATTAGCGCGAGCGTAGTCCCCCAACTTCCTGCTCCAAGAACCGCGACCTTTGCTTCAGTTGCCATGAGATTGACTCCTTCCAATCTTAAGTTCTGTCCCAATCCATAACCTTTTCAGGTTTTCCAAATGTGTCAATATCAAGATAATCGGAACGAAACAGACCGCGAATAACTCGGCTCGCGTCACATTTCCTCCCCACCAAACGAGTAAAGGAAAACACCCCCCTGCTGAAAGCGACGCGACAGAAGAGTACTTGGTTGCCAGCGCCATAACTCCCCAAACCGATAGCGAAAGCACCGCCGCGAGCGGGTGAACGGCAAGTGCCACGCCGGCGATTGTTCCAACTCCTTTACCGCCTCGAAAGCCAGTGAAAGGTGACCAGATATGCCCCGCAACAGCAAAAAGCCCAAGGAACGACGGGTAATCACTCCATACATTCTCACCACCCAGCAACGGGAAATACTTCGCGGCGATGTATCCCTTCCCAAAATCTACCGCCACAACAGCCAACCCCCACTTCAACCCAAAGATGCGCCAGACATTGACTGCCCCTGGATTGTGCGAGCCAAAATCACGCACGTCCCGACCAAGCAGGAACCTGCTTAGCAAGACTCCGGTCGGAAAACCTCCCAGTAAGTATGCCAATATCGCAACGAGAATCGCGCTCACAAAGGGCACTCTTTCAAGACGGAGTTACCCTTCCGATTATCTGCGGAACTCCCCACTCCCCCCAGGACGCGGCAGTTGCCATACTCGCATTCTCAAGGGTTAAAACAGCAACCAACCCGATCCCAAGGTTGAATGTCCGCCGCATGTCTTCCTCAGCGACATTTCCAGTGCGTCTGATCATGTCGAATATCGGCAATTCGGGCCAGACTCCCCAATCGAACTCTGCCTTCAAACCCTTGGGTATTATCCTTGACGAGTTCCCTTCTATCCCACCACCGGTTATATGCGCCAAGCCTTTTACCGCAAATTCCGTCTTCAAACGGCGAATGACTTCGAGGTAACACCGGTGCTCGGCGAGCAATGCGTCGGCAACTGTAACGTCGGTTCCCGGAAGGTTAGCTCCGAAATCGATTCCCGCATCCTTGAAGATTCTCCGCACCAGCGAAAAGCCGTTTGTGTGCAACCCTACCGAAGGGAAGCCAACTAACAGGTCCCCTTCACATATCGACTTGCCATCGATGTACTTATCCTGATCGACAACGCCGACGATGCAACCGACAAAATCAAGCTCCCCCTCTACATAAACCCCCGGCATCTCAGCTGTCTCCCCGCCGACAAGTGATACCCTCCACCGTTTGCAAGCCTCGACAGCCCCACCGATCACCCTGACGGCGGCATCGGGGTCGAGTTTCCCCATGGCGATGTAGTCGAGGAAGAAAAGCGGCTCTGCTCCGCAGACCGCGATGTCTCCAATCGAGTGATGCACCATATCGCGGCCTATCACTTCCCAACGGCCTTGTGAAGCGGCGACAGCGGTTTTGGTGCCGACGCCGTCAATCGAAGAGACCAGCATCGGCTTCTCGTAACCGGCGAAATTAACCGGAAAAGCCCCGCCGAAATGGCCGATCCCTTTTCCTGCCGCCCCCATAAGCTGTTTGATCCCGGAGACGACCTTCTCTCCGGCCTCAATGTTAACTCCTGCCGCCTGATAATTCATATTCTCGATGTATTCGATTTGGATTTGATGTGCAGTCTGCCAATTCTGCAACTAATATAATAAAGAAGCGGTTGCGAGGCTCGGAAAAGATCCAATTCGCGTCAAACTGACGAATGAAGTAGCCTCAGCGATTTGATAGATCGTTTTCAAAACAGTGTAGAAATTATCTTTGGTTCAAAAAACAGGAGTCAACGCTCTGCCGTTGACTCCTGATTATTAACTATCTATTCTGTGCAAACAAACTATCGCCACTCGAATCCGAACTCTATTTTGGAACCACCTTCCTCAACAATATACTCATCATTGTAGCCCTGCTCCAATTTTAAGCTGTTGATTCCGAAGAATATTCGCCCTATCAGTCTTGTATTGGAGCCAAACAAATCCATTTCAAGAATTTCAATATAATATTGTTTGCTCCAGTTCTCGAAAGGGAAGTTGAATCCAGGGATATCTCCCCAATCAAGGGGAATTTGTTCCGGAAGAATATCTGCCTTGACGGTATTTGTAATGAAATGAAAGTCACCCGATGGATCGAATAGTACTAGCCACACATCAGGCCCGTTACCAAGATCCCACGGATTCCCCATCTGATCTGTAAACGGCAGTTCTATCACCTTAAATCTCACCAACGAAACATTTGGTGGGGTTATCGCAAGTATCTTGGTAATTGTATCTGACTTCGCCGTCCAACTATTTCGCACTGCCAGAGATATTGGATAATTACCGGGTCGATCGTAAGTCAATTGTACTTTCATATCGGTGTCCATCCATGAATTGGCGACCTTCCAGGATGTTTGATTCGCGTTTATCGAGAGGTCATTCAGTGTAATGGTGGAATTTATGATGGTCTCTCCTGACCAATCAAAATCTGCAACCGGATCGCCCCAGGCAACAGAGATTGTCCTCACTAAACTCCTTGACCGATGAGTAATCGAATTTGTACCGGTCAACTTCACCTGATAATCACCACCCTTTTCAAAAACGTGAATCGGGTTAAGACTGTTTGACGTGTCACCATCTCCGAATTCCCAAAGGAATGCATCAGCATTTGTTGATAAATTCGAGAATTGAATTACTGTCGGACTGACCGTTTCTCCACTCCATTTGAAATCGACTTCTGGTGGTGATCCTTCTATTGTAAGCGTTTGTCCAACTAAGTGTGACTCTCCAGTACTCGATTGAGTCGCTTTCAAGATCACCGTGCAAGAGATTGGTTCGAGGTAAAAATGTTGCGGACTTTTCTCAGCCGATGTCGTCCCGTCGCCAAAGTTCCAGTAAAATTGATCTGCATTTGTGGAAATGTTCTCGAAGATGATCGTGGCAGGAGCAATAACGTCACCCGACCAATTGAATGCGGCTTCGGGATCGGGTGAAGACGAGGCAGGATTTTCTTTGTCACAGCCTGATAATGTCATCAGGAGGAATAGAACTGATGTTAGTTGCCAAACAGGGAATCTTTGCATTGGAGTACTCGTTCTGTATTGTGTTCAAATTTGCTTAGTCTTATCTTTTTCAACAAATCACCTGAAAGACAAGCGATTTCACCTGAATCACTCCCACCTAATCACAATTCTCACTTCCGTCGAGTCGCCACGCATTGTGAAACTTCGCCTATACCCCCCCTGGTCTATCAAATCCCTTACTCTGAACGAAACACTGCCGATCAACTCTTGGTATCGGGACGATGAACGATCATCGTCCTTGTCCATAAGATCAATCCGGTAGAGGAAATCCCACTCTCGAAGCAATTCTCCGGGATAGGCGTACTTCCAACTGATAGGCAATTGTTCGGGACGCAAATCCTCAGTGCGATATTGAAAAGACGAAGATTCGTAGGCACCGTTAGGCTTATATACAATATAGTAAAGATCAGGTCCGGTCAGGTCGTCCCACGAAGAACCTCTCGGATTACGAAACGGGATCTGCCCGACTATCACGCTGTCCAGCAGGAAACGACTCGGCATTATAGTGAGGGTACGGGTGAGGCTATCGACGCGACCTGTCGATTCATCGGATGCAATCAGCGTCACATTGTGGACGCCGGAACTCCCAAAACTATAGACTGGATCGCTGGTAGGGGAGGTCAATCCGCCCGGAAAACGCCAAAGGAAGCGATCAGCGTTGGCGGATAAATTGTGGAAGGAAATGGCGGTAGGTCCGCGACCTTCATCGCTCCATGTGAAGTCGGCAACTGGTCGATCATTCTTGCGGGTGTCGGTAACTCCGCAACCGATCAAAGTGAAAACTACCAGTGCTAAAACAACTACATCCGAAGCTCTTGAAAACAAGTATCTTGACATAAAACCCTTCTCACAATCTGCTATTTATGAGGCAACTTGATCTTTTCACTTATAACAAACAGATTTAGTTCCGATCAAATCCAAACCTACCTGTCTCGCGATAAGGCACTTTACTTTACAAACAGCATCTTTGTCGTCTGCACAAATTGCCCCGTCTCCATCCTCATAAAGTAGGTTCCAGGCGGAGCTTTCCACCCCGAGCTGCTCATCCCGTCCCATTGAACCTGATAGTCCCCCATCGGCTGAATTGCATTGACAATAGTAACAACCTGACGCCCCATCTGGTCGAATATTTTCAATTTAACCTCCGATCCGGATGCTAAACCGTAACGGAATCGAGTGACCGAATTAAACGGATTTGGGTAGTTCTGGCTCAGGAAAAACTCGCGTGGAGTCGTTGTCAGCGAAATAGACGTGGTCTCGATTCCCTCGGAGTTCCGATACTTCACATTATATGTATAAACATTACCGTCGCCTAAATCGGGAGTATCCTGCCACGAATTCCTGTTGATCCACCCCGAATTGGTATTGGCGGTAATATTTTCAAAATAATAGCCAGCGAGCCCCACATTATCGTTCAACAGCGAATCGACCCGAAGGATGTTGACACCTTGATTGTCCAACCTGAGCGTGAAATTCGTCGGAGGGTTTGCCAACGTCACTGCCTCTACCTGTCCACTAAAGTCTCCAACGTTCCCCGATTTATCGACGAAACGAACGTCGTAGCTATAGTGACTGTTCTCGAGTAATAGACTATCGATTACCATAGTAGTTGCCACATACCTTCGCTTTAGAGTCGTCGAGCCGTTCTTTCTGATTTGCCACTGAAAAAGCCCGGATTCTGTTTCCGTAACAGTAATAGGTTTAGTGATTTCGATAGTTGATGAGGTTACTTCGCCAATGGTTGGCAAACCAACAAGTGCAGGAGCTGTCACGTCAAGGCTATTATCGAATATCAACACCCTGCTGTTGCCGTTATCGGTCACTACAAATTGATCGTCAGTAAACGCTATATGGGCGAGGAACTCGTCAAAAGTGTTATTCAACAACTGTCCTGCAGAAGAAGGAATCCCAGTTTCGAAGTCTGGTTGCCCTATTACTAAATCGGCGGCTACGTTGTTCTCAGTCGGTATTGAATTATAGACCAGAATTCTGGCATTTAAGCCATCAACAACCAACAATTTACCGTCGTTATCGACAACGGCACAACGCGGGTGAAACAGGGTATTCGGCCCAATTGGACCGCCTTGATTGGGGCTATTGCTGAAAAAATCGGGTTGGCCAATTACTATATCAGCAGATGCATTATTAGAAGTAGGAATTTGGTTAAAAATCAACACTCGATGGTTAAGTCTATCTGCTACAAATAGCTTTCCATTATAAGTACTTACATTTGGTCCTGTAGATAAATCCAGAGTGTTGGCCGCGGGAGCCCCTCCTCTATTATCCAGATTATGGGTAAAATCAGCCTGACCAATCACAACGTCAGCAGCAACTCCGTTTGTTGTGGGGAGTTGATTGTAAATGAGTATGCGGTTGTTATCAGTATCGGAAACGATAAGTTTACCTGAAGGAGCATCGTAGGTTATCCCCGTAGGTCCTGATGAAAGTGTGGTATCAGAGACACCAAAACTATCATTGACGCCAGCATCTCCAAACCAGTAGCTAGTCGTCATACTATCCTGACCAATAACTACATCAGCCGAATCGTTGCTAATAATAGGAAAATCATTATAAATTAAAACTCTGTGGCTATCTCTGTCGAGAACAATCAGTTTTTCACCGGCATTCATAACTCCAGAGGGTCGAGCCAAGCTTCTGGCAGATGTGAAGTAATAGCCGTTAATTTTCTGGGTGAAATCGACTTGGCCGATCACAATCTCTGCGGGTGCGTTGTTGACTACTGGAATTGTGTTGTAAACAAGGACTCTCTCGTTCCGCCCATCAGCAATGAACAGCCTGCCGTCAGCAATCCATGACTGTTCAGGCCACATCAGCGTATTGGCGTGTGGAGCCTCCCATGTTGAATCCCAAACTGCGCTGACCCCTTGATTCGGTTTCCATGAGCTGAAATTAGGTTGACCTATGACAACGCTGGCTCCCATATTCAGTTGGTAGGCGAATAGGGCAGTATGCGGTATTACAAGAAGAGCGGCGAGAAGTAATTTTCTATTATAAAAGATATTTATCATAAAAATCGCAGAATGTATTACTACTTGGGTTTAAAGAAACTGGTTCTGATGGTATAAAAATATAAGTATTTCTCCAGACAACTCCAAACGAATTCATTGTCCAAAAGTTTAAATATCGCCTCGCAAAAAGCAAAATTACTATCTTACTAATAAATAAAACCCTCCGGTTGCCCGAAGGGTTCATTCCAAACTCAAAACTCTAAACCCAAACTTCCTATCGTGCCGAGGGTCGGAATCGAACCGACATGTACTTGCGTACGGTGGATTTTGAGTCCACTGCGTCTACCAATTTCACCACCCCGGCAAAACCACCATACGTCAAAGGTATAACTTCATGCACCTTTACGCAAGCACTAAAGCCAATTCCTTATGGAAGTAGCCGGAAAAATTGTCTTCTATTTCATGTGAACGTGATGCGACTCAGCAAACATTTTCATTAATGAATATTGAACTGCAAAGAGAATCACCGAGCGTGTGAACAGACTTAACATCTGATATAGTGCCGAAATCTCCACTTCTGTACTACTGACTTTCAGATCTGCGCCAGTGTCGAAAAGTAACCATAGAAAAATCACCTGAAAGAAAATATGAACAACACTTATTGCTATTCTAAGTTTTTTTCGTGCTTCTCGGCCCATTGATTCTTCTCCGTATTCTTAAAATTAAAAACAATTCTGGATACCCCTTCTTATTTGATTAAGTGGAGTGAAATGCGGTGTTTTTGACCGCCTGAGGATATTGTTGCAATATACATGCCCGAGCACAGTGCATCTGCTTCGATTGTTAATAAATGTTCTCCCGCACTAATTTCACCTGTCTCAGTGCGAAATAATACTCTTCCTTGCAAATCACTTAGCACAATATTGACATTTCCAGCTATTGGCAACCGAACCGGCAGAAAAGTCCTGCCGTTGAAGGGATTGGGAAAATTCGACATTACTTCGAAGCTGTTTGGAATGGTCGTCTCTTCAGGTAAGGCTTCATTTGCCGGTTGACCAACTCCGGCTCTTATTACCCATTGTCCAACCCCGAACGGAATCCATCCTGTTGCGGTGGTGTAGTATAGATTCTTTTCCCCGTCAGGGTGCGATGTATCGACGCCAAAGGCAGGCGCGCTTGGTGTTTCGGGAAGGTAATCGACCACTACCCAAAACGACCCACCAAGGTCAGGATCGAATTCAAATCGCGGCTGTTGACGACCGGGAAAGTAAAACCGTTGGAAGCCCTCCGTAGCCGATGACGTCACCCTGTAGTGAGCCCCTCCCTCCATCGGAAAACCGTTATCGTCAGGAGTACACCAGATTTCGAATGGTTGATTACCACGATGTAGTAGATCTATCCAGAAAGTTGAGATTTCTTCCTGACCCGGTTCAATCGTAAACTTCGTAGCCAGCCTATTGTCTTCACCGTTAAAAGCGACTATGTAGAAGGCCTCTGCAGTCCCATCATCCATCCGCATCTCTGCAACGTCAGGATTGGCTCCTAGATAATTCCCCACTCCCGGGCAAATTGGTCCCTCGAAAATTCCGTCATCTTCCAGCACGTACCCTGATAATGAATACTCAAACCACCCACTCCAATCCCCTCCATTCCGCTCAAATTCCCTATCGACACACCGCTCCTGCCCCGGATCAACGCTCGTCAATAGCTCTCCATTCCGATAAATATTAATTCCATCCCATCCCCTGATTGCGGCACTGTCAAGCCCCATTTCGGGGTCCTGCCAGATAAGAACCATCCCGGTTCTATCGCGACCAACCTGTAGATTCGTCGGAGCAATCGGCGGAACAGTTAGTGTTACTGGTAAATGTATCTGTCCAAACTGGCGGGGCTCGCTGACTATCGAAAACATATCCTGAGGCCACCAACCGTGAAAAATCGGGTTGTCGTCATCATCTCTTTTCATGGCAAAGAGGCCGAGACCTATCACCTGCTCCGGTGAATAGACAGCAACTTCTTCATTCCCATGAAATCCAAGCGGGATCGACATCTCGACTTCGACGCCCGTCTCATGTTCACCGAAAGCCAGAGTCGGATTTTCAAACTGATAATACGGATCAGAAATATAGGGCGCTCCTGTAATCGACCGATACCGCATATCCGGTCCGCCATTCCGCCAATATCCCCAGTAATTCCCCTCCGACCCGTCGCGCTTGGTAGTCCACATTCCGTCACCGTCATCATCGATGTAAACGCCGAGTCCCATGTTGTTTTCAAGCTCTCGCATGTTTCTATATCTGACCGCCAAATAGAGTCTGTCGTCAGCATTACTGAAGCCGATCATCGCCTCCACTGTACCCGCTGAGTCGGGTTCGTCATAGCCAAACACATCTGAAATGTCCCGCATCTGAGCTCCTTCCCACTCGGCAGCATCGATTGTCCCATCAAGGCGGGGAATTCGTTCCAAAGGCTGCAAATCGGCGTCATATATCAAAAAGTCGTCATCGATAAATCCAGTCGCTTCGGCGGAGTATTCGCTTTCACCCTGTTCAAATACCGCAGTGATTCTGTAATAATAATTATGCTCTGGAAAGAGATTATCCCGATCAATGTAACTGTTCAGATCCCCATCGACTGAAGCGAGTAGGCCATAAGGCCCTCCCGCAACTGGTGAGCGATAAATCCTTATCTCAGATGCATCGTCATCCATATCGTCGCGGACAGGCTCGCCTCCCTGCTCATGTGGCATATCCCAAGGAGTCATTCCGACTTGAGCCGGTTGATCTCCAACTGCAGAGAGTACCCTGTCTCCATTGCCAAATCTCGCCAATCGCTGCCCGTTATAAGCGTCCCATGCCAATGTTACCCTGTTTCGGCTCCCGTGTGAGGCACGCAGATTAGTCGGTGGATCACCTGCGACACTATCGACGAGATTGAAGTTACAGTCGAAGGTCGTATCGTTCGGTACGACTTCAACTGACAACTCCTGATAGCCAACTCCGCGTTTGGAGGCAAACAATGTGAAATCGTTGCGCTCGGTAGTCTCGACTCTTACTACAAAATTTCCAGTTGCAGTTGTGACCGTACTATACGGATTGCCAAGCACGCCAATAGTCACACCCGGAACACCAGCTCCCTGCTGTCCGTCCCTCACCCTGCCCGAAACGAATCCGCCCAATAGCGAAAGTTCGACCAGATGCGCCTCACCACCGCGACCAAATACCCGGTTGTGAGTCGCTTTACCTCCCGCAATAACCCGGTTGCCACTGCCAGATATGCTGACTCCGGCGAGCGAACCGTTCGTCGTCAAAGTATAAAAGGGAGTGCGACTATGCCTTTCGTGTACCACCAAATCAGGGCGATCATGATTCAAATCTCCCCACGATACTGCAGCTACGATGGTGCCATCGTTATTGAACTGGATTGCCGCGATTTCGTCGGCAAACCGGTCGGAAATCCAGAGTGGTTCTCCTTCTCCAAAAGCATCAAAAACAGCAAAACGACCTTCGTAGTGGTCGTCAAAAAAATCGAGTGTCCCAGCGCCTATCGTCGTCCCGTCCTTCGAGACAGCAACGCTTGTGATCCACGATGAGCTTGCTCCTCGGAAAGTGTAATGCCAAAGCTCTTCGTATCCCTGCTCAGCACGGGCAAAAACTCTCAACCTGCCAGAAAGTGAACCAGTAACAAGTATTCGTCCGTCACCAGAGACATATACGGCGGATTCTGTGTTGTAGGTCGGTTCCTCCCAAATTAATTCCCCTGAAGCAGCATCGACAACGTAGATCTGAAACTTGCCGTTCACCACCCCAACTCGACCATCAGCCGAAATTTGTGCGCCGTACCAGTTGAAAGCTTCTTGAGCATCGACTTCGAGCGTCCAGAGTCGTTGCCCGTTTGCAGTATTGAACCCCCATGCCCGGTTAACCCGACCGTCAGGATCGTTTCCGGTGGCAATCAATCTTTGGCCGTCCGATGAAAGCGCTACCGGGCCGGGGTAATATCCCTCCATACCAAAACGGAAAAATGGAACCCCTCGCCCATTCGAGCGAAACAACCAGACCGAATCGAGTGCCGCATAAGCAATAATTTCACCCGTTCGTGACAATGAAACCCACGAGCTACCTGATCCCACACGATAGGTGAACAGCGTATCTCCCCCAAAGGCATTCCTCACTTCGAGGCGTTCGTCATTCAGAGAATAACCTATGGCAACGATGTTTCCGTTTTCAGAGATGGCGACCTGTTCAGAGATTCCATTCTGGTCGGATGCTGTCCAGCGCAGACTACCTCGACCGAGGTCTCGATGTGGCGATTCCGAAGGATGTGTAGATGATGAGTGGAGTTGGAGTAGTCCCGCGCCTTCGGTCACAGTTTTAACATCACGACCATTTAGGGCGCGATATTCAAGTCGTTGTGCCAAAGAGGAAGAAGGTGAAATTTGAGGGGATGCAATTGCCTGGCATATCGTAAGTAACCCTGATAACAGGGCAAATAGCAGCGAACGGGAGGGAACCATCGTAGTCTTCATCTCAATCTCCCTTGGGAATAAATCCATCTCCGTCAACCGGGGGGCGAAATCCCGGCAACGCCATAAGTTCATCCAAAAGCTGTCGTTCTTTACGTGAAAGTCGTTTCGGAACGCATAATTCAATCTTAAGATACAGGTCTCCCGCCTGAGAACTGCTAAAAGCAGGCAACCCCTTGCCCGAAATTTTTAATATCCGTCCATCTGCCATGCGCGGCGGAATCTCCACGGCAGTCGGTACACCGGGAGTTGGAACCACAATTTTTCCACCTTCGATGAACGTATCAAGCCCGATCAAGGCCCGATAATGGTAATCCCGATCCTTAACCTCTATGTAGCTGTCCGGCTTCAGCAAGATTTCCACGATCAGGTCACCAGAGATATTCCCCGGCGGAAGCCTATGCCCAAACGTCGCAAACCGTAGCTTACTTCCCGTCCGAACGCCTGGCGGGTAAGTTATTTCAACATTGGTAGTCTTCCGAACGATGCCGTTGGTATTGCAATGTGAGCAATTTTGATACTTGCTATCAAAGCCACTACCTTCGCATGCAATACAGGGGATTTTCCTCGGAATTTTAAGTTCCCGGTGGCCACCCCGAACCGCCTCGCCAATCGTCAGATGCAACCTGACATGAATATCGCGATTAACCTCTCTCGCCGGTTCGCGATGAACCTCCTTCTCGGTACTTTGAGCAGGAGATTTCGGTCGGTGGACACCTGCCGTCCGGTCATATCGTCCACGTGCTGCAGGATTGCTTAATATCCGGTAAGCATCGGCAACCTTTTTGAACAATTCTTCGGAAGTCGGATCTTCCGGATTGGTATCAGGATGGAATCGCTTGGCCATCCTCCTGTATGCGGAGCGAACCTCTTCCTCGGAAGCACCCGGTTCCAAGCCCAACGTTTCGTAAAGCGGTGGCACATTTGGCTTATTGGTCACCGCTACCCCGATTAGTGAAATAACCGTATAGACTCGACTCTAAACCAACTACACCTCTGCCAGTTCCGTTAGACGTTGTCGTCCCCGTGCGCAGGTGATGGGTCTGACTTCGGCTTTCCTTTGTTAATGCCGAACTTGCTAAGAATTCCCGGCACCGACTCCAATATGGAGTCTAATGTCCCTTTCCCAGTAGAGACAAATCTGATGTCGCTACCGTCAAGGACAATAAAGCCCATCGGTGTGATGCTCGCCCCACCGCCACCACCACCACCCGATCCGCCGGCACTCTTGCCAGTGCCTTTGGCATCGCCACCCATTCCTTCGCCAGCTCCAGCGGCGAAGCCTATCGACACCTTCACAACAGGTAGTAGCGTCAATTCTCCAGCCGTGACAGGTTGACCGACAACCGTCTCGGTGCTCGCCAATGTCTTCAGGCGACTTAAAATTGTGTCAAGAATTTCTTGGGCATTATTTGCCATAATGTAATTTCGCGTCCTTTCTATTTGAGGTTAATTTCTTGTAACGGCCATGTGACTCTGCATATTCTCTCGTCCGCCTGGTACGAAATCGAAGCATTCCCCTGTTCGACAACCTGGTGAACGACCCAACTATGATACTCATTCCCCTCATATTGGGAAGGAAATTCAGTGGCAACAGAAGCTAAGTTAATATTATTAATTGACATAAAAATATTTTGCGCATCAAAACTTAATGCAACATCAAAAACCGGCTTTGTGCCTATCTGTCGATTCTTGACCTCGTCCTCAAAAGCCATCAACAGCAGATGAATAGCCGCCTGAACAAAAAGATCACTTTTGGCGGTAGTCGGCGTAATACTCGGGTACTTCAAGACCGCTTGCAAACCGGCACGGCGATATATTCGGCTAATCAACAAAATCGCATTTTTCAATATCTCATTCGTATCGGGCGCGTTGCGGTCATTAAATACTGAGATTACTTTTGAAATCGCTTTGGCGAAATTTACTCCCTCATCACAAATCTGAATCACCTGATCCAGATCTTTCTGAAGGTTCGGCCCGCCGTTAGTAATCATCAGCAGGTCGATCTGACCGATAACGCCGCCAAGCACGTTGTTCATCACGTGGGTTAGCCCTGCCGAGAGTCTGCCAAGTATCGCCTGTCTGTCCGAGCTTAGCAAAAGCTCAATACCGGCAGGAGAGGGTATATTATTCATTTGAATTAATTGAAATTGTTATTATTAACCCTATCTGATCCATCCGAAAGTTGAAAAGTAAACGTCTTCTTAAAATGTGTAATCTATGAAAACTAAATCAAGGCAGACTACAGCATCGATAAAATAACATTATTCTCTTACGAAGCGAGACAATATTGTCACATTTTTATTGAAAATCTGCAGGATTAATGCTTGGAATTGACGCTCATAATTAACCCCAAAGTCCCAAAAAAGATGTTTCCAATCCACGCAGCCACAACAGGCGACAGCATCCCCGTGTGTCCCATCACCCTTCCAACCTGCGCAAAGCCAAAATAGACAAAGCAGATCAACAATGCCAACGCAAAAGCCATCGCTGCCCCGCCTCGCCTGCGCACAGCAGCAACAGGTGCACCAAATAGTACGATGATCATCGCCGCAATGGGTGATGCTAATTTTATCTCAAGATCGACTTCCCATTTACGAGGGTCACCGCCCGACTGTTTCATCCGTTCGATAAACTGTTCAAGCTCTCTGTAATTCATCTCATCGGGTGCGGTCTGAATTTTCGCAAATGCGTCCGGCTCGATCCCCTTTTTCGCAAATTCTATTTCCGAATCTCGACGGATTCGCATCCATCCGTCCGCTTCGAACCTGCTGGTTGTCACCCCTCCCAAGTGCCACTTACCATCCCTCCAGACCATTTTCTCGGCCTCTATTCGCTCTGTCACCCTCCCTGAGTCGGTCGTTATGATCTGAATGCCGTTTGCTTCTCCTGAAATAGCATTAAATCGCTCTACGAAAAGCTGTTTACCGCCTTCAAGATGGAAATACAACCTCCCCAGATTAGCGCGAGTCTCCCTTGGCAATTTCTTAACGTCATAGCGTTCAATGTCAAACCGTTCGCGATTGGCAACCGGGACGACCGTTTCACCAAGGTAGAGTGCCCCAATCGAGCAAACCGCGGCAACCAGCAAAAGTAAGATAGAAGCACGTCTGAAGGGGATCCCGGACGCATACATTGCCGTCATTTCGTTCGATTGAGTCAGCCCTCCAATCGTGAAAAGCGTCGCCAGTAATGTAGCAATAGGGAGAGTCAAATAGATGATGTGCGGTATGAAAAGGTAGTAATATCGTAAGATCGTTTTAGGTGGAACGTTGTTATCGAGGAAAGTGTCAAGGTTATCGACGTTGTTGATAACAAGAAATATAACAACCGCCGCCAACAACGAGGAAATTAGATGAAAAACGTAACGTGAAACGATATATCGGTCGAGTATTTTCACAAATTAACCTTGAACTACCGGTTTCGATTTGCCGAACCATCTGCCAAACATTGCGCCAATCCATTTGATGCCAGGTAGCGAGCTGTGGTTGCGGGCGTAGATCCAAAGTGCCACACCTATTCCGAGAAAAACAGCGTTTGGCAACCACATCGCAACACCCGGAGAGAGAATCTCGCGGTCGGCGAGGATTTCGCCTTGCGTGATGAATACATAGTAAACAAGAAAAGCGAGCAGAGAGATTCCACTTGAGACGCCAATACCACCTTTATGCGCAAGGATACCAAGAGGCGCGCCGATTAGCACAAAAACGATACATGCCGCCGGAATCGAGAGTTTCTTATGGACCTCCACCATCAGCGCGGCGATGCGACGCTTATCATACGGATCGTTTTTTGCCTTTAGATCGGCAACCTGCATCAGCATCGCCTGTGCACTCAATTCACGATCACCTCGGAAGCTCGATTCACCGCGCTTCAATATCATCCCAGGAGCTGCAATCCGGAACAACGCCGTATCAAATTTCGTCCGCTCATATCCACCTGCTTCGCGATTGGAGGGTCTATGGATCTCGCCGAAATGAAGTTTTAGCTGAAAGAGTTCTGTGTTCGGGTTAAACTGGAGCCTCCCTTCACGGGCAGTGATGACAGCTCGTTCCTGGGGATTCCGTTCATCGTAGATGGTGACGTCGGTCAGTCCCCCGGTTGATTGATCGACTTCATGCGCAAGCAATGCATAGTTCGGAATCGAAAAATTGAATATCCCCGGTTCAATGCTGAAGGTCGGCTTTTTTCGAGTAATATCGCCCCAAAGCAGTCGTGAGCGATGGTTCATATCGGGCAATACATTGTTATTAAACCAGGCAACGAAAAGAGTCACAACTAATCCTGCCCAAAGCGACGGAACCATCAGCCTCGTCGGAGTTATCCCAGCCGCCCTTAGAGCCGTTATTTCCCCGTCACCAGACATCCTGCCAAACGCAGAAAGTGTCGCCACAAGAACCGCCATTGGAACTGCGAGCGCCAGAATCCAAGCCACGTTATTGAAGAAATACTCGATGATGATTGCTGTTGGTAGTCCCTTGCCGGTAATCTTCCCTAAAACTTGGTAGACGAGGTTTAGCGAAAAGATAAAAATGATCAGCGAAAGGCCAAAAAAGAAAGGCCCCACCTGTTCGCGCAAAATGTAGCGAGTCAGAATCAATGCGCGACCATTAGGAAGGGTCGATATCCGATAATATCGGGGTAATCAAAGTACACTATGGATCTCATTATAACGAATAACATTCAATTCCATTTCCAGATAATCGACTTCCACATTGGAATCAATACGACGAAAATGGTGGCGAAGCGAATCAAGGCGCTCATCGTTCTCAAAATCGAGGTGACGTTGGTAGGAGTGAGGGTGCCAGAATTGTTTCGTCGTTTGCCAGCCGACCGAAGTATAACAACGAATTCCAGGATGATTAAATGCCGCTACTTCAAGTCGAATACTCTTCATCCCCCACTCTCCAAAGTATGTATTGCAAACACATTCAAGAGATTCCTTGCAATACCCACGGTTACGTTGGTTGGCAGAAAATTGAATTCCCATCCACGATTCACCAGTCTCGAAATTGGTCTCATAAAGTCCAACGTATCCAACTAGATCTTCGCCATCAAAGATCGACAGCTTTATGTTGAATAAACGAAGTGACTGTAGGTATCGGTGGTCTTTACCGTGGGAGTCATCGCGAGGCGGGTTGTAATGGTGATAAATCAGGTCTTCGAAGTCAGGCCATTGATTCTCTGCATCGAGGTCTTCACGCCGAAAAGTACGGAGAGTCAGACGTTCGGAACAAAGTTCGACATCAAGGGGAAAATGGGCTATAGACAACTATCGATCTCCAATAGCGCAACACATCTACTCAGCAACAATTTATATTTCCAATACTTAAAAATAATCATTACACATTGGCTTCGGAAGTGAAAATAATTTGCTGATAAAGGCGATATCCCCTTCACCTTCCAGCTTCACGAGACCGAGGTGCTTCGCTTCCGGTAGTTTCAGTGCCCCCCACCAGATAGAGGACATTACGGCAACATCACATTTCCATAAAATTCCGCCAGAGGTAGCCTTCGGGAATGATGCCTTGCCTGCTTCGAAATCTACGGTCAAAGGCTCTTCATTGACGGGATTTAGATCATCCATCAGTTCGAATGTGATTCTCCCGGTTCCTGGGCCAAGCCGCGCTGCAGTAAGAGTTCGACGCAAATTGATTATTCTTCCCATCAAACCGGACCCAACCCAAGCAGTTTCCGAGCCGAAATCCCAATTGTTTTTACCCCCCGACATCATCGGATCGGTGACGATATGTTCGAACGGCAGGTCGGTCTGGTCGCAAACAATCACCGCCCGTGCCTGATCGCTTTGAGCCGCAAGAAAACCGATCAGTCCCCTCAGTGCCGCATCAGTGAGCCAGACGAAATCGTGTACCTTCACATCGACAGCCGTCAAATGCTCAGCATATGGAAGTGGTCGATACTGAAAGACGAGATACCCCTCCGTTTCACCTTTTGCGTTGCGATAAGCATAACAGAGTTGTGATTTGAAAATCCGCTCGAACCATACAGGTTCCTCCCGCACAAGAAGACCGTTCATCTCAGAAGAAAATCGTTCATAACATGACATCACCCCGGTCTGGTCTTCGTATGTGCGCACTGGCTCAACATTGACCCTTTCCGGGTGACCAGGAAGAGTCCCCGGTGGAAAGCGGAACAGGTTGGTCTTCCCGATCACCCCCCAGCCCAGCTTGTGGTAAAAGCCATGACTGAATGGATAGAGCGAAGATAATGGCACATTATTCTGTTCCATGATCTGCACTGCGCGCAACATCATCCAGTAGGCGATTCTTTGCCGGCGAGCCTCAGGTGCCACCGCAACCATGCCGATACCGCCAACAGGAATCGCCGTTCGACCTCGTTGCATTCTGAAATTGTATAGCGCAAACATACCAACAAGCCGCCCCTTCCGTTCGCAGACCCAATGGTCTTCGAGTCGAAGCCGTGGGTCGTTACGAAAGTAGGAGATTCGCTCCTCCATCGTCATCATGATGCTGGGGAAGCTGGCGTGGTGAATCCGTGCCATCTCCGGCAGGTCTCCGTCTCTCGCCCGTCTAACTTGTAATTCAGCTGGTGTGGTTGCCATTCGCCCTAAATCAATTATCCCTTGTAGTTCGGCTCTCAAGCCGAACCAACCTACTAAAAATCGGCAGTCACAACTTCTGTCACGCCGGGAACCATCTCTTTCAGCCAACGCTCAACGCCCATTTTAACGTGCTGAACTGACATACCGCAACCGTGACATGCTCCGGTTAAGGCAACCTCGACAACCCCGTCATCTGTGATATTCAGGAGACGTATGTCGCCTCCGTCCATCATGAACGAAGGGCGAATCTGCTCCAGTGCAATTTCAATCGAACGTCTATCTATTTCCAATTTGATCTTTCTGATTTACCCGCTGGACCATCCGGCAGGACTATGATGTGATACGCAAAATTCAATTCTTAATAATCTCCGAACGCTGAGTATTTCCGCTTGCTGCCAATAGTACCCCTCCCAACACTCCTGACGCGCCGAGAACTGTCACAACTGTGATTGGTTCATCAAGCATCGCAGCTCCGATCCCCAGTGCAAACAACGGAACCAAATATATGAAAGCTCCGGCTCGTGAAACCGTCCACTTATCCAACGCCCAAAACCAGACAACGAACGAAAACACAGTGCAACCAACAGAGAGAAACATCAGCGCCCAGAAAAGTTCACTCCCTCCAGCCACCAACTTTTCTATTACACCGGGGTTGTATGCTGGAAGGCTCATGACGGCTCCCAGAGTCATTAGCCAGCCGAGATTTTCAAGTGGATCCCTTCCGCGCATCAACTTTTTTGAAATCGTCGTAAATCCACCCCAGCTTAGCACCGCTCCAAATGTGATCAATACGCCGAAAATCTTCTGAATTGTCGTCGCCGAAAGCCCGGATTCTGTCGGCGCATCCTGTCCAAGAGTAATAATCAGGAGTCCCGCAAACGCAACAGCTATTCCGCCCCACCTTCTGAGCGAGACCTTTTCATGTAGTATCAGTGCCGCAAAGACCACAATGAACGCCGGATTGAGCGAAATAACGAGGCTCGCCCAACCAGCCGGGATCAACGTCTCGCCGTAATTCAAACACCCGTGATAACCCGGCACTGCAAGGAACGAAGCGACAACTGCCAGTACTTTTTCTTTTCGGTCAAGCCCTCTCCAGAACGATAGCCCACCCCTGCCGGTCCTTTTCCCCGCCCAAAGCCCTATCGGAAGCAACAACAACGCCGACGGGACAAACCTCGCCATCACCAATTCGAGAGGCGTCAGATACCTCAGCCCAATTTTGATCGCTATGAACGACCCGCCCCAAAGGAACATCACAAAAATCAAAGAACCGACGATCAGTGAGGGCGGCGTCGATCTCAATTAATGCTCGACTTCCGTGATCCCCGGAACGGTCCAAAGTGCCGCCATCAACGGTCGAATATCGGCAGGTTCCTGCGACGCGGTAATTGTCACTTTCACTCCCATCGGAGCCGGCTCCAGCCGGAACGAATCAGCGCGGACACCTGCCCGTTCAAGAGCAACTTCGATCTGCTTTCGCAAATCGGCACTATCTTCTCTTGCCGACAATTTCAGTAGCAACGGCCTGTCAGCCTGCGACATACGTGAATCGAGTGCATGAAGCAGAGTCAACGTCAACAAAATCAACCCCGTCACCAGCAGCCCAAGCAACAGATACCCCGATCCAACGATCAGCCCTATCCCGGTCGCTACGAATATCCTCGTCGCTGTCGTCAGTGATGCATTGTCGTGCCTCCGCAGAATTGTGGCACTCGCCGCTAACATTCCAGCCGCAACGATCACCCACCCCGCAAGCCTTCCAGGATCGGTCACAGCCCCCTCACCTGCACCAAGATCAATCAGTTCCCCTACCATCATAAAGATCGTAGCACTGAGGCAGATAAGGATCATATCTCGAAGTCCAACCGACCTCTTGACCCCGCTCCGTTCCATACCAAGAAGAGCACCGCACAGTATAGCTGTAAACAGTTCCATAAAAAAACGAGGGAGAAGTATCCCAAGGTAATTCATATTGTCCATCAATCCTCCAGATTGTTGCTATTCATAAGGCTTCCGCTCTTTCCCAATCCAAGACATCGACGCAACCCTATTTTGGTCATTCGATAAATCCTGATAAAGTCATGTCCCCATTTTGCCATCGTGAAAAGAATACCTAAATGTTCACGTCCGTATAATTCCGGTGCTTCCGGCATGTCGTGCTCCATCAGCATCACGTCATACGCCTTTAGGTAATTCCCTTTCGACTTCATTGCACGAACAGGGTCAATTGTTGCCAATCCATCGGTCGTTTTCAGGAAATTAGCCGGGTGTGGATCACGATGAACCCAATCTGCCTCGTGCATTTTATGTACAAAATTGACGATTTGATTGGCGTCAGACACAGTCGCCGCTTTTCCCTCCAGATACGGATAGACCAGCACGCTCTCCACCGCCATCCCCCACCTTCGCCTCTGCATCAGCAACACCGGCTGAGGCGTCAGAAGCCCCGCCTCATTCAATCCAATTGCATTGGCGCAGGCTATCTGACCAATAGTCGGAAAGGCGACAGAGGTCAGCTTGAACCACCACCAGGTCTTCTGCAAAATGAACTCTTTGATGACAAATCGACTGCCTTCCAACTCAATCAGCGACACTTTGCTTCGATGATCCTCTTTCAGTACCATCATTGGAATCGAGATTGCCTCTCTGACCAACTCTATCTTCAGTTGCCACTGAACCACTGGATTATTTTCACTTCCGTAAGCGACATACTCCCACCCCGACGATTTCCACTCACACCTCCCCGTCGATTCGGGCAGCACACTCGTCACTCGCCCATCACCTTCAAAATGACACGCTTGGGCCTCTTTCCGTCGAACTCAGCGTAATAGACCTGTTGCCAAGGCCCAAGGTCAAGATCACCTTTTGTAATCGGTAAAATGACCTCATGTCCAATCAGCAAATTCTTCAAATGAGCATCTCCATTGGTTTCGCCAGTCCGGTGATGGCGGTAGTTCGCTTCCGGCGCGAGTCTTTCCAGCCACTCGTCGATATCGGCGATCAACCCACTCTCGGCATCGTTGACATAAACTCCCGCCGTAATGTGCATCGCCGACACCAACACCATCCCTTCGGCAATGCCCGACTCCAGAACCGCATCCCTGACCCAATCGGTTATAAGGATGTATTCTCGTTGCTTTGACGTATTGAACGTCCTATAACGGGTCAGACTCTTCACCGGAAGCCTCCACAAAAAGCATCGCCTGCCCATCAGAAGGCTCAACCTGTCGCCTCACCAGTGCGAGAAAATAATCGCTATCGGTCAGATCGGTCAGAATTGCTGTTGGTCTATGAGGAATGAGATCAACGCGCTTGTATGTCCCCGTGCAAACAGCGACCGTCTCAGCCGCGATCCGCTTCCCGGACGTAATGTCGTTGGGAGTATCGCCAATCACCCAGTATGAACCGACTGGAAACGGCTGATCGTAGTGCCTTCGCGCCTTTTCCAAGCCCATTTTCAGCAACGTCGCTCTGTCAGATGAGTCCGACCCAAATCCCCCGACTGGAAAATGGTGGTCGAAGTTATGGCGGCGCAGTTTCATTCTTGCAGTCAGTTCGATGTTGCCCGTCCCAAGAGCAATGCAGATATCCGGCTCGGTAATCAGTCGTTCGATCAACGCCCGCACACCGTTATGCAATCTCGGTCTGTCGCTCTGGAACAGTATCTCCTCAAGATGAGTCACGTACAGTTTCGAGAATCGGTCGAATTCCTGTTGGAGGTCCTCTATTGGCAGATTGTTGTTAGCAACCATCAACTGAAATATGTTGAGGTCGGTCTGTCCCCACGCGGCGATTCCCTTGGTCGTTCGCTCGACTCCATAGAGTTCCATGGCTGCTCTTTCAAGAGCAATCCGCGTCACCCCGCCCGAATCGGCGAGAGTCCCGTCGATATCGAATATCAGCAGGATTGGGTTCTTTACCACCAGGTCGATTCCACGGTCTTGAACTCTCCAGTCGGTTCACCATCTTCATGCCACTTGATGTGAACTTTCTCGATGATGCTGTACCCGTTTCCCGCCTTAACTCGCTCAATAAATTTTTCGAGGATAGCCCGCGTGCCGATACCAATCGCCTTCACATCTCCATCGGCAAGATTTTCGACGATTCCATCGACACCTAACTCTCGCGCCTCCTCACAAACAAATGCGCGAAACCCTATGCCCTGAACATGACCTTGTATAACGATATGTACAGAAACTATTTCCAATTCGCGATTCTCCCTCTACCGCGACAGCGGATTGTAACTAAACTTACCACTTTTCAGTACTTTTAATCAACCGGAACGATTTCGCCTCCGGAACAATCGGAGTAGGATATTTTCGCGCCAGATATCCGGCAAAATAGGCAATAATGACTGCATACATGGCCTTGTTCTCCCAGATCGGAATCTGATGCTGTCCTGCCGTAGCAAGACCCATAGCCAGTCCGATAAGGAGTCCCCCTAACAGTCGATATCGAAACATGTTGCCTCCAATAATTTATCCAAAACCTGAAATCACTTTTCGATGTTCAGATCAATCGTCGAAACGGTTCCGAAATCTTCCAACGGCCTATCCATTTTCTCACGGTTGCCGACCACCACCACTACCATCTGATCGGGGTGAATCAGCTCCTTTGCAGCTTTGAGTACCTCTTCGTAAGTCAGCTTCTGATAAGCCGCCAGATCCCTTTGCGGCGTATCAAGCGGAAGGCCGAGACACTTATGATAGACTGTCTGTGCCAGCACATCACCGGAAGATTCCGTGCGCCAGACGAAGCTGTTCACGTATGCATCCTTGGCTTGCTGAAACTCATCTTTGGAAGGGCCATCCTTAATGAAACTGGCAATCGTTTCGTTCAATATCGCCATCGTTCGACCTGACTGATCGAGCCTCGTCGAGGTCGAACCACGAAACGATCCTTCGACACCGTAAGCCGCGTCTATCGACGTTCCAACGCCATAGCTAAGCCCCGCATCGACGCGGATTTTTTTCATCAGGATCGATTGAAAGCCGCCACCGCCGAGCAGGTAATTCATAATCTCTGCGGCATATCTTCGAGGATCTTCGTAGCGAATAGAACGGTGGCCTATCGAAATGAACGCTTGATTGATATCCTTATAAGCGTAATAGACGCCTGGTTTTGGGGCAGGTCCTGCTTGCGGAAGCTTGACGACCGGCTTCTCGCCTCTCTTCATCGATCCGAATTCCTTCTCGGTCAACTTCTTAGCGTCGGCGGCTTTGATATCACCGGAAAATCCTATCACCGCTCCATCCGACCTGACGAACGACTTGTGGTAAGCCAACAGGTCATCCCTGGTGATCGAGTTTATCGTCGAAGTTGTCGGGTCCATTCCCCACGGGTGATTGGCATACATGATGGAGAAAAGCTCGCGGCGGGCGATGCCTCGCGGCTCATCGTTTCGTCGCCGAATCCCTTCCAGTGACGAAGTTCTTCGCAGATCGATTTTCTCTTCCGGGTATGCTGGGTTGTTCAGCAGGTCGCTGGTCAGTGAGAGGAAAAGCGGCAAGTCATCGGTAAGGCAATTGCCCCAGATACTGACATATTCGTCACCACCGTTAATGCCAATGTTCCCCGCCTTAAACTCGACCAGTTCGTTCAACGAATCTGCTGTAACACGTGTACTTCCACCGTTGCGTAAAACCCAGGCCGCAAAATCAGCGAGCCCAATCTTATCTTTCGAATTGGGAGAAGCTGGCAACTGGAGGTAGAAATTGACCATCGGGACTTCGTGATCCTCAACGACTACTCCAGCAAGTCCATTGGCAATCGTAAACTCATCGAAGTGCGGCGCTTTCCATTCGATTGGCGGAACAGGCACGTCTTCGTAAGTCTTGTAGCTTTTCGCTTCAAGCGATCCCGCAAGAATTATCGAAGAGACGGGCAGAAGGAGCTTTAAGCTTTTAGCATAGGTTTTCACTTGGCGACTCCTTCAAGTTGTGGCGTTGCCGCCTGATCTACTGTCGGTTTAACCAACGTTGCTACCGTTCGATTTTCTTTGACCAGATACTTTTTCGCCACCCGCTGAATATCCTCAGGGGTAACCGCCATGTTCCGGTTATACTCAGTCACCACAGTCCGCCAGTCTCCAAATTTGACGAAGTGACCTGAAAGCGAAAATGCCATCCATCGATTGTCAGCCAGTCGTGTCAACTCGTTAATGCGACTTCTGTTTTTTGTTCGTTCCATTTCCCATTCGCTAACTAACTCACTCTTCAGCTTCTCAATCTCTTCATAAATAGCCGCTTCGACCTCCTCAGTCGTATGCGGAGCCTTTGGTGCCGCTTCGACAATGAACAGGTTCGGGTATCGGTCTGATGGCCCATCGAAAGCCGATGGAGCGCCTGCAGTCAAACCTTTCTCCTCAAATATCTTCCGGTAGAACCGCGTTGTTCTTCCACCCGAGAGTATCGATTGCGCAAAGCTTAACGCGTAAGCATCCGGGTGAGGCGCAGTCGGAATATGGTACGCAATCAGCACCTTCGGCTCGGCATCCCTGACGACAGATGTCCGCTTTTCGCCGATCTGTCCAGGCTCAACGATTGTCACTGCTGGCGACGGTTGTCCAGCCTTCCAATTGGAAAAATACTGCTTGGCAAGCCGGAAGACCTCGTCGGTATCGACATCACCAACAATAGCGATCTGGCAATTGTTCGGAGTGTAGTATTGCCAGAAGAACGCCTCCATATCGGTCTTCAAAGTCGAGCGGATATCCCCCAACCACCCGATCACTGGGCGGCCATAAGGATGGGCATCGAAAGCCGTCGCGATCATCTTGTACCAAAGAGCATTGTCGGGATCGTTCTCGTGATTGCGAAGCTCTTCCATCACCACTTCGCGCTCTGAGTAAAACTCCCTGAACACGGGGTTCTGGAAACGATCAGACTCCAGATACATATACAATTCAAGACAATTCGACGGCAAACCGACCATATAGGTCGTCTGGTCTTCCGTCGTGAATGCGTTCATCGACGCACTACCACGAACGTCGTAAATCCCGTCTATAGGTTCCGACTCGGTGATGTACTGCTTTGCCTCGAGCATTAAATCGGAGACCTTCGCTCTGCCTTCAAGAATCTCACGATAGGTAGTCCAGTGGTCATGTTTGCCTTCCTGAACCACCCATTCTGACGCCAACCAATCTGCAGGCAGGCCGTTGTGATTCTTCGGAAGAGAGTCGAGCAACGCCCGCCACAAAAGTCCCTCATTGCCTGCAGCTTTGTCAAGAATCTCTTGCGGGAGACCGGACCTGACCTTAAGTGCATACTCCTCAAACTTGTCGTAGCGCCATGCCTGGATAAGGTTCATGTCATCCCGAACCTTACCAGCGACTTTTTCCATCTCCGCAATCAACGGGGCTTCGGCTTTGTAATTGGTTGTGCCAACCGTTTTCGATCCCTTAAACAACATGTGTTCAAGGAAATGCGCCAACCCTGACCGGTTTGGAAGCTCCTGAGCCGAGCCTACTCGAAACGTCGATAACGTGAAGAAAACAGGCGAATTGTGGCGTTCGGCGACCACAATCGTTAAACCGTTTTCAAGCTTCAATTCACGCACACGCTCTTCAATCGAAGGAGCTTTGGGCAGTGCCTGAAGTGCATACGGGGTCACCAAAAGAGCGATCAAAGCCGCCTTGATCCCGTTTCCAATGATACTTGTCATCCAGCTCCTTTCAGAGAGTAATTCGTTATTCAAAATTCATAGCATGATTCCGCTGGCAGAAGCTCGTCTGCCAGAACAACGTATTTCAGTCGTACTAAAGAGGCCGCCGCCCCGCCGCCCCCGCATCCAATTCGTGCCAAAAGTTAATCTCTTCTTCGCCATACATCCAACAAAGGTAAACTATTCTCCCCTCACGACGATGAAGAAAATCGACCAACCCCATGTCGAGATCCTTCAACTCCGCCCCGGACCTGTTAATCTGATCCATCAATTCCGTGATCCTCCCGGCCGCATCCGAGACGAGCGCCATATCTTCGTGAGCTTCATGCGAATCGTGCTTTAAGTGTCCGTTCGTCTTGCTGAGTGGAGCCTTAGACTCGATGACCGTCACAACCGAATTTTTCAACGCATTGATCTCCATCAACATCTCGGCGAATATCGGTATCATCGCATTCGCTTCCTCAAGTGTAAATATCCGCGGATCAGGAATTCGGTCCGGAGAATTGGGAAAATCGCTTTTCATATCAGGAGGCTTTTACCTTCCATTTCTTTCGGCTGTTGTAAGCCAAGTATTTTTAAAACTGTAGGTGCAATATCGGCAAGAATACCCGAATCACGAAGCATCACTTTTGCCCCATCCGGCGTAATCACTACGAATGGCACCAGGTTCGTCGTATGTGATGTAAACGGCCCCCCGTTTTCATCAAACATCTGCTCGCAATTTCCGTGATCAGCGGTTATCAATGTAGTAAAACCATTGGCTATGCTCTTTTCGACAAGTTTCTCAACTAACGGTTCCAGCGCTTCCAGAGCATTAATCACCGCCTCAAGAGACCCGGTATGCCCCACCATGTCCGGATTAGCAAAGTTGAGAAGAATAAAACTGTAATCTTCATCAAGCGCGTCCATCGCCCTGCTGGCAACCCCCTCGGCGCTCATCTCAGGTTGAAGGTCATAAGTGGCAACCTTTGGCGAAGCGACCATCGAACGAGTTTCGCCCTTCACTGGCGTCTCTTCACCACCGTTAAAGAAATAGGTGACGTGTGCGTATTTCTCGGTCTCAGCGATTCTGAATTGAGTCATCCCACCGTCTGCAATTACATCTGCGAGGAGGTTTTCCATCGAATGAGGCATGAACGCAACAGGAAATTCGAACTTCTCATGATATCTGGTCATAGTCGTGTAGTTCGGATTAAGCGGTTTCACCTCAAACTCAGCGAAAGTCGGATCTGCAAGTGCCCGTGTTATTTCTCTCGCCCGATCTGCACGGAAATTGAAGAAAAACATCGAGTCACCGGGGTTCATCACCGCAACAGGAGCATCTCCCTCAAAAATCACCGAAGGTTCAATAAATTCGTCGGTAACATCCCTTCGGTAAGAGTCATTCACCGCCTCTTCAGCTGAGTCAAACCGTAGTCCCTCACCATAAACCATCGCCCGGTAGGCTTTTTCGATCCGCTCCCAACGTTTATCCCTGTCCATCGCCCAATAACGTCCCGTGACAGTCGCTATCTTACCAACCCCTATCTCGTCGATCTTCGCCTGCAAAGCTTCGATATGATCGATCCCCGATTGAGGCGGCGTATCGCGTCCATCCATAAAAGCATGGATGAATACCCGCGATACCCCTTCGCGCCTGGCAAGTTTCAACAACGCAAAAAGATGATCCAATGAACTATGAACTCCTCCGTCCGAAACAAGCCCCAACAAATGTAACGCACGCTTATCCCCTGTCGCGTGCTTCATGCAATCATTCAGCGGGGTATTCTCGAAAAATTCACCCATCTCTATAGCCTTGTCGATCCGGGTGATCTCCTGGAAAACGATCCGCCCAGCCCCTATGTTCAGATGCCCGACTTCGCTGTTGCCCATCTGACCATCCGGAAGCCCCACATCCCGTCCGGAAGCCGATAGCTTCGTCCACGGATACTTCTCAAGCAACCCATGCAGAAACGGCGTATTTGCCAGTTTCACACCGTTGCCAGTGGTATCGTCTCGAAGTCCGTAGCCGTCGAGAATGATCAGAAAAGCGCTCTTTTTATCCTGCATAATTTCTATATTTTCGTTAGATAAGGGAATGAATGGCTGACTTTCGATTTTCTTGCGCTTTCGCCAATGACCTAAAAGTAACGCTGCCCCAATAAGCGCAATCAGCAGCGGCAGATAATCGACAATATGCCGTACATCTCGCAAATATCGGTACCAGGATGGACTTGCTATTCCGTATCCGAACGCGAAGAGGAATATCCCGCCAAGCACCAGTGGCCAGCGTCCTTCCCCTTTGAAAGCCCATAACAACACAAACCCCAAACCGACCGCCCCAAAAAAGATCGGCCAGATTCGCCACATCGCAAAATTCGTCCACCCTTCAATCTGGGAGAGTATCGTCAGGCCCGTCACCAACAGGATTACCCCCGGCAGGATCGCGCTCTCCTCTCCGGTATCCCGTATCGACCGCACCAGATAGACGACGCCAATCGAAATAGCCAACCCCGACCACGCCAGCCCCCAATTCTGTTGCAGCAGCAAAGCGATTCCTGCCCAGACCAGAATCCAGCCGAAACATCCAAGATTACGGCTTGGTCTCCGGGAATTGGGCAATAGAGTTGACTCTGAACTCAAATGTTAGTCATTGAAGCTAAGGAGACTGTCACCAAACAACCTCAAACTTTCATGTCCCACGGTCTTCGAGGTACCAAGACCCACGCCAGAAGATAGAGTATCAGCCCACTCCCGCCAAACAAGACCAGGACGACAAGAATCAGTCGTAATATTACCGGATCGGTTGAAAAGTATTCCCCCAGCCCCCCGCAGACTCCAGCTATAACGCGGTCATCCGGCGACCGGTAAAGCCTTCGATAGTTGGATTTGGTTTCTGCTTCCATTGTGATTCCTTGATAGGTTAGGTGCAAATTTGAACGACACACTATAATATAGGGAGTTAAATTGTATAGAAAAATAGGTTTGGATTTGTGGGCAGGGTTTGAGGATATTTGCTTCAGGAAATGAGTCTGCTTTCACTCAAGGAGTCCTTCACCACCTGCGAACCAATTATCCAAGGTGCAATAGACTTTCGTCCCATACTTCACGACAAGAATGGTCTGCCTGTTCTGTGTTTGATAGGTAGTGATGAACGGATACAAACCTAAATAGCTCTCACCTCGATAGATCTCTGCATTGACCGGAGTTATCGGCATAATCGCTATGCGGCCCTTCTTACCCGAAAAATATCCGCACTCCCATAGTTGCCAGAGGCTCTCCGATTTCGCGCTCGTTGTAACAATTATCATTCCTTGACATCGGTCCATGAGCCCCGAAAGTGCCTTCGCCTTCTCACGGCTGATTTTTTTGATGCTCGATGAATGTTCCTTGTTCTGGTCCTCATGTGGATCTAGATAAATGGAATACCCAACATCTTCGAGTGTCAACGCCGCACCGATGATGAGTTCAGGTTCGAGATTTGAGATCGAAAGAAAGACGTCAAGTGCGCTGGCTTTCTTCTGTTTCAAAACCAACTCATCGAGAATTTCATTGACAGTCTTGTTCGACTTGCCGCTAAGTTTGGCACGAGACCGAATATCTGAAATGCTGAACGTCGCCATCGCTTTCTTCTGAATTCCTTAAAAAACCTTTTGTAAACGGCTCGATAACCGTTTCTTTGCCATTTCTTCACTCATTATGGGATATTCGATCCTAAAGGGTAGAAAACTAATCCCTTGTCTAAGTAAATTGCCCCTATGAGTACCCACCTCATCCGCAAAATCAACCACGCCCTTCCTTGGCTGCTCGGACTCGGAGCTCTGTTCCTATACGAGGCAACTCTCGCCCCCGGTCTGACATGGGGTGATTCCGGCGAGTTCATCACCACCGCCTACACTCTCGGTATAGGCCATCCTTACGGTCATCCTCTTTACTGGTTGGCTGGCAGGGTGATGATGATCTTCTTTCCTGGCGATCCCGTCATGGCGATGAACCACCTCAGTGCATTATCAGGTGCTCTCACCTGCCTATTCGTTGCCCTTATCGCTATCAATTTGCTGAAGCGTTCCGGAATGTCGAATATCGTTCTTCCTGTCTCTCTCACAACGATGATTTTTGCAACTGGCTCGGTCTTCTGGTCACAGGCTCTCTTCACCGAAGTCTACACCTTTCAGGCACTACTTTTTACAGTCGCTATCTACGCCTTCGACCGGTATTGTTTTTCAGATGCTGGCGTCAGCTACCTCTATTTGTCGGCTTACTTCTTCGGAGTAACCCTAACACTCGGCATGTACGTCGGAATTACACTCGTCGTCCCTTTGGCTCACGTCCTTTCCAACCCCGTCCATCGAAACAAAATCGTTGGAAAGTTACCAATCGCGTTTTTCTGGCTGTTGATTGGGCTTACCCCCTGGCTGTACCTCTACTTCCGCAATCAGGTCGATCTCCCATTCACAATCAAATCGTTATCTTCATTTTCCGACTTCTTCGACTACCTCAGCCGCAAAGCCTATGACGATACTTTTGTCGCGGGCTTCGGGGCACTCGCCATTTCTCTTAAGCAAACCGCCAGGATCCTCTCCGAAAGCCTTGGCATTGTCGGTATTGTTGCGATCTCGCTTCTATTAATCAAGAGATTCCGCACTCGCGACGACCACCCCGCCTCAACTCGCGCCCTTGCCGCACTACTGACGACGCTGGCCTTTGCCCTGATGGTTCCTTTGACCCTATCCTTCCGCCAGATGATCGACATGGATGTTTATTTCATTCCGTGCTTGGTATTGTTAGTTCCCCCGCTCGCACTTGGTATTTCGTCGATCATTGGTAAATTTGGTAGCAGATATGCCGCACCTGTATTAATCGCCCTCACCATAATTCCTGCTCTTCTAAAATACGATGCAATTTCGATGTCCGACAGCCGTCTTGCGACTCAATTTCAAGAATACCTCAACACCTCACTCCCCGCCGGATCGAAGGTCTGGCCGGTCTCCGATGAAGTTGCTCAAGTTCTCTTCTTTGATGTTTTTTGTGACGGCAATCCTGCGAGTATCGTCCTTTCTGCCCAAAACCTCCAAAAAGAAGATGGTGCGCTGGGCGGGCTCGGAACAGCTGCCTTAAGCGACTTCATCGAAATCGACGACAAGTTTATCGAACGCCCCACCCTCTTCGACCGAAGCGCCATTGCCGGACCTTTTATGTCGCTTCGCGGCGCAACTCCCGAAGCCAAACGTCTGGAGCACGAATTTGTTACTCGTTTCTCCCCTGATTCTCTCACCGTCACTGCGATACATCGCTACGACCGTATCTTTCTGGCTCAGACTTGGGGCAGGCGAGGCTTCTATTGGCTTAAAAAGAGCAACCTCCCTAACATCTCCCCCAGGTATTCACTGCAATGCGTTGATAGCTCCATCGTCTGCTACCGGCAAGCTTTCCTACTCGACAACTTCACCTTTGAAGGTGCTTCCCACGCTGGAAACCTCGGCATAGCCCTTGTCAAAAAAGGTGATCTCAACGAAGCCGACCGCCTCGCTTCCGACGCAATATCCCTAAACCCTCGTTCTGAGCCCCCGTGGCGAGCCCGTCTTTCCATAGCCTTAAAGGCAGAGAAATACGACGAAGCTCTCAATGCATTGCAAAACCTTTTGGAATACTCCCGCTATCCTGCCGAGATCTGGCTCGACCTTGCTACACTTTATTGCTTTAAGCTGAACGACCCCGCCAAAGCATCGACAGCTTACAACAACGGGATCAATCTCGGCGGAAACCGTCGGGCAAATATCGAGAAAGCACTCGCAAAATTACCGTCAAGTAGTACAGATGTCAGATAAAGTAATCCAATATAGTAAGTGGAGTTTTCTAAAAGTCATTCTACTCCTCACTGTCGTCGATCTTATTATAATGTTTATATTTACGGTAACACATGGTGAGGGAATTTTTCTTGGTAGTGTGCACGTGCCTATGCGACACACTCTCAGCGTATATACATTCTGGCTCGTTATCCTGATCCTTGCCTATTCGTTTTTATCTGGTCGCGAGCACCCATTTTTCAAGACCATTCGTACATCCAAGCTATTACAAAGCTTGGGTATATATTATCTTAGATCCCCAAAATCTTTGTTTGTTTTTGTGCTTTGCTCAGCAGTATTCCTATACTCAATGATCGTTTTCTTCGGTGAGAAACTATCCGATGATTATATGATCCTGGGATGGATTAAAACTCTAAACATAAGTTCATTAAGTGACTGGAAAACAATTTGGCACAATTCCGGGTTTATTAGGCCCCTGCCGATACTTTGGTGGAAGCTGGACGAGTACTTATGGAACGACAACAATATCATGGTTTACTTTGAATCAGTCCTGCTCCACGTTTTTAATACTTTCCTTTTCTATGTGCTCCTCAAAAAGCTATCGATAGAAAGCAAATCGCGATTAGGTACTGCGCTGCTTTTCTTCATCTTTCCTATCGGGGCGTACGCGATTGGTTGGCTTTCGGTTCGCTACGATCTAATGGCAACTTGCTTCGGTTTTATATTTTTAATCTCGTTTCTCAAGTGGAACGAGAATCGCAGGCAACTGTTTGCTGTTTTTGCAATGCTGGCATTGTGCGGAGCCCTTCTCTCCAAAGAAAACGCGATTGTATTGCCGTTGTTAGCCATTGCAATCTTTCCACTGACTGAACTCTATGCTACACAATCAATTGAGAATCGTAAAAGTTCATATAAGAAATTACTTTACAGTATCTTACCATATCTTGCTATCGTTTTAACCTATTTAGTAGGTAGATACACATTTTTCAGCGATCCCGGCGGCTATCGGATAGGCGGCGCATCTATTCATACGACGTTTATTCCTGAAGACCCGAGCAGTATGATAATCGACCTGTTTCAAGGCATTTTTTCCCCTCTGAACCTCTTGTTTCTCAATTCACTACCTTTCTGGATTGGTTTGATCGAGCTTATCGGTTTGGTTGCTTTTATAACATTGACAGCAAAAGCTTTTTTAGAAACGGTTAGAAACGCGTCATCTTTGATTCTGTTGATATTATTGCCATTATTGCCAATAATAACGCATCTTGGGGTTGAGGGAGACTTCAAGGATGCACGTTTTTTATACATGTCATCGCCTTTCATAGCATTGATGATTGGAAAAAGCTTGGCGGATACCCGTCAGTTCATCGTTGTTCTGATCTCGGCAGTAATGCTGCTTGGAGTTAACGTTGCGGCACATATCGATACTTACGTTCTTGTTAATCTGCTTAACAGAAATGTCGAACAACACCTTGCTAACGTGCCTGCCAGCTATAATTTCCGCATCACTAATCTGCCGTTATCTTCGAATGGAATTTACGTTTATGGGAACGGTTTCCCAGAGAGATTTAAGCTGGAGAAGGTTGAGGCTGGCGACACGACTAATTTTGAGGTACTTGACGTTCGTGAGTTAGCAACAGGCGGTGAAAAAAGAAGAAATTTTTCAACGCTCAAGCTCGAAGGAATTTATCGGAAGGCGGAATAGTCAAAAATCGATCACTGAGTCACAGGGGGCTGGAAAGGCTTGTTGGATAGGGGCTATGGGCGTGATCGATTTGTGATTCAAGTAAAATCGATCACGGCGAAAAGAAGAAATCCGGCTTCGGAGAAGCCGGGCTACGCTACTGCTTTCTTTTGCATTTTAATAAGAGATGCTCCATATTTTATGGCAACTTACCGTCTTAGCCATTAGGAATTCACGAATGCGCATCGCTTCAACACTCGCCACCTTGGCACTGCTCGCAACTTCAGCCTTCGCCGCCGCGCCCACCAACGACGCTTACACATTCACGCCGCAGAACGTGCTTGACATCGCAAGGTTGGCTTACGAGCCTTCGGCGGGGATAGACTCCGTCGTGCTCTCTTCCGGACAGGTGATCCGCCAGTCGGGGCATTGCGGCACGCCGGTGCTTATGGCACTTGAGGAGGCTCTACGCACAACCGACCTCTCGCCGGCAATGCGCCAGCAGATCGAGGAGCTTGGACGGGATGGGGCGGATGATTTGGATAGAACTTACAACACACGTAACTTCCGCATCCGCTTCACCACCGACGAGGATGACGACGATTGCGTCTATATGCCAAATGATGTAGATCGCAACACCCCAGATGAGGACGGTAATCCAACTCCGTGGTATATCGTTGAATTGGGGCAGGCTCTTGAACGTGCGTTATCCGCCTATTCGGACTTTCGTTTTCGTGAGCCAGACGCGGATGACCGAAGGGATATAGAAGTTTGGGATTTGGAGAACAATTGGTTTGACAGACTGTTGGGAAGACCAGCCGCATGGGGACGAACAGCTCACAATCATTCAATCGAAATCGACAACAATATGAGCCAGGAACCTGGCAGCGACCTGACTGATCTGTTCATGAGGGATGTCGCAGCACACGAGTTGTTTCACAAAGTCCAATTTGAGTATTTCGATTACATCTTAAACTACCCGGTTGAAGGCGTTTTTTCCGAAGGTTGGTTTATGGAAGGAACCGCTGACTGGGGAACTGACATGGCGGATGATGATCTGAATGGCTACATACTGACTGCTAACCAATTACTTGATGATCCCGGTATAGATCTGCGGAATGCTGATTATACTGCCAGCCTATGGTGGAGATTTGTCTGCGAACAATTCGGCGGCGAGCGTGATGAGCCAGGAGTTGGAGCTGATTTCATGCGAGCGGCCTTCGAAGCCATAGATGAAAACGGCGGTGATGGAGTCGAAATGATAGATGAAATTCTTCAAGCGGAAGGTAACGTAGATTTTGAAACTGCATTCGCCCGCTTCTTTGTAGCAAACTACGTTAAATCTCTGCCCAATCCAGCGCAAGAATATAATTACCTTGAAAAAGACGATTTTTTTTATCAGAATCATGAGGGTCTTCGCTATCACGAAGTGGCTATCCAGCACGAATATACTCTCGATCAGGATCATCCCGAATTCGACTACCACTCAGACCGCAATCCCCTTCAGCCTTGGTCGGCGCAATATTTTGAAATCAATTTAGAGGAAGAAAACGCCTCTGTGAGGATCACTCTCTCCGGTGATGAAGATGGCGAATTCATCTGGCAAGCTTTGGCGATTGATGGCAACGAAAACCTGATACAGATCTACCGGAGCGAAGAGACCGAAGCCGAATTCGAAATAAACGACGAGAATCTGGCCAAGGTCGTCGTCGTGGCGGGAGCGTATGGGGAAGGGGGAGGGTTTGAGGTGGAGGTGAGGACTGCCTCGCGAGATCTGTTCACAAGGCATGAAATCGACCGCTTTGAGGACTGGAAAGGTGCTTGGTGGGGTGCGAGCACGGCTGATCTAGATCTTGATGGGGATGTCGATCTGTTAGTAGGAACATATAAGGAATTAAATGGAAGTAGAAGCGATATTTACTGGTATGAGAACACAGACGAGCATCAATTCAGGCGACATATCGTTGATGACGATCCAGCTGGCTTTGTTTTCGGTAAAGTCAATGCTACTGATTTAGACAGAGATGGTGATCTTGATCTGATAGTTGGAACACAGAGCCACAATGTTTGGTATGAAAATGATGGAAGGCAACAATTTACTAGTCATATTATTAATGATATTGGGTCTGATTTCTCCGATATCATCGCCATTGACTTAGATAACGATGGTGACCTAGATCTTGCGGGTGGCCTCTGGTGTCAGAACGATGGACAGCAGAATTTTGATCGAATTATTGAGAATGTATTTGGATACCCAGTTGACATTGATAATGACGGTGATTTGGATGGAGTCTCTGGCATGTCAATTTTTGAAAATAATGGAGAGATGGAATTCCAACGTATAGTTATCGACGACAACCCTGGCGGTCACAATTATGGACACCCCAAACCATTCGATTTGGACGAAGATGGCGATCTTGATTTTGTTGTGGGGACAGAAGCTCAAAATCTAAACCAAGTGCTATTTTATGAGAACGATGGTCGGCTAAATTTCGAACGGCATGTAATCGATAATAACCCAGGAGGGTATATCCGCGGCTGTATCAATGCTGCTGATATTGATGGAGACGGAGACCTGGATTTGACTGTTGGCACGTATGAAGGTAACCAAGTTTTATGGTATGAAAACATCGCTCAGGGTCAATTCACTGAGCACCTGATTGAAAATCCTGGGGGTTGGGTTTGGGGAGGAGTTAGTATTGCCGACCTAGACGGTGATAATGACTTCGATTTGATTGCGGGTACAAATCGAAGTGGTGGCCTTTTTTGGTATGAAAATAATTCAAGAGACCACCTCTTAGAGAGTCTCAAGTTGCTAAGGGGTGTTGATGCTCGCCCCTCCCCTATTTTCGCCTCCCTCGATCCCAACTTCTCCGCTTCATTCTCCGTTCAAAATGTTGGCGGCGAACCGCTTCGAGACATAACCCTCGTTTCAACAGTCTCCAACGCTCAGGGCAATCGTCTCTTCGACCTTGAGGAAGTTCATTTCGATGCTGTTGAGCCGCGCGAATCGGTTGATTACGGGCCAATCGAAGGCACTCTGGAGACGCCCGGAACATATCTTATCCGTGCTCGCGCATTCGTAGGAGGCCACGAGGTTGAACTTGAAATCGATGACGAAGCGACTAACCCCGTCCGCGTCCGTGTCGAATATGGCCTCGTCCACTTCGAGCCTCCTGCCAATACTGGCGACAACCACAGCGTCGTCGTGACAGGCGCAACCCTCGGCGAAGAAGCGCTCGACGTTGGCAACGAAATCGCCGTCTTCACACCTGCGGGAATCTGCGCCGGTGCGGGCGTCTGGAACGGAGATCAGGCAGGCTTTGCGGTCTGGGGGGACGACGACCAGACGGAAGAGGTCGAGGGATTCCGCGCGGGGGAGGAGCTATCATTCCGCATCTGGGAATACAATCTCAGGTCCGAGTTCACGGCAACACCAAGATATTCCCGTGGCGACGGAGAGTATCAGATCGACGGGATTTCGGTATGCGCCTTAAGTGCTGAGCTGGTGTTCGAGCAACGCATTAGCCTTGCCGAGGGCTGGAATATGATCTCTTCCAATATCGAAACCGAATCGGTCGATATGCGAGTGCTGTTTTCTGAAATTGTGGAGCGGGGACATTTGACAATCATGAAGGATTATGTCGGCAGGTTCTATGTTCCGTCGCGTGACTTCAACGGTATCCCGCGCTGGCAATTCGCGGAAGGATACCAGGTCAAGATGTCTTCAGCTGATGTTTTGACGATGCGAGGCGAACGAATTCCCTACGACAAACCGATCGAGCTTCAGCAAGGCTGGCAAATGATCGCTTATTATCCGACGTGGCAGCTTGACGTGCGCGATGCTTTCGACAATGTTGTGGAAAATTTGACAATGGTCAAGGACAATTTGGGCCGCTTCTATTTTCCTGAATTCGGCTTTTCGAACTTGGGAAATCTAAGCGCCGGGCAAGGCTACCGGGTGAATATGGAGGCGGCTGACGAGTTAATCTATCCGCGACCTGAACAAAGAAATGCAGTGGCGGAGCCGGTTGACAAACTGCCGACTCATTTCATCTCGAGTAATAGCGGCGCGAACATGAGTGTGTTGATTCAATTAGGAATTACGAATGACGAATTAGGAATTTCAGAAGGAGAGATAGGGGTATTCACAGTGAGTGGCCTTTGTGTCGGTAGCACCGGCATCTCCGCCGGTCAGACCGCCGCAGAGGGCGGTGCTACCGTTGGCATCGCTGTCTGGGCGGACGACCCGACCACGCCAGAGATCGACGGGGCGGTTGAGGGGGAGGCACTCAGTTTCAGGGTTTGGGACGGTGCTTCCGAGACGTTAGTACGATTGACAGCTGTCGACCGTACTGAGATCTTGTTTGAGACAGATGGTTTTGCCTTTGTGACGCTCGACGTCGGGGCACGGCATGCCGTGCCCCGACCCTCTGAATTTGCGTTGTATTCGGCGTTCCCGAATCCGTTCAACTCGTCAACGTCGATTCAGTTCGGCTTGCCATTTCAATCGGAAGTCTCGCTGAAAATAATCGACATTTATGGGCGTGAGGTAGCAAATCTGGTTGACCTGGACGTTTATCCGCCCGGGTATCACAGCTTAACATTCGAGGCGGGAAACCTGTCGTCAGGGGTTTATTTCGTTGCAGGGCAGTTTGGCAAGGCTCACCTTGTGAGCAAGGTGATGTTGATTCGGTAGTGTTTGCAGGGATGTAGGGGCTTTGAAGATGCGGGGCTGAAATCCCGCGCTCCAAGTATGCACTTCCAGATTCAAATTGAGCCAAGAGTGTGACATGAAGGCGAAGCTCGAGTTTGTCATCTTCAAATAACAGAAAAGGGATAGCGCTAACTTACGCTATCCCTTATACTTACTTCTGCGGAGGATGAGGGACTCGAACCCCCATGGGATTGCTCCCGGCGGTTTTCAAGACCGCTGCCATACCATTAGGCAAATCCTCCCGATAGTTCGATGGTCAATATGATACGACAACGGCTCAATGAAAACAAGGTCACGACCCAAATTCTTATTTCCCAATCTTAAATCTTGAACTTGATCGGTACTCTTACCAACCCAATCCCTTTTTTCTCGAAAAGAAGGTAGTTCTTCTCAAGTAAATGGAAAAACAGGTCGCGCGTCACCTCAACATCCTGCCTGCAATACGTTGCCACCTTTTCAATTTCGCCGCGTCGCCACCACTCCAGCGACTGCAACCCGTCCGCTGACTTCGTCGCCCCCAACGTTCCGGACGCCAGTGCGTTCAGATTTAAGCGATGACCCAGAATTTTATTCACCTCGATAAGTATGTCGTAACTCTTTACTTCATCGTCATTAAAGTTGCCATAACCTCTGAGCACCTCATAATCAAATCGTACATGATTGAAGCCGATCCCCAGGGCAGCGTCGCGCAAAACTTTCTTCAATTGCTCGACATCCTCTTCCCAAAAATCGAGCCACTCTCCTGCTGGAAAGCGATAAACAGAGGCAAAACCAAGCTTCATTTTGCGGATATTCCCCCACCCACCCACCTCTGTTGCCCCCAATTGTG
>CAMBDS010000012.1 GCA_945865405.1 Caldithrix abyssi DSM 13497
CGTGTCGCCGCTGACAACCCGGCCCAGCCTCCACCAATTACCGCAACCTTTGCCGAACTCACAGCATACCGAGGCGAATTCGCAACAACCATTCGATGGAAAGCAGAATCACTATCAGCGACAAATGCAACCAGCCTCCCCATAACTCAGTGTTGCGTTGGCTTGCAACCAATTGCGGTGGAAAGGATAGAGAGGCAAAATATGAGGCAGCTGATTCGAACGGAACATACTTACCCCCAGAACCGTCGGCGATAGATTGGAGTAGCGGTTGATTCAGGTATGAGTCGAGAAATTCTATCGAATAGGCATCTACTGTTAATGTCCCTCTATCTTCTCCAAGTCGTTTCCCGTCCTTCGAGGCAGTAACTTTAACAGTGTAGTTGCCTGTTGACCAAGGCAGGAAGCCTCCGCTATATTGCCCCCTCCCCTCGCCTTTAAGTGTTGTTATCAACGGGTCACCAGTCGAAAAGCTGATCTCTGCGACGACCTCAGATCCATCAAATGGCTGAAAACCTTCATCAAAGCAGTTTACTCGAAACGAGACGACTTCCCGCATACTGAACTGATCTTTGGCAAACTCCAATTGTACCTGCTTGTTCGACTTCCTGAGTGCCAGCCACTTCATCAAGCGCTCTAAAACTGGTTCGAGAATGCCGTCCTCGCCCGGCGAAAACATCCCCCATTTCCATAGATCGCGCACCACGATGGCCGCTGACTTTCTGCCTGCAGTCTCCGAAATAGCTATCGCTGGAATCTTGCGACCATCTTCAAGAACCAATTCTGCAAGCAACTCGGAGTTTGGCTTTGGTTGGCTTAGGTTTAGGGCTGCGGTCAGCGGCGGAAGGTCGAGCCATTTGTCAGAGAAATCCTCATCTTCCGGTGGCGTAAGAATTGCATGTCGGCGAATTGGAGATATCCGACCGGACCCAACACCAACGTTGTTCGAAACTGTCACCGGCAACAGGTCGGAAAACGGCTTTAACTTTGAAACATCAATATCTCCCCCGTCAATAAAACAGAGTGGCAAACTTGAGTCAATTAGTTTTCGATTGAATTCCTGTAATTTAGCGGAAGAGGTACGTGTAGTAGGAAAATGATGAAACACAACTACATCGATTTTGGATAGTGTTTCTGCATCAGGCCAAGTGCCTTCATAAAAACCTCCACCCTGTTCTGTCCGCTGCATTATCTCGACGTGTGAGTTGCTTCCGAGCCGATGGATAAAATCCCCTAACCCGTAATCTGGCGCACCAGAGATGACCAATATCCTGAGCTTGTTAGCCAGTGAATTTATCGAAATGCTACGAGAATTGTTGTCGGGGGTTAACTCATTGTCAAGTTTAGGGATTTCGACTCGATAGAAAAATTTGCCGGAACTATCGACTTGAACTTCAAAGGAGGCTTTGCCTTCGGAAAAGTGGTCATCAATATTAATAATACGTTTTTCGATTGTCCTTCCGTCAGGCCCTCGAATGAATACCTCAATAGATTGACCCTTTGCGCCAATGGCACGAAAGTACACCTCGACAGGCACTTTGCTACCTTGATACACAATTGGGTTAATAGCGATGTCAGTGATCATCAAATCGAGTTTTTTCTCGACTGAGCCAACTCCAATTGTCGAGATTGGGACTTTCGAGAGTCGAGCTATCCGTGCCGGGTCGATCCCGCTATTGTTTGCGCCGTCGGTTACCAGTAGTATAAGGTTCGGTGTCAAGGGATCTGCCTGAAGCATCACTTCGCTCAATGCGTTACCAATATCGGTCTCAGGACCGACCGCACTGTCAAGCTGGGAGGGAAAACCACTCAAAGATTTCAATGAATCAGCAAAACCATAAGAAACAATATTGGCTTTGCTCGATAACTGTTCAAAGGTCGGAGAACTGAATAACTCTGCAAGTTCAGCATCGAGGTTGATGCCTTTCTGAGCAGGATTCATACTCGCTGATCTATCTAAAAGCAGTAAAACGTTTGGTTGTAGTTCATCTAATCGGTTGATCTGAAGTTTTGGCTGAAAAATAAGCCAGATACCTCCGATCAAACCTAAACTTCGCAACGACGTCAATAATATTTTAATCGGAAGCATAGTCGGAGGGTTCGTTCGACGATACGACCAAACTGAGAAGACTATCGCTGCGATAATAGCGACAATCAAAAGACTTATCGGATATGAAGCTGTCAAAAGAAATGGAGGTAACGGTTCGTTCACTGAACACGTTCCTGGTGAAGTCTTGCAGAGGGGTTGACGTCTTGAGCATAAGATGAGCTTTTAACACCATTTATCTCGAGAAGGTGTCCAAGATAAGCGATCATCGCTCCATTATCGGTGCAGTGGTGGAAAGGAGGAATAATCAGTCTGACATCGGCTTCATCTGTTAATTTAGCAAGCTGTTGACGCAAAAATTTGCTCGCCGAGACACCGCCAGCAACAATCAAAGCCTCGTAGCGTTTTTCTGATAAAGCATGTGATAGTGGTGCTGCAATACTTTTATATACGGAGTTCATCAGTCCGGCGCAAATAGCTTTCCGCTCCTCGTCATCGAGCCTAACCGTTCCAGAATCGGCACGGGCTCCAACCTTAGTAATATGGCCAAGGACTGCGGTTTTTATTCCACTGAAACTGAACGCGTACGGGTCGCCTTTGACCCGTGAAACTGGAAACAAGACGGGTTTTCCAATATACTCTATCGCCAATTTATCTATCTGAGCCCCTGCTGGAAAAGGAAATCCGATTACTCTTCCCACTTTATCAAACAATTCCCCCACCGCATCGTCTTTGGTTGAGCCAAGAAATTTGTATTTGCCAAGCCCCTCAACCGCAATCAAAAGTGTATGTCCACCAGAGACGATCAAGGCTAACGAAGGCAATGGGAGTGTCCCGTGTGTCAATTGCGCAATCCAGAGATGAGCTTCGATGTGATTAATAGCCCAAAAAGGGATACCCATAGCGCCAGAGTATCCTTTCGCAAACGAAAGCCCAACAAGCAAGGCACCAGCCAATCCGGGGCCATAGGTCACGGCTACGCCTGTAACATCTGAAGGTTTCAAGCCAGCTTCATTTAATATGCTCTGAACAGCCGGAGCGAGCAATCTTTCGTGTGCTCGAGATGCAAGCTCAGGGACTACCCCACCGTAATATTCGTGAAGAACTTGTCTAGTTGTCCTATCTGCAACGATTTCTCCATCAACCAAAAGTGCTGCTGCAGTCTCGTCGCAGGAAGTCTCTATGCCAAGGATTACGCTTCGGTCTCTCATTTACGAATTGTAACCCGAAGTTTGGTTGGTGTAGTTCCTGTCAATTCTGTTCCTTTGGGAGTATCGACGTGCAACGGCAGCCAGCCTAACTCATTTGGGTTGAATTCTTCACAGTTGACCCAGGCTTTGATCTGCTCAGGCTCAAGTGATGCCAGAAGCGAAACTGCGCCACTAACAGTAACTTTGGCGGTGTTAGGCTCAAGATAAACCAGTCCTTCTTTCGGAGGCGATTTCACGTTAACTTCAACATCCGTAAGTTCGCGTTCACCAATACGTTCCACTCTAAATGCAACAGTGGTCTGATCCTGAGTCATTCGAACGTTCTTTTCGGATGGAGGTTTTAGTCGGACGTTAACTTCGGTAGTTCTGCTTAGGTCGGTTAGTTGAATGAGTTCGGTGAGGATTTCTTCGATTTTAAGAACAGATTTATGGGGGCCACTAATCAGTGCGGTACCCGGAGTTATCTCAGGATCGCCATATAAAGTATAACCAGGTGAATACTTAACGTCCATGTCCAGCTTGACAGGCACCGCTAACTCAGTATAATCGTCCATGGCGGTCATAATCGAATCCGGCTTCAGTATCTCAATAGCAGTAACGTTCATGCCGCCTGGAATTACAACGGATTCCGGCATCAGTTTTATAACTTTTCCCGGCGTTACACCATTCAAGTCAAGATTCACGTGAGGGTGATTTACGTATCTCAGGCGAAGCAGCTCCTTAGCTCGACCATGAAATCTTACAAGAGCCTCTTTGGGAAGATCGAACGCTGTCGTTTTACCTTTGGGAATTCCTGTCGCAAAAATCGGAACCGGAAAGGCATCCTCGAAAATCTTTTCAGTCACAACAAGGAACCAAAGAAGAATCGCAAGTGAAAGCATACCAGCTTTTACGAGGAAATTCTCTTTCAGCCACCTGGGCAATAGGCGTCTCATTTTAACAATTTAACCGACTAATATAAATTACATGCAACTTTTCTACCGTCAGGCATCTCTTTCAAGTTGTAGATCCATGTCGAACATTCAGGTCTTGCCTGCGGACAGCGAGGATGAAAATGACATCCGGATGGCGGATTCATCGAGTTTGGGACATCGCCCGCCAACGGCTCACGGATCTGCCGCATTGAGGGATCGGGACGAGGAACTGCTGCAATAAGCGCCTTCGTGTAAGGGTGAAGAGGTTCACTAACCACACGCGAAGTTTCTCCACTCTCAACCACTCGGCCAAGGTACATGACTGCTGTTTCATCAGCGATGTGATCGACGACAGAAAGCGCATGGGAAATAAAGAGATAAGATAGGCTAAGCCGCTTTTGCAGATCCTTCAACAGGTTTAATATTTGAGCCTGAATCGATACGTCAAGCGCAGAAACTGGTTCATCCAGAACAAGGAACTCAGGCTCTACTGCAAGCGCACGGACAATGCCAATTCTCTGTCTTTGACCACCTGAAAATTCATGTGGGTATCTATGGGCATACTCAGGAGCCAAGCCAACAATACCAAGTAATTCATTAATCCTATCGCTTATTTGCTTTACAGGAACTATTTTATGAAACTGAAGTATCTCTTTTAACATCCCCCCAACCGTTATTCGTGGGTTGAGACTGCTATAGGGGTCTTGAAACACAATTTGCAATTTTCGGCGATAATTACGTAATTCGGCGGGAGATGCTTTAAGAATATTGGTACCGCGATACAATACTTCTCCGCCCGTTGGTTCGATCAGTCTTAGGAGTGTCCGCCCGGCTGTGGTTTTGCCACAACCAGATTCTCCGACCAAACCCAATGTTTTGCCAGAATTTATCGATAGCGAAACACTATCGACAGCTCGAACAGTTCCGGCCTTTTTACCCCAAAAACCGCGACTTACCGGGAAGTGTTTCTGGAGATTCTTGACTTCAAGCAATGGTTGGGTTGAACTCAATCTATTCCCACGTTCTGTCGAGTATTAATAATGTCATCCGAACAACTTCTCTATCTTCGATACAGATCTATCGTCACAAAAAACTACAACTCTGTCACCTGGGAGAATTAAGGTATTCCCCGTAGCAACACTAACTTCGCCAAGATGATCGACAGCTCCAAGCAGTGACCCGTCAGGTAGATGGATGTCGCGAAGGTGCTTCCCGGCCTGTTTGGATTTCTCTCCGATCTGAAATTCGATAATTTCAGCTTTCAAACCTCGTAGCGAAGAGATCGACATGATCTTTCCACCCCGCAAAAATTTCAGGATTGCATCAGTTGTTAGTAGACGCTCATTGATCGATGTTCCGAGTCCGATTGCCTGCATAACCGGCATATACTGAGGTTTGCTGATCAAGGTAATGGTTCTCTTCACCTGCATGTGGCGGGCGAAAAGGCTGGTAACGATATTGTTCTCGTCATCATCAGTCAGTGCAGCAAAGACGTCCATTTCCCCAAGACCCTCGATGGCAAGCAGGTCTATATCTATACCGCTGCTCGCTCGAACAACCATTGTACTAACAAGTCTCTGCACGGCTCGTTCTGCACGCTCTTCATCGCTTTCGATCAGTTTGATGACTGGCTTTTTCTGTAGCTCAAGCTCTTCTGCAACCATTCTGCCAATAATCCCGCCGCCCATAATCATGATCTTACGGGCTGGTTCGACCTTTTTCCCAACCACCTCAAACACTCTGTCGACATCACCAAGGTGACTGATGCAGTAGATTAAGTCTGCCGCTTGTAGCTTGTCATGACTCACTGGAATTATTGTGCGTCCTGAACGGCTGATCGCGACCAGTCTAAATGGAACATCAGAATCGTCGGGAGTCACTTCCTGTAATGTCTTTCCGATGATTGGCGAATCGTCGGAAAGCCTTACCCCCGTCAAGAACATTTTACCACCGGCACACTCGACAATATCGACGGCATCGGGGTATCTGATAAGCCTGACCACTTCTTTGGCAGACTCAAGTTCAGGATGGATGACCTGGTCGATGCCAATCGAATGAAGTGGAACTGGAGAGTTCAGTTTCGAGTACTCTTGATTACGAATTCTCGCAATCCGTTTCTTTACTCCAAGCTCCCTTGCCAGCATACAGGCGACGATATTGACTTCGTCAACGTTAGTTACTGCAAGAAGCAGGTCGGCGTTTTGTGCACCAGCCTGAACCAACGTAGGGATCGATGTGCCGCTACCACGGATTGCAAGAGCATCGATGGTTGAAGTGACTTGATCGACAAGCTCCTGATGATGGTCAATGACGATTACTTCGTGGCCTTCCCAAGAGAGACTGCGGGCGAGATGCAGCCCTACTGCCCCGGCTCCGACAATAACGGTTTTCATGAAAGATCTCCGGGGGATGTGATAATAGTTTTCCCGCCCATGTATTGCCTTAATACTTCAGGGATAATCAACGAGCCTTCTGCCGTCTGATAGTTTTCGAGGATCGCAACCAAAACTCGTGAAGTCGCAAGCCCTGAACCGTTGAGTGTATGAACAAACTCGCTTTTGCCGGTCGAGTTTCTTCGGAATTTGATCGACGCACGACGTGCTTGAAAATCTTCGCAATTGCTACAGGATGATACCTCAAGCCATTTTTCAATAGCAGAAGACCAGACTTCGAGATCATAACAGGCCGCTGCGTTGAAGCCCATGTCACCAGCACATAGCCTAAGAACTCGATACGGGAGTTCCATAAGCCTTAGAATCGCTTCTGCGTGCCCGACAATTTCTTCCAGTGCAGAATAAGAATCCTCGGGTTTTTCAAATCGAACCATTTCGACTTTGTTGAACTGGTGTACTCGAAGAAAACCTCTGGTATCTTTGCCGTATGTGCCAGCCTCGCGTCGAAAACAGGGGGAATAGGCAGTATAGCGAATTGGAAGGTCTGATTCCTTAAGTATCTCATCTCTGTGCAGGTTGACGAGCGTTACCTCAGAAGTTGGAATCAGAAAAAGATCTTCCTTTTCCGAGTGGTACATATCGTCTTCAAGTCGGGGAATTTGCCCTGTTGCTCTCATGCTTTCGCGTGACGCGACAAAGGGAGTCATCATCTCTCTATAGCCATGTACGCCAGTCTGTGTATCGAGAAATAGGTTGATGAGGGACCGTTCAAGCCTGGCTCCTGCACCCTTCCAGACCGGAAATCCCGACCCTGCAATTTTCCCACCACGCTTGAAATCGAGTATATCGAGTCGTTCTGCCAAGTCGAGGTGATCGAACGGCACAAATTCGTGCTTCAGCGGCTTTCCCCAACTCCTGACTATCACATTGGAAGTGGCGTCTTTTCCATCAGGTGTAGAATCTGATGGGACGTTCGGGATGTTCAAAAGCATCTCCTCAACTGATGCCTCTATTTCCCTGACATTACTCTCATTGGACTGTATCTCAGCGCCGAGACTTCTCATCTCTTGTTCAATCGAGCTTGCGTCGCCTCCGCCCTTTCGGATTGTTCCAATCTCTTTCGAAACGGCGTTTCGATTGGCTCGCATATCGTCAAGCCGTGCGACAATCTCTCTGCGACTCTTCTCGAGCTCAAGGATTTTCTCTAACGAATGATTCTCGCCCCTTCGCTGAAGAGCAGATAGATATTTTTCTGGATTTTGGCGAATCTGTTTGATATCGTGCATTAAGAGTGTCCACCCCCACGCAACATCTTTAGCGCCGTTGCAATAAGGATTTTTAGATCGATTAATAGGCTTAAATGGTCAATATAAAAGAGATCGTAGCGAGTCTTCTCAGCAACATCCGCAATTGACTCGTCGTACTTGTGACGAACTTGTGCCCAACCTGTTATGCCTGGTCTTACCCGCAGCCTTCGCTCGTAGAGTGGTATTATCGTCTTAAACTCCTCAACGAAATTTGGCCTTTCAGGTCGAGGACCTACCAAAGACATCTGTCCCAGTAGTACGTTGAAAAATTGCGGTAACTCGTCGAGGTGACTCTTTCGCAGAAATCTCCCGAATTTTGTCACACGGGGATCGTCTTTTTGCGCCCAAACTGCACCTGAGCTGCTCTCGGCATTGTCAATCATCGAACGAAATTTTAATAGCGTAAAAAGTTGTCCCTTACGACCAACGCGCTTCTGAGTATAAAATATGGGACCCGGGCCTTCAGATTTAATCAGGATCGCTATAAAGGGAGTTATCGCGAGAACTACAACCGACATGCAAAGTCCCATCACAATATCAAAAGCTCGCTTGAAGAAGCGAATTGTTGGCGAGACGAGCTGTGGATGCACCTCGATCAAAGGCAACCCGTGAATTTCCACAGTATGAACCAGACCTATCACCATTTGATACTGATCGGCGACCAGCATAAATCTTAACTTAAGGTCAATGCACTTATGCAAGACTTTGGTGACCAATTTTTCAGCTTCGGATTCTGGTGCGACAAGAATCCATTCTATGTTTCTTTTGCGTACCAATTCCGGGAGATCTTCAATATTACCAAGAAGATACTCTTTGGTGTTTTCTCTATTGCTGAATGCTTCATCGACAAAGCCAGATATTTTAAAACCCCAAACAGGATAACTATCCAATTGAAGTTGAAGCTTGTGACCAGTTTCGTTGTCGCCTACGATAATTGCTTCCCAAAGGCCCTTTTTTTGCCAGCGCAATCTTCGTTGATAAGTCCGGATCATTACGCGACTAAATCCCGTAAACAGGATGATCAGCCCACCATAATAAGCAAGCAGCAATCTTGTGGGGCTGACTGGATTTGGGACGTCCATTGTGGCGATGAAGAGTACCACAATTCCGATCAATGTAGCTTTGGTAATTTCTTCAAGTTCGGAAAATCGCGATAGAGCAATTGGATTTGAGTACCTGCCGCGAATAGCAAAAATTACCAGCCAAAAGAACGAGAGTACAACACCGGGCCAAAAAAGTGATGCCGGCGTAGGGTTAGTGAATATCCCGCTCTCGAAGCGCAAGAGATAGAGAAGTCTCCATGCAACTCCGGTTCCAATGATATCGGCGACAATCAGTGAAATGACAAGAACTGCTTGATTCACCGTTGCGCAGGAAGTTTATTGAGTAATGATTTCATCGCCTCAATCACCTGTTGGTGTGAAAGCTCATCCATGCAACGGATGTTTTCAAAAATACATCCCTTAAAAGTGCCGTAATAACAAGGGCTACATGGTAGCCCCAAGCTAACTGAAACGGAATGGTCGCCGGGGGGAAGCTTATGCTTGGCTCCTGTTGGTCCAAATATCCCGACTGTCGGTGCTCCAACTGCAGCTGAAATGTGGAGAGGTGCTGAGTCGTTCGAAAGCACTATACATGACTGTGCCATTATTGCTGCCGTAAGTCGGATTTCGGTTTTTCCACAGATATTGAATGTAGTTACTTTAGCAAGATTCGCAACTTCCTCGCAGACATGAAGGTCACTCCTTGAGCCGGAAAGGATTGTGTCCAGGCCCTCACTCGACTTCAGCCACTCGGCTACTCTTGCAAAACCCTCAGCCTTCCAACGCTTTTCAGGAGCCTCAGAAGAGGGATTTGACCCACCTCCCGGAAAAATCATCGCGATTCTATTATTTACTATCCCAAGTGAATCAATGATGCTTTTCGACGCAGATATTTCATCTGCTGAAACCGCCCATCGATAGCGAAGTTCGTCTTGATCAAACGTAGAATTTCTCTCGGCTACTTTTTCGATTACCAAGCGGGTAAGGTCAACTGCATTGGGGGCGCTATGTCTCGTTTCGTCAAGCTTTATTGTTGTCGACGAATCATGATCACTATAAGAGAAAAAGCGATCAGATCGCCCCACAAAACGAAAGTATCTATTGAGTAGCCCCGATTTATGAAATGATACCACAACATCAAATAATTCTTTTCGCAACTTCAGCAGGAGGCGTGATAACCCTACAAGAGCTTTTAACTTGTCGGCAAAGAATAGGCTATTTGGAACTGTAATGACATGATTGAAAAAAGGTAATCCAATTGCCGCAGGCGAAGCCCAATCGGTTGTCAGCAAGGTGATTTCAGCTTCCGGAATACCATCGCGTAGGAGCTCAAACGCTGGTGTGTGAATTACTAAATCGCCCAGTGCGTGAAGTTTTATGACGAGTAATTTCATACATTCACGAGTTGATTATCACTTGGGTCGAACATAGTTATCATAATAAGTAGAATTAATTAAGGATTTGATAGCAGTGGAGTATCCTTTCATTCTCACAATCTTACCATTTCTCACAAATAGGAAAACAATTAACCACTTTACTCCCAGCATTACTTCCCAAGCAAAAATAGCCATATTCGCGGAAATATTATTAAAGTGTTTCTTTAAGAAATAAACAAGACTCCAACTGGCAGAAGCAATTCCCAGCGTCGAGTATTGAACAATGGTTTTACTGCCGAGATGGATTGCTTTGGCATCAGGATCGAATACGGTTTCGAAGCCCGCCTTATGGGTTTGCATGCAAAGATCTTCTTCTTCAGAAAAGAGGAAATAATTTTCATCGAATCCACCAAATTTCACGAACAGGTCTCGTCGCATCATAAATGCCGCACCTAATAACCTATCTACCCGAGTTAGTCCGTCTGGTGGAACGCGGCGAATTTCCGACTTGCCATTCGATCTATTTAAGGGAAATACTTTATTCAGGCCGACAGCAATCCAAACCGCATAAAAGGGAGTCACAAAACGATAGCTGGATAGTGTTTTGTTTCCAGCTTCATCATAGATCAGCGGACCAACAATACCAATTTTATTGTCTTCATCGAGAGTTCCAACGAGTCGATCAATTGATTCTGGCATAGAGCGTGCATCAGAATTCAAGAAATAGAGATAATCTCCCTGAAAGCCATTTGAACCGAGGTTGTTTCCTGCTCCGAAACCGGCGTTTCGTCCCGCATCGATAAGGCTCACCCATTCAAATTCATGTTTCACAATTTCAGTAGTTTTATCTGATGAATCATTATCAACAACAGATACTTCGATCAAACCTGCAGTGAAATCGGAATACAAAGAAACAAGGCAGTCACGGATGATGTCGGCGGCATTGAATGTGACAATAACAACCCGAACGCGCTTAGTCAATTGCTGGCCAATGATTTAGATGCAAGGTGTTCAACCACCACTTCTAAAAATGATGTAAAGATCGTCTTTTTTAAGAATCAATACTTCACTCAAATTCATACCAGACTCAATAAGGAGTAAATGTAAAAACATTAATCCGGCAACAGAATTGACTATTGTAGTGCTGGCGGCTGCGCCTAAGATACCGAATTTTGGAATCAATAATAGTGACAAAACAATATTCGAAATAAACAACCATACCCCTACCTTCTGTGCACGATCTACCATGCCTTCTTCAAGAATACCGGACAGGAGCTGCGATATTGTGTAAAGAACTGATCCAGGTAGAAGTAACAGAAGTGCCTGATAAGCCGGGAGAAACTGTTTGCCCGGGAAAAGTGCAATTAGCGGTGGGCCAAATAAAGCAATTAAAACTGCAATCACAACTACCAGAGAGAAGCAGGTTCTTAAAGTAAGTGAGATAAGCTCATAGCCCGGTTCTATACCAAAATTGCGAAAATGTTTAAGTAAATAGGGGCCGAATATCGCCGGAACCGACCAGATTCCTGCGATGAAAGCCATCACAATAGAATAGTACCCAACTTCATCCGATGTAAGAAACAACCCTATTAAGAGAGGGTCAAAACGAAGTCTCAGGAGCGTAAAAATGTGAGTACTGTGATAATTAATTCCAAATTTGAGCGCTTTAAGCATCGTCGTTACTTCTATAAACGGACTTTCGGATGTCGATCTAAATGCTTGAATCAACATTAAAGAAGAGCCAATAAATGCTATTGCAAGCCAAAGTGATATGAATCCGAACGTGGATCCTTCATTTAACATTATCAGGACTATTACAAGCGATAGAAAAACAAGCTCTTTGCCCAAAAGTGTGGCGGTCATTTTGAGCAACGACTCCATTCCGAATACCAGCCCATTACTTAATTCTTGAAGTAGTAATGGTATAATGGCAAGAAGAACAATCACCCAAAGACGATCAGAGACAATAGGATAGTGATTCTGTCTTAGATTTGTAAAAAATATAGCAACCAAGAAAGTGAAGATACCCCCACCAATGAAACTCAAAGCTATACCGTTACCCAAAAGCGATGGTCTAAGTTCAGGCGACTGACTTGCAAAGTGTGCATTTGCAAAACCTAATGAACTATGAAAAATGGTTACCAATATTGAAGCCAATGTAAGGGTAATCGTGAAGAGTCCCTTTCCTGATGGTCCAAGCACCCTCGCGATAAGAAATGTAGTAACTACTCCTATGAATACGACGACAAGTTGGGTTATTAGAGTCGCAATACTCCCCTCAATGACCTGATTTTCCACCTTCGAAGCCATAGGACGATGTAGTGATGAAGTGATGATTCTCTACTACCTCTTTCCTGTTTCCAATAACATTTCGTCGAGTGCCGAATTTTCGAATTCCGAGCGCATTCTCGCCACGATCACCAGTTGGAAGGCTAAAAATGTCCAGAGCAGCATTGCGAGTGGTGTTTGGTGCAAAGTCGCATCAACCAGACTTGCAGCCAAGCAAGAAATTAAGCCGCCATTTATACCGAGCAACAGTCTTCGATCTGCTTCGGTTGCTTTGGACAGGTATTTCTTTACAGCGTTCATTGCATTTAACAGGCTCTTAGAGATGATAGCGAGGTATGCGAACAATCCGAAGACTCCTATATCGAAAAGCCATTTCAGATAGACGTTGTGGACATGTTTTGCATGAATGAAGCTATATGGGAAATCTGCCATATATTTAGTTCTGAAACTGTCCATACCCATTCCAAGCCAGAAGTATTTGGGAATATACTCCAAACTGTTCATCCAGATTTGTACTCTCCCTACCGAAGACCAATCGGGATTGTCTCCCATGCCCAACAACATCGCCAATCTATAGATAATAAGACTCGGTAAAGCTATTCCCGCGACCAAAATCGCTGGTAACATAACTTTCAAAATGTTCTTATCCTTGGAGGCGACATAGAGCATTGCGACCATAAGACTAACTAAAACTGCCCGCGTTTGTGTCACCAATATTCCTGCCAATACTCCTGCAAACACTAGGACCCAGAACATCCTCGATTTTTTGTCCCCGGCATCGATTAGGGAAATCAAAGCAAATGGAAGCATCATTCCCATAAAGCAACCTGCAGGATTTTGGGAATCCCAGCGAAACATCTCACGTGGAATTCCGGTCAATATCCATTTAGCGAGACTTATCCATCCTATTATTGACGTAACTGCAGCTATGACTGTTAAATGTGTCGTGATTTCTTCTGTTGAATTCTTTAAATTATAATACAAAACAAAGACAATTATCGGAATCAGAAAGGCGTATTCGAACAAGTATCTGCCAATATCTTTATCCAAAGCTCGAACCGCACCATTTGCACTTGCTGCGAGAAGTAGAGAAAGCAAAAGAGGATAAGGAATTTGTACAGTAAAATTGGCGCGATTGGCTCTGTCGGCGAGAAAAGTGATAATAAATAACGTTACTAAAGCAAATACAACATGATCAATGATAATCAGATAATAAAGAGGTAAGATTATTGTGCTGAAAGTCCTGACGTTATAAAACAGGATTAGACCGACGATTCCTGCTATGGCAACGAATACCCCAAGTGCGATGCGATAGTCATAAATTCCACATGCAACTGCCACAGGAATTATGATTACTACCAACAACATCGACCAAACGAGACCTGTCGCCATTTCTCGTCCGGTCAAATCGCTCAGAACCTGACGGTAAAACCCAATCAAGTTACTTTCGCCCACGTCTTAGCAGGAGTTTCAGTTCCTGAATTTTGGTCCAATCGCCCTGATTTTTCCCAGGTAATGCATGCCAATACTCGATCAACAGAATCAATATCATGGTGACAAGAATGGATGCCGCTCCCGCGATCATCACAATAAGCCTGCGTGCGGGTTTGATTTTCTTTTGCGGAACTCGCGCATAATCCAATATTTGAACATTAGAGGTCTCACGCGCTTCTTGAATACGAGCATTTTCGAATTGGGGATAAACAAATTCAAGTAGAGCGGCCTGAATCTTTTGCTGTCTAACTATTTCCGCATAAGTTTTCGCGATGTCAGGTAGCTGATTTAATGCAATAAATAGTTCGCCTTCCGAACCATTTAACAATCCAGTATATCGTCTTTCAATTTCTTCACTTGACCTCTGCAATATCATTACTTCAGGATGATTTTCGCCCATAGTACTGCGAAGAAGTTGTAGTTGTATTTCACTGGAAATTTGTTCCGCTTTAAGTGCGGCCGCTGCGCTAATCATAGCCGAGGTTTGATCTGAAACTGAGATTGCGTTGTGCGTTTTTTGAAATGAGGCGATGCTGTCCTGCAGCATATCAAGCGTGTCGTTGATTTGCTGTAGTCGCCTACCAATAAAAATGCGGTTGGTGCGAGCACTTTTCCCAGTAATTTCCCGATAATAATTGTCGAGTTCAGCGACGCATGCGTTGGCAACATTAGCGGCTAATAGCGTATCCTTAGCCATGAAAGAAACCTCAATTGCCATATCCTCGCGAGTATTGATATCGTAATATGCATCAAATACCTTTAAGAGATCTTCGGGTTTGGTATCAGCTTTCATTTTATAGACATCACGTAAATGAAAGCGCTCAATGACGCGTTCTTTTAACGTGCGGCTCGATAAAATAGACTGATAAATATTTTCGGTAGGCATCTCCAAACCAAAATTCGCCGCAACTCCGGCAAGGTCTTTGGAAAGGAACGAAGGTAGCCCTCCGCCACCGCCGGCCGGGGGGAGAATTACGGTTGTAGATATGTACCATACGGGTAACATGAAAGTAATGATTGAGGCTATGATTGCCACAACTATGAAATTGATAATAAACAGCTTACGCCAACGAGCGAGGAGTATTAGCAGGTCATAGAAATTGAGACTAAAGACCTGTTCTTTTTCCGACATTCCCTCTCCGTTTTTCAAATTTTGTACCCGATAGAAACGTACCATCGATCCTGTGAAATTGCCTGGCGATCACCTTGAATTATCCCGAGTTCGATAACCCCTCCGGGAATAACCTCCCACTCTACTCCCAAATCAAGACTATGCCAAGTTGTTTGTGTGCCTTCCAGAAAGTGGACTTTTTCTACGAGTCCACGCGGAAGTGACTCCTTTATGGTTCCGCCCACTGAGCCGTGCCGATTGTTTGCAATCGAAAGGTTTATTGTCACATCAAATTGTGGTGTGTAACGTGCCGTCAATTCGATTCGATCACTATTAGGAAGCAGATCTGCTCCCAATGCCGAATTCCAGTGAGTATACCGATTTATGGGAAAAAAATGGGAATAAACAAATGGTTCTAATCGGGTGTACTCAATGCCTAAATCGAGATTGCTGTCAAACACGTCGGTCGCGACGATTCCTGTCAATAGTCCCAGCTTGTTCCCGGCGTGACCCTGCCCAAGTTTGGTAATTTTCAGGTCATCTATAAGAAGTGCACCATAAAATATACCCTTCATAGGCAGTCTTGCTACAAAATCGCCTGACATGGCTACATTATCTCGATCTCCTCCGTCATGTTGTGCTGAATAGAGGAAATAGAGTGGGTTCAGATAACCAAAGTCCAAGGCTCGCTCACCCCAAATAATAGCCTCACTGACGGACAAGAGCAACCACGGCAATGGGGTGTACTCCAGCCTGTGAGCTGCGATCCACTTGGACTCTGTCTTAATCCTTGTCCAGCCGAGTGATGTTTTGTAGAGGGTATCTCCAACTAAATCTGCTGGCGGGTGGAGCTTTCCAACAAGATAAGTAAATTGGGATGTTTCGCCTAATCGAGCCTTGACACGAAGTTGATCGAATGATGGTGTGTTGTCGGATAACAACAAATTGGTGCGTTGGCCTGGCCCCCACGACACCCTATCCTTGCCTAAAGTGACGTTGATCCAGTCGTTTCCCCAATTCAAGTAGGCTTCAGTTGCGTCATAATAAGTCTCTTTGCCACCCATAAACGGGCCGACGTAGCCGTAATGATCTTCAATGAGTTGGTCGCGATTATGATAGGGGCCATTTCCGCGTTCTGTATTGTCGACAAATCGGAAGTAGTATCCGAAGTATTGCTTTAATGTGCCGTGAAACTCTATCCCACTCATCCTTCGCATGATGGTGACATCCTTGCCGCTGTCTACTCTAAAACCAAAGCGAGGGTCAAGTGTGAAGGAGGTGCCATCACTCTTTTGAAATTTGATCAAATGCCAATTGCGGCTATGCCACTTCTTTTGATGGGACGTGTATAAAGTCGAGTCTGTCAAGTTCATGCTATCGCGAGCCCAGAGCCGTGATACGGGGCGATTGGTTAGTAAATCGAGCGGTGCTCCATTGATTACTTCGCCTAAATGATGCCGGTAATCCCTATTATCAAGCGGAATTGATGAATCTCCATTAGATGGAAGCGAGGAGAATACACCTGCCGAAAAAGAAATCCCGGCATTAAGAAATACCAATATTAGAATTAATCCGACAGAATTACCTATCATCGAGCGCCGTACTGAAGTTCATAATAATCGCGATAAGAACCACTTGTAACCTGATTAACCCATTTTGTATTGTTCATGTACCAGTCAACAGTTCGGCGGCTTCCTTCTTCAAAATCAAATTTTGGACACCAGCCCAACTCGCGCTCGGTCTTACTCCAATCCATTGCGTATCGCCGATCGTGCCCCGGACGATCCTTGACGAAAGTAATCAGACTTTCGGATTTCCCGAGGAGGTCGAGTAAGTGTTTGATTAACATAAGATTCGGCAATTCGTGCTTGCCGCCCAAGTTGTAAATTTCGCCTGGCTTACCTTTCTCTAATACTTCCAGTAACCCTCGATTATGGTCATCGACATATATCCAATCACGTACCTGCATTCCATCACCATAAACGGGAATTGGTTTATCGTTTAGGGCGTTTGAAATCAGCAATGGTATTAATTTTTCTGGGAATTGGTAAGGACCGTAGTTATTAGAACAACGGGAAATTACGACTGGAAGCCCGTAAGTCTTATAGTATGATCTTACCAACAAATCCGCGCTTGCTTTGGAAGCGGCATAGGGGCTATTTGGTTTTAGGTGGTGGTCTTCAGTGAATGGATGAGCATCGGGCTGAAGACTACCATAAACTTCGTCGGTTGAGACCTGAAGGAATCGCTGAATCCCAAGACTGCGAGCGGCATCGAGCATTACCTGAGTCCCGATTATGTTGGTTTTCAGGAAAGGAGAAGCATCGAGGATCGAACGGTCAACGTGAGATTCAGCCGCAAGATGCATGACACCCCAACAGCCTTGCATTGCGTCAAGAACTGCCTTTGAGTCTGTTACATCGCCTTTGACAAAGCGATATTGAGGATTTTCTTCAAGTCCGGCAAGGGAAGTGAGATTACCAGCGTAAGTCAAGGCATCAAAGTTCACTATCTCCCAGTTCGGGAGCTCCTCGATAATCAGGCGAATCAAGTTGGAGCCTATGAACCCGGCTCCTCCCGTAATCATAACCTTTTTTCGCTCTGTCACGTTCAACATTTACCGTACGCTCCTGTAATTGAGTCGCATCTTAAGTTAGTTGTGCCAAACAAGGTAATTTACCTTAATGTCCATATTAAAGTCAATAATATTACGAGCAATGTGACTTTATAAGGATTTGATGAAGAGTTAATAAGGAGATGGCAGCACTAACGTCCGCAACTCTGTCATCTCTTCAATGGCATACTTGACACCTTCCCGACCAAAGCCTGATTCTTTAACACCACCATACGGGAAATTGTCGGCGCGGAAGGTTGGAACATCGTTGATAATTACCGCGCCAACCTCAAGGCGATTGAAAGCAAGCATTGCTTTTGAGATTTCTGTTGTGAATACTCCCGTCTGAAGGCCATACTGCTGAGCGTTGATCCAATCAAGAGCACCCTCGAATTGGCTGTAAGACTGGATTAATACAACGGGGCCGAATGCTTCATCGCGACTGATTCGACAGGTGGCAGGGACGTCAGTTAAAATTGCCGGGGATACTCTATTCTCTATTCGGACGCCGCCGGTTAAGAGTTGTGCGCCCGCTTCAACCGCTTCACCTAACCAACTCTCGATTCTTTTGGCCTCACCAGTGTCGATTAAAGATGCAACCTCAGTCGTTTCATCTAAAGGATCACCGCACTTCAGATTGTTCACCATTTCGATAAAATAAATCTTGAAGGATTCAAATATATCTTGATGAACAAGGACATGCTGAACTGAAATGCAGATTTGGCCAGTATGGGAATAGCCGCCAATAACTATACGTTTCAGGGCTGATTCGAGATCGGCAGAAGGCTCGACGATCACGGCTGCATTACCACCTAACTCAAGGCAGACACGCTTCTTATAAGCTCTCTGTTTTATACCCCAACCGACCGAACCAGATCCGGTGAAGGTAATCAGTTTGACGCGAGGATCCTCAATTAACGGAGCAGCGAGACGGGATTCGCAGGGAATGACGTTGCATGCCCCATCAGGTAGTCCTGCCTCCAATAGTAGATCTCCGAGGAGTAGAGCAGTGATCGGCGTCGATGAAGCAGGCTTCAGGTTGATTGCGCAGCCCACGGCAATCGCCGGAGCAACCTTGTGGGCGACCAAATTCAAAGGAAAGTTAAACGGTGAAATACCGGTGATCAGCCCCACCGGAAATCGCCTGACAAGTGCTACACGGTCACCTGTGGCAGGTGTTATATCGAGTGGCAACAGTTGTCCTTCGAATTGTCTGACCGCTTCTGCGGCAAGTCGGAAGGTCGATTCGGCACGTGTTGCCTCGGCGCGAGCTTCCCGAATGGGCTTGCCGCCTTCAAGAGCGATAGTTCGCGCGAACATCTCCCTGCGCTCAATCAACAGATCAGCAGCTTTATGGAGTATGTCTGCCCGCTGGTAGGAGCGCAATTGCCTCATTGTTTTGGCATCTCGGTCACCAACTTCAAGCGCTTTATCAATTTCCAGGCTACCGGCAAAGCTTACTTCGCCGACCTCCTCCCCATTCCATGGGCTTTTAATGCTTTTCCGAGACGCTGTCTCAACCTGCTTGCCATTCAATAAGATTGGGTAATAACTCATCGCACGCTCATAAGAGATACTCTCAAGGAACTGTTTATGTTCCAGTTATGAAATGAAGACCCCCCGACCGGCTTAGGCGCCGGCCGGGGGGCTTTTGCATTTAGGTGTTGGTAACGATTACCGAACCAGAATTGCCTTCTGCATTCCGATAAATGCGCCGGACTGCATCTTGATCAGATAGATACCTGAGGTCTGGCCTTCGGCTGTCCAGGTCAATTCGTACTGACCTGCCTCATGACGTCCGCCGGCAAGCTGGGCTATCTTGCGACCATGCATGTCCCAGACACTGACCTCTACATCTCCCGGAGTCGGAAGACCAAACTTCAGGGTCGTACGGGCATTGAATGGATTGGGATAGCTGTTCGAGATGAAATAGTTTTCCGGCATCTCAGCGTGTGGAAGTTCTCTGATCTCGAGTCGACTCGCGGTGAACGCGAAGTTGTTGTTGGCGGCTGGAACATTGCGTTGTTGTTGAGCCACTACTAACATTCCGCGATCAACTGCTATCACTTTCCAATGAATTGTGATATCGCGATCTCTTAGACGCTGTCCGAGTTTCACAAACAATGAATCGTTTGGAACAGGATATTGAGTCCCGCTGAGCGTGTCAAACTTAAGTGTATCCTGACGACCCGGTATCCAAGCTCTGAACCAATAGCGCACTGAGTCAATTTCCCACTGGTTCTGGATTGCAGGCTCCCATGAGAAGACGAATGGTCCAAGTGAATCGGGGCCTTCGAAGTTGTGGTTCATTTCGGGCGTCAACAATCTGAATGCGCCACCGCCACCTGCCCGGTCGGAGGGCAGGTCGTTGATGTCAGGTGTGACAGTCACACCAAACTGCGTCGAGACAGATTCTCCAGCCCTGTCAGTCGCTGTGACGGTTACAATCGCACTGTCACCGTCAAGTGCGGCTGTGTTATAGTTGGCGGACAGTGTGCGGAACAGGGCGGTTGTACCGGCGTCAATGCGAAGACCAAACTCGGCGGGACCATCGACAGCGTATGCAAGAACATCTCCAACATCGATATCGCGGAACTTCAAGTTTAATCTTGCAATCTGTAGTTCGTTGAGGTTTGAATCCTCAGCGATTCGGATGTTAGCAATGTTTGGCGGCACAAAGGTCGGCGCGTCGTTAACTGGTTCGACTGTCACGTGAATGACTTCCCGGACCTCATTGGGGGCCTGAGCACGGTCACGACAATAGACCGTAATATCAAACTCACCATTGATGTTAAGGCGAGGTTGTATGCTAACCTCTGTAGTCTGTGCGTTGTACTGAACCTGAAGATCGGCCGGTGCTGGTGCGACAACACCGAAATTGAGCTGGTCGCCTTGATCGGGGTCAACCCAGTGATTGTCGTTCAAAGTAGCAATTACTACACGATCAGCATCTTCCTGAATGACAACGTCTTCCAGTGGATTTTGGTCATTGTAAACAGGTGCATCGTTGATGCCGCGTACATTGATGGTCAAGTTGTTGATTTCGTCTGCACCACCGTCAGCATCGGCCATTCGGACAACGGTCTGGTATTGGCCGATGTCGTCAGCGGTCGGCTGCCAACTAAGAGTCGCTGTACCGTTGCGGTTATCGACGAAACGTGCTTCATCGGGCAATCCACCTCGATTAGGCATCGTCCAAACAATTTGGTCGCCCTGACTTTCAACGTCAGTACCGTTGAATTGGAGGGCGGCGTCTTGTCGTTCATCGATATTCCATACGAACTGACCGTTGTTTTGCGGTGCAGTTATCACCGGAATATCGTTGATCGATCTGAAGCGCATGGTGAATGTGTAATCAGTGATTAGGTCTCGCACCGGAGTTTCCGAAGGATTCGAGATATTAGCCTCGAAAGCCCCAGCTGCCCCATCAACGCGACGCATATCTCGTTCAGGCGCTCCCTGCTGATTATCATTTGCCCTAAGTGTAACTCGAACATCACCGAAGAAATTAGCAGGGAGGTCGATCTGCCACCTTGGCACACCTGCGACAACCCGGTGTTCATTGGTCATGTTCGGGTTCATCGCCTGCGTTATGAAGGTTAAGGCATTTCCATCAGGATCAGTAAAGAGGTTGCGCATATCAGGAATAACAACCAGTCTTGGTGGTGCTCCTGCCATCGCCTGATCTTCATCGAACGTGATTAAATCGTCCTGAAAGGGTTGTACCTCAGGAGCCTGATTTACATTCACAATTGTAATCATTACCGATGTGACATCTGTGATATCACCGTTGGTTGCCTGGAAGCTGAGTACATAAGGTCTGTTACGGAATGAATTGAAGTTTGTCTCCCAGTGGAAATCGGCGGTGTTGTTGCCGTTATCCGTAAACTCAACATCACCGGCGTTTTGGGCAATTTCATCTCTGTTAAGGATCGAGAGCCGCATATTGCCCGGAGCATTGGCGATTGTGAAATGGATGTCAACATCTTCGCCTTCACTGACCTGAACTTCACCGGGGTCTGACGCAAGAACGACAACGCCTTCGACACGAATACTGAGGAAGTTTATTGCGTCATTCTGCCAATTGAGTTCCTGGTTGTCTTCGACTTCGACTACAATATCGTCACCTTCATACTCGCGACGCTGACTGCTGTCCCAAACCTTGAGGGTCATTGCCTCACCGTTTTGGAAACCCTCAACAACAAATCGTGTTTCGGGATCGTCTCCCCATGCGGCAACGCCACAAGTACCGGGTTGTTCGACGATACCGGCTCCGGCGCAGAGACCAGCCGTTGTGAAAACACCAATCTCGTCGCCTACTGCGGCATCAACTCCACCGAACTCAAATGGCTCGACAAGAAGGCTGTGATTCTGTGCCACGGACATAAAGTCAAATCGACCCTGCTCAACTGAGCCGACACCATTCGGTCGGAAGGTGAACTGCGCCTGATCAGGATCGTCAGAGAAGACAGTAAGAATACCTTCGTAAGGGGCGTCTTCGGTAGGAGTAAAGGTTACATTGACATCAAGAACTTCGTCCGGTCCAAGAACTACCGCCTGATTGTTAAAATCATGCGTGTAAACGTTCATGTTGGAAGTGATTCTTGAGATCGTAAGATCGACACCACCAGTGTTGGAAATATGGAAAACGTGCGAGGCGCTATTGCGAGCGCGGATAGGTCCAAATTGGAAGATCATCGGATCAACGGCGATCTGTGCTTCGACCACATCGCTATGCGCCTCTAACCTCGAAAGTACAGTTCTTGCCTGAGCTTGGAAGACTTCTGGGCCTTCTGAATATGTAGGAACACCTTCAAGCTCTTGACGGGTAGAACCATCCCAAACTAACCATGTAAAGGCTTCGCCATCAACGAAACCATCCCTAACGGGAGTGCCACGATCGTCACCCCATGCCGCTATTCCGACTGCTCCAGCCTCATCAATGACAGTGTGACCGGCACAAAGTCCAGACTCGGTGAACAAGGCGATCTCGTCTCCAGCAGCTAAAGGAGCCTCACGATCTCCAGGCATTGTCAGGATTGCTTCATCTATAAGAAGCGAATGGTTTCCGTCAGTAATTCGGTGATGGAAATGACTTGCTTCGTTAACGCCATCACCTTCAACCATAAAGCGGACCTCGCCGTTGTTCGGGTCGTCAGAGGTAATAATCAGGTTAGCCTGATGAGTTCCAACTTGTGCCGGATGGTAAGTAACCATCACATCGAAAAACTCGTTTGCATTGATGTTTCTCGGATTGCCTGGCCAATTCGTTGTAAAGGCGTTGGAACCTTCCACGACGACGTTACTAAGGCGCATTAAACCACCGCCAACGTTATTGATACGCAGAGAATATGTGGCATCAACATTGAGCGGAATCGCGCCAAAAAAGTGGTTCGGTGCGCCAAGCATGATTTCAGGTTCGCGAGCAACATCGACACCGAGACCGAATAGATCAACGTAAAGGACAGAGTCCATTGGGTCATCGGACATAATTGTCACTCGACCCTCATACTCAACGTTTTCCTCGCTGGGGGTGAAAGTAACGGTAATGTCGCGCGACTCGCCAAGCTCCAATTCGAATTCGCCATCGAAATCGGTTGTGAATTCGTTTAAGTCGGGCTCAATACCCATGACATGGAGCGTACCACGTCCTTGATTAGAAACACTCATGACCCAATCCTCTGACTCGCCGACTGCAACCTGACCGTAAAAGTGGTCCATCGCATTCAGAGAGATATCGGGAAGTGGATCGCCAAGGTTTGCAGAAAGTGAAAGAACTGTAACGCCTCCGTCCTCGTATGTTTCGGGCCCCATTTCAAATTCAGGATTTGCCCAAGCTTGTTCGCCGGAATTGTTATCCCAAATCATGAAGGAAAAGGCTTCGCCTTCTATAAATCCATCGACAATTTCAGTCGATTCGTCGTCGCCATAAGCGGCAATACCAGCCTGACCGTCTCGCCCTAATGCACCCGCACCAGCAAGTATACCGGATTCAGTGAACATTGCTATTTCGGATCCTTCGTGGATGACGTTTCCTTCAAGTGACGTAGCGGTTATCAAGACCGAGTGACTTCCGCCAGTATTGTGTGCGTGGAAATTCCGGCCATTTGCTGCTACACCCGAGCCTGCAATGGGAATCATTATTTCAGGATTCTCTTCGTCATCAGTAGTTACTGTCAAAATTCCATCGTAGAAGAATACTTCTTCGGGATTAAATGAAGTATTCACGTAGAGGTAGTCGCCGGGACGTAATCTGATGGGATCGTTGCCGAACTCAACCATGAAGGCTTCATTGTCACTGGTAACGTCGTTTACCATCAAATCGCTTCCACCAGTGTTGGTGACGACCATTCGCCACATACCGGCCTGACCAACAACAATAGCACTGTAGAAATGCTCTGAAGCCATCACTTCGGCCGCCGCGGCACCTTCGGCCCTACCCTCTCCAGAAAGGGGAATTATGACAATATCTTCATCGGGGTCGTTGGAAGCTATGGTTAACTCAGCTTCGTAAGCTATTTGTTCGCTAGGTGTAAAAGAAACCACCACCTCGTGGCGATCTCCGGCGGCGACCTCAAATTGACCCTCGAAATCCGTTGTGAAAACATCATTATCGGTTGAGACATTGGACACAACAAGTGGTTGGTCGCCTTCATTGAAGACGAAAACTGACATGTTGCGCGTTTGGCCGACTATGACTCTGCCAAAGCGTCGTTCATTAATTAGCAACGCAATATCAGGCGGTAGAGCATCTTCTCCAACACCAACCAGATGGATGGTAACTTCACTCATATCACGACCATCCGAAGTGATAGTGAGGTCAGCAGAAGCATCACCTGCAGCGTCGGGGGTAAATGTTACCGTAACAACCTGCGAATCGCCGTTCGCGATCTCCATGGCACCATCAAAATCGGTCGTGAATGCTTCGTTATCAGTTAAAACGCTTTCAACCGAGAGTGGCGAATTGCCGACACTTAGGATGGAAAATTCCCAAGTGGCTGATCTGCCTATTCTGACAGCCTCAAAATCGTGCTCATTGTTGGCAACTCGGATTCTCGGAATGTCTTCACGATGAGCGGATAGGTTGCAAGCGATGAAAACGTCGCGTTGATAAATGCCTTCGCCAAAAGTCACTTCGACATCAGCATCCCATTCTTCATCAGCCTGATGATCCCAGACTTTGAAGAAAAGCTGTTCACCTTCGCGAAAACCGTTGATACCCTGCTCGTCTTGATCATCACCCCAAGCTGCCGGTCCGACAGGAAATCCTTCATCGGTAATGATTGCGGCTCCAGCCAAGATCCCAGCGGGAGTAAAAATACCTATCTCGTCATCAACAACGAGAGATTCTCCATCGAGCAGTGCCTCGTCAACAAGGACACTCATATTTCCTTGATTGATCGGTGGGTCCCAATGCTGTGCAAAGACTGCGGGTGCCGACGCCAGAAACAGAGCCAGCAGCAACAACGGAATTGAGTATCTAGAACGATCCATCTGTCCTCCCTAACTTTACGGCAACGATTAAGCGAGAATACGCCATTACTTTTCCTCAAGCCTTATAGCAGCATAGCGCCACTTTTGTTTTTGATCAATCCAACATCTTATCGAAGTTGAGGCAAATACGACCCTCCTTCGACAAGAAGTAGCAAAGTCAGATTAAAATACTGCAAAAGGTGATAATTGTCAAGCAATTTTCACTCAAATACCAGCATTTCTTATGTCAAGATAACGAGAGTTACCTGTAAGCATCTTGACGAATGTCACTTACAAGTAGGTATTATACGGCAAATTGTGCGAAAATGATGTATTTCTATTCAAATTTGGGCTATTAAATGTCTTACCAGAAATATTACCAGTTAAATAAAAGTCTATTTTGTGAGTGTAAGTGAAATAGTCTTTGAACCAAAAGTGGTTTCCAATCGACAATAATAATTACCAGATGGTATCCAATTAAGATTGACTGGAAGTTGATGAATGCCCGCACTTAAACCAGAATAATCAGTATAATAAATTTCCTTCCCATCCAATCCTAATACGAAAAGTCTTAAAGAGGTTTCAGTTGGCAGAGCCAATTTTATGACAGTTTGACCATTAAACGGATTAGGATAGGTTCCCAAGATTTCAAAACTTGTTGGTGCCAGGGGATCAAGTCTTACTGAAACAGGATCGTTCCAGAGCTGAATGGTCGATCTCCCGTCTATTGAAAAGTGCTCGTCGCCAAGTAATATCTGCCAATTTGTCGAATCGATTGTCAAAAATGAATCAGAAGAGAAGAAACTGAATTGAAATCCTTCACCGACCGCAAATCCTTCGACTATTCCTTCTGTTTCAGGATCATCTTCATAGGCCCATCCAGATGCTGAGTCGGAATCTATCCATATAAGAAATCCTCCTACATCACCTTGAGCAGTACAAATCCCAACTTGATCGCCCGGGTGCGGACCAATTAACATTTCACCCGAGAAGAACTCTGCTGAAGGACAAGTGAATTTGTGACGATTTATTGTTGGATGTATATCAAAATACGGCTCTTTTGCCGCTAATTCAACTATTAGAAGGCCATTGCTGTGCCAAATTCCATCCCCGGTAAGTAGATAAATTCGCTCAAGTGATACCTCGTGCTGTTGTTCGGAGTCCCATCTGACAAAGTAAATCGAGTCACCTTCCCTAAATCCTTCGATACTATCTCGAGTTAAGGCGTCGTCACCCCAGGCTGCAATCCCCAAAGGAAAGCCAGTTACTGCCACAGACCCACCGCATCGTCCTTCAGGTGTCAACACACCGATTTCATCACCACCGCCCCAGATCCCACCCACATAGACTTCTCTTATCAATATGGAGCAGTTAACGTCTGTAGTATCAAAATCAAAGTGATTTGCGTAAGAGCAGATTGTTAATGAAAACATCAACATGAATGCTGCTAATATCTGTCGCATATTACAGGTCCGAATTTATTTTAGCCGGTTTACTGATTAACGTAGAAGGACTAACTTTTCTGTTGCCATCGATTGGCCGACAATAATTTCCAACCAGTAAATACCGGTGGGCAAAGTTACTGCGTCGATAGTATATGTATGCCAACCGGCTTCAAGCTGAGTCTCGCTCATCGACCAAACTACTCTTCCCTGCAGATCAATAAGGCGAGTCGATGCCTTGCCGAGTATTGGCAAACCAAATCGAATTGTTGTTCTACTGTTGAATGGATTCGGATATGTCGGGGTTAGGGTAAGAACTGAGGGGATCTCGACCTGAGTTGCTTTGAGGGAAATAGCTTCAAAACCATCGGTGCTAAACTTGAGGACTCTCTCGTCTGATTCGAATTGGGCGATAACATTATTCACCTTAACCGCAAGAATAGCAAGTAGTTCATCATCAACAGCTCCATCGATTTCAAAGGTTAATGTATCATCACCTCTAACAATAAGTCCGGCGGGAAGCGAAGACAGTGAGCCACGCCCAACTGTTTGACCACTCCTTTTGGAAACAGCGACAAGCGATACATCATTTCCAAGAAAGCTTGCGGGAGCATCAGTCACAAGCAAACTCATGTCGGATCCGGTACTTCTCGCTGACTGTAAATTTGGCACTATTGAGAGTGGAGCTATTTGTTGGCGGTTCTCCTCATCCTGATACACAAGTTCTGTCCGGCGGTCAACCTTGATCTTATAGCCTTCCCCCGGAATAAGTGATTCAATTCCGAAGTAGCCGAATCGAGGTGCGATAAAATCACCCACGCCATTTTTAGCCAGGAGAAGCGATTGCATTATCCCCTCGAGCCCAATGCGAGGGTCAATTGGGTGATCGAGAAGGTAGCCTACTGTGTTCCAGCCCAATGAAAGTGGGATTGGGGTATCGAACTCTATCTTTCTTCCGGTCACAACCAGGCTATCATCCTCGTTGACATTGACCTGATAACCGTGCAATGGATTCCATGGACCCAAACCGTTATAATCGAAGCGCGTTGTCCAAAATCTTCCCAATCCGTCCTTTACTATAACAAGGTGCTCCCTATCCCGGATTTCGCTAAACATGATTGGTACTTCAAGTTCAAAAGGTACGACATAGCTCGATATCAAATTCCAGCCTCTCGCGAGTCTGATCACATGTCGATCTGGATCACGAACAACCAATCGTACCTCAACCTCATCATTATCACGAAAATGGAAATCGCCTGTTACATATTCAACTTCCGGGTGGTATTCTTCATTACTGCCAGAATCCCAGATAACGAGTGCCATTGAATCGCCTTGGGAAAATCCGTTGTCACCACCATAGGCTATGAATTCAGCAGGCGCTTCAACCCATCTGACGACTCCTCCAACTTGACCTCCAGGTGTGATCGCCGCAATTTCACTCCCTACCATGAGATCGCTTCCGTAGAAATCAATAGAGAGAACGTGAATGTTTGAACGATTTTCTGTGACTTCAGGGTTGTCAAAATGGCGAAAACCGGAAACAATCTCAAGAGATACGTGCAATGATGCAACAGTGCCATCGAAGGACCTGACCATGATATCAGCTTCATAAACATCGTTTTCCTCAGCGCCGGGCGGAACTTCGAAATCTATGGTTAACTCCTGAGTACTCTCTGACGCTAACTCTCCTTCGATTGGGTTTATCGTGATCCAACTAACTCTCGGGTTTAGTTCAACGCCGAGTAGGTGTTGCGAATCCCTTCCGACAACAACTCCCATTATCCAGCGATTGGCGTCCCAACTTCCAGTTACGAAGAGTCCAGTAGGAGGTCCTACAAATTGAAGTTCGGTCTCCTCGATGACGCCACGCTCTGGATTTGACCGATAAATCTTTGTACCGCCGTCTGGCTCAAGATTGGCCACATATAGCGGAAGATCATCCGGATCGCCCGGATTCCATCCAAAACCATATACTCCTGTAAGTCCGTGGCCATCCCATTCCTGGAGCACATCTCCGTCTCGATCTACCAGATACCAAGGCAAATCGTATTCCCCGCACCAAAACGCATCAGGCTCGGAGCTATAAGCAAGCGCGCGATTGACAGTTAGTGGTGCTCCCGGTTGGACGCGATGGAGTTGCCCATCCACGGTGATCGCATAGATACTGTCATTTTGTGAACCGTATAGGTATGTTCCATCCCAAGCAAGATCTCGAAGCCCCCAGCCAACTCGATTTGCTTGTGGTTGCGCAAATTGTCGAACCAGTACTCCATCACGATTGAGTACTGCAATCGAGAGTCCTCGTATCGGGTCGCCGCTCGTCACGAAGATCTGGTCAGCAGCATACTCGGCTCCCATTATCCGTTGCAATCCGGTTATGGCTGTTAAATCGTGATCGAAATTAATGTCTCCCTGCTGATCACGCAGTGGATCTGTCTCGGTTGTGCCTCTCAGTGACCTGGTTCCACTGTCCCGGTTGGGCACCTGATTCATAAGACGAAGCACGTACGGAATCGAGATTTCGCTCTCGTTTCGGAGAGTAGTGTTGACAGTCAGACGGTCATTGCCACCAAGTGCAACCTCAAGCCCCTGATCACTGAAAGTGACCAAAGGACGATAAAGCTCAAAATCGACTCGAATGTTGTCACGAGCACGAAGCACCGTTTCGATCACATCGGCTTGGTAACCCGCAAGAGTTGCGGAAAGATTTGTAAATCCTGGAACAAGGCCAATTAGGTTGTAATTTCCTTGCTGGTTAGTCTGGGTTGAAACCCGCCCATTTGAAACCTTCACACCGGCTAAAACTTGGCCGTTTTGATCTCGAGCCACTCCAAAAATTTGAGCGGCGACAGGCGGCGCACCTCCCCAGACAACAAAGTCATCAAGAAACCAACCAGAGTACCAATCTATGGCATTATCTGTTTTGAACAACCAACGAAACCTAAGCGCCTGACCCTGATAGTCTGAAAGATCAAAACTGACTATTTGCCATGCAGGAATTTCCCCGGTAAAGGCGGGTCGGTTTTGGAAAGCCGCTACTGTTTGATCTGGATAACCACCAATTGGTGTTAGCAGTTGATACGCCCCACCATCAACTGAAACCAGAAACTGCCCGCCATCACGCCCGGCTTCGGCCGAAAGATAATGGAAAAATTCAACGCGCGCATTTTGTGAGGTGATCAGATATTCGCTGATTGTGGTCAAAGTCCAGTTTGCATTGTTCTCGTAATGTCGCGGGGAAGGCTGATTTGTACCCCAGACAAATGTGCCTGAATGAGCAGATCCGGGCCCGTTAACCAAACTACTTGTTCGTGCCCATTTACCAAACGGTGCAGCCGTAAAGACTGCAGGAGGCGCACCTCCATCGAAACTGAAATATTGGCTAAGGCCAAGCGGAACACGAGCAGTAACAGGAACAGAATAGTTGGGAACTTCGTCGTAGGCAATCAAGGAAAGATCGTACCAACCTTCATCCCCTTCCGGCATCTCTGCAGTGAATGTTAAGGTAGGTGCATTTACCCTACCGACTTCCTGACCATTAATAATGACTCGGCATCCAGCATAATCGGTACAATTCTGGACATTATCAGCGTTCCTGGCAGGCGCGTTCCACCTGATGGTATAATTAGGCCCATTATTGGTAACTATAATGTTAGTTGGAACTCCCGGAGCCATGTTATACTTTCCGACGATTTCATCGCTTTCCATTTCGATGTTTTCGTCATAAACCGCAACAACTTGAAATGTATGTTCTTCATCTTCTCCGTTTGTATCTTCGATAAAGTTATAGCGATAATTGGGAAAATCGCCTTCTGCGACAATCTGACCATCTACAAGGATTTTGTAGCCGTTTGGCGGATCCCTTCCAGGATCTTCGTTCTCAACAAATTCAACCGGAGGCGACGCATCGCTTGCAAGTAATTGCGAATCGATAGAAGGTCCTCTTGCAATCTCAATTCGATCGCTCAGAGCTTCGTTATTGAATCCGATATCTCCAACTTCTCGAAGGGGTCGTGGGGCAAGACGTTCCTCTGCATCTTCGCGATAGCTATAGACGACGGCTCGAATCATGTTATCACCAGGTAGACCGTTAAATCGGTGCCATTGGCCATCAATCCGAAGGTGTGTTACATCAGGGTGATCGAGGTGCCCATCGAGACCGGTAGCCTGAAATGTAGCTACCTGGCGTACCATGTCCTGATGCCATCCTACGTAAAATGCGCCTCTGCGGAAGCGAATGTCTGCCGGGCGAACGGTGACCCATTGAGTGGCAACTCGGAATTGGTCGTAGTCGCTCCAAATTTCTTCTCCAGGAAGTCCTGTCTCGGGATCCTCTTCCCACATCTTGAACTGAATCGGTACGGCTGCCCAACCTTGCCAGCCATTGAACCCGAAATCACCACGCCGAAACATGTAAATCTGTACGGCAGTGATATCATACAAGTCTTCAGGTTCGAATCTTACAGCGATTACATCGTCCCGTCCGCGAAGAAAAACGGCATTGTTAATTGGGCCATTATCATATCGAAGAGAATCTGTTCGTCCAATTGTCCCTGGCGGATCCCAGATAACAGCGACACGGTCATCAAAATTGCCATTTACCCTAATGCTTCCCATTGGCAATCGATCATCCATGGTAAAATTAAGCTCGGTAATTCCACCATCTTGAATTTCGATATTATTTACCCTGTCAGCGTGCCATGCAGATAATCTTGGCGTTACACCGTAAGTGCCTTCTGGGAGCGTTATCTCGTAATATCCCTCAGCGTCCGTAGTTCCAACACCGTAAACTGAATTGTCATCTTCATTGATTGCAGCAACATCGACTCCTTCCAGCCACCCATTCTCGTTATGAGCGCTATTGATATGCCCACTTAATATTCCGCGATGGATATGGGCAAGTTCAAAGTTCCGTCTAAGATTTTCATTTGGGCTGATACTGAATGAATCGCTGATAAATGCATCGTAACCATCCAACGTAGCTGTAAGCTGAAATAGACCAGGAATTAAGTCAAAGAAACCGTAATTTCCTTCATTATCTGGATTTGCCTCTACACCGTTCAAAGTGAGTGCAACATTTTCGAGTGCCCCTTCACCATCAAGGGATACTACGCCTTCGAGAGAACAGGAGCCACCACTAATCAGCAGAGTGACGGGCACATTTGTTACTCGACCGCCCATAAAGTCATACAACTCGATATTGGCGGAAAGTTCGCTGTCGACCCTGCCACGGGCGTCAAATGAGACCTGTAACTGTGTTTCAGCACCTCCAGCTAATTGAACTACTAACGGCGAAGTTTTTACCCAGTTTTGTTTGGGCCAAAGTTCATAAAGTTTAAGTACATCCGCATCCGGGCCCTGAATGACTACACCGAGCATCCAGGTCTGAGTATCGTAGAGATAGGTAGTGAATGCGCCTCCAGCGAAGCCCTCCTCCTCCGTTGCGGTTTCAATTTCACGGATTAGCTCTCGAGTTCGAGGATTAAACCGATAAATTGCAGCTCCACCATTGTCGGATTCCTGATTGTGAATATAGAGACAGGCGCCATCAGGATCAGATGGATTCCATGCCATACCGACGACACCTGTCAGCCCGTGATCAGTTACTCGATCCGCAAGGACAGATTCCCCGACTCTGATCCGGCGATACTTATACCATGTGTCGTCACGGTCACCAATCCAAAACGAATTTTCTTCATGAATCCAAGCAACTGCTCGTGCGACCCCTAATGGAGTCAGGATCTCCCGACCTAAAACTCCACCGGCAGCAGGATTAATGCGAACCAATTCTCCCGCAGTAGTGCTTGAACCATAAAGAAAAGTTCCATCATAGGCAAGATCACGAGTTCCCCACCCGTCCATATTGTTATTGTTTAGATTTCCCAATTGGAGCCTATTGACGACGTCTCCCGCCCTATTCATTACATAAAGGTGACTTGTGTCACTGCCAAAATCACCAGCCGTAGTCACAAGATTGTATGACCTTGGTGTACCTCCGCGGATAAATTCAGCGGCAATGTGGTACTGATCTCCTGTTTTCTCGGTGAGGTTATAGGTTTCAAGTAGTTCCCACGGTTCATCTCGTTCAGGTACTGGAGCAAATCCAATTTCAGGGTTGTCTATTAAATCTCCGCCACCTTGCACGAAGTAATCGATGTAGGCTTGAAAACTTGTAGGGCGATTGCCGGCGTTCCTAACGGTAAGCGCTACGTTTAACTGTTCGCCAGCCTCAAGCTCGCGCTCAAGGAATTCTGGCTCAACTGTTATCCTGCTGTCATACTCATCCATAAAGAAAGCACGTTGGTTATTCGGATTTGGCTCGATCCCGAAATTACCACGTAATTCCTCAAATCCAAGAGCAGTAACTACATAAGCGTAATTACCTGAAGGAATATCGACAAAACGTACTACCCCATTGATGTCGGAGTTGGCTCGATATACTCCATTTAACACGACCAATGCAGCTGAAATCGGTAACTGATCAGCGCTTGTTCTGACAGACGCCGTCAATGATCCGGTTTCCGGAGCGAAGAGACGAAGATCATCGATAAGCCAGCCCGGTCCAACATTGCTATCATCAGATTTGAAGCGAAACTTAAGCGTTACTGTCTGCCCTGCAAGTGCAGTTAAATCAAAAGACGAAGCGACCCATCCGCCCGAATTACCCGAAAAACCTGCTCCACCATCAAATACAAATATTGATCGCTCAGGATAACCAGTAGTTGGAACCAAAGTCTCCCAGCGATCACCATTGTCAGGGCTGAATTCGACTCGGCCTCCATCCCATCCACCTTCACAGTTGAATTTGTGATTGAAAGTGAGAAATGTATGGGCACCTTCAGGAACGACAACACGTGGAGTCAGAAGCTCAAAATCTGCAAGATTTGGGTAATTTCCATTGAGTGAGGTCGCCCAAGCTCTCTGGCCATTAGCAGCACCTCCGGCAGGAGCCCCCCATGTCCATCCATTTTGACCGGGGTTAGCAGTTAAGGCGCCGTTGTTTTGTTCAAAGCCAAGGGTAACTGGTACGCGCCAAAGCCCGGTCGGGGTAACAAAAACCGGATCGGACAATTCGGACTCACCATCAGGATCTCGATAGATGGCAGAAATAGCGAATTCGTATTGGGTTCCATTTGCCAATTCAATTGCCGTGTAACGGTGGCTGTTTGTAAAATCAAATTCTTCATTATTAACATATACCTTAAAGCCAAGTAGGTCGTCTCTTGCGGGCATTTCCTGATATTCGAGTCGAATTAGCTCCTGACGCAATCTGTAAATTTCATTTAGGATCTCCTCAGTCGGCTTTTGCTGGTTATGCGAGGTAAATGCCGCAATCTGATGCTGTAGCTCCAATCGCCGCCCAAGTAGTTGTTCATTCCTGTTAGGCATATCCCAAGCGAGAACCACCTCACCATCACCGGCAACTGCACGGAGATTGATAGGACGCCCAAATTCAGGAGTTGGTTCTCTAAAGTAATTGACGATTCGCCTGATCAGTTCCTGTTTAGTTGCACCTTCGCCATCGACGAGTCCTCCAAACTCTATAGATGAACCAACTGTCCGATAAACCTCTCCGCTGAATGCTACCATACCGACTGCCGTTTCGTCAGCATCACGAAAAGTTAAGACCTCTTGAGCATCTTCCATAACTCCAAGATGATCCATATAGTCATTATCTTGAGCGCTATACTCATCAAAGACCAAACCCTCGGTGAAACTGCCATCAACACCTGCAATAGGCCCACTCGCCGAGTGACCATCGATGATACCTTCAATTCTAAATAGCGGATGAGCATCGGTGACGGGATCACCAGTCCAGAAATCTGATCCCTCAAGATAGATATTTCCACCGGATCGAGCGTAACCAGCCAGAATTTCGCCTTCAGCGCCGGTCAAGCGATGATAATTCCTGCCGTTTTGACCGTAATTACCAAGATTTACAAATACAGCCTCAAATTCACTCAGGTCATCTGGCAATTGCTGGTTCAAACGACTTTGCAAAAATGTGACCGAGTGATCTTCTGCATTAAGAGCAACTACCTGAGCGGCCCCAGATGGAGTTGAAGCACCGCCATTCCACACGAGAAAGCTACCTGGCCCGTGATCACTTATCAGGTAAGCACTTCCAGATTCGATTGCACTACCTTCACCATCATACCGAATCGTCAGCCCTTCACTACCATCAAAATTCTCAAGACCAACAGTACCGATGCCGACGTTAAAGTCATCGCCGATAGTTTTGAATTGTAAAACTACATCGCCATCCGGCTTGAGCACTATCTGCATAGTGATAGTGTTTTGTGGCGAGTGCCCGTTTTCGTTAACCTCGGGATAATCCTGATATTGTACTACAAAATTTCCTTCGCGGTGCCCAAAATAGACCGATCCTTCCCCCCAATCGGTACGAGGAGCAAGATTTTTCCAGTAGATGGCAACAATGTTATCAGGGGAATTATGGTTGGGAAGTTCCTGGTTGGCAGATCGACCATATTCGTCGGTTGGGCCAAAGCCTATCATGCCGTTGGAGCTTACGTAGACATTGTCGTAGAGGCGGCCGAAGTAAGGGAAGTCAAAACCGATGGCGATTGGACCGACAAATGTGTTGTCTTCCAGTTCGACAATCTGTTCACCGATATCTTCAATTTCGAGCCAACGGTAATCAGTTTCGTATGAAAGGTACGGATTACCCTCATCTCTGCCAGGCATCGGATTACCGTTTGCAGAGAGCGAGAGTAGATTGAGCAGCAACAGTCCGGCAAGGAGCTGTGTAAAGCGTCGCATCAGAATCCTCGTTCGATCGAAATTGACACACCGGCAAATGATTACGATACTACCGGTGAAGAATGTAAATGTCCTAACTACTAAATATAATGCAAAGTCGGTTGACTTTACAAGCATCCTCAAAAACTATCTCGTATTTTTCGGGGTCAATTCTCAAACTAGTAGCTTACACTACAGCATTGAAAGGGAAAAGAGCTAGATAGGGGAGCATGAGATGCCCCCCTATCTTTATACAATACCCGAACCAAGAAGCGCTACTTCAACATTGCACCTTTGACAATGTGACGCTCACCATTTACTTGCAATACGAACAAGTAGATACCAGCTGAATTTCCTATGCCATCCCAGGAGAATTCATGCGTACCAGCTTCAAATCGCCCTTCAGTGATAGTTGCGATTGTCCGTGCGTGCATGTCATAGACATTCAGCTTCACATCTCCGGCATTGGGTAAGGAGAAACTAAGTTTGGTCTCGGGATTGAACGGATTTGGGTAATTTTGACTAAGAGATATTTCGGTCGGAAGTAATCTCTCTTCACCCGGTGCACTGAGTGGGGGGACGATAACGGTGCGTCTCTGGTTTGACTCACGCACCACCTGACCGTCTGAGACCTCTACCCACCATCTTATTTTGAGCGAATCTTCAAGACCAACCAAGGCGACTAAAGTATCCAGGCCAGAGATTGAGAATGAAGTATCGGCTAACAGGCCTGAACGGAAGGTGCTGTCGATTGGTGCATCGATAAGTGCGAAGACAATCGAGTAGCGCAATTGATCGTTATCGTCATCAGAGGATCTGTTCCATCTAAAAGTACCTCGATAGTTTGCAAGGACTGCCATATCGACCGGCAAACGTAGATCGAAGCCATTCGGGTTGTCGTTAACTGGCCTCACAGTTACCCTGAACTGCTGGTTGACCTGCGCAGCCCCATCAGTCGCCGTTACTGTAATGACTACTCCGGCAGCCAGGTTGAAGTTGGCAATAGGGTTTATGAACAATATATTACCATTCTCCAAACCCATCCCTAACTGCTGCGGAGCCCCGGCAAAGCCAAACTGCAATGCGTTATTATCTGGATCGGTAAAAAATTGCCTCAAGTCGGCAATATCAAACCTACCTTGATCTTCATCGACATCTACATCACCAATTTGGCCTTGTCGAACAGGAGGTCTGTTGACATTATTGACTGTAATCTCAACATTTATTACGTCAGTTAAACCGGATGCATCGCGTGCCTGGAAGACACCAACATAGGGATCTTGTCGTGCATCATTAAAGCCGGGAGTCCAGATGAAGTTGGCGCGACCGTCACCAATGTCATTGAACTGCCAACCCTGAGGCATGCCACCGTCATCGATCAACTGCCAACCAATATTATCATCGTCTGGGTCAGCAGCAAGAAAGGCGACACGAAGCTCTGAGTTCTCGTCAACATTAACTCGAAATACTGCTTGATCACTCGGCTGTGAAATTACGGGAGCACGATTAAGGTTTGAGACAGTAATTTCGACCACGATTTCATCCCTGCCATTGTCTGCATCCGTTGACCTGAAGCGAGGAGTATAAGCCTCTCGACGTGCGTCGAATGGGACATTCCAATCGAAGCGAGCCATATTGTTCTGGTTGTCGGTAAACTGCCACCCGTTCGGCAACCCACCAGCATCAACTAACTCCCAGACCGAATTGCCACCATCAGGGTCGGTTGAGCGGAAATCGACTATCAGTCGTTGTCCTTCTTCTACTGCAACTCTATGTACATCAGCATTTGCCGGTTCAGTGATGACGGGATTTCGATTGACGTTTGCGACCGAAATTGCTAAACGCAATTGATCGTTGGCACCCGCAGCATCCGTAGCAACAACCAACGGAGTATAAGCTTGACGGCGAGCGTCGAACGGCGGCGTCCAAAGCAATGTCGCCGTACCATCCCTATGATCTGTGAATTGGAAGCCGTTTGGCATACCACCAGCATCTGGCATTGTCCAGACGATTCCGTCCGCATCCGCATCATCGGCACCGAAGTCGATTCTTAGCTCAGCATTCTCATTTACGTTAATCTGGAAGTTATCTTCACGGGTAGGTTCTGAGATTTCGGGAGCACGATTGAAATTATTAATGGTAATTGTTACTTCGAGATCGGCAACAGCTCCAGCTCTATCCTCCACCCGGAACACTGGTCGATAAACTCCTGCATCTTCGAAATCAGTAGCCCAAACAAAGGTACCCTCTGGACCTTCATGGTCGAAGGTTGCCCCTTGATTCGTTACGCGATCCGGTATCCGAAGGAAGATCTCGAGTTCATCTCCTTCATGAGCAAGATCGAAATCGTCAGCGTGAAGGGCGAACTCGATTCGCTCACCTTCACGGACTGTAACTTCACGCACAGGATTGACCCAGAACGGTTGGTCATTCAATGGATTGACTGTCAAGACGAAAGTATCTTCAATCCGGAATTCATTGTCTTCTGCACTGACTACAATATTAAACGCGCCGTTGATCCGATCGGCGGGAAAGACAGAGAGGATGCCATTGTTGATTGCAGCACCAAGAGCGTCATCTGCGATGACTCCATAGACGACGTTATCACCATCAGGGTCATTGAAGAACTGTGAAAGAGTGAAGAGGTCGGTTCTGTTTGCATCTTCATCGATATCAGTGTCCGGAAGCCCTTGAGCTCTTGGCGGTCGATTGACGTGGTCTATGCGGAATGAGACCCTTGCATCAGCCGATTCAGCGTTATCGTTAATACGGAAAGTAGCTGCATAATTACCTGCATCGTCAAATGACGGGCTCCATGTAAATGTAGCTGTTCCGTCGTGATGGTCTGTCAGGGTTGCTGCCTGTGGCAGGTTCGAATTGATCAAAGAAATAACAAGATTGTTATTGTCCGGATCAGAACCAGTTACAACGAAACGTACTTCACTGTTTTCACGCCCATTAACCTGTTCAGGGACGTCGTTCCAAACTGGCGGACGATTAACATTGGTGACTGTCACCATAACGGCAGAGCGAGTCGTTAGCTCTCCGTCACTGACAACCAGTTCACCTCTATACTCACCAGCGTCTGTGAAACCTGTCATCCAGAAAAAGGATCCACGACCGCTGCCGTGATCCTCAAGAGTGGCTGACTCGGGGAAATTGCCTCGTTCGAAAGTAAGAGTTAGTCCATCTGAGTCGATATCAGATGCCTGTACGTCAAATTCGACAGAAGCATCTTCGTCGATCTCAATAACCTCGGCAGGTACATTCTCCCAAATAGGAGCGTCGTTAACCGGCAATACCGTCACTGTAAACGATTCGCCGATTTCATCGTCACGATTAGCCTCGCGCTCTATTGGATTCAAGAGAGCGGTTGTTCTTAGGTGACGGGAGGCTTGAGAATTCGCCGAGGATGAAAGCCCTTGTAATGCGTTCGCACGAAAAGCGGCTATAGCGACATTTCTTCCGTCATCTGCCGTAACTGTGACTTCACCATTACCAAAGAAGTTCATCGCAGGGTTTATCCAAAGAACCCCTTCTTCATCGATGGCAGGCCTCAAGTCTTCGTTTCCAGAGACATCAAAGCTGAGTTGGTCGCTATCGGGGTCAGAGAAGACATCATTTAGATCAGCAACACGAGTCGCACCAGCGTCTTCATTGATTTCCAAATCATCGATCGGGTCAACGACGACCGGGGCTCTGTTTACATCGACTACTGTCGCTTCTACATCAACTGACACGTCGCTCATAATCTCGTTGTCGCTTAAGAGATGGAAACGAATTACGTAGCTTCCTGCATCGTTAAACATCGGATTCCATACAAAGGAGGCAGTGCCGTCCTCATGATCGATAAACTCCGGAGCAATTTCTGGATTGGAGCCGATAAATTCAAACCCCATCTGGAATGCATCGCCATCGACATCCATTCCGACGACTTCAAAGCGTAGTTCTGTTCCCTCATCGAGACGAATTTCAGCCGGATAATCAACAAATTCCGGAGGAGCATTCACATTAGATACAACTATTGTGACTTCGATCTCGGCTTCCATTTCACCATCATTAACCACAAATAATGGAGTGTATTCACCTGCATCGAGATAGTCGGTATCCCAAGTGAACGTCCCGGTACCGTCACCGTGATCAACGAATGTTGCTTGAAGCTCTAACTCACCGTTGATCATTCGCAACGAGAGTTGATCTTGATCTGAATCGGTTGCAGTCAACGTAAACTCTACGCGCGCTCCCTCAGAGCCTTGTACCATCTCAGGAGCATCAACCCAAACAGGAGCGTGATTCGGGTTAAATCCTGAGCCAATCAATGTGACTACAACTCTCGGTTCATTTCTGTCATTCGACATGACGATAAGTTCATCGTTGTAATCAATAGGTTCTTCAGGAGCGAAAATCACAGAGTAAGTTACTGCTTCTCCAGGATTTACAGTAACTTCGCCTTCGAAGTTGATGCTGAAAGGAGCATCGATATCACCGATGCTTAAAATCCTCAGAGCAGCAGTACCTCGATTTGTAATGACAAACTCCCAGCTCGCAGATTCTTCGACCGAGACTCTACCGAAATTGTGCGCAAGTTGAAGATCAATTTCCGGCTGTGGAAGAGTGTAAAGGTCGAGTGTAAGCACAGTAAAACCGTTCGGAGAGTACTCTGCAGGTCCCTCTTCGATAATCGATTCGACTCCTGAATACTCACGAGAGGCTGAGGCATCCCAATAACGGAACATCATTCTCTCGCCATTGGCGAAACCTTCAACCGGCTGGGTGTCAAGATCATCACCCCAAGCGCCGAACCCGAATGGCTGGTCGCCTAATTCTTGAAGGATTGCAACTCCAGCGCAGATATCGTTTGTTGTGAAAGCAGCAACTTCATCGCCAATCGCTAATGGCTCCTCATTAAATATAGCTGAAAGCACCAATATTGAATGATTAGCGTTTGTAATGGTATAGAAAAAATGGCCTTGACCTTCTGGCGTTGTCGAGCTCAACGTTAATACCGAGAATGCATCTCGATGGTATATTCCTTCACCTTCATCATAGCTCGGAATCGCTTCAAATTCTGCGCGAAGCTCAGGAAGCCAAATTCGATAAAATAGAGCTTCGCCTTCGGTAAGACCTTCTACAATATCTCCTGTATTGGCATCGTCACCCCAGGCCGCCAAGCCGAACGAATACTCTTCTATACGAACCGATCCTGCGGTAACGCCATTGGTCGTAAAAACTCCAACTTCCGCCCCTATTGGCAATCTTTCGCCATCGAGAGTCGCATCATCGATCAACAACGACATATTGCCGTCCGTCTGTTGAAACCGCCAATGGAGCGGGGATGCGACTGCTGAACCTACCAAAGAAATCTGAACCTGACCGTTGTCAGGATCATTGGAATCGAACATAAGAGTTGATTGATAATCCCTGACTTCGGAAGGAGCGAATGTAACGTCAAGGATCATTGCCTCACCAACACCTACCTCAAAGCCTGCATCTGGTTCGATTTCGAAGCCATCTCCATCAAAAGTCGGTGCTTCAACAGTGAGGATACTCCCACCGACATTAGAGATGGTCAGACGCCATGTTTCCCGTTCCCCAACTCCGATTTCACCAAACAAATGTCGATTACTTGAAAGTACAATTTGCGGAGGAGATGGAATTACGCCAATTCCACTCAAATCAACCACGACTTCGTGATTGCCGAATGCATCTGAGGTTATTGTTAGGACACCAGCAAACTCACCAGCTTCCTCAGGATTAAAAGTTACTTCGATCTCAGCAGAGGCTTCAGATGCAATAACAAACTGACCGTCGAAATTCGTCACGAACGGACCATCGCTTACGACCATATCCTCTATTGTCAACACGCCATCACCAATGTTTGAAATGCTAAGCATCGCCGAGCGAGATTCACCGCGCAACACAGTACCAAAGTTGAGATAATCTGCTCCGAGCGCAATCAAAGGTGTCGCTTCTCGTCGTGAGTTAAGTGAAACAACAGCAAATCCATTGGATTGATAACGGCCATCACCGACCTCATAGTCAGCGATTGCGCCGTATTCCCTACCTGAAGATTGATCCCAAATTCTCCACTCGATTTCTTCGCCTTCACGAAACCCATCAGGGCCTTCCTGGTTGTTATCTTCTCCCCAAGCTGCTACACCAACGGGCCATTCGTCTGTCAAGAGTGTCGCCCCCGCACAGAATCCGGAGGGTGTAAAGACCGCAACTTCATCACCCGCAACAAGGCGATTACCTTCAAAGCTGGCATCCTCTAGAATGATTGACATGTTTTCGGCGGTGATAACAAACTCGAAGTGTTCACCTTCCGGGATTGCGCGACCTGATAACCTAATCATCGTTTCCGGTTCGTCTGGATCATCTGTGAAGAGAGTCGCTGTTCCGCCAAATTCACCTACCTGATCTGGAGCGAATGTTACCAAAATTTCAAAGCCTTCATTTGGTGCAACAACAATACCCTCTTGGAAATCAGTGCTAAAACCAGCACCTTGAACGACCACTCGGGAAACATTCAGGTTGGCAAGTCCAACGTTCATGCCTTCGATGTTAACTGTCCGCTCTTCGCCAACAAAGAGAGCCTCAAAATCAATGATATCGTTGGCAATCTCAATGTTTGGTAATCTTTCGAGCACACCCCGACCGATTACTCGAATTTCATATTCTGGAACGTCTGCATCATTCGAGAAAACAGTTAGTATTCCATTGTAATCCATTTCTTCTTGTGGGGAAAATACAATGGGAAGCATTGCCGAAGCTCCAGGATCAATTGCCATTCCTTGATCAATATCCGCCATGAATGCGCCAATATTTGATGCTACGTGATCAATCTCAAGGGGCAGCTCACCAAAATTTGAAACTCTTAACTCAGCTCGTACTCCTTCTCCGATAAAAACTTGACCAAAATCGTGAGCAGGTGTATCGAGATTTGGTGTGTAACCGCCAGCGGCCTCTACGAAAATATTTGCGCCACGTTCGCGCCCTGATCCCCAAAGCTCAATGATGTAAACTGGTGTTTCAGGATCGTTCGAATTCACACGAAGAGTAGAATTAAATTCACCCACCTCCTCCGGCGAAAATGAGACTGTAAATTGTGAGCTTTGGCCGCTATTGAGCGAGAACTCGTCAGGTTCAAATGAATAATATTCAGAACCTGCGCCGCCTACAATTTCCAGATTGCCCTCTAGGCGAGAGACACCATCATTAGTAATTTCAAATCTGTTTTCGACGGAATTCCCGATGGCAATTTCACCGAAATCCAAAGTGTTCACACTTACAGTAATAATTGGAGGTTCAGGAGTACCTCTTCCTGAGAGAGGTATTTCAAATTCTGGAGAATCAGGGTCGTTGGAGCTGATCAACAGGGTCCCATCATAGTCAACGAAATCGGTAGGTTCGAAAGTAACCTCGATTTCTATGGATCCGCCTGGTTGAATTACGGTTTCAAGAGCATCTTCTGGCTGGCGTTGATTACCACCAGCTAAGTTTAGTATCGTCAAGCCATCCCGTGCATATGCTAATTCCCCCTGGATAATATCTGGACGGGTTGCAATCTCTCTTCGACTGGAAAGATCCCAATACTTTAATGTTATGGCTTCTCCATTTCGCAAACCATTGATTCCAACCTCATTAATGTCATCACCCCAGGCAGCCACTCCGACAGCTTCACCAGGATCCGTGATTATCACAGCTCCCACACAAAGACCCGCGGGGCTGAAGGCACCAATTTCATCGTCAACATCAAGTGCCTCGCCATTCAACAATGATTCAAGTATTAGAAGTGAATGATTTCCATCTGTTTCAGCAAATCTGAAATGAGGACCGTCCGGTAATTCCTCTTCGTAATCAGTGGTAAATACTCCATCGTCGGTTTCAACACCAGTTATTCCCAGTGGTTGATCTCCACTGTTCATTACAGTAACTGTAACTGTTCGGATATTCCCAACTACGATATTTCCAAAGTTGATATTATCTGGATCTGCTTCAATATTGGGTTGAGGAGGTATGAACCCAGTGCCGCTGAGTGAAACTTCGACTTCTGATTCGTCTGGGTCATCTGAAACTACAAATAAAGTAGCTGCAAAATTCTCTTCCGATCGTGGGTCAAAACGAACTTGATAAACGGCATCATTCCCGGCACCGATTGTCCTTTCACCGTCGAAGTTGACCGTAAATCCATCACCTTCGATATTCATAGAACTGATGGTCAGGTCACTATTTCCAGTATTGGCGATAGTTAAATCCCTGGAAGTAGGATGGCCTAGCTCGACTTCACCAAAGTTGAATTGTAGAGGATTGACTGAGATATCAGGAATGCGTTCTATAGTCCCATTTCCAATGAGTCTTATCACGACATCGCCATGTTCAGCATTAGAAACTATTGTTAAAGTTTCAGAGTAATTTCTTTCTTCAACAGGACTGAAAGTAACTGTCACAGTAGATCCTTCGCCAGGTTCAAGCGACAAACCGTTTTCGGGAAAATTTGTTGTAAATTCTCCAGAACTTGTCGTCATGCTTTCAATCTCAAGCGGGTCAATGCCACCATTTCCAATTGTGATTACCCATGCTTGAGATTCATCAACAAGCACATTTCCGAAATCGTGCGACATCTGATCGCCGCCACCCTGCCCAAGAACGTTATCGCCTTCCCGAATTACAACGACAGGTGGTCCTTCCAATGTTCCTTCCAAGCTGAGGATCGTAAACGCGTCTCGCTCGTAACCTTCGGGACCAAAATCGAATGTAGGGTTCGCAGTAAATTCGTGGTTAGTTGTCCGATCCCAAAAACGGAATGCAAACCGCTCACCAGCTCTGAACCCGTTAACCCCTGCCTGATCTTGATCGTCGCCCCAGGCGGCGATGCCAATCGACTCCCCGCCATTCTGTTCATAAACTAAAGCACCAGCGCAAACTCCACCTGGAGTGAAGACTCCAACCTCATTACCTGCTTCGATAAATTCTCCGTTTACTCGAGATTCCTCGACTAAAAGAGAGTGGTTGCCTTGATTTACATCAAAACGGAAGTGTTGTCCAAAAGCATTCGTAGATGCGATTGCAATAAGGACAAGTGCATAAATTGTAATAGTTCGGCGCATTGAAATTCCTCTGAGAAAATGAAAACGATAGTGAGTTTCAGTGATTGAAAAGTTGGAAAAGTTTTCCGGAGCGATAGCTGGTTCAGCTTCAAGTCTGTGTGGAAACGATTGGTTCTTCAGCAGCGTTCGGTGATATGATAATATATCTGTAACTGTTTTGCTATGATACTGCGCACACAATCAAATATTAATGGCGCTGTTACCAAGTAAAGTCAGGCGATTTATAACAGATATGAATTCAGAAATCATCGTGGAGATAACTTCTTCAGCAGATACGATTGATCGTATATCCCCTGCAATTTCGCCAGCCTCCATGTAGCCCTCTTCGGTATCTCCAAGGAAAGTACCGGCTTTGGCTCGTCCGTGACCAAGAAAATGTTCTACTGCCTCTTTAGAGGCTCCAGTTTTAGTCATTTCAATAGATCGCTTTGAGAATGACCCCGCCAACATCCGTGTTGGGCTAAGCTCTTTAAGCGTTAACACCGTTGAGGGTTCTCCCGATTCGAGCACGGATTTTCGGTAGTTTTCCGAAACAGAACTTTCGAAAGTACAAGCAAATCGCGTCCCAACCTGTACACCTTCAGCACCGAGAGCCATTGCGGCAACCATCCCGCGCCCGTCGCGGATCCCACCAGCGGCAAGAATGGGCAATTCAATATGATCCACGAGACGGGGAATTAGCGGGAATGTTGGGATTTCTTCGTAGCCGTTATGTCCCCCAGCCTCAAATCCTTCGCCGACGATTAAATCGACGCCTCTTTCTGCAGCTTTGAGTGCGAGCTTTAAAGAAGGAACAACATGCGCAACAATGCAACCATGGTCATGTAATAGCGGAGTAAATTTTCCAGGATTTCCTGCAGATGTAAAAACGATACGGATGCCGTTGTCAAGAGATGCTTTTACCAATTCGTCAGCATCTCTTCGCATCAGAGGAATGTTCACCCCGAGAGGCCCTTGCCACACTATCCGAGCTTTAAGAATATGCTCGGTGAGCAAAGCTGGAGACATAGACCCGGCACCTATCAGGCCCAATCCACCAGCCTTAGAAACTGCTGTAGCAAGTTTCCAGCCGGAAGCCCAAATCATTCCCGCCTGAATTATCGGATACCGGATCTGCAACAGGCGAGTGACGCGTGTTTCTATACTAACCGGGTTATGAAACATAATACGTTCGGGATCGGGTGGAATGAGTTTCGAATTCGTTAATTTCAAAATTTAGTTTGCAGGAATTCGCTGGACTACTTTCTGGCCTTAACCCCCTGCTCAACTTCGTTAAGTACCTCATCTACATGACCAGCGACAGTTATGGGAGACCAAATTTTCACAATCTTACCTTCCGGGTCGATCAACACAGTTGATCTGACTACCCCTTCGTAAGACTTACCAGCGAAAGTCTTTGGTCCCCAAACTCCATAGGCATTCAAGGTCTTTTTTTCTGTGTCGGAGAGTAATGTGAAGGGCAGATTGTGGTCAGCAATAAACTTCACGTGGCTTTCTTCGGAATCGGGACTTATACCAAGTACGACAGTCCCCGACTTTTGAAACGGAACGTAGTTATCCCGAAAATCGCATGATTCCTTTGTACATCCCGGAGTGTTGTCTTCTGGATAAAAATAGACGACGACAAATTTGCCTCGGAACTCGCTTAACGAAACCATAGCGCCTGATTGATTCGGCAAGTTGAACTCAGGGGCCTCGACACCGACCTCAAGAATTGTATTTATAGACATATAGTCTTTCATTGAATTTTCAGCGGCTTGGACATCAGGGGCAAATTGACCAATTGTCAATGCTGAAGGAATCCAAGAAACCAGTACATAATATAGTAATTTAATGTGCTGAGACTCAAGATATTTTGAGGCTGAAATCATGAATCAAGATTTGATGTAGATAAATCATTGAGATTATTGAGAATGAACCCGTTCAATATTGGCTATCGTTCAATTTCTGAATGTCAAACACTTCATTCAATATTAGGATTACGTAGACTTAATTTATAGCTAATGTAAATCAGTATCATCAAAAGTGTAGCGCTAAAGATTGTAATTGTCTCCCATCGAAATACTCGATTCGATTGCGGGCGATCTCGTTCTCGCCATTCAGGTATAGGGTAATAATCGTCAATTACGGCACTTTCGATTGGCCAAATTATACCCCATGCCTCGCCATCAAACTGAACCGTGAGTGTATTAGTCCTATTCTGATTGTGAAATTTACCAAAACTTGCGAACTGAACCTCACCAAATAGAGTTGAGAACTTCTCCGTACTCAGTTTACGTTTTAATTCTTCTCTTTCGTTTATGGAAGGATCATCGAGGATGCTTGACAATATCTGGATGCTACTTGCGCAAGCTGCCATCTGATAATCAGGGGAAGGCATTTCATCGTCATGAATGGCCTTGAAGAACTTTCTGATTGTGGGAGATGAGTTGTCAGGCATCCAAACCAAAGGCCCAACGATATACTCAGCCGCCCTATCTGACGCCGAAATCAGTTTGTTATTTATGATATCACCATTGACCACTCCAAAAGCGTAAGGTAAATAATCTGCTTGTCGGCATTGCCTTAAGAAACGCGAAACATCAAGCGTCTTTCCAAGCATAAAAACCAAAGCAGGCGTAGCGTCTTTCAAGACCCCGATCTGGAATTCAAAGTTCTGAACATCATGATGAAACGGAAGCCAGATTTTACCGCCTTCCCAATGATTCGCCAGATCTCCCTCAATGTCAATTGCGAATGCGGAAAACTGCGAACTGGTATCGACAAGAATTGCAGCCGTCCTTCCACGACCAGCGACCGAGGCTGCCCATGAAATCAATCCATCATTGAAAGTAGATAACGGAGGAACTAATCTAAAAACATATTCACGATTCGACCAGGTAAGAGAATCGGTTTCATCACAATCGATAACGTAAGGAATTTCTGCTCGTTCGGCTGAGCAGGCAATAAGGGAGGTGACGGATGAGGGTAATCCACCGATGAATGCGATCACTGTCGAGTCGCGTTCATATTGGGTAAGTTCAAAAATAAATTTATTGTGATTGCTACAATCAACAAAGCATAATTCAAAGGAAGGATTATGTTCGTCTAATCCCATGGCTGCGATATATGCTGCTCGAAACCGTTTCCCTAACTCCTGATATTCCCCACTTTCAGGGATAAAAGCAATTACTTTACTTTTGTCAAAAGCGAAGGAATCTAAACTTCCAAGGATGGTTGAGGCGGTAATAAGAATGACTAGCCATCGAGGAAAATTGAGACCCACATCGACCTCGAATTAAAAGAGCCACGCCAGATACTGTTTCATAAATCTGATCACGGCACCCAAACCTTCAGTGTTCTCAACCTTATTCCAGAGGCCGTGAATTCCGAGTAGGATATTGAACAAGATCATGACAGCGATGAGGATTCCAATCACAATGGTCGATATTTTACGGTACCGCTTGAGACTCGTAACACCTAGCTTATCGATAAAGAGTCGAAATCTAACATCTTCAAGCCATCTTGGATCCATAAACAGCCCGGCTATCGCCCATCCAAGCGCTAACCACCATCCGAGAAGCATTACATAACTGGGAAAGTAAATAAAAAAGGTATTTGGTCCCATCCAAATCAACGAAGAGCTTATTCCAGCAATAAGAGCTATGTTCGTTACCTTGCGGACATTCCTGATCATGTCCCTCTCTCGCATGAGAAAGTCACTTCCATAAGGGTTCTTTAAAGGAAGTAAGATTTTCATGCACATATCGATGAGCATTCCACCAAAGAAAGTCGCGCCAAGTGCAAGAAAAAGATTTGCACCGATGTAATTAAGCATATACGAACGGCCGAAGAATAGCTCGGTAAACCCCAAAATTAAAAGGAACAGGAAGAAGTAAATACTCCAAAAGATTACACCCTTCTCTTGTAGATATTCTATAAAACCATCCCAAAACATCTCCCATTTCGATGGATCAGGCAGTCTTTCGTTGCAGTGGGGACATTTCCAATTAATGGGAATTTTGAGGATTAGGGTGTCGCAAGCGGCACATTTCATCTGGATACGACTCGACTTTGGGGTTGTTTAACGACAGTTAGGCGAAACAAGGACTTTGGGGCAACAATGGTGGCCTCAAATCCGAAAATTTCTCTTTGGTGGGGAAAGAATCAAACATGGTATAATTAAATAAATTGTTACCCGTTCGGCAAACCTTCACAGTCTGAATCAGGAGGAAGGACACTTTATTCAGTGATTGAGTGTCTTGGAAATCCCCAATCTGTGAACATGACCTAATGCACCAAACGGGGCAAAAGCATAGTCGAAGGATAACCTCTTGACAAATAACCCAAGGCCAAAGGAGAATCCGGCGAATGTATCTTTACTATTTCCAACACGAAAACCTTGCCCAATACTCCGATATCCGAAACGGAGATGGAAAGGTTTTTCGGCGTTAGACGGGGTAATTTCAAACTCACCACCCGCTCCGTAGGCGATTCCGGGCTCATTCGGAAGAAAGTTTGCGTTCACATCTCCCTCACCATTTCTTCTGAGATGAACAACTGAGTATAGAGTTAATGGCAAATGTTGTAAGCGTTTCGAGGCTGCAAACGAAAGCTCGGTCGGGGTGGGGGTTTCGAACTTCTCGTCGCCTCCGAACTCACTTCCCCAATTCTTGAGTGAGATTCCGAATTTCATCTTTTCCCATTCAGGATCGTAGGTAATTCCAATATCTATTGCTCCTGCTGCTGATGTAGTCCCGTCGAGATTTAGCCAATCGATCTTCCCGCCAATTCCCCACGCAAACCGTTCAAATAATTCGCCGGCAACTCCCACGCCAAACAGATTTTCTGAAGCATCGAACGTCCCTCCGCTACTGCCAAAACCAGATTCACTTCGATTGAACGAGCCGTATCCATACGTCTGTAGGTATGCAGCATAATTTAGCTCGCCTATTTTATCGCCAGCCAATAACCTGCCGCTCCAAATTTCTGATGGATGCTTGGCATAAGATGCAGACAAATTGCGCGAGCTGTTGCTCAAAGATGCCACATTTTGAGACATAGCGTCTACCCTACCCGATTCAGTCAAAGCGGCACCTCCCAAGGCGAGCATACGTGAATCGGTAATCTCCATCATCAACGGAAAACCGCTTCTAAGGACTTCCGCGTTGACGTCAGAAATGAAAAGCACTGAAGCACTAACTGATATAGTTGCGACTATCGAACTAATTTTCATCATGAGACTTTTCTTCATGTTTGTGAGAACGGTCATTTGGTAACTCTTCCGCTTCTTCGTCCTGCCATTTCTTAAACTGTCGCCGTTTTCTGAACCATACAACGACAACGGTAACCGAGCTAAGCAACATTATGAAAACCCAGATGATTGTATCTGTGTCGAGAAAAGCATAATGTTTGTAACGTTGCTGCGCTGACTCAAGCCACTCTGATTGCCAGACTTCATACTCTGTCCCGGAGCTTTCAAGAAATGCTCTATCGAATTGTGAGCCAGAGCCAACCATGAATAGCATATTGCGAACAACCTCCCACCCGTAACGATCCAATAGTGATTGCGCTGCGGCGTGGGATTCTGCATATGCAAGTTCGGCTTCTGCTACCGAAAAGCCAAGTACCCCATCTACTCGAGGAAGGCCCATTAGCCTATCTGCAAGTGCCGCTCTTGCCAAACGCGAAGAATATCCGATGCGTGATTCTCCCGAAAGTACCTGGGCGAATCCTTCGTTGAACCAGCGCGGCATTCCATGACCACCAGATGCAGCGTCAATGAGTATATGCGCCAATTCGTGAGCGGTTAAGATGGAGAGTGGCACGTTTTGATCGAAAAAAAGAGGTGTTTTTACTACAATTCTTCCCTCTGTTGGAATAGCAACTCCTCCTGCCCAATCAGGAACACTGCCGGGTGTTAACCACATAAAATCCGATTTTGTGAGCGGAAGCTCAATCTGAATTTTATCTGGAAGCCTCGTTCCGAGCAACAGCTCCATTTCTGGTACAATGTTTCGGAGTTCGCGATCAAGGTCTTCGATGACATTCGCATCATTTCCCGCATACAAATAGACATACGGTGGCAGATTGTAGCTGTGATAGGTTCCACGATCAGGTGCACCTAACGATGATCGGCAACACAACAACCCTGCGAGGAGGAAAGCAAAATCAAGGCGTAAGCGTAGGGTCACCTTATTCGCTTCACGCTTCAATTGGATCGACATCAATTGAAATCTTCAACTTATCGCTACCGAAAGCCCGGACAATTTTCTCGGAGGTCATTTTGATTGCTTCTTTTGTCGTCAAGGTCTTAGATCCGCCATGCACCGGTAATTTAATCATAAGTCGCCTTCTATAAAGCCCTTCCAATCTTTCTATTTCCGGAATAGTTGGCCCCAATAGTGACGTATCTGGTAACTCAGTCAGCATTACATCACGGAATTTTTCACTTGCAGAAGTAACCAAGTCGCGTTCTTCAGCGCGAAGTGTTATTCCTACCAACCTGCCAAAAGGCGGATAATGGTGCGGGTTTCTGAAGGCTATTTCCGCCTCGTAAAGTGCTAAATAATCTGCAGATTGAACCCATTTTAACGCTGGGTGACTTGGGTTCAAGCTTTGGATCACCACTTCCCCGCCTGTCATTGACCTGCCTGTCCGGCCTGAGGCCTGTACCATCAATCTAAATCCACGTTCGAGGGATCTGAAATCGGTCTGTTCAATTTCAAGATCTGCTCCAAGTATTCCAACGAGAGTTACGTTCGGAAAGTCGTGTCCTTTGGCGACCATCTGAGTTCCTAGTAAGATGTCGAAGTTGCCATTTGCTACTCCTTTTAGCAATTCAGCGGGTCCCCCGGCTTTGCGAGATGTATCGAGGTCGAGTCTGGCAACCCTTGCATCAGGAAAGAGTAACTCAAGTTCTCGCTCAACCCGCTGTGTCCCTACTCCATTGTACTTCAATCTAATGCTATTGCACGAAGGACAACGATCTATCAAGCGCTGACGATACTCGCAATAATGGCATTCAAGTTTTGCATCGTTTCGGTGGTAGCGCAGAGTCACGTCGCAGTTTGGGCATCTGGCAGTTGTTCCACAATCAGGGCAAAGTACTATCGTTGCAAAGCCACGTCGATTTACGAGCAAGATCGTCTGTTGCTTCTTCAGTAGCCTATCAGAAATCCTATCACGCAATTGCGGGCTAAACAAAGACCCTGATCCACCTCCACCCCACTTTACTACATTCACTTCAGGGGGAGAGTTACCTAAATGTCTCTCTTTTAACACAAGTAATTTCAGCCGCCCTTGAGAGGCATTAAAATACGAAACTATGTCTGGTGTGGCTGAACCAAGCAAAAGGGTTGCCCCTGATTGGCTTGCCCTGAAGAATGCTGCTGCCTTGCCGTTATATTTCGGCGATGGGGAATCCTGTTTGTAGCTATCGTCATGCTCTTCATCGACTATGATCAGGCCAAGATTTTCTACCGGTGCAAACACTGCCGATCTGGGCCCGACAACTACCCGTATCTTACCTTTACGAGTCTGTTGCCAAATGCTTTGTCTTTCCCGGTTTTGCATTCCAGAATGGATTATGCCGACCAAACTCCCGAATTTTCTTCGCAATCGCCCGGCAAGTTGCGGTGTAAGTGAAATTTCAGGGACAAGCACTATCACCCCCTTGCCCTTATCGAGCGCTTTGGCTACTGCCTCAAGATAAATGAGTGATTTTCCAGAACCGGTTACACCATAAAGCAGAAATGCCTGGTATCCACCTTTATCTATAGCAGACGAGACGTTTTCTGCAACCTCGATCTGCATAGCTGACAAAGTCGGTTCATCCAATGCCGTTTCTGAAAGACCTTCTTGAAACTTGTTGACTCGATCGGTTTCAACCTTGATATTCTCAAGCCAACCCCTATGGATAAAGACTCGAAGTGCTGGCACAACATTCCTTTGGTGTTGACGAATCTCATCAGCAGAATACTCGGCACCATCGAGGAACAAACTTCTCAACCTGATCTGATTAATAGCGTTACCGGGTAACGCTACATTCGCCTGTTCATTTAAGAAAAGCTCTGTTCTCCGAAAATAATCCTTAAAGGTTTGGTGAAATCGCTGACTCTCGAGATCAACTGTCTCTATCCAGCCTCGACGCTTGAACTTCTCTAAAAGGTTCAGGCCGTCTGCAATTCTGTTCTTGATCTGATTTTGCGTCAGTGGGTGGCTTGCTAATGCACGCCACAGATCTGCAGTTGTTCCCGACTCGGTATCTATCCATGGCTCTGCCATTCCGGCCTTCGACAGTTTAAAATGAGGTTTGCCCATTGATTTAAGTCCGGAAGGAAAGGCGGCTGAAATCGCTTCTCCATAGTCGCACAAATAATATTCAGCGAGCCATTTGGTCAGAGCGAAAACATCAGAGGGCAGTAAAGGCGCATCATCAATCATTGCCAGAATGTTCTTTAATCCTTCCCTCTTTTCACCTTCGGAAATGCTGATTATAAATCCCATGCGAATAGTGGAGCCAAACAGGACTTTTACTCGACAACCTGGTTGAGCGTCACGCATCTCTTTTGGGATTAGATATGAGTAACCACCGTTGGGCAGCTCCGAGAAATGGACTTCAGCAATACGAGCGGAAATCGTCTCAAACATCTATGTGGCTCTCAAAGGTGTAGAGAACCGTAACACCACCCATAAGACGTCGTGCTCGAACGTTCTTCAAATTTGCGTTTATTAGCTCCAGCCTAATTACTTCCGGTTGCGGGAATGCCAAAATTGTACGTGACAGATACTTGTATGCTTCAAAATCACTGGCAAGAATCCCGCCGATGAGAGGCAGGATGTACTTGATGTAAATATAAACTGGATAACCGAGCATTCTGGTTCCCGGAGGAGAGAAATCGATCAATGCCCCCTTCCCACCATTGACAAGAACGCGGGTGATTTCATCGAAAACCGATTCGCGGTCTCTCAAATTTCGTAAAACAAATGCAGAGACTACTCTATCTATACTCGCAGACCTTATTGGAAGTTTCTCTCCAACGCCTCGAATTCCAATAAAGTTATTGCTCGCCTGTTGCAACATACGAATTTCCGGATCGATTCCAATTTTTATGACATTTGAGTGAGTCAAATCGAGCAGCTCTCCAGGACCCGAACCGATGTCAAGTAGCCGCATTCCTCCCGACAAATGGACAGACCTGATCGCCTCTCTTCGCCAGATAGAGTCGAGTCCAAAACTTATAATTTTATTGATTAAACGGTAGCGATGGGATATGCGATTAAATGGCTGGGAAGTGCTATTCATGGGAGGAGGTCCGAGCGTTTCAAATTCGGATTGGCTCGAAATAGCTCAATTGGAGGCGAAGAGATTTTGGGGGTCAAAGGTACCTGCTTTCCAACAGGCAACTTGATGTCCATTGATCCATGTAAGGGGTGGTTCATCATTTCTACACTTCTCATCAGCGAGTGGACAGCGGGGATTAAATCGACAACCAATGGGGAAATTTAACGGGCTTGGGACAGTTCCGTCGATCTGGTTGAGTCTTTCGCGTCTGGCACCGATATGCGGGATCGCAGCTTGTAATCCTACAGTGTATGGGTGCTGAGGCTTATGATATATGTCGCCAACGTCACCCATCTCGACGATTTTTCCTGCATACATAACGGCCACACGGTCGGCAACTTCAGCAATGACACCCAAATCATGAGTTATCATGATAATCGCCATGCCAAGTCGATTTTGTAGTTCCTGGAGTAATGCGAGAATTTGAGCCTGAATGGTGACATCAAGGGCGGTCGTTGGTTCGTCGCAGATGAGTAGATTGGGGGAGCAGGCGAGGGCCATTGCTATCATAACTCTTTGTCGAAGGCCGCCAGAGAGGGAGTGAGGATACTGATAGAGTCGTTGTTCAGGATCATTAATACCAACCAATTTGAACATCTCAAGAGCTTTGGCATGTGCTTCTGTCCGGCTGACATTCTGATGCAGGATGATCGCTTCCATCACTTGATCGCCGCAAGTAAAAACCGGATTGAGAGAAGTCATCGGCTCCTGAAAGATCATTGCGATCTCGTTGCCGCGAATGCTCCTCATTTTTGAGTCATCAAGATGAAGGAGATCTATCCCGTTGTAAAGTACCTCTCCATCGACAATTTCACCCGGTGGGGTTTGGATCAGCCTCAGAATTCCAAGACAACTAACAGATTTACCGCAACCAGATTCTCCGACAATCCCAAGAGTTTTTCCAGCCTCTACCACAAATGAGATCCCATCGACGGCACGCGAAACACCGCTATCTGAGTTAAAGTAAACTTTGAGATTTTTTACTTCAAAGAGTGGTATTGTTGCCTTATTGATCATCAATTACCCAATGAACCGTTTACACGTTTCCAATAAAGCAGTCTTATCAATCTCATACAGTCTTGCCAACTCATCTGGCTCGCCTGAAGTTGTGAATTGACGGGGAACCGCTAACTTTTTCATTCTAGTTGGGTATTCCTCCGCAAGCACTCCGGCAACTGCTTCGTAAAGACCGCCTTGCGAAAGATGATCTTCGATGGTGACTACTCTACCGGTTCGAGCTGCGGAGGCAACGATAGTCTCGCGGTCAAACGGTTCGAATGATGCGATGCCAATCACGTCGGCAATACCTTCGCCTAACTCCTCCGCTACTTGCAGAGCTGTCCAGACTTTATCCCCTGAGGCAACAATCGTAATCTGCGAACCACTCTTCAATCGATATGCCTTGCCGATCTCGAATGAAACAGGGGTTTTCAGGAAAATTGGTACTTTGGGGCGGTTTAGCCTGATATAGTAATAGCCAGGTTCTTCCATCACAACTTCGAGGATCCTCTTCACATGTGCTGGATCCCAGGGCGAAATGACTTTGAAATCGGGAATAAGCCGCATTCGGGCAATGTCGGTGACATCGTGAGCCGATCCGCCATCGGGACCTACAGCCACCCCCGTGTGCGAGGCTGCAATTACCAGATGGAGTCCCTTTTTTTGGCGCGCTGCAGTCAACATGTGTGCATGAGCGTGCTGGAGAAAAATCGACATGTCACAAGCAACAACTCGCTTGCCTGTCATGGCGAGACCGGTCGCAATACCAATCATGCCAGGTTCATTGATACCTACAGTGTAGAAACGTGATGGGAATGACTGCTGAAATCCTTCGCTCATCGTTGAGTTTTTCGTACCAGCATCCAACACCCTGAGATCGTCGTAACGATTTCCAAGATCGACCAAACCTTCTCCGAAGGCTTCGCGAAGCGATTGACTTCCGAAAGTTTCCATAGTTATTTTCGCTCCGATTCAAGGCCCTTTATGTACGCTGCAAGCTCAGTCTCATTGCCGGGCGGCTTGCCATGACTACCTAATTTTCCAGCTTTCGCAGGATCCCCGCCTTTACCTTTTACAGTTTTGAATATTATCATCTTGGATTTATCTATGATGGACACCGCCTGTTGATAGGCGTCATCGACGCTTTTCCAGTCATGCCCGTCTGCCTCGATAACATGCCATCCCCATGCTTTTCCTGCAATAGAAAGCGGGCCGATATCGACGCTGGCGTCCTGTGCGAGTCCATTGTTATTAACAATCAAAATAAAATTGCCACACGGCTTAAGATTGTGCGGTGCTGCAAGCAATCCCAAGCTGGACGGCTCTTGCATTTCACCGTCACCGACTATACAAAATACTTTGCTCTTAAGCTCAAGCGCAGCACCGTATGCTTGCCAAAGACCAATGCCAAGACTCCCATTTGAGTTTTCGAAGCCATATTTCAAGTTGCGCACGGTGTGACCTTGAAAGTTCGAATCAGGACGTCGATTGGTTGCGAACAACTCTTCCTTGGGATAATAGCCAAGTTCAGCATTGACCATATATTGAATCGGGCAAGCGTGGCCTTCTGATAGAAAAATCCGGTCGCGGTCAACCCATTCACCGTTCTTGGGGTCGCAACGGAAGAAGTCACTATAAACCAAACCCAGCCAGACCTCTACCAATGCAAGCGACGTATCGAGATGGCCGGACTTGGTACGATAGATCAGCTCCATCAAATCTCTTCTGACTTGGTAAGCCTTATTGTTAAGTTCCAAATTTGATATACGGTACATTCGAAATTGATGCCCTCGAAAACCTTTTAAGAATCTCGAAATATTTATATAAACGAACTTCTTCCCTATCGTATCAGTGTAAACAACTGATCTCGTACGCTTAAGTACATTGCAACAACCGGGGCTGCTGCAAACAGACTGTCGAAACGGTCAAGTGCGCCGCCGTGTCCGGGCAACAAACTTCCTGAATCCTTAAAGCCTGCCTCTCTTTTGAGAGAAGACTCTACCAGATCGCCCAATTGACCTATCATACCTGTCGCAAAGCCAAGTACAATCGCAAGATCCCATGTAATGAGATCAAACCACCACAATGTGAACGAAAATAACGACGCTCCGAATACCCCCCAAATAAATCCTTCCACTGTTTTCCCCGGGCTAATCGCTGGTGCCAACAAATGCTTACCTGTCCATTTTCCAAACGCATAAGCCATTGTATCACAAGTCCAAATCGCCCCCAATAAGCCCAATGCCAACCATAATCCGGTGGAAGCAGGAAACTCAAAATTTCTGATTAGAAGAAAGCTACCACCGAGGAGTGGCGGATAAACAATTCCGCCGAACGTCGCCAGTAAATCGGTGTGCGAGCGACCTGTCAGCATGATCGCAAGAGCCATTGTCAAAAATAACGATGCAATTGTCCATCCCAAGGCCTCCATACCACCAATTTGCCAAAGTGAGACAATTGCCAGCCCCGCCACAAGTCCTATTTCTGCCAAAGGATATCTGCCCATAGCCTGTTGCATCAAGTAATATTCATACTGTGCTGTAAATGCTATCCCTGCAATCAACGTAGCAGTCCACCAGCCTCCCAGCCAGATAGCCCCTATCAACAGCGGGATACCCCATGCCGCTACGATCAGCCGTCGGGCTAATGATCCGCCCTTCATTTCGGGAGCGAAATTATCGTGATCTGCACCTCAACCAGCCCATCGTTGACCATTCCCAAGTCCTTTGCAGCTCCATAGGAGACATCGAGAACCCGCCCCTTGATAAAAGGTCCACGATCATTTACTCGCAATGTGCAGCTCTTGTTATTCTTTAAGTTCATAACCTTAACTACTGATCCAAAAGGCAAATGCCGGTGCGCTGTGGTTGGCCCATTCATGTCGAATATTTCACCAGAGGCTGTCTTATTGCCGTGGTACTGCTTTCCGTACCATGACGCTATCCCGCGCCAAGTCTGGCCCGGAAAAAAATTTGACTCCGGATTCTTCGTTGATATTCTATGATACTTTGGGTCATTCGAAAGCCGCGGACTACTTGAACAGGCTGATATCAAAACGACACAGTAGATAAGCAGGGAAGCAGGCCAGATAATCCGCTTAATCACACGTTGTGCCCCAATGAAATGCCTATGGCTTTTCAAGTGCGCCGATTAACTCTTCTACTGACTTTACACCGTGACGACGACAATAGTCGTCCATTTCCTCAAGTATCCTGCCAGGCGAGTAAGGATCTGCAAACAATACAGATCCCAACTGTAAACCGGTAGCTCCTGCCAATAAAAACTCTATACAATCCAACCCGTTCACAATTCCTCCAGACGCCCAGATCGGAATATCGACCGCCTTGGATGCCTGCCAGACTTTTGCGAGGGCAACCGGCTTCAACGGAAGTCCACTATACCCGCCTGTGACCGTGCCAAGCAATGGCATGCGTGTCTCGACATCAATCATCATGCCAACCAAAGTATTAATCATTGTTAAGGCACTTGCACCATTCTTTGCCGCTGCTTCAGCGAGCGGTGCTACTTGTGTATGATGCGGCGTGAGCTTTACGGCAATAAACTTATCGGTAATGTTTCGACACTCTCGAACCGTTTCGGCAATTGCCGATGAGTCTCCCCCAATCGAAATCCCACCCTGTTTGACATTTGGGCAGGATAAGTTAAGCTCATAACCTGAAATACCTTCCAACGTCTCGAGACGCGACATGACCGTTACGAACTCTTCGACTGTCTCGCCAAATATACTGAGGAAAACTTTTGTTTCCTTGACAGGAAGTATTCCCGCCTTTTCGGCTAAAAATGCTTCGACGCCAGGATTAGCGAGCCCGATTGAGTTAATCACTCCTCCACCAGGGGTCTCACAGATTCTTGGTGGTGGATTACCTGGTCGGGGTCGAACTGAAAGGGATTTGGTTACAATGCCGCCAAATGGCGCATAGTCAATCAAACTCAAGAATTCGTCACCATAACCGAATGTGCCGGATCCAGTTAATAGTGGCGTTCGGAAATTCAGTCCACTCATCGCTACATTGAAATCTGTCGTCATGGCAAAGAAGCCGTTTCGAGTAAAATGTCAAGACAGTCAAAGACCGGCCCATCCTTGCAGACGAGGTAGTAACCCTTCCCATCGCTTCGCGGAACAGCACAGCTTTGGCAGGCCCCTACCCCACACCCCATCGGGACTTCAAGTGAAACAAGTGATGGAATATTGCGCTCGATGCAGAACTTTTTCATTCCCCTTAACATTCCTGCAGGACCACAAGCTATAACAAGAGGCTTTTTATCGGCACTGAGACCGTCGACTACGTTTTTGAGCAGTTGAACCGTATTGCCATGATATCCTAGCGATCCGTCGTCCGATGCCCAAAGGATATTCCTTTGCATTGCTTCAGAAAGCGAGAGAGGTATAGTGAATGCCGATCTTACGCCTAGAATAAAAACTCGCTCTCGTTCCTTAGGCATCTGGTCGTCGAGAATCTGTAGGGGCACCACGCCTATTCCACCTGTCAGAAAAATGATCGGATTATGTCCTTTCGGAACATTTATCGGATGACCAAGTGGACCGATCAGGTCGATAGTGTCGCCAGATCTCTTCGCAGCCAATAATCGCGTCCCTTCCCCTCTTATATGAAAAATCAATCGGAGAACGTCGCCTGCAATAGGACCAATGCTCAAAGGCCGTCGAAGGAACGGGTCAAAACCAGCAGAGACGCGAACATGTGCAAATTGACCAGCGCGAGTAACTGAAGCAAGCCGAGGAGCCTCTATCGAGATGTCCCATAAATTCGGCGAAATCTCTATCGACTCTCTTACCAGCCCTATTTCTGCAATCGGTGGGATCATCAATTGTCTGGGTATTTGAATTGAAAGGTCTGCTTAATCCTGACATCAACCGGTTTACCCGTCTTCCGTCCGGGCCGGTACGCTAATAAGCCGACCACTTGCAATGCCGCCTCTTCAAAACCATATCCTTCTGGCTCTGACTTAATTGTAACAACATTTGTGATTTCGCCATTTGAGCGAACTATCAGACTCAACTCTATCTTGCCATTCATATGCTCCGAATAGGCTTCGAATGGGTAATAACTCTTGAGATAATCATCAATCACTTGTTGCGATGTGATCAAGATCGGAATCTCATCGACCTTGTCCGCATCGAATATAGTCGATTCGCCTCGATTTTCATTTAGAATTTCATCGTCTTGGAAGGGATGTATAAAATCTTCTGCCTCTGAAACTTCTCTTTTCACGCCTTCATTAGAAATTCGCGCTTGCGCCTTTGCAGTGTTTTTCGGGGCACGTTTCTGCGCTATTTTTGCAAATGGAGTACCTGAAAATTTAGTACTCACTTCCGCATACAGTAAATTGGCAAGGCTATCCTGCCCCATTTCAGTCCTTGTAATATAGGCTGCGGCAAGTAGCCCTCGCGCCGCCGCAGTATCACCCGAGTCGGCGACCTCTGCTGCCAAAAGATAGATTAATCGCGCCGATTCCGCATCTCCCTGATCTCGCCAGACTGTTTCAGCAGAGTCTATCAATGCTTCTACTTGAGTTGCCGGAATTGACTTAATGGCAATTCCCAGCGCGTTTTCAGCCCGTTCCTTCCAAACATTATCAGGCGGTCTGTCGAGGATTAGTTGATATAGCGAATCATAAGCGATTGTATCATTTCTACTTTTATGAATATACGCTTCGGTAGCGACTCCGCGAGCCCATAAGATAGAATCTGATGTAGATGTCAATAAGGTATTAACGTAGAAAGAAGCGCTATCGAAGTCATTTCGGTCGAAAAGATGCAACTCGGCTAATGATAGCCAGACATCATTCTGCTGTGTATGAAACAAGGAATCGATTGCAATTAATTGTAACGAATCGAGAGGCGCTCTTGAAGTGTCTGGGAGTGACGTAACAATCTTTGATGAATCGGCGTTTATTGAATCGGCTTTTTGTTGTTCAAGCTCAAGCAAATTCGCTCTTCCTGTCGGATCCGCCGCCATCGCTTCATCGATCATTCTACTTATTGGATCGTTTGGATCACGCGCTTCTTCCGGGCGATACTTTCCTTTCGCATCCTTTCCCTTTTTTTTTGATGTTCTATCCTTCGCTTTATCAACCTTTGCTTTCGCAATTTGTGACGAATCGACCCAAATCGTATCGATTGAATAAAGCAATTTCAACCCTTGCCTGGAACTGTCGAGTTGAACGAACATTCGCTGGAAGAATCGTAACTTTTTGTAATGTCTGACAAGAGATTCAATTTCAGTAGCAAGTGAGTCGGCTTCTATCCCAACCTGTGTGGATCGTCCCGCACTCTTTGCGGATAGAAGCGCGGCTACTGCCAAAGAATCGTTCTGGTATACGGTCCAATGAAGCAAGCCGAGATGATACTGAGCTTCTATGGTAATATCACCCTGTTTTTCAGTTTCTATCAGTTTCTCTAATCCATCCTTCGCCTCATCGTAGCGACCGAGGACTATCAAACACTTTCCCGCTTCCAATTCAACCATTGGAAAGTCGTCAAGAAATGCACCATCTTTCAGAAGTTCAACACAAACCAATAACGCTTCTTCAGGTCTGGAACTTTCTCTTAACGCCGTTGCACGCTGGAACGAGGCTTCGAAGCGCAGTCTTCGAGGAATCTTTTCGCTCAATATTTCATCATATAGCTCTACTGCCTCCCCGTATCGCTTTAGCTCACCAAGCGTTTCACCAGCCTTCACCCAACTTTCTCCACGAAGCCAATCATCATCTTTTGATGCTTGCGCCGCCGATCTGAACTCTGGAAGCGCAACTTCGGGGCGATTTTCCATAAGATAGTATTCGCCGAGTCCAAGGTGACCTTGAGCGATTAATGATTGATTAGTTGAGGTAATAAAGATATTTTCAAGAATCTCTTTGGCAGAATCTGGCTGGGCGAGGCGAAGCAGGGATAAACCTTTGAATAACAAAGCTTCTTCTATAAGCGGTGAATCGGGAAATCGGCTAAGAAGTTCATCGGTTCTACCTGCGGCACTCCTAAGTTTACCATCACGGTAATGGGATTTTGCGATTATCAACAAAACATCGTCTTCCCATTTGCTTCCCGGATAATACTCGAGCATCTTCTCGGCTGACGCTATTGGCTTGGCGTAGCCAGACGTTGCGGAAGACCTTTTTCGGTCGTTTCTGTCCGAGGCATCGCGTCGCTGTTTTTCGGCTGCAGAGTAGTATTTTTGGGCATTATAGTAATAATTGTAATAGGCACAACCGGTGAACATCGCAAGTATGAAAAGTGCGAAAACTCCAGGGGCCAGAATTTTTGTCGATTGTAAGTTCAATTACACCTAATTGTGATATTTGCTTTGGCGATCACAAATTGTTTTTGATTGCAGAACAGTCAGATGAAACGTTGCTACACTTGACACCGGACGTTCAATACGTTAAATTACGAGTTCATGGTAAATTCACGATCAATAGGAACCCTCGATGGCTCACCATCTTTCCGCTATTAAGCGGATCAAAACCAACAAGAAAGCTAATCTTCGCAATCGGCAATATCGTGCAACTCTTCGAATCGCTTTGCGACGGGTTCGTGAAGGAGCGACCATTGACGAGAAACGGACTCAATTAGTTCTGGCTGTCAGCACTCTCGACCGCCTTGCGGGTAAAGGAATTATCCACCGCAATGCCGCTGCCAGAAAGAAATCGAGCCTTTATCATCAAATTGCCAAGCTCGCTTCCGCTGCAGCAGCCTGATTGAACCCTCGAGCGAGGCGCTACATGTTGACATGGTAGTTTGGCGCCTCGCGAGTCACGATCACGTCGTGAGGATGGTTTTCACGCACGCCGGCTGATGTGATCTGGACAAATCTTGGATCCTTTCTGAACGATTCCATGTCAAGACAGCCGCAGTACCCCATCGCCGCCTTAAGTCCTCCCATCAGTTGAAAGACTGTGTCGGAAATCTTTCCTTTGTAGGGAACCTTACCCTCAATTCCTTCCGGTACCAGCTTATCAGCCTCAGCACCCTCTTGAAAATAACGATCCGCCGACCCCTTCTTCATAGCCACCAGCGAACCCATTCCGTAATAGACTTTGTAGGATCTACCTTCTGAGAGAACTACCTCGCCAGGGCTTTCTTCCATACCAGCAAGAATCGACCCAAGCATAACGCTTGACGCTCCGGCAGCCAACGCTTTTGCAATATCACCAGAGTAGCGGATACCTCCATCCGCAATCATCGGCACATCAAATTCTGCAAGACCTTCTGCGCAGTCAAGAATTGCACTCATCTGCGGGACCCCAATACCAGCAATGACTCGCGTTGTGCAGATTGCTCCCGCACCTATTCCAACCTTGACTCCATCAGCCCCGGCTCGAGCTAAATCTCTCGCTCCTTCTGCAGTGGCAACATTACCGGCAATGATTTGGGATTCGGGAAATTTTGCCTTTATTTCGGAGACCATTTTCATGACCCCTTCGGAATGACCATGAGCAGTATCGACGCAAACAACATCGACGCCAGCCTCAACCAGTGCCTTTACCCGTGCCATTGTGCCTTCGACCACCCCAACCGCAGCACCAACCCTTAATCTCCCTTTCTCATCCTTACACGCATTAGGGAACATCTTGTTCTTCTGAATATCCTTGGCGGTAATCAATCCTACAAGTTTATTGTTAGAATCGACCACGGGCAGTTTTTCTATCCTGTGCTCGCGAAGAACTGCTTGAGTATGTTCCAGAGTAGAATCTATTGGAACCGTGATGATCTTTCCCTTAAACATATAATGTGAGACTGGTTTGCGCGGATCCGTAGCGAACCGTATATCCCGTTGTGTTAACATTCCGACGACAACTCCATCCTCGACTATTGGGATACCTGTTATCCCGAATTGGTGCATCACACTCAACGCCTTACCTAAAGGTGTTGCAGGTGGCATTGTTACCGGGTTGTCAATAACGAAACTCTCAGACCTCTTAACGGCAATAACTTGATTTACTTGATCCTCAATCGATAGGTTTTTGTGAATTACCCCAAGTCCGCCCTCTCTTGCCAAAGCAATTGCAAGGCGAGATTCGGTCACTGTATCCATCGCAGCACTCAGCAACGGAATGTTTAGGGTGATTTTTTTTGTCAAACGAGTCTTCAAAGAGACTTGTCTTGGCAGGACAGCGGATCGACGCGGTACGATCAGGATGTCGTCAAATGTTAAACCAAGTCGCTCGATTCTCGAATTTTGGGGCGCAAATCCTGAATTCGAATTTACGAAAGTAGTTTCAGCAGCCATGGATTTCTCTGTTTACTGTAAAAATTGGTGTATTGGAACTGGGGAGGAGACGGAGTGGGAATTGATGGGACGGAAAAATTGACCACAAGAAATTAAGATGCCCGTCAAGGCTTCTTATGGGAGGTAGAAATCGTGGTGGTTTCCCCGTTAATTCTTTGGGTCGGGGGGGCAAGCTTTTCTCCAAATCGTAACTTATTTAACCTAATATTATAAACCGAAGACCTCAATAAGTCAATAGCAATTAAAGCAAGGAACGAAAAATGAAAATTATAATACTTGAATGAATTTTCTGTGCTAACAAACAAAGTGATTGGGATTAGCTGAAAATCGTATGTTTCGAGCAGCATTTCGGGGGTCAGGTTTACCAAAAATGGCATTACCGGCGATTAAGAGTGATGCTCCCGCTTCATACACCAGCGGGGCGGTAGTTTCATCTATCCCCCCATCAACTGCGACCAGAACATTATCAGGAAACATTTTGCGAATTTCAGTGATCTTTGGCAACATCTCTTCCTTGAATTTCTGACCGCCAAAGCCTGGTTCGACTGTCATCACAAGCACTTGATTCACGAACTTTTCCAATCCCTTTATAGCAGTTGCAGCCGTTCCCGGCTTAACTACAATTCCTGCTTGGATTCCGGCGTCTTGAATTTTTTTCAGCGCATTGACAGGGTTGGGTTCTGCTTCGATGTGAAAAGTAAGGTAATCTTTCGAGGACAATCCTGCACCGATGTAGTCATCGATCCAGCTTGCAGGTTTTTCGATCATCAAATGAACATCCAACGGAAGCGTTGAGATTCGTTTGATCGCTTTTACTACTGGAGCCCCAAAAGTCAAATTGGGGACGAAGTGACCGTCCATTACGTCACAATGGAAATAATCTACTTCAGATGCGACTTCGCTCATGCTTCGTTCAAAGCGTGCCATGTCTGCTGAGAGCAAGCTCGCAGCGATAAGCACTTTGTCACTCATGTTCGGAATCCCCTGAGATAGCAGGGTCAAGATTCATTACCGAACTATCGACCTCTTCAGAAAATCCACCTATAGGCTCAACCGCCACTCGAACGTTCACAATATTGTCCATACCGATAGATGCACCCGGTGCCATCGATTGTTCGATGATCGTTCCTGGATGATGATTTCTATCCGGATACTTTACAACCTCACCTAACCTTAGACCTTGTTTACGTAACATCAGTGTTGCGTTTTCAATATTTACGCCGATCAAATCAGGAACAGAGGGGTTCAATGGCTCGGATCCGAGGCTGACCGTAATCCTTAGTTCTGATCCCTTCAATAGTCCTGTTAATGCTAACGGCGACTGTTCGATAATGACACCCTCTGGATCGATTTCGGAAAAACGATATCTAATCGCCTCAATATTGAGCCATAATCCAGACGAATCGGCGATCAGTCCCGCCTCCGAAGGCGCCTTTCCGATCACTTCCGGGCAAGGCACAAGACCGGCTGTCCCACTTACCACCACCTCCGCCCGTCTTCCCGGTTTTACAATAGAGCCAGCCTGTGGGTATTGATCTATCACTATTCCGGGCGGCAATTTATCGTCCGACCTTATTCTCGCCGGGAGTAGCTCTACACCAGCCAATTTGCAAATGCTATCAGCTTCATCGAATGAGATCTTCCGCAGATCAGGCATCGAAACTTCTATTTCAGTTCTGCTGATAAATGGTAGCACAACCCTGTCGGCAAAGGCGATTAGCCAACCGAAGCCAAAGAATACTACTAAGATTCCTGTGACGAGATTGAGGCGCGAATCTATTTTGAAATTCTGCAATGCCAGAAATTCTAAAGGTTTGGAGTTATGCTTTCGTTCGATTGCTTCTTTTTCAATACAGCAACGAACACGCCGTCTGCGTCGATTTCAGTTCCCCATAGATTGAGTCGTTTCGATTCGGATTTAATCGAATCCGGAAGCGAACCTTGAGCAGACAGGTCTTCAAAGTCACTTCTCTCCTCAAGGAACCGAGTGACTACCCCATCGTTCTCTTCAGGTTCGACCGAGCATGTGCTATAAACAATTCGCCCGTTCGACTTCAAACGGTCGGCAGCGTAATTTAGCAACGATAACTGGACAGATGACATACGTCTAATGTCATCAGGCGATCTCCTCCAACGAAGATCTGGGCGGCGAGCGAGTACACCCGTTCCACTGCAGGGAGCATCAACCAGGATCGCATCGAATTTCTTTTTCGATCTAACGATGTCATCATAGGCAACTATTCTAACATTCTCATATCCATTCCGCTGTACCAATTCCCTGACATTCTCCAGACGTTCTTCGGCTTTATCAGTTGCGAAAATTAATGCCTCCGGCGCAATTTCTGCAAGGTGGCCTGTTTTTCCACCGGGTGCCGAACAAAAGTCAAGAATCTCTTCCCCCGGTTGAGGATTAAGTATTCGCGCAACCAGGCCTTGCGAAATGTCCTGAGCTGAAACCTTGCCTAATGCCAAAGATTCGATCCAGCCAGAATCACCGCTGTGGTCAATTGTCAAAAACTCAGGAAAATCGGGGTGAACCGTCGATTTTACTTCCTTTTCATTAAGCAACTTAGTGAATTCTTCGACCGTAGTGTTCAGCTTGTTAACTCTGACCGTCAGTTGTGGACGGCGATTGCCCCACTCGAGAAACTTTCTCAGATCGTCAGGCTTTAAAACACTTGACCAACGAGTTATCATCCATTCAGGATACGAGAATTCGACACTCAAGCGATTCGCACTCTTCTGAACACCCTGATCAGGCAACATAGCTAGCAGCACATCTTTATCGACTGTCGCCCTCCGCAAGACTGCATTGACCCACCCGCCAACCAACGGCCCACTGATTCGTTTGGCGACTTCGACAGAGGTATCTACCAAAGCATAATCAGGAACCCGATCCAGAAACAAGATTTGGTACAAACCTACAGCAACCGCTGCAACACCGGCTGGATCCGGTTTTTCGCGGGTAGTCGTTAGCTGTTTAATCAACCATTCGAGCCGACCATGTTGTCGCACGACTCCATAAACAATTTCATGGAAGAATGCTTTATCGCGTGGCTCCCATTTGGCTCGCTTCAATTCCTTTTCGACTGCAACATCGATGCGGGTTTTTAGTTTTACCCAACGGATATAAGACCAGATAGCAGCCTCACGTGGCGTAAGCTGTTTCTTTCCGCCACCGCTAAGGACTGCCCGTTCATCAGGTACGTTTTCGGTAAGTGTCACACTCTCGACTCGTTCGACCTGTTCGTAGTTGACCTGCTCGATCTTGGGACTGCCATCTTGATGATGGTATTCATTGTTGTCCCGTGATCGCGGCGGTCGGTCGTCGTTGAATGAGCGAGATGGTCGATCCGAGCTGAACTGCTTGGATGGTCGCTCGCTTCCAAATCTCTCGCCCTGAGGTCTGGGTGGTCCATTTGGATTAAATTCGCGAGGTCGATCCCTGTCACCATCAAATGGCCTGACAGGTCTATCGCTATTGAACGGTCTCGATGGACGGTCGTTGTTATAGGGACGATGCGGTCTGTCCCCACCGAACCGGTCATCTCGAGGTCTTGGCGGGCCGTCAGGGTTGAACGACCTGCCGCGATCTCTATCACCAAATGGACGGGCAGGTCTCTCGCTACTCCTTGGTCTGTCGCTACCGAAACGCTCTTCTGCACTTCTGGGAGTACCATCGGCATTATAGGGCCTTGCCCGTTCGCTGTCGTCAAATTGGCGCGGTGGTCTGTCTCCGCCGAAACGGTCGTCACGAGGTCTTGGAGGTCCCTCTGGGCTAAACGATCTGCCTCGATCCCTGTCACCACCAAAAGGTCTGGCAGGTCTATCGCTATTGAAAGGTCTCGATGGACGGTCGCTGTTAAAGGGGCGTGGGGGCCTGTCTCCACCAAATCGATCATCGCGAGGTCTTGGCGGCCCATCAGGATTGAATGATCTGCCTCGATCCCGGTCACCGCCAAATGGTCTGGCAGGTCTATCGCTATTGAACGGTCGCGCTGGACGGTCGCTGTTAAAGGGACGTGGAGGTCTATCACCACCAAAGCGATCATCGCGAGCTCTTGGCGGCCCATCAGGACTAAACGATCTGCCTCGATCCCTGTCACCACCAAAAGGTCTGGCAGGTCTATCGCTATTGAAAGGTCTCGATGGACGGTCGCTGTTAAAGGGGCGTGGGGGCCTGTCTCCACCAAA
>CAMBDS010000013.1 GCA_945865405.1 Caldithrix abyssi DSM 13497
TGGTAAGGCGGACAGCTGTCCGCCTCACCGCCCGCAATACCAAACGCCCACTCCAGCGCAACGGTGTCCTCCGCCGCAACCTCCCCATCGACAAGCCATTGGATGCTTAAGCTTTCATTCTCAGGCTCGCTCGGCACAATCTCGAAGTGGACGACGCTGTCGGGTTCAACGTCTAAGGTCAAAGCCTCCGGCACGTAAGCCCAAATCGCACCTCGCACGGCGACGTTCCAAGTCACCTGATCCGACGACTGCCCGCGATAAGCCTTCCCTTCTACTGTGTAATCTCCCGACCAAGGAAAATCAATGGTAGCACCGGTCTCTGTGCCGGATTCCGCCTGTTGCCCGTTACTTAGATTCGTCTTAGTCCAGAGGTACTCCGGTTCCTCCTCACCAATGTAGCGGATTGTATCTATCGAGAAATCAACTGAAGTGCATCGGCGAAGAGTGAGGTTTAACGTGTCAGGTGTGAAGGCAGAGATATAGAGGTCTGTGACGGTGACCTGCCAAGTAGCGGTATCAGCTCCATCGTCGGCGCTGACAATGCATCTGACGGTATCCAAACCTATTTCGGGGAATGAGATGGATGCGATGGTATCGACCAGATCAGGGTCGTACTCCTGACCGTTAACAGTCCAAAGATAGCTTAGGTCATCGTGTTGTGCATCGATGGCACGAACCGTAAACAAGATAGTATCGTTCTGAAGAGTCGTTAGAGTTTCGAAATCAGGGATCTTTTCGACAATAGTCGGCGCTAATCGTTCCGGCGTGAATTTCACTAATGCGCCACCATTAACGCCATCGCGAGAAACATCACCTGCCAGATAGATGGAGCCATTTTGATCGGAAATGACTGAAAAAAAACTATATGCAATTTGTTCCCGTACCGCAAATCTTCTGGACCATAGCGAGTCACCATCTTGATCTGTCCTTGTCAATTCGGTTCTTGCATAAGTCCCCGCTATAACAAATCCATCGGGCAACTCAGTCAAAGCCATAGCGTACCGATAAGCCCCATACCCACGACACCAAATCTGGTTTCCGTCATTATCCACCCGAAGCAGTCTGGCGACCCCACCCCACTCGCCTTGTTCCGTGAACCCCCCCGTAGCGGCAAAGCCACCGCCTCGACAGGATATAAGTCCGTAAATATTGGGGAAGGGATAGCGATTATACCACACGACCTCGCCATTTTCATCAGTTTTGACAAGTCGTGCCGTCAACGTACTATCATAGCCAGAGCCGCCAAACACAAAACCTCCTTCTACCTCGCGAACAGCATTGAACCAATATCCTATGTGTCTCGCGAACGAACGCTGCCAAATGATGTTCGCGTCGTCGTCAAACCGCATCGCAAAACCCGCTCCGAAAGCTCTTCCGCAGGCAAGATACCCGCCAGCTTTCACCTCAATCACTGCATAACACTCGCCATTTCGCGGACCGGGCATGTACCAAATCGGTTCGCCCTCAGGGTCAGTGCGAAGTATAGTGATTTCGCGAGAGGCTGTTGAGTCCGTCACATGACCACCTAAAACATACCCCCCATCATCGCATTGAATTACACTCCACCCATACGCTGAATTCCAGTAACCGGACCGATAAAGTCGATCAAAGTCAACTTCGCCTTCACTGTCTGTTTTCACCAGACGATAACCGGCTCTTAGTGCTACTCCGATGGTATCAACCCAACCGCAAAGTACAAACCCATCATCATCGGTTCGATAGACATCATAAAACCCTCCTCCAGAATTGCGCGGTCCTGGGTAAAAGCGCGCCCAGTCAGGATTTTGAGCGAAGGATTGGCTGGCGATGAGCAGAAACGCAATGGCAATTGATTTCATGAATGCACCATGGAAGTTACTTCGGTTATGAATTTTACGCTTGAGATTGAAAATTGGTGATGCGATACCTCGAAGAGTAACTAAAGCCTACGCGTGATTTTAGTAAAGCTGTAAGGGTTGATATTGTAACTCAAATCGATGTGTCTGTTGAAAATTGACATGGAACAATATAGCGAATCTATTGGTTATAAGTCAAGTTACGATTTCTCGACAGACACAAAGATTTTGCACTTAGTTTCTACTTGAATACATTGGGCGAGACTTCCCATTCTAAGTGATCGGTTGCAAGCGGGAGATAAGGCGAGGGATTGGTGTCAGGATCGACCAAAGTATTACTCTCAAGATCTTCTCCAGAAAGTTGGACTTGCCACTGAGTCCACTCTGGATCGAGGATGTCAACGGTATATTCGTACCAGCCACCGCCAATGTCTTCCATCCAAGGGCCAGCCAAATGCTCTTCGAATTCATTTGCAAACCAAATTCTTGGTTCACATCCACCAAGACCAACTGGTGGACTGTCAAAGAAAATATGGACAGTATACTGCAAATCCGCTCTTGCTATTTTCGGCGGCGGATAGACCAAGACTCCAATCACAACCGCAATCATTGTAACCAGCCCGATCAGGACTCTGAAACGTAATTTGCGTGACATTTATACCTCCCATATGGTTAGACAGCCATGAAAAATTGCCGATCTACTCCCTTCGGAGGTCGTCGGCTAAAACGAGCCGACAATAATATGTGCAAAAAAAAAAGGGTCTTAACAAATGCAATTGAATAATATTTGGAACGATTGAGGAAAATTGAGGCGAGGGCGGACTGAAGTCCCCCCTCCAAGGGAAAGTAGGAGGGCGAAGGCAAGCTTCGCCCGTACGAAGACCCGCCCAGCAAGCTGGACGGGCTACACGCGAATTGTCAGGTTGAGACAACCTGACCTACAAAGAAGGCGGACAGACTTTCCGCCCCACTGCTTTTGGGCTTTTGAGTGTCTCCCCCAAACCCGTTTAATTCAACTCTAACGATTCGCTATTCCGTAGGGGCGCAAGGCCTTGCGCCCCTACGCCTCGCCATCTACGACCTTTCGGGCAGACTTGTCACCAATCTGCTTGATCGTCCGTATTCCAAACTCCAAATTCCAAACTTATCTGGAACGCCTCTTCCATACCCGCCGGAGTCTTTCTCGTCGGCTACCAAACAGACTCCGACGATTCCACTAAAAAAGTCGTTCTGAGGAGGTAAAATGAAGTAGGGATGTCCGTTAGCTAACGGACTCCCCTACCTTAAACCTTCAACATTGAACCTTCAACCTACTTCTGCTTCTGTTCTGCCTTCGGCACAAACCACTCGTCCAATTGATAGCCGGGGCGAAACGGATACCACTTAACACCTTTGTACCGCCGGTCATACGCTGGCTTGAACTTGGTGCTAAACATGAAAGTATAAGGTTGTTCGTCGTTGACGATCTTCTGGAATTGTTGGTAATAATCGCGACGCTTGTCACGGTCAAACTCCGTCCGAGCCAAGTCGATCAGCGAATCACAAACAGCGTTCTTGAACTCCACGGCGTTCGACCCGCGACCTTTTGCCGCATCGGAGTGCCAGATCTGCTTCGGATCTTGTTTCAAACCCATCACCCACGACAGGAAACAGGCATCGAACTTATGGTTGCGTATGTAGTTATTAATAAATACCGACCATTCCAACCGCCTGATCGTCATGTCGATCCCAACCATCGCCAGATCTTCCCGCAATACTGAAGCCACCTGATCGCCAAGCGGACTGCCGGAAGGGAGTATCAATTCAAAACGAAACTCCAGCGTATCCCTCTCCAATACCCCATCATCATCCACATCTTTCCACCCCGCCTCTGCGAGTAGCCGTTGCGCTTCAAGAACGTCGAACTTGAACGATTTCAGCGTCGTATCGAAGTCATAGCCGTACTTATAGAAAGGACTTTCAACAACTTCTGAAAAACCGAACTGGATTTTTTCAGCGATCTCGTGTTTGCGAACGAGGTGGCTCATTGCCTGTCGTGTCGTCTTATCTTTGAAGATAGGGTTGCTATTTTGCCAGCCGATGTAGGAGTATGTTGGGATTAAGAATGTAGCTTTGATGTAATTATTGAGAAATTTCTCGCGATTTGTCATAGTTAAAAACTGTATGGTTTGCAAATTCTCCATAAAGTCAATTTCCCCATTCTTAAGAGCCACCAGCGACGCCGTATAGTCGGTCAGCACCCGAAAGACAATCTTGTCAAGCCACGCATGCCCCGGACCTTGCCAATAGTCCTCATTGCGGGCAAGCACGATCTCCTGCCCGGTCGTCCAGTGGTCAAACTTGTAGGCACCCGATCCGACCATAGGCAAACGGTTGGCCGGGTGGGCGTTGAATTGCTCGCCGTACTTCTGGATGCGGGTCGCATAGTCACGGAAAAGTTTGGGATTTGGAGTTGGGAGTTGGGAGTTGGGAACGGTGTTCAGCATACGTTCTGCGGAATTGTAAGCGTCATTTAGAAGGCGCAAGGCGGGGGCTGCTTCGGGACGGGACTGAAGGTATTCTTTGGCTTTATCGAAGATTTTAGAGGCAGATGCTTTTTCGATCTCGTCCCACTTCACCTTCCCTTCTGTCGAAGACTCTATTCCCTTTTCTAAAGCCAGTAATGCCGCTCCTGAAGCAATATCAATAAGTTTCGCGCTCGGATTGGCTTCCAGATAATCGGCAATCCGCCCGAACCCTGACCCATACCTTACCTGATAATAGGTCAGCCCGTCCAGCAACCCCTCCGGGTCGAAGACGTGCTTCGGCATGATGTAGTTGCCGCCGAGGAACTCAAGGTGCATGAAGTACGGCTTTGAGCAGTACATCGTAACGGTGTGGGCATCCTCGACGATCACGCTGTCGAGTTCCGAGTAGTAGGGTTTGGAAGGGAGGTTATCGACGAACGGGTTCATCATCGACTTCATGGTGAATTCGACATCATAGGCGGTCAACGGCTTGCCATCATGCCAGCGAGCTTCTTTCCTGATCTTCCAGCGATAGACGAGGTGGTCGTCCGACACATCAGGCAAACCGTCGGCGAGAAGTGGTTCTTCGTCGTAGGGTGGTTCGCGTCGGGTCGTTATAAGTGCGTCGTAGATGTAGTTTTTGATATACGTCGCGCTTGCTGATGACGATGTCTGCGGGTTGAGTTGTTCCGGCTCGTCGAGCATGTTCATGATGACCCAATCACCGGTGACAGGTTCGCCGGTGTAGAGGGCGTTGTTTTCGGCGGGCGAGTCTCCTGGCACGAACGCGCCAGCCCCGCCGACATTGCAGCCAGTGAAGAGTGAGTTGAGTATGAAGAGTAGGAAGAGTAGGAAGAGTAGGAAGAGTAGGAAAAGATTATTTGGTGCGGCGATAACGATTTTATTTAGATTCATTAGGATTGATTTGTCTTTGGGTTTGGTATTTTAGGATGCCGCAAATTGAAACTGAACGACTGAAGCATTGCGTCCAATTCCGAAATCTGGCGCACGATTTCCTGAAAAATATTAATGGGCATGTAGTTTAAGTTACTGGCAAGTATCAACTGCGTCTCCAATTCGTAGAGTGACCCAAGAGCAATTTGAATATATCGTCCCATTTCAGCCTTTGACCTCCGTCCAAAACCTTCGGCGATATTGCTCGGAATAGAAACGGAAGCTCTTCTAATTTGATCTGTAAGTCCGTAGGTTTCCCGGCGAGGAAAATCCTCAGTGACTTTATATATCTTAGAAACCAATGATATTCCTTTTTGCCAAACCAGTAGCTCCTTATAGGTCTTGACTATTGCCATAGTTATTCATCCTACTTTTCTTACTCTTCCAACTCAACTTACTTTTCCGTACTCTACTTGGCTGCATTCTTGCCTTTATTAAACGCAGAAAGATTAGCCTCTTCAGTCCCCTTCGGAACGCGCTTGCGGATAACGGACTCCCAAATATCGTCGGAGATTGGTAGCTCGCCCGAAATTGCGCCAAGTAATACGGTGTTGACGAGCTTCGGGTTGCCTGCCTCGTTGGCGAGAGCAAGCGCATCGACGGGCACGACGCGCTTGACGTGCTTGCGAGCATCGCCGACCGGATCTTCGGGGTAGCTGAATTCCTTGGTGAAGGCTATCGGCGGGACGATCTGCTGGGTGTTCATGGCGAGCATCCCGTTGGCTGAGACCTGTCCGCACCAACGGAGTCCTTCGGCGGCTTCGAACGCCAGCACGACGTTGGCAGACCCGTTCGGAATCAGAGGCGAATAGACTTTTTCGCCGAACCTGATGTGCGACGAGACGACACCGCCGCGCTGGGACATGCCGTGAACTTCCGATTTTTTAACGTCGTAGCCAGCTTGCGTGGCGGCCTCTGAGAGCAATTCCGACGCGAGGATGACGCCTTGTCCCCCGACGCCGACGATTAAGATGTTTGTTGTCATTTGTGATTGATTTCCCGCAGTGGCGGGATTCCAGTTTGATTGTTGATGTGTAATTTTAGTTAAATTCAAATGAGTTATCTGAGTTCCAATAGGTTAATAAGCTTCATTGCTATAATACTCCTCATTACATCAGGAATCATGCCTAACTCTTGGGTGATAAAATGCATACCAATGTTCGCTATGCGATGAAGTCGCAAGACCGATGAAACCTTTAACCCAAGAGTTGCAAAATCATCTGCATCCGATTCGAGGAGTATATCAGATGGCAATAACTCTTGTGGGATTTTGCTACTGATGAAGGCAATCAAAATATGGTTGTGAGCGCCAATTGGTTCGGTCAGACAAAGAGCTGGTCTTGCCTTTGCGCTGGAGAAATCATCGAATGGATAGGGAACGAGGATGATTTTATCTTTCCACATCGATTGGCTTTCCATCGGTAAGGGTGTAAATATCTTCTTCCTCGTCCTTTAGGAAGTCGTATGCCGGGTTTGCCGCGAGCCACCGCATCCATTCGATTTCGGAGACGTCATCGTCTTCCGGGACGATATAGATGCTAACGCGCGTATTTGACTTAAGCGCAATCGGGTCGTCGAGAAGTAACCGGTTCGATTCCTCAATAACGCCTGATACTATGATCGGACTTGTCGAAATTTTCATTTCTCTTCCTTGAGGTAAGGGTTATGTTCGTAAGTCGTAAAGTTTAGGTATGACTGACCTTCATCTGTTACTTTATACGGGAGATTGCAATATTTTGCCAATCTACATCGGGCGAATTGAGATTTCTGTTTATGCGGTCGAGTCACCAGATGTCACGAATACACGGCAGTCGCCATAATGATTGGCGATGCTGGTAAAGGTTCGAATTGCGCGACCTCCGAAGTCAGTTGTGGCTGTATCTGAATCGAGAGTACCCATCGAATCAAGACGGACACGAAAAAGGAGCAATCTTCCATACATCGCTTCACCACTTTGATTTAACAACCTCGCCGTTACGGTGGTTTGACGTGTTTCATCAGGAGGCACGTTCAGCACTGCATCGGTAGTTTGAATCGACAACATGGGAACTTCGGAAGGCAATTCAATTCTTATGGTAAGAAGAGCAGACACGTCGCCGCAGGTAGCTTTGATTATTACATCACCCGATTGTTCGATAGTGACTTTGTAGTTGACATACACCTGCCCCATTTCATTAGTCACAGTGTCGAATGTCGCAGTATCAAGCGTTCCCTTCCAGGGGAGTGGGTCTTGAATTGTGAAATGGATCGGTTGTCCAGCGATTCCTACAGCATTCCCGTCGCGAACAGTTACGGTGATTTGCGCTTGACGTATTTCGCCATTGAAGCCACGAATCAGCGCATGAGTCGACCTTAGTTCAATCCTGGCAACTTGCGGTTGCGTGGGTGCCTTGGTGACATCTTTCGAACAGCCAATTGTGGTGGCAAGTATAACGAGTACAGTAATTAACGATTTCATCTAAACTCTCCTATTCATGTATAATTGTGACAGACTAAAGTCTGTCGTACTGGAGTCGGAATCGGAGATCCGACCCCTGCTTACGCAGGGGCAGGCTCTACGAGAGTCAACCGGGGCTCGATAAATCGGCCCCTACGCGGCAGGTGGAAAAACTGCCCTATCTCAGGTCATTTTCCGTAATTCCTGCATCCCGCATAAGCTTGTGCAACAAGCCCACCTTCAGTGCCTTCTTTCCATGGAACGGGATCGAAGGCTTTGCTCGTTCACCTGGTTTTCCGTAGATGTGGTGGCTGCCGTTAATCCTTAAGAGATACCACCCCTTGCGTTCTATGGCTTTGGCGAGCTGTTCACCAGTCACTTCCATCAGAACGCCATTTCCATAACCTGGTCTGTTGCGGTAAGTTCGATTGTTTTCTCATCGACATCGAGCCACCCCGCCACTGCTTCATGCACGTTTGCAATGAGTTCATCGATAGTTTCACCTTGCGTCGCGCAACCGGGAAGAGCGGGAACTTCACCCCAATAGCCGCCTTCCTCTGCAACATGAATCACAACTTTAAGCGTCATGGTATTTTCTCTTTTTGTAATTGTGACAGACTGAAATCTGTCGTACTTGTCGGGCTGTAAGCCCGACCTACGTGAGTCAAGCGGGGCTCGATAATTCGGCCCCTACGCAGCGGACAGGATGTCTGCCCCACTGTGCTGTGCTGGCAGGTCGGGACGCCCTGCCCCACTGACAAGTTGAAAACCCCGTATCGAGTACGGGGCAGGCTCTGTCCTACCCCCCCAACCCCGCCAACGCCGCCTCAATCCGATTCATCCCCTTTTCAATGTTCTCGATGGAAGTTGCGTATGAGATGCGCGTAAACTCGTCTGTACCGAATGAGTCGCCCGGAACGACGGCCACATGGGCATGCATCAACAGGTAGTACGCCAGCCCGGCGGAATTTCTGATCTCGACGCCGTCATGGCTTTTGTGGTAGTACCAGCTAAAATTGGGATAGACATAAAACGCCCCCTCAGGCTTGTAACAAGTACAGTGCGGGATTTGGGCGAGTCTTGTCAGCACATAGTTCCGTCTTCGCTCGAACTCGTCACGCATCATTGTGATCTCGCCTTGAGGGCCATTAAGCGCTTCGACCGCCGCCCACTGAGCTATCGAATTGGCGCCTGAGGTCGAGTGGGACTGAATTTTCGACATCCCCTCGATCACTTCCTTGGGTCCGACGGCGTATCCAAGTCGCCACCCGGTCATCGAGTAAGACTTGGAAAAGCCATTGATCACCAGCGAATTTTCGCGCACCTTGTCGCCAAGCGACGCCAGCGAAACGTAATGGAAGTCGTCATAGACAAGCTTTTCGTAGATTTCATCCGAGATGATGAATATCCCCTCCGCCATGCAGAGATCGACGATCTTTTGCAACTCAGCCGCCGGATAAGCTGACCCGGACGGGTTGGAAGGGTTGCAGATGATGATCGCTTTGGTGCGGGAGGAAATGTGGCGCAATAGGTCTTCGGTTGTGACCCTGAAGCCGTTCTCTTCACGGGTCGGTACGATCACCGGGTTGCCGTAGGCGAGGTTGACGATCTGCGGGTAGCTTACCCAGTACGGGGCGGGGATCAGCACCTCTTCACCTTTGTTGATGAGGGCGAGCGCGGCGTTGTAGAGGCTCTGTTTTGCGCCTGTCGAGACGAGTACCTGGTCGGGTGTGTATGTGGCGTCACATTCAGCCTTGAACTTGCGGCAGATAGCCTGACGCAGTTCGAGTACCCCGTCGTTGGGAGGATACTTGGTGAGGTTGGCGTCTATCGCTCGCTTGGCGGCGTCTTTGATGTTGGAAGGGGTCGGGAAGTCTGGCTCACCGATAGAAAAATCGATGACGTCGGCTCCCTCTTTCACCATTTGCGCGGCTTTCGCCGCTATGCGCAGGGTTGATGAGAACCCGATGCGTTGGACTCGGTCAGATAGCATGAAGTTGAATTAAGAATAAGGAATTAATATTAGGAATTGTGGATAATTGAAATTTTGTGTTTGGGTCACGCGACATGAATTAAATCCTTTTCAACGTATGGTCGTACACGAGGTTTCAGGCCTTTTTGAGTCACGAGGTCAACTTTTCTTTCGACTAATTTCTCTAATAAGAAAAGTAAGTCAAAGTAGCCGTCAAAAGTAGCCATTCCTTCGAATTCCACCAGCACATCGAGGTCGCTGTCGGGGCGGTCATCCCCACGAGCGACCGAACCGAATATCGCCAGCGACTTGACGTGCAGTTCGTCAAGCTTGTCGCGGTTGGCGCGGATGGTAGCTATGATTGCATCGCGGGACATTTAATTGCCGTTTTGATTTAGAGGGAGCTTGGTGACATCAGGGACTTCGATCTCATCCGGCGGGACGATGACGACCTTGCCGTTGCGCGAGATGGCTATCGAGCGCCCGGCGGCTTTGTGCCCGGCAATTGCTTTGGCGACACCGAGTTGGAAGGCTTTTTCGATGCGACGGCCAAAGCTTTGTTCAGTTGTATTTTTCATAAATTGAATCCTGTTTGACCAAACATAATGTGGATTATCGGCACGCCGACCCCAGAAACGGACAACGATAGGGACGAAAACAGTGCTTGCCAATTGAGATTTGAGGAGCCGCTTCTAACTCTCTGATAGTGATACCGTTTGTGATGAGTTGCTCTACTTCACTACGCAAATCGTTGACCTGTTTGGTAAGGTCGGTCCATGCGAAAGTACTATCACTCACGCCAAAATGAATAATACCAGCTTTGACAATGCTTTGTTGCCTTGGAAGCTCATTGAGGCAGATTGCAACGACGTAAGTCTGAATCGCCAAATCGAGAATATGCAACGCAGAGGGCGATTTGACAGACTTGACCTCCCAAAGCTCCCAATCCGCAGCACTCACTTTTCTCAAAACATCGCATCGAAGAAAGGTATCTCTATGAAGGAACGCTGCTTCGAATAGAACGCTCCCCGCCGAATCGTCAAAGCATTGCGCAGTCTCTGCCAACGCACCGTCTCTATCCCAAAACTCGGCCTCTACCATTATGCCTTCGGGGAAGAGCTTGCGAGCCTCCTCACCGAACCTGTGTCCGACGTCCATTCGGGCCTGAATCGTGGGACTGGGCGGTTGCATCAACTCTCTCCGGTTCAGCTCGTTCCAGAGGCGGAGCGGGCATTGGTGAAGGGAGAGGAGTTTGGATTTGGAGAGGAGTCTATCCACTAAAAAGGTGATTTCCAGTTCTGAAGCGACTCAACGAATCTGCTAGTCAGTAAATCATTGTGAACAGATTCAGTGAGTGTTTTTATAATGTCGTCGAATGTCACCCAATGATCGACAATTTTAATGTTTTTTGTAGAGTGATCTGGGACGATATAAACGACAAGTGGCTTAATTTTCTTGATATCTCCATTGCGTTGATTTTCCAATACGTCTAATTTTTTAATCAAGTGTGCGTACTTAGCTTTCTGCTTTGATGCTGCACTCACTGTTCTAACGACTTCAAACAATTCGTGTACATTTTTCTCCTTTGCTTTTGCATAAGCATCGAGTTGTTTCTGTGTGACAGATCGTACATCAGTTTTGAGTTCTATGAAATAAACTATTGATTGTGATGCCGTGTGAGCGAAGACAGCGTAATCGATTTTGAATGTGCGATAATCCTCACTTTCTGTAAGTACTGGAAATTCAGGGATAACAGTAAACTCTTCTGCGCTTAGAATTAGCTGTTTCCCAGCAAGTATCTTCTCAAGATAAATCGCGAAAAAGATGTCAGATCTTCTTTCGAGCTGGTAAGATGGCAGGTTCCGCCAGTCATCAAGATGGTCGAAAATCCTGTCTATTGAATCTTTCGTGTTCATTTCACTTTCCAATTATTTGAATGTCTTCAAGACTTGCAAGCGGACAACTGTCCGCCCTACTGCCTCTATCCACGCCCACCGCGGCGGGCTGGCAGTGGGGACTTCAGTTCCCATCAACCCACTCTCACCCCCGTCTTCCTGACTTCAGCGGCGAAGCTGACGGATTCGTGAGTAGCCGGATCGGATTCATCGAAGAAATGGAACTCAAGGTCGTCGCTAACTTCGCGCTGGACATCTACGATTGCCTTTACCCTGTCACGCAATGGGGCGGAATCGAACCGTCGGAGAAAAACCGCAACGTCAATGTCGCTCCATTTGTGAGGAGTCCCTTTTACTTGAGAGCCGAAGAGATAGACAGCTTGCACGTCAAACCGCCTCTTCATTTCTTCGGCTGCCCGCTTTACGAACTCCATCATTTGAGATTTGTCATCAGCCATTCGACTATCTCCTTCGATTTGGTGTAGGTTTCTTGAATTTCCAATTTTCCCCAATACTCGGTCAGGTAAATCATTTCCGCCAGGTATCGGCTTTGAATGTAGTAGGCAGAGACCTCTCGAAGGAAGTCGTCCTCAAAGGGAAAACTCTCCGCTGACATTGCAAGCTGGCGCAACTTGATCAGTGAATGAATGTATGGAAGCTCGTCGCCATGCTCCTCGATATGAGCCTTCAATGCCTTTTCAATCGCCTGTTGACAGCAGAACAGCACATAGACATTTCGCCCGGCAATCAGCATCGCCTCGGCCGTATCGATGTCGTATCTGGCCAAAGCGAGCCAGTTTTCAGTAGTTTTCTTCAATTAGACCCCGTTCTTTTGAGCAATGTCGGGCTCGGCGGCTCGTCCTCCTGCCCCCTCACTTCAAAAACACAACCCGCTTCCCGAACCGAAATTCCCCCGCTGTCCCCCGCACAAAAAATGTCCCCGCCGATAAGTCCTTGCCGTCGATGTGGACGGCGTGAACCCCTGCTACCATAAGGTGGTTGTCGATAACATTTTTTATTGCCCGCCCCTGAGCGTCGAAAAGATCAATCTTCACCGGGACGCTCGCCGGAAGGCTTAGCTGGAAGGTGACCGTCGAGTTGAACGGAGAGGGATAGCCCTCGGTAATAGCGAACTCGCGGGGAAGTTGCTTCTCTTGACCGACAGAAAACCCGCGGCCTTCGCCTCGTAGATTCACCCGCTTCGGGCTTGTCGGGTCGTTAGTGGTAATTGTTAGAACGCCCTGCTGTTCGCCAACGTCTTCAGGAGCAAAAATTAGAGCCAGTTCTGATGTGTCACCTGGAGCAATCCATAATGGATCGAATGGGGCATAGCTAAAATAATTTCCTGTAACACTCACTGAGTCGATCCACAAAGTATCTTCGCCTGAATTGACACAATTCGCAACCCATTCAGCCGATTCTCCGGCAAATAGAGTTCCAAAATTATGCTCCGCTTGAATCACCAGGGTCGGCGCTCGTGCACCAAAGCCTGTCAAAGTGATGCCCGTAGGCGAGTTCGGGTCGTTGGAATAGAAGAAAGCCGTCTCGCCGAAGTCTCCAAGCGCAAATGGTGAAAATATCACCGTCGCGTTCGCCGACTCGCCCGGCTCAATGTTCCGGTTGTTGGGAAGCCGAACAGTAAAGCCTGCCCCTCGCCTTACCACTCCTGAGTCAAGTGTCAGCCTCGCAATCCCGACATTGTGCAATTCGATCTCCCGCTCAACCTCGTAGCCAGCCCACTGCCTGCCAAAGTCTAACCTCTCCGCAATCTCAAGAGCTGGTCCCGCAAGCCCTATGCCAGTCAGGATCATCATCGACGGAGAATAGGGCTCGTTGCTGAATATCCAAAGAGTATCGATGTATTCGATGGAATCAACCGGTTCAAATGCGACCGTCAGCTCGATCTCGCCAGCCGGTTCGAGCCGCATTCGCTCTTCGACGGCAATCGAGAAACCGTCTCGCGAGTGCTGGACCGAATCGATAATCAGGTCTTCTCCCCCGGCATTCCGCCATACAATCTGCTGTTCCGTATGGAGGCCCGTCGTCACCTCGCCAAAATCAACGACAGCAGGGACGCGAAGCTGCGCCTGAGGCGGCGGCATCTCGAGCAGGACAAATCGGTGCGCGCTCATCACCGGGATGCCAAGAATGTTGTCCCGCTGGTTGTAAAATATGTCTGCCGGACCGTCGAACCCTTCCGCAATCATCGTCTGGTTCGAAAAATCGGCTTCGAACCGGTAGATAGCCCCCGACCCCCATGACGAAATGTAGTAATTCCCGTTCCCGTCGCGAGCAATTCCGTCAAGCTCCGTCAGTTGCGTATTTCTGATCGTGCTGACCGAGCCGTCCTCGAGGTTGACCGCTTGGATCGGTGAGTTTTCCCGTTGCGAGACGAGAATCAGCCGGTTGTTTTCACGCTCAAAATAGAGTCCATTCGGGCTGTTGATGTCCGCGTCAACGTAAGTCTCCACCTGATGACTGGCAAGGCTCATACGCGATATCCTGTGTCGCACCATGTCGGTGACGTAGAGGTATTCGCCATCAGAGACGACGTCGTTCAGAGAAGTCGAATTCGCTACATTAACGTTGTAGAGAGCGGCTCGCGTCGAAAGTCGGTAGGCGCGGATGCGTGTCACGTCGGCGACGTAGAGAGTGTCATCGACGATAGTCAGCCCCTTCGGCGAGTCGATGTTGGTGGCGAAATTGGTGATATTTCCGTCAACTGTTTGCGATAAGATTCGCCCGTTACCGGCGTTAGAGATAAGCCAGCGACCGACGCCACCGTCGAAAACAGCGCTCTCCGGCCTGCTGTATTGGGCGAAGGCGGGAAGGGAGATACCAAGCACAAACAAAAGTATCACCCCGGGATGTAATTTCATGTCCGTAGCTCCTCTAAATTGGTCACTTTTCCCCATCCTACCGATAATATACCGCTTAACGCCAATTGACGCAAATAACTTCACAAAGCATCGATAGAACGCCTTAAAAGTTACCCTGTCGATAACCGGCTTATCTTTCGGGAATTGGCTTGACAAGAGGGCAGAAGATTGATGATATTAATAAGATAATCTTTGCGACAATTTATCCTAACAATATCCCTTGACCAAACAAGACCCCATACACTCGATATCGCCCGACCTGACGCTTCCCGAAGCGCATAAGCTGAACGACCGCGAGCGTACGATCCTGCGCTCCATCGTCCACAACTACATCCTGACTGCTGATCCGGTTGGCTCGCGAGCACTGGCAAGGCGTTACCACCTGACCCTCTCGCCCGCCACGATCCGCAACACGATGTCGGACATGGAGGAGCTTGGGCTTCTATCGCATCAGCACACCTCCGCCGGTCGCGTTCCAACCGACCTCGGCTACCGTCGTTACGTCGATGACCTGATGCTGGTCGAGGAGCTTACCGACCATGAACGCCGTGTCATTGAGACCCACCTTGAGGGAACCGTCCCAGAGGCGACCGAGATGCTCGATCAGGTGACGTCGCTGTTGTCAGAGGTCTCGAAGTTGCTCGCCTTCATCCTCGCCCCTGACATTTCGTCGGTGATGCTTGAGAAGGTCGAGATCGTCCGCGTGGCAACCGGGCGGGTGATGGTGGTGATAGTCGTTTCGGGGGGGCTGGTACGGACGATCATGCTGGAGATTGCCAGCCCGATCACTGATACCGAGATCGCCTTGTCGGCGCAGTTCATCAACGGCAGGCTCTCCGGGATGAAACTTGCCGACATCCCGCGTCAAATCACGAGGCGGCTGGCGGGCGACTCACGAGCCGCCAACGCTTTGGTCAGACTCTTTCTCGACTTCCCCGACAAGATATTCGCTGCCGACCTGAAGGGCGACGTCCACATCGGCGGGACGAGGCAGGTGCTGGAGCAGCAGGAGTTCCGCGACCCGGAGCGTGTGAAAGGCATCATTGAGCTGATCGAAGACCGCGACGTGATCGTCCACCTGATGAAGGAACGCCAGCCCGGCGTGACGGTGACTATCGGCGAGGAGAACGCTCCTGAGCAGTTGCATGGCTTTTCTGTTATAACCTCGACCTACCGTCTGGGCGAGGCTTCAGGCACGGTCGGCATCATCGGCCCGACGAGGATGAACTACTCGAAGCTTGTGGCACTGGTGGACTATACGGCGCGGTTGGTGGGGGAGAAGGCGGGGAGTTGAAAGAAAGAATTTTACCACGAAGTCACGAAGGGGACACAAGTAATAAAAACTTCGTGTCTACGTGGTCAGATTCTTCCACCGTCCTTCAGCGCATCCAGACCCTGACTGTCGGCGTGGTGCAGACGGAGGTCGTTTCTGAGGAGTGGAAGACGGAAGGCAACTCAGTTGTCTTAAATGAACTATTTATTAGTTAAGGAGATAAATCAAATGAATACGACAAAAGTAGGCGATGAATTTGAAGCAGAAGTATTTGAGTTTCTTAAAAACGAACTAAATACAGGCAGATTAGGACTAATTCCAGAGTGTTGCAGAATATTCAAGAAAAAGGGATATTATTCAAATCAAAGACATTCAAATATTGTATTTGATCTTTCGATAGAAATATATCGACCGGGAGAAACAAATTTTTCCATACTCATTCTTATTGAATGCAAGAATTATTCATCGAGTGTGCCGGTAAACGACGTAGAGGAATTCTTAAATAAGGTTAATCAAGTCGCCGGAAGTGGGAACGGCAAGGCTATAATCGCAAGCACAACTTCCTTTCAACGTGGTGCGTTTGAATCAGCAAAATCAAATGGAATGAGTCTGTTACGATACCAAGATGCGTCAAATTACAAATGGGTACTAAATAGGTCATACGGTGGGCGCCAAGGTGCGAACAGAGCGAATCAGCATTCAATCGAGGCGGGACTAATTTTTGATCAAGTACGAGATTCGGTTTTTAATCTGAACATTCTAAGCCCAAATGGACTAACTCGTTCGATAAAAGATCTATTTAAAGACATAATCGAAAAGTCTGATGAAGCTCAATACTCACATGAATTCTTCAAAGAGACTTCCGATTCGACTTTTACTGTTCCATTTATTCAAAAGGAAGAAATCGAGGAGCGAAGTCTAAATGTGCTTTTAAGAAATGGTTATACCGGCGGAATTGTCAGACTCCCAGAGCTATGCCGCATGGAAAAATTGAATGTGCAATTTGGATTTGAACCAACAAGATTAGTTGCTCCATCATTAATACTTGGTCAAATATGTTTCAATCCGCTTTATATAGAGATATATAAACAGACAGAATTGAATCCCCACCGAGATAGATTTACTCTTGCCCATGAATTGGGTCATTATTATTTAAATCACAGTGAGTATTTATTAAAAGAAGTTTTTGAGGTTAATGATATTGAAAATCCAGTGGTGCACTTTGGAAATGATCCAGAAATTGCCAGATTGGAGTTTCAAGCAAATCATTTTGCATCAAGTTTGTTGATGCCAAAAGACAATTTCATACGTGATTTTATTAATTGTTTGGAACATAATGATATAAAGGATAGAAAACACGGCTTGTTGTTTGTTGACGAGCAACCCTGTAATCGATCTAATTACTATATAGTTACGAGTTCATTATGTGATAGATATTCTGTTTCTCGTCAGGCAGTTAAGATAAGATTGGAAACACTCGGACTCCTGCATAGTTTTGCTCAAAATTTCGAGCCTCAATTACTTCAATCTATTCTGAATTTCGAACGCATAGCTGAATAGATGGTGAATATACCTTTCGTCAAGTTGGGTCTCTCTTCGCAAATAAGCGGAAAATGTAACAGGATGTCCTCATCCTGCGGTAAGGTAGTGTTTACCGCGTAGTGGTGGATTCCAATCCGCCGATGCTTCTAAATCCGTCGATTTGGAAATCGACGCTACGCGATACTTCCGGGCTTTGAGTGCGCTGATCTGGGCGAACGCGAGGTTCGCCCGTAACGCCGCCATCTTGGCGGCATGTCTATGGATTGCCGTCAGGATGACGGCGGTACGATAAAATAAAGTGACAGACTGAAGTCTGTCGTACTGTAAACCCTTAATTATTAATTATTAATTCTAAATTATTTCTCGTCGCGACGCCGATAGGCAACCTCGGTGACATGACCTACCGTGCCGTCGAAATCCTTAAGAACGCCGACGTAATCTGCGCCGAAGACACCCGCCGCGCGTGGATACTCCTCGAGCATTACGGCATCACTCACAAGCCGCTCTCCTATCGCGATGAAAATGCTGAGCGGATGGCTCCGCAGATCGCTCGCTGGGTTGGTGAAGGCAAGTCCGTCGCCCTGATATCCGACGCAGGCACCCCCGGCATCTCCGACCCCGGCTTTCGTGCGGCTCGCGCTGTTCGTGAAGCAGGCCTTCCCGTCGAGGTCATCCCCGGCGCAACATCAGTCACGACCGCTCTGATTCTGTCAGGCCTTGCCGTCGATCGCTTCAGTTTCGAGGGCTTCCTGCCCCCCAAAAAAGGTAGGAGGACGCGCCTGACCGAATTGGCTACCGAATCACGCACGATCATCATCTTCGAGGGTCCCCACAAACTTGCCGGAACCGTCGAAGACCTGAGAGATGCCTTGGGAGCTGACCGCCGGGCTGCCATCGTCCGCGAAATGACCAAGATTTACGAGGAAGTAATTTCCGGCACGCTTGGCGAATTGGCGGAACGATTTGCAAAATCGCCCGTGAAAGGTGAAATTGTTATCGTCGTCGAGGGGGCGGAGGCTATGGACAAACGACGCAAGAAAAACTTACAGTAGTGCGTTTGGTATTGCCGATTTAAATCGGCAATACTTGTCAGACTTAAATCTGACACCAATGAAATTACAATTATTTTGAGGTCTCAATGAGTCCAACCAAGGACACGCAAAAGTCCGCCAAAAAAACTACTGCGTCTGCGGAGAAGTCCGAGAGATTCTCAGACTTTGAACGAGCCGCGATGAAGGAGCGCGCCCAGGAGATTAAGGCGGAAGCGGCAAAAGCGGACGGTGAGAGTGCCTTGCTTGCCAAAATTGCCGAGATGGAAGGTGCCGAGCGCGCCATGGCTGAACGGCTCCACGCTATCATCAAAGCCAATGCGCCAATCCTCTCGCCGAAAACCTGGTACGGAATGCCTGCCTGGGCTAAAGACGACAAGGTTGTCTGCTTCTTCCAAAGCGCTACGAAGTTCAAAACACGGTATGCGACGCTCGGCTTCAGCGACGAGGCGAAACTTGACGAAGGCGATATGTGGTCGACCTCATTCGCACTGAAAAAGTTAACCGCCGCCGAAGAGTCAAAGATTAGCGCACTTGTGAAGAAAGCGGTGAGCTGAAGAATGAATAATCAGGAGACTATATCCACCCGGTAATTTTCGCCATCGGCCCGTTCAAGCTCCACAGCTACGGCTTGATGATTTTTGTGGCGTTCGCCTTCGGTCTCTGGCTTGGCATAAAGCGCGGCGAAAAAGTCGGCATCAAATCCAGCGATATCATGGACTTCACCGTCTGGATGATGGTTTCGGCACTGATTGGCGCGAGGCTGACCTACGTCGTGACGCACTGGTCGGAGTACGCCGCTCACCCGCTTGATGCTATCAGCCCTATTCAGTCCGACGGCACAATCGGCATTGCTGGACTGGTTGTCCTCGGAGGCGTCCTTTTCGCCATTCCGACCGCCTACTACTTCGCCAAACGGCGGCACATCCCCTATTTCAAGCTGACCGATGTAATGATCCCCTCGCTTGCGTTCGGGCTTGGCATCGGCAGGATCGGTTGTTTCTTGAACGGATGCTGCTTCGGATTGCCGACCGAATTGCCCTGGGGAGTGATTTTCCCTTCTACCTGTCTCGCCGGATCGGTCTATCCGCACAACCCGATACACCCAACCCAGATCTACGACCTGCTTTACAATTTCGCCATCGGCTTCGTTTTGCTTTGGTGGACGTCGAAAAAGCGTTTCCAAGGCGAGTTGTTCTTCCTTTTTCTTGGGATGTATGGCTTCGGCAGGTTTCTGGTCGAGAATCTTCGTTATTACCCCGATGCGGGCAAATTGTTCGCTTTAGCCGGACTCCAATTCACCGGTAGTGGCCTCGTCTCGCTGGCGATGAGCGCCACCGGTATCTATCTATTCATCAAAGGTCGAGAGAAGAAGGCGAAGCATGCCAAACGGTAAACTGATCACTTTCGAAGGAATCGACGGGTCGGGCAAATCGACGCAGGCGAAGATTCTCTACGAGCGGTTACTGGAGGAGCACCATGACTGTGAACTTTTCCGCGAGCCGGGCGGGACGCCGTTAGGCGAGCAAGTACGGGTGATCCTGCTCAATCAACCGGAAAAGATCGGAATTATCGCAGAATTGCTACTATTTTCAGCAGCACGTGCGGAATTGGTAAGGCTGGTGATTGAGCCGATGCTGGAAAGGGGTTGCATTGTGCTTCTTGACAGGTTTACGGACTCAACGACGGCATATCAGGGGTACGGGCGAGGGATTGATTTGGAGCTTGTCAAATCTGTCAACGATGCTGCAACACAAGGCATTAAGCCCGATTTGACGTTCCTGTTCGACGTCACCGCCGAAGATGGTCTCCGTCGCCACGATCGTCACCACGACCGGATCGAGCAGGAGGGAGTTCAATTCATGGAAAAGGTGCGACAAGGCTACCTCACCGTTGCGAAGGGGGATCCAGCGAGGGTAGTGGTGGTGGATGGGGGACGCGAAGTGGAGGATCTAACAATTGAAGTCTGGAATAAAGTAGAAGTGTTGTTAACCAGAAATACTCTATTTTAAGCTCTTGCTGTTACTTGATTAACGTAACTTTTCTGTTAATCGACCCACCCACTCCTTCCAATTGCATAATATAAACCCCCGACTGAAGTTCCGATCCGTTTAGTTGAGTACTGTAAGTACCCGCCCCCTTAATCTCATTGACCAATGTCGCTGAGATTCTACCGGAAAGATCAAACAGCCGTAGCGAAACGTTCGAAGCGACAGGCAGGCTGTAGTCTATGCGAGTTGTCGAGTTGAACGGGTTTGGATTGATCCTGCTGATCGTGAATTCGATTGGAAGGTCAAGTCCCTCGCTTTCAGCACTCAAAGTCTGATAAACGAATGAAAACCTCTCATTCGATTCCACCGTATCCCCGGCACTTATTGCCTCTACCCACCACGAAAATTGCGAACCATCGCCAAACTGAAGGTTCGATTCCGCCAAATCAATCGCTATCCTGTTATCATCCGCAGCATATCTCACTGAATCACCTCCCATTTCCAGCCATAGATCATACGCTACTTCCTCGCCCGGGTCAGGGTCAATGGAATTTTCCCACTCGAACATAAGAAGCGTTTCAGCAAGAGTGTCCCCATCTTCGGGTGAGATTAGCGAGAAACGGGTAGGCCGCCGAGGTCCACCCAACTGTATCTGAATCGCCGCATCGAGATCTGATATCCTCTCCCAGCTTTCCCCGTCATCCTCCGTCTGCCACATCGCCACCGGCATTGCGTTGTTGGAGGCAGCTTGTGGCGGGGTGAGAGCCCGCCTGATACGCATGTTGGGCGACTGCATCCAAGCAACTAAAACTGCGTGATCTGCATCGAACCTGACGTAGTCCTCTGCTTCTATATTGAACTCGAGCCAGCCAAGCTGTTCCGCTGCAGGTCTACCGACCCCCGACGACGCCAACTCCATACTGTTTTCTGCAATATTGTAGGTATAAACGCGGCATTCAGCCTGTAATTCGGCGTTGGGGAGCGGGAAGAGCATTAACCTCGCGTCCGTCAACCACTGAGGCGTATCCCCGCCCGGATGGTAGAACATAGCTCCATAACCAGCATTATCGTTGTTGGGAAACGCCCATAACCCGCCATTTGAGCCATCGGTATAGCCAAGCCACGTGTCCGCCGGGTTCGCTTCCTGAACTGCGATCTGGTCGAGTCCCGACTGGTTGTTGCGCTCATCCTGATCGTCTGCATCCCACGCGTTGACGGTCACTTGGAGTTGATACTGCCCGAAAGGCCGCCCCACTTCCCAGACAACCGGGCATTCGACAACAAGTGTCTCCGCCTCTGCCAACCCTTCGACCTCAACGGTTTCTTCGATAACTGTCTCGCCCAAAAGGTTGGTCAGCTTGAAATCGACGCCAAACTGACCGTCCGCCGTGCCGAGGTTTGCAATTGTCGCGTAAAAGTTGATCTCTTCCCCCGCCCAAACTGTCCAGCGGCGATTTTCTGCTTCGGGATGATTGGTGACCGATGTTACGGCAAGATCGGTAAAGTCCTGCTGGTATTGCCCGTTCGCCCGGATCATAATGTCGCTGTTCAGCGCCGTCCAGTCGCCGAAACGAGTCGGTGGCGCATTTCCCGCCGCCATGTAGCTATGCCTTTGGTAGGGCGGTCTGTCGCCCAAACCGTGCCAGCCTCCGCCGTTCCACGGATCGCCTCCCGGAGCCGGACCGTACATGATGGCAAACTTTTCCCGCGCTGCGAACGTCGGGCGGTCTTCTTCGTCGATTTCGAACCAGATCCACCGCTCTGTCGGCAGATTATCGGTCTCGCCCGACCAGAGGAGGTCGCGGAGGTTGTTGTTGCCTTGATCGACGCTGTAAACCCGGACGGTGAGTGGGCGTTGGCTGTTGTTGAGGTTCATGACCATAACGTTCGCACCGTACAGCTCGAGCTCGATTTCAGAGGCGAAATCGACGCGGAACCACAAGTCGCGCTGTTCCCAGTACTGCGCGGCTAACGAATCGTCGTAGATAATCCAGGCGTTGCCCGGATCGTCACGCTGTGGTTGCGGCCCAGAGAATGAGGTGGTATTGGCGAAAAAAGTCAAGGTGAGTGCGGCGAGGAGTGATTTGAGCGAAGCATTGATTTGGGGGAGATGCATATTGCTCTCGTTAGAGTTGATACAAAAAATCTTACGAGAAAAGTCAAAATCGGTTTGAGGGGATCAATTGCAGAAACGCGCAAGCAAGCTTACGCACTCCGAACTTGTTAAAAACTCCCTAACTTTGCGGCAAGTCCTACCGGCGCGTGAATGATGTTTATCCCGGCCATGAATTCACCGTTTTTCCTTAACATAAAGATCAACCCGGGTGAAAAGTTTTTCACTTTGACGACGCCGGGATAGATGTTCAGCCGCGCCGCATAGCCGCGATTGCCGCCGAACACCAACGAACTTAGCAGTGATCCGTTGCGATCCCAGAAGATCGCTTCGGAATAGACCAGCGTGACGGTCTGCTTGCGAGCACCACCGGGATTGGGGACGTCCCGCAGGTCATGCGCGACGATACCGGCCGCAACGGAGATGTCGTCGGTGGGGGTCAGTTTATAGCTGAAGCCGCCGATGCCTTCTGCCCCGGCGAGGTAGAAAATCCGCCAGCGGTCAAGGCCCGGGATATCGTACTTGAACGAGAATTTCTGGCCGTTGTTGTAGATCTCGTGCTTATCGGGATAGTAAAGGGTTTGTGGCGACCAGTCGTTCATGTGCATGGTCGTTGCGAAAAATTCGGCGACGCGAGGGAAGCTGAACAGGACGAGCCCGCCCGGATCGAACAACCAGAGATCGGCAATCGGATCGACGTTGGGGCCGTCGAAGGCGTTGTTTTCGAGCGCTTCGTTGAAGAAGTGCATCGCGGCCATCGTGACGCCGGAGAGGAGGCGGGGCTTGGGGTAGCCGTGGAACTCGTACCATTCGGCTGTGGCGATGTAGGTCATGCCTCCGCCGATCAGGTGCAGGGTGTAGTTGGGGACGTACTGGTAGCTGTCACCGGCAAGCCCGAGCGGGAAAATTTCGCTGGAGAAGAACTGCTTGTAGCCGTACTGTCGAACGGCGGGTAGGGGGTCGATGAAGTTTGCCCAGACGTTCTCGAAGCCGTTGGCGAGGTGCAGGGTGCTGAGGTCGTTGGTGAGGTTGTTGATCTGCAGGACGTCGAACGTGGCGCTGATGGTCATCGACAGCGGGTTATAGACGGCTTGCGAACCGTAGTCGTAACCGTGGTAGAAGAGGTACTTTTCCGCGGCGTGGCTTGGGAGGGCAAGGGCAGCAAAGAAAATAATGAGAAGAGCGAGGGAACGAATAAATAGATTTCGCAATTACTTATAAGATTCTTTCCGGTCGGCGATACTGACGATATGGACCACGAGGTGTTTATCGTGTATTTCATACACGACACGCCAATCATTAACCCTCAGACTCCACATTCCTTCAAACTCACCTTCCAACATTTTCCCCAGATAAGGTTCATCCGCAAGTTCATAGATAGCGGATTTCAGCGTTTGAAAGAGTTTGGTGCGGCGATGGAGTTTCTTCATCTGGCGTGACGCATGATTCGAGAACTCAATTTTCATGGAGCTCTGACATCAGTGCTTCCCAACTGACGGTTTTTCCTTCTTGGAACTCACGACGGGCTCGACGAATTTCTCGAACCAACGCCGGGTCTGACAGTATTTCGATGGTTTCGCGCATCGAATTGTACTCGTCGACCGCGACGAGCATCATCGGTTTGTCGGATCTGATGGTCAATGTCGGCATTGAAATTCCTTGTATTGTTAGTTATTGGTAAGATACGAAAATGGCGGGCGGAAGGCAAGGGAGCAGGGTAGGGGCGTATTGAACCGGATCGGGACAAGCTTGCGAAGTCAATACGCCCCCACTATTCACCAAAATGAGCAACCCCCGCGCCACTAAACACGGGGGTTGCAATAGCCAACAGCGTCAAAACAATAAACCACTATCAGCTACGAGGGAAAGTGCCGGGTTGGCTACCTGACAAAGACGCAATAAGGAGCTCTGAGGGTACAAATAGCCCAAACAGAACGATTTCGACTCTTCATAGGAGCGCGGGTCGGCGGAGCTTGAAACCGCTTTGCAAGTTGTGTAGAGTACCCTTGTCCAAACATCATGTGACGATACTTTATGTCAGCGAAAAGTCCGATGTCAATACTCGATTCTGATACCATTTCGATTTTCGATATAAAAAGAGCGACGCCTGATCGGCTTCCAGTCACGTGACTCAGCCGTGAATCGATAGGAGCGTAGTGGATTCCGTCAGGAGAAAACTCTGCCATTGCCTTCGCTTCCGATTTGGTCGCGACTCCACCGCCTTGTATCAACCACATTTGAGCTAATTCCGAATTCTCAGCAAGCTCGAAAGCCATTTGTTGGATATCACGGGGACTGGCCAATTTATGGCCATCCTTGTAATACCACATTGTAAATCCGATTCGGCGGATATCTTCCATTTTGCGGCGGAGGATTGCGGACTCATCTTCGCCTGCATGAGGGCCATAGACACTGATGACGAGTTGATTGGGGTGTTTGTTTGCCATACGGCCGTCAGTTCCTGTTTTTGGGTTGTGTTGGGCAAAGACCATTGTGATCCTTGCATCTTTTCTTTGAGCGTTTGATTTTCCGCTCGACGGTTACTTCCACCTCACCGCAGAGGATGAAGCGGCATTGCATTGCTCGTTCAACAATCTGCAGAAAGCCGCGAGGAAGTTCCATCATCACAGCGTCGCCTCGAGCTTGGATGGGTTTCCCGAATTGCAGGATCAGGTCACGCATCAGATCAGAAACGCCGCGCTGTTGTTGGCGAATTTGAGAGTGTCGAGTTTTCATTTCTTCCTTCTTAGTTAATTGTGCCAGAAGTTTTGGGCCAGAGTAGCAATGTCAGGCATATCGTGAGTCCCACCATCTTCGAACATATCTTCGTTCATACATCTTCCGAGTGCTGTACCAATTCCATTAGCTCCCTCTTCGAGGTACTCCGAAAAGTCTGAGCCATTGTCGGGAACTATTTCTCTGATTTTCGCTACAGATTCGATGACCTGATCATACAAAAGTTGAAGTATGGGTCTTACCTTTGCAATGGCCTCAATTTCTGATGTTTGGACTTCCCGGGCTGCTTTATCCATCTCTAGAACAATAATTGTGAAGAAGTAGTCACGTGCCCTACTAACACGCAGTAATCTGACGTCAGATTCTATAACTGCTCTGCTTATGACATAAGTTTTTCTCACCCAGTTCGGTTCGAGTTGCAAATCATTAAACATTTGAAGTTGCTCGAATAGGTCACAGCTTGCTCCCGACAATATCTTGTCCAGAAGGTCCTTTTTGGATTCAGAGTGCCAATCGGAAAGCCAGTCCATGCTTTCGTGCACATATGGCGAAGCGTACAAATGAACCCGGAGTGAAGTTGACTTGCGCGATTTCTTGGGCCGACCTTCAACTCGACTCCTTGGAATCGAGGATGACAATACACTATTTTTCTGGATGGTTTCTAGAAGTAGTGACTTGGTTGAAGATTTTGAATTCATGGTCTTTGTTTGCCTTTCTTGATGTTCGATGGTACCGCCCATCAAGTGATACTATTGATGCTGTGGCACTATTATGAATAAGATAAAATAAGTGCCATATTAATGCAAGTGCCCAGGTAACTATTTTCAGTTTTATTGAAAACTGCTGAGTGAAGTCCCTTTTCGAGCGGGCGACTTCGCAATGCCCTTTTGCTTCGACAGGTTTGAAAACCTGTCCTCCCAAGACGGGGAATAGATATCCTTCACTTCGTTCAGGATGACTCTGCTTTGGGAGTCTCGCAAAGAGGGCTCGTAAACGGCCCCTACGCAACATGGGCGAAGACAAGCTTCGCCCGTACGGACAGATTCGGCGACCCGTCCTACCAAAAATGAACAAGGCGTCAACCCCGGAGGGTTGACGCCTTGTTGCGTTTCTTATGTTACTGTCACGCGGGGACGCCTGTCGTACGAAAGGGTTTGGAGACCCTGGCCGCCTTGGAAAGCGAGCTCGAAAGCGTGTTAATTGTCCCGATCTCTGGCCGTATGCTCAATCGCAAGCACAAACATACTATTGTCACGGATTAAATAGGCAATTCGATACTGGCGATAGTAAGCCTCGCGGACATTCGGATTATCTTGATTGGGAGATTTTATCCCCGAATAGGGGAATTGGCCAATTCTTTCGCAGGCAGAGAGCAACTCGTCGGTGACAATTGTCGCGAAAGTAGTTGAGTCGAGGCCGATAAACTCGTAAATCTCTTTTATGTCGGCTTCTGCTTCGGCGGAAAGTTCGACGATCATCTCAGGCCAAGTAGCTCGTTTCTCACCTGTTCTATCGGTTTCGTTCGTCCTTCCGAAACGTCTTTAATACCTTGCAGGACTTTGGCTTGAAAGATTATCTCTGCAAGAATGCGTTCAAGATCGACATTTTCCGGGAGCGATTCAATAGCTCTCATGGCGACTGCCTTAAGTTCGGACATAGGATTTCCCTTTTAGCTTTATTGCTCAAGATACAAATACTCAATCTTCGTGCAGATCAGTCAGTACTTTCTCGAACGGTATCGTCTTGCCTTCTTTGAATTCTTTTCTGGCGACCGCAATATCTCTTTTCAAAGTTTTACTGGTCAGGAATTCAAGCCTTTCCAGCTTGTCTAGTATTTCCTGATATTCGGCCACGTCAAGGACAACAAAAGGCTTGTCTGATGTTATTGTAAATGTTGGCATATTATTCTCTTTGGGCGCGGTCAACCCCCCCTACCCCCCCTTCAGATAGAAGGGGGGGATTTTAGAGGGTAGTTGGCCTTAAGTCTTCTTCGGCTTCTTCTCTTCGCGCTGTTTCGTCTTGGTTTCAGACTTGCTGGTCTTCTGCTTCTGACTCTTCTCTGTGTCTTTCTTTCCGCCTTTGTCGCCCATGATGGGTGATCCTTTCTGGTTGAATTAACGGTTTAGTTGAAATATTGACTAAAGTAGGGCTCGTAAACGGCCCCTACGCGAACGGCATCTGCGTGTTAGTTCTGCATCACTTTAATATAAGGGAAATCTTTGTAATTATCCACAACAACATCGGCAAGAGTTAAGTTTTGCTCACCAGAATTTTTATTGCGATATCCGACGACCTTCATGCCCGCCGCTTTCGCCGCTCGGACGCCGTTGGCGGAGTCCTCAATGACGAGGCACTGCCCCGGATCAACGTCAAGTTGTTCTGCTGCATAGAGAAAGAGGTCGGGGGCGGGCTTGCTGTTGAGGGCTGAATCGCCGCCGCAAAGCTGATGAAAGTGCTTCGTCAAGCCAAAATGAAGCATCATCATGCGGACATAAGCCGATGAACTCGACGACGCGACCGCCATTTTGAAGCCTTGCGCTGAAAAATCTTCGATCAATTTTTGAACGCCGTCCACCAAAATGATTTTGTTGTCTGCCGAATCGAAGTGGTCGTAGAAAAGCCTGCGCACCCAGATCCGGACGTCGTCAATGGAGTGAGCATAAGCGTGGCGTTCCTTCAACGTGACCCACATCCGGTCGCCTGCCATGCCTGTGAAAGAGGAGTGCTCCTCCGGCGAAACCGCGATGCCGAGCCGCCTGAAGATCTCGCGCTCGAGTTCGTGGTGGATTGCTTCGCTCTCGATGATCGTACCGTCAAGGTCGAAGATGATGGCGCGGATGTTGGGGATGGTCATTGAGTTATTTTACCACGAAGGGACGGGTTGGGTTCCGCCGTCAGACGCCCTCGTTTGACGGAATAACCGTTCTCAGTGCTGGCAGACGAGGGCGTCTGCCAGCGGAACGTGTTGGGTTCTACTTTATCGCCCCTTCCTTACCGAGTAGCCGCCGCATCAACCCCAACTGCCCCAGATGGTACGTCTCGTGGAAGTAGAGAAAAAGGATCCGCCGCTCCAATGTATCCACACGCGCAAAGTCGCCGAGCGGAGGAGCCTCACCGAGCAACTTCTCCTCCGTCAAGTCGTCGAAAGCTTTCATCAGCAATTCCTGCGACTCGGCCCATAATTCCAGCTTACGCTCGAACGGGAGGAAGGTTCCTGCTTCGTCATCACCGGTCGAGCCGCGCTTGTAAGCGATTTCAGCCGCTTCGCCAATCGACCACGGATGCCCAAGGTAGGTGAGCAGGAATTGCCTTGACCTAAGCAGATGCCCGACCGTCCAGGTGATGCTGTTGCCACCGGGAGCTGGGCGGCGGAGGGCTTCTTCGGCGGTGACGTCTTCGAGGTTGACATGGAAGACGTTGTCATTGATTTTGTAGAGCCAGCGGAGGTTATCGACGTTCATTGCCTTACCTGAAATTCATGTTGCCGAACTTGGCAGGCTCGTATGAGATCGGGATAATCCAGTCGGCGGACGTGCTGAGGCGCTTCTGCTTGCGTCGAAAGTTGACGCGCCACTCGTCGCCTTCTTTCAACGACTTGACCTTCAGCTCGGAGAGGGGGATCTTAGCTTCGAGGTACCACTTGCCGCCATCGACACGGGTTTTGACCTTATACTTGCCGTTCCACTCCCGCTTGGCGTCGATGACAGCGCTGTTCTTGATCTCGATCTTCTGGTCGAAGACATTCCCAGCCGGGTTGAAGTAAATCTGATAGACTGATCCATCGGCCTCACCCGCCGGAGCAAGGAACAACCCGACGCACTCCTCGTCGTACACGGGCCCGTCGTGGTCGGTGGAGAAACCCTTGGTCAGGTCGCTTTCCGATTCGAAGCAGGAAGCCGCGACGTACAGGTTCGACTTATCGTAGGTGAAGGCGATACTGGTCATTTGCGAAGTTGACAGCCCGCCAGCAGGCCCAAAATAGGCGGTGACGGGGTCTCCCCAACAGGCTTCATCGAGAATGGCGTCGATTTTAGGTGATTTCTCGGCCGTGATGCAATCGACCGACCGCCTCACCGTGAGCGGGACTTTCAGGTCGAAGTCCTTGCCCTTGACATAGGGGAAGCGCGTCGTCAACGTCGGTGCCGGTGCGTATATACCTGAGGATGCGAGCGTATAGGTGACCTTCTGAGTGCCTCCTGCTGGAAGAAAGATCTTAGATTCTGGAGGATTTACCGTCCAACCCTTTGGTAAGTCCCATATAACATCTCGCTCGACAGCTAACCCGTCGTGAGGGTTGGTGAAGGTTGCTACTACTTCTTGTGACGACACAGTCAGTTCTTTGGTAGGCGTTAAGGCGCGGGAAAACTTGACGGCGTCGCGGTTGATGTTCTGGACGGCGATCAGTTCTTCGGCTGATACCTCCTCCCACGGCAACACCGAGCCCTTCTTGATCAGCGCGATGTGGACGCCGTTATCATCGATAGTGACCCAGGCGAAGTGATAGTGCAGCCCGGTCACTCCCGGAACAGATCCGCCGCCAGAGCTGCCGACGGAGGTGTAGGTTATCCCGTCGTATTTGCCGCAGAAGTAGGTGTGGAAGTGGCCTGTGAAGACGGCATCGACGCCGTTCGCTTTGAAGATGTCGTGCAGGCGGTCAGGCTTGCCCATTGCCAGCGAGTTGAACCAGAATGGCTTGTGGAAGTAAACCGTCGTCTGATAGGCGCTGGTGTTGGCTTTCAAGTCGTTCTCCAGCCATTTGATCTGCTCTGCGGGGATCTGGTCGGAGTTTTCCCAGCGGCTGTTGTCGAGGATGATGAAGTGCGATCCGTTGTAGTCGAATGAGCGGTACGGTTCGCCGACGTATTTGTGGTAGAAGTTGACCGACGGGTCGTTCATTTCGCCCCAGATGTCGTGGTTGCCGGGAACCCAGTGGATCGGGGCTGAGAGCGGGCTGACGATCTTCATGTACTCGTCCCACTGGCGTCTGATTTCGACGGTATCGGCGGTGTAGCCTTCGATCATATCGCCGACGGTCATGGTGAAGTCTGGCTTCAGGCGTTCGATCTCCACGACTATGGAGTCATACACTCCGTCGGTGTGACCGCCTGTGCGGTCACCGATGACAGCGAAGCGAATGGGAGTTGCGGCGAAGATGCTGATATTGACGAGGATTGTGGCTGAAAGGCAAGCGAGAAGTCTGATGGGGTGGTACATTTTTCACGCTCAGATTTGGGGTGGAGGAGTTCAGGAAGCCCTGTTATCATTGAGATACGCGTTTTTGGGGGATGAGTTTGTCTGTTTGGCTCTCCGCATGTCTTGGAGGGCGGACTTTCAGTCCGCTCTTACCGTACCGGCGGACCTTGCGTTCGCTCAATTCAGTACGACAGGCATTCTTGCCTGTCTCGTCTGAGTCTTCGTTTCCAGTACGACAGGCATTCCTGCCTGTCACTTGTGAGTCTTCATTTCCAGTACGACAGGCATTCCTGCCTGTCATCTTCGATTCTTATTTGTGACAGACAAGAATGTCTGTCGTACTGCCAATTCTAATCACTCTCTTGCAAAAACCACCCCCAATAATCTTCCGGTCGTTCGACGATCCCGGCTTTAACCGGATTCTCGTACATGTATTTCAATTTCTCGTCGAGCTCCTTCTGATTTCGAACTATCCGGTCAAAAGATTCATCGTACCAGAGGCTGTCAGATGAACCTCGCTTGAGATTGAGTAGGTGTGCGGAGACGCATTTAACTCCCCCCATTATCCGTGATAAAGCGACGCCTTCGTTTGGTTGAAGGATTAGATGAACGTGATTCGACATCACCTGAACGGCAATCAGTCGGTAGTACTTCCCGTGGCCGGCTTTGATATGGCTTTGCACGAGCAGTACCTCCTCCCGGCTCAGAAATCCCTTGCGAAGACGAAAGGTAACAAAGTAGTAAGAACCTTCCATCTCGAAGTGTGGAAGATATCGTTTATGGAAAGTAAGTTCCAGCCAGTCTCCGATTTAGGTTTCGTTCGCTTCAGTCTTCGTTTCCAGTACGACAGGCATTCCTGCCTGTCTCCTCTTCTTTTTTGTGTGACAGACAAGAATGTCTGTCGTACTGCCAATTCGAACCCCGGATCTTCTGCCCCTACTCGCTTGCAAGTAGGGAGTTCAAATCTTGAGACCCGACTTGACGAGAAAGTCGTGCTACTCGTCGGGATTTACAATCCACCGCATTGGTTAGAAGAGTAAATCATCTTCAACGTTCCGGATAGCGGAACTCGATTTCTTCATCGACTTTTATCACATAACCGGAACCGGGTTGCCATTGTTCCATATTTGAAAAGTTGCGCTCAGGCCAGAGAAACTTTCCGAGACCGTCCTTAGCGACCAAAACATGATCACGAATAGGAGCTATAACCGGGAAGTCCGGGGCGTTTGCCTCAAGTTCCTCTTGCGGAAGGTAAGCAATCACGTTCCAGCCTTCTCGCAATACAATCGCATCCTCCGCCGAACGGGGATAACCTGGTATTCGTATGGTTGCCTGGATGTCAGTCTGTACCCATAGGCCCTCGTCGAGCGGCCACTCAGGTATGTCGTTGAAATTCAGTCGCGGAACCCAGAAATGTCCCATCCCATCAACAACTCTGAGGACGTGATGTGCTCCCTGTTGTGGTCTGAGTTGGCCCAGTATCACGGGCAGACTGTAACCTTCGCCGTTATTGTTCAAGTATTCGTCGGTGGGGGTAATGTTGAGCGAGACAAGGTTCCAGCCTGCTCGAAAAACGATCTCCTGTTCAGCCATCGGTTGGTCGGGGTTTACTTCGATTTCCAATACGGCAACACGGAAATGTTCGTAAGTCGCACTACCCTCGATCTCATTTACAATTTCTGTTTCTAAAAGTCTTTCGCCATCTGCTTGCCAATAACGGAGTAGAAAAGCCTCGCCTTGATGAATTCCAGCAAACTGATCTCCGGCTGCCTCCCATATTGCCAATCCACATTTATCATTCTGCACAGTCCCACAGCCTACATAGAGATTGCCGGGTGTATAGGCGGCGATCATGTCACCGTCAGTCGGTCCTATGCCGTTGATAGCGTTGACAAGTACCGGCATCTTATGTTTGCCGCCGGAAGGACGCGCGAAATGATTGCCGATGAGGGGCTGCCAAGGTTCGCCTTCTCCTTCAGCCGGGTATCGGAATTCGAGATCCCGATCGACGTTAACCGCATAGCCTTGTCCTGCCCGCCAGGGAGGCATATTCGAAAATTCGAATCGCGGAAGCATAAAGTTGCCGTCGCCGTCCATAGCGTAATTAACATGATCGATTACTGGGGCAAGAGCCGCAAAATTTGGCTGGCTGGCGTCAAGTTCAAAGTCTGGTAGATAGCTGATGTAATTCCCTCCGCTCGCCAGTGGCACTTCCGCATCGACAGGCATTCGCTCACCTCTCCAGACAAGCTCGGCGGCTTCGGTCATCCATAACATGTAACCCTCTGAAATATTCCAATATGGAATATTGTTAAAGTTGCGGTTAGGTGCGTAATATAGACCTGATTCATTATTCAACAGATTGACCGGAAAGTTACCATTGGGCGTACGAAGCTGCACCATCATTTGACGAATGTCGGGGCCGCGAGCTTCACCTTGCCTGAAAAAAGCCTCAGGCATTTGGAGGTTACTGGAGATGAGGTTATGACCTGGGTGCAGTGCAATACGAAGCTCGTCCTGGGCAAACAGAAAACCTGGCAGGAGTGCTAAAGTTATCAGAGTGTAATGTTTCATGTACGAATTCCCGGTTGGTACTTGCTACGTAATTATCACAATTATTTTCAGACCAATTCTAACGGAGTAATTTAATGCCAATACTGCAAAATGTAAAGGGGTTATCTTATTTCAAATCTATGCGGACAAGCATCTCTTCTCGACCTTATCCAAATCATACTCAATTTATTCTGTTTAACCAGCATTTACTCTGGAATTATGTTGCGTTTTGCCTACAGATTTCGTATATTGTCGTCGTATTGTTGTGGTTTGGCGGGCGGACATTCCTGTCTGCCCGCCAAGTCAATCCCCTTTAACCCTTAAACTTTCAACCTGAAACGAAAATCCGTGAAGTTGGTGAAGATAATTATTTTCAAAATAATCCCGAAAGTCCTATTCCGTAAGCCATGTGACGATTGTGACGATGTGAAGATAAATATAGGCACTCTCCAGCAAAACAGCAGCCAAAGCCCAGTCTATTACGCTTTTATGCAACAATTGCCGCGCGGGTACGGAGCCCCGCGTTACTACCTGGTCACAATTCAAAACAAGACAGTCAACTGCGGAGAGTTGACGGCTGACCCCTTAATTCTCCCGGCTCGCCAACTGCCCGCAAGCGGCGGCGATGTCGCGGCCCCGACTCGTTCGAACGGTGACTTGCAACCCCGAATCGCTAAGGATGCGCGCGAAAGCCTCGCGGCGCTCAGGCGACGCCCGCAGGAACTCAGCCCCGACGTCGTTGTATTCCATGATGTTCGTCTTGAAAATCTCAGCCGTCGCTTTGCCGCCAGCCTGCTTGACCAGCCCCCTCAGCCTCCTCGCGTCATCATCAGAGTCGTTCTTCCCGGCAAGCAAGAGGTAGTTCACCGAAACACGCTCACCCGAAGCTCGTGCGTAGTCACCAGCCGCGGCGAGAGTCTCGCGCAACGGATAACGCCCGGCGAGCGGCATCAACTCGCGGCGCTCTTCGTCGGTCGTCGAGTTGAGCGAGAGAGCAAGCTTGACGCGGGGGAAGACGGCGGCGTCTTTGGGATGAGCCTCTTCGTCACCGTCAACCGCAGAGGTTTGACTGCTTATAGTGTACCCAGTCGCGGAGAGTTGACGCTTCGCGCCAAGTTCGGCGAAAGACTTCTCCTTGTGTCGGCCTTTGCGGACAGCCTCGGTCAGCGAGACGATCCCCGGCAACCAACCGGCCGTCGAGACGGTGAAGTGCCTTCTGGAAATACCAACGCCCTCCGGGTCGGTCAAGATCGGGATAGCCTTGAACAGGGCGGGGCGGTTCAGCAACGGTTCGCCCATGCCCATCATCACGATGTTGGTCATCGGGCGGCCTGCGGCTTGCTCGATGGCGAAGAGTTGGGCGATGATTTCGCCAGCCGTCAGGTTGCGAGTGAAGCCCATCAGCCCCGTCGCGCAAAACTTACAGCCGACCGCACAGCCGACTTGCGACGAGAGGCAGGCGGTCATCCGCTCGCCTTCAGGGATCAGCACCGATTCGATGCGAGCGCCGTCGGTCGCTTCGAGCAGCAGCTTCAAACTGCCGTCGTAGCCAGCTTGGTTCTTGACGATCTTCAACGGCGAAACGGACGCGTGTTCGACCAATGCGTCGCGCATCGCAACCGGGAGGTCGGTCATGGCGCGGAAGTTTGCCTGCCGCTCATGGTAGATCCACTTGTAAAGCTGTCTGCCGCGATAGACGGGGAAGTTGTGTTGTTGGGCGAACGCCTCCAGCTCGGCTCGCGAAAGGCCGAGAAGAGGCTGGTGCGGGTTGGGCGCGGAGGCTTTTATAGGGACGGTAGACTTGATGTTATTAAGATTCATAAAGTCAATATAACCCCAAATCAAATTGTAAGCAAAATTAAGGCGCTTAGTGAGCGGTGTCGGATTAAGAGAGAGAAAGGGCGTCCGTTAGCTAACGGACGCCCTCTGAGCCTACTACTGCTTTTAGAGCATTACCAGCTAACGGTCAAGCCGACGCGGGGAGTCGAGTCGATATGCTGGATTAGGTGTGTGTAGCCAAACTTGACCTTTCGGATAGGTCCTGCGAATGATGGATCGAGGTCGATCCCAAGACCTAAAGAGACCTGTCGGTTCGAGTCGTCGGAACCAAAATTTTGCGATATGCCGAGTCGTGGCTTAAATACCTTCATCATGACTACCTCAAAACCAAAACCGACACGGGTTGGGGAGTCAGAATAAAGTGACGGCTGAATCCCAAATGAAGCCGCAAATTTGGTGTTTTGATAGGCTGCAGCCAAGTCAATTACCCGCGGGACTCCTTCAGAGTAGTCACCTTTGGTTGAGTGGTCAGCATTGTCGCTTGACCAGCTGATGGTGTTTATCAGATCTCGACCAACCAAAGCGAAGATGAGTTCGTCAGTGAATCGATATGAGGCTGCAAGGTCGAGCCCGAAACCGCCGGCTGAGCCTTCTACTCTGTCTGTGCCCCCCCCGGCATCCTGGCCAAAGTTGGCGAGGTAGATTTTGAGCGTGCTACCAAACAGAATATTTTCGGAGAGCTGAAAGTTATCGCCGGTTATTCCTGCGCCTAAGCCAATGGTTGTTTCTCGATACACATCATCGCCAGCGGAAATAATATAGCCACCCACGCCGAGTCCCATATCCGAAATGGGGTAAGCTATCGATGCGTAATTGTAGGAAATAATGTTGAACTGCTTTGCCCAACTGAAACCGGCGGATGGGTCAAGAACATCACCCAGCAAGGATGCATTCCAGCGGACAGCATGTTCATCGAAGGCAAGTGCCGTATAAGCTCCACCCATCCCAAGAGGTCGAAGACCAAGTCCGATGTCGGCAAAAGATCCTGAAAGACCGCTTAATTCACCAGCCTGAACAATTGAGGCAGATAGAAGCAGACCGGCTAACGTTTTGCCCAATTTAGAAAATGAGTACTTCATTATGTTTATTCCTACTTAATCAGAGCCGCGCTGCCGACAACCTTTGACTCGCCTGAGGCATCCTTGGCGATCAAAACCACAATGTAGCGACCGTTACGTGCCTCACGATTGTCATCAGTCCTTCCGTCCCAGATCATTTCATTCTCTCCACCACGACGATAGTCGCCCTTGGGCATCAGTTGGGAATCAACCAGTTTTCTGACCATTTGACCCTGCATATTGTAAATCATTACTGAAAGAATCGGTCTGTCAGCCATGTCACTGGTTAGACGAAACTCAATCGAAAGTCCGGGGCGCGTCGATTGAGGAGAGAACGGATTTGGTAAGAATTTCAAATCGCGAACACCAAGGGCTTCGCTCGCACTGATTAGTGCGTAAAGTCCATCGAGAGTGCCGACCTCAATTATAACTTCAGTTGAGTCTGTGCTGAATTCACCTTCGATAACATCCCATTCGACTGTTTTTGCATTCCAAATGCCGACCGTAGGGGTTTTGAGTCGAAAACCATTGGGGACGGGGAAAACCATCGTGTAGTTGCCATCGCGATTTAAGTTTCCATCTATACCGACATTATAACCCACGGCGGTAAGTTCATAATTGGGTGTCAAGCGAAATACCGGAGTCAACAGCGGTTCGTTCAGATAAACACGGGCAGATGTATTTGGTGCAAGCGAACCTGGCGGGATTTCAATTCGGAAACCACGTCCATCGTGAAAAATTGATGTGTCAATGACATCGGAGCGAAGCTCACCATAAACCGAAAGACCGTGCTGGGAACGATCAGGGCTATCATCGTTGAAAGTAGCAGTCACGTCGGATATGGTATCGGTAGCGGTCACTTGTACCTTACCGATAATGCCTATTGTCGTCTTAAGCCAGGCTTCGGTATTGAACGGAGTCTGTACTGCGGTTGCAATCTCTACCGGTGTAGTAGTCCAGATTGGAGCTAACGGTACCAATATGCCTGCGGTATCAGTTGCTGTGACCGAAAATCTAATTGAGTCACCTGCGCTGACTTCAAATACTGGTGATGAAACCTGCATCCTTGAGACTGCGCTTTCGACGTTTTGCCATGAAATTGACTGGGCGATAATTACGCCTGTCGAAGGTTGCGAGACGCGACTTCGGATCTCAACAGGACCAACTGATTCCGGGATGTAAATGGCTTTTGAAGCATCGGACGCATCTACTACGAGCCGTCCATGGGTTTCGCCAATTTGACTCCACTCGAAGTCCCCGTCATCTTCAAGTCTGGCCGAGAGGTCGTTATTGCCGTCGTCAAAACCTGTAGCTGATAGTCTTAGCGCGACACCGGGACGTGGTCGCAATGCAGCTTGAGACCTTGTTACTTCGACTCGGTCAAGTAAGCCACGTGCCGATACGGTGACATTCTGGGCAGTCTCAATACCTCCAAATAGATAGCCATCCTCAGTTGAGACCTGCAAGTAATAGGTTAACGTCCCGCTACGGCCTTGTGGTGGGATATAGGCGAAATAGGTGACAGTTTCGTCAGAACCGTCACGTGCTGGTGTCGCAGATGCGACGCTGCGTAGGCCACGTTCTGGTGATCTACCACCAAAATCGATTTGAAGAGGGACGCTATTGAAGGTTGCTGTACCGGGGCCGCGGAAGTAGAGTGCAGCTTCTGCAACAGTGACTGCTCCTGGGACAAGAATCTGTACTCGGGCACTGTCTTCAAAGCTAAATGGCGGCGGTGGCGTCAGCCTCCATCCGAGGAACCATGTCAGTTGACGAATCTCGTCCGCAGCAAGTTCAACCATTTCAGGTGAAGGGGGAAGCATACCTACGAGCGCTTCGGGCGTGACCGAGTATGTCGCAAGCGGAAGCCAATTTACAGTTTCAGCATATCCAGCGCCATCTGAGAAAACGACCGCCGTGAAATTGACATTGATACCCGAGATGAAGACTCTACGACCTACTACCGGGTTACTTTCGGCATTCAAAAGTTGAATTCGTATCTGTCCAGTCGGAAATCTCAAATCATGAATTTGATTTTCGCCGGTCTGGAGGAGGAAAACTTCCGACGAATGGTCGGGAACGTCGGGGAAAGTTGCGCTTAATCGGAAATTAGAGGGTGTTGGTATATCTGCAATTGAATAAAGTCCATTGGGGTCACTGCTGACCGTGAATCTGGATCCATTCTGAAGGTCAACGATACTTATTTGACATTGCACCGTTTGTCCCCCGTGACGGACAGTTCCGCGAACGGTTCCAAATCCACGCACGGCACTAAGGTTGAAATCCTGGTCAAGGGCGAATCCATTAGCGACTAAATCCACGAATCGGTTCGCAGGATTGCCAGTAAAACCGGTTGCTCTTGCACGAAGTTCATATCGTTGCGCTGTAAGGGATGTGAACAGGTATTCGCCAAATTCGTCAGTAAATGCACTGTCTAACAATTGATTGTTGGCGAGAATGTAGATTGCACCGTTTTCATATGGAGCTCCGTTGTCTCCAAGAAGCCGCCCAGAGATTGCCATGGCGGTTGGCACAATCGTCCTGTTAATTTCAACGATGCCACCGGCAGGCAATTCGAATGTCGTATCAGCAGGTTGTTGATATCCATTTCTGATAATAGATATCGTGTAATTACCTGCCAACGGCGCCAATTTGGTCCAGTAACCTTCGCCGTCGGTTTCAAATAATCCCGGGCTGACTCCAGTCAGATTTACCCTTGCCCTGCTTACACCTTCACCAGCCTGATTCCTGACATAACCGGTTATGGCTTTCCCGGATTGGGTCATGGTTACTGTGAGTGTGAGAGTCTCATCCAGCTTCGCTTCGAATGTGAAAGGATTAATTTCCGTTGCGTAACCTGCTGCTTCTACGACCAGGATATATTCACCCGGGCGCATACCAGCAAGTTCGAATGAACCGTCACCACCTGCTACATCGAAGTAAAAATCACCAGTGACATCATTACTCGCAGCAACTCGCCCCAAACTGAGTGGAGGAGTTCCATCCTCAAGCATCAATCGGCCTATTACGCGGGCAGTAGCCCCAAGACGTAAATCCTGCATCTTGCTCGCACCATTCTCTACCACAATGTTCACTGTTCGTGACGTCCCAGTCAAAGGAGGTACTGCATAACCGATGAGGGAATATGTTCCAGCTCCGACAGGTGCGACGTAGTCACCAAAGTAATCTGTAACATCCCGGAATAACTGGTTGGTGAAGGAACGAATCTTAATTTCAGCTCCTGCAACGGGTTCTCCATCAGCCGAGAGCAATTTACCGTAGATTCCTTGCGACGGCGGAGAAATAAGAAAATTGACCTCTGCATTCCCGGTACTAATGTTTAATCCGGATCTTGTGAAAGATTCGAAGCCTTTCCGAGTTGACCGGATGGAGTATGTCTTTATTGGGTCAAGTTGATTGAATTGGTAAGCTCCACCGCTGTTTGTCGTGTCATATAGTGTATCTGCGGTATCTGATATGAGTCGGATTACAACGCCTTCCAGGAAGTTCCGATCGGCTCGCGAGGCGACAGTACCAAATATGGCGTTATCGAGTGCATCGAGATTGACGTCCCGAATGTATTCACCCTCTCCATTACGCGCATTAACTTCAATTTCGCGGGTAACATATCCGGTGCGTGAAAAAGTGACTGTATGAATGCCGGGTGAAACTGATTCAAATCGATAAAATCCTCCGCCAAGGGCAAGCATTTCTATTGAGTGATCGAGAGAGATTGTCACTGCAGGGATACCGACGCCCAGATTATTGAATATCTGACCGGCAATTACGGCGTTATGTCTTCCTACAGTTAGCACAATGTTTGAGATATCTTCCTGACGAGCGGCAATAGAAACCGATGGGTTCGTATAACCGGTTCTTGAAAGATCTGTAGATAGAGTGTACTGTTGATCCGGGAAAAGATCGACGAAAGCAAAAGAGCCACCCTCATCAGTCGTGTCAACCATTCTGCCTGTTTCCGACCAGATCGTGACTGGAACGTCCGCCATTGCTACGCCGATAGAGTCGATGACACGTCCTGAAATATCGACAAGAACTTCGTCAACTGTGAAATTGACGTTTACTCGTTCTTCAGTTATTCCAAGCGCATCGACGCGAAGAGAATCAGGCTGGCGAACAACAAACCCGGGCTTGGTGGCGCGGATTAGGTAGTTATTGGATTCTCCACCCCGCATTCCGAGAATTCGATATGAACCATCACCACCAGTATAGGCGTTTCGCTGCCTCCCTGTAATCAAATTTCTCGAGGTGATTGAAACGTCACTAACTCCGACATTATTCGAAGTGATTCGGCCACGCACAGAAGCTCGACGTTCGATAATAACTATGCGAGAACCGATATTGAGGTGGTTAACGCCAGTTTGGACTGTTGTATCATCGTTAGCGTAATAATCTTCACCTCGATGGGTCTGAATGCGGTAACGATTGTTGGCCGCAAGTCCGGTAAATTCGAAATCACCGTTGTCGCCAGAAGTAGTTCTGAAGACAGAGCCATCAGATTCAGAAGTTGCCATTAAATCAGTAGCGCCGATTGCCTGGGCAATCTGGTTCACTGTTCTGCCGGTAATTCGAAGTTCGTTGGGAATTAGCCTGAAATTGGCTTGAGCACCAGCAGCAACATTTCGGATAGTATCTACTTCAGCGCTATAACCGCTCAAAATCGAACTAACAAGATATCTGGTGCGTGGATAAAGATTGTCAAGTGAGTATTGTCCCGCGGCATTTGTATTCGAAGAGGCAAAGTTACCGAGGCTATCGATTGCACTAACTCTTGCGTTGCGAATTCCAGCTCCATCCGGATCACGGACTACTCCAGTAATTTGGCCATTGTTTAGGATCAATTCGAGGTCAGTAGTTACGGTGTCAGCTGGGTCAACATCAATATTGGGACGGACAATGCCGGTAAAGCCGACTTTGGCAGCAAGTAAGGAAAAGCGTCCATCAGAAATATTGTTGAGGAGAAATTGCCCGTTATTGTTGGAAACCGTAGTGAATTGTTCACCACCTGCCTCGGTTGCGTAAATTGTTGCAGAAGCAATGGGATTTCCACCTGAAGTGACAACACCTTGAATGCGAGCGGCAAGTGGGGTGAGTACTAGATTTGTCCCGCGTCGCTCTTGTCGACCAAGAACATTTCCAAGATTGGAACTTCTACTTCTAAATCGGTCGCTTGTGGCGATAAGATGGTAATTACCGGGAATGATACCTTCGAGCAAATAGGCGCCATCATTGTTCGATTGGGTCGTAATGCTACGTTGATTTGTTGAGTCAACCACAGTTACCGTTGCACCGGAAATTGCGCCTCCGTTGGGATCACGGATGACCCCGGCTATGAGGGCAAAGTTGGCTTCTGGTGCAAAATCGATTCCACCAAGCTCGTCACCGGCGTTAACCTGAACATTTCGCTCTACCGCGGTATAACCGGGTTTCGAAGTAGTAGCACGATATTGACCTGGTTGGAGTGATATCGTATAACGACCTTGACGATCGGAGGTTGACTGATACGAGCCAGCCTGACCATCTGCGCGAATTGTTGCGCCAGCAAGTGGTTCATTTGCAATAGTGACAGTACCGCTAAATGAAGCCGGTAGAGGGGTCAGACGTTGATTGACGACAATTTCGCCTTCGATTTCAAGATTTGCAGTTGTATCGGTTGCAGTGCTAAATCCGGCCTTCGTTGTACTGACGATATATCGTCGCTCGGGAGCAATCGAGAGCGCGTAATTTCCCTGAATATTCCCGTTTGTCGAATAGTTACGATTAGGGTCGTTCAATTGAGTTATGCGTATCGACGGTGAATTAACCACACCAGCTGGCGAGGTTATAGTGCCAACAATACGTCCGGAGTAAGAAAGCATTGGGAAATCGCGACCATTGACGTTTTGTCCCGCTTGAAGCTGAACATCGATAAAACCAGGGGCAACTGCAGTGAAACCATCTTTTTGGATTGTCAGTCGATATGTACCAAAAGAGAGACCGAAAGAATAAGTTCCATCTCTTCCAGAGCGTGTGGTCGCTACGGAGCCATCGCCTCCCTGACGAGTTGCAGTAATAATGGCTTCGAATATTGGATCATTACCACGTCTTACGCGACCGGAAATTGTTCCTGCATTATCAACAAGTCGGATATTGATGTCGCGTAAATCCTGGCCAGCCTGAACTGTGATCGGACCGCGTTGAGATGTTACATAGTCAGCCTTGGTAGCGACGATAGTATGCGAGCCGGCGGAAATGCGCAACGAATAATTACCATTGGCATCGCTGGTTGTAGTTACCCCTGCCGCTTCGACTGCTGCGCCGCGCAGTGCATTTCCCGAACCGTCGACGATCCTGCCTGAAATACTCGAAGCGTTAGCCTCCAAAGCAAGCCTTAATCCGGAGATCGTTTCGCCTGGATCTATTGATAGACGGAGGGAGTCTGTTGTGTGGTAACCATCCCTGACAGCAACAGCCGTGTAGTCACCTGGCGAAACACCGCGAGAGAATGCCCCGACCTGACTAACACCAGCCGTGGTAATCTGTCCGGCTGAAGGAATTAACCAAACTTCTGCGTTGCGGTTGGCAGGAGTTCCATCAATAGTAACCTGGCCTGAAAATATGCCGGCTTGTGGGAGGAGTGTGAAGTTTACTTCGACGTCGCGATCATTTACTTCTACGTCAACTTCACCACTTTCGAGATAAAAACCGGGCTTAATAGCATTAATGCGCCAGGTTCCCTGACCGGCCACTATAGAAAAATTACCTGCTTCAGGTGTATAAAGTCTTCGCTCATCACCAGCAGGTGAGATAGCTATTATTGTGGCGGAATTGATTGGTTGGCCATTGGAATTACGGACATAGCCGGAAATGTTAAAGTGATAACCTTCCAGAATAATCGGTCCTTCGTCAGCATTCAAATCAACTGTCACACCTCGAGGGACATCTATTGAGCGTTCTTCACTTGGCTGACGGCCAGCCGCACTAGCATTGATGAGGTAACTTCCTTGTGCGACGACACACTGGTAGGCACCTGAAACATTCGTTTCCGCAGCGGTCTCTTCTCCGCTTTGTGCATGAGTCGCTGTAACAATTGCACCGCTTACCGGATCTCCATTTTCATCTTCGACGGTTCCAACAATACTCGAAGGTATGGGGCGCATCCGAAGTGTTATGCTCTGCTGTCTTTGCTCGTTGATTGTGATTTCTGCTGAAGTCGTATCATTATATCCAGCCTTTATACCACGAAAGATGTATGTACCGAGCGAAATCCTTCGAAGTGAGTGACCATTATCATCTGTAGCGAATGAGAGAACACTCGGTCCATCTACAGACTCTACTTGCACTTCAACGCTTTCAAGTACATTTCCTTCAGTAGTAATGGTTGTCATCTGGATCTGGCCGGATCGGACTTCGTAAGTGAAGCTTGTTGTGTCTGAGATAGTGCCGTGTCCCTGACGACTCGCGGCAAGAACTTTCCACACGAAACGACCGTTAGGCAAAATGTCTTGTGCGGGGCAAGCAATCGAAGTCAAAGTAGTCTGGGCGTTCCAAGCTGGTACAAGCGCGCGGCTTCCACCTTCAGATACTTCTTCTCGCGTTACATAGAGGAAGTAGGAGACGGCTTCTTCGACTTCGGTCCAGCGGAAGATGATTTCTTCTGAATTAAAAGTCGATCGGGTTTGAGGGGCGACGTTTTCCGGTTCCTCGAATGGTGGCTCGGTCTCGACTTCGAATCCGGAGACACCACCTGTAACTGCAGATGTATAGGCGGGATGATTGCCATAATTATTAAGCACTACCCAAGCATATCTTGGGCGATCCTGACGATCCATACTGCCAATTAGTGGGGGGGTCTGATCGTTGTCAAAAAATTCTGAAGGGTCCGGGATACCAAATTGAATCGATGTTTCTGATGTAATGCCTTGCCATATAATGTTTGCACCTTCGACACGTGTTCCTTGGTCATCCTCGATAATGTCGAACGGTTGGTCACTGACGACGATATGATAAAAAGGGACACCGTTGATAGCTTCCCAACGGAAAGTCGGGGTAATGGTATTGATACCTTGTCTGCCATTACCAGTAATTGGTGCAACCATGGTAGGAGCGGATTCGGCGACTCTAATGATATTAAATACAACAGAATAGCCGTTATTGCCAGCGTCAATTATACAGTAAAGGTAGCCAACAGGCAATTGACTCGCCTCGAACTGGAGGTGCCCCGGAGTAGACTCAATCGGATCTTCCAAAATGTTCCGATAATTTTCGGGTGTATCGCCGTTATAGCCAGACGCAAACCGAAGTCTCCCGCGAATGTTAGCTGGTGTCCAGTTGATGTTTATAATCGCAGTTGGAATCGACATGTTGCGAGGGACGTCCCGCAACGTGAGCGCAGCATCCTGATTCTCCTGAGTCTGGAGCAATCCGATGTTAAGCGGTGATCCCCACGCAAAATTTGCAGAGGAGAAAGTCGCTACTAAGAGCGACAGAAGAAAAAAGGCGATCGGCATCGCTAAAAACCTTGCTTTATTACAGAGAGTACTCAAGAGTTAAACGTAAGACGTCTTCTGGAAGACCTTCGAGAAGTACGCCTAATTTAAGGGCATCAGTAAGGCCCATTTCAAACCCGAATGAGAGGTGCGGCACCCAAAGAGCTTTAGCTGGAGGGATAGGAGTGCCATGCGCATCGTGATATCCCGCTACAACGTCAACCACTTTAACGGCTCCGACCCCATATTTCAATATATAGGCATCGAAGTAAAGATTGATCCCAATACTTGGCTTATATCCGCGTTTGTAGGTAAATGGAGCGCCATTCTCAATGATTTTGTATTGGTATGCAAGTTCACCAAAATATTTGGTGAACGTAATAGACGGCTTCAAAAAACCGGTGTATGTCGCCGCCACGGAAATTTCCCCCGGAACCGAAAACTTCATGTCCGAGGCAGTCTCATACGATTTGGCTGTGGTACGCGTCAGCTCGGATGCGTCTTGAATTGCATTTACATCAAATTGTTTTTCACCTTCCGTAGCGTTTAACTTCAAAGGAGTGAACGAGTGAAGTTGAAGGTCAAAATCAGCGTCCATATCCATATCACCCTGTAACCTGCACATAGCGCCAATAATAAACTTGTCGCTCGGTTCGTAAAGAGCACCGAGGCGTAATGCTAGTGCGGAGCCTTCAAAAATGCCGTGAGCGGAGAAATAGAAATCGTCATCCCAAGGAGATTGCGGATCATTAAAAGACGATTCGCTGCCTGCCTTGGACATGATGCCATCAGTTCGCTGGTTGACGTGAAGTTCTATTCTGGCTCCTGTTCTTTGTACACCTGCTCCAAGGGTCAGCTTACCCATCGCCCTTGCGACTGACATATTCCAACTATCGGAAGTGATATCGAGGTGGGAATCCATCTTGATCGACGCGTAGAGTAAGATTTCGTTTTCAGGATGACGGATGTTGTTTTCATCTTTATCGATCGTGCGAATTCTCATTCGTAATCCACTATAGACAAATTTCGACTGTAGGACGTATGGAACCGTATAACCAAAAGCAATCTGGTCGAAAAGGCGTGGAATTCTTCCGTCAAACCAGCGATCATTATTTTCAGGATCTACAGGCAGAACCAGTGCAAATCCGCTGATGGCCGAGCCGAGCAAGCCGACCTTACCCGTCATTTTTGGATATGTTTTCCTGCCGGTAAGGTTGAACGATTTCAGCGTCTCATCCATCGATTCCTCAATGGTTGGATTGGGATCGCCAAGGGAAGCGAGATCAAATTCGAAACCTGGTGCGCTTGAAATGATCATCTTTTTACCTTTGATCCTTCGAATAGCGGCAGGATTTCCGAAAATGACAAACGGTTCGGGTTTTATTGGAGCGATCAAACCTCCATAAGCACCGCGGACACCGGTGCCCGTGAGGAGGTTCGAACGGCTGGAAAATTCGGAGCGGATAAAGCCACCCTCGAAAAACTCCATTTCGGAGTCATCCTGGGCAAAAAGCGTTAGTGGAAGCAAGCAAATGGTCAAGGCAAAAAGCGCCTTTGAGACATATAGCCGGGAGAAATTAGACATTGAAGTGTCCTGAATGAGCCCTATTTGGGGATGCGTTTACGGCAGGTCTGGTAAGTTAAGATGATTAGAGCCGCCTGTCAAGGGGTAAATTCGATCTATTGAACAGAAGTGAGCGAGAAATGATATTAGATTTTTTGAAAACTGACAGAAACTCGCGTTTTCAGCCCGCCTCTTACGCGGTAATCTGCCATGACAGTTACCCGGCGGGGAGAACAGCAACCGATAAAATCTTCCATGACACGATTGATCAAATGCTCGTAATAGATGCCGACATTTCTGAAGGTAAGAAGATAATACTTCAAAGCACGAAGCTCGACACAAGTTTTATCCGGGACATAACGAATAGTAAGGGTTCCGAAGTCGGGAAGACCTGAGTACGGACAGACCGCTGTGAACTCATCTGTCGAAATTTCTATTTCGATTTCTCTATCAGGGTAGTCATAAGGAAAAGTCTCGAGAAGTTGGGGTTGAACTACCTCAAGTCCCTGGAAGGGGAGAACTTTGTCGTTCGGTAAAAATTCCAAAAGTGTCTACTCGATTAGTGGTCAAAAATTGATATCGTATGGCTAAAAAGTTTCAAAGAATCCTAAGTTTAGCTTTATTCTTGATTTGATTAAATGCAGGCAAGGCAGACAAATGCTAATACTATTTCATTCGCTAAAACAAACGCTACGAATCTCCTATTAGTTTGAGTTTATATTGAAAATATAGACCTTTTCATCCAAAAGGGTTGAGGGAAATGTCGAATTGTGGCCAACTCTGATCTTTGGGTGAGATTAATTTATTTTCTGCTTTGGGCCAAGCGATCTTGAATTTGGGGTCATTCCATAGCAACCCGCCTTCGCTCTGCGGAGCATAGGGAGAATCGACTTTGTAGCTAACAGTAGATCGGTCTTCAAGCGTAAGATATCCATGGGCACACCCTCTTGGGATATAGACGCCGTTGTTCAGATCTGTAGTCAGAATTATCGACTCCCACATCAAAAAGCTTGGCGAATTGGGACGCAAATCGACAAAGACATCGAACATCCTACCTGAGAGGACTCGAACAAACTTAGCCTGCGCAAATGGGGGACGCTGAAAATGGAGACCTCGCAAAGTCCCTGATTTGTAATTAAATGAATGGTTGTCAGCTACCCATTTTGTGCTGAGACCAGCACTAGCAAAACGAGACTCGTCATACGTAGTTGTAAAGTAACCTCTCTCATCCTTAAATTGACGGGGGATAACTTCGAAGGCACCAAAAATAAGAAGTGGTTTGATTTCCATTGGTAGTAGTTTTTGGGGTTTGATACTTATGGATTTGATCGACGGGTTTCGACGTCAAAATTGAGTCAGGAGTGCGGACCAGATGCCGCACTCCTGTCATCCGAATTGTTACAGAGAGTAATCCATATCACCCGGTTCGGCAATATATGCAGCGAGCAGATCGATTGTCGCCTGAACATCGGCGAGGTTGACCATCTCGACGGTAGTGTGCACATAGCGGCAAGGGATGGAAAGAGTAAAGACAGCGGGGCCTCCGCGAGCTTTTTGTATCCCGCCGGCATCGGTTCCGCCCTTGGGCATTACATCCCTCTGATAGAGGATCTTCTTTTTCTCAGCAAGTTCAATGAATCGGGCGACAAGCTTTGGATTCGAAATGTGCAACCCGTTCAGAAGTCCGAGTGAGGTGCCATCACCGAGTCGGGAAATTTCGTCTGCGCCCCCTGCGCCGGGGACGTCGTTAGCCAACGTCACGTCAATTGCAATACCGACATCAGGTTCAATCCCCGAAGCGGCAGCAGTTGCTCCGCGAAGCCCAACCTCTTCCTGAGTTGAACAGACAACATAAAGGTCAGCTGGGCTCTTTTTTGCTTTCCTGACGGCTTCAATCATGCAATAAACGCCAACGCGGTCATCCATGGTCTTGCAAGTGACATTATCACCCAGAGCTTCCATCTTGCGGTGCATGGTGACGGGATCCCCAATCTGGACCAGTTCGTCAACCTTCGCTTTGGGCAGGCCGAGGTCAATGAAGTAATCCTTGATATCGAGGTGTTTCTTTTTCTCTTCTTCGGTCAGGATGTGGACCGGCTTGGAGCCGATCACGCCGGGCAGGTCAACCTTACCCATAACGGTTACGCGCTGAGCCATCAAAGTGCGAGGATCGAAGCCGCCAAGGGGCTGGATGCGCAGGAAACCTTTGTCGTCGATGTAACTGACAACAAAACCAATTTCATCCATGTGCGCGGATAACATCATTTTTTTGCGGCCCGAAGCAGGAGCTTTGCCAGTGCCTCGCTTAATAGCAATGACGTTGCCCATTTGATCGGTGCGGAGTTCATCGACCAGCGGCTTTAGCTGATCAATAACCAATTTGCGAACGCGATCTTCACGCCCGGCAATGCCTGACATTTCGACCAGTTGACGCAATAGTTCCATGAAATACCTCTGATAGATTTGAGATTAGCTTTTGGTAAAATTACTGACTAAAAAGGACTAACGGTCATTCATTCTCGATTGAGACCACCACCACCGGTTTAAGCCCCGTCTTCTCTCGAACGCGTTCGGCAAGATTTTCGGCATCGATTTTGTTGTCAAATTTTCCGATCTTCACGACCGTGATGGGGCCTTTCGAGTTTCGAGACTCGGAGTAGATAGGCTTTCCCAAAGAACTGACCTTTCGGCCAGTATCTTCGGCTCCCTTTTTGTTGCGAAAAGCTCCCACCTGCACAGACCATATTCTTGAAAGATCCTTCTCAGAAGCAACGGATGCGCTTGCAATTGGTTCGTCAGTCTTCGGAGCAACTAATAGGAGATCCAGATTAATTAAGCCACGAACCCCTGGGAAATCTCGACGGAGCCTTGACCGACATTTTTCTGCATTGTCGCGATTTTCAAGCGCAAGGTAATAGGCTGTCAACCTTTCCAAGGAGTACGGCACCCACATCGATTGCGGGAAGCGGCTAATTAAGGATTCGTACTCCTTTAAGGCCGATTTGGCATCGCTTTCCAACAAGGCTCTCAGGAAAATTTTATCGGCGACGGTGTCCGGCTGTGCGGAAATGCTTCCAGCGAGAGATTTGATGTCTCCGAATTCGTAGAGCCTCCGCATCGAAGAATCATCAGGAAGAGTCAATGCAAAAGTTAATGCCAATAGTAAGTTCAGCATCTATTGCCTTGTTGACAGAAAATAGAGTGAATTGTGGTGATGTATTAGCTATTTAGAAAGGCAAGCTATTCTTCACCGAACTTATTTACAACCAATTCGATCAACCTTTTCATTACATCCTGTTCGTCCGGTCCGGCAACCTCAATTCTTACTGTGGATCCATACTCTGCCGCGAGTAACATGACCCCGAGGATACTTCGGCAATTGACGCGTTGGTTATCTCGAATCAGGAATACTTCCGAGTTTCCGCTTGCTGCGGTTTGAACCAATTTGGATGCAGGTCGAGCATGCAAACCGAGCCTGTTTGTTATAGTGACTTCAGATGATATCATCTATTAAAGGTGTTACTCCACATGTTTCAAAGTTAAGAATTAAGTTCAACGTGCAAAAGCGGATCAAAACTGCCTTTTCACCATAAAATCAGCCCATTGACCAAGCAAGTCCCGGTAAGGGCTTGCGGGCAACATGGCGAGATGAGTGCCAGCCTGTTCGATAAGCTCATTCGCTCGTTCTGCCACCGCTTCCAAAGCACCCAGATTTCTCATCAGATTGATTGCGTTCGAAATGTTCTCGTCAGTAGCGTGTGCGTTACCGAGAGTACCGAGTAGCTCGCGACGCTGTGCTTCATTGGCGCGCTCGTAGGCATAATGAACAACAAGGGTCCGCTTCCCTTCCCGCAGATCCGATCCTACAGGTTTGCCGATTTTTTCCTGATTGCCTACAACGCCAAGAATGTCGTCCTGTAGTTGAAACGCCGTCCCGCATAGTGCTGCGAATTTGGCGACAGATTCTACCAACGGTGAATCTTTTCCTCCCACACCTATCATTGCACCGGCACGACCACAGAATTCGTAAAGAGCCCCTGTTTTTTTCCAGAGCATCTCTTCTATCAAAGCAGGGGTCAAAGATTCAATCGGGAGATGAGCGTATTGTATATCAAGAACCTCTCCCTCGACAAGCGTGTTCAAGACAACTGTATCAAGTTCATTAATCAGGCGAATTGTCACGAGAGGGTCAACGCCACGCTCAATCAGCTCGGTCATCATTGAGATACCCCAGCCGTGCTGAATGTCGCCGGTCAGGATCGCTAACGAGACTCCGTAGTGATGCGAGTCTTCAGGGCTCATACGGATCGCGCTATCAGGCTTCTGCGTAAGTTGCCTGTAGTAATTATGAACAGTCGATTGCCCGCGTCTCAGGTCATCACGGTCGATGATGTCGTCGTGAACTAATGTCCATGTGTGGAAGATTTCGACAGCTGCTGCGGCAGGGATCGCTTTTGACTCGTCACCGCCGACGGCTCCGGCGGATAGCATCAGGATAGCCGGCCGAAGCCTTTTGCCTCCGTATCGAACGTAAGCCGTCACCGCCCATCGGATTTCTTCCGGGTGAAACCGATCGATAAAACGGGGGGCGAGGATGTAGTCTTTGATGATCGCGCAGCGCTTACCGAGCTCTAAAAAGAAGTCGCCCGAAGGTTGTGACGGCATTTGGATCCCTGAAGTGTTGGTTAACCCTTAAAAGTAGCATCCAACTCTCCATCAGTCAAGGCACTCTCGATAAATGTTCGCGTTTTAAGACTTCAATTGATAACATAACAAAAAATGATGTTCAAGACGAAATAAAAATTTGACAAGCGTTAGAAGATTGTTATATTTAAAGGTTACGGAAGTGTCTCGATTATGGCAATAATTCGATTTGTTGCCTTAAGTGATATACATTTAACAGCTTACGAATGTTCTTAGGGAAAGCTCTGCAAATTAATTATTTTTGCCGGGCTATTTCCAAACAGTTACGGAAGAGATAAAGGTTCTGAGATTGTCAACAGAGACCTTTCTTCTCGTTACGAATATATTATCAACCATACGACCGTCGTCACGGTCTCGCAACCAGAACTGCCGACAGAGGATAACCATGAATCATTCAGTCTCGTCACGAGTTATATCGTTGCTCACTATCAGCGCTTTGATTGCGTTGATGACCAACCCTCTCCTTGCCGCATTCGAGAAGAATGCCTCGAGATCGCTTAAGATCGACCTCACGCAGACTTCCTCCACCAGCACGAGCCTCAAAATCGAGCTTGGTGATCTCGTGCGTCAGGATATTTCCCACATGGGTGAGCAGTTCGAGAGATTTCCCATCGAAGACCAGCCGACCGCCGGTCCTATCGGCCGACCCGACCTGTCACCGCTGGTAAAGTTCATGTTGATTCCACCGGAGTCGGGGGTTTCAGTTCGGATCAAAAATCTACGTACACATCTTGTGCAGAACGTAAATCCGATTCCGCGTCAGCCAGAGCCTCTTGAGAAGAACATCGAAAGCACGGAGAGCTATGAGCTGATGCAATCAACTTCTCCGCTTGTCATGGATGACGAATTTTACGCCACAAACAGTTTCTGGCCGGAAGAGAATGTGACTCTTAGCGAACCGCAGATCATGCGCGGTTATCGCATCCTGCCCGTCAGGATCAACCCGCTTCGGTACAATCCTGTCACCAAGGTACTCGAAGTCGTCGATGAAATTGAGCTTGAGTTCGATTTTCCCAGTGATGAAAATCGGACTAATCTTGTGGAGAACCCGAATAAGGCAAGGCCATCTGCAAGCGTTGAAAAATTACTGAAGGGATTGGTTATAAATCCACCTTCGACCCCGATACGAGACAACCCTATTCATGGTGGATCGATTCTTTACGTGTTGGGAGCTGGAAATGGATGGAATGCAGTCATGGATGGACTCACACCATTGATAGAGTGGCGACGCAAAATGGGTTGGACGGTGGGAACGTTGCGAGTCAACAACCCCTCGGATGCAAACTCTGCCCGTCAGGCTATTCAAGCGTATTATCGAGATGCTGAAAATCCGCCTGAGCACATAGTGATCTGTGGTGATACAAATGGGGAGTTTGCGTTTATGTATTTCAACCATCAGGATGGTGCTGGTTATCCCTACGAATCAGACCATGACTTTGGTATGATCGAAGGTAATGATATTCTTCCTGAGGCATCGGTAGGTAGACTCCTCTTTAACTCTGCTAATAGACTTCGGGACATAGTGAGTAAAACGATTGCGTATGAATCAGACCCGTTCCTAGGTGAAGGAAATGCGGCTGGCTGGCAGACTCGCGGAGCGGTAGAGTCGGTCACTTCAAGAAGTGGAATATCTGCGAACGATATGTGTCGGTGGTCAAAAATCGAAATGATTCGCAACGGTTACACGCGAGTCAACGAGCTTTACTGGGAGCAAGCAGGCGTCGATAGAGACAACCGTCAATTTGTTTTTGATAACATTAATGGTGGCGTAAGCGTTTTTCTGCATCGTGGTTACCTTTGGATGGGAACTTTTGCTTTCGGGGATGTCCAACAGCTTCGAAATGGGAGGATGTTGCCCTTTGTTTTGGCAATAACCTGTAACACGGGAGATTACGGTGAAGCTATTTCTGATGGCGGCAACGGCTATTTTAATGAGAGTTTCTGCTTTCATCCAAGTGGTGCTATAGGTGCTATTGGTTGTGCCGGCGCAACACATACTGCATACAACAACATCTATTGTACTGAGACAATAAGGTCATTTGTATCAAATGGGATTCAGACCCAAGGTTGGGCGAATGAGGCCGGAAAATTGGCATTATATACGCACTACTTTGATCGGGGCGATATTATGCATGAGGAAAATCGCAATGTAGAGGCGTGGCTTACTGAGCTTTACATCACCAATCTTATGGGTGATCCTGCCGTTGATCTTTTCACAGCTGTTCCCCGAAGATTAGCTGTAACTCCTCCGAATGCTATCCGCAAAGGTGAGACGAGTGTCGAAGTGACTGTTTTGCACGACGACGATGATTCACCCGCGCGAGACGCCAATGTCTGCCTATATAAACGAGGCGTACTGCAAATGGTTAAAAATCCGGATGCCGATGGCAAAGTCGCATTCGCACTCAATCCTGCATGGGCACAACAAGATTCGATTCATTTGACCATTACTGGCCATAATTTGTTGACCTGGCGTAGATTCTATATCATTGGGCAGGCTCAGGATTTTGTCGGAGCATCGACTTTTGAAATTGATGATAATCAGAATGGCAATGGCGACTCCGAAGCAAATCAGCTTGAAACGATAGCACTTACTGTCAATGTTGCCAATTTAGGTGCCAATGATTATGATGGGCAGTTGACACTCAACATAGCCAGCAGTGATCCGAACCTTGACGTTGTCGAAGGCGATGTTGTGTTAGAGCAGGTTCCTGCTCATGGTGAAGCCGCCGCAGCAACTTTCCTTGTCAGGATAGGCGGAGGCTTTCAGTCCGGAGTGAATGCAGTCTTCGATTTGACAGCTACGGTTGGTGATCATTCCTGGGTGAGTTCGGTATCTGTGCCGGTATCTGGACCAGATCTTGAGTTTGTCTCCCTTGATTGGGAGGAAGATCAGTTGCATCGTGCCGAGAGTGCAGAGCTGTCCATTACAGTAAAAAATATCGGAACAGGCGATCTCAGTGCTTCAAGAGCAACGTTTTTCAGTCGTGTCAGGACCATTGGGCCGGTGGTGGCAGGAGCAGATTTTGGAGCAATTGCTGTCGGAAGATCGGTTGAGTCCGGCAGTAACTTTCGACTTTCAGCTCATCCATTTCACATAGGAAACAAACCAATACCAGTAGGGTTAGCGATTGTGGCAGACAATGGCTTCATTGATACAGTTCTGTTTGACCTTCAGATTTCACCGGCTGTGGCTGGCGAACCGTTCGGCCCTGACGATTACGCCTATATCTGCTTCGACAATCTCGATACAACTTGGTTCGCTTATCCAGAGTATAATTGGATTGAAATCGATCCACAACATGACGGCGAAGGCAGAAATACAAATCTTGCAGATGGTGGGGATTCTCAAGATCGTTCTGTAGTAGTTGATCTACCCTTTAATTTCCAGTATTACGGGGAGGATTTTGATGGGATTACAATCTGTTCTAATGGATGGATTTCGATGGGAGACTCTCGTGCTCTGATTTCTGCAAGGAATAGGCATATTCCTGGCGGTGAGTGTCCGCCAGGATTGATTGCGCCGTTCTGGGAAGAGCTGATTATTCCTCAAAATGGAGGAGTCTATACGTGGTATGATGAGGAAAACCATCAATTTATTGTGGAGTGGTCGCGCCTGAAAAAGCTTGGCCCAAGAGGTAACGATGAACCAGTGGAAACTTTTCAGGTCATTTTACAAGACTCTGATCATTATCCTAGTTTCACGGGGGATGGGAATATCATCTTTCAATACAATGATGTAACTGATAATTCATCATGTTTTCAGGAATACGACACTCCCTTTGCTTCCGTCGGCATCTCCAGTCCGGACAACAAGACAGGCTTGGAGTATGTTTATTGGAACGAGTATCCAGGCGGAGCCGCAAGGCTCGCTGATGGTCGCGCAATCAAATTCACCACTCTTGTTGAGTTTGTCACCGGGTCACTTGCAGGTCGTGTCACCGATGCCGCAACCGGCGAACCGATTGATAGCGCGATAGTTTATACGACGTTCGGTTTCTCCGCCATGACTGACGAAAATGGCGATTTCCAGATCCCCGACATGTTGGTTGACTCAACTTACGAATTCACAGCAACCAAACTGTTTTACAATGATTCAACAATTGCTGGCGAAATTATTGAGGGTCAGGAAACTTATGTAGAATTTGCCATGCTTCATCCAGAGTTCAGCCTCAGCAATGAGAGCGCCAACTTCACCATGCTGTCCGACTCGGTCGCCAACGGTGTGTTGATGCTCCAAAATACTGGTAACGGTCTGATGTCATTCACCAGCCGGTACGGCTATGAGATCGAGCGCGATGATCCAGACGATGCGTGGGATCTATTGAGGCGATGGGATTGGTCAGATTCGTTAGACAGTCCTCGTTTGCAATCAGTCGCTTATGTGAAGGATCACTGGCTGGTAGGAGCAACTCGAATTGAACGCGATGATCCACATATTTTTTATACTTTTGATCGCGAGGGAAATTCGACAGGACAGTTCATTCAACGCGATTCGTTAGGTGGAGCGTTCGGAATTCAGAATATGACTTACGATAATGGTAATCTTTGGGCTGTGGCTTCAGATATAAATCTTTACCAATTGGACCCGGACTCGGGTTATGTGATTGGCCAATGGTCGGCATTCGAATTGCGAGACAGGGTTAGATGTTTGGCTTTAGATTCGGAATCAGGGAGTTTCTATGCTGGTGGAATTACAAGTCCGATTTATAAGGCAGAATTTGTAGGGGATTCTTTAACCATTACAGATTCCTTCAGTCCCTTGGATCCAAGAGACAATTCCTCCCTTAAGAAATATGGTTTTTCGTGGTTTCCAGATGATCCGGATGGATATCCTCTTTATATTGTCGGCATAAATGAGGTACCGGAAGAAGACGATAATCATCCTGATCTCTCAATTTTCAAGGTTAATCCTGCTACAAATCAAGTGATATTCGTAACTGATTTGGCTCAACATTTAACCCCAAATGCGGGAGGTAGGTGCGGGATGACAATTACCCACGACTGGAGTAATCGACTTTATGCCCTCGCTATTATCGTCGAAGTGGCCGCACACGACTGGCTTGGAATCTTCGAGATTGCCCCGAATACAAGCTGGGTTTCGTACGAACCAAAGGAAGGGACATTAGAGGCTGGTGACCAGTTGCCTATTGAAATTGAAGTAGAATCGACTGGTCTCGACTCGGGCTTGTTCGAGATCATGATCGACTTTACCCACAATGCAGCGCCAGGCTTCCAACGTTTTCCGGTGCAGATGGAAGTGGTTTCGGAGCTACCGCAATTCGACTTGATCTCACCGGCAGACGGGGATACTGTTGAATTATGGCTGCTCAGAACCGATTCGGTTTATGCAAATGCAGTTCGTTTTGTCTGGGAAGAACCTCATCCCGCTGATGAGGAAGAGAATTTCAACTACACCATCTGGTTTCAGATGGGAGACTCGATGACCCACTATGAGACTGCCGACACCTTTCTGGCGGTTAGTTTGGATACCGTCTGGGCAGCCGAAGGCGAAATGACCTGGTGGGTTGAGGCGGCTTCTGAATCGGGCATCTACACCTGTCGTACGCCTTTCCACTTGAGAGTTATTGCGCTTTCAGTCAATTCAGATCCCACTGTTCCGATAGAATTCGGGTTGCATGCTATTTATCCCATCCCGTTCAACAGCCGGCTGACCATTAGCTTCGGCATAGATGTTGCCGAACCAGCAAGGCTCGCTATGTACGATATGCTTGGCAGGGAGGTAACGAGACTATTTGACGGAACCCCCAAAATCGGCAATTATAAAGCTGTTTGGGATGCAGGAAGATATTCTTCCGGTGTTTATGTGGTGCGTCTTGAGTCAGTGGGAAGAGTGAAAGTTGCCAAGGTGGTGATGGTGAAGTAAGGGTCAGCGCCCGAAGCTTAAAAAAAAGGGGTTGCTCTTGTAAGAGTAGCCCCTTTAACTTATAAGTAATGTGTTTTACAATCACAGAGTTTTTCTTCAGGTTGACGGGTTAACGCTTCACCACAAAAAAGTAAGGCGGACACTTGTCCGCCTTACCAAACCTCAATAATGTCTCGACGCTTAAAAGCGCTTCTTTGACTTTCTGACCGGCGCGCCGTCAAGTTCCTCGAAAACTGGTCCGGGAGCATCAAACAGAGGAATATCGACGCCGGGGATCGGTTCGGTTTCGACTGGCTTCGGTTTCGGCTTGAAGACACGGCCGACGACAGATGAGTCACTGAAGAACCCTGTTGCCGGGGCTTCATCACTGATGATGCCTTTGGCGGTGATCGTTGAAGCTTTGCGGATCTCTTTGGCGGGGCGCTTCCTTGCGACAGTCATTGGCTTGACAACCAGCCCAGATTTGATGGCACTGGTGGAGACTTTCAGCCGAACGACCTTGCCGTTGATGACAACCCGAACCTTTTGCAGGTTAACGTTCCAACGACGGAGTGAAATGTTGTGGGCATGGCTAACGTTATGGCCTACGACCGGGCCCTGTCCGGTAAGATCGCATCGTCTCGACATGGAGTTTCCGCTTGATTGAATGGCGTCAGGTGCTAATCCGACGTATATTGTGTGACAAAACCGCAGAAACAGTAGTTTGTGCGGGAAAATAAAAATTAAGACCAGTAATATAAACTGCCTCAGAGCGAAAATCAACCCCTGACCAGATATTCCATCAACAATTGGGAACTTCCCCACGGAGCTATCCTCGCTCCAATGGCAGGCATAACCGACTCTCCTTATCGCCAGATCGCCCGTCGCTACGGAGCAGGTTTACTTTACACCGAGTGCATCTCCGCCGAGGGACTTCGGCGTCTCGGCAAGGGAAGCTTCGACCTTTGCAGATTCGATCCTTTCGAGCGACCAATAGCTCTCCAGCTCTTCGGTTCAACGGTCGAATCGATAGCTGAGGCTGCGGCGATAGCCAGCGAGCGTTACTCACCCGATATGATCGATATCAATTGCGGCTGCCCGGTGAAGAAATTTGTCACCAAAGGTTGCGGCGGGGCTTTGATGCAGTTCCCCGACCTGATCGGAAGGATTGTCGAAGCTGTGAAGGCTTCGTCCGGTCTCCCTGTCTCCGTCAAGCTACGCAACGGCTATCACTTGCCTGACGAGGTTGCTCCAAGAGCGGCGCGTATCGCCAAAGAGGCAGGCGCGTCGCTGGTCGCAATACATGCCCGCTATGTCCGCAAAGCCAAAGGTACCGCTGCCGACTGGGAAGTTATCCGAAGGGTCAAAGAGGCAGTTCCGGATTTACCCGTCATTGGCAACGGCGACGTTGTCTCGTATGAGGATGCTGGGGAGATGATGAAACGCACCGGCTGTGACCGGGTAATGATCGCCAGATGGGCTGAAGGTCGCCCGTGGCTATTTGAGCCGCTAAAAAACGGCGATTTTTCAGCGAAAAATCCTGCCGAGCCACTAATTCCTGTTAAGATTGACCTTATATTAGAACAGTTAAAATTGATGGTCGAATTCTACGGTGAAAGAACCGCTGTATTCCGGATGCGCAAACAGTTAGGCTGGTATTCACACGGTTGGCCCGGGGGGAGTAAGTTGCGAGGCGACCTGATGAAGATAGCTTCAGCTGAAGAGGTGGTAGTTAAGCTTAGGGCTTTCGAAAGTTCACTGGATCCCGACTATTTATCGGGACTGAAGCAGGTTGAATCCAACAATCGGATTGTTTTTGCGGAAGAAGGATAAGGGGTAGTTACTTGAACAAACTGTACTACGGCGATTGCCTCGACGTTCTGCGAGAGTCTATTGAGGACGAGAGTATAGATTTGATCTATATCGATCCTCCGTTTAACTCGAAGAGAAACTACAACGTCCTCTTCGAGTCGATTGACTTGAAGGATACGAAGGCTCAGAAGGAAGCGTTTGCGGATACGTGGAGCAATGTTTCTTACCTTGACCAACTGGCAATACTCCAGGGATTAGATCGTGAACTGTGGCTTTTTTTAAAGAACCTAGATTCTCTTTCGATCTCCAAGGGATCTGTCGCCTATTTGACAACGATGGCGCTAAGAATCTTCTTCATGAAGAAGAAATTGAAAAAATCAGGTTCATTTTACCTCCATTGTGATCCAACCATGAGCCATTATCTCAAAATCGTATGTGATCTTGTTTTTGGCGAAAAGAATTACTTGAACGAAATTGTCTGGTGTTATAGAGAACGGGGTCTCGCTAAAAATTATTATAACAAAAAGCATGACGTAATACTATTTTATTCAAAACATCGCGGAGCTCATGTTTTTAATGCCGACCAGATTCACGAAAGCTATTCACAAGTTAGCGTCAAAAAATTTAAGCATACCGACGACGAAGGAAGAAAATTTCGAATAAGGGGTAGGAATGTTGCTGAAGCTGGGAAGCTAAGGCAGAAAACCGATATTCCTATTCAACAAGAAAGCGAGTTTACGTACCGGCAATATCTCGAAGAAGGAACTGGGCCTATGCCTTTGGATTGGCTTGAGTTACCCTTTCTAAATCAAGCGGCAGCTGAGAGATTAGGATATCCAACTCAAAAACCCGAGACACTTCTTGAAAGATTTATCAAAGCCTCATCAAACGAAGGTGATACTGTTGCTGATTTTTTCTGCGGCTGTGGAACAGCAGTCGCAGTAGCCGAACGCTTAAATCGGAAATGGATCGGTGTAGATATATCGCATCTTGCCATCAGGTTGATCTATAATCGCGTCACAGAGTCGTACAAGATTAATCCTGATCGTTATAGAGCGGTCAAGGAGGATATTTCTATTTTGGGATTCCCAAGAGATATTGCTTCCGCTAGAGAATTGGCGCGTGGTGCAAAAGGTGGACGAGTTGCCTTTCAGGATTGGGTGATTGAATTTATGCTTGGGGGAGTTTCGCGAGACTCTCACAAGGGATACGACGGATACATCGCGATCGGGAGGAGTGCGACGGAAAGAGATTCTGTCTTGATCGAAGTAAAAAGTGGTTCGACAAATCTCGAGGATGTACGTGAGTTGATTTATGCGGTCGGAAATGAAGGCGCAGAAATGGCATTATTCGTCTGTTTTAATGAGCACGTGACCGATGGTATGAGGAGGGCGGCTTTGCAGGCAGGATATTACGACCAATCATCTTATGGCACCAAATTCCCGCGCATCCAAATTCTTACTATCGAAGAGCTACTTGAAGGTAAAACCGTTCTGCACCCCAATCCAGCGTTGTTCAATGTTACCTTTAAGAAAGCATTTTGATTCACTTTTTTCATCGCACGACTATTGATTGAATCTCAATAATCCAAGATTTTTTTCACCTTTTCGCTACCCGGAGGAGTGATGATCCGCGTTCCATTCAGATACGAATTCAAGGACGACGAGTCAACAGATGAACTCGACTTTCTTTTTCATAGCTTCTACAAGAATCGTCGGCCAGTCCTTATGTCTTCGGAAAAAGGTTGGAGACCTTTAACCGATGTCTTTGAGACCGATGAAAATGTCGTCGTAATGATTGACATCGCTGGAATTTCTATCAACGACGTTAGGCTCACACTTTTCGGTAATATCCTTACCATACGAGGTATCCGAAGGGAACATCACTCAATCGAAAAACGACACTACCACAAAATGGAAATCGACTTCGGGCCTTTCGAAAGACGTATCGAACTGCCGGCTCGAATCGACGCCGATCGCGCTGAACGCCGCTACCTTCAAGGTTTTCTCGAAATCGTACTGCCAAAACAGCCGCTTGGTCTGCTGAACAACGATGTGGAGATCGACCTGTGAATCGACAAGCAACAAAAAAAGTTCTTAGCGTCGTCGCTGCATCACCCGATGAACAGACGATGCCGCTATTCCTGACTGATGAACTTGTCGTCTTCCCCGGAGTCATAACCCCCGTAGTTGTTACCAGCGATGACCAGATCAAGCTCGTAAATGAAGCCCTCAACGTCTCCAACAAGACAATGGCTGTATCCCTGAAGGTGCCTTCAACAGAAGAGGACAAACGAGGTGACGCTCCCTACTCCATTGGTTGTGCCGCAAGCATCATCAAGATGCTTCGAATTCCCGATGGTTCACTGCGCTTGCTTCTGCAAGGCGGATCCCGAATAAAAATCACTGAGGTACTGAATGATTCAGGGCTTGGCAGACTTGCTCGTGTGACTTCACTCGAATCACTTGTAAGCGGGGGAGCTCGAATCGAAGCTCTAACCCGAAAAATTCGCGATGAGTTCACCGAAGTTATTGATATAGCCCCCTATCTTCCCTATGAGATGAAGGTTGCCCTGATCAACATTTCCGATCCGGGCACTATGGCCGACTTTATCGCCGCCAATCTCAACATTCGACCCGACGAACGTCAGGAGGTCCTTGCTGCCGTTGAAATCAATGAACGGTTGGCGATTATTTCCCGGTTTGTTGATCGTGAGTTGACTATTCTGAAGCTTGGCTCCAAGATTCAGCAGGAAGTTTCTGGCACTATTGAGAAAAACCAGCGCGAATACTTCCTTCGCGAACAGATGAAAGCAATCCGCAAGGAATTGGGTGAAGACGGCGAAGGTGCCGAAATAAAGGATTTAAATGAACGCCTTGCCAAATTCGCTGCGCCAGAACAGGCGAAAGAGGCGGCAAAGAAAGAGATTGAGCGCCTTTCCAGAATGAACCCCGCTTCTGCGGAATACACCGTCTCACGAACCTATCTCGATTGGCTGTTCGACCTACCGTGGCAAGTGTCGGATTCGGATAATCTCGACATTAAACAGGCTCGCAAAATTCTCGATCGCGATCATTACGGGTTGGAGGATGTCAAAGATCGCATTCTCGAATTCCTCGCTGTCAAGAAATTGAAAGGTGGAGGGCGAGGCTCAATCGTCTGTCTCTCGGGGCCACCTGGAGTCGGTAAGACTTCCATTGGGAAGTCAATCGCTGAAGCAATGAATAAGAAATTTGTGCGGATGTCGCTTGGAGGATTGCGGGACGAGGCAGAGATTCGCGGTCATCGCAGAACCTATATCGGCGCACTTCCGGGTCGCATCATCCAGAATCTGAAGAAAGCAGGCACCAACAACCCGGTCTTTATGCTGGACGAAATAGACAAGCTCGGTACCGATTTCCGCGGTGACCCAGCTTCAGCAATGCTCGAAGTGCTCGATCCCGAGCAGAACTTCGCATTTCAGGACAACTATCTTGAGGTCGAATTCGACCTCTCCAAGGTTATGTTCATCACGACAGCGAATTACCTCGAAACGATTCCTGCCCCTCTCCGTGACAGAATGGACATCATCAAATTACCCGGCTATATTACTCCTGAAAAACTGATGATCGCCAAAAAGTACCTCGTCCCTCGTCAGCTTGCTGATAATGGATTAAAGCCGGGGCAGATCACTTTTACGGATCGGACGCTTGAAAACATTATCGTCTATTACACCCGTGAGGCTGGCGTCCGTACTCTCGAACGAACCATTGGCAAGGTTTGTCGCAAGATCGCGCTCGATGTCGCAAGTGGTGACGAGACAGCAACCTTTGTCGTCAACACGAAGAACCTCGACAAGTATCTCGGCCCACAAAGAATTATGCCCGATTTGCAAGGGAAAGGTCCTCGCATCGGTGTAGCGACCGGTCTTGCTTGGACTGCGGTCGGCGGCGTAATGTTGCAAATTGAAATTATCTCGATGCCCGGTGAAGGTAGGATGAAGATCACCGGGCAACTTGGCGACGTAATGAAGGAATCTGCCGAGATCGCCATGAGTTATCTTCGCTCGCATGCCGACAGATTGAAGATTCCGCGTGACTCTTTCAAGAAATTCGACATTCATCTCCATATTCCTGAGGGAGCTACCCCCAAGGATGGCCCTTCTGCGGGCGTCACGTTAACGACTGCTTTGGCAAGCCTGTTCACCGGCAAGCCCGTTCGCCACGATCTGGCAATGACCGGAGAGATCACCCTTCAGGGGCAGGTGCTTCCAATCGGTGGCTTGCGCGAAAAGACCGTCGCTGCGGCACGGGGGCATATGAAGATTGTCGTCTGCCCGGAGGGCAATCGAGCCGACTTGGAGGAAATCCCGGATATTGTGAGGGAGAAACTGGAGTTCAAGTTTGTCAGCACACTTGATGAAGTTTTGAAGCTGGCTCTTTTACCTAAGAAATCCGCAAAAAGAGTCTCTAAAGACCACAGTTCCAAGTGACCCTACGCACATTGCCAAAGCACCCTTGACGCTATTATTAAGGATCAGAATGAAGAAAGTTAATCGGAATGCCGCATTGATCCGCACCAGACTGTTTGCCACAGCTATTTTTATTGTCTCATTGGCGGCAATTCCAGGTATCGTCAACGCCCAGGAGACACTTGGCTTTGGTGTATCTGCAGGCAGGTCCTGCGGAAATGGTTTCAGTGTCAGGCGTTTGCCGGTAAACGGATTCGGGTGGCAAGCTGGAGGAATTTACTTGAAATCATCCACAACCACTTACTCTAACATCGGTGTGGAACAGCTTTACATTCTGAATCGGACTGAAAATAGTTCGCTCTATTTGGTTGGAGGTCTATCTTATTCTTATGAGCGAACCAGGAGTGAAAATTGGGTTTGGGACAGTCAGACAGCTTCTTACTACACTCAAGTCGGACATAGTACTTCCAAAGGTTTAGGCGGAGGTGTGGGTGTTGGTGCTGCTTTTAGATATGCCCAATGGGATCAAATTTGGTTTTCGGCGGACTTAATGCTTACCGCTTATCACGATACGGTACTGCCCTCACCTCAATGTGCAATTCACTATTTCTTTCGTTAAGTAGGATTTTTTAATTTAGAATTCGGAATTTCACGACGTTATTGCTTCTAACCTCGTATCGAGGCGATATTTCCAATCTGACTTCCATTGTCCTTATTTTGAAGTTTATCAAATTAATTCACATCCAATACTGGAGTCCCCAAATGAAACGGTTGCTTTCCCTTCTATTGATCCTGACACTTTCTGTCTCCTTCACCAATCGCGCAAATGCGGTCGATTTCCAGGAGGAATTGAAGAAATTGGCTCAGGACAATGCGGTTGGTTATGTCGGCCCCTTTGCCACTGCCTTCGGTACCGCAATGAATTCAGGGCTCTACCACACTGCCAAGCCCCACGGCATTCTCGGCTTCGACATCAGCGCCAAGATTTCGCTTGTTCAGGTCAATGACGAAGACCTCAGCTACATGTTCGTTGTCCCTGGCCAGATCCCGATCCCGGAGGATTACTTCAACCCCGGAAGCAACGACACACTCTGGTTGAACGGCAACAACATTTGGACTGACCGCGAAACCCCGACAATGTTTGGAGTCGATACTGGTCGTACACTCTTTGCAGATGGAGCCGATGCAGAATTAATTGCGGCGATGCAGGCTGCGGGTTATTCCGACGCTGAGATAACCATTGCACGTGGATCTCCGCAATGGCAGAACGCATTGGATCAAATTCCCTCTCTTGAGACAATTCCCGGTACCGGCGTCGATATGGTACCGCTGATTCTGCCGCAGGTTTCGGTCGGATTGCCTTTCAAGACGGAAGTTCTCGTCCGCTTCATCCCTGAAATTGACGCCGGTGACTTCGGTAAGGTCAAGTTCTTGGGGCTTGGTGTCAAGCACTCCATCTCGCAATGGATTCCGGTTCCGTTGCTTGGCCTCGACATCACTGGTCAGTACGCGACACAGAAGTTGACCGCCGGCCCGATTGAATCCAACAACACCGCTTTCAATCTTCAGTTTTCCCGCCGGTTCGGTTTCATGCTGCTTAGCTTGACCCCCTATGCCGGTATCGGTATGGAGTCGAGCGACATCAAGGTTGACTACACTGTCGACGATCCGGGCAACCCTTACCACGGCCAACACGTCGCCTTTGACTTGGAGGGAAACAACACTTCACGCATCACCGCTGGTGCAAGATTGCAGCTAACCTTGATCACGGTCAACGCTGACATCAACATTGGCGAGTACACTGCTTACTCGGTTGGAGTTGGCTTAACACTCCGCTAAGTTTCCTAATCGTCATCATTCCTGCGAAAGCAGGAATCTAAAGAGCTGCCCCAATTTGGGGCGGCTCTTTTGTTTTTGCCCAAGTTGAACCACTTGACTTTTCAATCAGAACTGATTAACTTGAATCACTAATTTCTCACCCAATCATTGATCTGAAAAATGAAACAAAGACTAACAGCCTTCCTCCTCACTCTCACCTCACTCCTTCTGTTTCAACATTCCTTTGCCCAGCCCGCAAACGAAGTCGTCCGTTATTACGAATACGAAGGCGACAATGGGAGCAGCAGTGAGTCCTTTTGGGACATCTATCTTAAGGCTGACGGCGGTTTGGTTGCCGTAGGTGTAACAAACATCGCTCAGCGAGGGCCTCACGGAATGTATGTCTGCAATATGGATCGCAATGGAGAAAAACTCTGGGAGCACCATTATAGCTTCGATCAATTTCCAACCCAAGAAATTGCCTACAGTGTGATCGAGACCGATGATGGAGGATTCGCCCTTGGCGGGAGAACAGGGCCCGCTGGTGGTCAGCACGACTATTTTTCAGTTATTCGTCTCGATCCAGACGGAGAGATCATCTGGTGGAATCGCTACAACGAACGCGGGGGGAATTTTGGAAATTGTTATGCCTTGATAGAGACCAAAGGCGGCGGATTTCTTGCTGTTGGTGACGCTCCACAAGATCGCAATGCCTACCCTGGGCTACAATATGCTGTGATGATAGATAATGCGGGAAATGTCGTCTGGGAGCATTACACAAATGAAGATCAGTCCGGTCAATTCAATGCAGTAAGAGAAGTTGCGGATGATGGCTATGTCATTGCCGGGTCAAGTCGGAGTAACACTCAGATTATCAAGCTAAACCAAAATGGTGAACTAATCTGGAATAGGCGTTATGAATACGGATTCTATTCGATGGTCTCGTGCATCGGTGGTGGCTTTGCACTCAGCGCCATTACTGGCGATGGTTGGGTGATACAGCGTGTTGACAATGATGGAAACAATGTCTGGCACTCGCTGAAGGAGTTCGACGCAGAGCGACCCTGGTGGAACCAAGGTTGCATCGCCCAGCTCCCGGATGGAGGTTTTGCGTTTGTCGGAACATCAGACCGAAATGATCCTACAATTTTACGAACAGATAGCCAGGGTAATGAGCTTTGGTGCAGAATAGATCATTACGGACACCCGCGAGGAGGTAGTGGTGAATACTACCGAAGTGTCATTATAGCACCTGATAGATCGATTGTAGTAGCCGGAGTTGCCTTGAATGAGACAAGAGCCGATACCTCCTGGGATGCATTGATCGTAAAGCTGGAGCCAGACATTGGTACGCCAAGAATTATCGAAGCGCTACCGGAGAATCGTTATCTTCAAATACTGACGGGATTCAACCGCGAGTTCAAAGTTTACGCAGTTGATCGGCAGGAAGATCAAATTCACTATCTCTGGAAGATGGATGATCAGGAAATAGGTGACGATTCCAGCGTTGTTGTGAGATTTGACGACAGAGGGTTCCATGAAGTCGCCTGTTTCGTTTCCGATCAAAACCCCGGCGATTCGGTGTTTTGGGAAGTCGAAGTCAGCGATCTATTCATTTCTGCCTTCACTCCTGATTCGCTCGAACTGAATCGTAGGCGAGGGACCTCCATAGACTTTTCCATCGACAGAGTCAGTCGTATTGACGGCGAGGATCCGCAATATTTTTGGACTTTGACAAATCTATCCGATGGAGCAACCGATACTCTCGGTTTTGAGGACGAACAAACTATCGACTTTCCTTGGTCTGGTGAATATCTTGTGGAAGGCAGAGCCTGGCGAGGTGGGACATCTGACGCCATTTATTGGACTGTTTCTGTAAGAGGAGCGATTTTGGCGTTCGTTCCGCTGTCTGAAAGTATTGAAGTTTTTGCCGACAGCCTTGTTCACTTCGAAGTTGTTCCAAGTCTTCCGGACGACCCTGATCTCTCAATTCTTTGGTTGGTTGACGGCAATCTTGTCTTGGAAAACGAACCGGTGATGGAATATCGATTTAGTTATTTGGAAAATTTTTCAGATTTCGTCACCTTGATTGTATCTGATTCTAACGGGGGGGATACCTTGATCTGGACTGTGGATGTCCTCGAACCCAATGGTGAGCATTCTTCAGCCGATCTGCCGCTCGCTTCCGCCCTTTTGAGCATCACCCCCAATCCCTTCAACTCCACCACACTGATACGCTATTCACTATCTTCTACAAGTAGAGTCAAGCTCACTTTCCTGGACATAAACGGTAGAGTTGTCGCCGAACCTCTGAACGAACAACAACTGACTGGTGAGTACTCCATTGTCTTTGATGGAGCCAATCTCTCCGCCGGTATTTACTTTCTCCAGCTCGAAGTCGGAACGATGAATAAGAGTACCAAACTTGTTTTGATAAAGTAATGTACTATCGCTCAAAACATTTACCAAAGCCAGAAATTCAATAAAATGCGGAATAGTACAATGATCTTCTCGATTCGAACCTTTTCGGTACTCCTCATGATACACTGGTACATTAGCTCGTTTGCCCAACCCACCAACGAAGTCGTTCGTTACTCGAAGTATTCGCCAAGGTGATTCATTCATTCTTGATAAGTATTTAACTTCTTATTTTGATATTACAATACAATACAAGAAATTATCTATGGGAGTTTTCCAACAATTAATCAGATAATTTACCTGGTGAATTTGACAAACTCGTTGACATGCTCTACCTGTAATACTAATCTAATATTTAACAAGATCGATAAAATATTGATTGGACGCCTTTCCGCATCTAATCGAAACACTCTATCGAAATTATGACCATGGGCGTCCAACCTATGCGGCAATTACACGGCAACTCAAATGACTTTTATCGCATTAAGACGACTTTCTTTGCGGAGACTTCGGTGCCAGACTGGAGGCGGACCAGATAGACTCCGGCGGGGGCAGAGGAGGCGTTCCAAGAGAGGGATGAGGGATGAGGGCTGAGGGATGAAGATTGCTTCACTTCGTTCGCAAAGACGAGGGAAGAGAGATTGGCAACCTCCCGGCCGGTGATGTCGTAGATGCGCAAACTGACCCCCCCTACCCCCCCTGCAATTGCATGGGGGGATTGCGAGCCCCCCCCGCGAGCGGTGGGGAAGCCAGAGAACCGTATCGTCAGCATCGAGTTAAACGGATTCGGACTTACACTCAACAACCCGAACTCAGTGGGACGGACAGTCTGTCCGCCACCCCCCACTCCCAAGTCCCTCACTGTCACTTCCCACGTCACCGTATCCGCCTCAACGGAGTCTGCAACAATGGCTTGCACTTGGTAGTGCGGATCTAAATCCGCACTACCGGCAAAGCTCCACTCCAGCGCAACCGTGTCCTCCGCCGCAACCTCCCCATCGACAAGCCACTGAA
>CAMBDS010000014.1 GCA_945865405.1 Caldithrix abyssi DSM 13497
GATGAGGAAGATTACGCGGATGAAGAAGAGAATTAAGACTCCTTCGTAGTCCAAGGGAAAGTATGACGGAATTATTCCTTAATTTTACAACAATTTGAATATCGCAAGTTATCTATCAATTTCGTTTCGGTCATCTGAAACGAAACAAATTACACCGGAGGTTGAAATATGATGAGCATTATGGATGTTTTCGCACGAGAGATTCTCGACTCACGCGGAAACCCGACAATAGAAGTGGAAGTTGTACTGGATGGCGGGGCAATGGGACGAGCAGCTGTGCCATCTGGTGCCTCAACCGGCGAGCATGAAGCGCTCGAACTTCGGGATGGTGATAAGAAGCGATTCCTTGGGAAAGGTGTCCACAAGGCGGTCGAAAACGTCAATCTAGTTATAGCCCCAAAGCTAAATGGCATGGAGGCTGACGATCAAGCAGAGATCGACGCACGATTGATTAATCTTGACGGAACCAAAAACAAAGGGCAGCTTGGCGCAAACGCAATGCTGGGAGTTTCGATGGCAGTCAGCCGTGCTGCTGCCGAAGCATTCGGTATGCCATTGTACAGGTATCTTGGTGGAGCCTTCGCCAGGCGTCTGCCAGTTCCAATGATGAATGTCCTGAATGGTGGTCAACATGCTGACAACAAAGTTGACATTCAGGAATTCATGATTGTCCCCCGCGGATTGCCAACCTATTCCGAGGGCTTACGCGCAGGAGTCGAGGTATTCCATCACCTTAAGAAGGTGTTAACATCACGAAAGCTTGCCACAGCAGTAGGAGATGAGGGAGGCTTTGCACCGGACCTCGACAGCAACGAAGAGGCTTTGAAATTACTTGTCGAAGCTATCAAGGCAGCCGGATACAAACCGGGCACTGAGATTGCACTTGCGCTCGATCCGGCCGCCAGCGAATTCTACCTGAAAGATAAAAAGTGTTACTTCCTTGAATCTGAAGGAAGAAAGCTTACATCAGCAGAAATGGTTGACTACTGGGTCGATCTTGCCAATCGCTACCCAATCATTTCAATCGAGGACGGTATGGCCGAGGACGACTGGGATGGGTGGAAGCTGATGACAAAGAAGTTGGGTTCGAAGATTCAGTTGGTCGGTGACGATCTATTCGTTACTAATGTCGATCGCCTGAATGAAGGCTTCAAAAAAGGAGTTGCAAACTCGATTTTGATAAAATTGAATCAGATCGGCACAGTAACCGAGACTATTGCCGCTGTTGAACTTGCTTTGAGGCACGGTTATACGGCTATCATCTCACACCGATCCGGCGAAACTGAAGACACCTACATCGCCGATCTCGCTGTCGCGACCGGTGTTGGACAGATCAAAACAGGATCAGCGTCACGAACCGACCGCGTGGCAAAATACAATCAGCTCCTTCGCATCGAGGAAGAGTTGGGGGAATCTGCCTGTTACGGATTTTCGAGATAAATGGCTCCGCAGAAGAATAGCCGAATACTGGGCATTCCTTACCGAAAGTTGAAAAGTTGGCTAATCGGGGCTGGAATTCTGACGCTTGTCTCACTATTCCTTTTCGGTGGAGACGGATACTGGCGCACCATGATGCGTAAGCGCGGAGTTGAACGACTTGAGGCAAAGATCGATACCATCGCCACAGTGAACAAAGCTATGCGCGCCCGGATGAATGCACTGAAGGTGGGTGACAAAGCGGCACTTGAAGAAGAGGCGCGGGCAAGAGGGATGGTCAAGCGTGGCGAGAAAGTTTATGTTATGGAAGAGAAAAAGGGCGGAAAGTAACTCTTGGAGAGCGGCTTTTCAAGCCTCTCTTGCAATTGCACCGCTGGCAGACGCCCTCGTCTGCCAGCAACTTATGTAGCTATCTCAAAACAATCAGCTTCGTCATAGTCACATCTGAAGGTTGATCGAGCCGACAGAAGTAAATTCCTGCTGGCAACTCCCCCCCATCCATTAACTCTTCAACACTCACCCGATACTGACCGGCCGTGATTTGCTCAAAGTGCCTACTCGCAACATTCCTACCCGCCACATCGAACAGTTCTATATTAGCCCGTCCGCCAATCTCTATCACAAAGATCACCTCTGCCCTGTCGTTAAATGGATTGGGGTAAATATACATAACCCTTCCATTCATCGCTGGAGGAGTCGCGTCGCCCACCGGGTACTCGACCGCACCGATGTCGTAGTATTTGTAACGACCTGCCCCGTTATTCTTCTGCCCCGGGGTGTTCAACCTTGATCTACCGAAATAGTCAGTCGTCGGCGCTCCATCTGCTGTTCCAGCGTCGATTAACGGTGACCCTGCTTCAGGAGTAAAGTCACCATCCCAAGGCTTTTCGAATTGCGGCGAGCCGAGGATGTTTCCAATTCCGGGTAAAGGTAGGTCAGAAAGGCAATAACTGGCTTTCAATACTTCAGTGTTGTAAGAAACGAGAATGGTCGTATGCCAAAACACTGAGTTTGTGATGCTATGCGATGACTCATTGCCAATATTGAATATCGTCCTATTTTTCATGAAATTACAATTCCAAACATCCATGTTCGAATAGTTCAAGCCTAATCCAGATCCGGAATAAACAAAAATAGAATTAGATACATTACAGTGATTTACTTTGATTGTCGAAATGGCTTCATCATCTAACTCTTCAAACTTACACCTACTAATGTTCGCTGAATTTATAACAGATAACCGTACGCCGGTTTTTCCGGCTGAAAAACGCGATTTTTCGATCTCGATTGCGCCAGATTGATACTCAATTAAGAGTTGAGCAGAATTGGAGTAATCGCCTCCAGTGAACTCGCAATCCGAAATCAGTGCCACGTCACCGTCATTAATGCGCACAAGGCTATTACTTCCGAAGAACTTACAGTTTTCAAGGATAATTGATGAGGAGAAACAATCAATCGCGCTCCCGTAAGCTCCCCTCGCATAAATTGTAGAATTCTTGATTGACACGTGGGAATTTTGATCCACAAATATTGCTGGTGACAATCCACCACTTCCAGACAAACCGCTCGCATCGCGTATGGCAAGAAAAGATAATTCTGCCTCACCTTCAGGTTCAATGACTATCCCTCCCCACCCTATTGCCGGATCAATCGGTTCCAGTCTGACTGAATCACCGACCGCATCGACGATCTTTAGCTTTCCCTTAACCATCAAACGCGCTGAATCGGCGAACTGAATTCGGACGCCGCGCTCTATTTCAAGTACTCCACCCGCCTCCACAACCATATCGCGTGTTGCTCGATAAATTCCCTGATCTGGTCGCAAGCGTCGCTGACCTGTAATCGAATAAGGCACATCGATCCGGTGATGATCAAATTCAGAGGTCTCAAGAACAGAAAAGTGTTGCAATGGCCCCAGCCACCTATTCTGGCTATCTCGAGCAATTACCCGCCAATAAAGCTTCCCAACAGGCACATTTGAGAGAATGGCAGAGGTACCTCTCAGGTCGTTGACGCCCCACTCCGGTGCTGAGAAGTGGAAATCTCTGGCAACTTGAAGATCATAGGTTACTGCATCACCATCCGAAATAGACGCCGCAGACCAATTGAATAGAACTCCATCCGACGTGATGTGTGCGGGATACAGGTCGAAAGGCAACGGCAAGCGATTTTCAATGTCAACGAGGCCACTGAGTAACCTCCCCCTCCCCTCCACATCTTGTGGAACAAGATCCATTGAAAGGTGGAAGTCATTAATGGTAAATTGTTTGGCAGTGTCTGCCTCGACGGCACTACTCAATATGTGTCGCAACGAATCAGTTATATCCGAGTAATAATCTGAGACGAAAAGTGAATCATTAATACTCTTAATCTGATCGAAAATCAATTGTTGCATGTCAGGGTCGAGCCAACAACGACGGATAAGCTCGTTTGTCCCGCCATTTTGGTGACCACTTCTACAATATGGAGGGTCACTGTAAGAACTGCGATAAATAAAAGTCTTATCAACATCCCACGGTATGTACTCCCATCTCCCTCCCTCGCCGCGAAATTTAACCAAAAAGTAGTTGTGGTAATAGGTTGAGGTGTTTCCAATTAGAGAATTAACTGCAATCGATCTGGCAAGATTTAATCTATCAAAACGACTATCCAACACTTCGTAGAACTGACTCTGAGGCACATCTTTCAACCAATTAATCAAATTGCGAAGCTCGCTAAAGTTTGTCTGATCTCCATTCTCGCGTTCCCACAATCCACCTTCGATCTCGCCGGAAAGCAAGTTTGTCTGATTCTCCGCAGCCTTGTAGATAGGGGCCGAGGGATCGAGCCCACGTTGATCTAAAAATGTGTCTCCGACCTGTTCAATATCGCAATATAGGCCGGCATATCGTTCATTAATAATTAGCCTGACGAATACCACATTAGGTGCAAGCAACCCGGCTCTCCTGAACAAATCGTAGCTCAAATATTCACGGACAAACGTCGGATCAGTCCATTCGGAGACAAGGTTGATCTTATCCCGATTTTCGTAACGATATGGAGCGAAGAAATTGACTTTGAATGACTTTTTTGGGTATTCCCTACTCGATTCGCCACGAATGCGAATCTCAGCGTTGAAGGCAGTACCTGAATCTCCGGAAAAGGTACAGGGGATGTACTGATCAAGCCAGTAATTTGTTACTATGTAGGCAAGTTGTGTTGAATCGCAGGTAATTCGGTAGGTTCGCAGAGGTGGAATAGCTCCATCAGAGGAAGTGAAGTATCCGACAGAAAGCAAAATAGTGATCCAAATGCTGAAAGCAGAAACTCTAAACATCATTTAAGATGAAGCAAAGTAAGTAGATTACTGCCGGCAACGTCTACGATTCGAGCATAATAGATTCCGTTTGGCAAGCTATTGGTGGGGTGCCATAGGAGTGATAGCCGACCAACAATGTTTGTTTTGCCATTCAAATTAGCCGTTACTCTACCTGATAAATCGTAGATGATAACTTCATAGGTAGTCCCTCTTACTCCAGTCACATCAATCCTGACGGCCCCGTTGAATGGATTTGGAAATGCCTCGGTTAGCTTTGCAGTTAGAGGGATATCGTTATTTTCAAGTGCAGGAACAGCAGTATAAACGCCATTCTGACGACCAGGTGTGCCATGGTCGCGTGAAGCTTCCCAATACTGCCAGCCAAAGTTTGAAAGTCCTGGGTTAATCAACTCGAGGGTCGGGCCTTCGCCATCTGGTTCTTCAGGCCAGAAACCACGATCTGCATAATTTACCCAATCCACAATAGCTCCCGTAGCGTCGAGAAGTCTAAGATCATCTGTCTGGTTGTCGAATGAAAAGTCAAATCCACCTATCACACTACCAGCAGTTTCGACTACGGAATTGAAGAGCTCTGGATCCTTGGCAATAATCAGAAATTCTCCCGCGCCAAGCGTTGTCTCGTTCGGGATGAGGTAAAAATTGTCGCTCCTTGAGTCGGATAATTTCCAGCCACCGATGTTCTGATCTGAATTGACAGTAGTCAATTCCAACCAATCGCCTGTATCAAATCTGTTATTGCTGTTGTAGTTGATTTCGTTTATAACTACGCGGGAATCTGGATCGTCAACTCGTCGCAATTCGGTTATAACTTCGCTACAAATGAGTTCATTTTCTCCATTATAAAGAGAAATTGTATCATCAGCCATAGGAGTAAAATAAAGAGTGCCTGTGATCAAACGATTTCGGAATGCGCCTTTCATCAGTTCAAGGTGATTCGTAACCCAAACGGTATCTCCCGGTGGTACAGTCAATTGTCTTGGGAGCATCGTTTTACGGTAACTACTATTGAGGGCTAAATTACACCCTGAGAGGTCAATCGCACCCTCCCTGTTGTTCCTAAGTCCAATTAGAAAACTCGCCGATTCTAATACTTCATCGACTCTGACAATCGAAACATCTCCTGAACGAACAGGGTTCGAATTAATCTGGATAGCCGGAATCTGAAATGGATAGGTGTTCTGGAGATAAAGTCCGCAGCGAGGAAAGGGGAATCCTTCATTGTCGTTAGGATAAACCCAAGTGTTGTAATAGATGGGAAATGGATAATTACGTAGATTGAACAGCCTTGTAAATATGCCGTCGTTCGCGTTTCTGTCAGCACCCTGCCCGTTATCGTTTATTTGAAAACTACGAAATTCACCGAGCGAATCCAGTAACAAAATGTGCACCCATGCAGGAGAATCGAATGTCGTAATCGTAAAGGTAATATCCTCATCGACATTCGAAAGATAATGATTAGAGAGTTCGGTTCGAGGCTCCATTGGAATCTGCAAGAAATCATCAACCCTACGCAATTCTTCCTTTCTGTCGGTAATATATTCGCGCAAGTTCACAAATGCTTCGTCAAATTCTTCATTGGATGCACGCTTTAGAGTATCGAGATAAGCGTCATTTCGAATCCTGGCGAAAGTGGAGGCGACCAAAGCATCTGTTTGTTGCAAATGGGTTTCCTTACATTCGGTAACGAGTTCGAAAAACCGATCTCTACTGCCTTGAAGCTCCAACGTCCGTCGAAAAAATGCCTGTTGCATTAACAAATCGAAAAAAAGTCGGTCGAATTCATTTGCCCAGTTTCCAGCCCAATCATTGCCTAAAGTACCATCGCAATCCCATGGAATCATCAAATATCGATTGTCATCACCACGAACAAGATGGAAATTCTTTCCAAATCCGTCCACATTCCCGATAACAAATTGTAAGGCAAAGTACTTCAAAACATTATCGACATCGATCCAATCCTCTATTTCAGCATCTATCTCATCAGTCGTTGCATAATGTAAGAAGGTTAGAAACTTCCCGAGTTCATCATAGCATTCTTGTGTACCTACTTGCAGCTCATACATAGTTCTAAAATGAGTATCTTCGAGAAACGGTGCTCCACGCCCAACATGGCTAATGCTGGCGAAAATTTCGTTTTCACCCAAATCGTGTCGATCTAAAAAATCGCCATTGATCGGCTCGACTTGGAGATAGACGCCATAATAATCGCCATTAACAATTAACGAGACAAATCTACTATCTGGCGTTGTCAGTCCCATCTGCCTACCTAGTTGCATCGCTAAATGGTCACGAGAAATTGACCTGTCATAATACTCTGCGTCGAGATTTATCTCCTCAAAACTTCCCGGGTGATCTTCTGTAAATTCTATTCGCCAGGAATGTTTGGGAAGATTGAGCGCTGAAGCACCTCTGAATTTGACTTTTGCGTCGTATTCTTCATTCTGGTAAGTAATAACCGCAGGGTAGCTAACGCGAAATGCAGGATTGTCAACCATATTCCTCAAGTCGGCTTGCGCAATCTCAATCTGGTAAACAGGCAGAGTTAGATTTTGGCTCAAGGCATTCTTCCCGATTATTCCACATAAAGTCGCGATCAAGAACAACAGAGCTGTCAGTCTCGATTTCTTATGCGTGGTAGCTGTTAGTTTACTTGAATTGGGATTGGAAGGCATATTGAAATATAACAAGTTGTTACACTTTAGCCAAGTGTCGTGGGTGCTTATTAGAGTGTTGGGGAGGGTGGTATCTTCTTCCGTTTGCGGAATACTAATTGAGAGAGAGTTTGAGTGTGACAATTAGAGATTAGTCATCAATCCATAAATAGTTACTTTATCAACAACAGTTTTGTCGTGGCAACTTTATCACTCGACATCACGCGGCAGATATAGACGCCAGCGGGAGCGTTAGTTGCATCCCAAAAGGAATTTTTCCGCCCTTTATCTGCTTTACCGGAAAATAGCTCGGCAATGCTCTGACCAGAAACATCATAGATTGCAACTCGAACATAGGATGGGGCTGGAATTGAATAAGAGATTTTGACGAAAGAGTTGAAAGGGTTGGGATACGCCGAAACAAATTTTAACTCGTTAGGGACTATTTCAAGGCTATTATCGACGCTAAGCAAGACGCTCAATTCAACAGGAATTTCGATGAAACCTGGCTCGGCGTTGTGGGTAATCACCAAATCTATTTCATATAACCCGGAGTCAAGCGAAGATGGATCTACTTCGAGGTGAATAACTCCCGCCTCCCCAGCGAGAAGTGTATCAGATAAGGGAGCAAATGTCAGCCAGTCGCTATCTGTTCCCGCCAATAGCGTTTCATGTTTCTCAATCAGTTCCATTGGCCGGGGATTAGCTTCAGAAATTGAACATGAAAAGAACAGTTTTCCGAGTCCTGTATTGTGCACGACGAGTGAATCTTCTAACAAGCCTACATCAAGCGCCTCGACAACAAGACTATTTTTATTTATGCTGAAAATTGGTTTAAACAAGCCAAAATTGACTTCCGTAGTGTCACCGGGTGCGGGATCCAGATTGGAGCGAGTCGAATCGTTATAAAATTGCGCGTTTGTGGTAATGGAAATATCCTGGCCATAATAGCCAATCCCGATCAGAAACTGCCCTATTGCGTCGGTAAAAGTCGATTGTCCGCCGTTAATGGCCACTTCTGCATTGGGAATCGGCCGATTTGTGGCAGCGTTGGTGACGACCCCTGCAAAATAGACCTTCGGGTTAAGCGCCTCAGTTGTGAACAAAATCGCAAGGCCATCCCGCAAACTTGCGGCTCCAGTGTGAAGTTGGTTCCAGTATGAGTATTCCAGCCCGGTGTCTCGTGAAGGACTTCCGATACCGATTGTTGCGAAAGGAGTATCCCAGGTTTGGAAGCACGATTGGACGTCCGCTACATCGAGGTATTGGAACTTTATTTCGCCATCACCAAATTCTCCAGCGCGTAACTCGGGATCGAAGAGGATGATCTGAAATGTCTCCAGCGGCTCGCCATTGCCTTGGGGGCCAAGTTTACGCATCCGAGACCATTCGATAATGTATCGTGCGTTGAGACCATCATACCAGTGATAAACTCCCCCGTCTTGCGTGAGGATTAAGTCATCCCAAAAAGGCGCCAACATTGCCGGAAGGATTTCCCCACTTGGAATTCTGCGATTGCGAGCGCCTTTCATCTCATGATGGTCGCCAAACGATGCCCAACCATTGCTACAAATCGTGATCTGCTGAAAATCTTCACCATAGTATCGAAAGTCAAAAGGTAGATCAACAACTACACTTGTGTCTGCCTCCTCTTCGTTGTCTGATAATCTCAAGTTTGAGCCTGAACCACCGAGACGGGAACTTATCTCAACCCAATTGTAGGCCGGCCTATTGACCCAACCTGTATCCGAATCATCAATGCAGATATACCCATAGTCATCTGGCCCAAAAGGTGTCGAGGGTAATGATCGTCCGACTCTAAGCGAAAAAAAAGCGGTATCTATGAACCCGGCTTCAGTCCTTACGACCAGAGCCATCTGGGCCAGGTTTCCTGCAATATGATTTTCGGCTGCTGTGACTCCCAAAACGCCGTCGGATTGTTGAGAATCGCCAGCTTCAATAGTATGGAACGACGTCTCACCTGAAACTATCGAGATGGTCGACGAGAGGCTTATAAGCTCACCTGTTAGGTCTGACACTGCGCCAACCCCATTATTACGTAGAGTTAGCCAGAATGTCCCATTTCCACCGACCGGGAGCGGGTTGCCACTCCATTGAATCGAAGCAAAGTCAACTTGAGGTCCAATCACAGGAAGATTGAAGTAGCTTTCGTAAACAATTCTGTTGATTTCAGCAGAAACCTTAAAAGCAGCCTCTGAACCATTGGGAAAGCCGCCCGTTACGTCGACGATAAACAACACAGTTACTGTCTGACCACGTCTTGGAGCGGAGTCCAACATCACAGCATTGCTTACAACTCTGATCAAGTCGCTTTCGGGAATGAGCGAAACTCTCATTTGGCCTTGTGGGTTGTCCTGCCCTCTGTTGGTCAATCTGACGCTAAGCTCTATTCGTTCGGTTGGATTGATATCCCCGTCGCCATTGCCCCGGCTGTTGCCATTGTTGTCATCACTGATTTGTGCGGAATTATAGCTAATCTGGACGGCAGCTTGCCCAGCCTCAACATCTTCAAGCATGGTAAGGAGATTGTGTCCTGAAACCGTCAATTTTACTGTTTCGTCGGTTATCCATCCCGGTTCAAGAAAAAGATCGACAATACCATCTTCAGCAGTAAACCCACTAATTTGAAATCCATCAGCTACATAGAGGCATACTCTTGCATCAGCAACAGGAGTATCATCTCCCTCGGATGTAACAATAACTTCAAAATGTGTGTCACCGATATTCAGAGTTGCAGGATGGGTGACATTCAGTCTTTTGGGTATAGCCGTGAAGAGATCGACAGCCGGGTCACCCATCAGATTGAAGATGTAATACTCCGTTAGCCAAGCCTCCATGTTGCGGTTTTCTTCATGATTGATATCACCAAGTCCCTGATATGCTTTCATTAATTGCAATTTTCCATTTTGCAAAGCCCAACCTTGCGAATAGATACCATTCAAGAATGGTGCTGATAGTGTCCCCGCAGCAAGAAGGTTGTTATAGGCTGTATGAGTAGCTCCCGCAGCTCCTACGGCGCCAATTCCACCTCCGAGAGAATTTGTGATAAATTTTTCAGTATATGTATTCGCATCGTTCTGATTACCAGTGACATACTCACCGGTGTTGCAAGTTGCAAGCATCACAAAAGGAAGCGCTCCACCATTTCTAAGCTGAGTTGCATCCGTTGGTTCATAGCCGTTCATATCTGACCAACCACGATAGAGAATGAACGATACGCCGTTATTGGTGTTGGATTGGATGAATTCGGTCGGATTCGGTTGTTGCTGGTTGGGTGAATAGTAAAATTGATTAACTTGTTGATAATCATTCGCTAATAATAGATCCCTGAACCACTTACAGACATCAACAGAAGACTTTCCACTGCGGCCGTCGGTTGCCGCGACAATTGCCTTTTGCTGCCAGCCACGATTGTTGTCATTATCGCCAATGAAAGGGGTCGATTCATACCGAATCGTCTTATTCACTGCACGATCCATTGCATTCAGCGAACCAAACGATATCCTACCTATCGCGGCATCGGGTAAGAGATCATTTCCCTCGAGAAGAACAAATTGCTGATCTGATTCATAGGGAAAATTGGCACCATTCTGGATGTTATAATATGCAATCGAGTATCCGTCATCTCCTTGTGTGGGGGCGTCGCCTACCAAAACGACATAATCTGGTGGGTATTCAGCTTCATCATAAACGTCCTGAATTGCGGCCTTCACTGCTTCACGACTTTCATTCTGAGCAACTCTGACCGAAATTACCGTCCAACCCATTCTTCGCCGCCACTCTATCAACGGCTCCAGATGTTCTTCTATATCATCACGATCTCTCATCACGTAAAGTATCGAACCAGCCTCCACACCTTCGTCTCTCTCAAGCAATTCCGGATTGACTACCATGTTCTTGACGAGCTTCATTGCGAACTGCGACGACTTTTTTCGGGACGGATCAGCCACCTGATTCGTTCTGTTACGAGAAGTATCGAAGCGAAGAGTTATCTCACCGCCTGACAACTTTCTGACTTCTCCAGTTTTCACATCACGAATTAAATTGGAAAGATAGATTGGAACCATTCGATATCCTCGCATGATCGCAGGAGTACCAAGCTCGGCGAATTCAGAAGGGTAAGTTTCGGTTTCGGAATGATCAGGCGACTCAACTATCGTAGAAGTAATTTCGAGCGTAAAAATTTCAACTCCGCCTTGAGGAGGAATTAATACCCAACGGGCAAATCGATCTCCCCGATCCGTGTTAAATGCAGATTGATTTTGATCAAACTGCAGTTCGGGATCGAATCGGTCTTCTAAACCGAAAGAAGTTATCGCTGATTCAATACGAAAAGTAGTGGAAGTTGCCGATTCGTGGGAAGGGTTTAGAGTGAAGTCAGCGCCATTTCCAGTAGCACAGGAGATAGCAATACTGAAGAGGGTGAATGTTGCGGCAAGCTCTGATCTGGCAATTCGCGAGGTAAATCGTTTCATTGGTGCTAACGTTCCGCTGTTCATGACGATGTAAAGTCTTAAAAGACAATTCTATTCAACAAATTGTAATATCCCGAACGGGTAGTTCAGAGGAGATTATATTGTGATGTGAGAAGAGTTAACAAGACTTAGCAATAGTTATGCCAAGATCCAAACTCTGTTTGCAAGCAAGGCACGGTCATAATTCAACTAAAATTGATTCTGAAGTCTTTAATAAATAGTACTTAAAACTCTCAAGCCAGGATCTAAATTTTCTCGCTTATAGAAACCGTGTGAACAAGGGAAGTTTTGGAGTGCAATTTATTCGCAGTTGAATCGATAAATTGACTGTGGGCGGATAAGGTCTCCGCCCACAAGAACAACAAGCAGGTAACAACTCCTAATACTTCTCGGCGATCACTTTCTTTTTCAAGTTGGCGATGTGCTGGGTAATCTTGATGCCTTTCGGGCAGGCGTCCATGCAGTTAAAAATCGTGTGACAGCGCCAGAGGCCATGCTTGTTATCGAGTACCTCCAGACGATCTGCGGCTCCTTTGTCGCGGGTATCGAAAGTGTATCGGTATGCTTTCGCCAAGGCTGCCGGACCAATGTACTCTTTGTCGTACCAAAAAGAGGGACAACTTGAGGTGCATGCTCCGCACATAATACAGGCAACCGGGTCTTCAATCTTGTGGAAGTCTTCAGGTGACTGGATTCGCTCGCGGTCGGGGGGCGGCTCGTCGTTGATGAGGTAAGGCTTGATCCGCGCCATGTTCTCGTAGAAGGGATCCATATCGACCGTGAGATCCTTGATGACTTTGAAACCGGGAAGTGGGTCGATGACAATCATCTTCTTCTTCAATCGCTCAACCTGAGTCTCGCAGGCAAGACGATTGAGACCGTGAATCTGCATAGCACAGGAACCGCATATTCCGGAACGACATGAGCGCCGGAAAGTCAGCGTCCCATCAATTTGCCACTTGATCTCATGCAGGACATCGAGTATCGTCATACCGGGCTGGGTGGAAACCTCGTAGTCTTTATAACCCGGCTTGGGGTTTTCAAGGTTCGGGTTGAAGCGGAATATTTTGAATTTGATCTGCATTTTTTTCTCAATCAACTGAATTCTTGTGAGTGGTCATCTCATGCCACTACAATAATTTACTGCTTAATTCCGGTCACGCTTCTTCGAATTCTAGAAGCTCTTCGTCGCTCAGTTCAAGCTCTTTCGACAACAACTCGATGGCTGTCTTACCGACCTGACTTGTGTCGTAGAAAGCGTAAGCTGCTATGCCTGCTGCGCCAAGCAACGGAATTGTACGGGCCAGCCCCCTGCCAATCACTTTCTGAGTGACGCGCACCCCGATCGCCCGAAGAAGGCTTTGCATAGCCTTCAGGGCGACTTTCCGGATAAGAAATCTGCTGCCAATTCGAGTCACGATGTCGCGCATCAGGTGGCCCGTCGCATGCCGAAAGAGGCAATAAACCATCTGCTCAGTGCGTAGGGTTGGGTATTTTCCGTAACAGGCGGCTATGTCCGAGATCATCTGTGCCTGTAACCTCCATACCGTTATCAGTGAAGGGACAAGTGTAAGCCAATTTAACGGGCCTGGCGGCAATGCGAGCGCAAAGTCCAAACCTGCTGTCTCCCAACAATACTTCCTGACGATCAGCGAGGCGCGAACGTGCGGATTGATGGCAAGTGGCTCGTTTGTCAACGGAACTGTCGAGACGAAGTCCATCAATGCCAGCCCGATCCCTTCGGCAGTTGAACCTGCATCATCGGACAATAGCGACGCAGGTGCTTTCAACTTCTCAGCAGGGGCTTTGGCGCTTACTAATTTGCTGGGTTTCTTCGCAACTTTTGTTGCTGTTGTCGCTACTTTTGCTTCTGTTATGGAATTCGCTTTAATACTTCCGCTCCTTCGGCTCAAACCGGGTGATAACAACCTTACGCCAGCCGAACTCAACCTTGCCAGCTTTGCGCCACGCAAGTGTATGCTTTAGCCAATCGGTGTCGTTACGGTCGGGGAAGTCCTTCCGCGCATGCGCTCCACGAGACTCCTGACGCCCCAATGCCCCGGCGACAATAACCTCGGCGAATTCAAGCAGATGACCAAGCTCAATCGCCTCCATCAGATCGTTGTTGAAGATCATCCCTTTGTCGTCAACCTTGACCTTGTGGAATCGCTGTTGAAGCTCTTTCACATAAGCCAACTGATCAGTTAAGTCTTTGCCGTTACGGAAAACACCACAACGCCTTGTCATCGAAGTCTGTAAGTCGTTGCGGATGTTGGCGACCTTCTCATCGCCTTTGTTATTCAGGATCCAGTCGCATTCAGCCTGAGCGACATCCTTCGGAGTCTTGGGTAAATCCTTCCAGGAAAGATTGGGCATATCTTTTATGGCACCTCGTCCAGCTCTTCTGCCAAAAAGGACTGCTTCCAAAAGCGAGTTTGTCCCGAGTCGGTTGGCTCCATGGACAGATACACAACTACATTCACCGGCTGCGAACAACCCGGCGATTTTGTCGTAGTCACCGTTCTTCAAGACACCACAGTCATTATCGACCGGAATTCCTCCCATCGAATAATGTGCCGTCGGTTGGATCGGGATCGGCTCCTTGAAGCAATCGACGCCGCTGAAATTCAGTGCAAGGTCGTGAATTTGGGGCAGGCGCTCCTGAATTATCGCCTTGTCGATGTGCATCAGTTCGAGGTTGACGTAATCAAGCCCGTTGATGCCGCGCCCTTCGTCGATCTCGGTCTGGATCGAGCGCGCAACCATGTCTCGCGGGGCAAGCTCCATCAACTTCGGCGTGTAGTTCTTCATGAACCGCTCGCCGGAGTTGTTGGTGATGTAGGCCCCTTCACCACGAGCACCTTCCGAAACAAGAATCCCTTGCTTCCATAGACCAGTCGGGTGGAATTGGACGAACTCCATGTCCTGAAGTGGTAAGCCTTGACGCATAATCAGCCCAAGCCCGTCACCTGTGTTAGCATGGGCGTTGGAAGTGATCTTGAAGGATCGCCCATAACCGCCTGTTCCCATAACCAGAGCACGGCTGTGGAAGACGTGAAGACCGCCACCACGAATATCCCACGCTACACAACCGTTGCAGACATCGTCATCAACCAGTAGCGAGAGAGCTTGATACTCACTGAAAAAGCGGACGTTGTTCTTGACGGATTGTTCGTAGAGCGTATGTAACAACACATGGCCGGTGTAATCGGCTGAATAACAAGCTCGATAAGCCGCCTTCTCACCGTAGTTGAGGGTGTGTCCACCGAACATTCGCTGGGCGATTCTTCCGTCGGGAAGCCGGGAAAATGGGACGCCGAGGTGTTCGAGGTCATAGACTACGTCGGGAGCCTCTTGAGTCAGAATCTCGATAGCGTCCTGGTCACCAAGATAGTCAGACCCCTTGACGGTGTCGAACATATGATATTCCCAATGGTCGTCGTCAAGGTTCCCCAGTGACGCGGCAATACCACCCTGGGCGGCACCTGAGTGCGATCGAGTCGGGAAAACCTTGGTCACTACGGCGGTCTTGTAATGTCGTGAAAGCTCCAACGCGGCGCGAAGTCCCGCCAGCCCAGAGCCGATCACGACTGCATCAAACTTATGAACTGTTACGTCAGCCATTACGCTTTGCCTCCGGTAAGCCCGAGAATAGTCATCGAGCCGATAATCATGAAGAAGAAAACCGCTACCCAGAGGACGCTTACCAGCGCCATCCGAAGACCTTTACCGCGGATATAATCGTGGATCAGCATCGTGATTCCATTCATGCCATGATAAAGCCCGAAGACCAGAAACAGGAGATCAAAGGTTCGCCAGAGTGGATGGCTGAGTCGTAACATTACCGTCTCGTAAGTGATGTCGCCGTGATTCGGTGGGAAAAAGTGTAGAACCCAGAAATGTCCCAATAATGTGATTATGAGAACAATACCTGATATTCGTTGAAAAAACCACTGAAAAGCTCCACCGGAGCGCATACCCCGTTCGCGTTCGGTCATTTGCCACCTCTTTTCTTTGGGTCGGGTATCGGCGGGATTGGCTGAATTGTCATCGGATCTGCCGGTGGTGTTTGGATTTTATTCATTTTTAGTACATCTGCCGGGTCGGGGGCATTAGTAGGAGGTATATTCGGGGCTGAGTTGTAGCTCGATCCGCCGCTACCTGAGCCTGAGTTGTCCTGATACTCCGAGTTAGTCCCGCGAACCTTCCTTGTTCTTCCGGAGCCACCACTTCTGACTGTTCGTTTTGGACGAGTTGTTGCATCTTCATTTTTATCGCCCTGCATCCCATATCCGGGAGAATCGTGTGTTATTTTGCCTTGTTGCACGTCTTTCCAATAAAGGGCGTGCGAGACCATTGGATAAGCGCCGGCTATGAACAGAATAAGCCCGAGAACCGCAAGCCCCCAGAACATTTTTGCCTGATGAACCGAGCCGTTGAAAAAGTCAACAATGATGACTCGAATGCCGTTCAACGCGTGATAAAGGACAACGAAAAAGAGTCCCAGTTCGAGGATTCTGAATTGCCACGAACCGAGAAATCTCATCGTCTCGTTAAACTTGTTGGGATCGTGTAAATTGCTGATTACAATAATATGCATTGCGAGGTATCCGACGAGTGCCAACCCGGTGAGTCTGAATAAGACCCAGGCAAGCATCCCTGTCTTCCATCGGTAACGCATCACTGCCTCCTGATAAGGTGGACGGCTATTCCGCCCGAAAGTTAATATGACTTAGAATATCGTAACTATCAATCCCAGAGTCAAGTGCCAGACTCGTACTATTCGCTTGCTTGCTTCAGCCAATCCCAACTCGCTTGGATAGCCTGCCTGATATTGATTATATTGAAAGAAATAAAAGTCGCAATAGTGGGAATATCCGCTATATCAAACTGACAATCTTATTCGCAAATACTATACCGAGCACAATATTGAGCCACGACCATCACAATCACGAGCATCCTCACCACGACGATGAACCCGTCGATCTTCCTCCTAATTACCTCGACACGGGCTGGCTCGAAGTCTGCCTGAATGTCAGAAATCTCGCATTATCAATAGAATTCTATGAAAAAATCGGCTTTGTCCATGTAGGTGGAGAAACCGAATCGGGTTGGGCGGTCATGGAGAATGACGCCTGTCGGTTCTCTCTTTATCAAGGTCATCTCGAAGGCAACGTCCTGAACTTCCGCGGCGGCGACATCCAGAAAATTGGCGAAGCGCTGAAAGAGCGCGGCGTCGAAATGAAGACCGACGTTGAGAGCGAGCCTGACGGCAGCCTTGGCTGCACGCTGGTCGATCCCGACGGCAACCTGATCTATTTCAATACTCACCCGGACGAATTGGAAGATTGTTGCGGCGAGGATTGTGACTGCGAGGATGGCGAGTGCGACGACGAGTCGTGCGACTGCCATAAAGAAGATGGGCATAAGCACGAAGAAGTGAAGTAGCTTAGATTTGGAGGGCGGACACTCTTGTCCGCCCTTTTCGTTGCGGAACTTTCCCTAAGAACCAACTTCAACCTTAACACCCCGAATCGCCAACGCCTCGAACATTGCCTCTGCTGGAACCGAACCTTCCTGTCTTAAGACTCCACGCTCTCTGATCGTTCCCTCGACAAGCATCCGCGCCACCAGCGTCGCTGGGAAGCCTGTCGTCCGCGCCATGGCTGTCAAGCCAGTCGCTTCTTCAGAATAGTCAAGCATCTTCACCTCGACGCGCAACGGTTTGCCGTCCTTGGTTCCTATCCCCCACGCCATCAACGCCACCAGATCGTCAGTGACATAACCCTTCCGCATGAGCAACGCCCCAAGGACGTCACGTGGGGCGACATCGACGAATTTCGAGGTCTCCACGTCCCCGCCGCTCGCTTGCTTTACGTTCACAACGCTTTCACTCCAAAAACCAATATCGCCAAGTAGTTTAATCATCCGCAAATGGCCGGGATAGCGCAAGGTTTTGTAATCGAGAGCCTTCACCCGACCCTTGAACGTCTCGACCATAGTCGATGACCCACCGGCCGTATGAAACGCTTCGAGAGTCCCGTTCGGTGCGCCAAAATAGATCCTCTCCCAGCCGGTCAACGACTCGACAGTCTTGATGTCACCGTTCTCAATCACCCAAGCTGGTTCGTGGTACTCGTTGGCAAGTCCTTCAGGAGAAAAGACGAGACCATAGAAAAGCGGTGGTTCTGGATTCTGCGGCAATCCACCGACACGGAAGTGTAGTTCGTCAATCTGATCCAATTGCGAAGCAATGTACCCACCAACCACGTTGATGAACCCCGGCGCAAGCCCCGAGTCCGGCACGACTCCCACTCCAGCCGCCAATGCCTTTTCGTGAAGGGCAAATTGCTTCTGCACAACGGTCGGGTTGCCGCCAAGATCAACCCAGTGTGTTCCCGACTCAATCGCCGCCTCGCAAGCATCAAAGTGGAGTTTGTAGGAAGATGCGCCAATGGCGGCTGAGGCTGTCTTCATTAGACTCCTGAGAAGCTCTCTGTCAGTTGCCTCGCCCTTTACATACTTCACATCACCAGTGCCGAGGTATTCGGCAAGTCTATCCAACGCCGCCTGATCCCGATCAAGAAGCGTGACCTTGTGCTTCGGTGTGAAGTTCAACAAGTCATAGGCAATAGCCCGCGCCATTCCACCCGCACCGATGATTAGGATACTGTCTTTCATAGGTAATTTGTGCCCAAGTGTAGAGAAATTTCGGTCTAATGGGTTCGGAGAGTAATATCGTTTCAATCTTAAGCTTACCACTGGAACGATTGCAGGTAAGCGCGAATTGAATTAGATTCAGTCAAGGTAACTTTGGAAAGTAAATGGAACAAATCTTAAACGACATCCGGAACTCAAAAGCGAGATATTTGGAAGAATTGACTCGCTTCCTCGCCATCCCTTCGATATCGAGCGACCCCGAAAATAAAAATGACGTTCTGCTATGCGCCGAGCATGTCTCAAAAATGTTGGTGCAGTCGGGATTGACTAACATCAAGGTCACTCCAACTGCCGGTCATCCGGTTGTTTCGGGTGAGTGGCTTCAAGCCCCAGGCAAACCGACTCTATTGATCTATGGACACTATGACGTTCAGCCGGTTGATCCGCTCGATCTTTGGGAGAAGCCACCTTTTGAAGCCCACATCAAGAATAACAGGCTTGTTGCAAGGGGGTCCGCTGATGATAAAGGTCAGGTTTTCATGCACTTGAAAGCCATCGAAGCTGTTATGACGAGCAAGGGCAAGCTCCCTGTCAACGTCAAATTCATCATCGAAGGCGAAGAAGAGATCGGTAGTCCAAATCTTGCTGGCTTCCTCCGCGACCATAAAGCCGAATTTGATGCTGACGTGGTTATCATCTCAGATTCCCAGATGTACGCCGAAAACCTCCCGGCGATTACCTATGGCTTACGAGGCTTGACCTACCTTGAAATCGAGGTGACCGGACCTAATCGCGACCTCCATTCCGGTTCATTTGGCGGAACAGTCGCCAATCCGGCGGAGATCTTAGCCAGAATGCTGGCGTCTGTAAAAGACGAAAACGGACATATTCAGATCCCCGGTTTTTACGACGATGTCAAAGACGTTCCCGCTGTTGAACGTGCTCTACTTGGCTCTGTACCCTTCGATGAAGTTGCATATCGCGAAGGTTTAGGTGTCAAAGAATTATGGGGCGAAGAAGGTTATTCACCGAACGAGAGAACGTGGATCCGCCCAACTTTCGAGATTAACGGCATCTGGGGTGGCTTTACCGGCGTCGGTGCCAAAACGGTTCTGCCGTCCAAAGCATCCGCCAAAATCTCCAGCCGCCTTGTACCTGATCAGGATCCAACTAAAATCGTTGAACTGACGACTCGCTACTTCCAGAGCATTGCTCCCAAGTCTGTAACGGTTAAGGTAACGAACCATCATGGCGGCAAACCGGTTGTCGCCCCGTTAAAAACACCCTACGTCGAAGCCGCCAGAAAAGCGTTTAAGGCATCGTTTCATACTGATGCGTTGTTTATTCGGGAAGGCGGATCCATCCCAATCGTCGCCGACTTCAAGGAAATTCTCGGCTTGGATACACTGCTTATCGGCTTTGCATTGCCTGATAATCGCGCCCACTCGCCCAACGAGAACTTTCACCTCCCGACAATGTACACCGGAATCGAGACCCTCGTAATTCTTTTAAATTCGTTGTAATATAACGATTTCAAAGTAATTCCAACTACAAAGAGGGACGCTGCTATCAGCGTCCCTCTTTGTATAAGTATAATATCGATTATGAGTTAGATTGTTTGCCGCATTTCACACAGTGATCCGGCTTAATAGTCAAATCACAATGAGTGCAAATCACGGCGTTCATGCCGGTTCCTGTCGCAAGTTTTCCACATTTTACGCAGTGGTTCTTTCCGGATCCATGTCCACAGCTGAAGCACAGGTGGGCAAACGTCCCCCGTTCGAAGGTCTGTTTTCCGCATTTGACACACTTATCTGCCCTGGAACCCATTCCACATGTGCTGCAAAGTCTTGCGAGTATCCCCGGCATACGACCTCCTGATTTTACATAATCGAATATCCGGTGCGCTCACCCGGTGTAAATTCTAACAATTAATCCGGTCAGGGATACTTGTCATTTTGTGATTATAATAATATGACCAAACCAGCATGAAATTCAAATAGTATTCCTTCTGCCTTTAACTCATCTACTTATTTCTTGAGAATTGGGCATAAAGAGACCGGCTCGCGATTGCGAACCGGTCTCTTAAGAAAAGATACAGGGCGATCAGGAAGCTTTCTTGACCGTTCCTTCAACTGCAGGGGTAACGCTTGCGCCTTCGGCCTTCATCTGGCATGAACCAGCCTTCATATCGCATTTGCCTTCGGGAGAAGCTGCTTCGGCAGTAACCGCAGCTTTTTCTGCATTCGGAGCCGATGCTCCTTCGACCTTACTGGGGCAACATCCTGCATCCTTCATAGCCGCTTTTTCAGTGCCGGGGCATCCGCCACAGCCATTTTCTGCCGTAACAGCAGGAGTTGTGGTATTTGCAGCAGGCACTATGCTGGTTGCATCGGTCGTCTGAGTTGTAGCAGCACCCTTGGTTGCGCAAGCTGATGCGTTCTTCATGCCGCATTTGCCGCCCGATCCAGCCATGATGGTACCTGCTACACCGATCACTAACAGGCCGGACAATATGATCGCGAATGATTTCTTCATTAACTATTTCCGTTAAAATCTTTGGTGGAAGAGAATTGTTTCCGTTTAGAGGTATTACGCTCTTTATTATGAAACTGTGGGCGATCCATCAAAGTTCCCGAATAAAAATATTTGAATGCCCCATTAAGCTCGTCTCACCGCCGAAACTTGCATTCAACAGGGCGTTCAAATTACGATGAAGTACTATTCCTGATTTGTCAACCCGGTCGGTCTGGTTGAAAGGTTACCTTTCCCGCGTGTTAATTCGAACGGAAAGTACTGACCTGCCTGTGAGAATTTCCCTTTGATGGTCGATCCATCTTCTGCCAGCAATCCGTTAAAAGAAGCAACCGTCCGACCATCGTTAAGGTCAAACGACACCTCGGATCCATTGACCTTGATATTCTCAAGATTTTGCGGGACTCCCTTCTGCCCTGCTACGGCAATCGTGCCGCTCACATATGTTTCGGAAGAACGTGACAGATTGACTTCGAGTTCAGCCTTGGAAGATGGACTGAAGGTGATCGCGCCTTCCCAGTTTCCTGTGCCGTCGCCAGCGCCGAATGTATTGGAATGAGTCAGGATGACTGCTATTGTTGCAATAAGTGCACGTGACAGGTATGTTCTATTCATTTTTTCCTCAACAAGGAAATTCTATATTTTGCAGAATTTGCCCCTTGCAAGCTACCTCGGTTGAAAGCCTGTTTTGGCCATCTACCAGTATTGACTCACAAGGAGGATCAAAGGTTGCATCGAAAAATAGAATCCTCGTTCGGAAAAAAATTATCCTCCTAAATATACCCTCATCACTCTTTCGTCATTTGCCAACTCTTTGGAGTCCCCACTCAGCGAAATCTTGCCTCCTTCAAGACAGAAAGCCGTTCCCGATATCTTCAATGCAGCGCGAGCGTTCTGCTCAACGAGCAAGATAGTCCTCCCTTCGCTGGCGAGAAGTTTGATCACCGAGAAGATCCGTTGTGCATAAATCGGTGAAAGACCAAGCGATGGCTCATCGAGCAACAATAACTTTGGTCTTGCCAATAGCCCCCGAGCTATTGCCAGCATTTGTTGCTCACCGCCCGAGAGCGTCCCTCCCTTTTGATTTTTTCGTTCGTTGAGGATCGGAAAAAGATCGTATACCTTTTTTATCTCCAAATCAATCGAACTGGTATCTTTTCGACTGTATGCCCCCAGCTTCAGATTTTCCAATACTGTCAGTCTACCGAATATCCTCCTTCCCTCTGGAACCTGAATAATCCCCCGACGGACGCGTTCGACAGCCGACAATTGCGCAATGTTTTCCCCCTCGAACCAGATATCTCCCGTTGAGGAAGCCAACCCCGAAATCGCCATCAGAGTCGATGATTTGCCAGCTCCATTCGCGCCGATAATCGTCGCGATTTCGCCTTCACCCACTGAAAAACTAATTTCATCGACGGCTCTCACCCCTCCATAGCGAACAGAGAGGTTGCTGACCTGAAGATAGGACTGCTCCAATTCATTGGCTTGCAAACTCTAATTCCCTATTTTATGCAATTCAATTGAGCGCCAAAAGTCGCGTCTTCGGAACTAATCTGAAGCAAATAAATCCCCGAAGTCCACTCAGTAGCCTCGATTGAGACGCGATTCTGACCTGCTTCATAGTCATTGATTAATCGAAACACCTCCTTGCCAGTAAGATCGGTTACCAACGCAAGCACAACACATCTACGGGGTAGATGAAATTCAATCGATGTTCTACTATTAAATGGATTCGGGCTGATAGACTTAATTACATAATTTCCAGGAAGAACCGCCTCCTCTTCGACTTCTAAATTCAATGGATCGCCGATTCGGAAACAAGATGAGTCATTGGCGTTGGGCGGAGACCTGCGAACTATTCCCCGATCATCAGTCGCCTCGATAAAATAATTCATCCCCCTAGCTCCGTTCGCATTGAGGCTGGCGCGATATTGATCGTCACCAAGTGATTCAAAGTCGATCCCTCCCACCCAGTGCGAGCTGTCTCTTGCAGTTTTGTACATCAACTTCACGATGGTAATATGGGTCGCGCGGTCTTCAGGGAAGTCATCGACGAAAACCTCTGCATCGAAAGAGATACGGTCAAGCGGCAAGTCAGGATTGGGAAATGAATGAACGATATTGGGACCAAATCGTTCTGAGTAATCCGGAAAGTCAATCACCACAACCGGTTCTTCCATCACTCCACCTTCCGGACCCTCCTGAAGAATACTCCTTAGGGTCTGCCAACCGTGCAGAAGACCAATTGCATCCTTCCCCTTCAGCACGGCCCGATCATGCATCGCCCAATGCAGATATCCTCCATTGGGAAGGGCTAAATCACCAATGTGATAGCCAAGAAATTCGTGGTAAAAATCCCATGTCTGCATCTCTCCCTCGATATAGAGAAATATATTGCCAATACCTATTTCAGCCTGGGACAATCTCACCACTTCACTCTCTATACCAAATTTATCTATAAACAAAATTCTGAGTGAATCGGCAATTCTATGAGTTGTCGCCGAAGGCCGTTCTCCCACATAAATTCTTCTGATTCCATCTCCAAAACTACTGAATCCCTGACCAGTCATTTTCACAACATGTTGAGGGAATGGTGCAAGGATTCGTAAGGTAGAGTCAGGTTGACAGTACGATGTATCGACCAATATTATGGTTAAAAGAAAACAAAGTACAAGCGCCTTCTCTTGCATATTAAAAATATTAGATGGCGATTGCCTGTCATTGGAATTCATAACAAGCCTTTCATTGTCAATATTTCACTTGTATTCAAGATTGATCTGACCTGCTTCGGATTAGCTGGTTCAACTCCTCGAAAGACGAGAGCTTGAAAACATAGGCGAGAGAACTAAAAGAGATAATTCCAGCAACTACTTGAAATATCAATAGCAATACCTTGCTCTGAATACCTACAAACCCAATAGAATATATTACTCCTCCCATTATCAAAGCAATGAGTAGTGACGGAATGAGATCCTGCAATTGTTCTATAATCTTGTAATTCAACAATTTCTGTAAATATATTGCTGCAATCATATATGCAATTACTGCCGTAACAACCTGTCCATATATCATTGCCTTGATACCGAAACGGAATGTTATGCTTATAGTAATAAGAATCAAAATTTTGGTTAGAATTTCTATTCGAAAAGTGAGGTCCGATCTTCCTTGGGCATTGATGCAGTTGAGTGCCACCTGTTGGAGGGGGAAGAACGACCCAACAAGACAAAGTAATTGCAAATATTGAACAGATGGAAGCCATTTCTCAGTTAATAAAACAATCACCATCGGTCGCGCTGTAAAAGCTATCCCGATCATCAATGGAAACGTCACTAAAGCCAAAGCCGAGATTGATCGTCGTAATATACGCTTGAGACGTATTAAATCGTCTTGAAGTGAAGCAAATAACGGGAAGACAACCCGCGCAACTGTTGATGCCAAAATATGTTGAGAAGGCAATTGTTGAGTGCTTTGAGCACGACTATAGTATCCAAGATCGGCTGGCGAGAACAACTTACCTATTATCAAATAATGGATATTGTAAAACACAGTATTGATCAGACTGGTAATCAATATCCTCGAACCGAATGGAAACATCTCTTCCAACGCTTCAAAACTGAAAGACCAAAGTGGTCTCCAATCGCTCAATATCCAGAGGACGACAGTTCTAATTAAGTTGGCAGAGATCGACTGAACCACAAGGCTCCAGACCCCAAAACCTTCAGATGCAAGAATTATCCCGACAGCCCCGGAGACGATTGTGGCGATGATGCTCGCCTTCATCTGCGTCTTGAAATCGACCCGTTTGGTCAACAAGGCTGTCTGAACTACTCCAAATGAGTTGATTATCAGACTTAGCGACATCCAGCGAATGATGGGGGTAAGCTGAGAAATTTCGTAAAAGGCGGCAATCAACGGTGCAGTGAGAGCAAACAATCCAGCTACAACTATACCGAAAACGATATTAAAATAGAAAATCGAACTCTCATAGATCGGTTTCACTTCCTGTTTTTGGATCAACGCCGAACCGAATCCACTGTCGAGAATGGCATGAGCCAGTGATATGAATACGATTAGCATAGCAATCATCCCAAATTCTGCCGGCAAGAGCAACCGCGCGAGAATGATCGAGATGAAAAACTGCACACCTTGCTGGCCGACACGCTCGAAAAGACTCCAGGTAAGCCCATGGAGCGTTCGGCTTTTAGAGATCTCTCGCATTAAAAGCGAAGCGGCATCGTCCGCGCCTTGACGCTCGCTGGTTTAAGACTGTTGAGACGGGAAATTATTCGGTCGATTTTTACGATTTGGAGGAACCCCTGAAGGAAAGTATTGGGAGTCCGTTCGTTGACGGACTCCCAACATGTAAGGAAGGATCAGACCGGATCCAATTAACCTTGACGGCTCTGGATTTCCTGCGCCTGTACAACCGCAATAGCGGCGATATGAACGATATCATCGACCGAAGCACCGCGTTGCAAGACGTGGTAGGACTTCGAGAGTCCCATCAAAATTGGCCCGATTGCCTCAGCACCTCCAAGTTCCATCAGCAGCTTATAGGCAATATTCCCGGAAGTTACATCAGGGAATATCAGTACATTCGCCGATTGAGTCAATCTGCTGAACGGATAAGTAGAGCGAAGAATATCTTCATTCACCGCCGTATTCGCCTGCATCTCGCCATCGATCATCAGTTCGGGGCGACGCTTGTGGACTATTTCTACTGCCTTTTGAATTGTATGGACCTGTTCATGGTGCACTGAGCCAAAGTTCGAGAAGCTAAGCATTGCCACTCTCGGCTCGATGTCGAACCTTTGTGCCGTATCTGCAGCCGAAATCGCAATCTCCGCCAAGGTCTCCGCATCAGGCGCAATATTGACGGTCGTATCGGCGCAGAAGATGACGTTGCTCTTAAACATCAGCATATAAAGCCCTGAGGCGTGTTTGATGCCTTCGGCAAGAGGAATCGTCTGCAGAGCTGGTCGGATCGCATCGGGATAGTGACGATTCTGGCCGCAAATGACCGCTTCGACTTTTCCGGTCGCCAACAACATCGAGGCGTAATAGTCGCAATGCTCCATATTCCGTTGCGCTTCGCTCAGGGTAATTCCTTTTCGAGCCCTCTTTTCGAAGAACTTCTGCGCAATCTCGCCTTTTCTGGAATCGGTCAATGGGTCGATGATCTCTACCCCCTGCAAACTCGCCGAAATCTTGAGTGCGACGGCTTCGATGTCAGCCTTAATCCCCATCAGTATCGGCGTACCTATCTTTTCATCGACGATTCTCGCCGCGGCGCGGATCACTTTCTCGTCAACTCCCTCGACCAAAGCAATCCGAGCCGGGGTCGCCGATTTCTTCCTTTTCGCCTTGTTGATAACCTGGCGCATAACCTCTTTGGAGCGTCCAAGCCTACGTTCGAGGTCTTCACGGTAGGCTTCGAAATCTGAAATTGGCAACCTCGCAACGCCAGTTTCACAAGCGGCTTTAGCAACTGCGACTGCCTCCCAGAGCAAGACACGGGGATCGAATGGTTTCGGAATCAAGTATTCCTTGCCGAACTCGATCTTCTCGACTCCATAGGCGTGGCAGACCGCCTCGGGAACATGTTCTTTGGCAAGCGAGGCAAGCGCCTGGGATGCGGCAACCTTCATCTCCATATTGATTGCTTTGGCGCGAACGTCAAGCGCGCCGCGGAATATGAAGGGGAAGCCAAGGACGTTATTGACCTGATTCGGGTAGTCGCTTCGCCCGGAACCCATGATGATGTCCGACCTCGCGGCGATAGCGTCAGGGTAAGTGATTTCAGGATCCGGGTTAGCCATGGCGAAGACTATCGGATCGTTGTTCATTGAGCGAACCATATCCTGGGTGACGCAGTCTGCAACGGAAAGACCACAGAAGAGATCGGAGCCTCTCATTGCCTCTTCAAGCGTGCGAGCCGAGCAATCAGCGGCGAACTTAGCCTTGTATTTATTGTACTTCGGGTGTTGGGGGTCGAGGTCTTCGCGGCCCTTATAGACAACGCCTTTTGTATCGCAAAGGATGATATTTTCGAGCTTCACACCGAGCACAGTGTAAAGTGTTGCGCATGCGATCCCCGAAGCCCCTGCACCATTAAAAACGACCCGCAATTTCGACATATCCTTGCCAACAAGTTCGACGGCGTTCAGCATCGCTGCTGCTGAGATGATTGCCGTGCCGTGTTGGTCGTCATGAAAGACCGGGATGTCGAGCATCTCGATCAGTTTCTCTTCCACTTCGAAGCAGTCCGGAGCGGATATGTCTTCGAGGTTGATGCCGCCAAAGGTCGGTTCCAGCATCCTGCAACACTCGATTATTTCGGCCGGAGTTTTGGCGTTGATTTCGATATCAAAGACGTCAATATCAGCAAATCTTTTAAAGAGGACGCCTTTCCCTTCCATCACCGGTTTGCCGGCGGCTGCGCCAATATTGCCAAGACCAAGTACAGCTGTTCCGTTGCTGACAACTGCAACGAGATTCCCTTTGGCAGTGTACTTGTAAACGTCATCGGGGTTCTTGTGGATTTCAAGACAAGGTTGTGCCACCCCTGGAGTGTAAGCCATTGCCAAATCACGTTGGGTCAGGCAAGGCTTGGTCGGAACAACTTCAATTTTCCCTACTCTCGCCCTTGAATGGTAGAGAAGGGCTTCTTCATTGGTAATCATTTGAGTCCAATTTGTTATTAGATCGGTTTGTGAATTCTATATTTACGAACGATAGATTACAAACAATTGTGTTTAGTGGCTGGAATTGATACCGCCGATTCTCTATTTAATCGCTTTCACGAGCCCTGCCGAGGCTGTCACTTTCAACAAGTCACCGATAATAAACGGCGCGACACCCAACATGAACGCCGTTCCGGGATCGTTGCCGACGAAAAGCGTCAGGTGCAACCAGCCAAAGAACAAGATCGGCACCGAAGCGGCAAACTGTGTCCACCAAGCGGTGAAGTAGCTCGGCTTGGCAGGAGTCAAAAAGCCAGCGACCATCGCTCCGACGACAAAGCCAATCAGGTAGCCACCTGTCGGTCCGGCAATGATTGCCAGTCCGAAGGCACCTCCAGCAAAAAGCGGGGCTCCAAAGGCTCCCCAGACGAGGTAAAGCAGCTGCGATAGTGCTCCCTTCTTCCAGCCAATCAACGCTCCGGCAAGTGTCACGACCAGCGTCTGGAGAGTGATTGGTACAGGTGTGTAAGGCAACGGGATGCGGAACTGTGCTGCTATAGCGGTCAGGATGGCAAAGCCGATGACCTGAAAAGCAGGAATTGCGGCTAAAACCGGAAGGGAGAGTCTGTTTGTTTGTGTTGTGTTCATTTCTGATATTGATGATGATGTTAAATTATGACATGCCCAAGGTCGTCGAAGGCATGAAATGCATTACATAGATGAATAGTGCAATCAACCCCACGGTAACGGCAGTATGCCCAATGGCGAACCAGTTTATTTCTTTCGGATTTTCAGGCTGATCCCACTCGAAATCAATGATGATGCCCGATTCATTTACAATAATTATCAATATTTCGGGAGTCGATTCCTCCGAATTTCGCCACGATTTCCCATTGTAACTGAGCTCTACGTTGCGTGACTCAATGCGAGATTGAAAGTATGTCAATCTTGTTGTTTGATCGGCAAAAGCTTCGACTTTGTCTGGTTCCCTCCATGCTCCAATCAGTTCATCTTTGCTATGACCAACCCAGAACGATGGAGAATCGGGAGTATCATCGCCAAAGGTCTTGTCGTTCAATAGTAATAAAAAGACAAGAAAAAGGAGTCTCAATACATACTCCCCGATCCGGAAAATGCCACGCTTATTGCGATTACCAACGCGGCCATCGTCGCCACTATCCCTACTGCAAACCCGCCCCAAAACCAAGCCGCCTTCGAGACGCCCGGTTCATCATTCAGATATCTAAACTCTTCGATTCGGTTAAATTGATCTGTTTTGAACTGTAAATCTCCCCGAAGAACAAGGCCCCTTTTCCTCGAAAGCGAATCGTAGGGCCTATCATCGAACAATCCCACCTTTCTGCCCTGCTTGTAGATGAGATATGATCCGCCGCCTTCGATCAATACCGACCTATCCGGGCTACCCCAGCTTTCAAACAACTCAATGGCCGGTTTGCCAATCCAGAATGATGGAGTTTCAACGCGATCGACTGCCGCTCGGAATTGGCTGAGCGAAGGGGTTATACTTGATATCGTCATCAACCCCGAAAGTAGCGCTGCCACAATCCGCCTGGACATTTTACAAATCACCCAACATCTTGACAAATGCTTTATAAACACTTTCGTCAAGATCTGTCCCCACCCACTCTTTCATTAGTTGCAACGCCGGAAAGCTCTTCATTGCTGGGCGATAAACTCTACGGGTAGTCAACGCATCGTAAATATCGGAACAGGTGATGATCCTGACGTTCAGATCGATCTGTCCACCGACAAGCCCGTGCGGATAACCTTTCCCGTCCAGTTTTTCATGATGGTGTAAGACCGCGTGAAGGGTATTCTCCGGAATCTCCTTCGTCGAGGCGAGAGCTTTGTATCCGTAATCGGGGTGTTGCTTCATAACCTCAAACTCGTCCGGCGTTAAAGGTCCCGATTTGTTCGTAATCTTCCAATCGACATAACTTTTGCCTACATCGTGAACGAGCGCGCTCTGCCCAAGATCTACGAGTATTTCTCCTGGAGGGTACCCCAATCGTGATGCGAGAGCCACCGAGTAAGTCATCACGTTCACTGAATGGGTAAAAGTGTAGTAATCAACTGACGCGAGATCCATAATCATCGAGAGCGCACTTGGTGTCGCAATGATGTGCTGAATAGACTTCTCTGAAATTCTTCGGCAGCTCCGTACTGTCTCTGGAATAGCCGGATCCATCATCAATTCACGCATGATATGAACAGAAGTGCCGTAGAGAGCCTGAGCCCTTTGCTCATCAGTCGAGCCTGGGTCAGCGAGTGTCTGTAGCAGATTCTCTTCAAAATAACGATTCAGATGATGGCTGTCTTCTCGCTTGACGAAAACGAACTTATGACCATTCTCAGTCAATCGCCCTCTCGCCTGCTGGTCAAAAGGTGTATTGGGGTCGCTGTACTTGATAAACTTTTCTTTATCGACTTTAAGATAAAGCTGGCAGTTTACCAGCGCCCCACGATTGAAATTTTCAAGAGGGATCCCTATGTATTGCGGTCTCTCCTCTAACAGCCTCCCTGCCGGCGGCAGGTTGGGGCTAAATTGTGGTTCTTGTTCGCTTGATCTCATCTTTGAGCCATTATCGTTGTTCTAACTACCCAGGCTTCGGAAAATCCCAGTTGTTTCAATCTGTTGCAATCTTGCATCGCCTGGTCTCGATCCGAAAAATTTCCTACACGCACTTTATATTGAGGTGCTTCGTAGTTTAAATATACTGATAAACCACTCCGATTCAGCGCGTCGCCTTCGACCCGTTTCGCTTGCAGTTTATCTCGTCCGGCAAATAGCTGAATGCGATAACCTTCGATCGACCTGAATGTCAGTTCCTTTGTCGAATCATATCCATCATCGATCCAAATTGGAAGTGTCAGTGGATTCGCAACAATTTCTGGTGAAGGTGCATAAAAAATAGGTCCTTCTATATGCAGATTCGGCACTCCAGACACTTGAACTGGTGGGTACTTCAGCAAAGAATCGCCTGCCTCGACGCCTTGATACTTCTGACCATCCTTGGCAATCGCTTCGACCTGATTTGTTGCGCAACCAGCTAAAGCCATTGTAAACCAGCAGGTTATGTTGAAAATCTTCCTCAGTTTGTTCTCTTTTCTACCAGTTTGCTATAGCTCAGATCTGTCTGTCACTGAACCTCCGACCCTATTTGCAGATTCTAAATATAAAGTGCTTAAACGAAAGTATCAAGGATAAGTGATAAAATCAACAACAAACAACTACTACGATGCTTCTGAGGTCTTTCCATACTTGCCGTTAACCACTTTGTATCTTAGATTGTATGATGAATGGTGCGCGGCTGGAGTTCCAGTCTCCAGCTACACCGCCAAGCCTTCCGCTATCCTCTTTCCGACCAACTTCAGTAAGGCGAAACGGGTAATGACTGCTTCAAAAATTCTTCCAATCACCGAGGTCATCATGAAACCAGGAAGTTGGTCTCTCCTCCTTGCAAATTTAGTGCTTTGCACCACGCTTTTTCTTGGCTGTTCAGGCAAAAGTGGTACACAATCCATCAAAATCGCCGCCGCTGGCCCAATGACTGGTGAATTAGCTAAAATGGGTGAAGACGTCTCACAGGGTGTTCAGCTTGCCGTCGATCAATGGAACGCCAAAGGTGGAGTCAACGGTAAAAAGATCGAACTGATGATCGAAGATGACCGCGCCGACCCAAAGGATGCTGTCTCTGTCGCTTCCAAAATCGTCTCGCAAGGTGCCGTCGCAGTCATCGGACACTACAACTCTTCATGCACTATCCCAGCCTCAAACCTCTATCACGAGGCTGGCATCGTCATGATAACCCCCGCCTCGACCAACCCGATGGTGACCGAGAGAGGCTACCGCGAAGTCTTCCGAACCTGCGGACGTGACGACCAGCAAGGCAAAGTTCAGGCTGACTACGCCGCGCAAGTCCTTCAAACTGCCAAAGTCGCTATCCTCCATGACAAGACTACCTACGGGCAAGGGCTATCCGAAGAGTTCAAGAAGAACCTCCCCCCTACCGTCCAGGTCGTCATCGAAGAAGGCATCACGCGCGGCGACAAAGACTTCAGCGCTGTCCTGACCAAGGTTAAGGAATCTGCCCCCGACCTTCTGATGTTCGGCGGAATGTATAGCGAAGGCGGCCTACTCGTCAAGCAGATGAAAGATCTCGGTCTCACCTGCCGCTTCATTTCAGGTGACGGAGTCTTTGACCCGGAATTCATCCGCATCGCTGGCGACGCCGCTGAAGCCGCCTACCTTAGTTACGCGCCATCAGCCGAAAGTATCCCGACAGCTCAACAATTCTTGAAGGCATATACTGCTCGCTGGCCAGAAGTAGGGCCCTATTCGGTCTTCGGCTACGACGCCGCCAATATAATACTTGCCGCAATAGACGCCACAAAATCGACCGAAGGTTTCAAAGTCGCCGATTTCATTCACCACACCAAGTTCGACGCCGCAACTGGCCCTGTCATGTTCGACGCCAAAGGCGACCCGACCAGCTCGCCCTACGTCATGTGGCGCGTCATCGGCGGCAAATTAACCCCACCCGAAGCGCCGGTGAAAGCTGTGCATGTCGAGACGCATTGATGGGTGCTGAGAAGACGAGTTTAGAGCCAGTTAGTGGAGAGAATGATGCAGTTGATGAATATATCTCCAATATACGCGTTGATCGTACTGTCTTTGGAGTTTCTACTTTCGAAGAATTGGCAATCGAGAGAAAGAATTTTTGGCTAAATTTGAGTCCGCAAGAAAGGTTGTTTCATCTGGAAGTACTAAGGAGAATGAACCTTGGATACAGGAGTACCGAACGACTTCAAAGATCTATTTCGTTTGTTAAATGCCCATGGAGTTAAGTATCTGGTAGTTGGTGGTTACGCGGTAAACTATTACGGTTATAACCGTTTCACACAAGATCTTGACGTCTGGGTTGAATCTACTCTCGAGAATGGTGAGAAGTTTGTTACGGCAATGCGGGAGTTCGGAAGTAATGACCCTGACCTAAAACCTTCGAGTCTAACTGTCTTCGATAAGATCATTCGCATGGGAGTCTCTCCTTACGTGTTGGAATTCTTTACTCACATTCCTGGCGTCGATTTCGAAGTGTGTTATCAGGATCGATCAATTGCAGACTGGGGAGATGTTGAAGTTTCAATGATTTCGCTTAACAACCTTAAAGCAAGTAAGCGAACAACTGGAAGACACAAGGATCTCGACGATTTAGAAAACTTGCCACCGTTGTAAATGTTCCTCCAACAACTAATTAACGGCCTCACCCTCGGCTGTGTCTATGCGCTGATCGCGCTCGGCTACACGATGGTTTACGGCATCCTCGAGCTGATCAACTTCGCTCACGGCGAGATCTACATGATCGGAGCCTACCTCGGCGTGATCGGCCTTGCGCTCGCTCAGGCATACGGCATGGGTGGCGTCAGCCCTGTCTTCCTTGTCATCCTGATTCTCTTATTCGCCGTTATCCTGACCTCTCTTTGGGGGATCTCTGTTGAGCGGTTCGCATACCGCCCGTTACGCCATGCCGGAAGGCTTTCGCCCCTTATTTCCGCCCTCGGCATGTCGATAGTCCTGCAGAACTTCGTCATGCTGACCCAAGGCACACGCGAAAAGGTTTTTCCCGATCTCTTCGGCTCGGTCGCGTTTACCCTTGGCACGGCACGGATATCGTCCTCGCAGATTTTCATTTTTGTTACATCGCTAACAGTGATGGCAGGGCTGACCTTCCTCGTTCAAAAGACCAAAATCGGAGCAGCAATGCGAGCCACTGCCCAAGACCGTGTCATGGCACAGCTTTGCGGCATTAATGTCGATCACGTCATCAGCCTGACGTTCGCCATCGGTTCGGGGTTGGCAGGCGTCGCAGGAGTTCTTGTCGCCTCGTATTACGGCATGATCAACTTCTACATCGGCTATCAGGCGGGCTTAAAGGCATTCACTGCCGCCGTCCTTGGCGGTATCGGCAACATCCCCGGAGCAATGCTTGGCGGGCTGATACTTGGGTTGGTTGAGTCGTTCGGAGCAGGCTACATCTCAAGCGAATACAAAGACGTTTACGCTTTCCTGATCCTGATCGTCTTCCTCATCTTCAGACCGGGCGGCCTTCTTGGCGAGCGAGTCGTTGAGAAGGTATAGCCGTACGACAGGCGTCTCCGCCTGTCTGTTACCCCCGTACGGGCGAACCTTGCGTTCGCCCTTCCCGGTAGGACGGGTCTCCGAACCCGTCCGCAGTACAATAGGCATCCCTGTTTGTCTCCTCATCATCCCAACGAAAGTTGGGATCCAGTGGGGCAGGACGTCCCGGACTGCCCGTACGACAGGCGTCACTGCCTGTCTATTTGCACTACTTTTGACGGCAAGGGCGGGATGGGCCTTCGATCCGCCGACGATTATCAGGCATTTGACGGCCTCACAGCCGTCGGTCGATGATTTCGCCACAGACTTCGTCTGCGTCGGTGATCAGAACGGCGACGGATTCGATGATCTGCTCGTTAATCATGGGACTTGGGATACCGGTTACGGTGACCAACCGTTCTCGAATCGGATCGAGCTCTACTACGGTGGTCGCCAGATGGACGACCAACCCGATTTCGTCATCGAGGGCGGACGAACCGGACCCATCCATTTTGGCTATCATGTCAACTTTCTTGGACGATTAACTGACTCAGAGAATCCTTGGTGGGCAGTTCAGATTATTGACGAAACAGAAGTCAATGAAGAGATCGGTCAAGTGCTTATCTATGAAGCAGGTAATGCACTGGACAATGATCCAGAATTCGTTCTTCGGTCGGATGTTGACGGAGGGCTTATGATCGGTTTAGGGCGAAGAAGTAAACCTTTTGATGTAAATGGCGATAACTTCTCTGATCTTATAGCTATGAGAGCATTCGACCCGCAAGTCGATGAGGATAAAAGCTCACTACAAATTTACTTTGGTGGAAATGAATTTGATACAATCCCGGATGTGAGTTTTGTCTTAAACTCACGAACATCAGCTCAGAGCAGATTTGGTCAATGCAATGCCTCTGTCGGCTACGATGTGAATGCTGATGGGCATGACGATGTATTGTTTCGATATGGTGATAGCAGAACCGACCCACGCAAACTGACATACGCTCTTTTCCTTGGCGGCGATCCGATGGATACAACCGCAATCTGGGAGTTTTACGAAGATCGCTTTCAAGACACGGCAATGACCGCTGGTTTTGCGATGGTGCCCGACGTCAATGGCGATGGATATGATGACTGGGTGATTCATTACCTAGTCGATGATGAACACCATGATCCGACCTTTAGGCAAGGTTACTATCTCTTTTACGGAGGCAGAAATCCTGATCGCGATCCAGACATTAGGTTGGAAGGAGCGCCTGCCGCATGGGGAGGGGGAGGAGAGGTTGTCGGAGGTGACATCAATGATGATGGATTTGGGGATATAATTGGGACAAATCCTTACGGATATTCAGCAAATGGATCTATTCGGATTTTTTTTGGTTCACGATGGTTTTCAGACCGCGCCTCGATAAGCGTGAACTGCTTATCACAATACGGTGAACCGGCGAACGGTCTTGGCGAGTTTGTTGGGGCCATAGGCAACTACAGCGGAGATGAGACTCTCGATTTTGTTACTACCCACCACGGCGGAAGACCAAACTCGGGTGATGCTCAAGCTTATATCTTAGCTGGTCAAAGAGATTGGCGAGTCGAAGTCTCACCGGAGGTTACAACTCCGAAAAGTTACAAACTGTCGCTTTCGGCAACTCCGAATCCTTTCAATAATAGTATTCGAATTGAATATTCAGTTTCGGAGATGTCAGATATCAAGCTTGAGATATTCGATGTTTCAGGTCGTCAAGTTGCGATTTTGGACGAGGCAATGCGTGGCCCCAAGTCCACTGCATTAGAATGGCGTTCCGAAAATTCCGGTGTTTTTCTCGTTGTTTTGAGTTCTACAAATCCTAATTCAGAACCGAAAAAAATCGTTCGAAAACTTGTTTGTATTCGATAGTCGCTTTCTGGACAACCAGCCCAAACCATTTGTGACTGATATGTAGCGCGAGTCACATATCGATCACGCCCGGAGCCTTTGTCCAATAAGACTTTCCAGCCCTCTGTGACGCAGTGATCGATTTTTGACTATACCGTATTAACTAACAGAAAGATTCTATAATTGCAACTGCGACAACGCCTGAATGATGTTCTCCTCCCTTTCCTCGTCGTCTCGGCCATGTCAGCTCCGTTCCTCGGTGCTTGGAAGGCTGTCACGCTGGGTATTGTCGCCGCGCTCTATCTCTGGCTGACCGAAAGAGATCGACAAAAGCCTGAAAATGGAACATGGAAAGTCAGGAACAACCCGTTACGGTCATTGAGCTTTGGTCGTTTTTCCTCTTTCCTCTTTCCACTTTCCGTTTTGCTCCTCCTCGCTCTTCCTTTCCTTCTCAACCGTTACCAGACTGAGGTCCTGACCCTCGCACTGATCTATGTTACCCTCGCAATAGGGTTGAACTTTGTCGTCGGATTGAGCGGCTTGCTCGCACTCGGCTTCGTCGCCTTTTACGCAATCGGAGCCTACACTTACGCCCTGCTAAGCACCGTCTGGGGCGTCAATTTCTTCCTCGCATTGCCGTTGGGTTTTCTCGTCGGAGGAATATCGGGAGCTTTGGTCGGCTTACCGGTTTTAAGGCTTCGCGGCGATTATCTCGCCATTGTGACTCTTGGATTCGGTGAAATCGTCCGAATCGTGTTGAACAACTGGGACTCAGTCACAGCTGGCCCCAACGGCATCATGAGTATCGCCCGCCCAACGCTGTTCGGAATTAAGCTCGGCACTCCAACCGGTTATTATTTTCTGGCATTGATCCTGGCCGTTCTCACTTACATTATTCAGACAAGGCTGGCTCACTCCCGAATCGGACGCGCTTGGGAGGCTGTCCGCGAAGACGAGCTCGCCGCCGCCCACTCCGGCATTCCAGTCGTCACAATGAAGTTGTTGGCGATGACTTTGGGAGGAGCTTTTGCAGGGGCTGCTGGGATGCTATTTGCAGCGAGACTTACACATGTATCACCGGAAAGTTTTACATTTTTGGAATCAGTATTAATTTTATGCATGGTTGTTTTGGGGGGGATGGGGTCCGTTAGTGGAGTTACTGTCGGGGCAATTTCATTGATTGTCGTCCCTGAGTTGTTGCGCGGAGCGTCGTCATATAGGATGCTAACATTCGGACTTTTAATGGTTTTGATGATGCGTTTTCGGCGGGAAGGCATCCTCCCTTCCAAACGGTTGCAACAGGCGGAAACATAATATGCAAAAACTCCAACTTAAATCAGTAACCAAACATTTTGGAGGTGTACATGCTGCTCAATCCGTATCATTCAATGTCGAACAAGGCTCAATTCACGGGCTTATCGGGCCCAATGGCTCCGGTAAAAGCACTATATTCAATTGTTTAACGGGAGTTTACCCCCTAACATCTGGCGAAGTCTATTTTGATAATAAACGTATTGACGGTAAATATCCACACCAAATTGCATCCAGTGGTATCGCACGGACTTTTCAGAACTTACGATTATTTTCCGGATTAACAGTTTTGGAAAATATATTAATTGGCAGACATATTCATATGAAAACTGGAGTGTGGGGGTCAATACTTGGTCGATACGCCAGCAAAACTGAACATCATAAAGCCTTGACAAAATCTACGGAACTTGCTAATATGTGCGGACTTCAAGGCCGGGAAAATGAATTATCCAAGGATCTTCCGTACGGTTTACAACGAAGATTGGAGATTGCACGGGCACTGGCAATTGAACCAACATTTTTAATGCTCGATGAACCTGCGGCTGGTATGAATAACTCAGAATCTCAAAGCCTCCAGGAGCTTATCCACTCAATCCACAATCTCGGGATTACTATATTATTGATAGAACATAATGTTAAACTTGTAATGGGGATATGCGAGAGGATCACGGTAATGGAAGTGGGGAGCGTTATTGCTGAAGATTCGCCTGAAAACATTGTTAATAATGCACGGGTTATCGAAGCCTATCTGGGTAAGGAAGATGACTGATTATAACACTATAATTGACAACGCTTTAACTCAGTTTGGAACGCCGCTACACCTTTATTTTCCAGAAAAGGTCGCGGATGCTGCACGGCAATTTCAACAAGTCGCAAAGGACAATTATCCAAATACGCAAATCCTCTTTGCTGTCAAGTCCAACCCATGCTCCTCCTCTATTCATTTGGTTAATAACTTGGGACTTGGTGTCGATGTTGTCTCCGAATATGAGCTAAAAGCGGCGATAGTTGAGGGTATGAGTGGGGAGAGAGTGGTCTGTAATGGGAATGCAAAAACTGACGCCTATATCATTGAAGCAATTGAATATGGCGCAACTATCGCTGCCGATTCATTTGATGAAGTTCAACTAATATCCAAATATTCCCAAATACGCAAATCAGTAACTAAAGCAATTATAAGACTTTCCGGTATGGAATTGGATGGGCTGACATCACCAGATCAATCCACAGCCTCCCACTGGACAAAATTCGGGATTCCTTACCGCCAATGGCGGCAGTTTTTCGAGCTGGCAAAACGAGACCCGTTCATTCAGCCGGTTGGAATCTCGGCTCACATCGGAACTCAAATCGTCGATGCGAGAGGCTACGAACGACTGATAACTACTCTACTTGAAATTATCGAAACTGCTCAGGCTGAAGGCATTGCGATTCAGCAGGTCGATCTCGGAGGCGGTTTTCCGCTCTCGTATTTGTCCGAGGAGCAATGGAACGAATTCCGTCAGAAATTAAAGGCACAACGCAACGGTGCTCCGAAATCAGAATGGGTGACTTGGGGTGAATTCGGAATGGGAGGCTACGGTAAGGATTGGACCGGAAAAGGCTATTGGTCTGCCTATCCAGGTGCAAAGATGCTTGAGCATCTCTTGAACTTTCGATCTGGTGGTGGCAAAACGGTTGCAGAACGACTCTTAGCCGCTGGAAATCCAACTTTAACCATCGAGCCAGGGCGTGGATTGTTTGGTGAAGCGGGCATCACGCTTGCCGAGGTGATTGGAGTTAAGGAAGTCGAAGTCAATCATTTGGTCATACTCAATCTTGGAATTGTCAATCACGGGACAGTCTTGGTTACGCCTGACATTTATCCGATGTCGGTCTATCCCCCGCTACCGGACGACAAACCGGTTGAGGTTTTTGTTGCCGGGAGGCTCTGTTTTACAGGCGATATGATCAGCAAAGTGAAGATACCACTAAACCGGATGCCGAGGCGTGGGGATATTGTCATCATCGAAAAGACAGGAGCTTATTGCGCGGATCATTTTGCGTCGAACAGTTGCGGGTACCCGCGACCTGCGAAAGTTGCGGTGGGAGAGGATGGATCATTTGAAGTTTGGCGTAAGGGGGAAACGTTCGAGGATGTGTTTGGTTGATGCGGAAATTTTGCAGGGCCTCCCGACCCTGCGGCAGGGCGACATGAAATGACGCTCTGAACGAAGGTAAAAGGAAAGCGCGGGCTGAAATCCAGCGTTCCAAGTTAAGAGCCGTCGGGACGACGGCGAAACATGCCAGCGAGACGCTGGCGTTACGGGCGCACAAAAGTGTCTTCTCGCCAAGAGGAAGTAATATTGGTAAATAATTTAAACGACAGGCCGATAGGCGTTTTCGACTCGGGGATAGGCGGATTGACGGTCGCGGCAGAGCTTCACAAACGTCTGCCAGCCGAAAATCTGATATACCTTGGCGATACAGCACGAGTACCCTACGGCACGAAATCGGTCGCGGCGGTCAATCGATATGCCCTTGAAAGCGCCTTATTCCTGCTTAACCGCAATGTCAAGATGATCGTGGTGGCTTGCAACACAGTTTCGGCGGTTGCTCTGCCTCGATTAAAGATGTTGCTCAGTGTTCCGATGATCGGGGTCGTTGAACCGGGAGTCCGTGCGGCAGTCAAGTCAACCAAAAACGATCGGATTGGGGTCATCGCGACACCTTCTACGATAGCGTCTAAGGCTTACCAAACAAGATTGCAAGAGGCACTGCCCAACGCCACGGTTTTTGGCAGGTCGTGCCCGTTGCTTGTCCCGATGGCGGAAGAGGGACGAGTTGATGGCAAAATTGTGAGCCAATTGCTTGAAGAATATTTAAAGTCTTTAAGGAAAAAAGGAACAGACACGCTGATCCTCGGATGCACGCACTACCCCTTGTTTAAGAAAACAATCGGTGAAGTCATGGGTGATACTGTGACGCTCGTCGATTCGGCTGAGACGACGGCTGAGCAGGTCGAAGCGACATTACTTCGAGAGGGATTGCTTCGGACGCATGGACCCGGGATGGTGAAAGCATACGTGACCGACATGCCAAGGCAATTTGACAAAGTTGCGAGAAGGTTCTTTGGCGCGCCCTTGGGGAAGGTTGAACGCGTCACATTAGGAGATTAGGATTTATTTTATTAATCGACTTAGTCAACTGAAAGCTATTTGCCTTTTGTGGGGAAATTGGTTAGATTGGTTGTAATAAATCCTTTTAGAATTTTGGAGAATTTATGCCTGAAACAAAATACAAACGCCCCGACATAGTTTATCGCGACGGCAAGCCAGCTGCTGTTATCATAGAACTAAATGATTACGAAGAATTACTCGAACAGATTGAAGATGTTGAAGATATTGCTTTTCTTAAAGATCTGCGTAGGCAACCAATGGATTTTATCAGCCTTGAAGACTTGCTGAAAGAGCGTCCGGTCAGTGTATAAGCTTGAGATTGAGCGAGCAGCAGCACACCAATTAAAGCGTTTACCCATGGGTGATTATGAAAGGATTGTTGCGAGAATCAGGGAGCTCATGTACATTCCACGGCCCGCTGGTTGTCGCAAACTTGAGGGAACCGTAAACGATTACCGGATAAGAATTAGCGATTGACGCGTCGTCTATGAAGTGAATGATAGCCTAAAGATGGTTCGGATACTGAGAGTTGCACTGAGGAAGGATGTTTACCGATAGGAAAATGGCGATCACCATCATTCTGACAAGGTACATTGTTGGACACGGTGATCCGACATTAACAGTCAAGCGGGACGCTTACCATACGCAAAAAAAAAACGGGCGAACACCCCCTACCTCTCTTCATTAGAAGGTGGGGAACATAAATTAACTAATAATTACTACTACAAATTTGTCCTTAGACGCACTACTCGCTGCCGCTGAGCCGCGGCTGAACGAGATCGAAACTGAAATGGCTCTACCCGAAATCCTTGGCAACCAAAGGCGAATGACCGAGCTGGCTCGCGAGCATCGTCGATTGCGAGAACTGATGGAAGCTCGTGCCAATCTGATGAAGGCTCGAAAATCGGTGGAGGATTTGAAAGCCTCGTCTAACGACGCTGAACTTGCCGAACTTGTTGCTGAAGAGTTGCCTAAGGAAGAGGCGGCACTCGAAAAGCTGGAACGACAGATCAAAACTCTTGTCCTACCGGAACCACTGGAGGATGTCCGCAACGCGGTGCTTGAAATTCGAGCGGGAACCGGTGGCGAAGAGGCGTCACTCTTCGGTGCGACGTTGCTGAAGATGTACCAGCGATACTTTGAACAGAAACGTTGGAAGCAGGAGGTGGTGACGGCGAGTTACTCCGACCTTGGTGGGATTAAGGAATACGTCCTGACTGTGACGGGCGACGGCGTCTATGGCAAGCTGAAATGGGAGTCGGGGGTTCACCGGGTGCAGAGAGTGCCGGAGACTGAGGCATCTGGGCGGCTTCACACATCTGCCGCGACAGTGGCGGTGTTGCCTGAAGCGGAAGAGCTTGATGTCAGCATCGACGAGAAAGACTTGCGGATCGATACGTACCGTTCTTCGGGACCCGGAGGGCAGCACGTCAATAAAACTGAATCGGCGATACGTATCACTCATATCCCGAGCGGGCTTGTGGTGACGTGTCAAGATGAAAAATCACAGCTTAAGAATCGTATTCAGGCTATGAAGGTGTTGCGGTCAAGGCTGTTTCAACAACGACTCGACGTAGAAAACGCCAAACGAGCTTCGGAGCGGAAGATTCAGGTGGGGTCGGGGGATCGGTCGGCAAAGATTCGCACCTACAATTTTCCCCAGAATCGCGTCACAGACCATCGTGCGGGGATAACGATTTATCAACTTGAGTACCTGTTGGAAGGCAACCTCGATCAGATGCTGGAGCCGCTGGCAGAGTATTTTGCCGAGGAGCGGTTGCAGGAGATGATTGAGAAGGGGTGAAGATTTCTAAAATGACATCCAAGAGACAGATAAAGCTTATTAAAGAAGGCGAGTTAGTAGCCGAAGTCGAAGTTGATCTGCTTTACGACGAAGGTGGTTGGTCGCCCTATCTTTCGCTTGAGGATGCTTACAAACTTGATGATATGCGTAACGCATTGCGAAAAGGTGATCTTGGGATGGCGTCACATTTTGGCCGAGTGTTTAGACTAACTCCTCTCGCGGTCTAAATTAAGAATCGGTAGATTTCCATAAATTCCAGAAAAATCCTTCATCAAAACCGTTGGTTCGAACATTTTGTAGATGATGTTGTTCAACCGGACGGTCGGCATGTTCCTGAGCATCATGTCATCCACTTTCCGCGTGGATCGGTTGGGATAATTGCCAAGAATGATGCCGACGAAATTTTGATCGTCAGGATCTATCGACACCCAGTTGGGCGATTTGGATGGGAAATTCCATGTGGAGGAATGGATATCAACGAGACGGCAATCGAAACTGCCGCAAGAGAATTGTTGGAAGAGACCGGGCACCAATCTGCATCTCATTCACTTCTTTATAGTTACAATCCAATAAACGGAACTTCGGACAAGGAATTTCATCTCGTTTCGTGCAGGGTTGTCGGAGAGCCTGACTCGCAAACTGACGGAGAAATTGCAGAAATTCGCTGGTTCAACCGTACGGAGTTGTCTGAAATGATCGAACGTAACGAGATTAGAGACGGATTGACATTGACAGGGCTACTAATGATCGGTATAGGAAATAAAATAACAGGCGGTATTGTTGCGTGAAGTAACCCGCGCCCAACGCGCAAGACTCGGCATTTTTCTGATTGTCGCAGGAGCGCTTCTTGTCACCCTTTTGATAGTCGTAACGGGGGGTAAGTTGCTTGAAAAACGGGACACGTACTTCATCCGATATAAGGATGTATCGGTGTCGGGACTCGACATTGGTTCGCAAGTGAAATATCACGGCGTGCGTGTCGGGCGTGTTGACAAAATATTCGTCGATCCGAAGGTGGTCGAAACTGTTGTCGTCGAAATATCACTCGATCACGAGACTCCTGTCAAAGCAGACGTCACTGCTGTTACGTCCTCCCTTTCACTGACTGGAATCAAGATCATCGAATTGGAGGGTGGAACATCGGAGTCGAGAACACTTGATCCGGGTTCGGAAATCCCTGCTGGTGTTTCGACAATGGATATCATCTCAGGCAAGGCAGAGATTGTCGCTGAAAAGCTTGAATTGGTGTTGACCAATTTGTCTATTATGACTGGTGGTGACAATCAGGAAAGATTATTGAAGATGGTTGATAACTCAGCGCTTATCCTTGAAGACGTACATGGAATCCTTTCCGACAACCGCGACAACATCCAGTTGACAGTTGAGAATATCGAAATTGCATCACACGAGATTAGAATTCTCGCCCAATCACCTGAACTAAAACGGATGATTGTCAATCTCGATTCAACGACGACAGAGTTTAGGGTGGCAAAGATTGGTCAGGCGGCGGCAGATCTTCAAGCTGCGCTGGTCAGTGCACGATCAACCCTCAATCACATAGATTTAATCATGCTCAAAGGGCGACACGATATGTTAAGTTCTCTCGAAGTCCTCCGCGAGAGTTTGGATTCGTTTAGCGAATTCGCCAGAGCAATCTCAGAAGATCCTTCCCTGCTTCTTAGAGGAACCAAGTCGGGTGAAGTTTCAGGGCAAGGAAAACAATAATGACGTATATGCTTCAACAGTTACTTTTGCGACTCAATAGGTCGCTGATCGCCAGACTATCACTCCTTGTGATAGGAACCTCTTCGATGCTTGCCGGATGTGCCAAGCAGTCTCTCGATACCAGTTATTACCTGATTGAGTTTGCATCGAATGCATCGAATCCGCAATTGGTGACGACGGAACCTCTCCCCTACCGCGTGCAGGTGTTGAATTTCAAGATACCTCGCTCGTATGACTCGATCAGGATCATCGCCCGCTTCTCATCTCATCAGATCAACTACTTCAGGTATAGTCTATGGGCGGTGCGGCCTCAAATTGCCGTTGCCGATCTTATCGTGCAGCAGATCAACGCATATCGCTTGTTCAAAGATTGTCAGCGGGAATTCCTCGATGACCGACCAGAGTACGAAATTACCGGCGAAGTCTCACAGATCGAACGTTTCGACAACGATCAGTATTCTGCGGCGCATTTGAAGATGAAATTTGACCTCTACGACTACAATAGCAAGGATATCATCACCAGTCATGAATTTGATCGCGAAGTGCCAATACCGAGCGGGAACATGACGATTTTTGCCAAAGCGGTCAGCGACATCGTCGCCGAGGAATCGGAAAACTTCCTCGTCAAGGTTGTAGAGTATTTCGCGGCAATGCCTGCCGACTCGACTAAAGACGCCGGAGTTATCACCCGATGATACGACAGGCAGAGAGATCAACTCAACCTGGCTTACCACTTAATCTCTCCGTTGAGATATTTATTCGTGCAGGGCTGGCAGTCGTGACGTTTTGCCTTGCGCTGATCTCTTCGGCTAATGCACAAGCACCTCGACGCTACGATACGTGGTTGGCGGCTCCGCCGAATGAACAAATCTATCGTGAAGGCAATGATGACCAAAAAGGGATAGGCAGAATTTTCGTTCCAGCGATGACGACCCCGGCAAATGAACCGTTGTACGCAGTGTTCAGGAATGGTGTGCTGATAGGCGAACGTGTAATGGGGTCGAGCTTTTTCCTTGAGCCGGGAACCTATACAGTAATCCTTGGTACTGGAAATATCGAACAACGAATCCACCGTGACGTTATTGTCAACCGGGAAGAAACTGTTATCCTTGATCCAACCTGGTGTTCACTTTCGATAGAAGTTATCGACGAATCACGCAATAGCGTTGCGCAAGACCTTCAGATTTTCAACGCGACGACCGGTGAAAGCTATGGAATCCTCTCGGCCATCAACCCTGAGCTTGGTGAACAGTTACAGACGCTTATCTTACAGCCTGGGCTTTTCAAAATCGTGAAGAGAGGCTTCGATTTTAACACCTTTGTTAACTTCGCCACAGTTCTTCTCGAACCGGGAGTATATACTCCATTCACGGTGGTTATTAACTCGAACACCAAGGACTTCACTGGGGCGGGAATTTTATCCCGTGCTTCCCAGTTGCGACAGGTTCGCAATTGGAAGATCTACGCCGCAATTCATGGCAATATAAACCTAAGCTCTAATAACTTTTCTTCGCGTGACATCAAGTCGAATTTGTCACTCTTAACACAGATCGAAAATCGCCTCTTATTCGATAAGTTTCCTCACTATTACCTTTCAAGTAATCTCGTCGATCTTGGAGCGCTGAAGCAACACTCCGCCAAGTTTGTTATCGATCAGGATCGACTGCAACTAAAAAACACTTACGTCTATTATCTTCTTACATGGCTGGGTGGGTACAGCAGATTCGAAGTCTCGACTCATTTACTGCCGACAGTATTACTCTTCGATCCGCCGAAATCGATAACATTGCTTGATCCGCAAGGAAACGTCGAGAAACGAATCGTTGACATAAGCAAGTTTGAAGCAGCGCCATCAGTCTTTCCCCTTGGATTGAAAGAGGGTTTGGGAATCAATGTCACACCATTGAAAAGATTTAACGCGCGTCTTAGCCTACGCACGGGGCTTGGATTCCGGCAGAACTACAACAAAGACGTTTACTATCAATCAGGTGCGGTCGATACACTTTATCAAAGGTCGGAGAACAGTTATCTCCGCGGACTCGAAGCTTCTATCGTCTCCAATCTCTCTTTTTTCCAAAATCTTGTCATTACGACAGAACTCGATGCTCTTTTCCCTTTTGGCAATGAATCGCCAGTTATGGACCTTGAGAATTTCGTCAGCTTCGGCATCACCAAGCATGTGACACTCGAACATACTCTCCGCTTGCAACGTAATAGAGCACTCTCTGATTACATCATTCAAGAGCAGCTCGTTGCGGTCCGTGTCAGCTACTACCTCTTCTAATCTATGGCCGCCAAAAAACCGCACAAAGACTTCACAAAAACCGATACCGGCTTTTTAATCAAGACGAGCCTAAGGCATGGCGGCCCGCCGCGTTTACTTGAAGACCTGTCCAAAGCAGTCAAATTATTTCCAAAAGTCAAAGTCTTAATCGATCTATCGAGTATCGACGAACTGGATAGTCTCGGTGCTTCGTTGCTCTCCGAACTTCTGGTGAATGGACATCTGGTCGGTAAGGACATCGATTTTGTCAATGGAAATGAGGCTGTAGAAAAGGGTCTCGCCAGATTCTTGTATCCTGCGCCAGAGATCAGGCAGGATAAGGTTGAAGAGAGCATTTATGTAGAGCTTGGCGAGGGTGCATCCAATCTCTACGAAAGCGCGGGCGACCTTCTATTTCTTGTTTCCGAAACATTTTACTGGACAATCGTTTCCCTTTGGAAAAGTGAAGGACATCGCAAAGGAGCAATAACGGCGCAAGCGCTTGCTATAGGCGTCGGGTCCCTGCCTGTTGTCGGATTGATCGCATTTCTAATAGGTATCGTGCTTGTCTTACAGACGGCTGACTTGCTGCAACAGTTTGGCGCAACGATATTCATTGCCGATGGGCTGGTCGTCGCGATGTTTAAGGAGATGGGGCCTTTGATGACGGCGATTCTACTCGCTGGTCGCTCAGGCGCATCTATCGCCGCCGAAATATCGACCATGACAGTTACGGAAGAAATCGACGCGTTAAAGACGATGGCACTTAACCCAACTCGTTTTCTTGTCGTGCCGAAAATGTGGGGAATGACTTTAACAATTCCCCTACTCTCAATGATCTGTTCTGTGATCGGAGTTTTTGGAGGGCTGATCGTCGCCGTCGTTTCGCTCGACCTGACACCGCGAGCTTTTCTCGTCGAGGCGGCAGAAGCTCTTGTAATGAAAGATATTGTCACCGGCTTCATTAAAAGCCTCATTTTTGGCTGGCTGATAGTGATCCTCGCTGCGTTTTACGGCTTTCGCACCAAAGGCGGCCCGGAAGCAGTGGGAGCTGCAACGACCAAAGCCGTAGTGGCGTCGCTCTTTGCGGTAATTGTAGCTGATGCGATGCTTGGCTTGCTGTTTTATCTATGAGTGCCGCTATCGAAAAATCTTCAGCTCCACTCGCAAGAGCCATCGACCTTACTGCCAAGTATGGTGAGAGGACGATCCTCGACGGTGTTTCGCTCGATATAAAGAAAGGCGAGATACTCTGTATTTTGGGCGGGTCGGGTTGCGGTAAGACGACTCTTCTGAAGCACTATATCGGCCTTTTAAAGCCATCTTCCGGCTCGATTGAGATGTTTGGTAAAGACTGGTGGGGGCAGGACGAACCGGAACGGGAGTTGGCACAGCAAAAGATCGGCGTGCTTTTTCAAGCAGGCGCATTGCTTGGCTCTAAGACGCTTGCGACTAACGTCGCGATACCGCTCGAAATGCATACCAATCTTCCTGATATTGTGATTGAGCGGATCGTCAGACTGAAACTCCATCAGGTTGATCTTGACGACGCGATCAATCGACTCCCGTCGGAACTCTCCGGTGGAATGCGGAAGCGGGCGGCTTTGGCGAGAGCAATTGTCCTCGACCCTGATTTACTTTTCTGCGACGAACCATCAGCAGGGTTAGACCCTCCGACCTCGCAAGCGCTCGATAAACTTTTGCTGAGTCTTCGCGAGGGACTTGGCATCACCATTGTCGTTGTCACGCATGAGATTGCTTCGATCAAACGCATTGCAGACAGGATTGCGTTTCTGGACAAAGGGAAGCTGATCTACGAGGGACCTCTACAGAAGGCACTCGATGAGGGCGTGAAGCCGGTTGTGGAGTTTTTTGGGGCGGAAGATAAATTAAAAGGCGGCGAAAAGGAGTTCAAACCTTTCAAGGTCTAAAAGGTATTTGAGGGAGGCAGACGAGAGCGTCTGCCTCCAGGAATTTATCAGGCAGACGAGAGCGTCTGCCTCCAGGAATTAATCAGGCAGACGAGACATCTGCTTGCAGAATAAATGAAGCCCGACGGAATGATCCGCCGGGCTTACTTTTGAACTATATGAGCTTGTTACTTGCCAGAACCTGTCGTGTCAGGTGGTGAAGACGACTCACCGATGTTGGAGAGAATCGGAATATCCTCAATGTCCTTACCCATCCATTGCAACTCAAACTTTGCTCCGGCAATTAGGCCTGAGTCAGCGGTCGTCTGGAAGTTATCGATAAACCTTTGGAGCTCGATCTTACCCTGTGCATAATCCTTAACGTGGTTGGCGTAAATGTAGCCAATCATAAATTGCGAATTTGCGGCTTGCTTGGTCTTGGGGAAATCCCGTATCAGCTGTCGATAGGTGCTGATAGCATCTTCAAACTTGTTTTCTTTCTGAAACTCCTGAGCCTTGGCAAAGAGATCGGTTTCGGCAGGCTGAGATGACCCCTTTTCCCCCTTCCCACAGCCCAAAATGATGAGCGCGCCGACCAGAACCAGAACTGTAACCTTAAGGTAACTTGACATAGATTTCCTCATTCGTTGCTCAAGTATCCCGAATGACCGGGACGATGAAAACCAGACAGAATTCAATTTAACATGAAGACGCCGCCAGCGCAACAACTACGCAGCAGCGTCTCAATGTTCCAAAAGAGATTTGGCCTCAAGGAAGGTAGATAACCGCCTTGCTTCCGGTGAAACCATTGTCGCCTGACCAGCGCATCAGATAGACGCCTGAACTCATCGGGATGTTCCCGGTATGGAACGAAAACCTGGAGGTTTCGCCAGCTATCATATTGATCGGTTGATGGGCAACCAGAGATCCTTTAAGATCATAAAGGCCTATCATGACGCGACTGTTGGCTGAGGAAAAGAGGTTGACGACCAGTTGGCTGTTGAACGGGTTGGGGTAAGAATCGACAACAAATTGGCCGGGAATCATCTGCTGTTGATCCGAATCGATGACGCCAAGCGCTTGAAAAGGCATTTTCCTGCCTGACCTGGCAAAATCCCCGCGTTCAGTAGGCCAGATTTCACCGCTGAAGAAGCCTTCGGTGTGCCAGACGTATAGCCTGCCATCGGTTGTGACGGCAATAATTTCGGTGTAGCCGTCCCGATTGATATCCCATAAAGTTGGTGAGGATGAAAACGCGCCTCCACCGTAGTCGGCAAGGTCGATCATGACGGATTGATCGGGATTGGCTATTACGATCCGCCCGTCGTGTTCATCAGTTGGGGCGAGAGCGGCGACAATTTCGTTGCTAAAGTCTCCGCCCAGTATATCGGCGCTGACCAAAGATCCGACAACACCGACGCCAATATCAATCGACATTGTTTCAATCAGTGAATCGCCGCCGTCCATCCGACTGAAGCTGACAATACGGGCTTCACCGCGGGGATCATATTCTCCGAAAGAAAAATTGGCGTAGGAGCCATCCTGGTTTGATCCGCTGACAATAGGGCTGCCAAATGGGTGGCTCTTTCCGACAAGCCTTGGGAAACCGGGAAGAACTTCGCCGCGTCCATTCAGGCTAAAAAGTGAACTTTGTAGACTGTCGAAGGGGGTAGCGTCGAAGACGATGTCAAGTCCGGCATTGTCATCGGTGTTGGCGAGGATGACAGAGCCGTCGATAGACTCGTAGCGCCCTTGTGGAAAGCCGTTGACCCGAGAGCCGTCAAGTTCGAAAGCCCAGATACTGCCGGCAACGTCTCCATCTCTGCCGCTTGCGACCACAATTTCGAGACCGTTGTCGCCGTCGATATCGCCGACTGCGGGGGACGATCCTGTACCGATGCCACAACGGACAGGCCAGCCGTTCAATTCATTACCTCCGGCATCCAAAATATGCAACAGTGCGACCGGGTCGTTCATTGGACGGACGGCGTAGGTCGTGAAGATCAGTTCGCTACTTTCGTCGTTGTTAATGTCGAGCGAGACGACTGCGCTGGCTTCTATGCCGCGGGTAAGGTCGAGAGGATAGGGGTTTGGCTCATCTTGATTTCTGCCAACCACATGGAGGTGGCTGATGTCGGTGGCAAATGCAAGATCGGGGGAGGCGTCACGATCAACGTCTCCGACACTGGCGAGAACCCGGTGCGTAGGGTCTTCCCAAGGTTCGGGCCTATTTCCACGGTAGGGGTCGGTTGGAAAACCGGGGAACAAGGCCCCGTCATGTTGAAATACAAAGAGCCTACCTTCACCGTTGACGATTGCAATTTCCCAGTCGCCATTTCTATCGATGTCAATAATGGCAGGCGATCTTCCCCACATCGGAACCTGGGTCGCCATACGTCTTGGCCAACCGAACTGCATCCGAAGTTCGTCTGCATCATCCCGCACTGGAACAACCAGTTCGCCCGTTAGATAGATACCCCACGGATCGCTTTCGGAACGAACCTCCTCGGCCATACCGGGAGTCGTTCCAAAAAATGAAGCACAGACAAAGGTGAGGAAAAAACCTGAAACAGTCGATTTCGTTATAATGGGATGGATCACCGGACAAGTTGAATTTGACGTACGACATGGCCAGAATTTGATTCGAGCCTCAGGAAATAGTTGCCACTTCCGACAGGCTGGCCCGCTGAGTTAGATCCGTTCCAAACATCGCGGTGGTTGCCAGCTTTCAGGTTTTCTGCCGCTGATGCGAAAACTTCACGCCCGTTGACATCGAAAATCCGCATCGAGACTTCATCTGCTGTCAGCATGGTGAATGGTACGCTGACCGTGCTGTTGAAGGGGTTCGGGTAGGCCGGAGCAAGGGTAACGACTCCTGGAATAATAGAATGGTCGTCCGAAATCGAATTGTGGCCTACAAACGATCCTGCGAAAGCGTAAACTGTTCCGTTCTCCATCGCCGCGAAGATATCCATTTGGCCGTTGCCGTCGATGTCACGCGATGCAACTAAATGGTTAATTCCGTGGCCTTCTCCAACGTTGCTATATGACCAAAGCGTGCCCCTGCCATTTCCAGAGAGGCAAAACAGTCTACCATCGTATGTGCCGACTAGATAATCAGCCATATCGTCATTGTTTAGGTCGTTGATCCTTGCCATGCCCAATGGCCTCGCACCGACCTGATAAGGTTCATACCAGATATCGTCACCATTAAGACCGTCGATGCCACTGAAAAACGAGTGAATAGTCCCAAAAACCAGGTCGGATGAACCGTTATCGTTAAGGTCACCCATAGCGGTCAAAAGAGTTACGCCGTCGAGGTTATCCCTATGCCAAATCGGAGAACCGTTGGAACCGTTCAGCATGTAGATGCCATTGTTGTATGTTGCAATGCAAAGATCCATCGAGTGGTCTCGATTGATGTCAGCACAAGCGACGACATCACGAACGTCGCCACCGATGCGATTGTCGTAGATTTGGTTGCCGCCCCTGCCGTCAAGTCCGATTACCGTACCATCAGTCAGGACAGTGACTATGTCTGAGATTCCGTCACCGGTAATGTCGTCAAGACAGGCGATGTCAATTGGAATAGCCGACAATTCTGCGAACCAAACGACTCTTGAGGTCATCCCGTTAATCATGAAGATTGATTGGGTGGTATAATTGTCGTCTCGAGGGGAAGTAGCCACTATTACGTCGTTAAAGTTATCGCCGGTAAGGTCGTAACCAGCTTGTACAACTCTTGGAACTCCACCATTTCCAGGCAGATTATGAGTATCGACAATCCACATTTCTTCGCCGGTATTGCCGGAAAGCGCGACGACTGTCATAGCTCCATCACCAAGCCCAAAGACAATATCCTTTCGGCCATCGCGATCCCAGTCGGAACCTTCGCAAATTGCATTCGGTCCCGGAACCAGACCACTGCGCCACGGATTGGTGTTGGTGTTGTAGGACCAATATGGTGTCGCAAGCAAGGTCGAAGCGGCGTGATAACTTGCAACAGTATAGTCATTCGAGGCAATAATGACATCGGCAAGACCGTCACCAGTGACATCGTCAAGTGGTTGAATTGCTGAAATTAATGAATTTTCGTTTTCATCATCCCCCAACTGAACATTCCAGAGGGGTTCACCACCGGGATAGGAATTTAACTGTCCCTGCCCACTAAGGCTGAAATTGATTTGCGGCGAATCGGGGTCATCTGAGACAATTGTTCCCGTTGCTCGAACTTCGTGATTTGCACTCGGACGGAAGAAGATCGGAATCCGAAAGGCGCCGGGTTGAATGAATGTATGGGGTAACTCAATACCGCCGGTGAAGAAAGAATCGTCGTTGAAACGAATTTCCCGAACCGTCAATGGCTCTCCACCCGCATTCTCGATAATCAGATGTCTCATGTTGCTGTTTTGCGAACCCTGGCCGTAGTAGCACAATCCAAAACTGAGGTTTCTGGCGGGAATAACGATATTGCGCTGTTCGCGGACGCCTTTTCCTCGAACATCGATGATGTTTTCCACCCGATCAAGGTCATAGGTAAGAGCGAAGAGGATTCTGACCGAATCTTGATATGCAGGGACAAAGCTTATTCCCAAAGCGACCGAGTCGCCTGATTCGATCTCCTGCGGAAAGTTCCAGACATGGGGAATAAAGATGTCGTCATTACCCTCACGTGCTTCAAAATTGACGAGTCGAGTCGTACGCGGTCCATCGTTGTATATCCACAAGTTCCATTCACGCGATTCGTCAACGACGACAGAGCCGTAATTGTGTTGAAGAGCTGACATTCGGATGCCGCCCTCCGGCCTTATGGCAATGTAATAGACCTGATCAAGTGGCTTTGCATCGCCTTCATCGAGCATCCAGAGCCCTTGACCGTCAGAAGCTACGCCGGAGGGATTGAGGCCTGGGGCGGGCATGTTGCGAATGAGTCTTCCAGTGGTTGGCTCAATAACGCGCACATTCTGGGTCAATTGATCGGCAACATAAAGTCTGTCCTTAAGAAAAGCCATATCGCGAGTCTGGGTACCGCCAAATGGTACGGAAAAGAGAATCCGACCTTCCGTATTCATCTGAAAAAGCATGCCTTGCGGCTGGAAATAGGTAGCACCCCAAAGTGTTTCGCCGTCACTGCCTAATCCGGCGAAATGACGAAACGGACTAAGAATTCTGCGAACTCCGTTGTCGGTAATAATGTAAGTAGTGTCGGAACGAGGACTGAGGTAAGCAAGCCCGTCCTGATGACCCTCAAGGCTCAAGCAGTCGGTCATCGGAGCAGGAAAGCTGTCGAGAAGCGCACCGGAAACAGGGTCGTACCCCCAGATCCAGTTTCCTCTCTCTGCAATTCCACCAACCCAGACCTTGTCCCAAGCCCAGGCGATTCCTCGCGAGTGCTTTGGCACGCTGAATACAGGTGTAACACTCTGAGATTGTGCTACCTGCGCGGTCAAAAGTATCCCGACAAGGCCAACCAACGAAAAAGCTGATGCAAGGCAACGCTTGACGAGGTTTATGATGTTAAAATCAGAATTAAAGGACAATTAAGGATCTCCGCTTACTTACTTGTGGCGCCAGTCTTCAGGTGGCGGCGTCAACCACCTTTATAACGATTCTAAACGGATTACTCCGTGCAACCGCTATTTGAGGTAAACCCCGCGCAATACAGTTGATTCACTTCCGAAATCGACTTTTAGATAAAATGAGCCACTTGCTCCAGTCAATTTATCTTTGTCGATTGCCAACAGACTACTTCCAGCTGAAACTTGACCGTAGTTATAAGTTCCGAATTTCTGCCCGTTGGCATTATAGACGGTGATACTTACCGTCATAGGACGGGATAACTGAACTCGAACATTCACCCGGTCATTGAAAGGATTTGGATACAAACTTGCGAGCGAATAGCTTCCGGGGACAGGATCCGCCGGATCATCGACAGTTACAACGTCACCACCGGACGATATACAGACAAGATCACCACTCTCAAGAATCGCGATAACATCGTTGGAACCACCCAAATCAACGTCATCGAACGATCTCACGCGACGAACGCCGCCTTCATTTGGAATAAAGTCGAATGTCCAGAGGAGCTCAAGAGTACTAATCTCTGACATAAAGATGTTACCGCTTTCATCACCCACGACTATCGAAACGGGATTTTCAGGCAGAATCGGCGGAGCGAAACATATATCGGTTACAATCGATTGGGAAATATTGCGACCTATCGCATGGCCTGCAGTAAGATCGTGCACAATAACGATGTTACCGTTCTCATCGCCGTATGCGACCCGGACTGAATCACCGAAAACTTGATTGCTGATGCAGGTAATCGTTCCGAGGTTTTCTAATCCTTCGATTGCGTCTATGGTCCAGGTTATTTCACCATTGAGAGGATTTAGTGCGTAAAGTGAGTATTCGGAATCGGCAATCAGAATGAGATTGTTACCATTGTTGTGCGCACCATCGACAAATTCGATTTCAACAAAATCGCGCACCATGTTTGACCTGATCGTTCTGCCATTCGCTCCGTTCACCGTAATGATTCGGCCATTGCGGTTAAATAGTAATATGTCGCCCAACCCGTCGCCGTTCTGGTCACCGAGCTGGATCATTCCGTTCAGTTGCTCGTGAGCGCCGTACCAGACAATTCGGCCTGTCACACCATCAAGCCTGACGAGGAAAGAATTATCGTTTGCCCCGGTTACAAGTACGAGCGGATTGGAGGTTCCGTTGCCATCGGTATCTTCGCCGGGAAGCAATGAGGCGATGTTCGTCCCGCCATCGATGCTCTGACTCGACCATCGCCAGAGCAGATCGCCGTCTTCACCAGCCAAGGCATATACCGCTGAGTTGTCACCTCCGGAAGCGAAGAGATAATCATCAGCTTCATGACTTGAAAGATGAACCTCGCCGAACATTTCGGTGCCTTCGGCAACCCAACGGGGTGGGTTGTTGATGCCTTCAAATGTTTGGCGCCATATCGGATCGGCAATTTCAGAGGAGAAACCATTCAAATTCTCAACAACTCCTCCGCCGTTGAATAATAGCACCTCATGAGTTCCGTCGCGGTTCAAATCACCACCAATAGCAAAATCGCCGCCAGGCTCTTCAACATTCTCTGATCTCCAAAGAACCTCTCCCTCTTCGTAGATGTGGCCGTCACCTTCGCCATGGATGTATCCGTACAAGTAAGGATTGACTGCCGAACAGAGAACTGTAAGGGTATCAATGTATTGGATAGCTCGGTGGGGGGTGAACCAGAGCCTAACAGTGAGCGTGTCGGTAGAAAAGAGGGTGTCGGGGAATTGTGGCGCTTCGATCCTGAATATTTCAGGAATTCCGTTGGTAATATTTCTGACGATGACTTCGTCAACGCTCATGTTGAAAAGGTGGACATCGAAGTGGCGGCTACCATCACGTTCTATGTCTGCGCGCACGCTTCCAAAATCCATTTCGAAAGGCGTCATACCCAATGTTCTGTTGCCAAAGACTCCGATACCGTGACACACAACAGTCGCAATCGAGTCAACCGGATCGTTGGAATGGATGAAAAGGGTATCGGTCTTGTTGCCATAACTGGTGGGGGAAAAAGTCACTCTGGCGAGAAGGAACCTTCCGGGGGCAATCACCATATGCTGTGGCAATTGACCGAGAGTAAAGCCTTGATCTTGATTCCCGAAATAAACCTGACTAATTCTGAGATCAACCCCACCGAGATTATAAATCGAGAGATCCCATGTTGCGCCGGCAAAAACTTGAATTAAGCCAAAACTATGCAGATTAGCGCCCGGAAGTATGCGCGGGGTTGGGTCATTATTGGGACTGATTTGGTATAAAATGTCCCCATCGTGATCATCGCCGTTATCGATTAAATAGATATCGGAGTCGATTACTGCAACTGCTGTTGGGGTATTGGCAGGCGTTGGGAAGATATTGACAGCTGCGCCATCGGCTCCGAGTTGGTGGATGAAACCGTTTGGCGGGGATGTGATCCAGAAATTTGTGCCGGTAAAATGGATGTCGAGCGCATCGGTGACACGAATTGCGATACGCCGGATTACAGCACCCTGGGGATTAAAGAGAACCAGCGAAGGATCACCATCAGTGCGGTCAATGGTCCAAATCCCATTCTCGACCGCGGCAAGTCCGGTCATAACACCAAAGGGATTATTTTGAACGCTTAGGACTTCGCCTTCGCGATTCATTCGATAAACGCGGTTTTCACCGAGATACCATACATTTCCAGCTCGATAGGTTAACCCGCCACAGAAACCTTCAGGAGCTGAAACGCTGCCAATTACTTCTCCATTTTGGCTATTCAAAATTGTAATAACGGAATCTCTTGATGTTGAACCACACCAGAGTTGACCCTCAACTGCACACATCGCCTGAAATCCAGCGGGGATGCGGTGGGTTTCCATGACACGCCAAGCTTCGGCATTGGTGCAGAAGCCAAGCATCGCCAGAACAAATATTATGATTTTATTAACAGCCCGGCGAGTTAAAGCTAAGGAGGCAAATGGGCTGGGCCTGTGACCGAAAAATAGAATAGAAATTAGCATGGAACCTTGTTAAAGGCGGAAGTTAAATCGCAATGAGCAAATCTCGTGCCTTGAAGGAGTATAGCAATATCGAGATCGAAAAGGAATTTATAACGAATCAATTCAAGATTATTTGTAGATTAAAAATCGCTGAATTTCAGTTTATTTACTATCAAAATAGTCACATTTGGATAAAATGCGAAAATAATTCGATCTCGATCATAATCATTGTGAAACAGATTGCAAAAAAATGGCAATTTCCGATCCCTTCCATATCGCTTTTCGTGTGCAATCAACACTATTTGTCGCGCATTATTTGCATTCCGTTAAGAGTGTTTGTAGTTAATGCCATAAAATTGATTCGCCTCCAGACGGATAGACCAACCACTTTGAGACGACTTTTTTGCCAGTAGACTTTTCGATAGCTTTAGCGTAGTAATCGACCTGAAGCTTATGTTGCTCGTGGTCAGGCGAGCCCGTCTTGTAGTCTGCAATAGCGAAAGCGCCATCTATCTCCCAGATAACATCGATGATGCCTCTAACCATTATATTCTCAACGACTGCGGAGACGGGCATTTCTCGGCGGGCTTTCCCGTGCAATATTATTTTCTTCCAGAAATCGGAGGAGAGAAATGAAATTATCAGCGCATGTACATCTTCAACTTCAATACTTTCAAGAGAGCAAATCTGCTCTAACAGATTCATGTTTAATTGATCTGAGAAGGAAGTCTTCGCAAAATACTCGTGAAATGCTCGCCCAACTTTAACTGAAAGATCGGAAGAAAGGCTTGAACCCGTCACTTGACCTGCGAATTGTTCAGCTCGTGAATCGATCCCTGGCCTAAAAATTTGGAATGAATTAGCTTGCACTTTTGCGGCATCAGACCGCCGTTTTTCAATCAATTCCTTATAACGCAATAGTATATTATTAACATCGATATTGTCGTTTGTCTCTGCCCTTTCAAGGGGTGAGTATGCCCCTTCAACCCAAATTCTACGGACAAAGGGAGCCTTTGGTTTTCCGTCAGTTGCAGCCATAAATTCGTCAATCCAAGCTGAATATGGATTGCCTTTGGGTGAATGCAGTCGGGAAATCAGGAGATGATCCTTGGCGCGAGTCATTCCTACATAGAGCAGTCGCAAAAGCTCATCATTTAATTCCGTTTTCTCGGTCTCCTGAGCTGCCGGGTAATTCGTTGTCATCAAATGGTCATCATCCCAGGTGGTGAGCGAAACTTCGATGGAACCGGAGTCGCGATCGACCAGTACTTTGGAATTCTTGTTATTGGGTTTTCCCAAATTAGCCAAAATCACCATTGGAAACTCGAGGCCTTTAGCCGAATGAATGGTCATTATTTTGACGCGGTTGCCTTCAGTTGAATCATTCGCGCTTCCGCTCTCATCGTCCCCGGAAATGATACTATCCAACTTTCGCCGAAAATGACGCAAATTTTTTCCATCTATCGACAAACTATGCGCAATTAACTTGAAGGTTTGCCAGTAGTCAGCATCGACTTCACGCGAGCGATTTAACAAAAACTGCTCGTCAACTCCACATTTGGCGGAAATTGATTTGAGTACCTGAACCGGTGACTGTTGGAATTTTTCAGTGCTGAGTTGTATCAAGAAGGATATGGCTTCGTTCAGGTGGTCAGACAGTCCCGCCGGTGGGGAAAAAATGTCGAAGCTGTTGTCAGAGAGTTTTCCCCATAGAGCAATTTCGCTATCGTTGACTCCCAGCAGCGAACTCCTTGCCGCTCCAACCACCGATAGTTTATCGGCAGGGTTATCTACTGCGCGAATAACATTTATCAGGTCGCGAGCAAACTGGGAGCCCGCCAAACCTTTCCCGGTCTCAATTTTGAACGGAATTCCAAACTTTGTCATCGAATCAGTGTAGAATTGTATCCCTGTTCTACCCGGCATCAGAATTACAATATCATCATAGGTAATTGGCCTAAGACTACTCTGACCATCTTGATCGCCCAACACTTGCCATCCTTCCTCTACCGCCCGGCAAATTTTTTCTGCAATTGCTGACGCCTCGAGTTTTCTTATTGCGGGAGCTCTCAGTTTGGCGGTAGCGTCTTCGTCATCCAATTCAAGAAACTCGACTGATGGAAGCGGCGTAGGCTCGAGCCTCTGCTCAAGCGGCTGTAATGGGACATAGCTATTTGGGCCATCTCCACTCCAAAAGTGACTAAAAAAGGCATTGACAAAATCAATTATGCCGCGTGACGAGCGGAAATTTTGCGAAATATTTACCCGCCTGCCGAAGCTGGCAATCGTATTTGAAACTTTTTGGAACAACCTTCTATCAGCCCCTCGAAACCGATAGATCGACTGTTTGACATCGCCGACTATGCAGATGTTTGCGGCGGCAGATCGATTTTCATGACCGGAAACTGCCAGAGCAATTTGAGCTTGAAGTGGGTCAGTGTCTTGAAATTCATCGATTAGAAGCGAGCGAAATCTTTCGGATATCTCGCGAGTTAGAATCGGGTTTTGGAATAGTTGCGACGCATAAAACAGTTGGTCGTGAAAAGTAAGGAGGCCATTCTTCCGCTTTTGGTTTTGCAAGGAACTGATAATACCATAAAGTCGCTTCAAGCACATTGCCAGAACATGGGCTCGATAGGTGAAAAGCGCTAACTTAGCCTCCTCTTTGAGCAGGGCAATACCTGCCTTAAAATCAGGCAAAGAACTACCTTTCCAGTTCTTTTTAACACCAGCAGTGGCTTTAACTCCGGCAACTTCACCAAGCCAGCCGACTTTTTGCCGATCACTCAATCGCTCTGCTGTTATCTGTGAAAGGTTCTTTATCTGTAGATAGCCATTATCGGACAGATCCAGGCAATTGGCTTCAGCATCCGCGAATAACTCATTAGCTCTATTGGCAAGGTTTACAACGGCGTAATAAATGTCATACGGCTCTTCCCTATGATTCAAATTGCCGATCACATCAAATTGATCAACAAGCTCGAAGCAAAGAGCAATAAGCTTTGAGAGGGAACCACCGGCGGTAAGAAATTGCGAAAGTTCGAGGTCTCGAGCAGGATCGTGGCGGGAAAATTCAGAAGAAATCAATTCATTAAGCAGATCTTCTTGACCGGACTGGTCGAGATGTTCGAAGTCAGGGTCAATCGAAAGATCGAAAGCATAAGCCCGAATCAACCACGATGCAAATGCATGGATCGTCGATATATGTGCCTTATCGAGATCGCCCAAAGCTTGGATGCGCTTGAGAGGGGATAGAATGATTGGCGAGTCGGAGTCTGACAACCTTTCCAAAGATCCTCGCAACCTGTCGACAAGCTCCCCTGCTGCCTTCTCAGTAAAGGTGATAGCAACAAGCTCGGAGAGATCGTAATGAGCGAGCAGTCGGATTATGCGATCAACCAACAACGTTGTTTTTCCAGTACCTGCTCCGGCTTCGATAGTCAGAGAAAGACCGAGTTCCTGCCGCACGATATTTCGAGCTACTTCATCTGCAGGTGTAATTCTCAACTTTTCTCCCGCAGTTGCCTTAGTGCCAGCATGCGATCATCCTCGGATCGGAAGTCAGCAGAACTGCGACTCCGAAGGTCACAGACGGCACCGACCGGGCAATTCCTACAGTTGTTTTCGTTGTCCGGCATAGGTGGGAAGTAACCGGAAAGCAAACCTTTGGTAACTGTTTCTACAATTTGGTCAATAGCCCCGGTATTCTCAGCCAACCAGATACCATCGATTGCGCGAGACTTCACATCGCCATTTCTGCCTAATTGAAAATAAGAGGCTTTGGAATTAGCGGGGTCCAAAGCCGGATCTGCTTTCAAAAGTATTCTGAGGTAAAGCGGAAGTTGCAACCGACTACCGCCATCCAATTTTGTCGGGTCGCCAGCCGAACCTGATTTATAATCGATAACATGAAGCCCCCGACCATCGGAAATCCTGTCAATTCGATCAATTCTGCCGGATAGTGCAATTTTCACTCCCTCGAGTCGATCCGATCCCGCCTCGACCTGAAATTCGACATCTTTTTCGGATTGGTGGAAAAGATACTCCTCTTGTAACTCTATCAATTTAGGGAGAGAAGCCTCCACCCTTTCAATAATTGCGTTTTCAGTTATTTGCCAGACACTTGCGGGGGCCGGGCATTTATTTCGGTAGTAGTAACGAATTGAATCGAGGATTGCCGGAAGTTGTTCAGAAGCCCAGGGAAGATAGTCTGAGGTTAACGGAATTCTACCGGTTGTCAGGGCGAGATCGAATAGCTTTTGGTAAAGAGAGTGCAGCAACGATCCGACAATATCCGGAGTAATATCGAGCGAGATCTCGGGATTGCGCCACTCAGCAAGCTTCAACCGCCTTGTCATCCAACATCTGAACGGGCATTCTGCATAGTCCTCGATTTCGGTGATCGGGATATCTTTTCCGGTCGGTATTGCTCCCTCCAATCCTGGCATCCCGTCATAATTAGTCCAGCGTGCTCCAGTTCCCCGAAGTGAATTGGACAATTCCAGTCTGTCAACAAATCGCGATTGACCTTTGCTCAAACTTTTAAGCAGGAGCCTCCGATTTGCGTTGGAGAGTTTTGAGGCCATTTTGCGGGGAAAATCGTCCGACGTCACCAACCGGGTCTCCCATCCGGTTGTCAGGTCACTTTTAGTAAAATCGTCAAAAAAGTCAAGTGTTCGGAGTTGGTCGGATGAGATACTCGCGCCGATAATGGTTCGGCAAACTTCCAAAAGAAAGTGGGATGGCAGGGCGATTTTACTGGCACCAAAAGTGCTGACAGGGTAAGAAATTGTGATGCCTCTTTTTACTGAAGAGAGGATCAAAGCGAACAATAATTTTTCTTCGGAAGATCTTTCAGAGGAGAGAGGCAACGGCCTATCGGCGCAGTTGGTCAACGATTTGTTGACTCTCCACCGGATGTCGTCGGTCAGGAGAGGGTTTTCTCGCGAGACCGCCGGAATATTCCCCTGAGTAAAGCCGGGTAGGAAGAGATACTCGAATTCGATTGTCCTTGCGGTCATCGGCGTCAGTAGGGCGACGCCATCGGTTAATACCTCTCCTTTATCTACAGTAACGGAATCGAGGCTTGCGTTGAGTATCTGCAATAGATCGGAATAGTCAAACCGAAACTTCTCACTGGATAGCATAGTAAATGATTGTAATTGCACAATTATCGAATTTCTGATCTCGCCTTCGACAAGGAATTCTGCGACTAATCTTGTTACTGAATGCGCCATTTCGGCGAGAGATTGTTTCGTCTGCAGGTCATTTAACAATCGGAACAATTTCAGAATGTAGTCGCGTGTTTGGGACGCGGCCGAGATATAGATAGGACTCTCGATCTGCCCTTCTTTTGATTGGATGAGAAGATTGAGCGCCTGTTCCCATATCGCGGCGCTACCCTTGACCACTCCACAACGATTGACCAGTTGCTCGATAAGGACGAACGTCCCGTCGCTTTCGATTGCAGGAGGTTTTATTTCCCCATGCTGAATCAGTTCAAGAAGCTCACGGCCGCTGATGCTTTCCGCAGAAAGTGCCAACATGTCCTTTAATGCTCGACCAGTTCCGGTTTTTAGCATACTCTTACCAATCCCGTCATAAACAGGTAGCGAAGCACGAGCAAAAGCGTCGATTAGTAAAGTTTTGTAAATGTCAGGTTGCCAGAGAATCACACCTATACTTTCAGGTGAAACTCCGTGGTTGAATATTAAATCTGCGACTTTACCGACTATCAGGTCAGTTTCCGCCGCAGGGTCAGACGCGGAGAAAATACGAACATCAGCAACGGGTTTACAGGGGGTCGAATCGATGCTACCGTAATCGAAAAGAGCATTGGCAAAAGAATAGGAGCCGCTCTGTCTTGAGGTGAGAGCTTCGGGAAAATCGGCGGTTATGCGGTCGATGGTCTTGGCGGCGTAGTGGAA
>CAMBDS010000015.1 GCA_945865405.1 Caldithrix abyssi DSM 13497
CGTCGACGCTGAAGTAAGCACCATCGACAGCGATGTTCGATACTTCCAACACCTGCTGACCAAGGTTCGTCACCGTGAACGACCACGATGCACTCTCGCCGACGTACAATCCGCCAAATCCATGACTGGCAGCTGAAAGCGACAGATCGGCTACGCTGAAAATTCCATTTCCAGCTAAACCAACTGAAACTTCGGAATTGTTTTGATCATTAGATAGGATCGTGAGAGTTCCGCTTTCGCCACCTTCATTGACTGGCGAGAAAAATACGAGTACATCAAGCGACTCACCGGAGGGTATTCGAGTATCGCTAATTTGAAGCGGAGCAAGACCGCGCCCCGCTGAGCTAAGCGTTAGAGAAGCAAAGCTATTGGATTGATAAATCCCTTCACCGCTTGTATAATCAGCAATAGCCGCATATTCGCGCCCGGCTGCTAAATCCCACAATCTGAAGGAAAGTGCCTGACCACCTGTAAAGCCCTCAACGACATCCGCGGTATTGTTATCGTCACCCCAAGCAGGCACACCTATTGGATAGCCTTGATCGGTAATTTCCACGAATCCCGCACAGGTGCCGTTCGGGGTAAAGACGCCAACGAAATTACCAGCACCAACCATTTCGCCACGAAGATCTGCATCCTCAATTAAGAGAGACATGTTGTTATCAGTCTCTGTAAACTGCCAGTAGAATTCTCTTGGTTCAGCCTGGAATCCGACAGAAAACACCTCGTTATCTGTCATAATATCGGCAATAACAAGGTCACCATCTCCTCCATTTCGAATTGTCAGGAATACTTCGCCACGATCGCCGATCTTTACATCACCAAAATCGATGAAGTCTTGATCAACGGAAATGGACGGGCGAAGAATAATGACGCCTGATCCCGAAAGCGAAACATCAAGGACAGAGCTGTTGGGGTCATTAGAGAATATAGAGAGGGTTGCTGAATAGTCTGCAACATCAGCGGGATTAAAAGAGACGCCGAAATCGGCGGACGAATTTGGAGCTACAGCGATTTCTTCACCATCAAACTCGACAGCAAATATACCGTTGTCTGAGATGGTAATATCGGAGATTAGCAACGGCGCATTACCAATATTCCTGACATTTAGTGTCCACCAGGCTACCGTATTGATCTCAACAGCGCCAAAATTATGGTTGTCGGAATTCACAGCAATCATCGGACGGCGACCACTTGCCCCATTCAAAGAGAGAACACTAAAACCGTTTAATGTATAGACTTCGGGACCTTCGGTGTAGTTAGGCTGAGCAACGACTTCAATACGAGCCTCAATATCCCAGAGAAGAAAACGGAATTGTTCGTTAGGTAGAAATCCTTCTATGATTCCTTCAGTTGACTGATCGTCTCCCCAAACTGGTATGCCAAATTCTACGCCAGCTTCCAGAATAACATAACCACCGGCAACAATCCCTCCCGGGGTCAAAACACCCACTTCGTTCCCAACAGCCAAAGGACTGCCATCAAGAGTCACAGAACTGAAAATCAGCGAATGATTATTATCAGTTTCGACAAAGTCAAAATGGTTGCCTTCCTCCGGAGTGAATGAGTTCAATTCAACGAGCAGGAATCCATTATTGGTGAATCGACCGTCGCCTTGAAGAATGCGTGCGGAAGCTTCAAATTCCAAACTCGCAGAGGCATCCCAAACTCGGAAGGACAATTGCTCACCGGCCGCTAAACCTTCAACAATATCCTCAGAAGATACATCATCACCCCATGCAGCTAAGCCAACCGGGAAGCCTTCGTCGTTTATTTCAGTAGCACCTGCATTAATACCATTCTCGGTGAATACACCAATCTGGTCACCAAGTACAAGTGATTCACCATCGAGAATCGCCGACTCAACTAATACAGACATGTTGACATCTGTTTCGGTAAACGCCCATCGAAGTGCGCCTCTGACTCCGGTACCTTGAACTTCTACTACATGTGGATTCTGTTGATTATCATTACTGAAAATCGAAACATTTCCAATCAAGCTCCCTTCAGACACTGGTCTGAAAGTTACTGACATCGAGACAGATTCGCCTACACCTAATGTTATCCCGCTTAAATCGCTCGCAATGAATGAATTGTTATCTACTTCGACCGATTGAATCATCAGATCCGAACCACCATTATTCGAAACAACGAATTCAGTGGAGGTAGAAAGCCCAAGCAATAATTCACCGAAATCATATGAACCCGGCGAAACCGAAATACTCGGAGGACCCGTTTCAACACCGACACCCATTAGACCCAAAGTTAATTCTGGAGAATCCGAGTCATCAGACAAGATTGTAAGAACGCGACTGAAAGATCCGACTGACGTCGGTCTGAATGTCGCTACAACAGCATATGATTCATCGGGAGCAAGCACTATTGCTTCTTCGCCAAAGTTTGTTGAGAAGACTTCATCTTCTCCCATTATTTCGGAGATTGTCAAATCAAGCTCGCCTCGATTGAGAATGGCGAATTCCCAATCACGGGATTGATCAATAGCCACCATACGAAAGTCGTGGTTGCGCACAGCGACAAATATATCGGAAGCACGCCCCGAACGACCGGAAAGCGTCAGAAGCGTCAGGCTGTTAGAACTCCACACCTCCGGCCCATCAATATAATCTGCTTGAGCATCAATTTCACGACGAAGCTCCTGATCCCAGAACCGGAATGAAAACGCTTCACCCGTATGGAATCCTTCTACTGCCTCACTGTTAAGGTCATCCCCCATCGCCGCCAAACCTAATGTTTCGCCACGAACTTCAACAATTACTGCTCCTGCACACAATCCTGCCGGAGTAAATACCCCGACTTCAGTGCCGACACTCAAGCTAGAGCCATCCATTGTCGCATTTTCGATCAATAAGGAGTGATTTACATCAGTGGTTTCAAACCTGAAGTGTGCTCCCTCCGAGAATGCAGAAAGTGAAAGGAGTGCAAATCCGTTAACAGTATAAATTCCATTTCCCTGACTGTAGTCTGCCATTGCGCTGACTTCGTACTGCGCAGATTCATCCCATACCTTGAAGCTCATCGTTTGACCGTTTACAAATCCTTCGACAAGATCTTCAGTGTTAGGATCATCTCTCCATGCCGGAAGACCGACCGGGAAATTACCTTCGACAACGACAGCACCGGCACAGAGACCATCTGGAGTAAAGACTCCTATCTGGTCGCTAATCGTCAATGAATTCCCGTCGATTGTCGCACTCTCAATAAGCAACGACATATTGTTGTCGGTTTCCGCGAAACCCCAGCGGTATTCACCTGCCCGACCTGATCCAGATACGCTTAAATTGAGTGTGCTATTGTCCGGGTCATTAGAGTGAACCACTACTAAACCGTCAAATTCAGCGATATTTTGAGGAGCAAAAATTACCCCGATATTTCTCGTCAGCCCCGGTTCAAGACTAAAACCGCTTTCATCTACAAGACTAAAACCATTTCCAGCGATCTCAATGAAGCTAACTTCAAGATTTTCTCCACCATCGTTTCCGATTACGAAGTTGTGGGTCTGTTGCAAGCCAAGCAATACCGGACCATAATCAAATTCACGCTCAATTGCGACAATTTGTGGTGGTCCAGATTGAATGGCGACTGCGTAAAGGTCAACCGTAAATACTGCTCCATCAGGATCGTTCGACTCGATTTCAAGTTGACCAAAGACTTCCCCTTCAACCTCTTGCGGTACAAATAAAACTGTCGCAACCCCGCGTTCGCCGGGCGCAAGTTCTAATGGAGCTTCAAAATCTACGCTGAATAGATCAGAGCGAGTTACGACTCTCAAATCAGAGATTGTAAGCACAGCGTCGCCAACGTTTTCAAATCCAAGATCTCGTTGTCGCGCTGACCCAACTGCAACACGACCAAAATTCAGTTCTATTTCATCTGCCGCAAACTGTCCCGACCTACCAGACCGGGCCGACAAGGTGAGAATAGAGAAGCTATTGCCTGTCCAAACTTCAGGTCCTTCTGTAAAATCAGCAGTGGCATTGAATTCACGATGCGAGCGAGAATCCCAGATTCTGAATTCAAATTCTTCTCCCGTTCTGAAGCCGTCGATAACTTGATCGCCAGCCTCATCACCCCAAGTTGCAAAGCCTACAGGGAATAAGCCATTCCCAGCATCTGTCAGGACTGTAGCACCAGCACACAAACCGTCCGGGGTAAATGCCGCGATTTCGTCACCGTCAATTAACTGCTCACCATCAAGCTGAGCATCATCGACAAGAAGAGAATGGTTGGCATCGGTAATCGAATAGTCAAAGTGAGCGCCTCCTGTAAAGACAGACAGGCTTACCTCAGCAAGTCCGTTCGGAGTGAACACCCCTTCGCCGGAGATGTACTCCGCATCTGCATCGTATTCGGTTTCTGAGGAAGCATCCCAAATTCTAAACGAAACATTTTCGCCCGTGACAAACCCTTCCACTATATCTTCTGTAGAAATGTCGTCTCCCCATGCAGCAACTCCGACCGGAAGCTCATCTTCGATAATTACAACACCGGCGCATACTCCCGCGGTTGTAAAGACACCAATTTGATCAAGTCCTTCAACGGATCGGCCATCAATCTCAGCCGCATCGATCAGAATTGACATATTTGTTTCGGACTCAAGGAACGCCCAATGGAAACTCCCCAAAGTTCCGACACCAACGAATTGAATATTCACAGTTGGCTGATCGGGATCATTCGAACGGACGGCGACAAACCCCGAATAATCCCCCGCTCCTTCCGGTGCAAAGGTGATGCTAACGACCTGCGAAGCTCCCGCCTCCAACACAAATTCTTCAGTTGGATTCACGCTAAATCCAGCCCCGGCGACAGATAAATCGGCTATTTCCAGGTTTTCTGCGCCTACGTTGGAAATCGTAAATGACCAGTTTGATTCAAGTCCGACGAATACTTCACCAAAATCGTGCGACCTCTCGGAGAATTCAATTCCAGGCGGTCCTGCATCGATTCCTCTTCCTGAAATGGCGATTTCAAGACTTTCTGAATTTTCTGCATTAGAGTTAATCACCATCGTGTCGAAAAAGTCGCCAGCCTGCTCAGGAGCGAAACTCACAGTAATCGATGACGATCCTCCCGCAGCAATTGTAAATGATCCTTCGACATCAGATGTAAATGGATCTCCACCTATTTCGACGCTGGAAATTTCAAGATCTGCGTCGCCCGTGTTGAAGACCGTCACAACCGAGCTTCTCGTCATTCCGACCGGAGTTATTCCAAAGGCTACTACCACGTCCGAAACTTCGATAATCGCGACTGACTCGCTGTACGAAACGAGTGAAAGTATTGTGAATCCGTCCCTCGTCCAGGTTTCCGGACCGTTTGAATATTCTGGCGTCGCTTCGAACTCCATCTGGGCAGAAAAATCAAAGATTCGGAATGCGAATGTCTGACCGGCAGTAAAGCCTTCGACGACATTCGGCGTACCGTTATCATCGCCCCATGCTGCAAAGCCGTTCGGGAAGACTCCCCCCTCACCTTCGGTCAATACTATACTTCCGGCACAGATTCCCTGCGGAGTGAAGGAAGCTATCTCATCGTCCACTTGCAGTGAGGCTCCGTCAAGTGTTGCGTCAGTGAACAGTAGCGAGTGATTGGCATCGGTGGTTGAGTACTCAAAGTGGGGACCCGGCTGGAGACCGACAGCGCTGACATCAAGGACATACTCACTGTTATCGGGATCATCCGAAACAATGACAAATTGACCGGTTCGAGTTCCGAGTTCGGTTGGGGTGAATGTGATGGTAAAGATTTCGGAACCACCGGGGTTGATAGTCATATCTCCGTATGAAGTTGAAAAGTCTCCGGAATTCTGCTCTGAACCAGTAACATTAAGTTGGTCGTTTCCAATATTGCTAACAACAAACTCTTGCGCTTCACTACCAAACAACTCTGCTTCCCAAGTGTCGTTCGCTCTACGTGAAATCCGTATATCCGGTGCGCCCTCAGTGACACCTGTACCCGATAAGGCTACCATTGTGGGGTTCTCATCCGGGTCATTTGACTCAATCGAGAGCATTCCTTCATAGCCGAGCTCCTCGGTTGGATCGAAAGAAACCGTCACAATCTGTGACTCGCCTCGAGTGACAACGAACTGCGTCGGTTCGACAGTAAATGCCTCATCCGATGATCCAATAGAATTTACTTCCAGATCATTATACCCACGATTTGAAACTGAGAATTCCCAAGTGGCAACATTTCCGAGAGTAATATCACCGAATCCATGCATGTTTTCCGACAGTTCGATATCGGCAGGTGGTGGCTCAAGACCTTCTCCAACGACCGTAAATCCACTGTTTCCGCCATTGCTTTCGACGCTCACTGTCGCACTTGAACTTCCAACGCTCTCAGGCATAAACATCACTCTAACGCCATACGAATCACCAGGCTCCAGCGAGAATTGTGCATCGGAAACGAGCGAGTAGCCCTCACCCTCTACGGTAACGTTGGATACTTCAAGCGTAGCCGTTCCAACATTAGATGCCTCGACTGTGACTTCCCCCGATTCACCGACGACTACTCCGCCCACGCTGACTTCACTGTTCGCCAATTGCAATACAGGTCGTCTCTCGTGCTCCGCAACCAGTGCAAGCGTGCTGAAACTATTCCCGCTCCAGGTTCTCGGTCCCTCCATCCAGTTCGGGAAAGCTTCGATTTCTTCTCGTGCACTGATATCCCAAAGCTTGAACGCAAATTCTTCACCGTTACGGAAGCCCTGAGTTCCTGGTGCGTCACGATCATCACCCCAAGCCGCAAATCCAACCGGATATATTTCTCCATCAACAACCTCAAGCACAACCGCACCAGCACAAACGCCATCCGAAGTAAATACAGCGATTTCGTCACCGGCAATCAGACGTTCGCCATCAATAGTAGCTGAATTGACGAGCAGGGAGTGATTTTCGCCAGTTTGGGCAAACTCGAAGTGCGGACGGGGGGCGATACCACGGCCAGTGACCGGAAATGCGACGTCGCCTTCATCAGGGTCGTTGGTGACAATATGAACCATTCCCTCGTAGTCAACCTGAGCCATTGGCGAGAAAAGAACTTCAAGGGCGCTTCCGCTGCCCGGATCAACGGAGTATTCCTGCCCGAACCACTCAACCGAGAAGCCGTCTCCATCGACATAAATGTTGTGGACGATCAGACGGTCGTTCCCTTCATTGAAGAAGTTCAGCCCCAATCGATGCGTATCGAATATCGGCACATCCGTAAAGTCGTGGCTTTCGGCTGAGAGGGTAATGTCAGGCTCGCCATCATTGACACCGAGACCCACCAAGGAAATTTCGACCGGGTTTTCGTCGGGATCGTTGGAGTCGATAGAAAGAGTAGCTTCATAATTGCGGTCTTCGTTCGCATCAAAAAAGACAGTGACGATAGCCGATTGACCACCTGAAACCGCGAAGCCTCCTCTATCGACACCAAAGGCTTCGTCACTAACGAAGATATTCTCGATGGTTAATTCTTGATAGCCTTCATTGGAGACGACCAATTCCCACGAAGCGCGATTACCCAGAGCAATTTGACCAAAATCGTGAGCCATTTCCGAAACTGCTATGTCTGCAGGCGGTTGTTCAAGTCCCGTCCCCAATAATCGAATAACCGAACTTCCCTCGTCGTCATCGTTCGATACGATTGTAAGATCTGCCGAGTAGTCCATCACTTCGTTGGGCATGAACGATACGGAGATTCCTCCACGCTCGCCAGGGACAAGCGAAAATCCGCCATCGTTCCCTGAACGGAAAAACTCGTTCGAGCTGGAGATGCTCTCTATAGATAAGTCAGCAGTGCCTTCATTTGTAATGAAGAATGACTGCACTCCATTTTCACCAATTATTACGCCACCAAAGTCAATGGCATCTGTAGAGAGCGTGATTTCCGGTCGGGCTTCATGTTCAGCAATCAAGCGAAGCACTGTGAAACTGTTTGCGGCGAATCGTTGTGGACCTTCGAGATAATTCGGGAAGGCAGTAATTTCTTCCTGTGCTGAGACATCCCAGAATTTGAAGGCGAAATCTTCTCCAGAGAAGAATCCCTGACGTCCGGCTTGTCCGTTGTCATCGCTCCAAGCAGCTAAACCGGCCGGATACAATCCCCCGCCATCAAGTGGAGCCAACACTATCGCACCTGCACAAAGACCATCCGGCGTAAAGACAGCAATTTCATCGCCCTGCCCAAGCGATTCTCCATCCAACGTAGCACTGGCGACAAGCAACGAGTGATTTTCGTTAGTGCTTGCAAATTCAAAGTGTGCACCTGGCTGACCGCCCGTACCCGTAAGATTAATTTCCACTGACGATTCGTCTTCGTCGTTTGAGGCTATGGTCAGAACTCCACTGTAACTCGTTATCTCGTCGGGCGTGAACATCACCATCTGCTCAAACGAACCGCCTGCCGAAATCGTGAACTCGCCTTCAAAACCGGCAAAGAAGACTGCCATATCTGTCGAGATGCTCGTGATAAGGAGATCGTCGGTCCCTTCGTTGAAGATGGTCAATACCCACTCGCCACTCTGCCCAAACGGCACCTCGCCGAAGTCGTGAGAATTTTCTGAAAAGGCAATCTCAGGAACTCTGATAAAGGTGCCAGTACCACTCAGTTGAACGTCGAGGTTACTGTTGTCAGGATCGTTGGAGGGAACACTTAGTGTTGCCGAATAATTTCCTTCGTCAGGTGGTTGAAATCCGACAGTCAAACTTGCCTCTTCCCCGGGTTGGAGTTCTGACTGACCTTGCCAGTTGGTCGAAAAAGCTACATTCCCCTCGTTGAAAGTAAGCTGACTGACGATTAATGCTGCATCACCATCATTGAAAATAGTTAGCACCCAGGTTGCAATTTCACCAACTGCAACGTTGCCGAATGCATGTTCTGAATCTGATAGCCGAATTATGGGTCTCGCTTCAGTAAATGCATAAAGTCGTGATATTACTGTAAAGCCCGAACCAACCCACGCCTGAGGGCCTTCGGAATATTCGACATTCGCATCAAACTCCATTTCGGACGAGGCGTCGTACAGCCTAAAGGCAAACGGTTGGCCATTTGTGAAACCGGGGGTCTGGCCATCTGCTCCGAACGCTGCAAATCCAGCAGGATAAATTCCATCCTCACTATCCGCCAACAATATCGATCCGGCGCAGTCGCCTCCTGGTGTAAACACACCTATCTCGTCCCCGGCAATCAGCGAGCTGTTGTCGATCGTCGCGTCATTTACAAGGAGAGAGTGATTCGCGCCAGTTTCAGTAAACGTGAATCTGCGGGCCATTACACCGGAACCGGTGAGAGGGATTTCGACTGTTCCTTCATCCGGGTCGTTGGAAATGACCAGTAACATTCCCTGCAATTGTTCTGCTGAACGCGGTTCAAACAATACACCAAATGTCAATACGCCACCGGGTGAAAGATATCCGTCATTCCGGTCATCACGGACGAATTCCCCAAATCCGAAAGCTCCTCCTTCAATCGAGGTACTCTGAATTAACAGGTCTGCATTCCCTTCGTTTGTGAAGGTAATATCCACGACGGAATTCTGCCCAATAGTGACGGCGCCGAAATCTATCTGGTCGAGTGAGTAGGCGATGTTGGGGACGGGCTGACTCTGGTCGTAGTAGTAGGCTCCCATATCGGCGCGAGTGCCGTCGGGGTCGTTCTCTGACTCCGGGTCACCGGTGTCGATACAGGGGGAGTTGGTGGTCAGGTGGAAGTCACCATTCTCGGCATCCACGAAGAGTGGGTCGGAGGAGATGTTGCCGTCGCCTTGCCAATCTCCTGTCAGATCGTTGAATTCAATCCGGAATTGCCCGGCGCCACCTTGCCGATCGACTAAGTCCGCATCACGATTACCAAAAACAATGCTATTGCGGACGATAATCACTTGACCTGCTGCGTCTCCAGAGCCGTTTCGGGTGGAAATGCCCTCGGGTGTGTTGCCTGAGATGGTGCAGTTGATGATTTCAACATCCGCTTCACCTGTTATTGCAATACCACCACCAACTTCAGAGCAAACATTATTGGCGATAAGGCAGTTCTCGAATAGAGGGAATGAATTCTCACCAATATTCACTCCGCCGCCAAGTATTGAAGCACTGTTGCCTATGATTCTGCAATTCCTAATCGTGGGGCTGGCATCTTCGCCGCCCGTATGCCCCATCGTGATTCCGCCGCCGTATCCACCTACTCCGGCGTGTTGTTGAATGTCACCACCAGTGATAGTGAACCCTTCCAACACCGATTCGCGTGTTTCCTGCTGCGAAAATCGGAACCCACGATGCTCGTTTCCTTCGGAATCGATTATTGTTGAGAGCGGCCCGTTCTCAGACCTTACGGAGATGATTTTCCCACGGAAGGAAATATCACGATTCCCATCCCCGCGGTATGTCCCATCTGCAACCCGCACCTCGTCCCCATCCATCGCGGCATCAATGGCGGCCTGAATAGTTTCGTACTCTGACGGAACCTCAAGCATAGTGTCGTGCAAGCCGGTTCCGGTCACCGTCACATACGATTCGGCCTCGTTTTCGTCGTTCGACGAAACAGTAAGTGTGCCATTGATCGCGCCATTCTGATCCGGGTCGAAGACTACCGTGACGGAAAGCACATCGCCCGGTTCGACAACCGACTCTTGGCCAAAATTCGTAAAGAAAGCCTCATTATCCGAAGTGATGCTGAATACCGTTAACGGCGCTCCACCAATATTCGATATGTCGAACATAATTTCTTCAAAGCCGCCAACCGTGACTTCGCCGAAGTCGATGGTTTCCGTAGAAACTTCAATCTCCGGCGCCGCCTCTGACTGAGCCGAGAGACGCATGACCGTGAAGCCACCAGAGTTCTGCCAGACTTCCTGCCCTTCGACGTAGATAATTACCGCATCGTACTCAGCGTCAAGGTCCTGGTCGTAAAGACGAATGGAGAAAGCCTCACCGTTCGTGAAGCCTTCGACTTCACCGGTTCCTTGGTCATCGCCAAAAGCTGCAAGACCAATCGGGAAAAAGTTATCTTGGGCCCCGGCAAGTCTTTGAGCTGGAGAAGCAAATTCCTGATTTTCTAAAGCAATAGCTCCAGCGCAAATTCCACCGGATGTGAAGACTCCAATCTCATCACCCACCGACATCGACTCTCCATCGATTTCTGCTTCGTTGACAAGAATAGAATGTGAAGTACCTGTCGCGGTGAAAGTGAAGTGAGGTCCTCTGAAGCCAAAGCCACCAAGAGTCACGTCAATCATCGGCTCGTCATCGTCATCAGACGAAATTCTGAGCGTAGCCTCATAACTTACCTCCTCGGAAGGCGCGAAAGTAACTGTGACTTCAATCGACTCACCTACAGGGATCTCGGTTTGTTCGTTCCAGGAGAATGAAAACGCATCTTGCTCCTCAATGAATCCGATATCGCTGATGGTAAGCGTTCCCGTACCAGCATTCGAGATAGTTAAAATCTCAGATGCGGTCTCGCGAATATCGACTCCATCGTAGTTGATGCTTGTCGGTTCGACGGAGATCTCCGGCTCAATGACTTCGGTACCGATTCCAAAGAGCGAGATATTGACTTCACCCTCGTTAAAGTCGTTCGAAAATATGATTAAAGAGGTGCCAAATTCATCAGCATGATCTGGAGAGAAAAATACCGTCACAACCGCAGATCCATTCGGCTCCACTGAAAATGGCTCGTTGAAGTCAGTAGTAAAATACTCACTCTCACTCACCACGTCACTAATGACAAGGTCAGCACCACCAATGTTATGGATGGTAAGTTCCCAATCAGCCGTGAAACCAACTGCAACCTGTGAAAAGTCATGCTGTAAATCGTCTTCTGAAATTTCGATTTCAGGAGCCGCAACAGATTGAATCAGCAACCGGAAAGTCGAAAACCCGCCACTCTGGTATCCTTCCGGACCAGATACATGAATGTTTGTGGCGGCATATTCTTCACTCGCAGATGCATCCCAAACATGGAAATTAAATACTTGACCGTCAGTAAATCCTGGAGTTTCTCCATCTGCGCCAAAACCGGCGAACCCGGCGGGGAACAATTCCTCGCCGGCAAGTGTTGTTGCGCCTGCACAAACACCATCAGGGGTGAAGACGCCGATCATATCCCCTTCAACAAGCGATTGGCCATCCAGCATCGCCTCATTGATTATGAGACTATGACTTGCTCCCGTTTCTAAGAATCGGAAGTAATCTCCGACGAATCCTGAACCAGTTAGTAGGACACCAATATTTGCCGCTTTTTCATCATTTGACAAAATTTGAAGAGTTGCCGAATAATCGCCTGCTTCACCAGGGGCAAACGTAACTGTTACATCGCGCGAATCACCGGGCTCGATTTGGCCATCTTCGTTCCATGCAAAACTGAAGCCCCCGGATCCCCCGGAAACATCGACTAATGATATTTCACTAATCTCTAATGTCCCTGTACCGGAATTTGAAATTGTTACAACTTCCTCAATTTGGTCGCGAGTATCGACGCTACCAAAATTGAATTCGACCGGAGTGACCATAATTTCCGGTTCAATCAGTTCAGTCCCGGAACCGGACACCGTTATCGAAACGGAGCCTTCGTCACCATCGTTAGAAGAAACAGTAACTTCTGCGTCATATTCCGAGGCTTCGGTAGGTGAAAACCTGATGGTAACACTCAGAACTCCACCATTCGATGCTACTTCGCTCCCGTTTGCAAAATCAACCGCCATGAATGCGTCCGCGCCGAATCCTGCGAAATCGAGCGCATTGATTACGAGTGTCCCTTGACCTTGGTTGACGATATCAAATTGCCAATCGGAAAAAGATCCTACCGCTACCTCTGAGAAATCATGCGATAAGTCATCCTCGTTAATCGATATCTCGCCTGCAGGATTGCTCTGGGCCACAAGACCGACTGTCGTAAATCCATTGTTGGTCCAGGTTGTCGGCCCATCGAGGTAATCAATGTAAGTAACATATTCTACCTCGGCTATTGGATCCCAGATGCGGATATCAAATGCCTGGCCACCATTAAAACCCTCTACTTCGCCGGTATTGGGGTCATCACCGAAAGCAGAAAAACCTACTGGAGGCTGTCCGGCACTTAAAGTAACAGAACCGGCGCAAACACCATTGGGAGTTAATACCCCAACCTGAACTCCCTCATCGAGAGAACTTTCGTCTAATTGAGCCGACTGAATAAAAATTGTATGGCTGTTTCCAGTCTCTGTGAAACTGAAATGATCAGGTATTACACCGGTGCCAAAAAGAGAAACCCCAACCGACCCCCCGGGATTGTCAGAAGTAATTTCGAGAGACGCCTCATAAAATTGAGCTTCACCCGGCGTAAACGTAACCGTCACATCAATTGAACCGTTCGGCGAAATCACCGCACCGTTTTGGTTATCGAAGTCAGTAGTGAAGGTATTCTCATCCTGTGCGTTATCTGAAACGCCACTAACCGTCAAATCTGCAGAACCGACATTCATGATAGTCAAAGTCTCGGTAACTGACGAACCAACATTTACATCTCCAAAACTGAACGACTCAGAAGAGAGAGAAATCTCAGGAGCACCGGCCGCGACGCCGACACCTGAGACTGAAATCTGAATCGATCCTTCGTTTTCGTCGTTGGAATTGATTGTGACAATTCCGCTAAAATTTCCAGAACCATTTGGGCTAAAAATTACATCAACTTCAATCGACTGCTGAGGCGAAACCTGTCCACCGTTACTCGGATCAACCGCGAACGAATTGTCGTTCGAACTGATCGAGCTAACCGAAAGGACTTCGCTGCCAGTGTTCGAAATCTGGAACGTCCATTGAGAAGAACTTCCGACAGCAACTTCACCAAAGTTGTGTCCGTCGGGCTCCGAGACTTCGATCTCTGGGGCTGCTTCGCCTTGCACAACGAGTGACAGCTGCGAGTTACCATTCCCTTGATATTGAATATTCGCAGGCGTCGATGACGCTGTAAACGAAGCAGCGGCTGAGTTGTCCCAAATTCGGAACTCCATCTCCTCGCCATCTTCGAATCCAGGGTTTTCACCGTCAGTACCCCAGGCCGCTAAGCCAAAAGGACCGCCGTCGCTGACAACTACTGCTCCTGCGCAGACGCCGCCTGAAGTAAATACACCGATCTCATCGTTGCTCTCGACAGCATTGCCGTCGATTTCAGCCGATACGACCAGCAAAGTGTGCTGAGTTCCATTAGTTTCGACAAATTGGAATTGTTGCGCTAAGGCGGAAATTGTAAAAAGAAAACTTCCGAGCACAAAAAGGCTTGAAACGGTCGCGGTGCGTTTCATAACCATCACCTCAAGTTTTGGAGTGGTAGAAATAAGGAGGTAAAAAGTTCCGTCACCGGTTGGTGCTGCGGCGCATTGAATTAGGATTACAAAGGCAGGAAGCCGCTACGGAAAGGCGGGATTCTCATGAAAAATAAAGAGAAATCCCTTGTTAAATTTCAGGCTCACCAATATAGCAATATTTGCGCTTAAATGCAATACGTGCAGGGGGTGGTTCGTCACATTTAGTGCGGATAAATGGAGCCGGATATTATGCCATGCTTGATCGAACTAATCTTTCGATCAACGCGTCAATGTAATACGGTATTTCGACACATTAATTGATAAAGATCACACGGGAAAATTGAATCCATAGCGCATAATTTGCATGATTTTCGGGAGGTTCCATAAGACGCATCGCTTATAACAATAAAAAACATAGACTTTGGCTCTTGAATCAAATTGACTATCCGTACGAACAACCTTTCATCCATAAATAAAAAAAGGAGCCTGCCCATCAGCAGACTCCTTTAAATAGAGGTACTTTTTCAGCGCTAATGAAACACGCTACTTCAGCAGTACCGTCCTCACAACCCTGCTCGACCCGGCCGCTTCGAGCCTTGCGAAGTAAATTCCAGAGCTAAGTCCTTCTGCATTCCATACTTTCGCATGTCTGCCCGCTTCCAGTTTGCCATCGACGAGTTTGGTCACTTCTCTTCCGTCGATATCATAGATCGCTAATGTGACAGATCCGGCTTGAGGAAGAACAAAGTTTAACTTGGTCAAACCGTTGAACGGGTTCGGATAAGCATCTTCCAGGATCAATTGTGTCGGCAATAGATGGTCGTCGTTCACTCCTGCGCCCGGTCGTATCTCAAACACAATCGGGATCACAATCGAATCGGCAAGAGCATTATGAAGCATCACAAACGATGATCGATAGACTCCCGAGTCCATCCCCGCCGACGAAAACCTGATCGGCACTGATAATGATCGCCCCGAAGGCACCGTCAGTAACCCTCGGTCATAGTCAATCCCTCTCGTGTCAGGCCCAAGCTCGAAGACTTTTAAGGTGTCCATACGCTGTGTATCAGTGGAGATGACGGCAGCAACGGTCTTTCGCTCTTCCCAATCAAAGCCAATCGCCAATCCTGCTCCCCTTTGCCCAACGTAAGTTGCAAGTTGCTTCACTTGCTTTGATTCAACGTAATTGGTCTTGGCAAGTAACATGTCCTTTCCATCAGGAGCCGTTCTGATCATCGCGTAAAGTGGCATTCCGTCAGGATCGCCCGGGTTCCAAGCCAATCCAAATATGTTCGGGATATGTCTCGGAAGCGTGAAACGATGAATTCCGACGATTTCCCCCGCCAAATTCATCTCATAGATCGGGGAGTAGCCGTAGGCCATTAAAAGCGTTGAATCTTCTGGATTCCACGCCAATGCTCCAACCTGATTTAACGAATCGTCGCCTACTGATGGATGCCAGACTGGTACGCGGATTCGCCTTTGAACATTTCCCTGCAAGTCGAATTGCACTACCAGCGAATCTTCGCCACCCCACAGATACGTCCCATCGAAAGCGAGATCCCTAAATCCGTAACCTGAAATTGATGGCTGATGGAACCTTGCAAGTTCTCTTCCCTGCTTATTCATGATGATGACAAAATTGTCGTTAGGACTATTATCTTGATCCTCACCACTATTCGTAAGATAAATCAGATCGTCGACGATTTCTAATCCGGGGAAATTAGTTCTACCTTGGACTAACCCACGTATTCCAGTTCCCATCACTTGGGGAATGGTAGATTGAGCCCCATTTTCATACCGCAAAGCCAACGTGAAGTCTAAATCCCCGTTTCCCTGATTGGCAACGGTTAAATCCCATAACCCGCTTTCATCTCCCGGATTTAGCCTGGCATTGACGCTCTGCTGATCTAAGTGAGGTGTCGGATGAGTCATCCTTGCATTGGCTTCTGTATTCTCTCCCTCTCGCACCGTGACAGCAACCCTGCCCTGATTATATCCAGCTTTGGTAAATGTGCAGGTATATTGACCAATCGGTACGTTTTCAATCGCGAACATTCCTTGGCCATCGGTCATTGTCGATGAGACACCCGCAATCGCGACTCTGACGCCCGACATGCCTGCATTTCCATCCTCGAACAAAGTTGCGCTCCCCGATACAGAACCGATTTTCAATTCGATGTCGGTTGTGAACAGCAATGCCGTACCATCGACAATTTGACGGCTGCCAGTCTCCTCTATGTACTGATTCCAATATGTGTACTGGAGCCCATCTGTCCCGTCGAGGTTCTTCATCCCAATCGTCGAGTAGAAATTGTCGCTATATTTACCAATTGCGGCGTTGAATGTCTTGTACTGATAGATAATCTCACCGTCGCCAGATCCAGTCGGCCATTGCGCAGGATTTTTCAATATCAACTGAAACTCTTGCGCCGTTGAAGTTGGATCAGTGAGAACCTGCATCTTCGACCATTCGACAATGAAAATAGATTCATCGGCAACATAGTGGCTATAGACTCCACGTTTATCGTAATCTGCGTTGACGATGAAATCATCCCACATAACCGCAAGCTGTGCGTCGGGTCCCAACACGCCTGGGATCTGAGTATTGCGGAAATCTACGAACATTCCCTTGTCAGCGCCAAATGCTATCCAGCCATTCGTGCAGACCGTAATTTCGTTGAACTCCTGCCCGTAATAGGTGAACGGAAAAGGCAGATCCACGACAACCGAATTATCTTCATCCTCTTCTGTATCATCCATCCCGAGGTTACTCCCCTCGAATTCGGCATTATCTACATTAGGATTGATTTCCCGCCAGTCAAAGATTGGTCGTTTATTCCACGAGATATCGTTCGAATCAAAGCAGATATACCCATATCCGTCCGGTCCCAGAGGATCGGTACCTGATCGTCTCCCGATAAGAATAGCAAGTTCCAGTGTATCCCGGAAAATATCGTTGCCTCGACCTCGCAAAATCAGATCAAAAATCGCTTCATTTCCCGGAACTGCCGTGGAATCGAGATCAACCGTAAATGAACCGGTTATATTTAATCTTGCCCCGGGATTAGCGGCTGAGTACTGCGCATTCGCTCCGGTGACAACAATATGCTCTGGATTGTGGCTCACTAAAACTGCGTCGAGCGCAACGGACCCAATCGTCCCGTCATTCCTTAATGGAGGTAATACCTGACACTCTCTACCGCGATCGAACCGGTCGCCGCCCCCAAACGCAATTCCGGTCGCTCTGACATGGGCAGACACTACTATTAACTCAATCGACTCTTCCCACGAACGATTTCCAGACGTTAACCTGAGATTTATCTGTACAATCGAACTGTCAGGAGTTGATCGATTCAAATTGACGCCGAATTCCGCCGCACCGGATCCACCTGCCGCGATGTTCCCGATATTGAGTTCCGCCGGATCAAAATTGACCCATGGCGATTCACTGGATAGAGCAACCGAGATATTGTTGACAGCGTTCTGACTCGGATTTTCGATTTGAGCCACGATGTTTAACGCATCACCAGCTTGATAATTCTGATGCGGTGCTTCGATCTCGTAAACACCCAAAACTAAATCCGTTGCCTGTATTTCAATAGGTATCGCTCTAATGTAGGGAATAGAGTTATGAGCCGTGATCGTAACTCGTAACGTATCATCAGTCAAACCGTCCTGGAAGACAAACCGGGCTACTCCATCCTCACCCGGGCTTGCCACATAGGTATTGTCACCGTCACGCAATGCTACAATCGCATCCGGAATTAGACCATCGGCATTGTTTACTCTAATATTGAATGCCGTCGCTCCAGGCACTAGCGCTGCAGGATGTTCGGCACGAATCGCGATTGGTGTATCCGTAAATACATCGACCGTAGGGTCTCCCATCAGACGGTTAACATAAAGTAGAGCCATCAACTCCTCCATGTTCACGTTGTCTATCGAATAATCCGAATCGAGTTGAAACTTGGAGAAGTTTTGGATTATGCCAGGTTGAGTGTACCCGTACTGATACATTGCCCTAACCTGACCTCCCATTAGGCAGTTGTTAGTTTTCGAGTGTGTTAAACCCCAGATAGCCAGTGTTGCTATCGGGCCGGTACAAGTATTAATCCTCGTTATTCTGAAAAAATCGGTCTGTACGCCAGAAGAGAGGCAGGTTATTGCCGAAACAAACGGATTGCGACGACTCGTGGGTGCCGGATTGTCGTCACCGATCAAACATCCATCCAACCAGCCGCGACTTATCGCAATCGACACTCCATTCTGTAGAATTGCCCGAACTTCATCATTTATCTCACCGCCAGCAACACCGCTATAATACAATGTATCGATAGGATTGTATCCCATCTGCCCCCACCGATACCAAATCCACCTTCCAAGCTGGATCATCGATGGCACGAATTGTCCTCCAGGTGCAGCAATATTTTCAGCGGTATAGAGCGCGCTGTGGAACCAATCCTCTCCGCCTGCAAGAAACGGCTCGCGTTCGTAAAGAACCGTACGTTTGACGATGCCGCGAAAATCGGTACTTGATAATGCGTACATACGACCAACCGTTATGTCGGAAAGAATTTGATCGCCTTCGTCCATCAACGAGTAGAAATGGTCGCCCTGAACCGGATGTGGTGGAAAATAAGGAGTTAAGGTCGAAGAATCTCCACCGACAATGATAAGGTGACTGATTGGTTCCGGTGAATCAACATAGTAATTTGCTCGAATTGTATCCCTGATATTGTTGAAATCCAATTGTCCAAGATCGATCTCCCAAATCGAGACCTTATACCCCATCTGTCGCTTCCACGTCGCAAGACTATCTACATAAGGCAGTGATAGCTGACGATCAATCGAACTCGCATGAACAATCAAGATATGTTCGAGGTACTCGGACTGACGCTCGCCGGGGTCACGAGTTGGCGGATTGATAACCAGCGCGTCGATCATTCGCGCCGCCCGGCTTCCCTGAACGTCATGGACAGGAGTCAGCTTGGGGGCGGTAGCATCAGCCCGAAACTCAACCGAAAGTTCCATCTCGCTATTCTCAATGCCCGATCCATCCTCATTCATCTGCAAGGGATAAAAACTTATAGGCGCGACAGGGATCCCACGATAAACCTCAACCGGGCCGATGTTGAACGGTTTGGCAGGCCAGCGCGTCAGGCTTGCAGACTGATTAGCGGAAATAGCGCCAAGAGGTTTTCCCTCAGAGCTTAACAACCTTGAGTTAGAACTCTTGAGTGTTCCAAATGGCAGCGAACCTTCCGGCACCACGATCCAACGGGTTATTACCGGTACACTCGTAGCATCATCTTTTTCGATGACAGAAGCTCCGGCGAGATTCGGCGAAGCGACAATCTCTGCCATAGACGGCATCTCTGCGCGCAACGTCAGCCCGCTTCCACTATTGCTGGTCAATTGTATGACCGCATCTGTCTTGTTGCTTGCAATGGCTGCCACCGATCCGGCCAAAATGACGAAGGCGGCTGTTAGTATTCTGTTCAATGCTGACTCCTTTAAGACGCTATCGTTTTGCGAAATATTCCGGTAAATCAATCTACTGAGACCTCTAAAGTTTGAATAAGACAGTGAATGTAACAAAATTCGATCTTAATACAAAATGGTTTTCCTTCACTAATTGATACGCATAAGACGTGCCACTTATTAAGCGAAATTTAACCTATTCTAAAAATGCCCGTTATTCAGTATTGATTTCGACTCCGGACATATTCCTCATCCTTACTCCAGTGATCCTTTTGATGCACGGACTGTTCCGGATATAGCATGAATTGCACGAAATTGGCAATGGATCGTTCCTGTCGATCTTCTAACCGCATCACCCACCAATTAAGAAAAGTGGCTAACAGCACTAAAATCTGCTATATTCTTGATGCTGACGCTTGTTTCAACCACCTTTTACAGTGAGGAGTGCTGAAGCTTGCTTCAGCTCCTCTGATTAGACTTCTTTTTATCTCGGATCTGATTTGAACGAACCGTTCGAAAAACCCGGTCTTCCGCCCTACACTCGCGGCATCTATCCCGATATGTATCGCTCCCGTCTCTGGACCATGCGACAATATTCCGGATATGCCTCCGCCTCGGAAACCAACGCCAGGTTCCGCAAACTCCTGGCTGACGGCCAGACCGGGCTATCCGTCGCCTTTGACCTGCCCACTCAGATCGGCTATGACCCCGATCACCCTCTCTCTTATGGAGAGGTCGGTCAGGTCGGCGTCTCAATCAGTAGCCTTGAGGATATGGAGCGGCTTTTCGAAAACATCCCCTTAAAAGATGTCTCAACCTCGATGACGATCAACGCCACAGCCGGGATTCTGCTCGCTCTCTACATCGCCGTCGGCAAAAAACAAGGTGCCAAATCCTCTGACTTGCGCGGAACAATTCAGAACGACATCCTTAAGGAATACATCGCTCGCGGCACCTACATTTACCCCGCCGCTCCAAGTATCCGTCTCGTTACGGATGTCATGAGGTATTGCCATGCCAACATCCCGCAATGGAATACCATCTCTATTTCTGGCTACCACATCCGTGAAGCAGGCTCCACCGCCGTGCAGGAGGTTGCCTTCACCCTCGCAAACGGTATCGCTTATGTCGAAGCCGCTCTCGAAGCTGGCCTCGACATCGACGAGTTTGCCCCCCGTCTCTCGTTCTTCTTCAATGCCCAAATCGATCTCTTCGAAGAGATCGCCAAGTTCCGCGCCGCAAGGCGACTCTGGTGCAAAATTATGCGCGACCGCTTCCATGCCAAAGACCCCAAAAGTTGGATGCTCCGCTTCCACACTCAGACCGCCGGAGCCAGCCTGACAGCCCAACAGCCCGAAGTCAATCTCGTCAGAACCACCATCGAAGCACTCGCCGCTGTCCTTGGCGGCACACAAAGCCTCCACACTAACAGTTTCGACGAAGCTCTTGGCTTGCCAACTGAACACTCTGCCCGCCTCGCTCTCCGCACTCAGCAGGTTATCGGTTACGAGTCCGGCGTCGCTACCGAACCCGATCCCCTCGGCGGCAGCCCTTATATCGAAAGATTGACCGATAAGCTTGAAGCCGAAGCCGAAGAGGAAATCGCTAAAATCGATTCACTTGGCGGATCTGTCAAGGCAGTCGAAGCGCATTACTTTCAGGACGAAATAGGCCGTTCAGCTTATCGGCACCAAAAAGAGATCGAAGAACGGAAGCGCATCGTTGTCGGCGTCAACAAATTCACTATCGACAACGAAATACTTCCTTCGCTCCAAAAAATTCCGACCCAAACCGAGCCTGAGCAGATCGAACGCCTCCGCAGCTTAAAAGCTCGCCGCGACAATTCAGCCGTTGCCCGTTCTCTGAGTAATCTCGAAGCCGCCGCCAGAGACCCCAAAGCCCCTCTGATGGATCGAATAGTCGAGTCTGTTGAAGCCTACGCAAGCTTGGGCGAAATCGCCGGAGCCCTTCGCAACGTCTGGGGCGAATACAAAGTCGTCTGATCATTTTAAGCATGTGCCCGCACAGCTTTGCTGGGCGGGCTATTCATTGAATATAAACTACTCGAATTTCTCTTATGCCCCTTTACCCTAAAATACCGCGCGGCTTGATCACTCCTGAGGAGTTCCTGATTCTCTCGGCCGAGATTTCTTATCAGTTAACGCCTGCCAAGCCCAACTTCCCCGCGTTGACTCATCTGATCCTTGGCCCCGCGAAGATCCCCGAGACAACCCCGATCACAGAGGCTCTCGAATGCCTCCACATCGCCTACGGTCGTCGCCTTCGCAAGCTTGGCCCCCTGCAATTGATCCATCCATTGCGTACCACCGCAATCCTTGCTCGCTCGATGGAAAATCCGACCTCTCTCGATATCCTTGGCGCTTTATTCCACGACAAGGAAGAAGACCTGACCCAGGATAAATTGACCGAGTCCGAATGGACGAAATTCAGTCAACGCTTCAACGCACTGCTCACAAAAATCGACGTGGATCACCAATGGTTTCTCGGCGAACGCATAAGCCTTCTCTGTAGGCAACCAGGCACCTCCTATAATGAATACATCGGCCATATCCTCGACCATTCTGTCGAGATGCCCGACCTTCTTCATGTTAAGATTGCCGACCGCCTCGACAATACTTTCGACACTCACCTACAAAATTCCGGCGTTAACCAGCTCAACTTTTATCGCAACCTCTTCGACATCCTCTTTGTTCCGGGCTTCAAAGGCGTGGTCGTCGATGACTTCCACTTTCTACCGGGCGAAAAAGACTCCGTCCTCCTGCTATCACAGCTTTTCAAAAACATCATCTTCCTCACCTTAAGCCGCAAGGAACGTCACGACCGCCTCGACAGCACCGCCAAGATGCTCTTCGACGCCGTCGCCATTGCTGGCATCCGTGAGGCGCAATGGATCTTGCTTGAGGTGTTCGCGTCCTACATCACTGACTTGAAGGATCAGTGGCAGATTGTCGCAGAGACATTGGAGTACACCCATCTCGGCGGCGCTCAACAGGTAACGGCAAAGGCTGGCGGCAACATCTTGGACGGCATCGTGACGGAGTACTTCGGCATCGTCAGCGATGACGAACGCAAGGCTCGCCTCGCGTTGCTCTTTCACGACAAGAACAAGCTTGCTCGCGTCATCCTCGCCTTCATCGTCGTCTTTTCCAGCTTCCTCAACGACCCCGAATACTACCTGGAAGGCATCGAGCGCACTGGCGTCCGGCAGGTGGAAGAATAACGCGTAGGTCGGGCCGCAGAGCTCGACTTCCTTGTAGTTTCTTTCCCATCCCATCCAAAACTCGCTCCCTCACCCTTTTCCTTTTTCAGCTTTCCTCTTTCCCCCTTTCACCATCGTATCTTATACCTATCACAAAATTCAATCGTACCGTCAGGTCTTCAAGACCTGACGGTACCTGTAATCATCCGTTCCGTCAGGTGTTAACCCCTTACGGAACCTGTATCAGTAATAGGTATCCTTCGCCATTTCTTCTGATCAAACTTACACCCAAGGCCAAAAACGGCTGATCTTGACCGGCTTGATGTTGGCAGTCGCACTCGCCGCTCTCGACGTCACCGTTGTCGCCACAGCTATGCCGACTATCGTCTCTGAGCTTTCCGGCGTCGCTCTTTATAGCTGGCTCGTCTCTATCTACCTGCTCGCCGCCACCACCTCGACGCCCCTTTACGGCCAGCTCGCCGACAACTGGGGGCGCAAGCCGATCATCACTTTCGGCATCGTGCTATTCCTCATCGCATCGCTACTCTGTTCCCAGGCGACAACCATGACTCAACTTATTGTCGCTCGCGGCTTGCAAGGACTTGGTGCCGGAGCCGTCATGCCGATGACCATGACCATTATCGGCGACCTCTTCCCTGTCGCTGAGCGGGCAAAATATCAAGGATTATTCGGAGGAGTCTGGGGCGTCTCCAGCATCGTCGGCCCTGCTCTTGGCGCAGTCATCCTGAAATTTTGGAACTGGCACGGAATCTTCCTGATCAACATTCCCGTCGGAATCGCCGCATTGATAATGATTACTAAGGTCTATCACGAGCACAACATCTCCAAGCATCGTTATGTCGATGTATGGGGTGCATTGCTAATGACCTGCGGCGTCGCTTCTCTAATGTTGGCGCTTGAGCGTCATTCCCCTATCAGTGCCGGTCAATATTGGCCCATCGGGCTTGCCGTCGCTTGCTTCGCCCTACTGATCCCGGTAGAGCGGATGGTTAAGTCGCCCTTCCTCCCCTTGGATTTATTAAAAAGAAAAATCATCGGCGTCGGCTACCTCGTCGCCCTCTTTGGCGGTGTCGTTCAATTCGGCACCTCCTCTTTCATGCCGCTCTTTGTCCAGGGCGCAATGGGAGGCACCCCCACCCAGGTCGGCCTCACTATGGCTCCCGTCGCCATTGGCTGGCCCCTCGGTAGCTTTCTCAGCGGCAGAATGATTTTGAATATGGGCTACAAACGAGTTCTCGCCATCGGAATGGCTATCGGAGTCGTTGCTTCGTCATTGCTCCTATTATTGACTGATCAGACCCAACTCGCTTCGATTATGGGAATCGTCTTCTTTGTCGGACTTTCACTTGGCTTAACTTCGACTCCCATCATCATCGCCATCCAAAACGCCGTCGAGTGGAACCAGCGCGGCATCGCAACCTCCCTCAATATGTTCAGCCGCACAATCGGTGGCGTCATTGGCGTAGCCATCATGGGCTCGATGCTCAATTCCCGCCTCGCCACCTATCTCAGCGGAACCACCCTCGGCGGCGGTCACCAAGCACAAGACGTCATCAACGACCTTCTCGACCCGACAAAACGAGGCGGCTATTCTGTCGAACTTCTCCATAGCGTCCGCCACGATCTTGCTGGCGCACTTAACACGACCTATATCTTGCCTCTCGTCGCATCGATCATAGCCTTGATACTGATTGTCTTCGCCTTCCCCGGCGGTAAAGTTGAAAAGCATCAATCCGAAGCCAAAGTGAGCTAACCACCGCCCCTTGTAGATTGAGCGTAAGTCATTTGCATCCTTGAGTCTTTATGGTTAATTTGACGATCATCCTTTATCCTTTATCCTTCTAAATGCATTACGTCACCATCCACGGACACTTCTACCAGCCCCCTCGCGAGAACCCCTGGCTCGAGGTCATCGAGGTGCAGGATTCCGCTTACCCCTTCCACGACTGGAACCAGCGTGTCACCGCCGAGTCTTACCGCCCCAACGCCACGTCAAGAGTCCTCGGAGTCAAAGGGAAAATTACCCGCATTGTCAACAACTACTCCCGGATGAGCTTCAATTTCGGCCCAACGCTTCTCGACTGGCTAAAGGATGAAGCCCGAGACGTTTACGAAGCTATTCTCGAAGCTGACCGCGAAAGCATCAGTCGTTTTGGTGGACACGGCTCTGCTATCGCACAGGTTTACAACCACATCATCATGCCCCTTGCCAATCGTCGGGATAAAGTGACTCAGGTTGTCTGGGGGATTGAAGACTTCCGCAGTCGCTTTTCGCGCGACCCGGAAGGCATGTGGCTCGCTGAAACTGGCGTCGATACCGAAACACTCGAAGTCCTTGCCGATCACGGTATCAAATTTACGATACTCGCACCTCGACAGGCAAACCGTGTCCGAGAGATCAAGGGCGAAGATACCCACCACACTGGTGAATGGCGCGATGTGGCAGGAGAATGGATCGACACCCGCCAAAGCTACATATGTCGCCTTCCTTCAGGTAAAACGATCAACCTCTTCTTCTACAATGGCGGACTCGCCAAATCTGTCGCTTTTGAAGGCTTGTTGAAGGACGGTGCCAAATTCGCTGACTACCTGCTCGGTGGACTCGACCGCAACAACTCTATGCCCCAACTCTCGCATATTGCCACTGACGGCGAAACCTACGGTCATCATCACCATTTCGGCGATATGGCACTCGCCTTCGCCCTGCATCGGATCGAAGCCGATCACACCGTCAACCTGACAAACTACGGACAATTCCTCGAACTTCACCCGCCTCAGATGGAAGTCGAAATCGTCGAGAACAGCGCCTGGAGTTGCTTTCACGGTGTCGAGCGCTGGCGGTCGGATTGTAGCTGTGCCACTGGTGAACATCCCGAATGGAATCAACAATGGCGGAAACCCCTCCGCGAAGCCCTCGATTGGCTTCGTGACACCATTAATCCCCAATTTGAAGCCAAAGCCTCAGTCTTGTTCAAAAATCCCTGGATCGCACGGGATCATTATATCAAACTCGTTCTCGACCGCTCTTCAGGAGTGCTCGACACCTTTCTTTCAGATGAGTGCGAGTCTGAACTGAACGAATTCGAACGCACCAACGCTTTGATGTTGATGGAAACTCAGCGGCATCTATTGCTGATGTACACATCTTGTGGCTGGTTTTTCGATGACATCGCCCGTATCGAAACAGCGCAGGACCTCACCTATGCCGGGCGAGCCGTTCAGTTGGCGCAATTCCTGTTTGGTATCAACTTCGAAGACAAGTTTCTCGAACTTCTGGAAAAAGCGACCGGCAACAAACCGTCGTTACCTAATGGTCGTGCTGTTTACGACGATTTCGTCTTACCAGCACGTGTCGATTACACCAAACTTGCCGCTCATTACGCCATGACGGGTATGTTCGAAGAACAGGCCGACAATTGCGAAATTTACCAGTATGAGGTAAAGCGACTTAGTGGCAGAAACCTCGAAGCCGGCTTGGTCAAACTTTCGTTCGGATTTCTCAACGTCAGCTCTCGCATCACTTCTCATTCGCATCAGGTTTACTTTGGAGCGGTCCATCTCGGTGACCACAACCTATTGTGCGGTGTTAATGAGTGGGAAGGCAAAGAGAAATACGATGCCACATGCTCCGAGCTAACGGCAGCCTTCGAACGTGCCGACACACCCGAAATCGTCAGACTTCTTGATAAGCACTTCGGGAAAAACATTTTCACATTAAAGTCCCTCTTCCGCGATGGTCAACGTCGGCTTCTTAAGAAGTTACTTAAGCACACGCTTCACGATGCAGAGCGTCGTTTTCGCGAAATTTACGAGACCCGCTCGCCGCTGATGCGATTCCTGGAAGATATCCACGCACCAATTCCATCAGCATATACGTCGGCGGTCTCTTTTATTTTGAATGGTGATCTGAAGCGTGCCGTCACTTGCGACGACCTTGATGTGGAGAGGATAAGGGAGATGTTGGGGGAAGTGGTAAGGTGGGGTGTTAAGCTCGATCTGCCCGGACTCAATTATAAATTGACCCAAACGACCGACCGACTGGCCGCGGCTTGGGAAGTGACGCCCGGCGATAGCGAGAAATTAGAGCTGTTACTTAAAGGAGTCATACTGGCTGAGGAGACTGTCCTTGATGTGAATCTTTGGAATGTTCAGAACAGTTGTTATCGGGTGTTGGCGAAATCGAACCAGACTGAGGCGACTGAGTGGCGGGAAAAGGTGAACAGATTGGCGGAACTACTGAGCGTGGAAAATTGAATTTTGTAACCTAAGGTAACTCCGTCTCTTCACCAAGCTTTTTCACATCCAACGCCCCTACTGCTCGCGGTGACCCCATCAATGAGTAAACAAACGTCACTACCCCCGAAAGCAATATCAAATTCCCCAGCGCCGCCGCCCCGGAATACAAACTATCCCTGAACGACTCAACCCCCACCACCGACGGAATCAACCGAATTCCAAGTCCAGCTATCGCGCCAAAGTAATAGTCTTTCGGGTAGTTGAACCACCATGTATCGAACCACCAGACAGCCTCCTGCCGACGCTTGGCGGCTCCGTAAAACGGGTTGATGATGAACCAGAGATAATCCCAAATGAACGAAATGAAGCAGAAGTACATCAGCGCCTCAGCTTCGACGACCCACGAGAACCCGTTCATCACAATCGGAAGATGGAAAAACAGAAGCAACAATATGTTAAGCGCCACGTGATAACCGGTCAAAAACCGCACGCCGAGCACTTTTTGCGTCACGCCGTTCCTCACCCGCCACGTCGGGAGCGCCGCCGCCCATCCGTTGGGCCCCTCGATCTGAACTTCGAGATAGGCAAGAATGAACGCAATTGAAAATATGTAGATTGGTACGATCAAACCATAATCCTATAGCCCCGCATACCTTGGCCCCCCGCCACCCTCCGGCGGAACCCACGTAATAATCCCGTACGGGTCGGCGATGTCGCAAGTCTTGCAATGCACGCAGTTCGAAGCATTGATCTGCAAGCGCAGTCGCGGTGCAGTTGCCTCACCGTTTGCAGCATTCACTTCATTCGGCACCATCTCATAGACTTGCGCCGGACAGAAGCGAGTGCAAGGATTGCCATACTCGACAACGCAACGCGTCGCACAAATATCAGTATCGGCAACATGAAGATGAGTCGGTTGATTCTCTTCATGTTTCGTTCCCGACGCAAACACGTCGCTAAGCTTATCGAACGTCAACTCGCCGTCAAATTTCGCAGGTGTTAATTCACCCTCGGTATCGATATCAACTTTATGCGCCATATGCAAATGGTCTTCTTTTGAGTTGATTCTATTGCTGAATCCCCTCCCTCCTGTCACCACCTGCACCCCCGTGTTCAACATCCCCCAGATCAAACCCTTTTCGTATGGCTGGTGGAAGTTCCTTACACCCCACAACTCTTTGTGAGCCCAGCTCTTCCGAAACCTGTCATCGTAGCCTTTCAGCGAAGCAGCCGAGTAGTCCCCCTTCGCAAGCGCATCGAAAGCCGCTTCTGCCGCCATCATCCCTGACTTAATTCCGAGATGTATCCCCTTCAATCTCATTGCGTTAAGGAATCCTCCCGACTCGCCAACCAGCATCAACCCATCGCTATAAAGCTGGGGCATCGCCCAATATCCCCCCTCGGAAATCGTCTTCGCACCGTACTTGGTCATTTTGCCACCCTTCAGCAATGTCGCGACGTCCGGATGTTGCTTGAACAACTGGAAATAGCCGTGCGGGTCGTTGCGCGGGTCTTTGGCATTGAGAGCAGTCACAAGTCCAATAGATACCAATTCATCAGAAAATGCGTATATCCAGCTCCCCCCAAACGCCCCCAATCCGTGCGGGTATCCAAGCGAGTGCATCACGGTTCCAGCCTTAATGCGCCCCTTCGAGATTTCCCAAAGTTCTTTGACGCCCGTGACATAGCTTTGCGGATTGCGTCCTTCGTCGAGCTTTAATTGCGGGACAACTGCCTTGGTCAGTGACCCTCGAGGCCCTTCGCCAAGCACGGTGATCTTGGAGCGAAGCTCATAGCCCGGCTCGAAGCTCCCTTTATGTTCGCCATTCTTGCCGATGCCTTTGTCGTCGGTGATGACTCCTTGGAATTTGCCGTCGTCGATGATGGCAGAGGCTCCAGCGGTGCTGGTCATGATCTGAATGCCTTTGTCCTCGGCGATTTTTCCGAGCCATTTGACAAGCTGGCTGAGCGCGACGAGTGGGAAGCCGTTGTTGTGCATGGCAGGCGGGGCGTAGGGGACTTTGAAGCGGCTCGATTTGGTCAGCAGGTGCATAGAGTCGTCGTTCACGACCGGGCCAAGAGGCGGGTTCATGCCACGCCAATCGGGCAGCAGTTCGTCGAGGCCCTTGGGGTCAAGAACCGCCCCGGAGAGGATATGGTCGCCGAGTTCAGCCGATTTTTCGATGACCATCATCATGAAGTCGGGCGACGCGGCGGCTCCTGTTAGGTCACCTCGTTTGCGCGCGGCTTCGATCAGGTCGGTGAGATGAATGGCAAAAGCCAGCCCGGCCGGGCCGGCTCCGACGACGAGTACGTCGAGATCCATCTGTTCGCGGGTTATTAGGGGCATTTGAAAGTTATTTTGATGCTGTTCGTTTATCGGATCCTATATGATTGCTTGCGATGTTCAATTCGAACAATCAGGATTATCTGTAGCTGTTGGTGGATCTCATAGATGATTCTATAGTCTCCAACTCGATAAGACCATTCGCCTAAAAACTGCCCTTCCAATGGCTTTCCCAAATGTGCGTCTTCGGATAAGCGATCCAAGCCTATTCCAATTCGCCGCAAGAGATTCGGATAGCGCCTAAACTTCCGTAGATTTTTCGCTCCAAGTGCTGAGAATTCAATTCTCATCCAGACCAAGTTCCTTCTTTAGATCATCCCAGCTGATCGTTTTCCCCTCGCGAAGTTCCTTTCTTGCTCTTTGGATGTCGCGCATCAAATGCCGATCCTGAAGAACTTCTATGGTCTCTTGCATAGAGAGATACTTCTTCAATGGAATGGTGACCATTTCTTGATCCGACTTTATGGTAGTCGTGTGCATTTCTACTCCTTAATAGAGTTTGATAACAAACACCAGCCCTGCGGGGCCAGCTCCTACGACAAGGACGTCGAGGTCCATCTGTTCACGGGTTAATGGAGGCATTGGTACTATTAGTAGTATTTACTTTAATACAGGTTTTAATTTATCAAAAAGATCATCAGGTATTAGTTTGAATATTGGCCATGATAACATGTAATCTTCAATTTTTCCAGAGAACAAGCTGCACGCCGCATTAACATCACCTAAAAGCAACATAGCTCCGGCTGACACTAAATGATCGGAGAGTCGGCCCTTAGGTTGTCGATTCTGAATAATGGAGTTCAATATCTCAACATCAACAGAACTCAACTCTAATCCTTGCAATCTCTTAATCAACATTTTATTAATATTGTTATGATCGATCCAAGATTCCAAGTCAACCTTCGCTTCATTGTAACCTTCATAAAAACAAAGACAGCCACTTTCTAAAATGATAGTTGCCATATGCCATTTGGCATTGTTCATTAGAGTAATCGCAAGTTCATCTACTTCATCAAGATTGTCTTTAAAAATCCAAGTGTTTGTTGTGACAAATTCAATTATTTGAGTTTCAAATTCAACATCAGAATTGGCAATATAGATGTTTATTGCATGACTTAAAGCATTAAAGTCAGGTTTCGTTGTTAACTGTTGCATAATCATCATTTTGGCAGTTATATTATCTCCCATTCTCCATGCCGCATCTGAAAGCAATTGGAATGGAATAACATTTACATTTTTGGGCCTCTTTATTACAATTGAGTCATCCTCGGAAGTATGCTCCTTGTGAGAATCCCAAGATTCAAAAAAAGAATTCACAGTATCCGCTAACCTTTTGATATCACGGTTAATAATCAAATTCTCGGTTTTATCCGGAGAATCATTCATTTTAGAAAGTTCATTTAATCTATCTGACAGTGCAACGTACGGATCAGACATTTCGGACTGAATCGAAAGTCCTAGTTCTTCATGAAGTTCAGCAAAGAATTGATCAAAACCTTTAATTTTAACAGTATGAAAATTCCGGAATACTGACAATTCAGACACATTCCTTGAAACGGGTTCACTCGCTAAATGACACCAATAAACTCCATGACGGAAGTAGCTCTCGTTTTTTAAGAGTAGTCTTATGATATCCATGATAGACTTATCACGGCCAGAGTACCCAACAACAATCAATCCGAATTCGTTAGCATAATCTTTCACTTTATCACGCATGTTTGTCTCTAGTGATTGCAACTCTTCCATAGTATTCTTAATACTGTCAAAATGAAAATCTCCATGCAATTTGATGACTTGCGGTCTTTGAGATAGCATTCTTACGTTTCGTATCATGGAATCATGCGCCACGACTGTTGGTCTAACTGAACTGGAGTATCTATAACACGCCTCATTAATGAGATCATCAAAATTTGTTGTGAACACTGTTCGAAACAGTTTATGACGCAATAAGTTAACTAAATAAATATACCCCCATGATGGCGATGCTTTTTTTAAGCATAGTTCAATGTAATCCCTTCTCTGGCTGGGTTGGTCAAACAATTCACCAAAAAGAAATGAATACTCCTCGTCCTGTCTATACCATGGCTGTTTTTCAATGAATTGCTTATACTCCTGTTTAGCTCCATGTATTTTATGGTATTCCTTACGCCACTCTTTGATCATTTCCGAAGCACTGCGTACACCACTTGTAACGCTAGCTCCGGCACCAAGCAGTAAACAATAGTGCGGTGAATCTTCGATCGAATTTCTGATAAGATTGAGAAGATGATCCTGTGATTTAGAAGTTCCTGATAAACTTGCGTTCATAGTTTTCTCATAAAATTGAGTTAATTTGTTTTAACACGGATAGGACCTCGAGTGCCGATTTTTCGCCTTATCGGACCTTGTGAAAAAGTTCCCTCACCATACCATTTCCAAGTAGATTTGTCGTCAGGGTCAAACGATCTTATCTCCCCTGATAGTATCGCTTGCAAACCGGGACGCAATAACTCCCTTGCCTCCTTATCCAAACGGTCAATGTAGAGCACACCATTTAAATGATCAAACTCGTGCTGAAAAACCCGTGCTGAAATGCCTGTAAGTCTCTCATTTATCTCAAGTCCTTCTAAACTCAGGTAACTTACATCAATGATATTATATCGCTTAACTTCCGCGCTTAATGTTGGAAGAGACAGACATCCTTCAAGTTGAGTAACCGTTCTATTACTCACTTGCTTAAATTGCGGATTAATATAAATTTCCACATTTTTGTACTCATGATTATAGTGACTCCAATCAATGACAAACATCATTATTGAATGTCCAATTTGAGGAGCAGCAAGACCAGCGCCTGTGACTGCTTTCATGGTTTGGATCATGTCGGCAGCAAGTTTTGTAATTTTCTCATCAATCACCTCGATTTGATGAGCTTGCCGTCTAAGGATTGGATCCCCGTATGCGATTATTTTTAAAAGCATATTTCTCCTTTATATGATTTTAGGGCTTCTCGGCCGCATCGGTGATCTGCTTCTTTTCGGGTTGTTCCTCGAAGCGGAACTCTTCCCACGGGCGTTTCTTGTCGGTGCCGAGCAGGAATTCCTTGGTGAAGATGATGTCGCGGGTGAAGCCGGTGACGTCGAAGTCATTCACGTCCATGCGGATCGCATCGACGGGGCAGGCTTCCGCGCAGAGTCCGCAGTAGCAGCACCTTAGGATGTCGATGTCGAACCGCTCGGGGAATTTCTCGACGTGCGGATCGGGTGACTCGCCGGGGGTGATGTGGATGCAGTCGCAGGGGCAGACGGTCTCGCACAGCATGCAGGCGGTGCAACGCATCGCGCCGTTCTGTTTGACGGTCAGGCGGTGTCTGCCGCGCCAGCGGATGTCGATGGGGCGCTTGACTTCGGGGTATTGGTAGGTCGCCGAAGCGTGTTCGCCTTTCGACTTGATCCCGAACATGACGCCGATGTGGTAGGCCATGTTGGCCATGAAGTGGCGGTTGGTGATCCAGAGGCCCTTGATAGCCTCAATCCAGTAGATTTTTTCCGCGACTCCCATTTCCTCAGTGAGGGTGGTGACTTTTTTGTTCATGTATTTGTAAGTTTTTGTATGCTAAACAGTTCTGGTTAGGAAAAATCAGATCACTGAATGATTTCCTCTTCCAAAGTGACTATTACCCCTTCCTTCCTTGCAATCCAAATAATCGGCGTACCGTTATCTTCTTCCCATTGTTTTTCGCCGCAAGGAATCGGCTCGATGCGCGAGTCGATGACCCCGGCAGTTCCCCAAAGTTGGGCGACATCTCTATGGACGTAGTCTCCATCGAATTTTGACGCAACAACCACGAGATCAATATCGCTCCACTTATGATCTGTGCCCTTTACTTGAGAACCGAAGAGGACTCCGAACGATAAATCGAGCCCTTCAGCGACAAGGGTTTGCAGATATTGCTGGACGCTTTTTAGTATTTCTGTTCTAACCATTTGAATAAGACTTGAGATTCTTTGTGGTACTCGGCTGCTTCTGTTATCGCTGGTAACTTCGGTTACGGCACGTTATACCGACCAGCAATATTGAACTCGTTTATTTCTTCCAGGCTCCTTTTCTGTTCCATGCTGATGTCTAAGTTAGCAAGTTCAGCTAGTAGAATCAGGTTGTGAATTTTTGGTGGTTGTTCTCCGGTAGTTTTACAAACAAGCCCTTTTAGCATCTTTTCCAATGCAAGATGGCACAAGAAAAGACCAAACTTGATTTTGCCGCGTTCAAAGCATTCGTTGGCAAATTCAATATCTTCATTGGCATCAGCTTTCCAGCCTAAAGCCTGTGCCTCTGCGTTAAAAGTCAAATCAATTCCCTACCAGCACCATCACAACCCCCGTCAACACCAGATTAATCATTGACAACGGTAACAGATAGACCCAGCCGAGCTTCATGACTTGGTCGTAGCGGAAGCGGGGAAGCGTCCAGCGAATCAGTGTAAAGAGGTAAATCATCACAAAAGTTTTGAAGAAGAGACTTCCCACCTGTAACCCCACTACTATCCACTTTCCAAGCTCCAGAGTCCCGCCCCACGGCCAGTGGAAGCCGTCCCACATTAGCCAAGGAACCTGCCAGCCCCCTAAAAATATTACGCTGAAAAGTATCGAAACGAGAAGCATTTCGATAAATTCAGTCATCATGAATAGACCCGCTTTCAGCCCGGAATACTCGGTAAAATAACCGATAATCTCCGACTCTGCCTCCGGAACGTCGAACGGTATGCGCTTATTTTCAGCAATTGCCGCAGGAATAAACAGTAGCGCCCCAAGTGGTTGCAGGAAAATCCCCCACCGTGGTATCCAACCCCACCATGTCCCACCTTGTGCGATAATCATCTTCCCAAGGTCGAGCGTCTCGTAAACCATGACACATCCGATCAACGAAAGCCCAAGGCAAACCTCGTACGATATCATCTGCGCCGAAGCTCGAATGCCGCCCAGCAATGCATATTTATTGTTTGATCCCCACCCTCCAAGCACTGCTCCGTAAACTGCAATACCGCCAAATCCAAGCACATAGAGCAAGCCAACGTTAATATTGGCGATCTGCATAGTGATGATTCGACCGCCAACCTCAATCGGTGGCCCAAACGGAATTGCAGCAAAGACAAGCATTACCGGCACGAACGTCATCGCCGGCGCCAGCATATGGATCACTTTGTTGGCGAAAGGTGGTATGTAGTCTTCCTTTGTCAACATCTTGACAGCGTCGGCAATCGGGTGAAACAACCCAATCACTCGCAAACCGAAAATGTCAGCTCGATTGGCTCCCAGACGGTCTTGCATAATCGCGGATTGCTTCCGCTCCACCCATGTAAGAAGTGTAGCAAGGCCCATCACGATGCTGATCATTCCAAAGATTTTGATCGTTGCGACCATTAAAGTAAATGTAAGATCGCTCATTAGCTTGCCACCTTTCGGGACTGCACAATTCCCAACGTTAGTCCTTCATCACCAAGAGTTTCCCACGTCACCTTTGAAAAGAATGAGACGTTTTGCGCCATAGCATGAAGCACCTCGGAATGTGTTTCAAAATTGAGCGGCTTCTTCAAATTGTTGGACAATTCAGAGACAATCTCCCAGACCGGCTTCGCCTCGCCGAGAGGCTCGAAAGCGGCGTCCAGTCGCTGAGTCCGGCAACGGAAGTTGGTGAACGTCCCGCGATACTCGCCCCATGCAGCGGCGGGCAGAAAGACATTGCCAATAGCCTTCATATCCTCCGGTAAGTTCCTGATTATCAAATAGACGCGCTGAAGTTTCTTCAGGGCGCTCTCGCTTAAAAATGAGCGGGGATCGGCGAGGATTACTATGAGAGTATCTATTTTCCCGGATTGGATACTCTCCTCCAGTCCATTCACACCCACACCCCCATCCTCCGGCACTACTCCGATCCACTCTGCCCCAAGCCGGTTCGGAAACGCATCCGGCGTCCGCAACATATCGTCGCCGTACCAGCTTGCATCAGCAGGCAGTCGGTGATCCAAGCTTGCCACCTTCAGCTTGTCGCGGAAGAGACTCTTGACCGCGAACAGCTCCTCGTTTGTAAGCTTCGGCGAGGCGACAACGGCGAGCTTGTTGCCGCTAAGCCCTGTATTGATACCGTTGGCGACCGCTTTAAGGGCATCGTCCCACGATGCCTCTTCCAAGCCCTTATCACCTGCCATCATCGGCGTTTGCAACCGATCAGCCGTGTCGGTCGGTTTGTAGCCGTAGCGTCCATCGTCGCACATCCAATGCCCGTTCACCGAGTCATTAAAGCGAGGCTTCAACCGCTGGATCCGCTGAAAGGCCGTCGCTTCAGTGCGGTGGGTCTTCATCTTGAACGTCTTTTTGTGCCCGTGGAACGGGTTCAGGTCGTAGTCAATCCTTACGTTGCAACCCCGTGAACAACCTTGACATATGGATGACTTCGACTGGAGAAACCATACCCTCCGCTTGAACCGGAAGTCCTTGTCCGTCAATGCTCCGACCGGGCAAAGATCGACTACATTCCCTGCGTAGTCGTTGTCCAGCCGTTTCCCAGGTGTGAGCGCCAACTCTTCTCCATGCCCCATGCCGAAGATGCCAAGCTCATGAGTCTTGGTGACATCTTGTGTGAAGCGGACGCAACGGCTACAGAGGACACAACGCTCGTTGTCGAGGACGACGGACTTGCCGATATCCTTGGCTTTGAAGTGCTTGCGGTGGCGGATCTCGTGCATCTGTGAGTTGTGTCTGCCGTATTGCAGGTAGTAATTCTGCAAGTCGCACTCGCCGGCGTCGTCACAGACCGGGCAATCAAGCGGGTGATTCGCCAGCAGGTATTCCAACGTCATCTGCTGTTGTTTGTGGACGCCGGGGGTGCTGGTATTGACCTCAAGCCCTTCGGCGACGGTGGTGTTGCACGAGATGTCGATGCGGGGCTTGCCGCCCTGAACGACTTCCACCTTGCACATACGGCACGAGCCGACGACCTTCAGGTCGGGGTGGTAGCAGAAGTGCGGGACGTAAACGCCGACTTGCTTGCAGGCTTCGAGGAGGTTCATCCCGTTGGGGAAGTCGTGCTCGAGGCCGTTGATTTTTACGCGAGGCATAGGAAAAGTTGAAAGTTAAAAGTTGAAATTACATTATAGAGCGATGACAAGCATCGCCCGTACGGGCGAACCTCGTGTCCGCCCTCCCTACCTGATTAACAACACTTTTTGTGTTCTGGTGCCAAGTGTAGTTTTCAGTTTCACAAGATACACACCGGAGGGCTGATTGCCAGCGCTCCAGAGGACGGAATGGCTTCCTGCGGCGCGATTTTCGTCAACGAGGCGGACGATTTCGCGCCCGGCGAGGTCGGTAATGGTCAGACCGATTTGGCTCGACTTTGGAAGGTCAAAGCGGATCAACGTTGTCGAATTAAAGGGGTTCGGGAACGCGGAGTATAGCGCGAATGCTGTGGGTAGAGGCGCAAGGCCTTGAGACCCTACGTCGAGCATCGCCTCAGCAAAACCGTCGGTTTCAAAACGTAGGTTAAGCGTCTCGCTTGACTCCGACTCGCGTAGGTTAACCGTCCCGGTTGACAGGAGGACGGGCGTCTCTGCCTGTCCGTTCCATAACTTGAACGTCAACGCTTCACCCTCTACCGCCCCGTCAATTTCAGCGGTGGTCGGGTCGTCCGCCCAGATTGCCAAGCCAACAGTAGCACCGCCCTCAGCGGCGGTCTGACCGGCGGAGACGCCGGTGCTACCAACACACAAGCCTGCTTCCGTGAAGACGCCGATCTCTCCTGATTTTACAATTTGCAATTTACAATTTACAATTATCGACATGTTCGCGCCAGTCAAGGTGACGGGGCGGAAGTGTAACGCCGCCATCCTGGCGGCAGGTTCCACGGGCATCTCGGGGAAATCCCGATCCTGCCGCCCGGAGGGCGGCGGTACGTGCCGGCTGGAAGCCAGCGCTACGACTTCCCCTCCCACCGGATAAACCAGCTCGGTTGCCCTGCTGACCCCCAACTGATAGCCCATCCCGCGAGTCATTGGCGGCATATTGGAGAAGTTGTTCGCCGGGCGGTAGAAGCGGCCATTGATGTCCTTCACCAATAAAACGTCGTCAATGATCCCTGCTAACGCGTCTCGGACATCGAGGTTGTCCTCCGGGAAATAGGCGACCAGGTTCCAGCCTTGACGGAGGGGGATCGGAGTGCCTACAGCAGTCGGCACGTTCACAATCACGAGAGTATCGGGTTGAAGCGCTTTCGCCATATAACCCTGCCTCACGTCCCACGGAGCCATATTGTTGAAGACTCCCGGACGGTAAAACTGCCCGGTCTGGTTCTTCGCCATGTAGAGGTTGCCACGCGTGACGACCTCTGACCAGACATCAGGGATGGTCGCGGTGCGCGGCTGGTTGAAGGCGGAGAGCATATTCCAACCCTGCCTTAACGGTATCCTGTGAAAAGTTTGGTGTAGGTAGAAGGCTCCCATGTCGGTGCGAGTTCCGTCCGGGTCGAGTTCCGATTCCGGGTCGCCGGAGTCGATACAGGGTGACAAATTGTTCAGGTGGAAATCGCCGTTGTCGGGGTCAAGGAAGAGCGGGTCGGAGTCGATGTTGGTCTCACCTTCAATACCATTCGAATAACGCGCGATTAATTGGGCATCTTCAATGTTGACTTGAACATGATCGAAAATTGAATTTACCAAATTGATTTCTGATTGACTTTGAAAAAAGACTCCACCTCTATGGAATACAGAGTTAAGAATACTTCCTTCAACTTGGTAGAAATGGAGTTCACCAGTAAATTGATTGCCAGCGCCTGATTCGTTCCGAAAAAATACACATCCTTCAATCTCGATCCCTGAAGATCGAGCATTAATGGCTCCTCCTGATCCATCCCCGCGATTACCGATGAATCTTGCAGTTGAAATCAGAGGATTAGCACCTTCAGCGCAAAACATGCCCCCACCCCAAGAAGCAGAATTTCCTGAAATGATTAAGTTTCTTAGGGTTGGTGAAGCATCAATAATTTGAATAGCACCACCCGCGCGCCTACCAAAATTATTATTCCAATAGTCGGTTCCAGTGCAATTTCGTATAGAGAATCCATCTAAAACTGTCTGCCTGTTTTCGTTAGTGCGAAAGTGGACACCCGAGGCATCAAGACCTTGGCCATCAAGAATTACTGAACTTGGATCGGATGGCCTTCCAATGACGGCAATTTCTTTCCCAAGAAAATCAATACTCTCATTGTATTCCCCCGGCGCGACCAAAACCGTATCCCCATCGCTCGCCGCATCAATCGCAGCCTGAATAGTCTCATACTCGCCGGGCACGTTGAGGACAGCGTCGAGAACATTTTCACCGGCGCCGCCGATTTGAGAGAGATGCTCGAAACTGACGCGGAAGAACTGGTTATCGCCTTCTCCTACTACCACTGTTTCGATGCCGTCATTTTCCCAATTTTCCTCATCCGGTAGCCAGTAAGCCATCGCCAGATCATCGTAACCCAGTTCCAAATCCGCCAACATGCCGTCGAATTCGTCGTCCATAGGGAAGTTCATCACCATTTTAGCGTCGCCACCAAAGTCGTAATGGCCTTCGGCGTTGATCTGCTCGCCCGCCTCCGACCAGACCTGCAGATCGGCGAACATCCAGAGGTTGCGCTGTGCCAGATCGTCGGGGTTGGCTATGCCGAGAAACTGCAGTGGAGCCTCGCCCCCGCCCGTTACGATCAGATTCTTCAAGATGAGGTGTATGACGACGTTCTGGTCAAGTCCGCCTTCTTCGATCTGGATGGTCGAGCCGGCGATGCCGTCCATGAAGAGTTGGAAGCCTTCACCCAAGCCATATTCGGCGAGGTTGTAGCCGGGGATCTCCCAGACTTCGTTTTCATCGACAGTTTCGCCTTCACCGGATATCTGGATCGGGCCGATGGGACCAGCTTGCTCGTGAATCATCTCCATGTAAAGGATATAGGTGGCCGTGTGGGCAAAGAGCGGCGTCGCGGCCAGAGCCATGAGGACGAGAGCGAGAAGGAGATGGATCCCAACATTGACTGCGCAAGCTTGTCCTCTTCGAGACGTTGGGATGATGAGGGAAGGTGAGGTCATCGTAAGATTCGTTTTCATTGGTTATCTTTGTGTACTTGGTGGTTTATGTTGGAGCGGATACAGATATCCCTCAACCTGTTTACACAGCTATTGGTCTTTGATGCTTTATTGCACGGACAGACTGGATACGATCCATCGCCGACGAGTCAAAAAAGTTGGCCCGGCATTCAGCGCACTGCCAACGCTCGAGACTCGGAACCAGTGTCCCGTCCTGCAAGAGGCAGTCGCTCTTGACGCGGATCATCGCCTTCTCACCGCATTCAGGGCATTTATGAAGGCGGTCATCGATCCGATTGAATTCTTTGAATTTATCCAAGGTAGTGTTTCGATGAAATAATAATGTAAAATGTTTCCTGATCGTCCTCTATCTGAACCTTACCCTTGGTGTAGAGAATAAGGCCTCGATAGGTTGGTCCGACAATTATATGAAGGTATTCTCTTTCACCCGTTTTGGGCGAGTTCGATCTAATTGTTTTGCTTATTGCAGGAGCGTTTATAATTGCTTCTTTTACCATTCGTTGGGTGATGCCTTCCCGAGCTAATTCGATATCCGCTTTTTCAGTAAATATCACCTGATCGTCAAGGATGAGTTGCTTGATACGGGTGATGGAACTCATGTGAAATGCCCTCTCACTCCTTCGTCCACTTCTTAAGAGCCTCAGTCGCGAGCTTGCGAACAAGCGTATCCTGATCGGCTATCGCCATGGTAAGCGCAAGAAAGACTCGCTCACTGACTCCTTGATTATCCCCCAAAAGCTTCGCCGCATAGCGTTTTTCAAGCGGGTCGCCAGTAGCAAGTAACTCGGCGAGAACTTCAGGGTTGCGGAACTGTTGGCGCAGAACGTCGATCTGTTCCTTGCGGCGGGTGTCCTGCCATGCTTTCAGCTCTTCAGGATCAGTGGGTAGCACATCAGCCGAGGTGAGCATCGAGTCAACGATTGTGTTTTCAAGCTCTTTGAGAAAATCGAGGTCGTCTTCCTGCAAGCCTTTGAACAGCACCTTCTCGTCAATCTCCCCCATTTCATCCACAATATCGAGCCCTGCAAGGTCTTCGGGGGTAAGCTCGTTCATTGGCGTAGTGACTTCGGCAAGGTAATCCTCGAACTCGTTCGTCGGCGCACCCAACTCCTTCAAGGCGAGGATCGCCGCCACACGCACTCGCGGCATTGGGTCGTTTCCAGCGAGATTGGTCAGCATAGGTTCAGCTTTTTCGCGGGCTACCTTGCCCATCGAGCCGATGGCTTCGGCGGCTTCGATGCGGTAGATTGTCTCGCTACTGCCTAGTTGTTTAAGCCAGACTTTAAGCGGTATGCCGTCTTTTTCCGGCTCTTTACCGCAACCGGATAGCGTTGAGATCAGCGATAATCCTGCGAGGAAAAAGATCGCTGGCAAGAAGGAGCGTTTTGTAATTTTCATCGGAATTTAATACACTATCAACTTTTCGAATTCTTCAGGGAATTTTTTCAGCATCGCTTGCACAGGCCACGCGGCTCCGGGAGCAAGCGGGCAGATCGTCGTGCCGTCCATGTTGTCAGCGAGGCTCATCAACTGATCGAGGTCGCCCTTTCGGCCGCGCCCATGGTTCATTCGGTGGAGGATATTGTAAATCCAAGCTGTTCCTTCACGGCAAGGAGTACACTGTCCACAAGACTCATGGGCATAAAACCGGGCGATCACCTCCAACGCCTCTGGCATCGAGGTCGAGTCGTCCATCACGATCACGCCACCAGAACCGAGCATCGAGCCTGCGCCACGAAGAGCCTCGAAGTCCATCCCGATATCGATCTCGTTGGCGAGCAATAACGGCATCGAGGAGCCACCAGGTATAACCGCCTTCAATGCGCGCCCGTCTAGCATCCCTCCGGCAAGGCCGTAAATCATCTCCCGCAAAGAATAACCCATTGGAAGTTCCCAGACGCCCGGACGTTTCACATGCCCGGAGATGCAGAAGAGTTTCGTGCCGGGTGATTTCTCAGTCCCTCGCTTACGATAGACGTTTGCGCCGAAGTTTATGATGTACGGCAGGTTCGAAAGCGTTTCGACGTTATTGACGACGGTTGGGCGTCCGAATAATCCTTTCAGCGCCGGGAATGGCGGCTTGATGCGTGGCCAGCCTTTCTTACCCTCAAGCGATTCGATCAATCCCGTTTCCTCGCCACAGACGTAAGCACCAGCTCCAGGGTGGCTATAGATGTCAAGATCGAAGCCACTACCGAAGATGTTCTTGCCGAGATAGCCAGCATCATAAGCTTCTTTAAGGGCATTGTCGAGAACATGGGCTGGCTCGTGGAACTCGCGGCGGATATAGATGTACGCCGTGTGTACTCCGATAGCCTTGCAGGCGACGATGATGCCGTCGATCAACCGGTGCGGGTCTCGCCTGAAGAGTTCCCGATCTTTGCATGTTCCGGGCTCTGATTCGTCACCGTTGACACAGAGGTACTTCACCCACGGCGTGTCACGAGGTACGAACGACCACTTCATACCGGTTGGGAAGCCCGCACCGCCCTGTCCTCGAAGACCTGACTCTTTGACCTGATTGAGGATGTCGTCCGGCTGCATTTCAAGGTGAGCTTTTTTCGCGGCACGATAAGCTCCGCGCTCTTCCGCAACTTTGATGTGATGCGAATCTTTGATCAGAAAGTTGCCCGAAACTGCTCCGTCAACCAGAGGATCGGTTTCCGTGAGGAGGGTGTCGTTCTCGATCTCTTCGCCAGCTTTTAGCTTCTGACAGATCGATATGACCTTCTCTTCGGTCAGATTGCCGATAAGTTTCTCACCAACCAGCATGACAGGAGCGTCACAGCAACAGCCGAGACATTCGGCACGCCTGAACGAGACATTGCCATCAGGAGTGATCTCTTTCTCGGCTATGCCAAGCTCTCGCTCCAGCGTCTTGACCATGTGCTCACCACCCAGCAAGCTACAGGAGATGTTGTGGCACACCTGGATGACCGTTTTACCGACCGGCTTAAGGTAGAGAAGGGGGTAAAACGATGCGGTCTCACAGACGGTTGTGATGTCTATATCGAGCGCCGCAGCGATTTCCTCTTCGTCCTCGACCGTGATCCAGCCTTTCCGGTCTTGAACGGCAAAGAGTGCCGGAACAATGGCGGCTGATGAGCGCTCGTAACGGGTTCGCAAGTCGGCGAAGATTGTACTAAGCGGTGTTTGTAGGGTTGTGTCGGACATAAATTCTCAAAATGACCAGAATGGCCGGCTGATGAAACCGTTTTTATTTTATTTTATAGAGGCAGATACAACATCTGCATCATCAATATGTTATTTCAGCGAACTACTTTGAAGACCGTATTTTTCGATTATTAAACGAAGCAATTTGAATAATTCGGGGATGTCGTCAACAGTGAGTCCCCAGATTCTTTCTATTTCAACATCATCGTATTCATGAATAAGAAAATTCCTGTGCCCTATAATTCGACGCCAAGGAATTTCCGGATGAAAATCACGAAATTCTCGACTAATACGAGTCGCGGCCTCTCATAATATTTCGAGTCGTCTTTCTATTGCAAGTCTTAAATTCAGGTTGGCGTGATATTGATCTAAAGAAATGTCTGCCATCTCGTCCTTGATCTGTTGGGTCATACGGTACATATCAACCAACGAAGCGAGGCTCCTCCTGTCAGGCTGCATAAACTACTTCATAAGAGCTGAGAATATCTTCCCGTCGAATAGGGTTGCGAATTGCCTTTTTCTCGACGAGATCGACTTCACGACCGAAGATACTCTCCAACTCATCTTTCATATCGACAAGGTGCCATAAACTCCATGGCGCATCAGGCTCGAAAGTAACCAGGACATCGACATCACTATCCGGTCTGAAGTCGTCGCGCAAGACCGAACCAAACAGAGCGAATTCAGTAATCCGCCACTTGGTACAGAAAGCCTTTATTTTGGGACTATCGATATCGATAGAAATCATGTTTGAACCGGTAATTTTTACTGCGTATGAGTTAAGTAAAAGACCTGTACAACCTCAAATGCTGCCGGGCTGTGGAACGAAGATCGAGCCGTCGCTCGGCATATCTAACGCAACGTTCCGACCATTCGGGCCAATCCTTCACAATCTGATCGAGCTGTTCGTAGTCTGCCGGGTTATCGGGATCAATAACAACCCCAAGCAGTTTCTCGCGAATGATCTTCACAGGCAACCCCACCATCGTCTTATCAACAATTAGCGGAATCCCGGCGGCAAGGTATTCGGCGATTTTCACTGACCAAAGCGAATGAATATTGACAGCCCGGAATATCAGCCCGAAAGTCGCCCCTTGCATCGCAAAGGGCATCTCTGCTGGCCTACGGCTTTCGAATGTCACTCGAGTAATGTCAACTCCGCCGCTTTCCAGCGTCTCAAGAGCCTTTTGCGGATTTGCCGTCGTAATCAGGCGTAATCTTGCTTCGGGAAACTGCCGACTGAGTCCGATAAAATGCCTGCCGACAAGACCTGGATCGTTCCAGACCGAGTGCAATTCACCGATGAAGAGCATTTCTACGCCGTCACGGCTTTGGCCTTGAAGCCTGAAAGCCTCCCGCCCCTCCCCAAAGGCTGAAACATCCGTTCGGTTCGGCACAAAAATCGAGCGTTTGGCACCGCGGTGGAGAAACTCATCACGAAATTCTGATGTCACCCCAATAACCGCATCCGAATTGGAAATCAGCATCGACTCGAAAGATTTCCAAAAGAGTTCCGTGTAAGAACCTTTCTCCCAGATCGAGTTCATCACCATCTCGTCAGGGTAAGGCCCTCGCGGGTCAAATACGGTGCGTAAATCGAGGAAATGAGACACCGTCCTCGCCAGTAGTGCGGCAGGATACCCTCGGCTATGCACAATCCGGCAACCTGTAAAGAGCGCGACAAAATACGTCGGAACTGCCCAAAGGAAAATCAAAAGCGACGCAGGGTAACTCCATTTTGCTGGAAAAAGCATCGGAAGAAGAACTACCGTAACCCCCGATTCAGCCATCGTTTGTTTAAATTGTGGAATCCTTTGCCGGTCTTTCCACAATGATTGTGGCGACAAAAAGCTCAGGAGCACAATCTTCTTTAAAGAGCCAAGTTCGCCTAATTTCTGCAGCATCCTGACGACCTGGGTATGCAGGATGCCCGTTCTCAGGACGTTCTCATGATAGGTTAGGTACAGGAGCCCCTTTTGCACTGGCTTCAGCGACCTATGCATCAAACGGGGTTGACCAGCCTGTTAAAGGCTATCCACGGTCCCATCGGGTCTTTGAATCGCTTGCCCAGAACACGACAGACCTGATAGATATGGGTCAAGTCATGAGCGGGCCAGGTGGCGATCAGGTTGCCGAGGGTAACTGTCCCAAACGTGGCATGGATTCCCGTTTTCGCAAGATCAGCTTCAGTAAGCCCAAGCCCCTTTAGCCATTTCACATTCTCAGGCCTTAGTGCCATAAATTCATCGAGCAATTCGATCATCGACTTGCCCTTGGAGGCTTCGAACTGTGCAAAGCGGTCAAACTGAGGGAATGGCATCGTCTCGCCATGCTCGATGATGATGTCGATCCGTTGTCGCCACGTATTCATTTCAGCGTGAATCAGGTGGCCAACGACGTCGAACGGGCTCCACGTTTCAGGTCCTTCGTTGCTCCTGACGACCTCATCCGGGAGTGTTCGCAACAATTGGTTGAACACTGGCGGCGTAAGCGGTAGGTGGTTATATACTTCGGCAAGGATGTTCATTTGATTAATTTAGAGTTTAAAGATGACTAAGTTGTAGGTGCAAAAAACCAACTGCAGAAGCTCTGTACATCGAAAATCTACAATGTAGCTTTTTTTCACGAGAAACTATCTTCCGTTTCCTTCACGACCTTTTTCGCCCATTTGTAAACTCCCTCGACATACTTGGAGGTTTCTTTATATTCAATGACTGATATATCCCTGTCATCATATCGAAACAGCACTGCGTAAGGATTCAATTTGCCAAGATCACTTGACTCGAACGGTGGCGGAAATCCTGCGACCGTTAAAGAATCTACGAGTTCGGTCAGATCGTGAGTCCTATTAAATCGAATTTTCTTCGCTGACAACACAGCCTTGAGTGATTTTTCAACACATTGTTGAGCGTGGAACTTGGCAGGTTCTACGAAATCAATGCCATTGATTTTCAATAATTCGTATGTTTTGAGGTCACGCCTGGCTAAGCGAAGCAACATTTTTGCTTCTTCGGCGCGCTCTTTCATAGAGTACCTTTCCTTCCTTTAAAGCCCAACTAATTGCTGACGAGTCCCATTCTGCCCGTTGCTTCATTTCAGCAGGGCTGTAAACCAGAACGTCAACGCCAAATCCGACGCTCCCAACCGCAGAGCGAAAATCAACCATCATTCGACCACGGTTTTCGACTTTTTTAACCACCACCAACAGGTCAATATCCGAGTCGGGCCGGTGATCCCCCCTTGCCCGTGACCCGAACAAGATGATCTTCTCCGGGTGAGCGGCTTTCACAATCCGCCCGACAATGGCTTCCATGTCAGGAGTAGGAGCCATCACCTGTCCAACTCTCCACCGATCATATTGACACTGCCAAAGATCGGAATGATATCCGAAAGTAACCCCCCAATCACCATCTTCGGCATAGCCGCTACCAGAGGGAAGCAAGGCGGTCTGACGCGGCATTTGTAAGGCGTGTCACCACCGGTTGAGATGACGTAAAAGCCAAGCTCGCCGTTGCCACCCTCCACAGCCTGATAGACCTCACCGGCAGGAACCTGAATGCCGTGCCCGTCCATGATAAGCTTGAACTGATGCATTAACCCTTCAATGTTGCCGTAAACATCGACTTTGTTCGGCAATGATATCCACTTTTCAGGAACATTGACCGGGCCTTCAACCAGCTTGTCAAGCCCCTGCTCAATGATGCTGATCGATTGCTTCATCTCGAACATGCGGACGAGGTAGCGGTCGTAAACATCTCCGATTTTGCCGATAGGAATCTCAAAGTCGTAGTCGTTGTAGGTGAGATAAGGCTGGTCGCGCCGAATGTCGAACGGAACCCCGGAAGCCCTTAGCAAAGGCCCTGTGAACCCCCACTCGATAGCGTCCGCCTTCGACATAGTCCCGACGTTGCGGAACCGGTCGATGAAGATGCGGTTCTTGGTGACGAGTTTGTCAAACTCCGACCAAGTCTCTTTGATCCTCGCCAAACGAACCTTCACGGTATCGGCAAAACCCTCCGGTACATCCGCCATCAACCCGCCCACTCGCGTCCAGTTGGTGGTGACGCGAGCACCACAAGCCGCCTCGATCAGCTCGTAAGTCCATTCGCGGGCGCGCATTGCATAAAGGAACGCACTCATAGCGCCTACTTCCATCACTTGCGCAGCAAGACAGGTCAGGTGGTCGCTGATGCGGGAAACCTCGCTCATGATGACGCGCAATGTCTGACAGCGAGGCGGCGTTTCGACGCCGAGAAGCTTCTCGACGGCGAGGCAATACCCGACATTGTTGATCATCGATGAGACGTAGTTGAGCCGGTCGGTATAGACAATCGCCTGGTTCCACGGGTGGCGTTCGACCATTTTCTCGAAGGCGCGGTGGAGGAATCCGATGTCGATTGTGACATTGTGGATCACTTCTCCGTCGAGTTCAAGGTTGAACCGGACGATTCCGTGCATAGCCGGGTGAGCTGGCCCCATCGCAAGCGGCATCGTGCCGCTGGCGGGGAGGATTAGTTGGCGTTGTGTGAGGGACATTTGTAATTAATAATTAAGAATTAAGATTGAAAAATATCGATATTCAAGAAATAGAGTCGACTTTCGTCACCTGATGAAACACCTGCTGCCAGTTTCCTCGGATCAGCTTGTAGATGGTGCTTCGCAGGCTTTGCCGGGTCACGTTTCCCGCCTCATCGAGTAGCTTCAGCCGGTACGTTGCCAGCGCCACTTCGCCGGACAGCTCGCGCACTGCGAACTCTTCGATGACGGGCCTCCCGCCCATTTCGGGTGACGCGACGAGGGCCGCCACAATCCCCGCCTTGTCGTAAATCGCTCCGTTCCCGCCAAATTCAACGAAGTCCTCCGCGAACAGTGCGGACGACAGCTCCGCTGACCTACGAATTTCAGGCTTATAGACCTGCGTCTCGAGGGTGAGGAGGAGGTTTTGAAGGTCGTTTGACAAGGTTTAGCTATCTTGACTTAGCAGTTGAAGAAGTTGTTCACGCAACTTCTTACAGATTTCAAAGCTCTCCTTCGCCTCCTCCAGATCAGCGGAGTCGCCGGGATATCGGAATTCAGTAGCACCCTTATTGAGCTTTCGCAAGTCTCCGCTACTGGCAGTCCAATTTGGAACAACTGTCGTTAAAAGGTCGCAGAGCTCAATCAAATCATGGATTTTCGGTGGTCGAACATCCATTTTAATGAGGACTGCTTTTATCAGCTTTTCGATAGCTTGTTGTGAATGAAAGACTACTGCATCATAAACGGTATCGTTTTCAACAGAGAGTAAATACTCAGCACTCAAGTAATCTCCCTGAGCTTTCTTAAGCCATTCGTTAATAGTCTTTCGCATAGATCACCTTTCCATAATCAACGGCATCGCCTATGAGAGGATCCCCCTCATCATATCGCCATTTCATCTCCGATGGCCTTCTGACAATGAGATCGATGGCAAACCGAGGATCAACCTCCATTAGAATATCGTAGGATTTCCTGGACGGCTTACCCTCGAACTCCATCACCACCAGCAGATCGACGTCAGAGTCTTCCGTTGGCTTTCCATAAGCATACGACCCGAACAGGATGATCCGATCTGGATCGAAGTGCTTTGCTATCTGCCGCGCGAGGGCGGTTATGTCGCGTTTGTGGATCAAGTTCTATTTGTTACTGTTGTCTGAGTATGTCAAACATGCCCTAATATCGTCTGCTTCAAGCCAGGGATAGCCTTCCAGAATGGTCTCCGGTGTGTCTCCCGCGCCGAGCATTCCGAGTATATGTTCAACCGCCAGCCGTCTGCCCCGAAGGATTGGCTTCCCGCCATAGATACCGGGGTCGACGGTGATTCGGTTGAGCAATGCTGTATCGCTCATGTTTCGTAACGGTTTCATTACAGTACCTAATTTGTTCTTACTTCTGGCAACCTAAGCGTCGGGTTATCTGCCGCGCGATGGCGGTTCCTACTCTTCATTTGACCACAAAGGTCGTAGCTCTTGGTTTTTGAAGACCCAACCAAAGTAGATCTGCATGTGCTTCAATCGACGCCGCAATATCTCCTCACGAATCGCATTTACAAGCTCTTTCCGATCCATCGACTCACCGTTTGGAGGAACCCAGCCAGCTTTTAAGCGATTGCACAAACTGCAAGCTATCACGATATTTGTCGCATCGTCCAGACCGCCTCTAGAGCGAGGAATCAAATGATCCTCCTCACCGGTCATAAAAGTTTCAAAATCGATCAGCATGTCTTTGCCGCAATAAACACAGCGGTTATCGCAAGCGGTCATCGCGGCGGAAAAGTACTGGGACATAGAAATCCTACAAAGACATCTTAACTTGAATACTATTTGTTTGCATTACTCAAAAACACAAGTGTTTGATCTTCAAACAACTGTGCTTTGACTGCCTTTAGACGTTCGCGGATCTCGGCCTTAAATCCTTTATTTTCATCATTATCAGGACCAAGACGATCATTTCGAAACGAATGCTTGAATTGATTGAGATCAAAGGAAAGACGAACTCTCTTCGATTTAGGAGTGCTGACATCTGCTCGATCTCGAGCAAGAATGATTTTCTTGTTTAGAGCATGTGCATACCCAAGCTCATAAAGGCAATTCTCACTTCCTCCTGTCAAATCAGCTAGGACGAAAGCACAATTTTTTAAGCGTTCGTATATCTCGATGATTATCTCTCGGGGCGGTTCCTCATGCTCTTGAAAATATGGTTTTAGTCCCGCTTCCAATATGGCTTTCTTGTAGAAATCGATCCACTGACTATGTCCGTGAGCACAACTACCAATAATGAAAACAGTAGTTGTTGAAGGAGTAATTTGCTTTTCGAACAGATGATATCCAGCTGCTGTCAGTTTGTACTTATTATTTTCAAATTCGGTCAGCAAACCCGAGCTTACAAGGTAGTCACACATTTGGCGCAAAACTCCAGGTGTTATTGGAACAATTTTCATTAACATTGACCACTCGACCCAGTTAACGTCGGAGGAGTAAATCGCCTTTATAACCTCATTTCTAAGGAAAATTCGTTCGTGCATTAGCGATTCCGGCGGGCGATCATAAACTATTCCGCCGCCGGATACTTCAAGCCGGGCAAGATACTGATCATGTTTCTCGATTATGTGTTCATTATCGTTATTTTTATCATATTGTCCATCGATTACTATATTTCTCAGGCAGTTAAGAAAATGCTGTAGATCACGCTGTTCATTAAATACATAGTTTGTGTGTGCAATGTTAAACTTGAACCTGTGATAAAACTCGCGGTTAGGAACAACCTCTTCTCTTGAGTCAATATCTTGAATAATAAAACCAACAATATAGTGCCTACGGTCAGCAGAGCTATCAAAACAGTACAATAGGAACTTGATTGGCTTTGACTCCAATGAGATAAATCGGCCAACTTCACGACGTACCATAATCTAACTCCTAACTTTCTTGATCATACTTCCTGTCGCCCGGGCGTACGCGAACAACATTGCCAATTTCACCCACTTCGAGTCCGTATTCAGGAAGATCGGTTTTGAGAACTATTCTAACGAGTTCATTTATCATGCCACAGCCACATACCGCGCCTCGCTGTGCGGCTCAGGCACTGGTAGGCCGTCTTCCAGCATACCTTCAATGTGAAACTGAAGGGCTTCACGCATGTTGTCTTCTGTTTCCTTTTCTGTTTGACCGGTTGCAATACAACCTGGAACATCGGGCGAATATGCAGAATAGTTGTTGCCGTAATGCTCGATAATAATTAGATAACGATGCATTATTTGCTCCTTTTCTTTTCGATCTTGGACTGGCTGTAGATGCTACTCAACACATCAGGGTGAACGTCATCGCCTGGATGCCCATTTACAGTGACAAGACCTTTCTTCGAATTATGTTTGAATTGCCGGTGGCTTCCCTTTGTTCTTACAAGGAACCATCCGTCGTCATGGATGAGGTCTAAAATTTCTCTAACCTTCAACTAAATTCCGTTACTTGTTAATCTACTTTCTTCTACTTCTCCCCCTCGCCCAATGTCCTCTTGCCCTTTCCCCCTTTACTCCAACTGCTTCCAGCCGTTCTTCTCTCCGCCCACCTGCAACGCCATGAACAGTATGAACACCGAGACAGGCCAGTACATCAGCCCAAAATACTTCTGATAAAAAACTGCGTTCAGCGTCGCATTGACGAGAATGACGAACCCGACCCCGTAAAAACCCCACCGCTTCCACTTCCAAATCGCCGCATAAAATACCAGCATCGCCAGGCAGTACCACGCAATGTAGGTATTCCACCAACGCGGCCCCCAATTAGGCCCCGGAATGACCTGCACCCAGACCGAAACGTTCGAAACGATGCAGTCAACTATCGAATAAACTAACCAAACCGTCAGTACCCAATGCCGTGATTTAGGCTCCATATTCTTAGCTCCTAATATCGCATTTCTGCTTACAGCTTTCAGCTTTTTCCCCTACGGCCTATGGATCACATCCGCCTCTTTCATCTTCACCTGTATCTTGCGCACAGGCCACGTCTCAGCTATCAGCGGCTGGCGCTTGTCGTACGGGTAGTCCTTGCGGAGTGGGTGACCTTTGAATTCATCGTACATCAGGATCCGCTTCAGGTTGGGATGCCCGGTAAACTTGATCCCGTAAAGGTCCCACACCTCGCGCTCGAACCAGTCGGCAACCTCCCAGATCTTGGTGATCGTCGGGACAGCTTCGCCTTCTTCAACTTGAGCCTTAATGCGAAGTCGGTGGTTGTGCTCGATTGACAAAAGGTGGTACACAACATCGAAGCGAGGCTTCCGTATCTCGAACCAATCCACGGCGGTCAGGTCGAGGAACATCTTGAAGTCGTAGTCCGGCGTCGTTTTCAGGAACTTGAACAGCTCCGGTATGTTCGCGGCGGGAAGCTCGACGACGGCGTGCTCTTTATCGACCCAGCCCTTCAAGTTCAGCTTGGGTAGGTCGGTGGCGAGACGAGATATCAGTTCTTCTGGAGTCATAGTCAGTTTGGAGTTTCGATTTTGGAGTTTGGAGTTAAACGTCGCGTCAGATCAAGTCTTGCTTCTGATTCTGGATCTTTTCTTGCAGCTTCATCAGCCCGTCAAGGATCATTTCCGGGCGCGGAGGACAGCCGGGAATGTAAATATCGACAGGCACAATCCGGTCAATCCCCTGAAGCGTCGAGTAGTTGTCATAAGGCCCCCCCACTGACGCACAAGCCCCAAACGCAATCACCCACTTCGGCTCGCACATCTGGTCATAAACGCGCCGCAAAACCGGAGCCATCTTCTGGCTGATCGTACCGACCACAATGAGCACGTCCGCCTGACGGGGCGAAAAGCGCGGCAGCCCCGCCCCGAAACGGTCGATATCGTAATGCGAAGACGCAACCGACATGTACTCCATGCCGCAACAAGCCGTCACAAACGGGTACATGAAAATCGAGTATTTCCTCGCCCAGCCGAGTGCCCGGTCGAGCTTGGTCGTCTGGTAAACACCAGGTATTAGTGTATCGCTCATAAGGAATTAATTCCGTTTCTAACCTGCCAAATTGGACAGGGTTTTCAATTTAACGAACAGTTGCCCGACAACGCGAGCTGACAAATTCAATCGAAGGCGTTACTTCCATTCAAGGACGCCCCGTTTTATCACAAAAACCAGTCCAAGCGCCAAAATGGCTACGAAAACCAGCATCTCGATCAGCCCGAAAACGCCTAATTTCTTGAAAATCACCGCCCAAGGATAGAGAAAAGCTATTTCGACGTCGAACACGACGAAAAGGATCGCTACCAGATAGAAATGGACGGGAAAGCGCTGAAGTGTCCCTCCCGGAGTCGGCAGATTGCCCGTCTCAAAAGGTAACTCTTTGGCAGGATTGGTTCTCTTAGGCCCGATGATACTCGTCAGCGTCAGAATCAACGCGCCGAGACCTCCGGCCATCACGATCAAAAGTAGTATGCCGAGGTATTCTTGCATGGAATGTGAGATAGTTAAATGTTCTGATTTCCTGCGCAAAATCAGGTCACTTTACGCGCTCTGAGGAGAATCAGCCTAATGTGGTAATTTAATACTGAAAGGAGGGTTCTGCAAACTGGTTTTGGAATGTGTGAGGCGGGGCAGAGGTAATTCGGTTAATTGGGGCGTCTTTGCGATACACGCATCGACGAAATTATCTCAGTGAGGCGGGGCGTCCCGACCTGCCATCTCATCATTGCGAGGAATATAGGAACATTGTCAGTCCGTACTCGCACCTCCAAACAGGTCACCTTCGTCGTTCGGAGCCGGTTTATCTTTCCCGGCAAAATCACTCTTCGGAAGGTCTTCGATGGCGTCGATCCCGAAGTGCTTCAAAAATTCCGTCGTCGTGCCGTACAACAAAGGCCTACCGGCAGTTTTCGCCTTGCCGGTGATCCGTATCAGCCGCCGTTCAAGCAACATCTTCAAAACGCCCCCTGCATCAACTCGACGAAATGACTCAATCTCAGCCTTCGAGATCGGCTGGCGATAAGCGATAAGCGACAACGTTTCGAGTGAAGCCCGCGTCAACCTCACCCTCCCCGAACCGACAAGCAACTTCCGCACCCACGGGCTGAACGCCGCTCGCGTTGCGAATCGGTATCCTCCTGCGGCGCGAACGATGTGAAAGGCTCGTCCCTCACGCTCGAACGACTCATTCAGCTGGAAAATTGCCGACTCAACGTCACTCACATCACATTCGCCGATCACCTCAACCAGTCGCGCGGCGGCAACCGGTTCCGGCGAAGCAAATATCAGCGACTCAACCAGTTGCAGATGATCTTTACGCAATGTTTTGTTCCCTTAATACAAGCCAAAGCGGCCCAAAAGTCTCTTGCTGCCGTACCGAAACTCGCTTTAAGCGAATAAGCTCCAGCATCGCCAGAAATGTCATCACAACGGCGAGTCTCGTCTCAAGCGCCTCTGCTAATTTTTCGAATGCAACTCGCTTCGAGTGACTGAAGTACGAGAGCACAAACGCCATCTGCCCCTCAATGGTGAAGGGCAGTTGCTCGACAATGTGTGTCGGCTCAGCGGGCAGGTTCTTGATAACGTCGCGGAACGCCAGTGCAATATCGTAGAGCGACACGTCGGTCAGCATCTCTCCAGTCAACTCTGCCTCAAGGCCCGTAATCTCGACAGACCCGCGGTCGAACAACCCAATCTGCCGCTCCTCAAGCTCCGCCAACTTTTGCACCGACGCCTTCAGAGCCAGCAGTTCCACGAGTGAACGCTCGCGAAACGCTTCGGTCAACTCTGCTTCAGTAATATCCGGATCGCCAATATCGAGCAGTCCATCGGCTTTGAACTGTAGCAGCGTCGCGGCGAGCAGCAGAAAGTCTCCGGCATTATCAAGGTCAAGCAACACCGTTCGCTCAAGCCACGCCAGAAAATCAGCGGCTATCGCGCTGATCGAGATGTAAGCAACGTCAAGCTCGCGCTTCCGCACAAGATAGACAAGCAGGTCCATCGGCCCCGCGAATTCCGGCGTCGCAACTGCGTAGTTATCCGGCATGAGTCTTCAGTTCCAAGTGTCCTTTGCTCTTCTGATTGTGGGTACGTCATTCCATCTTTTTCCTCCCTTGGAGTGCTGAAGCTTGCTTCAGCCGGAAAATTCCGCTGTCAGACGCCCTCGTCTGACAGCACACTTCTTTCAAGCTTGCTTCAACTTCATTATTCTCTTGGAGGGCGGACTCCAGTCCGCTCTATTCTTACTCGTCAACTTCGGTCAAAATAATAACTCGTTCGACTCTCTTACCTTCGTCGATGAAGTACGAGGCAATTGTCAAAGGTGGATCCGTTACCAGTAAATGTTCCCTTGCCTCTATCGTCTCTCGCAAGATCGACAACTCCGGCTCAGTCGGTCGAGGCGGATGGACAAGCCCGGGCGGAGCCAATCTGGTGCGTAGCAACCCGTTATCGAAAATCGTTAGCACCGCCGGTCTAAGCTGCGCCCATCTTCGCCCGACCACCTCCCACGACGCATGCTGGTAGCTTTGGCGAAGCTGGACAAAGTCCATCCTTGCCATTCTCTGACGAAACTCAACCTCCGGCAACATCAACTCAGCCGCCATCTGATCGGCATCGCGTTCATTCCTGACACGTTTTGTGGTCAGTTCGCTGTGACCAAGAATGATATGAGCCAACTCATGGCAGAAAATGAAGTTCTGCCGTGGCGCATAGAGATCGTCGGCCAGAACGATTGTCCGTCCGTATGAGTAGCCATCGGGGCCGGGGCGCTCGATATGCTCGATCCGAACTTCGACGCCGTGCCTGGCCGCCAGCTCCTCGATAAAGGTTATTGCTTGGCTCTACGGATAGCCAGCAGAGCATCTCTGAAGAAACGCTTGTCCGGCTTAACACTGCCGTGAAAAACGATTTTCTTCAATTCCGTGATCTCTGTAGCCGACGGCTGGGTCAGCATCATCTCGTCATTATCGCTCAGAAAGTGCTGCAAGCCTTCCGGCATCTCATACTCATCATCCGTATCGTACGTGAAATGCTTGTTTTCCAATTCTGAAATCAGCATCCACAAGTTCACTCCCATCGCCTCCGCAAGACGTTCGACGACGTCGATGGTTGGAGATGAGTGGCTGTTCTCAAGAACTGACAGGTAGGAACGATTGATCCCTGCCCGGTCGGCAAGATCGCCTTGAGTCATGCGTCGTTCTTTACGAAGCTGTTTTATGCGGTCGCCTATCATTGACCCTCCTTTGGTGAAACGAAAGCAAATTCCCTTATGTCGTTAATATAGTAAGAGTAATGTTAAATGCAAGTGATTGTCGCCGATATTCAACCTACATTAACAAGTTGTGTTAAATGAAAATGTTCTCGGAGTGCTGAAGCTTGCTTCAGCCTTGCCCCCTTTCTCCCTTGGAGGGCGGACTTTCAGTCCGCCCTCATTCCGACGCAAGCCCCCCCCCCGTGCTTGACACAGGGCCGGTATCCATTTCTTCTTCCGCTGTCAGACGCCCTCGTCTGACAGCAATTCCTTGGAGAGCGGCTTTTCAAGCCGCTCATCATTCCCGCGCAAGCCTGTCCCTAATTTTACAATTTATATTTTACATTTTACATTTTCCCCCGTCTCTGCCAGTCCGACTACTTCCAATTGTTGCCGCACTTAGCTTTGGCGTCAATCTTAAAATCAGCCTTTGAGATAAGGGCTGTTTTTAGCTATAGTAATTGACATTCCTTGACATTGAGAAAATAGTTCATTAACTTGATCGAACGCTATCGCCTAATTAATTGCGAATCTAAGTAAAAAGGTCCTGTCATGTTCGCCAAATTGCTCCCAACCCTTCTCACGGTTATCACACTTACCTATCAGGCCTTCGCCCTGACAGATGACAGTAGGGCGGATAGTTATCCGACCTTGAGTTATCCGGCGGTGAACTCCTCCTCCCAACCTCGCTCGGAGTCCTCCGCCAAGCCCTCCCCGAAGCGTTCCAGAAATTTGGCGAAGTAAGTGTTTGGTCGTATATTGTACAAGGCGAGGAGCCTTGTTCGCAATTCAACGTATTATTTGACCGCCCATGGCACAGTCGAAATGCTTGCGGACGATCTCACAACGATTGAGATCGAGCAATCTTTCGCCAACGGCCGGATTCTCGAACGACAAAGAGACGGGAAGTCAGGAGAGTTCAAGTACCGGCTGCGTGGATTTTCTAAAGGGGACGAATTGGAAATAGACTTCAAGTTTGCCCCGGATGGCCGACTCGCAATAATCACCGTTTATTCGGTCTAACTACAAGGTTTATACTATGCTTTGTGCATACTGCAATAAAGAAGGCGCACGTATCATCCTGCAAACGCAGAGTATCGGAAAAGGCGAGAAGCTACTCGTTATCGAGGATGTGCCGGTTTTCCACTGTAACAATTGCGGTGAGAGCTACCTCGCTGCAGAAACCCTCAAGCAGATTGAGGCGATTCGCCAGAATCAGAGAACGATCGAACACCGACCGGTCAAAGTGACGCATTTCGTCGCCGCGTAGGACAGGTTTTCAACCTGTCGCGTAGGATAAGCGTCACGCTTGTCAGGAGGACGGATCTCCGTACCCGTCGCGTACAACAGGCGTCCCCGCCAGTCATCATTAACCACCAAGACACCAAAACCGAAAGACCAGACCGATGAAAGCGACACTCACACTCTCGCGCCCCTTCCTCATCATCCCAACGAAAGTTGGGATCCAGTCCACCCACCTCCTCGTGGCGGTGATGGTTTTGGGGGTGTGGCGGGTTGGTTTTGGGCAGGTGGAGG
>CAMBDS010000016.1 GCA_945865405.1 Caldithrix abyssi DSM 13497
GGATGAGTGTTTTCCCGACTGCCTTGCTCCTGTAGATGTTCCGGTTTTGCTGAAGCGCGCCGCTGATGGTGCTGAGAAGATCGCCGAAATCTGGAGCAGGGTTCTAAGTCAGGCTTGATGATCCGCGTTTTGCTACGAGTTGTTTCACACTTGCGAACGTAACTTATTATTTGTCAAATAAAACAAAAATAAACCCACTCTGGCCGTCAACCCTCGGCGAAGGCCCCGTAGCTGTTTCGCCGAAGGTTGACTTTCCGGCACTCGACCACGCGGTGCTTGACCATTGGAAGCAACATGACGTCTTCCAGCGATCGATCTTTGAGCGTGAGGGTTGCAAGGATTTTGTTGCCTACGATGGGCCTCCCGGCACGAACGGCGTCCCCCACATAGGGCACATGATGCAGTCGGCACTTAAGGATCTCTGGCCGCGCTATAAGACGATGCAAGGTCATCGTGTCTTACGTAAAGCCGGCTGGGATACCCATGGGCTTCCCATCGAGCTGACCGCTGAAAAGGATTTGAATGTCGTGACTAAACGCGACATTGAGGAAAAAGTCGGCGTTCAAAAATACATTGATCACTGTCGCTCTGTTGTCTTTCGCTATCGCGACGAGTGGATCAAGGCGATCAACCGCATAGGCCGTTTCCTCGACACGGAGAACGACTACGCCACCTTCCGCCGCGAGTACATCGAAACCGACTGGTGGGTCCTGAAGCAGGCTTGGGACAAGGGGTTGCTCTATCAGGATCGCCGCATAATGCCCTATTGCTCTCGCTGTGGAACAAGCCTTTCCCAGCACGAAGTGGCGCAAGGATATAAGGATGTCCAGGATATCACGATCTATGCGAAGTTTCCCATCGTTGGTCGCGATAATACCTATTTTGTAGCTTGGACGACGACGCCTTGGACGCTGTTGAGCAATGTGGCGTTGGCGGTGAATCCCGATTTGAATTACGTGTTGGTAGAATCAGCATCAGGCGAACGTTTGATCGTCGCTGAAGCGCGGCTGGAAGCTCTTTCTTCCATGCTTGGACAAACAGAGTTAATCGCTAAAAATGTCGGCCACCATTTATCATCACTAAAATATCACCCCCTCTGGGACTTCCAACAGAATAGCGATGCGCATCGTGTCATCACTGACGACTACGTCACCGCTGATGATGGTACTGGGATTGTCCATCTTGCCCTCTACGGATCCGATGACTTTAGGTTAATTCGTGCGAATAACCTTCCCCAAGTACAAAATGTCGATATAGATGGTAAGGTTACAGCCAATTCTGGGCAATTCGCTGGTCGCTGGTTCAAGGAGGATGGTCTCGACATTGACATCCTCAAAGACTTAGCCACTCGCGGCTTGCTCTTCGGCAAGGAGAAGATCACCCACTCCTACCCGCATTGTTACCGATGCTACACACCACTGATGTATTTTGCCAAGTCGGGCTGGTTCCTCAGGACGTCGGCGCTGAAGGAGGAGATGCTCGCAGCGAACGCGAAGATCAACTGGTTCCCTGAGCACATCAAAGAGGGACGCTTCGGCAACTGGCTTGAAAACAATGTTGATTGGAATATCTCACGTGATCGTTACTGGGGATCGCCGATTCCAATCTGGTCTTGTGATAATTGTGGTCATCAGGTCTGTGTGGAGAGTTTGGCAGATTTAGGTCGGCGACTGAAGTCGCCGGTATCCGCCGCCGGGGTAGCGGCGACTTTAGTCGCCGGGCTGCCCGACGACTTTGACCCTCACAAACCGGGCATTGACGCCCTCGAAATGGCGTGCGAGAATTGCGGCGGTTCTATGAAGCGTACTCCCGAAGTCCTCGATTGCTGGTTCAACGCCGGGATAATGCCTTGGGGGCAGTACGGCAAGGAGACCTTCGGAAGCACTGAAGCCAAGGAACAGATTCAGAACGACCCTACGCGCTTTCCCGCCGACTTCATCTGTGAAGCCATCGACCAGACTCGCGGCTGGTTCTATACCATGTTGGCGACTTCGGTTTTGGTCACAACGAGGAAAGCTGATGACGGAACCTTCTCAGGTGGGGTAAGTTCCTTCAAGAACGTCATCTGCTCCGAGTTCATCACCGACCCTGAAGGCCGGAAGATGTCAAAGTCGAAAGGCAACGTCATCGACCCGTTGGGCTTATGCGAGAAATTCGGTGCTGACGCGATTCGTTGGAGCTTCTACAACACAAATCCTTGGACAGCCCGCCGCTTTTCAGAGGGCGACCTCACAGAGGTCTTAAAGCAGGTCTTAATTCCTTACTGGAACGCTTACAGCTTTTTCGTGACCTATGCTCGTGTTGATGGCTGGAAGCCTGTTGCGCTTGACTCAGATGCCCGACCCACAAAACCTAACCCGCTTGACCGTTGGATACTGTCACGACTCGTCTCCTTGGATGAAACTGTCCGCGCCGCGCTCGATGGTTACGACGTAATGAGTGCCGCCCAAGCCTTTTCCGAGTACTTGGACGATCTGACCAACTGGCACATCCGTCGCTCGCGCCGCCGCTTCTGGAAATCGGAGGACGACGACGATAAGCAGTGGGCGTATCGCGTCCTGCATCACGTTCTGACCACCATGAACCGGATGCTTGCCCCGTTTATGCCTTTCGTCAGCGAAGCAGTCTATCAGAACATCGAGCGGGGATTTGACGCTTCTCTGCCCGATTCTGTACACCTTGCCAATTGGCCCAAGGTTGACCCCACAATGCGCGACGTATCACTCGAGCAACAGATCGATCAAGCCCGCCAGATCGTCTCAATGGCGAGATCCTTGCGCGCCGACAACTCGGTACGCGTGCGCCAACCTCTGCGTGAGCTTGCCGTTTCGATGCCGGGAGTCTCGGCTTCGGATACGTTCGACCCCGACCTCGAAGAGATGATCCTCGATGAACTCAACATCAAAGCTCTTCGAAGAGTAGCCGAGCCATCCGATCTCTTCAGTTGGCAAGCCAAAGGCGACATGAAGGCACTTGGCCCGAAGTACGGCTCGCGCATGAAAGATGCTCTCGCCGTCGTTGCAACTCTGGATCACGCAAAGATTATGGAGTTGCTGAACAACGGTAAGCTTGAAGTTGACGGGTTGACATTGTCGAAAGAAGACCTTCTTCTTTCGCAACAACCGGCAGACGGCTTCTGGGTGCGCTCAGAAGGCAATTTAACGGTCGCAATAGGCAATCAAATGGATAAAGAACTGAATCAGGAATGGCTTGCCCGTGAGTTTATTCATCACGTCCAAACCTTGCGCCGTGACGCCGGTCTCGAAGTTACTGACAGAATCGCCATCGATTACTGTGGCGATAGAGATCTCCGTGACGCTTGGATTCATCATGTACGGTATGTAGCCAGCGAGACCCTCGCTGAGAGCATAGTAACAACACTCGATTCAAACGCGACAGAAGTGCGAATTGGCGACAAATCGTGCCGCGTTAAAATCCGTCCCTTTAAATGAGGCGGCCCGCTTTAAATGAATAAGAAAGTACCACACACGCCAGATGCTGTTCCAGGGGCAGGACTGGAGCGATTCAGTTCTTCAGACCACGAGTATTTTCGAGATCTGATAAGGGACAGAAGGATCGATATCATGAAACAGCTTGGACTCTTGACCGAGGCATCCAGAAATACTACCTCCGAGTATTCTGGCGACAATTCCACCTACACCTTGCACATGGCAGATCAAGGAACAGATGCACAGGAGCGTGAAAAGACGTTTCTCCTTGCTTCACGAGAAGGCCGCTACTTGAAGTATCTCGACCGTGCAGTTCAGATGTTGGATGAGGGAACATACGGTATCTGTCAGGATTGCAAGGAACCTATTCAGAAGAAACGACTTGAGTTGGTTCCAACTGCTCGACTTTGTATTGCCTGTAAATTGAAGGAAGAGCAAAAACGAGGAGCATAGCAATCAAACGCAGACTCCTGTTTGCGCTAATCGTTCTAATCATCGTGGTCGTAGATCAATACACAAAGTCATTGGCAACGGAATACTTGAAAGATGGTGCGTTGATCAAACCGTTTGGTTCCGATGTCGTCTGGCTATTATATGTGTTGAATCCCGGTTTTGCTTTCGGAATTCGGATTCTACCGCCAATTGTATTGAAATTGTTTGCTTTGGTAGCCGCTCTGGGCCTCGGATATTATCTCTTTACGCACTGGTCGCAACCCCGGATGCAAAATCTCTCCTTGACCTTTATCATGGGCGGGGCAATCGGCAATCTGATTGACCGATTCCGCATTGGCGAGGTCATCGATTTTATCAGTGTCGATATGCCTGATTTTATCATGGATCGTTTTCCTGTTTTCAACGTGGCAGATTCTATGGTCTCGATTGGGGTAGTCTTGTTGATATTGCACACTTTCTTTTCAGGTGCTGTACCGAAAGGCGATCCAGTTTTAGTTAAAACTGAGCAAATAGCCACTTCGTCGAACGATTTCGAAGCTAAAGAATTAAACTAATAATCGTTTTCGGTATTTTTAATGTATGAATTGTGCCGCTGGTCACGTGATCGAATATCGTGTCTGACTATTTTTATCGATTGATTTTTTTAATTGAATGAATTCTACAAATAGTCGAACATTTCCATTGTCTGGCTTATAAAGTCTCGCATTCTGGCGAAAGGGACTTATATTATTTGTACAGAATTCGAAGATTATCCTTATTCAATTAATACTTTTGTTTCAGTAGTTTTTGGCAGAAAATTTCCGTCTGATAGTTGAAAAAAATCAATGCATTGCCATTAGCATTGCAGATCAAAAACGGACGTTTCGTGCAAATTGGTGAGGCGAAGATGAAGGTCACCTTTTGGGGTACTCGCGGATCGATACCCTCTCCCGGACCGCATACAGTAAAGGTTGGCGGCAATACCACCTGCATCGAAATCGAAACCGGCCAAGGACACCGGATTATCATCGATTCCGGTACTGGCATAAGGCCGCTTGGCCTAAAATTGATCCGTGAAAAACATACTGAACCGATCATTCTCCTCTTTACACACTCGCACTGGGATCATTTGGCAGGTTTCACCTTTTTTCCCCCCGCATATCACCCCGACTTTAAACTGGACGTCTACGGCAATCCGATGGCTTTAGAAGTCCTTCGACGCGACATTTTTGATCGTCGGGATAACAGGTATTTTCCAGTGAACATGGACGACTTTCGAGCTGTCATCAAATTCTACGAGCCGATGCCGAAGCCCCTTATTATTGGCAATCTCTCTATCGACACGATAAACTTGAATCATCCTGGAAATGGTTTTGGTTACCGATTTGATCTTGATAACAAAAGTTTTGCATTTATCACTGACAACGAAATTGGGATGAATTATCCAGGCGGGAATACTATCGAGGAACTGCGAGAGTTCTGCCGGGACTGCGACGTTCTTGTTCATGATGCACAATATCTTCCTTCCGAAATTGTCCAACATAAGGGGTGGGGGCATTCTACATATATCGAAGCAATTGAGCTTGCTGTTAAGGCAAAGGTTAATCATCTCATTCTGACCCATCATGACCCGGAGCGTGACGATGATGCTGCTCAAGCATTGGTTGAAGTCGCCAGGGATTACATCTTGAGTAAGGGATATTCACTATTTTGTGAATTAGGAATTGAAGGCCAAAGCCTCGTCTTATAAATATTTTCCAAATATAAAATAATTATATTTATGCCCTCCACAATGAAAGCAATTGTCAAGACGCGCCCTGAATTCGGCGCTGAATACCTTGACATTCCTATTCCTGTTCCAAAGCCAAATGAGGTTCTAATCAAGGTTCGCGCAACGTCAATTTGCGGAACCGACGTACACATTTATAAATGGGATTCCTGGTCGGCCGGTCGAATAGGCGCTGGCAATCTTCCGCAAACACTTGGACACGAGTGTACAGGAGAAGTTGTCGAAGTTGGTGCTCATGTTAAGCGCATCAAAGTTGGTGATAACATATCTTTAGAAACACACATCCCAGATCCGGAAGATGTTCAGTCGTTTCTTGGCCAGCAGCATATCGGCGAGCACATGAAGATTGTCGGTGTCGATCGCAACGGTTGCTTTGCCGAATATATTACCGCACCGGAAGTTGTATGCTGGAAGAATGATCCCGCAATTCCACCAGAATATGCCTCAATTCAAGAGCCTCTTGGAAACGCTTGTTACTGCCTTCTCGGTGAAGATGGTGATGTAGTTGGCAAAACTATGGTCATCCTTGGGGATGGCCCGATAGGTCTAATGGCGACTGCGATGGCGCGGATGGCAGGAGTCACGAAAATCTTTGTAACGGGATTGTTTCCATATTGCCTCGATTTGGCAAAAACGCTCGGTGCTGATTATACCCTTAACGCTGGTGACAAAACTCTCGACCGTGTGGCCTTTGTACGGGATCATACCAATGGATTTGGTGCCGACATTGTTCTTGAAATGTCTGGTTCCAAAGATGCCGTGGTTGAGGGCTTCAAAATGCTTCGCAAAGGTGGTAGATTTTCCGCCTTCGGTGTAATCAGTGCTCCTGAATTATCACTCGATTACAATAACGACTTTGTCTTCAAAGGCGCTCAAGTTTTTGGGATCAATGGTCGCAAAATGTTCGATACATGGTATCGTGTACGAAATATGTTGGCTTCAGGCAGACTTGACGTTTCACGGATCGTGACAGGATTGATCGATATCAAAGATTTCGCTTCAGGATTTGATTCAATGCTTGCGATCCCTCGACATTCAGCCAAAATCGTAATGTTTCCCGACCCTGCCGAACTGGCAAAAGCCAAAGCTCGTCGCATTGGGTAAATCAGGAACACTGAAGGAGGAGTGCTTTGAAACTCCAAATTAAGTCGGTTTTACTTACAAATATTGCGTTGCTTGTCAGTGCGGTTACAGTGTTAGCTCACCCTGATTTTGACGTTCATCCACGCAATCTCGAAAATGCTCTCGGAAGGAATAATGTCCGTCAGGATACATTGCTAATTAATAATATCGGCGACGAAGAGTTAACATGGGAGATGGAAGTTCAAGCGGAAGTGAATGATTGGCTCTCCGCCAATCCAGCAAGTGGTCGTGTTGATCCTGGAGGTGCAGCTTGGGTCTTTGTTCGACAGGACGGTAGAGACTTGGATGCAGGACATTATTATGGCAATATTCATTTCACCAGCAACGATCCGACCAGAGCGACTTACGATGTCCCCGTTGCCGGCCACACCACCGAGTTCCCAAGAATCGAGGCCGTCTGGTCAATTCCACAACAAGGCGAATGGTGGGGTATCGACATGGATAGGATCATTCAAGGAGGAATGGAGTGGGGCGGGGTTTATAGCTTCCAACTCGGCATCCGTAACCGTGGAACAGCCCAACTAAATTGCGACACAATTATCTGTAATAATGGCTATTTTACAATTTCTCCAGGCGACTTTAATCTCGATCCTGGTGGTGCAAGAAACGTAACCATTACTTTTCGTGCATCAGAAATAGGTGGAAACTCTGGTACGATTACCTCAATTTCCAGCGCATGGAATCCGCGTGAATTGAACTTTCGTATTACTGGCACTGTTCTTCCTGTATTCAGAATGGGACGACAGGTACCTGATACCGTCATTTATGAAGATGCTGCAGAGCTATTGATAGTAGATCTTGATACAGTATTTTACGCGTCCGATGGGGGAACCGAAATAACAGTATCACCCACAGCAGGTCTCGTAACCAGACTTGCAAGAAATAAAGAACTATTCATTCACTCACGCCCGAATTGGTTTGGTCAAGGTTATGTGGCTTTGCAGGCGCGGTTAGGTGATTCGTTGTTGGTGGACTCTTTCAATGTTCAGGTAAATCCGACACCAGATGCCCCGGAACCGTTCGACCTGATTTCACCATTCGACGCTGATACACTTTACTACGACGGTGGCGATTCACTATTTGTATGGCAGGGAAGCTCCGATCCCGATATGGATACTGTCTATTATCGACTCGAAGTCTATCCATCAGGAAGGCAGGATGCACCGATACTGGTTGCAGACAGCATGTTGATTCCCATGTTTAATTTAAGCGAGATCTATCTAAATCAACAACTTTCTGGTGTTTTCGAGTGGTCAGTGATCGCAACTGGTGGTGGAAGAGTACGACCTGCTTGGTCAACATTCACGTTTGTTTTGACCCCTGATCGATTGAGCGTTGAAAGTGAGTTCAGACCTCCTGAAAAATTGGAGCTCGTTTCGGTTTTTCCGTCACCTTTTAATGGAAGAGTTTCAGTGCTCGTCAATCCGGTTATGTCGGGAATCTGTCGAGTTGAGCTATTTGGCTCTGATGGTAGGTCATACGGTATATTTTTAAACGAATACCTCACATCCGGGTCACATCGACTTGATCTTGATCTGTCGCATCTTGCGTCCGGGACATATTTGATGACAATTCAAATTAACGGTAATCAAGCTGTTAAACCTCTTAGCTTCATCAGATAAGTCAACAGAAAATTAATAATTTCTGCTCCCTGTTGCCCAAAGCGGCGGGGTTGCTATATGAATGAGATCCCTGAATCGATCTCAATTGGGTAACAAATGTACGGTGCCTTCAAAGATCACATCTCCTCTACTATAAACGGAATTCGTGAAGCAGGGCTTTACAAAACAGAGCGCATTATTGACTCTCCTCAGGGAGCGCAAATATCTGTTAAAGGGAAAGATGTACTTAATTTTTGTGCCAACAATTACCTCGGATTAGGCAATCACCCCTCTCTCGTCGCAGAAGCAAAAAACTCACTCGATTCGTGGGGCTACGGAATGTCGTCTGTTCGATTTATCTGTGGCACCCAGGCAGTTCATTCCAAACTCGAAGAATCGCTTTCGAAATTCCTTGGAATGGATGCAACGATTCTCTTTTCATCATGTTTTGATGCCAATGGCGGAGTTTTTGAAACTTTACTTACGAATGAAGACGCCATAATAACAGATGAGTTAAACCACGCTTCCATTATCGACGGGATTCGATTGTGCAAAGCAACACGCTTAATTTACAAACATGGTGATATGGCTGATCTCGAGGACAAACTTCGAGAATCTTCCAATTTTCGCTTTAGATTGATAGTCACGGACGGCGTTTTCTCTATGGATGGAGCCATCGCCAAATTAGACAATATCTGCGATCTTGCTGATAAATATAATGTTATGGTGATGGTTGACGATTCGCATGCAACTGGTTTCATCGGAAAAACAGGTAAAGGTACTCACGAGTATCGAGACGTAATGGGGCGGGTCGATATCATCACCTCTACGCTTGGTAAAGCTCTTGGCGGGGCAGCTGGCGGCTTTATCAGCGCCCATAAGGAGATCATTGAGCTTCTTCGCCAGCGCGCTAGGCCATACCTCTTCTCGAACACGATGGCGCCGATGATTGCGGCGGGCACGCTGAAAGTCCTCGAGTTGATTGGTTCCAATACGGACTTACGTGACCGTCTTGAAAAAAATACTCTTCGGTTCCGTGAATCAATGTCCAAAGTAGGATTCGATATTAAACCAGGTATTCACCCTATTGTACCTATAATGCTTTATGAAGCTCCATTGGCGCAAAAAATGGCCGCTCGGCTATTGGAAGAGGGAATCTACGTCATTGGATTTTTCTTTCCAGTTGTTCCAAAAGGACAGGCTCGGATTCGCGTGCAAATTTCTGCAGGCCATACTTCCGAACAGATTGATGTTTGTGTGGCTGCATTTACAAGAGTTGGGTTGGAATTAGGTGTGATTAAATGATTAGTACATTAATAAATTAGAATGAATAACGATTCTCCCCTGCCACTGTTTGCTACTGTTTCAGCGACCATAGAGGCACTCAACGCCTTGAAAGAAGTCGATGTTTCGGGAATGAAGAGTGCTGTATTTGAAATGCCATCACAAATCGTGTCTGGACTCGATAGAGTTTCCGGGAATCACGCTGGTGACGTGCCTCTTGATCGTAGTAAATTCCATCTCGTCGGGCTTGGTGGATCGGCGATTGCGGGCGAACTTCTGCGTGACATGATCGCCCCTGGCAAAGGGATTTCGATCCATCGTGGGACCCGGCCTCCTCGTGACAAAGCAGGTGTTCTGGTCTCTTCTTATTCCGGCAACACAAGAGAAATTCTTGAAATATCAGAAATTGTTATCGGTGGACTTAGGACTGTACTCTATCTGACTTCTGGTGGTTTACTCGAAAAACTTGGCAACGAATCTGCCATTCCTGTTTGGAAAATGCCTGCGGGCTATCAACCCCGCGCCGCAGTCGGTTGGTCGATGGCGATGGTTGCAGCCATAATGAAGAGATGGCAAGTGACTGTTGAAGTCGAAACGAAACTTCGAGTCGCTGCTATCAAGTTTGACGAAGATATTCATCTTGGCCCAGAATATCGTCACCCGCTCGTTCAGGCAGCTCTTCCGATTGCAGATGCAATCCTCGACAAAACGACCGTGATTTTTCACTCTCTCAGATGTACCGGATCTGCACGTCGCCTAGCTGCACAAATCAATGAAAACGGCAAGCAAGCTGCTTTTCCCCTTGTAATGCCAGAAGCGATGCACAACGGCATCGAAGGCCTGATGGGAAGTGGTGACGTTAGCCAGCGAGCACTGTTGTTCATGATGGACTCGAACGATTCACCATCGCTTCGTGAAGCAATGCAACGCACTTGGAAGTATTTCGATGGTCAAGGTTTCACTAGCCTCCATTTTCCATCCGCCGGCTCTGATCAGTACGAAACAACGCTCTCGCGTGTGTTTATAGCCGATATGATTAGTCTCTTCCTCGCGGCCCGTCGCAGAATTGACCCGACACCTATTCCGACGATAAAAGCTATCAAGGAGTTAGAGCCACCATTGAATGAATCGTATCATCCCCAAGATCGGGTAGAATTTCATTAATCGGTTCAAATTGAATATTTCAACGTTGTTAATAATCATTCAGTGACATATTTCTGAACACGCAAAGCTAACAAAATCATACTATGAAAGTTATTATACCGGCTGCTGGCTTCGGTAGTCGCCTCCGACCACATACATTTACATCTCAGAAGTCGATGCTACCTGTAGCAGGCAAACCGATCATTGCCCACATTATTGAGCAGATTATCAGCTGGGGTGCCACTGAAGTAACAATGGTTGTTGGCTATCTTCGCGAAGGCATGGAAAAATATCTGACCGAATCTTATCAGATTCCATTTGAATTTCGCGAGCAAGGCGAGATGTTAGGGTTGGGACACGCGGTGTTGACCGGTTTGAATGACGATGATCAGGAAGTGATTGTCATTCTTGGTGATACAATACTTGAGGTTGATCTTAGACCCATTATTAGTCGCGGGATAACTGCTATTGGAGTCTCTGAAGTAGATGATGCAAGAAAATTTGGCGTGATCGAAAAGGAGAACGGTCGTGTCGTTCGTATGACCGAAAAATCTCCAAATCCTCCCTCTAATCTTGCTATTGTCGGTGTTTACTATATCAAAAACGGTGGTGTTCTTTCTCAAGCAATAAAAGAAATCATCGAGAAGAATATCACTGTTAAAGGTGAGTACCAGATCACCGACGCCTTGCAACTAATGATTAATCAGGGCGAACGTATCGAGTCATTCCCCATCCAAGGTTGGTATGACTGCGGAAAACCGTCAGCTCTACTCGAAACAAATGCCTATCTATTAAAGCGTGATGGTGGATCCTATCCTGTTGCAGGAATTGAAAATAGCGTAATTATTCCTCCCGTAAGCATTGCATCTGGGGTAACGATAAAAGATTCGGTCATCGGACCCAATGTTACCATCGGATCTCGTTCAAATATTAAAAACTCAATTATCTCCAATTCAATATGCGGAGATGATATCATCGTGGAAACTTCGATCTTGAAAGAGTCTCTTTTGGGTAACCGGACACGCGTTTTTTCAAAAGAAAGTCAACTCAATATAGGCGCTTCCAGCGAATTAGAAATTTAACCTGACAGGGAAATCCCTGTAATTCAAGGAGAAAGATGAAGGGCGAATTCTTATTTACGTCTGAATCGGTAACTGAAGGTCATCCCGATAAGATTGCAGATCAAATTTCCGATGCTGTTCTTGACGCAGTCCTAAAAGATGATCCGTTTGGCCGTGTTGCATGCGAAACATTCTTAACGACTGGACTTGCGCTGGTTGGTGGTGAAATCACCACTACAACATATGTCGATATCCCAAGACTTGTCAGGCAAGTCATCAAGGATATCGGCTATACAAGTGCTGCGTTCGGTTTCGATTACGAAACTTGTGCCGTCATCACAACAATCGACCAACAATCTGCCGATATCGCTATGGGTGTTGATCGAGCCGGTGCAGGCGATCAAGGCATGATGATCGGTTTCGCTTCTGATGAAACGGATGAGTTGATGCCGTTGCCTATTCACCTCGCTCACAAACTTGCCCGTCAACTTGCCCGTGTACGTAAAGACGGCACCCTCCCTTATCTTCGCCCGGACGGAAAAACTCAGGTCTCTGTGCGCTACAATGGTGATGTTCCTATCTGCGTCGAAACGGTTGTCGTCTCCAGTCAGCATGAACCGGATGTAACTCACGCTCGCATTTCTGAAGACATTCGTGAACATGTTATTTTCAAAGTCATCCCTGAAAAATATCTTGATCGCAACAAGACAAAGATCCACATCAATCCAACAGGAAGATTCGTCCTCGGCGGCCCCCACGCCGACACAGGCCTTACAGGTCGAAAGATCATCGTCGATACCTATGGTGGCTTTGCCTTACACGGTGGCGGGGCATTCTCTGGCAAGGACCCAACGAAGGTTGACCGATCCGCAGCCTACGCAGCTCGTCATCTGGCCAGAAATGTTATCGCAGCTGGTCTGGCAAAAAAATGCTCAATTCAAGTAGCATACGCTATTGGTATCGCCGAACCCGTTTCGATGATGGTTGATACTTATGGTACTGGCAAACTCCCTGATGTGGAGTTGACAAATCTCGTCATGCAACGCATCGATATGACACCGGCAGGTATCATCGAACGACTCGACCTTCGCCGTCCCATATACCGGAATACCGCAGCGTATGGTCATTTCGGTCGCTCAGCAGAAGAAGGTTTCAGTTGGGAGAAGAACGATTTGGTTGACGTATTAACCAAGTAGAATTAAAGGGCGATAGGCGCAATACGCATATCGCTCTTTACATTGAAGTAACCACAAGCGATTATTGATTTTGAGGTGACTATGAGGTTTTCTATTAGGGATATTGTACTTTCATTGGTACTGGGCACTATCCCATTTCTGGTCGGTTGCACTTTGGAGCCACCCGGTGCTCCTGTCTGGACAGTTGAGATGACTGTCCCGTTTAGCGAGCGAGTTTATCGCATGGGTGAGCTAATTACCGACTCCGCCAAGCTTGCGGAACGAGGGTGGGGGGTAACTGTTAATCCAATCGATTCAGTACTCAGATTCGAGTTCAGAGACTCTCTTGATTATCAGGCTATCGGTGAGAGAATTCAGTATGACGCCTCAGATGTAGGACGATATGATAACCGCATCGGACTAATTCATATCGAGGAGCCAAATCCCGATATTGACAGAATTAACATATCTGAAGCAAATCCACTACTTCAGGCGGGCTACACGGGACCCGTATTGCCATTTGTACTTTCTGAAGCTGAAGACACAATGCATTTCGATATTTTCCGTTGGGTTGCTGTTCGTAGCGGGTATCTCAGGATGACTGTCACAAATACCTATCCATTCGATATTCAGAACCTGACCGTGCAGATCAGTAACGTTGAAAATCAGACAAATCTCGGTACGATCATCTTTGCATTGCCAATCGGTCCGGGACAAACTGCAACTGATAGCATTAACCTTGGTGGAGACATTGTCTACAATGAGTTGCATATGGTTGCCAATGGAAATTCACCTGGATCAGCGTCTCCTGTCACCATTCAGGGGGACGAAACGTTGAGCATACTTATTGGCGTCTCCAGCACAGACGTGGATTCCGCAGAGGCTGAAATAGCTGAACAATCGTTTGGCAATCCGGATCGTCTCAGTATTGACAGTCGCAACAAAATTATCCAGGCAGACATCAAGCGTGGTAACGCCTTCTTCCGTCTCACTAATACGACGAAGATGAAAATATCTACCGAGATGATATTTGAGAATTTCGTTGATTCTTTGGGTGATCAAATTCATAAGGTAATTACTCTTAATCCAGAGTCGCGAGGCGAACTTTCTGTTATCGAACTTAATGGCGCGACTGTCACGATGCCATTGAATGATCAGGGACTCAGAGTCTCAAATCATGTCACAATTGAAGATAGTCGAACAACGCGATATCAGGGGAATACCTACCAAGTGATCACTGGAGATCAGGGTGTTCTGGTTGAATACTGGACGGACGAACTCACTCTCAGCGCATTTGAAGGCGTTCCAGATTCTATCACAATTGACTTACCGGGATTTGTAACTGACGTGGCATTTCCTGCTGGCCTCGATGCAATAAGCTTTACTTCTGATACTGTGACTGTTTCGATCTTCAATGAGACACAGATGAATTTGAGGCTTAGAATGGGCCTCAACGGTTCAAATAGCAAAGACGATCTAACCTACTCAATTCCGATTGCTGCAGACCTCGTTCCCGGAATGAATCAAATCGTCGTGGCTAATGCGGACAGCCTGACAAGTATTCTTCCTGACCGTATAGAAGTAGAGGGTTGGGCAGGGATTGGGCGCAAGTTCTTTCCATTGGAGGGTGTCAGTCGGATCGATGAGACTCAGGGTTTTTCTGGGATGGTTCAATTGCGAACCGGTTTACGCTTCTATCTGAATTCTGACACGATTTTGACTGCGCCAGACTCTCTGGAAGATGCTCTCGATTATCCACTTGAAGGTGCAACAATTACCTTGAAAATCAAGAACAAAATCCCACTCGGTGGAATAGTCGAATTGATGATGGGTAACGACACGACAAATATGGTTGCCGTAATCTCAGCAGAAATTCCACGCGGTGATATTGTTGATAAGAGAGTCCCTGTAGCTATCGAGCTGATTAGAACGGAGGGACTTGATCAATCAGAGCTTGAAATGATGAAGACCCTACCACTTTACACGCGCCAAAGAATGATCTTATTTGGCAACAATAACCAGTTGGCATGGATTTATGGCGACGATGCGCTATCTGTCCAGGCCTCCGCGACCGTCCATTATTTTGTCAATCCAAACGAGTAGGAGAGTCACGTGAAATCGAAACTCGGTATCTTGACGCTGTTCCTGCTTGTTTCCTACGGCACTCTATTCGCGCAATCTGTCCGAACGGGCAGGAGCGTTGGAGTCGCTGAATCTGGCGCAATGGGAATGTATGGCGCAAATGCCGCCGGATGGAACCCTGCCAATCTTGGCTTGAAGGCAAACCCTGTCACAAGTTTGGTATTCGCATCATTTAGCGTCTCATTGGGCAATAACGCCTTTTCACCACAATATATCAGTGACACATTTGTCGAAGGTGATACCCTTGATAATACTCAAATTAAGGATATCCTCTCACAGATGGACGCTGATCAACTTCGCATTTATGCACTGGTTGGAGTTCCGGTCTTCGGGCTCTCTATTAGTCATTACGCTCTGAATGTCGATGCGCATGTTCTCGCCACAGCCGCAATCCCCGCCGATATTTTCGAGTTGGTTATGACAGGACCTGTGGTCAATGTTCCTTACGATCTAAGTACAGTAGATGAGTCATCGGTTGCCTATGTGACCACATCGCTATCTGCAGCTCAGCCACTCTCGACAATTCCTTTTACCCAAGAGTTTTCGGTTGGTGCCAGTTTCAAATATATCAAGGGTTTGGCTTATGGTGAATTGGAACATAAGGAAGGGATGCTCCAAATTACTCAGGAGACACTCCACGCAGAAGGATTCTTTAGGACTCTCTCTTCGACAATGGGAGATGGTGTCGGGCTTGATCTGGCGGCTGTTAGTAAGTTGAACTATCGGGACATCTATCTTGGGTTGACGCTTGGCAACGTTATAGGCGACATTACTTGGGAGGATGTAGAGGCGTCAGAAGTTCGATTCTATCGAAATAATGGATTGAGCGTCGATTCCTTGACTAAGACCGACTACTGGAAACATTTCATGACGAATACAGATACGACATATGACTTCGGATCTGTCAAGACTCCCCTCTCACGTTACATGATACTCGCCGCAGATTTGCCCTATATGAATGGTCGAGGTGATCTGTTCGTTAGTTATTACCAGGGCTTCAATGACGCCCCTGGTCAAAGCACCACGCCGCGAATTGCTGTTGGTACCGAGTTTCGATGGATTCCAGTCCTCCCCTTGAGGGCAGGAATTGCAATGGGTGGTATCGAAGGATCAATGTACTCAGCCGGCTTTGGTCTTCGATTACTCGGCTATCAGATGAATATCGGTGCGGCTTGGCAACGTGGATTCCTTACAAATGCTGAAGGATTCTCCTTTGCGATTACGAACTATATCGGGCCGGGCTTTAAGCGGTAGATAAGTTTTCTATCGTTTTGTAAATGAAAAGGCAGCCGACATTTGGTCGGTTGCCTTTTTTATGGAGTGACTTCCTCATAATATTATTCTGTTAAGTCTTCGACCCTTTTAGATAGGTTTGTACCAACCATCTAAGCAACCACAATCCAATAACAAAGGTCACAAAGAACATCGCAATTGCCCCCCACATTGTATCGACTTTTGGCATATCAAGAGTGTAAAAGCCTTCCTGATAGGCACTCCGCACCATATCCCTTAACAACACCATAGCGCAAATCGTAATCCCTACTAATATTGTTCCCAACGGAAGTGCAGAAGATTGTGGTTCGGTTGTTGCGCGCTTAAGAACTGGAATTGCCCAGATTGCCAGCCCCATCCCGACAAGCCATAACATGGTCTCCAACATACTTTTACCCATCAGTCTCATCATTATGTTTCGTGGCAAACTCATCATAAATATGAAACCTACGAGAATATTTATCATGGTTGGGAGGGCGAATAATTTGTATCCAAACTCCATTTTGAACATTGCATATTCCACATCCTTTTTATGTTCAATCCTACCCAACCACATTACCCAGATTCCACACACCGCAATCGCTCCAATAACCATGTGCAACCAGCGAGGGAAAGTCGTTGGATCACCAAGATTTAGGGACCAGCCCGAGGGATCCTCAAGGATTATTTTGCTAAATCGCTCCGGCTGTTGCGCAAGGTTGAAATTATTGCTCAGAATAAACGATATCCACAATAAAATCAAGGCCGCCAAAAGCGGTAACCAACGCTTGATTGCAGTCTCGCCACCCTGGTGAAATTTAAGGTAATAAAAAGAATAATACGCAATTATTACCAATGGAAATACGAGCCACCAGAACCACCCCATCGCGATGGAAGAGGTATAGACAAGATGCCCGTAAAGCACTTGCACAAAGAGAAGCGGGGCTACTCCGAGCGTTACTGTCATAGCTGTTAATGTCGGAAGATATGCCAACATTTCCCGAAACAACCTCCCATTGTGTGAAGTTGGTTGGTATTTTGACCGAATCGCACACCAGAAGACCGTCCATGCTCCTCCCAAAAGCAAATTCATTGCAATCAGATGGAGCAATAAAGTCAATAATAACAAGCCCTTAAGCAACCATACCGGAGCGGGGAGGGGGATGGGGTCAAATGTGGGGATTATTAATAATGAGTCTATCATTTGGATACTCCTTCCTCCCTCTTCGAAATTTGCGCTTCGAGGTAGCTCGCCAACTTGTCAGCATCCACATCGCTTCCGAAAAATTTGGGTATGGCATCGGAAAGCTGATCGACCGTCAATATGGTTTCCTGGAGGTCGGCGACAGACAAGCCTGAAAGAGTTGCTCGAAGAGGTCTCGATCCATCCAAAGTGTGACAAAGTCCGCAGTTATTGTCCCATATCCGTTTCGGTGTCAATGATTCAGGAGTTGCATTTAATGAATTTGCTTTGGTAGCAATATATGTAGCGATTAAGTTTGCTTCTTCTACCGTGCCGACGAATGGGGGCATAGCTCCGCGGAAGTAACCAGTTCGCTGAACTAACTGACCTAACTGCTCTTCGGTCCAACCTCTCTCTGCAACCATTTTGGCTATACCGTTGTAACCTGACAGGCTATGACAAGATTGGCAAGCGGCTCTGAAAAGGTCTTCCCCCTTCATAGTCTGGTCGGAATGTTTCCAAAGCATTGATGAGAAAAGCCCTGCTTCCTTAATCGAAGTAGTATCATTTACAAGCATCCCATTTGAGTACATATAATTTGAGATAACGTATGGCTTACGAGCAGCTTCGCGATACCACTCGAATGACCCAAACAAGTTCAGACCTATCAGAATGATAAATCCAGATAATACTCGATTTAGGTTTCTATTTTTTGTCAACATCGTCAGAACTACAAGTATCGATAAGCCAATTGCTGAAGTGAAAAGATTGTGTTGAGCAGATTTTAGCGCAGTCCAACCTCCAGAGACAATTAACTTGGTAGATTGAGGGAGTGCCGAGAAATACCAATATCCTGTTGGTACAAGTAACCCAATTGATGGAATTGTCCAAAGAATAGCAATTCGATTGATTCGGCTTCTTAGTGAGTCATCATTCTGGAAAGCGGCTGTCAGTATGGCAAAAATACCAGCCATTACGAGACATAGCAAGGTTCGAAAGATTAGTGAAGGGAAGTAGGTTACATTGAAAAAGGCGGGCCAAATGTTGTGATCTGTGACCCATGTTCCGCTTGTTAACATAAAGGTAATAATACCGTTGATTACCGCTAATGAGCCCCAAGCAGCGCCAAAATAGAGCCAGATCACCCTTTGATGGGTTGTGGCGTCAAGTCTATCCCAACCATAATAATAGACAATAGCAGCAGCGATTTCTACGAAGAACATTACCCACTCAGTTGCCCAAAACCAAACGAATGTGTGGATCAATGCTGAGGTTGCAGCGGGGCTTACCAACCCGATTGTAAACCAGATGCCAACTCCGGTAAGAGCCCCAAAGACGAGAGTCAATAGCATAAAGAAACGACTATGTGAGCGAACAAAGCTCAACATAGCCGGATCGTTTGTGCTTCTGGCTCGCGCTCCATATATCGCCAAAAACAAACCCCCACCGATGGCAAAGTGTGCGACCATTACGTGAGGAATTGTCACAAGCGCTATCAATAGCGGTAATCCAAAGCCGACATCCCAAACTGGAAAATTCATTATTGGAAGTCTTTATAATATTATTTGGTACTGGCCAAAGAGGGCATCTGCCAGCAGGAATTTATTCTATCGGAAATCTTCAATTCTGAATCATAAATAGTTGGTATGTCTAGCTAAAGAATAAATTGCTACTTTTGTTGTACTACTATTGAGATTAATTCATCGGATAGATAGAATAGTCTTGCTCTGAATTTAAGCTTGCCAGCTGGGACTTCAAGAGTGTATTCCAATGTTGACTGATTTCGAGTTTTAAATGTTGACAGCATCGCTTTTTTGAATTTTGCGGCGACGTTTATTGGTAGCAGCTCGAGCATCGATTTATTCAAAAATTCTTCCGGCTTGAGATACAACAAGTCTTCATGTCCGGCGCGGTAATTGAGAATAACTCCATTCTTATCGAGTCGAAACTGCAATTCTGGAAGTGTCTTGAAGACAGCCTCCATTTCAGCTACTTCGATCTGACGCTCTGTCTCAAGTTGTTTACGCGCAGTAATATCGATCATTACGCCTTGCGATGATTGCTTACCGTCAGGTGTAGTGAATGCTTTCGACATTCTATCGAGAATCCAGATATAATGGCCTTCTCTGTGCTTTGCCCGGAACTCCATTTCAAGGACACGTCGCGAACCTTTACTAATCCATCTATTTTGTGCTTTCATCAAATGTTCGCGGTCATCAGGATGTATCAAGCTTACAAAGAAGTTGCGATCTTGCTGGAAAATTTCTGGTGGATAGCCTAACATTTGTGCAATCCCCTCTGAAATGTACTCAACGCCGCCACCTGTTTGATATAGTGCAGTGTCGGGCAACCCACGGAGTAGTGTAGCCAAACGGATTTCTGCGTGTTTTCGACGGGTTACGTCAGTCAACATTAACAGGACGTTACCAGGTCGAATCGAGGTGGCAGAAATGTTGAAATATGACCTGAGATGGGGCCAGAAGTAGTCGTCGATTGTGCGTGGCTCACCACCAAGTGCGACATACTCTAAAACCTGTGGGAGGGATTCTTCACTATCGATGTTTAGTGGTGTTTCGTCCAATCCGGGAAAGAGATCGCAGAGTAAACTACCCAAGAGTTGGCTCTTATGTGTAGCAGTCAAATTTACGAATGCATGATTACAAGAGATGCACTTCAAGCCTCGAGATTTTATATCATTGCCTTCGTTTATCTCAAATTCTGCCATTCCTTCAAGCATAGCTTCGAAAAGTAGTGTCAAATTGTTTTCGGCTGAGATGGGCTGTGAATTGGGTTCGGGAGTATTTACGATGTCTCGAATAGCACCATTTATCCAAAATTGGGAGCCGTCCCGACTCCAGTCGAGTCGAATTGAGTGCTCAACATCCTGTAGTTTACCGTCTTTACGAACAAGGGAGTGTTTGCATGAGGTTTCTTGTGAGAATGTGCTCCCTCGCCGGGTAGTATTTTCGAGGAAAGATTGGAAACTTTGAAGCTCATCCGGGTGAACCAATTTTTCATACAACATTGCTTTATGATCTGAAAAATCTTCACTTGAGTAACCATATCTGGCGAGTGGTGCTTCAGTAATAAATTGCAGATTTCTACTATTCAAATTGTAACGATAGACAACTGAATCAATATTATGCTGATAGAGAACATTTTGCATTTCGAGCTCTTGCAATCTTGTCTGAAGTCGATGAAGCTCAGTAACCAGCTTTGTAGAGATGAATGCGACATGGATTCCTTCCGATTCAAAGCCAGTTATGTTGGCATGAAGTGTTTCCCAACGATCCAATTTTGCTTTGACTCGAAAGACCGAATTACTGCAACCATTTTCAAGAATTGCCAGCTGCAAATCGGCTTCGAGTCTATGTAAATCATTGGGATGAATTATATCGGATAGATAAGTTCGTTCAATAGTTGGATCGGGAAAAATTTCGTTCCAACTATTATTAGCATAAAGTAGACGTCCGTCACCATCTGCAACAATGAGCGAATCGTGAATCGCTTTAAGAAAGAGGTTGACGGGGATTGTCTTTGTGTTAAATGAGGCAATACCAGGTAGTTCAGGTTCCAATTCAATAAAGATGCGATTAAGAGAGTTTTTTAAAGTAATAGTGAATTGATCATCCAAAGGCATGATATCATCGACAAATGCGCCAAAATTTTCGAAAGCTAATGCCAATTCCAATTCTTTTGTCACAAGGCAGAGCCAGGCATTGGGTGTAAATTGGCGAAATTGTTTTAGTAGTTCGAGACCGTTTGGTTTAAGTGTATGATAATCAGCGAGAAAGAGTAGAGGTAGATTGGAAGATGTCAGTGATTTTAACTTTGAGGGAGATTTGACTACTTTTAGCGGACATTGAGGAAAAGAATGAGCAACAGCTTCCTTCAGCAAAAGAAGGTTGTGATCATCACCACATAATATCAGGATGTCAAATTTGTACTGAGATTGTGAGGATTTGGGGCTGATTGTCGGAGCAGGATTCATCAGAGGGTGGTAACCCATTGCTGAAATAGATTAAAGCTAAAATTACTTAACAATCAAATTTGATTGTTAGATCGATTTTTGGGGGCAAGAATCAAATTCAGGAGGTGGTCAATTCCCCTTACGTTGAACATTAGGAACCCTGACCTCCTACGGCATCCTTCAGAATCGCCTTGCCAATTACAGATCGAAGAATTTGGTTGGTACCTTCATAAATCTGAGTGATCTTGGCATCACGCATAAATTTCTCGATTGGGTAATCTCGCATGAAGCCATATCCACCGAATAGCTGCACCGCATCAGTTGCAACTTTCATTGCGGTATCTGCGGCGACGACCTTGCACATTGCTGACTCACGACCAACTTTTTCAGTACCGCCGTCAATCATTCGAGCTGTTGCATAAACGAGGGCTCTTGAAGCCTCGATTTGCATGGCCATATCAGCAAGCATAAACTGAATGGATTGGAAAGATGAGATTGACTTTCCGAATTGTTCTCGCTTGGAAACATACTCGGCGGCAAGATCAAATGCTCCCTGTGCGATACCAAGAGCTTGTGCAGCAACACCAGGTCTGCTTCTATCAAGAGTTTTCATTGCGACAAGAAAGCCTTCACCTTCACGACCGATTCGATTTTCAACTGGAACTTCACAGTCAACCATGACGAGTTCACTTGTCTTTGAGGCACGAATCCCCATTTTATCCTCGATTTTGCCATATGAAAGCCCCAGAAAACCATCTTCGAGAATGAATGCAGAAGCTCCTCGTGAACCTTTGGTTGGATCGGTCAATGCTATGACAGTGTAAACCTTGGCAACCGAGCCATTGGTGATAAAGTGCTTTGTGCCATTTAAGATATATTTGGATCCCTTGAGTTCGGCTCGAGTCTGGATACCACCAGCATCACTGCCAGCGTTTGGCTCGGTCAGACCGAATCCAGCAAGACTCTTTCCTGTAACGAGCTGTGGGAGATACTTTTTTTTCTGTTCTTCGGAGCCACTTAATAAAATAGGAAAAGTTCCAAGTGCTGTGGCAGCAACGGCAAGGGCTATTCCTCCACAAATTCTCGAGAGTTCTTCCGTGACTAAGGCAAGTTCAAATACTCCGCCGCCAGACCCTCCCCACTCTTCTGGCACGTAAACTCCAAATAAACCAGCGTTAGAAAATTCTTTCACCATATCCCAGGGGAAAGTGCCATCTATATCGTGCTTAGCTGCGACCGGTTTAACTTTTTCGACTGCTATACGTCTAGCAAGGCGACGTAACTCTTCCTGATATTCGGTGAGGTAGTAATTCATTATAGTTACCTGTTATGTAATTCCCGATTGGATAGGTTCTTTGCAATTTATAAAGGAAATGATATTGTTTTGGATTTTATTTAATGCGTCGTGTGCCGCATTTTGTTGTGCTAACTTCTTGCTATTTCCGGAACCTCGACCAGAGAGAACATCGCCCAAATAGACTTCAATTTCAAATTCTTTCTTGTGATCGGGACCACGCTCGCCAACGATCTGGTAATAAGGTGATGCAATTCCACGGCCTTGGGCGAATTCTAATAGTTGGCTTTTGTAATTATTATCAGCTTCGGTTGTGGTGAGCTTTTCAGCCTGACAAAGGATATATTTAACGACAAATTTGCTTGCGACCGATATACCCCCATCAAGGTAAAGAGCGGCAATGAGAGCTTCGAGAGTATCTTCCAGGATCGAACATCTTCGACGGCCACCATTTCTTGCTTCACTCTCGCTCATTAGAATGAAATTACCGATCTGAAGCTCTTCGGCAACTTTGTGGAGTGCTATACCGGAGACGAGCATAGACTTGATTTTGCTTAGGTCACCCTCCTGCATTGAGGGGTAGCGACGCCAAAGGTTATCTACAACAATAAGATCGAGGACAGAGTCGCCTAACAGTTCGAGTCGCTCGTTGGCGTCATTTGGGTTTGCGCCGAATTCTGGGAGGCTCGAGCGGTGAGTTAGAGCGCATCGGAGGAGTTTTTGGTTGTGAAATCGATGCATGAGGATCTGCTCTAACTTGCGCAGACTCTCGTCAGTTGCCTCACGCGGGAAGAATGCCCTTACGAGGGGTATGGAGCTTAGTGAAAACGTTTTACAACAAGGCTTGCGTTGTGACCACCAAAACCGAATGTGTTGCTTAGGGCGGCACGGATTGGGGCTTTTATGGCAAAGTTCGGAACGTAGTTCAAGTCACAGTCCGGGTCATGGGTTTCGTAGTTTATGGTGGGGGGGATGATCTCATTTTTGATTGCCAGTAGGCAAGCGGCAAGTTCGACAGCACCGGCTGCGCCGAGCAGGTGGCCATGCATTGATTTTGTTGAACTTATTGGTAGCTTGTAGGCATATTCACCGAAGACGTGTTTAATCGCCTTGCTCTCAGCAGCGTCATTCAGTTGGGTTGAGGTACCGTGGGCGTTAAGGTAGTCGATGTCGGTCGGTTGGAGCCCTGCATCTTCGAGGGCAACCTGCATGGCACGGATAGCGCCGTGACCGTCTTCAGGAGGGGCAGTGATATGGTGAGCGTCACCTGTGAACCCAGCTCCGGCAACTTCGCCGTAAATGTTGGCACCACGTGCGAGTGCATGGTCGAGACTTTCGAGGACGAGGATTCCGGCTCCTTCACCCATCACAAATCCGTCGCGATTCAGATCGAAAGGGCGGCTCGCTCTGTCCGGATCATCGTTTCTGGTGGAGAGTGCCTTCAGGGCGCAGAAACCACCCAAGCCCGTTGTGCTGATAGGAGCCTCAGCGCCGCCAGTAATCATCACGTCAGCCTCACCCCAGCGGATCGTTTTCATTGCCAAACCGATGGCGTGGCCTGATGTGGCGCAGGCGGAGATTGTGGCGTAGTTGGGGCCGCGCAAATTCCAACGGATCGAGACGTGGCCAGCAAGGATATCCGAGATCATCATCGGGATGAAATAAGGCGAGATCCTTCGGGGGCCGCGGCTATCGACGGTTCGGACCTGCTCTTCAAAGACGTACATTCCGCCGATGCCGGAGCCGATAATCGAGCCGGAGCGATCGGGGTCGCAGGCTTCAAAATTGATACCTGAGTCGGCGACGGCCTCTATTGCGGCGATCATTGCGAACTGAGCGAATATGTCAAGATGCCTCAGTTCACGCTTATCGATGTGTGGTGACGGGTCGAAATTCTTAACTTCCGCAGCAAACTGCGTTGTGTAATCAGTCGGATCGATTCGAGTAATCCTACCCATCCCCCCGCGTCCATGAATAAGACTGTCCCAGAATGCCGTTTTATCGTTGCCGATAGGAGTTACGACTCCGATACCGGTGACAACAACACGGCGGGGTATCATTGGAGTGGGGGGCACAGATTACTCCTTCTCGGCCAGTTTCTTTTCGAGATAGTCGATGGACTTGCCGACGGAGGTCAGTTTTTCGGCTTCGTCATCGGGGATCTCAATACCAAATTCTTCTTCAAAAGCCATGATTAATTCGACGGTGTCGAGTGAATCTGCGCCAAGATCGTCAACGAACGAAGCTTCGTTGGTAACTGCGGCGGCATCTACGCCAAGTTGTTCTACGATGATTTCGCGAACGCGGTCTGCATGAGCCATTATATCCTCCGGTGTGATCGTTTTTCAGTTCTGACATAGGTCAAGAACCGGGTTGAAAAATTAATAATACGAGGGCGACAACCTTAGTTTCCCCGCAGGCCAATCAGAAGCGATGTAACTCCCAAGTGGACCTTAAATTGATACCAGTTTTAATTTGCAGTAAATTTTATCGAAAGAAATTCTTCGATTTTTTCGGGTAGCCTTAAACGTGAAATTCTTGCGGCCTGATTGAGCGCCGAAACAATCGCTTTCTCACTTGATGCGCCGTGACAAATCACGGAAACTCCCTTTACTCCGAGCAACGGCTCTCCGCCGAAAGCGTGATAATCAAAGGCATTTTCCATCATTAAGCGAATAGATTGATCAGTTGAATCAGGTAGAAGTTTGCATAACAATGCAGGGATGCCCTCAGCAAATTTCAGGAGGATATTGCCGACAAAACCATTTACGACGGCTACATCAGCTATTCCAGCTGGGATATCACGTCCCTCGACAAACCCAATAAAGTTAAATGCGCTACTTGAAAGCAACTTATATGCCTCGACCGCGGTTTTATCACCAGACGAAGCCTCGCCCGCGACATTTATCAGACCGATGCGAGGGTTTTCAATGTGAAGGAGCTCTCGCACATAAACAGCTCCCATACCAGCAAATTGTACCAGATGGTGAGGAGAAGCGACAAGACTTGCCCCAACATCAATCAGCAAACATCTGCCAGTTGCTGTCGGAATTAGCGTTCCGACAGCTGGCCGGGTTACTCCCTTGCAATTTTCGAGTTCGGCAAGCGAAGCAACCACCTGAGCGCCAGTAGATCCGGCTGAAACAACCGCATCGAAATTGCCCTGCGCGTGCATTCTGAGAGCTATTCTTATTGCGCAGTTTGCGTCATTTCTGGCAGATTCGACGCTATCTTCAACAGGGGTTGGAGGAACAGGAACATCCTGAAACTTCAATCCTTTTGGCAAAACCTTCGGAAGGTGAGGTTGAAGATCAATTAGTGAACCGAAAAGAGTAACCTCAAAGTTGCCATCAGGATCGTTTGCGTGATCCAAGACTGCTCGTATAGCACCCGCAATTGTTATGCCGGGCGCATTGTCCCCTCCAAATGCGTCTAATGCAATCTTCATTTGACAGGGCTTGATAACATTGAGTGTTATTTAACTCCGTCGATTGTCAACTGAGTCCTACGCCTCACGAGCAGGGCGTACTTGACGACCCTTATAGAATCCGCAGCTTGGGCAGACAATATGTGATAAACGAGCGTGACCGCAGTGAGTGCATTTGGTTGATTGAACAGCCGTCAGGTGATGGTGGCTACGACGCTTGTCGCGGCGAGCGCGGGATGTTTTTGCTTGGGCAATTGCCATTTAGAGGTCTCTGGTAAGCGAAAGGTTAATGAAAAACTGAAAATCAAAAGTTAGGTCTAGTGAAAATTGTCGGTTCAAGGTCATTTAGAGCATCGGCACGCTGACTTGTTCAGATTGCCTCCGCAATTTGGGCATAGCCCCTGACAGTCCTCAGTGCAGAGATTCTTCATCGGAATCGAAAGGTGTAAGGTATCGCGAACTTCCGTTGAGACGTCGATGTATTCCTGAAATGGGCCAAAAGACCTTAAGTCGTCGCCGGGTTCTTCATCGGGAAATGGTGCGTCGCGTTGAACGAAAACAATTTCGCACGAGCCGTGGGCCTCTCGTTTGAAATCCTCACCGCATCGGTCACAAAAGAAGGATCCAGGGCCAATCGTTACGATTTCAAGAGCAATTTTCCCAGTGCCTTTCTCGGCATTAACATGAACGCTGATAGGGGATTGGAAAGTTTTGGTATCGAGCCCAACAGTAAGAGGCTCGACAAATTCATCGATCTCGTTGTGACCTAATTGCAAACCTGTTGTACGAATTTTCATAACATGCAAATATAATAACCATCGACCTAAACAGTCAAGACTTTCAGTGCCTTCACCGGAGTGAGATGATTATAGGTGGAAAATTGAAGATCGATTGATTTTCCACATCCGCATTGCAGACCAATCATATTTAATAGAAAACAGAGTATAAATTACGATGATAATGTCATTTACATATTGGCATCGGCATTTGATTCACTCAAGCTCTCGCCGGAAGCATGACTTATCGGCAGTCCCAATTTTATCAATTGATTTGTGAGCGAAACAAATTCAGCCAATTCGATCTGTTCAGGGCGACGGCTCCAGTCAAACGGGAGATCTTTCCAACCTTCGGGGAGATCATTGACGACCCTGAGAGAATTGCTGAGGATCTTTCGGCGTTGGGCAAAACACCCGCGCACAATTCTTCTGAAAGTTGGATAGTCAACCGGTGGAAATTCACTGGGCTTATGAAATTTCAATCTGATAACTCCACCATCAACCTGAGGTTTTGGGAAAAAGTTCTCAGCAGGAATCGTGAAGAGGTATTCTGCTTCAGCGTGATATTTCGTAAGAATAGTTAGACCGCCATAGGACTTGTTGCCAGCTTTTGCGGTCAAGCGCTCGGCAACCTCCTTTTGCACAGTTACAACCATTTCAGAGAGGAATGGATTGGGAGAATTACGGACTGCATCGAGTACACGAATGATGATTTGGCTGGCGATATTATAAGGCAGATTTCCGACCAGTGCATACGGCTCGTGCTCTTCCGCGAGCGCAGCCCAGTTGATTCGAAGCGCGTCGGCAACAATAAGCTGAAAGGTATCTTTTTGTCGATGGAATCTTTTCTTTAGAAGGGGGATCATCTCAGCATCAACTTCGATAGCCAGAACCTTATTGCCATGCAGAAACAGTTCCTGAGTCAAGGCTCCGTCACCGGGTCCTATCTCTACGGCAAGACGGTCTTTCGGCAGATATCTTGCGATCCTTGCGGCGGCGTCCCTGTCGCGCAGAAAGTGTTGTCCCAGCGCTTTCTTCAGATGGATGTTTGTCCGAAGAGGACGCATTAACTCGGCTGTTTCGTCAATTTGAGGCACTAAATGTCGGTTCCTATTTGTCTGATAATCTCGGCAGCAGCATCGATAGCACTATCCGGAGCCGTGACCGAGGCGCGTACCCATCCAATTCCGCCTTCGCCGAAGCCGGATCCTGGTGTCAATAAGAGTCCGCTTTCGACTAACCTGTTAATGTACGGCACTTCGGTGACGCCAACTCGAAACCATGAGTAGAAAGTTGCATCTGTTTCGAATACTTCAAACCCGGTTTCTTTGATCGCTGCTTCAAGTCGTTTTTTTCGTGAGTAATAAACTGCACGATTGGCAGTCAATTCCGGTGGTGGCGTAGTTCCGTCATATCGATCAAGGATGGTTTGCAAGGCACGCTGAAAGGGGAGGGGAGCCCCAGAATCCATCTCTTCTTTTACTCTGACCAGAGCCGAGATACGGCTCGGATCGCCAACTGCAAAGCCGATACGATATCCTGTAGCATTTGCCATCTTGGAAAGAGAGTGAAATTCCACTGCGTTCGGAGTAAATTCAAGTAACGACCGACTCGGCGCACCAAAGGTCATTTCACTGTAAGCCATGTCATAGGCTACACTTGTGTCGGGGTTGTCGTCGGTAAATTTCCCCAATTCCATTAAGAAGCTATCCGGGGCGGATGCTCCAGTCGGGTTATTGGGGTAATTGATGAAAAGTAATCTTGCGCCTTTGGCGGGCTTGATGTCTGGAAGGAACCCATTTTGTGGGTCAAGCGGAAGCTTAAGTGGGTTTGCATCAAGCATGAATGTGCCTGCACGACGAAAGACTGGGTAGCATGGATCCGGGAAAGCAACGGTTTCACCAGGATTGACAATTGCTCGAGCAAATTGCGACAGAGCTTCCTTACCACCGATAGAGATGCAGATCTGTGTCTTTGGATCGACCGAGACACCAAACCTTCCTTTGAACCAACGGGCGACAGATTCACGAACTTCCGGGTTACCGCGGCTGGAGGGATAAACATGAGCAGCGGGATCGTCCAGCGATGCTTTTATTGCATCAACGACAAATTGTGGTGGCGGTAAGTCCGGGTCGCCTATGGAGAGATCGTGCAGGACTCCTCCGCTGGCTCGAATGGAGGAGGCTTTACGTTCGAGTTCGGCGAAAGGGTAGGCGGGAAGATTGAGCCGGTTAGCAGGCTTGAAGATTGACATTTGGAAACTATTTTAATCCTATGTTTTTCAATGGAATGGTACCGTTGAAGACAAAATCTGCACCCCCAACGACATGAACACGACCAAAGTCGGCGTCGACCTCTACCGATAGCTCACCCCCCGGCATACGGACTCGGATAGGGTGACCAGCCATCAGTCTGCCAGCTTTGACACCTGCGCAGACGGTTGCAGTCGCCCCTGAACCACAAGCCAAGGTAGGACCGACACCCCTTTCCCAGACAGTCATTTCGACGAGTGAAGAAGTACGGACAGAGGCAAGCTCAAAGTTGGTAGCGCGAGGGAAATGGTGCGATTTTTCAACTTCGCCTCCGATGCGACGCGATTCCGCGTCAAGTTCACTCAGCATAGCGCTTTCGCGCCAGACGACAAAATGAGGGTTGCCGATGGAAAGTGCCGTTCCGATTAAAGAACCGAAGGAGAATGCCAGACGACCTTCGATAAGTTCTCGATCTGATTCGACCGGGACTTGTGTCGGTTCAAATTTAGGACCATCGAGTTCGATAGTAGCTTGTCCCGACAGGGAGCTGACTCGAGCGGTTACTGGCCCGGTTGGACTCTCGATAATGAATGTTTCGTCAGCCTTCACGCGACCCGACCTTAGGGCGTGCAACGCTACACAACGCAGACCGTTGAAGCAGGTTTCGGCGAAACTACCGTCAGCATTGTAATACATCATTTTAAGGGTGGCACCAGTTTCGGACGGGAGGATCAGCAGTATGCCGTCGGCTCCAATTCCCAGGCGTCTGTTGCAAATGGATTGAATGACTGCGGGGTTGGCAGGTGCTAAGAATTGCGCATGTTCGTGGTCGAACAAGACAAAGTCGTTGCCGAGACCTTGATATTTTTCAAATGAAATCACTGATTTGACTCGTATATTCTTATAGGGAATATTGTTATCAGGTTAATTTGTCTTCCACAATACCGATTCGATGCAGAAAACTGCGTTGCGACATCGATAGACATGACCAAAATACCTTTTAGGCAGTTAATTGTAAAGTTAGAGCAAATTTAATTTCAGTTTTTTTAACATTCTCTTGCATTTTGAGTTGAGATGCTCTATAATATTACATTAACCAATCGAAGAGATGCTCGGTTCCAGTTTGCTTGGCTTGGAAAAAGCCAGACGACTGATTTCCGACATGAATTTTAGCAATTGTGGCTCAAAAAGCCATAACAATTGACCGTGATTACGGTCCTGAGCCATACAAGGAGCGCTTAGAATGCATTGGAATAACTTTCGGACGAATACGATTAACTCCCGGTACATGATTACATCTATCTCTGCTTTACTCGTGATTATCGGATTGATCGGCAGCGCGGATGCTTTCCCGCGCAAACCGCTGTTCGAAGACTTTACTTCGACAACCTGCCCGCCATGTGCGGCGTTAGCCCCTGCTCAGGCGGCGGCTTTGGCGCAACTCGAAGAGAATGATGAAGTTGTACCGATTGCCTACCACATGAATTGGCCGGCTCCCGGCAACGACCCTTGGTACCACGACAATGCGACCGATAATAACGGCAAGCGTGGATACTACGGTGTCAACGGAGTACCTACACTCTATTTGGACGGTGCTGTCACCAACGCCCGCTCAACGGCTCAAATAATCGATGCAGTTCGGGCGCGTGCGAGGACGGCTTCGCCGCTTGATATTACTTTAACTGGTAGAATCATCGGCGGAGAATTGGTCACCAACATTGTAGTTGAGTCTGACCGTGCCGTTAACAATGTTCGACTCTATATTGGCATGAATGAGCTTTACTTCCGATACGACGCTTACGCAGAGTGGTGGGACCATTACGATGCAATGGTCGAAATGGTTCCGGATTATAACGGTACAGCGATCAGCGTTACTCCCAACGAACCGTATCAGCATGAATTCCGACAGAGTATGCAAGGATTGGGCTGGCATGAACTCGATATGGAGAATCTCAAGATTGTCGCATGGGTTCAGGAAGCCAACCATAACGTTCTGCAGGCCGCAAGTTTCCGACTTGGCATAGACTCACCAGCAATTGAAATCGTTGACTGGATGATTACTGATGATGTCGAAGGCGATGGTGATACTCGAGCTGAACCAGGTGAAACGGCTCACTTTGTCTTCAGTATGCATAACGCTGAGAACTATCTTCCCGCAGAGTCGGTTGATGCAACATTGACATCACACGATGCTGATGTAGAAGTCGTTTCGGCTGAATTCCATATGGATGTTTTTGAGAATGGTGCTGAAGCTGACAACAGTAACTCGCCTTTCCGTATTATGGTCGCGGATGACTTTGTTCCCCATCCCGTCACTTTTACTTTGAGCATCACGGCAACTCCAGGTGATTTCATGGTCGAACAAGAAGTGACGTTTATGGTGGGTTGGCCGCCGTTCCTTTTGGTTGATGCGGCAAACAACCAGAATGCCGGTGATCATCTTCGTGAAGCATTTGGTCGCTCGACGGTGCCTTGGTACGACACATGGGACCGCAACGTTGACGGTCCTATGATGGATGAAGAGTTAATCGAACAATACGACGTCGTTCTTTGGCACACTTTCAATAGCCAGAATGATGCCATTATCGAGTACGAAGCGGATCTATTGACCCAGTATCTTGATAATGGCGGAACTCTCGTTATGTCAAGTGCCTACCTTCCGGGTCAGCTTGGCAATCATAGATTGCTGACCGAGTATCTCGGAGCAACTGTCGATCAGGCGAACGCCGGTGGTTCAGTTAACTTTGTAAAAGGTATCGACGGGGATCGTGATTTCGCCGGGACGAACCTTTTCCTCGGTGGACCTATCGGTTTTCCAACTGCAAGGATGAGTTTCAGAGTTAGTGAAGATGCAGAAGCAGTTCTTCGTTACGAAGACGCAGGACATGCCAACCGAGGCGTTGCTGCGATCAAGCATGAGGCTGGTTCCTATCGTACTTTATTGCTTGGCTTCCCGATGGAGACAGTTTGCGGTACAACCCGTACCGACTCGCTGATTTTCTTCACATCCCGCATCTGGGATTGGGTAGAAAACGGTCCGGTTTCTGTTTCTGACGACGAGATCGCCCCGGCTCATTTCGCTCTTGATCCGGCTTATCCGAACCCTTTCAATGCACAAACGATGATCAATTACAGTCTTGCAACCAATGGAACCGCGTCGCTGAAGTTATTCGACATCGCGGGCCGTGAAGTAGCCGTCCTCTTTGCAGGAGAAGCTAAAGCAGGCCACCACACTGCTTCGCTCAACGCTGAGAAAATGGGGCTGGAGTCGGGTATTTACTATATTCGCTTCGAGGCATCGGGAGAGAAAGCTGTTTCACAGATAGTCTATCTGAAGTAGGCCCTACACAACTTCCGAATAGCGCTTTGCTACACGAAGGAGCCCGTCATCTGACGGGCTCCTTGCAGTTTTTGGAAGAATCTATGATTAGATATGAGGAGGTATAGTCTGTTTGGAAGAATACCTTGATTTCCATATCGATAAATCGTAAATTACGTTCGTCTTCGGGGAGCGGTGAAATTCCCTACCGGCGGTTAAAGCCCGCGACTCTCACTTAATGTGGGACTGAGCCGGATCGTTTCCGGCGCCGACGGTTAAAGTCCGGATGGAAGAAGACTGTATCAGAGAGAACTCTCTCCCTGCAGTCCAATCTATACCCGATGTATGCATCGGGTTTTCTATTTTTGGGAAAATGGACAGTAATCGATTCATAAAACGAGCTTTTCAGCTTGCCTTACGTGGAAGGGGTGCCGTATCTCCCAATCCCCGCGTAGGTGCTGTGGTTGTCCGTGCTGACGGCAAAGTATTGGCTGAAGGCTGGCACCGTCGATATCGATCTGCTCATGCTGAGGTCGATGCACTTTCGTCTCTCCCGGAAGGGGCTGCCAAAGGCGCATCGCTTTTCGTGACACTGGAGCCGTGCGCACACCATCACCATACGCCGCCTTGCACCGATGCCATAATCGACGCTGGAATCAAAAGAGTTTTTTCCGTGACGCGCGATCCCTATTCAAAGGTAAACGGACGTGGCTTTGAGGCATTAGTTAAGGCTGGTATAGAAGTTCAGATGGTTGGAGACCCCCGGGTCGCAAGGGAAATCAATCGAGGTTTTTTTTGTAGCGTGGAGCAGGGAAGAGCCTGGTGCGAGGCGAAGATTGCGTTGAGCATCGATGGCAAAATTGCAGACGTCAACGGAGTCTCGAAATGGATTTCGGGTGAAAAGTCGCGCAAACTGGCGCATAAACTTCGAGCGGATCTCGATGCGGTACTCGTTGGCGGAGGCACAGTCGCGGTTGATGACCCTGAATTGACGGTTCGCATGGTCAAGGGTCCGAACCCGGTGCGGTTGATATTAAGCACTTCGAAGGGTATCCCAACGTCATCCAAGTTAGCGGAATCAGCCGCTGGCATCCGGACAATCTTACTAAGCACCAAACCTGTTCAGACACCTCCAAACATCGAACTTGTTGTACTGCCAGAAAACGAAATTAATCGGATCGACCCTCTCGACGTTCTGCAGAAATTGCCTTCCTTAGGCATATTGTCGGTATTGGTCGAGGGTGGCGCTGAAGTACTTTCATCGTTCATGGAGGCGGGTGTCGTCGATCGAATCACGGTTGCCTACTCGCCATCGGTCATTGGCAAAGGAAAATCTCCATTCGAAAAATTTCAACCAATATCGTGGTTTGAGCGTCCTTATTATCATGTTGAGTCGGTGCGTCGCGAAGGCGAGGACGTGATTGTCCGTTATGGAAGGGGGGAAGCGCCATCTTTACAGGCTTGATCGAAGAAATTGGCAAGGTTGCGAGGGTTGGGCATCGAAACGGAAATTCCCTTATCACAATTGCCGCGAAACAAGTACTTAAAGGATTAAGGCATGGTGACAGCATTGCGATCGATGGGGTCTGCCTCACTGTAGTTTCCTTCGATGCGAACAGTGTTTCAGTCGAAGCAACATCGCATACGCTCGCTCAAAGTACTCTTAACGAGGTAGAAACGGGCAGACACGTTAATCTGGAACTTGCTCTTAAGCTTGGTGACCGTCTTGGCGGACACATAGTTCAGGGGCATGTCGATGGAGTCGGCAGGGTGTCACGAATACAGTACAAGGCTGGCTCTACCGAAGTATCGATAGAACTTGACAGGAAGTTGCTCGCGTTAATGGCACCGAACGGTTCAGTCGCAGTGAATGGCGTGAGCCTGACCATCACGGAAAAAAGCAATCGCGGTATCAAGTTAGTGATCATTCCGTCAACTCTCGAAATGACAACTTTTGGCGAAATGAAGCCGGGCAACCGGGTCAATATAGAAAGTGATCTTATTATTCGCTGGATGGCTGACCGATACGGCACCAGCAGCAATTTTTCCCCTGACGAGAACGACATTTCGGACAGTGGGAGATTCCATCTGGAGGATTAGGTTGTTTGCAACTATAGAAGAAGCACGGGACGACTTTAAGGCAGGAAAGATGATTATCGTTGTCGATGACGAGGATCGCGAAAATGAAGGCGATCTCATTATGGCGGCGACCCATATTACACCGGAAGCAATAAATTTTATGACCCGATACGGTCGCGGAATGTTATGCCTTCCGATGACCAATCAACGAGCAGACGAGCTTGGGTTCGGTTTGATGGTAGATGAGAATACTGGTCTTCATGGAACGGCATTTACAGTATCTATAGATGCCATGTTCGGCACAACTACCGGTATATCGACTGCCGATAGGGCAATCACTATAAAAAAAGTGACGGATCCTAACGCCAGTCCCGAAGATTTTGGAAGACCGGGCCACGTCCATCCATTACGAGCTACAGACGGGGGTGTCCTGATGCGTGCCGGTCACACTGAAGCGACGGTTGACCTGGCAGTTCTGGCAGGGCTTTATCCAGCCGGTGTGCTGATAGAGATCCTCGACGATGACGGGAGTATGGCACGGCTGCCTCGTTTGGAGAAACTTGCTGCGGAGCACTATCTCAAAATTGTGACGATCAGGGATTTGATTAAGTATCGGCACAGAGATGAATCGCTTGTTTTCAGGGAGGTCGAAGTTGACTTTCCAACTGCTTACGGAGTGTTTAAGCTGATTCATTTCAGGAACCAGGTTACTCAGGAACACCATCTCGCGCTCGTCAAAGGCGATGTGGGGAACGGAGAACCGGTGTTGACTCGCGTTCATTCATCCTGCCTTACTGGTGACGTTTTCGGATCTGCAAGATGCGACTGCGGCGATCAACTTCATACTGCGCTTCAATTGATCGAAAAGGAAGGGCGAGGCGTCCTGCTTTACATGAATCAGGAAGGTAGGGGTATCGGTATATCCGCCAAGCTGAAAGCATACGAGTTGCAGGATCAAGGCATGGATACCGTCGAAGCTAATGTTTCGCTCGGCTTTGCGCCTGATTTGCGCGATTATGGGATGGGTGCGCTGATGTTGAAGAATCTCGGCGTCGGTAAAATCAGACTGATGACCAACAATCCGCGAAAAATCGCGGCACTTCGGAGCTACGATATTGATGTGGTGGATCGTGTTTCGATTGAGATATCGCCAAACTCAACCAATGAGCACTATTTACAGACCAAACGCGATAAGATGGGGCACATGATTCTCGACAATCCATCCACTCTTATTGAGCATTAGGAGTTACAGCCATGGCTCCGATACTGTGCAATTCATTTGAAATTGGAATCTTGATTCCGAAGGAATATATGCGATGAGCAAAACCAACCCCACAAATACTGTCCTAGAGGGAAACCTTACATCGAAAGGGATGCATTTTGCCCTTTTGGTCAGTCGTTTCAATGATTTTATTAGTCAACGCCTTGTCGAGGGAGCTATCGACTGCCTAGCGCGACATGGCGAAAATAGCGTTTCCTGGACAGTCGTCAAGGTTCCGGGTGCATTCGACATTCCGGCAACTGCTGCAAAGCTTGTCAATTCAGGCAAGTACGACGCTGTTGTCTGTTTGGGCGCAGTCATTCGAGGAGCCACGCCTCATTTCGATTACATCTCGTCGGAGGTGACAAAAGGGGTCGCCCAAGCCTCGATGCTCGGGAAGATCCCGGTCACTTTCGGCGTATTGACTACGGATTCAATAGACCAGGCTGTTGAACGGGCAGGCACCAAGTCGGGAAATAAAGGCTGGGATGCTACATTAGCAGCGATAGAACTGGTCAATCTCTGGAAGACGCTTTAGATCGCATTCTTCCGATACAGGCGGAAGCCAAGCTGTGACAGAACAATTGAGTTCATCCAAGAGTCAGGGCAATGTCCGGCTCGACAATGATATCTTCAATGATGGAGACAACATGGGGGAGGGTCAATTTAGCTCAAAACTCTTCCTCATTGTAGCATTGGTGATTTTTGGGCTTTTTCAGTTAACGTTGTCCGACTATATCGTCGATGACACGTTTATACACCTCACTTTTGCGCGCAATCTGACAACTGGTCATGGGTTCGCCTTCAATCCCGATCAGCCCACCAACGGCGTTACAGCCCCCCTCTGGACGATTCTTCTTGCTCTATTCTCAGCGCTGTTCACAATCGGTCCCGGTCTCGCCAAGACGCTTTCGATTGTTTCTGGCGCATTGACGATTCCGGCATTCCGGAGTCTTTCGAGGCGTTGCGGACTGAGCGGTAACTATGCCAACTTTGCCCTTTTGGTTTGGGCAGCAAACGTTTGGTTAGCTCGATGGTCGGCGTCGGGCATGGAAGCGTCTTTTGCCGTACTTTTGGTAATCATGTCGTTCGACGCTCATTTGTCGGGAAAGCATAAACTCTCTGCCGTTTTACTGGGGTTGTTGGTATTAACCCGCCCCGAAGCAGTTGTGTTAATTTTAGTGTTTTCAATCGATAACTATTTGCGAGGCGTACGCAAAATTGCCTGGCAGAGTATCTTGCTCAGTGCGTTGCCCATACTGATTTGGTTCGGCTATGCGTTGCAGAATTTTGGGACAATTGTCCCAAACCCGGCCCTCATTAAGAGCGATGCGATACTTCCGCCAATCAGGGATGTCTGGCTGGGGATCAAGCGGACGTCAGGCATTCTCTTCGGAGGCAATGGCATAGAGATTTTTCTGCTTTTCGTTGGATCCGCAATGATCTTATCTTCCAAACCGATAAGTTCAAGCAAAGCGCGGCTATTCGGTTTGCTTTTGTTTTGGAGCCTTTTTCCCGCATTTACCTACATTTCGCGAGGTGTTTTTGTCCAGTCACGCTACCTATTGATTGGAATTCCGCCGCTGGTCATTGGCGGATTTCTTGGCCTCAAAATGGCGATAGAAAATTGGAACGAATTTGTCCAACGGCGGGTATTATACTCGATAACGTTTGTTCTTTTACTCCAACAAGTCGCGATGACTCAATTCGTAACATTACCCCACATTGCTGCTTTCAAACCGACGATCTCCGCATTGGTAAAGATTTCCGAATTGATAAATAGAGAAGCTCCACCGGATGCTTTGGTTGCTGTCGGGGATGTAGGCATTGTCGGTTTCAATTGCGGAAGACGGGTTCTCGATTTGGAGGGTCTCGTCTCGGCTGAAATTATCCCGTTTCGCCTTGGGATATCGCTCGATGAATTTATTCTCTCCGGCTCATTCTTTAAGGCTGGAAGGCCCGATTACTTTATCGACAAATCACGAGATCCACGGCGTCTGGAAAACAGATGGAATGCTGAAGTCGTCGAGGTTTTTCCAATTCCAGGCGGATTGGTCGATACCGCTGACGAAAGTTGGTATTACACGCTTTATCATCTTGACAGGCAGACTCTAACAAGGACTGTTGATTGAAGATATTAAGACTTATGATCGCGCTTTTCGCATTGTCGTTACCGGCGGTTGCAGAAGAGTGGCAAATTCTCTCGGACATCAGAAACGTTCGCGACCTTGCTGAGATTGATGGTCGCTTCTGGATGGCGACCGAGGGGGGGCTCGTTGAGTATTCGCCCGGTGCAAATCATTTTTCTACTTTCACCACGCTTGATGGTCTTGGTGGAGTTGGCGTCTCCAAACTTGAAAAAGACGATCACGGCGGGCTTTGGGTTGCCCTTGACAACCGTATGCTTCAGCGCTGGGAGCCGGAGCAGGGCGTTACTCACTCGGTCGCCACGATGTCCCAGCCAGAAGGCCCACAGAGTCTTAACGACCTGACCATAGCTGAACGCGGGATGTACGTTGCCACCAGTCGGGGGGTTGCGGTTGTTACCTATAGCTCACTATACGATCAATGGGTTTGGTTTGAGGAATATCGCAAACTCGGCAGTTTCGATTCCGATATTCCTGTCAGGTCTGTTCTTGTTGAGGGTGATACCGTCTGGGCGGCGACTACCCAAGGGATCGCCAAGGGGGATCTGACATCGCCAGCACCACTTGACTGGGTTAATTATGGACTCGGTAACGGGTTGCCCGGTATCGACGTCAAAGACCTGCTTCGTGTGAACAATAAACTTTATGCAATTACCGACCAAGGCGTAGCAGTTTTGAATGGAAATCGCTGGCAACGTACCCACGGACGACTTGACATTCGTCGGCTCATGAACTTCGACGATACATTGACAGCAATCACCTCTGATGGCTTAAGTCATTGGAATGGAACAGCGTGGACACGATATGGTCAACTGCGAATAGGTGCAACCAGCGCGGTGAAAGATTCTTCAGGTAACTATTGGATGGCGTTTGGACTGAATGGCCTCGCAAGAGGCGGAATTGCAACTTTGATCGATACGACATGGCAGCAAGTTGTCCCCAAAGGACCCGTATCGAATAACCTGCTTGCGGCAACATTCACTGAGGATGGTTACTCCTGCTTCGTTGGTGGTAAAAGTGCCGGCGAATATGGGCTTTCGCGTTCTAAAGCAGGGGAGTGGGAAACGTGGAGCTACCCGGAGTTTGACGGCACGACCTTCCGTTATCAGCACAAAGGTATCGCCAAAGATAAGTCGGGTGGTGTTTGGGCAGGGACGTTTGGCGGAGGGGTAACCCGCTATGCCCAAGACGGCTCATTCACTATTTACAACTCAGATTCTTCGACAGGCGCTAGATTGATTGGCTATGAGACGAGGCCAACCATTCCACTTACCTCCGCTCTCGCGGCAGATGGCTTCGGAAACATCTGGATTGTCAATCGCGGTGCTGAGGGAGGCAACATCCTCGTTGCAGTGTCGCACGAATTTATCGAAGATCCCAATCCCGATGTCGCGTGGAATTATTTTCACAGAACAAATTTTCGGTCATTCGGTGATTTTGACCTGATAGCCATAGACGGACAGAATAGAAAATGGATTGCATCGACAGCGAACGATCCGTCAAAATCAGCAGATCAAGGGGTCTATGTCCTCGATGATCGCGGCACTATCGCTGATTCAACCGATGACTTTATCTGGGGGCCTCTTCCCGGACTACCTTCTGCAGAGGTACTTTCACTGAAGTATGATCCGGCAGGTTACATGTGGGTTGGTTCGCCTCTGGGGGCTTATTACACATCGACAAATCAAAGTGATATGAGCAGGGCTTCGCTGACGCAAGTCTATGCAATGCGTAATATACAAATCTACGCGATTGAAGTCGATGCGATGGGCAATAAGTGGTTCGGGACCGATTTTGGTATTTCGATACTTTCTCCCGATCTTTACACAGTAACCCGCCAAATTACAACGGATCCGCCTGATAGACTGCCAGCGGCAAGGGTGAACATGATTGCTATCGATCCCTACACCGGATGGGCGTATATTGGGACGAGGCAAGGGACAGCCGTAATGCGAACTCCGTACCGTGACTATGGCGACGAAATATCTGGGGTCAGTTTCGAGCCTAATCCCTTTAATCCAGAGAGATCTCGACTTATATTTACAGGAACATCGCTTGCCGGAGGGGGAGGTGTCCGAATATATACTCCCGATGGGCGGACTATCAGAAAGTTGTCCCACGATGAAGCGGCTCTCGGTTGGGACGGACGTGATGATAGTGGCAGGGGGGTTGCGGATGGAGTTTATCTAATTCTGACGCACAATGGTGCCGGACAAGCGGGTCAAGGGAAGGTTGCCGTAATTCGACGTTAAAATTATCGGAAGCTGATGCTGCTCCGCCTTACCGTTACTGATTTTGCATTGCTACATAAAGCTGAGATCTCATTTTTACCAGGTCTCACTGCAATTACAGGTGAGACTGGTGCTGGTAAGTCATTGCTGGTTGGTGCGCTCGCATTTCTCGCTGGAGGAAAGCCGCCCTTCGATGTAGTCCGCGAAAACGCTCGTCATGCTGTTGTCGAAGGCGAATTCCAGAACACTGGAAAAATCACCACCATTTTGCGCCGTCAAATTTCTTCCGACGGCCGTTCACGAGCCTTCATCGACGATGAACCGGTTAACCAGAAGGACCTTGCAGAGGTTACCGCATCCCTACTCGACATTACCTCCCAACGTGCTTTTAGCCGGCTTCTCGACTCTCATTATCACCTTGACTTACTTGACTCCTTTGCAAACCTTCGAATATCACGGACAGCACTACAGAAGTATCATGCTGATTTCCACCGATTGCAAAGCCGAAAGAATGAGCTTGAACAATTCATCGTGGATCAAAAAACACATCGGGAATACGTTCGCAAACAGCTCAACGAAATTGACATCCTCGGTATCATTGAGGGCGAAGAGATCGAACTTGCGGCAGAGATTAAACGACTTGAACACTTTGAGGAACTTCATCGTGATGGATCAAGAGTAGCGGAATTGCTTTCAGGTGGGCGAGATGCGGTTGAAGCGCAACTTATGGCAACTTTAAAGCTAATCGAACATATATCGGAGCTTGACGCGACTCTTGTAGATCTAAAGCAGGAGATGGACGAGACGCTACTGACTGTTCGCGAAGTGACCCGGCGAGTCAAGGAACGATGCCGTCCCGGAGGCTACGAGGCTGCCAAACTGGAAGAGATGAGGCAGCGGCAACATAACCTCACTTCAATTGCCCGTAAGTTTGGTGGAAGTCTCGAGACTCTTATACAAAAACGGGAAGAGTTTCGCAAGGAATTGACTGCCGGAAGTAAAGCGGAAAACGAACTTGAAGATGTTAATTTTAACATTGCGAAAGTCGAAAAGGAATGGGTGATGCTTGCGAAGGAAGTCAGCCAAATTCGTAAGGAAGCCGCTCAGAAAATTGATGCAAAAGTAACAGAGAGTTTGAAGGAGTTGGGGATAGGCGACCCTCGTTTTGAAGTGCGCCTTGAACAAACATCTGATACAAGAGGATTAATTGAATCTGGTGGGACGAGATGGCGTCTCACCGAGCGCGGTGCTGAAGATGCGGTTTTCTACTTTTCAGGCAATGCAGGGATTGAATCGAAGCCATTGGCGACTGTAGCCTCCGGTGGTGAGCTTTCAAGGATTATGCTCGCGTTGAAAGAGTCTCTTCCATTGCAATCCGAAGAAGCGACCATCCTATTTGATGAGATCGACACTGGAGTTTCGGGGAAGACGGCAAGGCTTGTCGGTAAAAAGATGAAAAAGATCTCAAAAGGCAGACAGCTCTTTGTAATTACTCACCTCCCTCAGATAGCTTCGCTCGCAGACAATCACCTGAACGTTGTAAAATCTGATCATAACGGAACCACAATCACATCAGTGATTTCTTTAAAAGGCGATGATAGAGTACGAGAAGTCGCCGCCATGCTATCAGACGGAAAAGTTTCAACCGAAGCCCTTGAACAGGCAAGGTATTTAATCAGCGAACAATAGTGATTGCCGGGTCGGTTTAGTCACTTACCCAGTAACCCGTATCGATATTAAGGGCATAATAAATGATGGATCGACTGACCGTACAGGGTGGGAAGCCCTTGTATGGAACCGTAAAAGTATCTGGCTCAAAGAACGCTACTCTTCCGTTGATGGCGGCTGCATTGCTCGCCCCCGGAACAACTGTCATCAACGATGCACCTGATCTGCAAGATATCCGCACCATGGGGATGGTGCTCCGGGTGCTTGGCGCGGAAGCAAAACTTGATTCAGGCGTCATGACAGTCGATACAACCAACGCCAATGGGTGGGAAGCGCCTTATGAACTTGTCCGCAAGATGAGAGCATCGTTTTATGTGCTCGGGCCATTGATTGCGAGGCATGGGCGGGCGAAAATATCGTTGCCTGGTGGATGTGCTCTTGGGCCAAGACCGGTCGATCTGCACATCAAAGCACTTACAAAACTGGGCTGTCGGTTCGACCTCGATTCAGGTTATGTTCTCGCCGAGGCGGATAAATTGATTGGTGCGAGGATAAACTTCGATATTTCTTCGGTGGGAGCAACAGGGAACACCATTATGGCTGCTACCGCTGCTCAAGGTGAAACAGTTATCGAAAATGCGGCTTGTGAACCGGAGATTGTCGATCTTGCTGATATGTTAAATGCAATGGGAGCAAAAATAGTGGGTGCGGGGACTCCGAAAATTACGATAGAGGGCCCCACACCTCTTCATCCGGTCAATTGGAAGGTCATTCCAGACCGGATCGAAGTAGGCACGCTATTGATCGCTGGAGCTGCCGCCGGGGGCAATATTACGCTTGAGGGTGCCCGAAGCGACCACCTCTCGATTATCCTAACAAAACTAATCGAATCAGGCGCACAGATCGATCTTCAAGGCGGTAATATTAAACTCTCGGTATCGGATCGTCTAAGGTCATCGGACATCACTACGGCAATCTATCCTGGCTTTCCAACTGACTTGCAGGCCCCCTGGACGGCTTTGATGGCTTTGGCTGAGGGTACGTCGATGATCACAGAAACGATTTATCCCGAACGCTTTAACCACGTTCCGGAATTGATAAGGCTTGGTGGCGAGATGAAGATGAAGCTAAACAGTGTGCAGGTTAGTGGAGTACAGTCGCTTAAGGGAGCAACTGTAATGTGTTCCGATATCAGGGCTGGAGCTGGGTTGGTGGTGGGTGCGCTTGCGGCAAAAGGGACGACTGATATTTTACGAGTCTATCATCTCGACCGAGGCTATGAAAAGATCGAGGACAAGGTTCGCGCACTTGGCGGGACAATTGAGCGAATGCGAGACTAATATTTGACCATAATCAATGCTTTACATGTTCCAGAAGTATACTAAACCGAGTATTAGCAGAGATTGAAAAGTTCTAGGTCCACTCTTTTCAATCTCTGTTTTTTAGCACTAAACTCCCTCCAACCACTCTGCCAGATTCCAAACCATCCAAACTTTCATCGCACCAACACCAGTAGCAAGCGTTTGGTTAGCCCACGACTCTGTCGATTTGCTCATGATTCGACTCGCCCCCTGATTAGCTCGCCTTAATTTTGTCAGGATATCTCGCTTTCCATCACCGTTCATCCAAGTTTCAAGTGGAACAGGGAAAGCTTTCTTTCTTCGGGCTGAGATTGTGTCGGAAATGTTGCCGCGGAATGCTTCCTTCAAAATGTGCTTGCCTATAACCGATTCATCGAGGCTATTGAAGGTTTGGGCAACTTGATTGTCGAGGTGATTCCGCCACTTCATTTTGTACTCGAAAGGCACCCCCCAGACGTATTCGACGAGATTGTTTTCGGTAAATGGAACTCTCCCTTCCAGCGACCCGGCCATTGTGCAGGCATCAAGGCGAGCAAGTAATCCACGAAGGTGTTCGGTTTCAAAAATGTAAAGGTAGCGATCGAATGTACTTAAGCCTTGTAACGCGTCGAACCTTGTTTGCCAACTCGCATCGATCTCTTCTACTACAGACTTTAAGTTAATATCCGGTCCCAAAACCTGTGCAAGTTCATTTCTGTTGAGCCATGCGTAGGTTGTCGTCCAGTGGTCGAGTTCACTTTTAAAGCCTATCTTCCCGTAATACTGCTTCAACATCTGCCTTATACTGGTTCGTTCATCAGCACTAAATCCTTCTGGATTATTACGAAGTTGCTCTGACCTAACATAGTCTTCCGGTGAACGAAATATTCCAGTGTACCCGCCAAACAGCTCATCAGAGCCCTCGCCTGTCAATACCACTTTTAACTCTTTCGAGGCAATTTTAGCAAGTGCGTAGATCGGCATTTCGTTTGGTGTTGAGAGTGGCGCGCCTTTGTGCTGGATTAACTCTCGCATCATAGGGAAATACTCACCTTCATCGAAAGTCACAATCTTGTGGTAGAGGCCAAGATCGCCGGTAATGGAACTGGAAAATTCAAATTCGTTGAAGCCTTGCTCGGCAAATCCGATTGAAAAAGCCTTAACTCTTTCTTTGGACTGCTCGCACATCAAAGTTGTAATAATTGCCGAATCAATTCCTCCCGACAAAAAAACTCCTATATCGACATCTGCAATCGAATTTGCCTTCACTGCGTTGCTCATCAATGTGTTTACAGTGAGTGCAGCTTCCGAAAATCGACTATCAGGCCATCGGTCTCGTTTTTCCTGTGAAGATACTATCGGCAATTTCCAATATCGTCGTTTGGTAAACTCTCTGTTATCGAAGATGCCATACTCGCCGCCATTGAGGGAAGATATATCCCTGTAAATCGTTCTGTCGCCAAAAGTTGTTTGGAAATGTGAGAGATAGGCTGTCAATCCAACCGGGTCAGGTGTCCGGCTTATCCAGTCAAGGTGGAGTACGGGAGGGTATTCTGAAGCAAAAGCGAACTTGTTGTCAATAATACTATAAAATAAAGGTTTAACACTCAGACGGTCACGGGCTATGACCAGTTGCGCAAGTTTTTTATCCCAAAAACCGAGGGCAAACATACCGTTAAATTTAACAAAGGCTTCTGTACCCCAACGAACAATCGATTTTAAGACCACCTCAGTGTCACCGGCGGTAATAAAACGGTCTCCTTCGGATATCAGTTCATCGCGTAAAATTTTATAGTTATAGAGCTCGCCGTTGTAAGTTAAGGCATATCTTCCATCTGCCGAGAGCATCGGTTGTGGAGAACCTACAGGATCGATAATCGCCAGTCTCCGATGTCCAAAAGCAGCAGGTCCATCGATCCAGACTCCCCGGCCATCCGGACCGCGATGCCGCATGATATCAGTAGCTCTATTGATCTGTGCTTTATGCTTCTCTGCGCCTTCAGCGAAATCGATTAAGCCGAAAATTCCACACACTAAATGGGTACCTCATGATTAAAATTGGGGCACAATGCTCGCTTCAATAAGATAGCACTTTATTCGATTCAAAAAGAAACTGACGACAGTAACGGTCGTCAGTTTGCATGAAATTTCGATAGGATGCCCGACTCACCTATCAATAGTTCGTGATGATCGGCACCTTCGAGCTTTCTTTAGCGTTTACCGGCGAGAAACTTCCAGTGGTCTGACTCGGAATCACTGGCAGGGTTATAGTAAATGTTGTTCCGACATCTGGTTCAGACTCGACCGAAATTTTTCCGCCATAGTTTGTAATCAATTGCTGAGAAGTCGATAGTCCAAGTCCGGTTCCAGTTGGTTCACCCTCTTTTACGTCACCAACTGGTGGCTTTGTGGAGAAAAATGGATCGAATATTCTCTCAATGTTCTCCACTGGAATTCCACCACCAGTATCGGAAATTGTAATCCTGATCTCATTGGCGAGTTTTTTCGTCGAAACTGCTAACCTTCGGACTGGCCTGTTGAACATTGCGTCGAGGGCATTATTGATGATGTTGGAAAACGCTTGTGAGAAATCACTGTAAACGCCGTTGATCTTCGGGATATTTGGATCGAGATTGTACTGCTTTTCGACTTTTGATTTGAAGTGAAGGTTGGCTTCAAGGAACTTCAACTCGGTTTGCAATAGGCCATTGATGTCTATCGGCTTAATTCCCTTATCTTGCTCACTACGCGATTTAATCATCATATTCCGGGTAATCTCGGAAATTTTGTCTATTTGTCCGAGAATTACATCGAATTCCTTCATCTTGGTCAATTTCGTTTTTAGAAGTTGCGTATAGCCCGATATCACCATTAAAGGACTTGAGATGTTATGCGCAATTCCAGCAGCAAGCATTCCGATGTCTGCAAGCTTTCGTTCGTCGGCAAGCAACCGCTCCATTAACCGCTGTCGACCTTCCATTTCCTTTGTATGACGCAGATCGGTGACAACAGATAAAGAGCCGACGAATTCGCTGTCGTTTAACCGGTTTCGACTTGATATATAGACCGGTATCTCTTCGCCCGTTGCGCTAACCAGTCCTACTTCATAGCGAGCGAATCCCCGCAAGCGGCAAATTTCCCGCTCATTCGATACAAAATCTCTATCAGCTGCCGGTATGAAGTCGTAATAGTGGCGGCCTTCCATTTCGTTGACTTTGTAGCCAAGCATTTCAGCCATTGCCGGATTGACAAACTCGCAGACGCCATCGTCGTTTTCGATAAAGATCCCCTCGGACATCGAACGGATTATGCCTTCATTGAATTCTTTCAACGTTCGAATCGCTTGCGCTGCCCGCCGTCTGCTGGTCAAATCTCGAGCGACCATAAGCACCAAAATGACACGATCATCAATAATCAAAGGGCTGCCTTGTAATTCAAGAAGGAACTTGCTGCCCCGAGGATTTTGATATTCGATCTGGAACGGTTCGGGTTTAATTCCTGCCTTGAAGCAGCTCATCAGAGCTTTATTAAATCTTCTTCGTGACGACTCTTCAAGTAAGGAAACAAAACCGTTGGAGTTCAATTCGTTGAGGTTTCTACCCAGAAGGTCTTCACCACGTCGATTTATCTCCTGAATTTTCCCTTCGATATTGCTGGTGAAGATGATATCCCCGGCTTCGCCAAGCAACATCCGGTATCGGTACTCTGACTCGGCGAGCGCTGCAGTTCGCTTGCCAACTTCCTGTTCAAGCACTGAAGCGTGTTCTTCTAAATGGACTGTAGCGCTTTTCTGTACTGTGATATCGTGCATCACACCTTCAACGGCGATTAGCTCACCTGTTGGCCCCCTTACTGCATTTCCTCGATCCGAGAGCCAAATGATTTCGCTATCTTCGCGGATGAAACGGTATTCAAGGTAGAAAGGTCCACGATTTTCCGATTCATTTGAAGCCAATTTTGCCCAAAATTCGAGCAACGGTTGCGCTTCCTTCAGATGGATCCGGCTGATAAAGCCATCAGGCCCAATGGACTTAAGTTTTTCGATGGAATAACCGGTGATGTCGGCTGCCGCTGGAGAAATGTAGTCGTACTTCATTCGCTGAATATCAATTCGATATATTATATCGGGCGAATTTTCAATCAATCTTCTGAATTTTGCTTCTGATTCGGCAAGTTCCGCAGACCGGACTTTGATCATTCCTTCAAGATTCTGCGAATGCTCGACGATCTTCTGTTCAAGCTGCTTCAGTCGCGTCACATCCCGAATTATTCCTTCGTATGTGGTGCTCTCGCGATCTTTTTGGGCTTGGGAAGTGATGGTTACAAGGACAGTCACTTGAGACCCGTCACAGCGACGCAATTGAAGGAGATGATCTTGGACGAACGATTTCGTCTCGAGTAACTCAAGGAGGTCTCTCGCCTGGCTGGGTTCGAATGCAAAATCGTTAAGAAAATGTCGGTTAAGAACCTCGTTCTCTGATGAATAGCCGAGTAATTGGAGCCAACCGGGGTTCACTTCCATAAGATTCCCTTTTGGTCCGGCAGCAAAAATGGCATCGCGGACTCCGTCAAATAAGTGACGGAATCGCTCCTGGCTCTGGATTAGTTCTCTGGTTCGCTCGCCCACGGTTACTTCGAGTTGAGTGGTATAGCTTTCAAGTTCTTTTCGCAGTTTATACTCAGATGTAACATCAACTCCAACCAGTAAGGCACCAGTGATTTTATTTACTTCTCTAATAGGGCTGATATTCCATTTCAATGTTTTCGGCGCACCATCGGAGCTAACAATGTCAAATTCAATATTCTCGAGACTCTTGCCACTTGCAAATACTTCATTGTCAAAAACAGGCTGGACTCGAAGATCAAAGTCCTTGAAAACTCTGCGAATTGTACCCTGGTTGAGAGCCTCGTTCCTGGCTACACCAGAAATGGTCGCAGCGGCAGGATTCCACTCCAATACTTCCGATTTCAGATCAACAATAAAGACAAAGGCGTTGGCTGATTCCAGAAAGTTATTGAGTATCCCACTATTCAACCTGGCGTTCTCGCCGAGTCCTACAAGGGTCCCAAGAAGCTGATCGTTACGAGTCTTAAGTATTTGTAACCTTCTTTGAAAATCTGTGATGTCGCGCACATAAACGATCTGTTCCGGCATTTCAGCGTTCAATGTCGAAATACTATAAACCTCAACCTGCCGAATGGTACCATCCGGACGTATTAATTCGCTCTCATAATGAACTTCAGCACTCTGTCTGGCAACCTCGCGTAACTGATGAAAAAAGAGCCTCAGTTCGGGACGAAACGACTCGCTATCGACAAATTTTCCAAGCAACTCTGACCGGGTCATCCCAAATTGGCGTACGGCATTTTGATTTAGGTCGTAGATCTTATTTTCGTTGTTGATGATTATTATCGAATCATTTCCATTCTCGAACAGAGTTCGGTAGTACTTCTCGTTTTTTACCAGACTCCGTTCCTTCTCAAGCACGACTTTTGTGGTTTTCCGGTTTTTAAGTACAGTCGTCCCTCTATTGTCGGTATTCTGCCTACCTGAACTTGATCGATTCATTGCGGCATGTACCACTTGATCCAATTCTGCCAGATCGCGAATCGGTTTGGTGAAAAAGTGCGCATCATTAAGTTTGAGTCCGTTTACAACATCAAAATATTCACTGTCACCTGAGAGAAAGACCATCGGCAGGTTGGGCTTATCTTTCTTAACGAGAGTAGCCAAATCGATCCCACTCATTCCGGGCATGGCAACATCAGTCACCAACAGGTCGAAATCTTCCGTCTGAAGTTTCGAGTAGGCAACCTTTCCGTCAGATGCACTTTGGCAGATGTAACCTTTGAACTGGAAAAACTCGATTAGAAGACCGAGTAGTTCCTGGTCATCATCGACCACAAGGATCCGTGACAGATGTTTTTTGGTCTTGGATGGATTTTTCGATCGGGACAAGATAGCATAATCTCCGGACGACCGGCGAATGTTCGCCGAACCTGTAGAGAATAGAGCTATGATCATTTGAGGGGCGCAAAAAAAGGCACACACGACGCTGAGGGATGCATCGTATGCGCCACTAAGGTGGGTGGTAGGTCGCCCTACCGACAACCAATATAAGACATGCTTATTCGTTTGTCAAGTGGTTTCCTGAATTATTGAAATTTATTTTGCCAACTCAAGTTCTAATCAGACCCTAAAGCCTTATCAATAAACGCTTTATGGCTACGAAAATAATTTCATAAATTTCTCAAATCGGTGAGTTGACTCCTCTTTTCCAATTAGCATCATTACGGCGGCAAGCTTAGGTCCTTGGGTCTGTCCTGACAGCGCCAGCCTGATAGGGTGGTAGAGGTCTTTACCCTTGATTCCAAGATCCCGCCCTGTGTCGCCAAGCGCAGACTGGATGCCGGTCTCTGTAAATTCGACCACATTGAGGTGATTCAGGAATTTCTCTACTACTCTACCGCCAGTGGGAATTTCCTCTCGATTGATAGAACTCAATTCCGGCGCTATCGAGATAGATTTTAGTTCCGCGAGACATTGTTCTAGTGTCGAAGCTGTCTCCAGAGCGAGTGGCATAGCCATGGGACGCCTTGCAGGGGGTATCAGCCCGAAAGCTTCATTGTCAACATTCCATTCATTGAAGCGCTCCAGCAAGTCTTCCGGCTTAAGCGAACGCATGTATTTCTGGTTTTCGGTCAGCAGGGCAGACTTAGAATAAACGATTTCCCCGGATCTGTACTTTGTCGGATCAAAATCAGCTGCAAGATCAGAAATGCTCCATCCTTTGTCGGCTGGAATTGTTGATCGCCCCAAACCTGCCAGATACCTGCGAAGTGCTTCCGGTAGAATACCCTCCGCTTTTAACTCGCCTACAGAGAGTCCTGCCGTCCGTTTTGAAAGCTTGGCGTGATTTTCATCGACGAGTAGCGACAGATGCCCCCATTCCGGGATCGGCCCACCCAAGCCTTCGAATATCCGATACTGATAAGGCGTCGATGGTAGCCATTCATCGCCGCGAAAAATACGAGTGACTCCCATTGTGTGGTCGTCAATGGCACCGGCTAACAACCCGGTTGGTGAACCGTCGGAACGAACAAGAATTGGATCGTCAAGGTTTTCACCAGCAAAAGCAATCTGTCCTTTTACAAGGTCATTGATAACAGTAACCTTATCTGTCTCAATGGAAAGCCGGATTACTGATGCTTCACCAGCAGAGACATGATGATCGAAGTCTTCATGAGAGATGTCTCTACAGTGACGATCATATCGTGGTGGTCTTCCGGCTTTGGCATTCTCTTCATGTAAAGCTGTAATGCGTTCGGGAGTGCAAAAACAACGGTATGCCGCCCCGTTTGAGACAAGAATCCTTATTGCCTCTGCGTAAAAGTGAGATCGCTCGCTTTGTAGGTACGGCCCGTGATCTCCACCGATCCCCTCGCCTTCATTGAATTCGATACCGAGCCACTTAAGATCGGCGAGCATCCGACTTGCGGCGCCTTCAACTTCACGCGCTTTGTCAGTGTCCTCGACACGAAAGATGAACCTCCCACCCTGACGCTCATGTAAAAGTGCGTTGAAAAGGGCAGTTCTCGCGCCGCCGACGTGAAGAGACCCAGTTGGGCTTGGGGCAAATCTTACAACGACGCCTTTGTCAATAGAAACGTCGCTCAATCGTCGTCGTGATTGCGCGAACGATGGATCAAGCTGATAGTAATCATTACTACTGCGACGATGATAATCAGGATCGACGCTCCGATCAACGCTCTCTTTACCGTTGAGTTCATTAGAACCTCTCTATCAATTTTAATTTTCATATCAATCCAATTTATGAAACCGGAAAACTTTTTTAAGAAATGCTATACTGCCGAAATCATTGCTACTGCGCGGGCGGCAATTCCTTCACCATTGCCGATGAACCCCATCCCTTCCGAAGTCGTTGCTTTAACTGATACATCCGTAATATCCAATTTCAGCGCCGCCGCTATGTTTCTGCGCATCTGGTAACTATACTCAGCTACCCGTGGTGCTTCCAACACCAGTGTCGAATCGATGTTAACAGGTCTCCAGCCAGTTCCCTCGAGGGTTTCGCAGACCTGATTAAGGAGCTTGATGCTGGAGATGTTCTTATATACAGCGCTGTCATTCGGGAAATGAATGCCGATATCGCCCAATGCAGCAGCACCAAGAAGAGCGTCGCAGATAGCGTGGATTAACACATCGGCGTCACTATGTCCTTCGAGACCTTTGGAGAAGGCAATCTGGACGCCGCCAAGAAACAGTGGTCTGCCTACAACCAGCCTATGGACGTCGTAACCCTCGCCTATTCTGAAACGAGTCATGATAGACGACTTTTAAGTTTATCCGAAATCCCCTTAAGTCTGTCGCTATAAAGAATCAGATCTTCGGGGCGCGTAACCTTTATGTTACTAGGATCTCCCGGTACAATTGCCGAGTTAATGTGAAGCATATTCCTCACCAGAGCCACCTCGTCGGTATATTTTGCGTGCCCTTTCCCAGCAAGTTTCATCGCCTCTTCAAGTACAGTTCGATGAAATCCTTGCGGTGTCTGCGCCCCAACAAGTAGACTCCTATCCGGACCCTCAAGCGCCATTCCGCCCTTATTTTGGTGGAGAGTATCGCTGATAGGCAATCCTGCAAACGCAGCTTTATGTGTTCGCAATGATGCTGAGACTAGATCTATCAAATCGATTGAAACGAATGGTCTTGCGCCATCATGAATTAGGAGGCACTCTGCAGTGGCAGGAAGTGCGTTCAGGCCCAACGCCACTGAGTCCTGTCGTTCATCTCCACCGACAACTACCGACTTGATTTTGGATAGGCCGTAATGTTTTGCCAGATCAATGACTACCTCCTCATATCCACCGGGGACAACCACTACCATCGTCGTGATAGAGTTTGCAGATTCAAAAGCGAGTGACGCGAACATCCACATTGGTAATCCATTGATCTCTATCATACCTTTGGGGACGCCCCGCCCAAGCCGTTCTCCTCGTCCACCTGCAACAACTATAGCACCGGTCGTCACTTCGCTATCCCAAGTTGAATCATCGGTTTCAAAAGGTAAGGCGGCCAAATTCGGTCAACAGAACCCTGCCCAATTCGAATCAAAGTACCATCCTGTAGCCCTAATTCCTCAACCGTTTTTGCAGGAAGTTCACGCATTTTGAATACCGGCTTGTAATCATATTCGAACTCGTCAAGTTTTCCGCGACCAGCTGCTGAAATTGCGATTAAACAATCCGGGGCGGAAGCGGATATTTTGTTGATAACGGGCGTCAGTTTCTGGCATGCATCACAATCTGGATTGAACAGCCAAATATAACGAGTATGCGGGCTGCCTCCAAAGCTTGATACCTTCGAACGTGGCATAATGCTACCTTCACGAACCGATGCACCAGCTTGAGGGAAATAGAAGAGCAACCCTGTCCAGATAACTCCTGCTACCACAATTAATCGTGTAACAGTACCACCTTTGGTTGAGGCGTATTTGCTCATCGCCCCGATAATTGCCATTACCAGGAGTACGATGTCACCCGCGAGAGTGTCTCTGGCAGACCGCGAAACAGCTGCCCCGAAACAACCGCAGTCAATCTCAGCGTGCCGCATATAGATCCAAAGCGCGACTCCGGAGAAACCGATCAACACCAGTACCGTTGACATTGTTGTTCTGGTGCTGTCATATCCGGACACAAGAGACGCGCCAATGTAGAGTTCTAAAATAATGATCATGATTGCGACCATAAGTCCGAAAGCGCCCAATAGCGGCGTCCGCTCTATCCCTATTGTCGCGATGATGGCTTCGGTTTGCCTGCCAAATCTGACAATGTCATAACCTTTGGCAAATGCCGCGAACAAGAACACAAACCCAAGGAGAAGTTGCATCCATCTTGAAAAAGGGATAGGAAAGTGCATTCTTACATAAGCCCGAACTACCCGTTGTGGTTTACTTCGAATCGGTTTTTTGTTTGCTTGCAATCTATATCTGCTTTAAGAAATTACGACGCCAATCACGGGTTTCGTCGAACAATTTACTCAGTGCCTCTTCGAGTTGGGTTGAGACTTCCTGCTTTCTTCTCGACACTATCATGCGGATCGTCTCCAGAGCTTTGTCCAATCGATACTCCTGATATCCGTCCGAACCAAACCAGATGAAAGGAGGGACAGCCTTTTCGGGGAAGTCGTTGCCAAACAGGTTGCAACACGTTCCAATGACCGTTCCCGAGTTAAGACGTGATTGAATCGCTGTTCTGACAAAATCACCTAAAAATACACCGATATGGAGATCGCCGGAATCGATCTTTTCCTTATACAAGGTAACATCTATAGTGTGATAATTGTTCTTCAAGTCGCTGTTGTCGGTTGCTGCGCCAAGATTGACCCATTGTCCCAACACAGCCCCTCCCAAATACCCGGAGTGCTGTTTGTTTGAGTAACCCATCATAATCACGTTGCTCAATTCACCGCCGACTCGACACTGTTTACCCAGGGATACAGCACCGTTCAACCTTGCTCCGGCCCGAACAATCGAACCGGCACCGATAAAAACAGGTCCTTGAATGATCGCTCCCGGCTCAATTTCAGCACCCTCTGCCAGCCAAATAGGTCCTTCCTCAGCACTCAGAATAGCTCCGGCACCTAATCGGCAGTTTTTTTCAAGGCGGACGTGGTGCCTTACCGCATCGATAAGAGCACCAACGCCAAGGTGAACTTCGCCCGTCACATATATGTTTTCAGCTCCACGAACCTTAACATCTGCCGGAATAGTTGCTGTAACGCCTTTGTCTAAAGATTCAATCAATTCAAGGTCTGTAGCGATCTCCTGGCCATTCATTTTATCCAGATGCCAGGGAAAATCTATCCGGTTAGCATCCAGATTAACAACAGGGAGGTGGTTGATCTCCTCCAAAGAGAACTTTGAGTGTGCAGCTCTTCGATAGCCTATCAATCGTCCATCAAGAGTTAGGTAACGCTCATCGCGAGTTGACTTAACAATAGCTTCGGTGGCTGTACCAGAGAGTAAGGTTCGGCTGGAAATGAAAACATCACTCTGAAGTGATGGAGTGCTTGTCTGTGGGATGGTCACTTCAGCAAGAGGCGAGACTGGATCAATACAATTGGCAATCGCTCCTTTCGGGCGGAACCTTAGTTCCAGCTTTTCGCGCAGGCTGAAGGATCCACATCGTAGATCCGAAGCATTGGTGAGTGATGTTAATGGCCCAAATTGACCATCTCCAGTGAAGTCTGAAAGTGTTATTCGGGGTTTCATTATTTCGCTGTATGAGAAATACTTATGAAAACGTCGGCAAGATTCTTGTTTTGCACTTTACTTTGAATAAAAGAATTACTATATTCTGCCCGCCGACCATAGGGTCTTATAAGGTCGTCCTTAATCGGACTGTAACAATAAAGGGTAGTTGAATGAGAAATTTCATCAAAAAAGACGTTATTGAGCGTACAGCTCAAATTTGCGGGATTGAGCCGAAAGAAGCGGCCGCCGCTGTCAATGCAGTTTTCCGGTCACTGCGCGATATGATGACTGAGAAGGTAGAGGAGTGCCGGGTTGAAATTCGGTCTTTCGGTGTCTTTGAAGTTAAGAATACTGCTGCCAGATCCCATGGCCGTAATCCAAAAAAACCGCAGGAGACGATTTTTATTCCCGCTCGTCGCAAGACGCACTTCCGTCCCGGTCGTTTACTGAAAAACGAATTGAAAAAGCCAATCAAGTAGTATTTGATTTTTTTTGGGGTAGTGGGGGCGATTCGTACGGACGCCGGAGAATTTATTCTCCGGCG
>CAMBDS010000017.1 GCA_945865405.1 Caldithrix abyssi DSM 13497
CTGTCACACGAGACGTGTGACAGCACGTCGCCAGACGCCGCAGGCGGACGTGCGACAATATGTTGCTGCAGGGTGAGGACACCCTGCAGCAACAAGACACCCCCCGCACGAGGTGGGGAGACGGGCGGACAGGAGTGTCCGCCCTCCAAGAGGATGGGGAGGCGCAAGCGAGCTTGCGCACTCCGAGAGATTAGATGGCGGTTGAGAGGGCGTCAATGAAGCGGGCGTTCTCGGCGGGTAAGCCGATGGAAACGCGGACGTAATCGGTGAGCCCGTAACCATCGACGGGGCGGACGATGACGCCGCTTTGCAATAGTTTTTTGAAGAGGTCGCGTCCCGGAATGGGGGTCCTGACCAGCACGAAATTGGCACCGGAAGGAGTGTAATTGAAGCCGAGCCGGGAAAGCTCGCGGTAGTAGAAGGCTTTGCCTGCGATGTTAAGGTCGATGCCTTTTTGTAGGTAATCGACATCATCGAGGGCGGCGATTGCGGCTATCTGCCCCAAACTGTTGACGTTGAAAGCCTCGCGGACGGTGTTCATAGCCTGGGCGATTGCCGGGGTTGTGATAGCGTAACCTACCCGCAAACCGGCGAGGCCGTAAGACTTGGAAAAGGTTCGCATAATGATGACGTTTCTACCGGACTGCAAGTAGCGCATCGTGTCGGGATAATCCGCTGGATCCCGATAGTCGTAATAGGCTTCATCGAAGACGACGAGGACGTTTTCGGGGACTCGTTCCATCAAGCGGTCAGATTCGGCAGCCGTAAGCAATGTCCCGGTCGGATTGTTCGGATTAGCAATGAAAAGGACTTTGGTGCGGGGAGTAATTTTGCTTAGAAGCTCATCGACATCGTACTGGAGTCCCGGCATCTCTGCCCAGACGGTAATGCCGTTCATGATCTGAACGGCGATGCGGTACTTGAAGAACTCATACCTGCCGATCACGACTTCGTCGCGTTCGCCGACGAAAGCTTCGGTGACAAGCTCGACTAACTCGGTAGATCCGTTGCCGAGCACGAGACAATCAGGAGAGAACGAAAGGTGCGTTGAGAGCTTTGCTTTGAGGTCAAAGCCGGATCCGTCGGGGTATCTGTGAAGGTCGGATAGAGCGGCTTTAACGGCGGCGATTGCCTTGGGAGAGGGGCCGAGCGGATTTTCGTTGGAGGCGAGTTTGATGACATCGGCGAGGCCGAACTCGCGCTGGACTTCGGAAATGGGTTTGCCCGGCTCGTAGGGGGCGATTTCGTTAACGATTGGTCGGGTAAACGTCGGGAGTTCAATTCTTGTCATCGTCTTTGCTGTTTGAGTTGTCGAGCCGGATGCCGCGACCGGGTCTTGCGGCGGGGTAATTGATCGTCGGGTTTAGCGGGGGGAGGATGCGATTGGCTTTGGTGCCGACCCACCAGACTATTGAGAGGAGCAGAGCCGCAAGCGTGTAGAGGCTCCAGTGAAAGAGAGCAGATCCGGTGAATGGGGTCGATTCCGCGGCGGCGCTGAAGATTTCGAGATCCCAACCCTCCATCATGGCGACAATCGGCTTGGGGAAGTATTGGGACTCAGCGTAGATGAGGTTGCTCTTTTCAAAGGTTCTGCCGCGCTGGAAATAGACGTCGCCGTTGTCCTTTAGTATTCGCATCGAGAGGTTGCTGCCGTGGGGTTCGGACAAGAGCTTCGAGTCGGCTTGAAAGATAGCCAAAGGGAAGCGGGGGCGGTTAATCATGCCGTTAATCAGGCGGGGGACGTCACTTTCGATGTAGCGATCCATCGAGAAGAATGCGCCTGCCATTTGGGTTGGGTAAGCAGATCCGAGTGGAATGCGAATGAAGCCGAGCCAGAACTTCTCGCCGTTGACGCGGAGGAACTTCAGGTAGAGGAGCTGGTTCGGATCGACCTTGGTCAGTCCGTCCTGAAGCTTTTTTAAGACGCCGTCGATGACCTGGGGGTCGGCACCGTGGTCGAGCTGAAGCTTGGAGCCGTCGGTGTTCCAGACGAAGCAGGTGGGGATTTCGTCGTCGAGCGCCCACTTGCTCATCATGTCAACGGAAACGGAAGACATACCGGGGTGGCGGTCGAGGTAGGAGGTCAATTTCTCCAGCGGGACGAAGTAGGGGTCGCTAAGGGTTTGGTGAATGGCTGTGGCGACGACCTTGCCGAGTGCGGGGGAAGGGGTGTCGAGCGAGGGTGCATCCGCGGTGCGCTGCCGGGACGTGATCATCGCTATCGCAAAGACGATGACGACGATGATAATGTTGCCGATGATTCTGCTTCTCACAACTGCCTCGCTGAAGTTAAGGTACCTCTATTATAAGGAGAAACGAGAGGCGATCACAACTTCTCAGGTTGAAAGTTGAGGGGAGCGGAATCGAGGGGATAATTTGAAAAAAATACGAAATGAGCGAATCTTTTGTTCGCTTGACCGAGATTTGTTTGTATCATTGCTCCCTACTTAATGAATTGCGGTCGAATAGAAACAAATCAATAAAATACAATAACATATCAGGAGAAGAGATGGCATTGGACCATGAAGGCGTACTTCGGATCGTTCACGACCAGAAGATTGATATCATAAGACTTTGGTTTGCCGACATTCTTGGCGGGATCAAAGGGTTTGCATTCCCGGCTCGTGAACTGAAGGACGCATTTGCTGAAGGGATGGGCTTCGACGGTTCATCAGTCGAAGGGTTTGCACGGATCCACGAATCGGACTTGATGGCTCACCCGGACCCGTCGAGTTTTGCGATATTTCCGAGCAACGGAGAGTACAAATCGGCGCGGATGTTCTGTGATTTGAAGGCTCCTGATAAATCACCATACCCCGGCGATCCGAGATACGTCTTGCGAAGGAACCTCGAAAAGGCTGCCAAACTCGGCTATACTTTCTTCGTAGGACCTGAGCTGGAGTTTTTTTACTTCAAGAACAGTCAAGGGACGGAAATCCTCGATCAGGGCGGATACTTCGACAGTTCGATAAACGAGACGGGAACCGTTCTTCGCAAGAACACGATCTTCGCTCTTGAAGAGATGGGCATTCCGGTTGAGTACTCTCACCATGAAGTGGCACCTTCCCAGCATGAGATCGACCTGCGGTTCGACACTGCTTTGGTGATGGCAGAGCGATGCCTTACTTATCGCTTCATCGTAAAGGAAGTGGCGCGGAAGCAGGGCTATTACGCGACATTCATGCCGAAGCCGATCTTTGGCGAAAACGGCTCGGGTATGCATACGCATATGTCGTTGTTCAAGGGTGACCGAAATAGTTTCTTCGATCCAGACGGGACGTACTACCTCTCCAAGACGGCGATGAGCTACATGGCAGGTACGCTTAAGTACGTGCGTGAGATGACATCGGTGTTGAACCAGACGGTTAATTCGTACAAGCGGCTTGTGCCGGGTTATGAGGCACCGGTCTATCTTTCATGGGGCCAGATGAACCGGTCGGCTCTGGTACGCGTGCCGCGGATCAGGGTAGGCAAGGAGAAGTCAACACGTATCGAGTTGCGCAGCCCAGATCCGGCTACAAACCCGTATCTTGCGTTCTCAGTGGTGCTTGCGGCAGGGTTGAAGGGAATTGAGGAAGGGCTGACACCGCCGGAGCCGATTGAGGAGGACATTTACCACATGACTGAAGCCGAGCGCGAAAGCCGCGGGATTGCTTCGCTACCGGGGAGCCTGAAAGAGGCGATTGACCTGACAGCGGGGAGCAGCCTTGTTCGCGAAGCGTTGGGAGATCATGTTTTCGAGAAGTTCATCGAGAATAAGTTGATCGAATGGGATGACTACCGGATGAGTGTGACGGATTACGAATTGAAGAGATACCTGCCGAATCTGTAGATTTTGGAAATAGGAGTAAAGAGGGGTCAACGACAGAGCGTTGACCCCTTTCTTCATTTGGTAATGTTGAGTAAATTAAAAGATGGCGAGAATCTTATAGTAGCCGCCGTTCGGGAGCGGGTCGGTGTCGGTGAACTCCGGTTCGGTAACTGTGGCGAGTTTTTCGCCGATATCGCCTTCGCGAAACGGGTCGGGGGAGCGATAGATGTCGTAGCCATCAGGGATTTCGCCATCATTGCCTTCGATATTGGGGATGCCCCAGGCGAGGATGAGATTGCTTTCCCAAAAGATCGGACGAGTGACCTCAGTGACAGCATAGGTCGGGTTCCATCTTTCCAATGAATCGGTCGCCTGTTGCGCCAATTCGTTCTGGAATACTTCGAGCCTGTCGAGGCTGAACTGCGGTGAGCTGAGAAATTGTTCCGTTTTGGCAAATATCGAACGTTCGAGTGGTAGAATAAAATCCCAGAGACCAGTTTGTTGCGGATTGGTGAGGAGCCATGTATCGACGGTATTTGGCCAGGTGCTATAAATGATTTTGTAGAGTTCGATGATACGCTGATTAATACGACTTGAGTCACGACCTATTCCATCATACTCGATTGGAGTCGATCCGGCACGAACCCAGAGTGGCGTCATAATACCTGTTACCGGGGAACCGTTCATCGACCAGAGAATCGCTTTGTCCGGGCGTTCTCCTGCGCGCACTCCCTGGGCGACCATTACTGCGGTAGTGCTTTGACGACAGATTGCCGTGACATTTTCGATACAGCCGTAAGGGTAGGATGCGCCCGCACTATTGGTGTAATAGCCGTGAAATGGAAGGGGGTAGGGGCTGAAATCGTCGATGGTTAAATCTCGAACGACTTTCTGCATGATGAATTCGGCGGTCAGCTCGCCACGAGCGCGGGCGGCGCGAAATAGCTCCATCGCACGGTTGTGCCGGTGTAATCCGTAATCGACAGGGTTGCTTTCAGGGGGTGCTCCAACATAGGCGTGGTTGGAACGAATTAGGATGCCGTCGGGTGCGTCGATGGCGTCGTAACGCTGGTGGCCGAACCGGTAGGCTTCATAAATCGTTGCCCCACCATAAGCGTCAATACAGCCATAGGTGTAGCCATATCGACCAATCTCATCGACTTGATCTGCTGAGTCGAGTAGACCGGCAAGGTCATCAACGGTACGGCATTGAGCCAGAGCATCGAGGATTACGCGGCCATCATTATGTTGGCCGTGATCGATGTTATGGGCGTCGGTGTTCTCGAGGGCGAATCCGAGAGCGTTTAAGCCGCCGTAGTAAGTGGTGGTGCTGTTGACGTCAGTGACAGCTATAAAGGGGATGCGACCGTCGTCGTAGTAGTGGAATTCGACTGGAGCCATACCGCCGCGATCACGACTCTTCCAAAGGAGAGCGCGTCCATCGGGGGTTGCCGCACCGGAAGCCAATCCGGAAGAGGTTTCGTTGAAGCCTTCGAGGATCGGTTCATTCGGTTGGTAGCCGAAATCAAAATCGGCAGGTGGAAGTGGACCACGGAGTGCGGGGACGAGGAGCCCGAGCGCCAGAATGAGAACAGCAAAAGTACGGTCAAACAAAGGCACTTCCTTCGGGGAGAGGCTCAGTAATAAGCAACGATTTTGTAGTAACCGGCTCCGGGGAGTGGGTTTTGGTCGTGATACTGCCTTTCCTGGACAACGGAAAGGAGAGTTCCTTCGAGGCCGGTTCGGAACGGCTCGGGAGATCTGTGGACGTGGTACTCAGATGGCGACATGCCATCGCGCTGTTCTGAAACTTCGCCCCAACCAAGAGTTATTCCACCATTCTCAAAACGAGGTGTGACGACATCACTGACGGTTCTGAATGGCTTCCACAATTCAAGAGAGTCAGCAATCTGTGCCGCCATTTGGTTTTGGAATGTTTCAAGACGGTCGTAGCTGAACTGTGGTGAATGAACAAATTGTTGAGTTTTGTTGTATGCCCATTGTTCAAGCGGAAGGGTATAGTCCCAGAGCCCGGTCCCTTCGGGGTTTGTGAGCTTCCAAGTGTCAACACTCTGAGGGCCGTTTCCGTTGGTATAGACCCAACTGAGCAACTCGACGCCACGTTCACAGATTCTGCCACCGTTTGCTCCGTCGAATTCTTCCGGCACTGAACCTGCGCGCACCCAGAGCGGAGTAGCTACGGTAGTTAATTGTGAGCCACCGAATGCCCAGAGGATTGCATCGTCAGGCCTGCCGCCAGCACGGACGCCTTGAACGACAACAATGGCGCGGGTAGAATTTCGGCAGACGGCTTCACCATTCGGAAGGCAGCCGTAGGGATAATCTTCGAAAAAGCCGTCGTATGGCAGCGGGTAAGGATCGACGCCAGCGACCGAAACGTTGCGGATGACATGCTGGAAAACGTAGAGGGGAGTCAATTCGTTTTTGCTGACTGCTTCGCGAAATCTTTCATAGGACGAATCGTGGCGATGAGGACCCCAGAAATCGGGACGGTTGTTTAATCCATTACCTGAATAGCTGTAGTTGGATCTGATCAGGAAGCCGCCAGGTGCGTCGATTGCGTCACAACGGGTGTAAGAATAACCAGCAGCCTCGAACATTGCGGCATCTCCGAAGGCATCTATTGCTCCGTAGTTGCTGTTAAGTGTACGACCATCGGTGTTAGTTGAATCGAGAAAATGCTCAAAATCATCTACAGTGCGACAGGTTGAAAGGGCCATAGTGTGAATTTTGCCGTCGTCGTCCCCACCGTTGACGAATCCGTTACGGTAAGGACCGCCAGCAAGATTGTAAGAATTGGAATTTTCGAGGGCGAATCCTTCAGCGTTTACTCCACCATAGTATTCATCAGTTTCGCTACGGTAAGTAATAGAAATAAAAGGGATCCTACCATCATCGTAATAGTGAAATTCCTGATTGGCGTTACCGACGTCGCGATTTTTCCAGAGCAGAGGTCGCCCGTCCGGAGTTGCGTTTCCTGATGCGAGCCCGGTGGTGCACTCATTCATGTTTTTCCACAATTCTTCTTCACCTGGTGAGGAAAAGAAGTAATCGAGGAGTTCATTGCTCTGAGTGAAGAGAGGCAAGATAAGCAGTGCTAAGAAGACCATCGTACCCGCTTGTTTGCCGAACTTCATTGTGCCATCCGCTTTTTTGAAGGGTTCAATTTGGTGAAAAATGTAATGAATTTATTCATGACAGGTATTGATTTGAACAACCTGACCACCATAATATAAGTAATATGATATGTGAGCGCAACCCGCTATATCACACTTGGTAAGGTCAATTTCGAAGCAACCCCGGATCGTATCATCGAAGGGTAAGGTCATAGCTAATATTTCAAATGACCAAGAGAATGCGATGGTTTGCTTGTCGCTTTGCTTTGTTGCAATTAGATTCTAATAATGCAGGATATACTGCCAATTACTGCACTAATACTTCAGGAGATCGCTATTGCATTGGAAGGTCTGGGCGCTACTTTGCACATTAACATGGGCCGCTTGGGGCGTGGCTGTCAAATATGCAATACGAGAGATCGGTTGGCAACGATTGGAAATTCTCTCTGCGTTAGCAGGTTTAATTATCATGTTAATCGTTGCGCCGGGATCTTTTCAGCTAAAACCCGATTTGAGGCATCTCGTTGGATTAGTTGCGGGAGGTTTGGGGGCGCTGGGGGCGATACTTTTTTACATCGCTCTTTCGACGGGACCTGTAAGCGTAATTATACCGTTGACAAGCCTTTACGTAGTAGGAGTGGCAATTGCCGGTGTTTTACTTTTCGGCGAACCGTTAACGATGCGCAAAGTGATTGGAGTCTCGCTTGCAGTGGCGGCGATGATCGTATTGGCAGGTGAATCGTAAGTTAGGTATTTTTTAAAGAATAATACTGAGGTTGTAAATTGAAGTTAGCTATTATCGGCACCGGATATGTAGGGCTGGTCGCCGGGGCTTGTTTCGCTGAGACAGGCAACAATGTCATTTGTGTCGATAAAGATCCGAGCCGTGTGAATGCACTTATCGACGGGCATATTCCTATTTTTGAACCGGGACTGGAAGGGTTGGTTCAGAGAAACGTCAAGTCTGGAAGGTTATCTTTTACGCAGGATACAAGATCTGCTGTAGAAGCGAGTGATGTTATCATACTTGCAGTACCTACACCGCAGGACGAGAACGGATCTGCCGACTTGCGTCACGTCCTCGAAGCAGCACGCCAGATTGCACCGGCTATTAATGGATATAAGGTGATCGTTGATAAATCGACGGTGCCGGTTGGAACTGCCAAAATGGTAAGGGCGGAAATTGCGGGCCTGACAACTCATCCTTTCGATGTTGTTTCCAATCCGGAGTTTCTGAAAGAGGGGGATGCGTTAGACGACTTTCTGAAGCCAGACCGCGTAATCATCGGCTCAGATAGCGCAAGGGCTGTAGGAATTTTGAGAGACCTCTACCAACCGTTTGTGAGGACCGGCAACCCGATCATAGTTATGAGGATAGCATCAGCGGAGCTGACCAAGTACGCGGCGAACTCGATGCTGGCGGCTAAGATTTCGTTTATGAATGAGATGGCGTTGCTTTGTGATAAGGTTGGCGCGGACGTGAATGAAATCAGGGCGGGGATTGGCAGTGACGCCAGAATCGGGAAGCACTTTCTATTTCCCGGACTGGGATTTGGTGGGTCGTGTTTTCCGAAGGATTTGCAAGCGCTTTTTTACACAGGCCAGGAGGCGGGGGTCGATTTAAAGGTGGTTCAGGCGACTATCGACGCCAATGCAAGACAGAAGCAATTTCTTCCGAATAAGATCAAGGCGAGATTTGGGGACGATCTCACTGGGCATCGGTTTGCGGTCTGGGGGATAGCGTTTAAGGCAAATACGGACGATACTCGAGAGTCGCCAGCAATTGCGTTGATCGATGCTCTTCTTGCGGCTGGAGCGGAAGTTACAGCATATGATCCCCAAGCGATGGAGGGAGCGAGGCGCGTTTATGGTGACAGGATTCGGTATGCGACTGATGGGTATGAGGCGTTGGATGGAGCGAGTGCGCTACTAATAGCTACTGAATGGAATGAATTCCGAAACCCGGAATTCGGAAGGATCAAGGAGCTGTTGAAGCATGCAGTGATTTTCGACGGCAGAAATCTGTTCAATCCGGGGCATGTGCGAGAAATTGGGTTTGAGTACTTCGGGGTCGGGAACGGGTAGGGGGAAAAGAGGAAATTTGGAAAGAGGAAAGATGGGCGGACTGAAGTCCGCACTTTAAGCAAGTGAGGCTGCTGAAGCAACCTTCAGCAGTCGGCAACGAGGAAGAGTGCTGTCAGACGAGGGCGTCTGACAGCGGAATTTTGACGCTGAAGCAAGTATCAGCACTCCGGATGAGAGGGACAAAAGCACAAAATCCGTCGGCCGACGGATTTTGTGTGGAAGTAATATGTCTGAAGCGTTCGTTGACCAGACGGTTTTGCAAGGGGTGTCAGGAACGAAAGTCTTCTAAAATCGGATGGAGGGTTTTAAGTTAGCAGGGATGGTTGCTTGAAGCCGACGTTCACCAAACAACTTGCAAGGGGTGCAGGAAACGCTGTCTTCACTTATGGTATCGGTAAAGTGCCAGAGGAACTTTAGCTTTCTTGAGAAAAAGTTAAAGTATTTTGAGATTGTGAGAATGGGGAAGAGAAAGCCGGAGGCAAGGGACTGGTGGCTGGATACCGGCTTACGCTGGTTTGATAGCGGTTTGAAAAACCGCTATCAAAGGCAATGAAAGGGTAACGAAAGCAGTCAGACGAGGGCGTCTAACTGCGGGATTTTGAAGCTGAAGCAAGCTTCAGCACTCCGGTAAAGTATCAGAAAAGTATTAGGGAAACTTTAGCTATTTGAAAGCTCCAGTAAAAGAAAAGCGAAAGAATCGCGGCGAGATTCCGGCTGTCGGGAGCTCAAGTTCGAAAGGCAGCGACTTTCGCCAAAGTTCAGGGAGGCGGTTCGATCCTCCGCGCAGGAATAACTCACCGGATTGGCAGCGATCCGGTAGTAGTACGCCTCACGATTCAGAGCGGTACACGTCGAATCTCAATAGAAGACCGTCGAAAGCACCTCACACTCAGCCGATGTGGTTATTTGGCAGAAGAGAAGTGATCGAGTTGTTGAAGAGCGGGATGAAGACACTTGAGGTTTTGATCTTGAGGGGCGGCGAGGGCAACACTTACGATGAAATAATCGAGTTAGGTGAGTCTGGAGGCGTCCCGATGCGCTTTGCGGAGCGACGAGAGTTCGACCTTCTATTTCCCGATGAGACTCACCAAGGGACGGCTGCATCCTTTTACCCCAATCCGCCGGTTAGTTTTGATGACCTGATTGTGGGAAGTGGACCGAGTCTATTGATAATGCTTGACGGCGTCACCGATCCACACAATCTTGGGGCTGTTATTCGTTCGGCTGAAGTTTTTGGGGCTCAAGGAGTTGTCATTCCGGAACGTCGCGCCGCCGGGCTGACACCTGCGGCGATTAAGACATCGGCGGGCGCGGCTTTAAGGATTCCGACCTCACAGGTAGGGAACCTGGCTCAAGCGATGAAGAGGCTGAAGGAAGCGGGATATTGGATTTACGGTTTGGATCCGGAAGCGAAGTCATCTCTTTGGGCAGAAGTTTTTGGAGAGCGAGTCTGCGTTGTCTTCGGTTCGGAGGGGAGCGGGTTGGCGCGGCTTACAAAGGAGCTTTGCGATCATTTAATTGCCATACCGCAGTCAGGGCAGATCGGGTCGCTCAATATTTCTGCCTCAGCGGCGGTTGTATTAGCAGAGCTTTCCAGAAGAAGTGAAAAGAAGGGTCTGTAAGTTGATTTATAAACCATCGGTTTGTAAATTAACAGCTCTAATTATATTATGAACAATCTCACGCAGAAAACTGGAACTGGCAATCAGCGCAAGCCCATTGAATGGCTGAGCGTACTCATTGTACCGGAGGGGCGAACGCCGATCCGATACAAGGTGCAGATGTTATCGCTAAAGTTAGCCGGAGCCGGGCTGGGGATTTTTCTGTTGTTAATTGTTTTTGCAGTAGTAAGCTTTAGTTCATTGCTTCGTAAAGCGATGGAGCGCGACAGCCTTCTTGCTGAAAATGCTAAGTTGCTCGTGGAAAACAAACGAGTGGCAGAGCTTGCCCGTGACGTCGAAAAGAGCAGACTTTCGCTCGAGCGGATCGTTAAGTCCCTTGGGGGGAAGCTTGACCTGACAGAATCGCCGATGCGGGATTCTCTATGATCAAGCGAATGAATGTCTTGATTGTGCCGGACGAGGGTGGGCAATCCCGAAGGCTCAATTTGCCAGTATTCATTCTGAAGTTTGCAGCTTGGTCGATGCTCATATTGATTGCGGTGTTTGTTGTGGCGGTTTTCAGCTACTCGCGATTTGCCATTAAGGCGCTTGACTGGAGTCGTCTGGCTGCCGAAAATGAACGTCTTACTGAGGAGAATCGGCGGGTATTGAGAGTGACACGGGAAATCGCCGAGAGTCGCTCGACGCTTGTCAACCTGTTTCACACATATCGAGCACAGAAGATGCCGATACCGGATTCGTTGTTCGACGCCGTCTCGAGCGCTGGTGTGAACGGACTTTCGCCAGAGTCGGTGGCGATTTTGAAAGACCAGATGCACTCCCCGGCGCAGTTTCTTCAGCGCGGGCTTCCGACGGTTATGCCGGTTGCAGGATTTTTGTCACAACGATTTCTTGAGGATCCGTTTTTTCCGGAACGGAGCCACCTTGGCATCGACATTGCCGGACGGGAGAGCACACCTATCGTAGCGGCGGCGTCAGGGAATGTGATTTTTGAAGGTTGGACATCGTATTTTGGGAACTGCCTGATCATTGCTCATCGTGACGGGTATGTGACGTTTTACGGGCATTGCAGGCAGAATCTGCGCAAGCTTGCCGAAGAGGTGAAGCGCGGTGAGCCGATTGCGTTGCTTGGATCAACAGGACATTCAAGTGCACCTCATCTCCACTTTGAGATTTGGAAGGACGGGGTACCGGTGGATCCGCTGAAGTTGTTGCAGATGAAGTAGGCGGGGGAAGTTTTGAGACCCGCCCAGCGAAGCAGGCCGGACTACACGAGATGAATGGAAAAGAGCGGACTGAAAGTCCGCCCTCCAAGAGCATGCTGACGGGCGGACAAGAGTGTCCGCCCTCCAAATAAGTAGGAAAGGTAGGACGATAACCTTGGCAAAAGCCTCTGGAAGTCGATTTAGTTCGGGCGAGTTATCCACTCTGATTGGCCCCGACGCCACTCTTGAGGGACGCCTGACGGTCCGCAATTCGGTCAGAATCGATGGCAGCATGAAGGGAGAGCTCATCTCGACCGAAACTGTCACAATCGGTAAAGACGGTGGCGTCGAAGGCGACATTACCGCCGCCGATGTAGTGATCGGTGGAAAGGTGACCGGAAGGATTATCTGTCAAGGGAAAGTTATCCTTGAAGAGTCGGCACTTCTGACGGGCGACCTCAGAACGGTGAGGCTGGTCGTCGAGGAGGGGGCTATCTTTAACGGACTATCCGAGATGGGGGAGATGAAGCATCAGCCCCATCCTCCGAAAGTGATCAACCTTGACCAGGACGAGCGATAAGCGACCCCATATCCTCGGGAATATCAAGGGCGGTGGAGCCTACGCCTATCTGGGATTCACACTTGCCGGGTCGGTGCTGGGTTTGTTTTTTCTCGGTTATTGGGCAGACGGCGCACTGGGGACTCGGCCATGGCTCGCGATAACAGGGGCGTTTCTCGGCATGGCCGGTGGATTTATCAATCTTGTGACAACGCTTAACCGGAACCAGAAAGAGAATGAACGACTCGAACGGGAGAAAGAGCCTGGGGATAGCGGTACCAATGGCGGGGGGACTGCTGGTAGCGGCGGCGGCGGTATCTCTGTTGACGGGTCGGCCGGGGGTCAATGAGGCGAAGGTGACAGGGCTTTTGCTGGCTCTGGCAGCGTTTGTGCCGGTGTTCATGATGCTGCTCAAGGCGATGCGGAGCGGTTCGACGAACGAGGTGTTGGGGACATTTGTCGGGGGTTGTTTCTTCAAACTTTTGGTACTGGGCGTCGGGATCTGGTGGGGGATAAAGAAGGCGGGATACCCAATGTTTGACTTCTCACTCACGTGTCTCAGTTTTCTTGTTGCTTTTCAAATTATCGAATCGTTATATTTCGCCCAGCAAAAGTAACGCCGCTTTTGTAGAGATTTCAGAAACCATGTCGCCCGGTGGGCGGCGGAACATACCGGCAGATTGCCGACGTTACGGAGTATGACAAACCTTTACCAAATTTTGACTTCGACCTTGATTGGGGCGAGTGAGCACGGTGCCGCGCATGGGGATGCTGCCGGACACGGTGCGCATGGGGCAGGCCCAGGTGGGATGGTCGATATTGTCGGCCATTTGACCGAGATGGAGTCGGTCGAGTTTTTCTTTAAGACATTTCCACTCGACAAACTTCACTTTGAGTTATTCGGGATCGACCTCTCGATCACCAAGCCGGTCATTATGATGTGGCTGGCGGCGATAATCCTGACGCTATGTTTGATGCTGGCGTTTCGGGGTGGGAAGTTGCTGAAGTCGAAGTTCGCGCATCTGCTTGAAGTTTATATCCTCTTCGTACGAGATGAGATTGTCTATCCAATTATGGGCGAGCGCGACGGGCGGAAGCTTCTGCCGTTCTTCCTGACGGTCTTTTTCTTTATTCTTTCGATGAATTTGTTCGGGATGATCCCATGGGGTGGGACTGCGACTGGTAATGTTAATGTGACGGCGGGACTTGCTATTGTGGCGTTTCTGGTGATACAGGGGATGGGGATCGCCAAGAACGGGGTGGTGCATCACTTTAAGGCGTTGCTGCCGTCGGGCTTGCCAGCGTTCGTGGTGCCGATTATGATCCCGGTCGAGATTGTTGGTATGTTTGCCAAACCGTTCGCGCTTTGCATCCGTCTTTTTGCTAACATGGTAGCCGGTCACGCGGTGATACTGGCGTTTCTGGGGCTGATCTTCATGGCGAAGAGCTGGATTATCGCTCCGATGCCGCTTGCCGGGGTGGTGGGGATCTCGATCCTTGAGTTGTTCGTGGGGCACTTGCAGGCGTTTGTCTTTACGATGCTGACCGCGTTGTTCACCGGGATGACGATGCATCCGGATCATTGAGGTGGGTGAATCAAATACCAAAATTATTTTTATGATTGGACAAGCGGTTGGCTGACAAACACCCATACGTGCAAGCGCCTGGAGTTCTAATCCAAATCCTAAATCAACTTAGGAAAAAACTCCCGCCTAAGGTAGATGCCGCCGCACTTAAAAATCTTGGACTAGCTCCGAGTAATGAGGGAACTCATCTTAATACTCTGCGTTTTTTGGAGTTGATTGATGAATCGGGCGTTCCCACTCAGTCCGCACACGACATGTTTGTAATCCATGATGATGATGAATTTGCGGATACATTTGCCAAATCGGTGCAAGAGGCTTACAAGGAATTGTTCACGTTGAGAGGCGATGAGGCTTGGACTCTTGATAGATCTCAACTGATGACATTCTTTCGAAGGAACGACAAAACCAGTGACGCTGTTGGAGGATTTCAAGCCTATACTTTTCAGGCGTTGTCCGTTTATGCAAAAAAGGCAGAAGCTACCACCTCCAAGCCAAAGTCAAAGCCAGTTAGTAAGTCTGCGCCAAAAGTAGGGAAAAAGGATAAGCCTCCCGTTCTACCTCTAGAAGTTAATGAAGCGCCTCATTCTGAGTCGCACGCAACTTCAGGAAAGGATAAAAATATTGGTCTTTCGGTCAGGATTGAAATAAATCTGCCCTTGGCTCCAGATCAAGACACTTATGATAGGATTTTCAAGAGCATTCGAGAGAATCTCCTTGATCCTAAATGACATAGACAATTTTGAGCGGATTTGTCGGGAAGCGGTTCGTTATGCTACAATAGACTCAACAACTGCGCCATCAGTACATCCGTTTGAAGTCAGAGAAGTTCATTTTGTCTTGCCTATTGTAGTGCGCAAGTTATTTGATAATGGACATTACTCACAGGCAACATTCGAGGCGTTTAAGTTTCTTGACAAGGAAGTTTCGAGGTTGTCTGGCGAAAGCGAAACAGGGTTTAAATTGATGATGAAAGCGTTTTCTGAGGATTCCCCATTGATTGCATTGACTGCGTGTAAAACTGTTGAAGAAAAGGATGAACAGCATGGCTATAGATTTATATTTGCTGGATCATCTTTAGCAATTCGAAATCCAAGAGGGCACCTTTACAGCTTAATCAATTCGCCTGATGAATGTTTGGATCATCTTTCATTAGCCTCACTTTTGTTGAGGCGTATCGAGACAGCCGGTTTTACTCTGCTAAAACCATAAGCCACATGGACATCGCACTTAAAGATTATCATTTCGCCGCGATCATCCAGAGTGATGAAGATGGCTATTATGCACATTGTCCCGATCTGAAGGGTTGTCACGCGCAGGGCGACTCCCTTGACGAAGTCATCGCTAACATTAACGATGCTACGCGGCTGATCGTAGAGGATATTATCGAGTGTGGCGAAGAAGTTCCACAACCCAAACGAGTTTTATTAACAGTAGTTCAGATTACAATCTGACTTGGTTCTCAGAATGAACGACTCAATAAACAATTACTTAAAAGCGATTGGCAGCACAAGCGGCTACGATGTGCAAGCCGCGTTCGATGAGTGCAAGAATTTGACAGGGATACAGCCGGACTCGGCGTTCCTGTCGGAACCTGCGTCAAGCCCGATATGGCTGTTCAGAGGCACAACTATCTTTGAGTTTAAAAGTTCGACCTCGAAAGGCTTCCGGGTCTATAACATCGCCAAGAAAGTCTCTGATCTCGAAATTAACCGTGATACGGCTGGCGATGGGTTGCTTCGAGTTACCGCCCACGTTAACTATTCGGAACCGATGAGCCTGACTTTCAAGGCGAGCGGTGACAACATCAAGTATTTGACGGAACTGACCTACAGTTTGCTGATCCCGAATTTGTTTTAGATCGACTGTTGCCCTGACTACCTCCGGCGACAGTTACGTTCAATGACAACTTTTTTCTTTTATTTCATAACCCCGTCCCTCATTAAAGGAACACAACCACAATGTTCGCTATTCTTGCAGAACTTAGCAATACCGCTTACGCGTATCTCTCCTCCGGTATCGGAGCAGGCCTTGTCACCATCGGCGCCGGTATCGGCATCGGCCGTCTTGCCGCCAACGCCATGGAGGGTATCGCCCGCCAGCCCGAAGCCGCAGGCAAAATCCAGACCGCAATGATTATCGCCGCAGCGCTCGTCGAAGGTATCGCGCTTCTTTGTGCGGTAATCTGCTTGCTGCTGAACCTGAAAGCGTAATTTTCGCCCGCCGTCAGACGCCCTCGTCCGACGGTATCTTCTATTGTGCTGTCAGACGGGGGCGTCTGACAGCGGGTAATAACAAATTCAGAGTTAATTCATTATGATGGATATACATCCAGGTCTAATGATCTGGACCATCATCTCCTTTGTCATACTGCTTATCATCCTGAAGAAGTTTGCCTGGACTCCGATCCTAGCGGCTCTCGATGAGCGTGAAAAGGGGATAAAAGACAACATCGAAGCGGCAAGGAAAGCTCGCGAAGAAGCCGAGCAGTCGCTTATCGTCTATCGTCAGAAGATCGCTGAAGCACAGGCGGAAGCACAGGCTCTGGTCACCAAAGCCCGTACCGACGCCGAACGTGTTCGCGATGAGCTGATCGAAAAGTCGAAAGCAGACGCTCAGGCTCAGATCGAGCGCGCCCGCAAGCAGATCGAACTCGAAAGCGACGCCGCTATAAAGGCTATCCGCACAGAGATTTCGAGCCTCGCTATTGTTGCTGCCGAGAAGATCATCAGCCGCTCGCTAACGCCGGAAGACCACAAGCGACTTGCGGTCGAAGGTCTGACAAAGGCTTCTAATTGAGTGCATCCTTAGCAAGACGCTATGTGTTGCCTCTGTTTGAGGTTGCCCGCGACAAGAACCTGCTCGACAAGGTTTCGGGAGATCTGCGGCACCTGAACGAGACGCTTCAGTCGTCTGAGGAATTGCGGACGTTCGTCGATTCACCAACCATCGCACGATCGGTAAAGCGGGAAGTTCTTGGCACACTATTTAAGGATGCCTCAGAATTCACGCTGAACTTTATGCGAGTGGCTGTCGATAAGAAGCGTTCTGTGATATTCCTGATATCGAGCAAGCTTTTCGATGAAATGCTGAGCCGACATCGAGGCGAGACGCACGGATCCGTCCAGAGCGCAGAAGCGCTTGACGACGCCTCGTTTGCGACAATCGAAAAGGCGGTATCGAGCCGATTTGGGACGAAAGTAGTCCTTACCAGATCGATTGATAAATCGCTGGTAGGCGGCGTTCGAGTTCAGGTCGGGAATCAGGTCATCGACGCTTCGATCAAGGGCAGACTTGAGAAACTGAAGGGCGTTTTGGCGGGAGAATAATTCCAATTCGGAATTTTGACATAGAATTTTCAATTAGCGGACGAGGGCGTCCGCCTGGACTTTAACAAAAACTAATTTATAATGCAGATCAGACCAGAAGAAATCTCACGCATCATCAGGCAGCAGATCGAAGGCTACAGCACTTCGGCGGATATGGCTGAAGTTGGCGAAGTGATCCAGGTTGGCGACGGTATCGCTCGTATTTACGGCCTAGAAAACTGTATGGCCGGTGAATTGATCGAGTTTCCGAATAACATTTTCGGGATGGCGCTCAACCTTGAAGAAGACAACGTCGGTGTGGCACTTTTCGGTGACGACAAGATGATCCACGAAGGCGATCAGGTTAAGCGCACCGGTCGTGTTGTCGAGGTTCCTGTCGGTGATGAGTTGCTGGGCCGGGTGGTCAACCCGCTCGGTTTCCCACTTGACGGCAAAGGACCGATCAACGCCAAGCAGTTCAACCCGGTCGAGAAGAAAGCCCCCGGTGTTATCACCCGTCAGCCGGTCAAAGAGCCGCTGATGACGGGATTGAAAGCTATCGACGCGATGATCCCGGTCGGCAGAGGCCAGCGCGAGCTGATCCTCGGTGACCGTCAGACGGGTAAAACCGCTATTGGCATCGATACGATCATCAACCAGAAGGGCAAAGGGGTCATCTGCATCTATGTCGCTATCGGCCAGAAGGGTTCGACCATCGCCAAGGTTGTCAAGACCCTTGAAGAGCACGGCGCAATGGAGCACACGATCATCGTCTCCTCAACAGCCGTTGAACCCGCCCCACTTCAGTTCCTCGCCCCCTATGCTGGTGCTGCTATCGGAGAGTTCTATCGTGACAGCGGCAGACACGCCCTCTGTATTTACGACGACCTTACGAAGCACGCTTGGGCGTATCGTCAGCTTTCGCTTTTGCTTCGCCGTCCCCCGGGTCGTGAAGCCTATCCCGGTGACGTATTCAACGTCCACTCACGGTTGCTTGAGCGAGCTGGCAAGATGTCGGATGAGCTTGGCGGCGGGTCGTTGACGGCTTTGCCGATCATCGAGACCCAGATGGGTGACGTATCTGCTTATGTCCCGACGAACGTCATCTCGATAACCGACGGACAGATCTATCTCGAACCGGAATTGTTCTATGCAGGTATCAGACCTGCTATCAACGTCGGTATATCGGTCTCACGCGTCGGTGGTAACGCCCAGTTCAAAGCTATGCGACAGGTGGCTGGCCGTCTTAGGCTCGACCTATCGCAGTTCCGTGAAATGCAGGCATTTGCTCAGTTCGGTTCGGACCTCGATAAGTCAACCCGGCAACAGCTTACACGCGGTGAGAGATTGACCGAAGTCTTGAAGCAGGTTCAGTACAAGCCATTTCCCTTTGAAGATCAGATTGCTTCTTTGTTTCTGGCGTCGCGTGGCTACCTCGACGAAATTCCGATTAAGGAAGTGAAAGTGGCCGAAGCGGATTTCCTGCGACAGCTGCACGACATCCACAACGATATTCTAACTGACATCGAGAAGCGAAAGATGATTGATGACGATATCGAAAAGCGGTTGACGAAGGCGTGCGAGGACTTCAAGAACGGCTTCAATGCGATGCATAAAGCCTAATAATAGAATTAACCGGTCAGGATAGACAAGTAAGCTAAATGCCCTCACTGAAGCAGATTAAACGCCGTATAGGCGGGGTTAAGAGCACTTCCCAGATCACGCGAGCCATGAAAATGGTTGCCGCGGCTAAGCTGAAGAAGTCTCAAGAGAACATGGAACGGTCGCGTCCCTATGCCCGTAAGCTTAGAGAGGTAATCGCAGCGCTTGCTTACCACACCGGCACCGACCGCCACCCACTGCTTGAAGTTCGTGAACCCAATCGAATTGGGGTCATTAACGTGACTTCTGATCGTGGTCTTTGCGGAAGCTTTAACTCCAACATCTGCCGACGCACACAGAAGGTGTTGACCGAGTACATGGGGAAGCATGTTGAGTTGTTCACAATTGGTCGCAAGGGTTATGAGTTTTTCAATAAGCGGGAAGTGAAGATCTTTCACCATTTTCCGGGCGTCTTTCAGGAGTTGCAATTTTCGCAAGCTACTTCGATAGGCACGGAAATTATCGATCAGTATATCGAAGGCAATTTCGACCGCATCTTCCTTGTCTATAATGAATTTAAGAATGCCGCCCAACAACAGCTTATTTGTGAGAAATTGCTGCCAATTGAGCCATTTGTTGAGTTGACTGCCTGGAGCCCGATTGACTACACGTATGAGCCTGACGCTGATTCGGTATTGAGTAGTCTGCTACCGATGCATATAAACTTTCAGATCTGGCAGGTTCTGCTCGAGTCTTACGCGAGTGAGCAGGGTGCGCGGATGACAGCAATGGACAACGCTACTGAAAATGCCCTTGAAATTGTCGATCAACTATCTCTCCAATATAACAAAGCGAGACAAACTGCGATCACCAAGGAATTGTTAGAAATCGTAGGTGGTGCGGAAGGGCTCCGATAGTCTGTAGATTTAACACGGATTCACTGTGAAACGAAATACCTTAATCGCCCTGTTCTTGCTTTTGATCATCGGCTGCACAAGCTGGGGCGGATATGTACATGACAGCGAGAGATACAAGTTCCAGTTCACGTTTCCCGAAAACTGGGAAATTTGGGATAAGTCGGATGATCGTCGCGATTTCCTGACTGGTACTTACAAAGGCAACACCAACACCAAGATGGATATGATTGCGACACCGGTCGCACCAGACATTTCCCCGAATGAGCTTTATCCGTTCTTCCTTGATGGCTCGGGTGACGCGATGTCACTGGAAGAGTTTTCCGTGCAGGATAAAGGGGTTATCTCGGCTTCGAATGGGGAGGGTCGATTCGTCAAAGTCCATTGGAAGGGTGAGAAGTCTGGAATGCGCGGCTTTCGGGCACTTTTCATAGGCAATAGATTTAAGCTTGAAGTACGCGCAGAGATGCCCGAAGACATCTTCCCGGAACAGGAAGTGGAGTTTTTGAAGATGATTAAGGCACTCAAGCTTTAAGCTGAGCAATCTTTCGGGAAGTTTTGCCTTAGTAAGGTGTTAACCTTTCCAAACGGTAGTTTGGTTCGAGATCGAATTTTAGCATTCAATTTGTCGCTTTTCGTGCGAATTGAATTTGCATTCTATTGCAAAATAAATATTTACTAAACATAGTCTTTACATCTGATGCCCAATACCGGAACCGTCAAGCAGATTATCGGCGTCGTCGTCGATATTGCATTCCCTGAAGGGGAACTACCTTCTATTTATAACGCCCTCCACATCGATAGAGGGGATCTCGGCAAACTTACACTTGAAGTTCAGAGCCACCTTGGTGATCGCGTAATTCGCGCTGTCGCCATGGATACCACCGACGGTTTGCGTCGCGGGGAAAAGGTCGTCGATTCGGGAGCGCCTATCACCATCCCCGTTGGCCCGGCAACCCTTGGTCGTTTGATCAACGTCGTTGGAGAAGCGATTGATGGGTTGGGGCCAATAGTCTCCGACTTTCATTACCCAATTCACAGGCCGACGCCACCGCTGACCGACCTTGATACTTCAACCGATATTCTTGAGACTGGTATCAAAGTCATCGACTTGATCCAACCGTTCTCACGCGGTGGAAAGATCGGACTGTTCGGTGGAGCCGGTACTGGTAAGACCGTTATCGTGATGGAGCTTATCAACAACATCGCCAAGCAGCACGGTGGTATATCGGTTTTCGCAGGTGTCGGTGAACGAACCCGTGAAGGCAATGACTTGCTCCGTGAAATGGCTGAGTCAAGGGTTGTTAACTACGGTGACGACTTCGATGTTCACAAATTTGACCTTACGACCGTTGACCGCAAGGCACTTGCGACCTCAAAAGTTGCGATGTCGTTCGGCCAGATGAATGAGCCGCCCGGTTGTCGCGCACGAGTAGCCCTTACGGGCGTGACTCTTGCCGAGTACTTCCGTGACATCGAGGGTAAGGATGTGTTGCTCTTTATCGACAACATCTTCCGTTTCACTCAGGCGGGTTCGGAAGTGTCCGCACTCCTTGGTCGTATGCCATCTGCTGTAGGTTACCAGCCGACGCTGGCTACCGAAATGGGTGCACTTCAGGAGAGAATCACTTCGACCAAGAAGGGTTCAATTACGTCGGTGCAGGCGATTTACGTGCCTGCCGACGACTTGACAGACCCGGCTCCTGCGACGACGTTCTCACATCTCGACGCGACGACTGTGCTTTCACGGCAAATTGTCGAAATGGGAATATACCCGGCCATTGATCCGCTCGACTCATCATCGCGAATCATGGACCCGCAAGTCATCGGCGATGAGCACTACAACGCCACCAAGAGCGTGCAGGAAATCCTACAGCGGTATAAGGATTTGCAGGACATTATCGCAATTCTTGGTATGGACGAACTCTCTGATGCGGATCGCACCACAGTAGAGCGCGCACGTAAGATTCAAAAATTCCTTTCGCAACCGTTCTTTATGGCAGAAGCCTTCACAGGCCGACCGGGAGCATTTGTGCCGCTGAAAGAGACGATTCGTGGCTTCAAGATGATCGTCAATGGTGAGCTTGACCATGTTCCGGAAGGTCTTTTCTACATGGCTGGCGGAATAGAGGATGTATTCGCCCGTTACGAGGAGGCGAAGAAGGTTGGTTGATTCTCACGATAAGACCGAAGTACATGGGGCCGGATCGCATTTAATAGTGACGATTGTCACTCCATCTGGAACTCGTGCCGAGTATAATGTTCGTCATGTTCGTGTTCCCGGAATCGAAGGCGATTACGGAGTACTTAAAGGCCACATACCTTTCATGACAGCGTTACGATCCGGTGCATTGATTATCGACCTCGATAAGGAACAGAAAATCTGGGCCGTTTCAGGTGGGTTCTCTGAAGTGCATGCTGACCGGGTGACGATTCTCGCCGAGACGGCAGAACCTGCTGAATCTATTGATCTCGAACGCTCCGAAAGCTCGCGAAAGCGTGCGTTAAAGAGGCTGGCCGAGCGTAACATGATACAGAATTTCGACGCTACCCGTGCACATGCTTCGTTAGCGCGGGCGATCAACAGAATAGAGGTCGCCTCAGGTCTTGGCCATAATTGATTTTGCTTTTCTTGATGGAAAGTTGATTTTTTCTTCAGATTACTTGCATTAATTTCGTTACTGCCCCTTTGGATCAGATCAATGTTAATCGAGATATATGGCTCTGTAAGCTGAAATTTTCTCCATTTAATCTTGATTGGTCTAATTTGAACGCACAAAGTTCAAATATCATCTTGACTTGATGCGTAAAATACCTTATACTTGAAAGTCACTCCCGTTTTCAAGCGTGTCCTCTTTTGTTTACTGGTTTCTGCCCCTTAACAGTGTGGAGCGGAATGTTAAATCGTCGATCGCTGAGTTTCTTGGTCGCCTTGGCGGTCGCCCTTTCCCTCACTCCTCGAGGATCAGCGGCGACATTGAGCCCCGCTGAGCAGGGATCGTCCGACCAGAAACTCTACAAAGCCTATTCCGAATTTTTCTTTCTTAAGCGTAATATGGACTTTGCGCTTGAGATGTCGTTGCGTGAATCGTTTCTTACCTGGTTATTTCAAGGTATAAACGTTGAAGTGGCTGTGCGGTCAAAAGATGACCCAAGCGGAACACTTGCAGCGATAGATCCACCCGAGCTTAAAGGGCTGGACGAGGAATCGTATGCCTTCCCCGATAGCCTATTGGATGCACCCCTTCGAATCCGATATCTTGCCAATGAAAAATATCAACGAACCGAATTTAATCACAAATTTCTACAAGCTCGACTAATCAAAGATCAGCTTATTCGAACGGCAACCGCTGAAGATAAGAAGCGGATGTTTAAGTATGATCTTGAATCGACAATACTCGCTTATAATAATAACAAATACCGCGAAGTCATCATGCAGAGTGATGAGTTGGTTGACCGCTATGGCTTCAACCAAATGGGCGATTTGATTTTTTGCCGCGCCGAATCGTACCTGGCACTACAGATGTATGATCAGGCGCAGTCGGATTACCAAAGTGTGGTGGAAACTTCTGATGACTCGTGGTATCGTTTGCGGTCGCTGGGAAGATTGATTTCTCTCGCAGGTGACAAGGGTGCTACCAAGCAAGTTTTGGAATATTGGCAACAGTACCAGATTGAAAATGGCGAAAAGCGGGAAGAAACTTACTGGTCAACTGCCGAACTTGTATCACGATATTTAATGGCAGGTGAAGAGTGGAAAGAGGCCCAAGCTTTGCTTGACTCAATTCCAGCGGACTTAAGTTTTTCACTAACTGTCAAACTTCGTTCTGCAGATTGCTCACTTGCACTTTTAGAACTCGACGATGCGGAAGCACGATACGAGGAAATTCTTGCGCCCGTCAAAGGGAAGAAACTTTCTGACGAGGAAACGAATGACGCGAGATTGAAATTAGGATACGTCGAGTTCCTTCGTGGCAGATTTGATGTGGCGTTCGAAAGATTTAACTCGATCCAAGGTGTTGGAGATGTTGCTGAACGTGGACAACTTTCTGCTGTTTGGTGTCTTTATCGACTAAGTGCCTACCAGCAAGTAATTGATCGTTGCAATTTATTCGTTAAGGAGTATCCACAGAGTCAGTATTTCTATGAAGTTAGAACTCTGACTGGAATCAGCGAAGAAATGCTTGGTAAAGGTGACTCCGCCCTCCAAAATTATCGCGTCGTAATGTCAGCTTTGGATGACCGGCAAGACTTTTATGATTTCAATCGCGAACTGGGGGCGATTAATTCTGCGGTTGGGAGACTTCAAGCAATTGAGTCGCAAATTTTTCTGGGAGGTGAACGAGATCTCTTCCCAGCCTATATGAAAATTCGTCGCGAATTGCTGGGCTTGGTCGAGGGCTTGAAATTTGCCAGAGCGATAAAGGCAACACCGTTCTTGAAGGAAGTCCTAAAAGAGCAGAAAGCACTTTATGAGACTTTCGAAAATCAGAGTGATCTCGAAGACCAGATTTACGACGCGCAAGATGCTATGATGCTTGAAGAATACCAAAAAGGCATTGGAAAGCTTACTGATATTGGTTCCGAGATTTCCTCCGGCATTAAATTTTACAAAGCGCAACAACCACTTGCACAGCGTGAACAAGACAAGCTTTATGAAAGCCAGGTCAGCGACACCCTGAAAGCTAAGTTGGAACGAGAGTGGGTGGCGACACAAAAGGCGATTGCTCTTACCAGACAGTACCTAGATAGAAACATGAGCACGGCAGATCCGATGACGCTTATCGAGATAACGTCAATCGAGACAGGGCTTGTCAGTCTTCAGGACCAGATTTTGAACGTAAGGTCTTCACTTAGAAAATTTGGGCAGGATAAAGTTGTCACAAATATCGATATCTGGAGTGATTTTGCCTACCAAAGATATACCTATGGAGGCTTGAGTTTCGATTATCTCTATTCCAAAGAGAATAGAATAGAGGAACTTGATCAGTACATAAGGCAGGTTGGGACGTTGTTACAGGAGCGTGAAGCAGCACGACGGGATACTATATCATTGGCTGCTGATCTGATTCCTGCAAGCAACCCTGGTGAACCACCTTATTTTGCTCCAAGCGTTCCTCTTTGGGGAACAACAAAACCAACTTCTCCGCTTTCCGATCAGATGACAAACGAAGAGGCTGCCCAGTCAGTTGATACAGTGACAGCTATGGAAACAACACCTGACGGTCAACCTGAGGCACCTACAACAGACGGGGAAGTGAAGGAGGAGGTTGTCCCTTCGACGGATACGGAAATGGAGAATAGTGTACCAGCTGATTTCGAACCTGAAAATGAAGGAATGGCTTTGCCGGGCGACACTCCTGCTGAATCGTCCGAACCTGGTCTTGAATCCCCGTCCGACTCTCAGGGCCAATCTGAAGCTCCCACAAACAGCGAGACTCAGAATGAAGAAGTGGCTCCCCCGGGTGGTTCTGAACTCGAGAATACCGCTCCTGAAGGAATCGAGCCCACATCCGAGCCAGAGGTTGAACCCGAAGTCCCAACTTTAGGGAACATGGAAACAACCACTCCAGATAGCCTTGGCAAAGATTCAACTGACGTGCCTCCTCCTGAAACTACCGGGAGCGAGGAACCGCAAAACGCGCCATCTATCCCATGATAAAAGTGATTAAGAGAAACATCATTCTCAACCTTATATCGATTGTCCTGTTTGCTGTAATGCCGTTGATGGTTTCTGCCCAAGATGCGATGCTGACTGATAAAACGCTCGAAGCTGGATTGACCCAACTTCCACCTGATTTGCGCGGGCGTTGGATTAGCCTTCAAAATCTTGTCGATACAGTTGAGTACGCAGAGTACTTCTCAGAGGGAGAGCTTGTTATCAAGCAGTTGGGTGAGCTTGTCTTGGCAGTGGGAGGAACAGCGCCAACGAAAGATCAAGCATCGTATGGAACTTATTCGGAATTACAAAATAAGCTCTTGTCTGTGTTAGACAGGCTTGAGCTTGCTTTGATTGTCGGGATGCCTGATACCGAATTAAATCGGTTGTTGGAAAGGTATCGCTCTGAAAAGGATGACCTTACAATTACCAATCGACTCGAGCAACAAAAGTTGATCGAAGCAGGTACCAAAATTCTTCGCAACCATGAGAATGATCCCTATTTTCTGAAATATCCTCACCGTCGTGCAGTTTTGGCAGACCTTTACTTCCGATTGACGGAGCTAATGTATGGCGAAACTTATGAACTGTTTCTTGAAGAGACAGATCGTTACATTGCCGCCCTTGATTCCCTTTCCGAAGTAGATCCAAAAGCGATACAGTCCTTACAACGTCCACAGCCCGATTATGCTCGAGTCATGGCGATGTATCAGCGAATCGTCGATGAATTCCCAACTTCTGATTATGCAGATGATGCATTATATAATCTTGGTGTATTGACCGCAACAGGTGAAACACAGTCAGAACGTGCCGCTGCCAACCGATTGTTCGAGGCTCTTGTAAGAATTTATCCCGAAAGCGCATACAAACTAAATTGCCTTCGAAGAATTGGTGAGTATTACTTTATGCCTCCGATGAATAATCTCGATGAGGCAATCCGAATTTATACTCAAATTGCTACGGAATTTTCAGAGTCAGAATATTATTCAGAGGCGTTGTATAAGCTTGGTTGGTGTTATTACAGATTAAGTAATATCCCTGACGCGGTTGAACATTTTGCGCGTTCATTAGACGCTGGTTACAAAGGCGAATCTGAAACGAGCGGAGCCGGGTTAAATATAGCTAAAGAATCGATTAATTACGTCGGTGTATGTTTTGCGGTCGATCCGCGCGAGTGGCCCGGTGCCGGCATCGACAACATGGTTATCTGGTTTCAGTCCAATCCCGAGCGTATGCGGAAGTATGGGAAGGAAGTTATCCGGCAATTGGGCGTCATTTACCGTACACAGGTAGGTCGATACGCCGAAGCTGTCGAAGTTTATGGTAAGTATGTTGAATTGTTCCCGCTTGATCCGACAACACCGTCTGTTCATGCTGAAATAGTGGATATTTATCAGACAGGTGAAGTTTACAATCCACAGGCCGCTTATAACGAGAAGTATCGGTTTTTCCAGTTGTATTCACCTGATTCTGAATGGTGGCGGGTAAACACGGACAAAAAGACCAGGGATCAATTGATTCCGACTCTCGAGCGTTTGCTTGATATGAGCATCGATGAAACTCTTGTACTGGCGACAGATTCGAAGGATCAAGAGCTTTATTCCAAGTTCGAAATGTTGAGCAGGCAGTATCTTCGTTTCTGGCCCAATGGCTCACATGCCTACAAGATTCATTTCAATCTCGCGACAGTTTTGGAACAGATGCCCAATCGTGAACCGTCAGCCATTAGAGAATATTGGCAGGTTGCAACAGTCTATGCTGACACTACGCACAAAGAAATAGCGACTCAACGTATAGTGGGCTTAGCTCAGGATTTGATGAAACGAGAACGCAATGGAGAGATTACGTTGGATGCAGCCGGGGAGATTGCTCCACCAGTTCCAACCGAAATGGTCGCCACATCGACTGACAGTGCCGCCGCAAAAACTGGTGGGCAGACACCCTTGCTCAATTCCGAGAGGCTTCAGCTCACAAGTTTCGATTTGTATATTTCGAGCTTCCCGCAAGGTTCGTTAACACCGACCATGCTCTATCAAGGCGGAGATATCCTTTATCGCCATGAGTGGTTGCCTGAGTCGCGCAAGTATCTGGAACAACTAATAGCTCAATTTCCAGACCACAAGTTTGTCGAGGATGCTTACAAATTGATTCTTGAAGGATACTTCAAGGTCAATGATTACGCGTCCGTCGAAATGGTAGCGGCTAAGATTGCCGAAAATGGGAATGTATCCAAAGAGTTGAAAGATGCCTCGAAGCGGAGGAAAGCTGAGTCTGTGTTCCTCACTGCTTCTAATTTGAAGGAGGGGAACGATCACAAAGCGGCCGCTGATCAATTTAAGCGTGTCGCGTTGGAGAGTCCTGATTATCAGTATGCCGACCGGTCGCTTTTCCAGTCTGGTATAGAGTATATGCAGGCAAATGCTTTTAGTGAAGCAAATGAAGTCTTCATTTTGCTCGTTGACCGTTATGCGTCTTCTGAGTTTGGTGACAAAGCACTCTATAATGTCGGTTTCAATCTCCAAAGTCAGTTAAAGGATCCGAAAGGAGCTGCTGAGGCTTATGAGAGGTTAGCCAAGGTTTATCCGAAATCGGACCTGAATCAAGGCGCTATAGCTAACGCCAGTCAAAACTATAATCAAATTGGCGATGATCGTTCTGCAATCCGGGTCAATCAACTATACGTTCAGATGTTTCCTCAAGCTGAGGATGCGAGCGTCTATCTATTTGAGAACGCATCGCATTATATGAAACTTGAAGAGGTTGATAAAGCTAACGGAATTTACAAGCAGTTCGCGCAGAGATACCCGGACGATCCACGGACCGTTCAGGCGTTCTTCGAACGTGGTAAATACTCGCTTGATAATGGTGACAGGTCCGGAGCAGCGCGAGAATTTACTGCTACCCTAGACGCACATCAGAAGTTAGTTGGCCGGGGGCTTTCAGGTTCACCACGTTATGCTTCGCAGTCGTTGAATTACCTGCTTATGTGGGAGCAGGAAGAGTACAGCAAGCTACGACTCACGGGCAACGAAGCAGCAGTAAAGGCTGCAAAGCAGCGGAAAAAGGAATGGCGTAATGCGCTCGTTGAGAAGTACACCCAGTTAATTCGATTTGGGCAAAAGGAAGCCTATCGAGCATTCTATGCAATGGGCAAACTCGATGAAGACTTTGCACTTGCTTCCTATCAGCAGGATGTTCCGGTAATAAAGGATCTGCAGGGTCGCATCGACGAATTCGGGAAAGTTGTTGATGAAGCAATCCTTCTGAACTACGTCTCAGCACAGTCTTATCGATCCGGCTACCAAAACTTGCGTGCGATCTCGACACCATTAAAAGATGAACACTTCCGACGAAAGGGTGAATATGACCTATTCTCGGAGACAGTTGCTCAGTTGCAAAAAGACTCTTCTGCCGTAGGAGTTGCGGATTCACTCTCAAAGCTTTCAGCTATGCAGCGTGGGTTGGTTGAGCTTGACTCAGCATTCATTGAGGCATCAAATTGGGCCGACTCATGCCGCCAAAAATTGCCTTATGTCGCATTATTAAATGGGAAATACCTTACCAAGCTTTGGTATGCAAATTTTGATATGCGCTCAGCTGACAAGGACGAAGAAGTCAGGATGTTGTTTCGCCAGGAAGTAGTAAAGAACATCATCGCGCCAATGGCTCCGGAAATTTGTGGACTCTATTTACAGGCTTGGAACGAAGCCAAGTCACTCGGTTTGGGCTCGAAATGGCGTGATGCTGTTGAAGCAGGTTACCACGAAACCGTTGACTCGCTAATCAGTAAATATGTCGAACAGACAAACCTTGCTCAGGCTCGCATAGACAAGAACATCAAAGACTTTGTTACTATTCTTCCTAAAGGTGAAGATGGGAAGACTGTCCAAGGTTTCTACTCCGACGAAATGGGTGGAATAATCCTCGACCAGATCGACTATCTGAATAGCTTTACGGTCGATATGTTGGACGGCTACCGTGGAATCTTGGATTCAGCCGCATTTTACCAGGTGCCATACGGTTTCGGTGAAAAAGCGAACGACCAACTGTTGAGACTTGTCTTAAATCAATCGGACCGTTTCACCAGATATTCGAGTGAGGCAACTGAAAATAAGGCATTGTATGCTTCCAAGTACGAAGAGACCGGAGAATTACAGTATGATGACGCTCAGGTAGCCTTCGAAGATATTGCGACCAACTTCCGCGATTATTCGGTAATCCTGCTTGAGGAAGGTTTGACTTTACGTCAAACTTACCATCTATCAGGGATGGCAGGCATCGAACTGACGACTAAACTCGTGTCCATGAATCCCGAAAAATATGGATCTCAAGCCGGATTGGCATCGGAAAAATTCGCGGTACGATCTTCTACTGATTGGTTAGTCTGGCCGGAGGCAGTTGACGGCTTCCAAAATGAAGATTTTGACGACAGTCGTTGGCGAGAGGCCAAAAGCGGTTCTTATCCAGCTGATGTCACCATGGGGATTATTGACAGTTTAGGCTCAAAATCGATTTGGTACTTTCAGGACAAGCCAGAACCTCAAATGCGTGAAGTAGCTCCAACGATTGAATCCAAACCCGAGAATCTGTCAGAAATTGAAACTGAAGTACCGATAGAAGAGCCATCAGCTGATACCATGGCTGGATCCGAGGGCGACACGCTTGCTGTAACTGAAGACGTTGAAGTCGATCCAATTATCCCAACAGAGGAGCCGGTATCTGAACCTGAAGATGTAACTACTAATGAAGTTGTGATGGAAATTGTCGATACCGAAGCAGATCAGGAATGGCGACTTTGGGTTGCACCTGACAGCAATGGAATCCGAAATTACTGGTTTAGGAAATCGTTTATTATCGATCAGCCACCCAGCAGTGCCAAAATTTGGCTCAGTGCCGACGACAACTACAGTCTTTACGTGAACGGTTCATTTGTCGCTGAAGACGAGAAAGAGAGCAAGACTGACTGGATGGAGGCAGAAGAATACTCTGTACTTGAATACCTTAAGGTCGGTCGAAACACTTTGGCAGTCGAAGCGACAGACGAGAACAACACCAGACTCGGTGTCATTGCTGGCCTCATCTATGAGTCTGTCCCGGATATGAAACGACAACTCGCCTCGCTAAATGATCGGGAGATTGAACGGGATAGAGAATTAAAAGTAGCTGCTGATGCCAAACTTCTTGAAGAAGAAGAACAAGTAAAGATCATTGCAGATGCTCCACCAGAACAATCAACTCCGGAAGAAACAAAGGCTGATGAACTTGTTGAAGAGCCTGAGTCTTCGGTGCCGGAACCTGTGAAGTTTTCAGGTCCGACGCCATCACAATTACGCGATATGCGTATTATTGAAAAGAACAAATTACGCTGAGTACTAAATTGCGAAGCTCGATAAGATATTTCACGATTTTTGCGTTGATGTTGACTGGACAGTTTGCATTCGGTCAACAAAAACAGAACGATGCCGGTGGCGATGTTCTGATGTTGGAAGAGATCCGGATCGAAGTGGCTCCGGAATTGCCGACAATTGTCGTCACAATTCCCAGGCAAAAGCCGGATATTGAGCCGGTTCTGTTAACAAAAAATCTGGAAGATTTGATACGCCAAAACCCCAATTCAATCAAGCCACGGCTTTCAGATTTGGTAGTAAATCGTATTGAAGAACCGCAAAAAATGCTTGCAAAGGAACGATAGCAGTAGTATATTGTGCGCTGTATTGATTAGGGCTACCTAATCTACAGTTAAGGTTAACAAACGGTCCATAATTATTTCTTTCCATAACCCGAGGGAGGAACGCTGTGCTTTCTAAATTATTTCACTCATTCATGCCGGGATTCGAAGCCTGGGTGTTCATGTGGGTGATGTTGTTCTTTCTTGTTGCCGGTATGGCAATTATTATCGAACGAGTCATTTTTCTCTGGGCACGTTCGAACATCAACGCCAATCTTTTTATGGCGGAAATCCGTAAACTGGTTTCTGCAGGCGATTTCAAAAAGGCAATTGCGCTCTGCAAATCTGCCGACGGAAAAGCACTGCCAATGGTGGTTCTTGCAGCACTTATCGAAGCCGACAAGAAAGAATTTGTCGATTATCGCGCTGTCCAGAACGCTGTAGACGAAGCTACCCTCGAGATTATGCCAAGACTTACGAAGCGAATCAGTTACCTGGCACAGTTGGGTAACCTTGCGACACTTACCGGTTTGACAGGTACCGTCTTTGGTCTTATCCTTTCGTTCGAAGCAGCCGGTGCGACTGGCGGTGGCGCTGAGTCACTTTCAGCCGGTATCGGTGTGGCTATGTTCACTACCCTTTTCGGACTGATTGTAGCATTGCCCAACATTCTTGGCTATACTGTACTCAACACCAAAGCCAACGAGATTGTTGATGACATTGACGAACACTCAGTGAAGTTAATTCACTTGCTGACCGGGGGCAAATAGTGGCGTTCAAACCTTCCCAGAAGCATACTAGGGAGGAAGAGGAAGCCGACGTCAATCTGATGCCGATGATGAACATCGTCTGCAGTTTGATTGCCTTGCTGATGGGAACCGCCCAGATGACGGAAATATCGATGCTTGAGTATCTTCCGCCAGCGGAAGCAGCTGAAGTAGAGGATTCTGGCGCACCACCGTCAGAGGCACCGAAGTGGAATAACGATGCGACAATCGACGCGTTGGTAAACATTGCCGCCACCGGATTTCAAGTGTCACTCTTCGGGAAAACCGAACCGGGACCATATTTCTTTGAAGTCCCGATTCTTCCCGGCGGAGAGTATGATTTCCAAACGTTATCCAACAGGTTGGCACAAGTCAAGGAAAACGAGATAGGTGCCGCTCTTGGTATCGACTCAGTTCTAAACGAAAATACCAAGCGAATGGACGTGTTTGAAGTATTTCGTTATAGAGATGGTCGTGAAATCTCAATTACCGCACTTGGTCAGACTCCTTTCCAAACAGTAGTCGCCACGATGGATGCCTGTCGTAATGTGAAAATTGACGGCGTCACAAAAGAGCTGTTTCCAGTTTCAATGCTAAAACAATTCCAGTAAATCTGGGATTCCACCATCTGCAACCCGGAGGACTTGAATAAATGGCATTTGCACCCTCAAAAGGGGCGAAACATCGACGCAAAGATAAAGAGGGTTTGATCCTCGGATCGATGCTAGACATGTTGACAGTTGTTCTTCTCTTTTTGCTTAAGTTGTCGGGCGCAACCGGCGGAATGATGAAACCATCGCCGTACGTACAGCTCCCGAGTTCAACCCAGATAGCAAAGATGGATAAATCTGTTTCAATACTCGTTAATCCGGAAGGTGTTTACGAGGATCTTGAAAAGAGTCCCAAGACTCTGGCGTCAAAGGAAGATTTGTTCGATCCAAACACAGTTATACTTGATGGATTAGAGGCTTACCTTTCCGAAAAACGCGAGTTCGACAAGCATTTGGGGAAAGAATTTAAAGGTTCGATTACAATTCAATGCGATCAGTCCATACCATATGATCAACTTCTAAAGGTGGTCAACACGTGTGGACAGGCCGAGTACGGTACAATTGACTTTGTCGTTAAGAAGAAGGCTGCATAAGGAGATGGAAACTTGGCACAAGCAATGACATTTCCTCGCGAGTTTGAAAAAAACTTTTGGCGCGATCTTGACCGCGAATTTGCAGGGATTGTATTCGGAACCGCACTGTTTGCATTGATTAGCGTCCTTTGGGGTGCCAGTCAACCTGTAAAGGTGATAACCCTCGAAGAAGCTAAAAAGTACACCGAAACTATCTATCGCGTAAAGGCTGCTGCGCCTGCTCCAAAGGTGGCTCAGAAGACAGAGACAAAAGCCATCGTCCAGTCTGAGGCTCCCAAAGAAGATGAGCGTCAGACCAAGCGAGAAGCTCGTCGTGAAGAACTTCAATCGAAGAGCAGTGGTGGTGGCGGCGCTGTTGTAGGAGCAAAGGCGGAAAGAACAGCCAATGCACGAGCTGAGCGCGCTGAACGACAGGAAGCCAGACGAGCCGGTATCTCCGAACGCGTCAAGATCCTTGGTGGACCGACTGCCAAAGGTGGTCGTCGTCGCGGCGGAGCTGCCGCAGCACGCGAAGCGATCGGGCTTTCAGGTACCGATCAGGGCGTCGGCGGCGGAAGCGCTGCCCTCGACATCAAGCAATTGACCGGAATGATCGGCGAGGCAGGTACTGCTGAGAAGGTTAAGAAGCTTCGTAGCAGCGGTGTTGTCGGCGCTGGTGTCGGTGAAGGCGAAGGTGGCGGAATTGCTATCTCCGAGCTGAAGGCAATGTCTTCTTCTGACATCGACCTTATGCTCAACGAGGCACCAATTCAGGTCAGCCGCAACGCTATCACTGCCAAAGGTTCCGGAACCAAAGCCAAACAGCGCAGCCAGAGTGCAATCTCTGACATCGTCATGCAGAACAAGAACCAGGTGCAGTACTGCTACTGGACACTCAAACGGAAAGACTCAAGCCTCAAAGGCAAGGTCGTGGTAGAATTCACCATTGCCCCCTCGGGTGAGGTTGTTCGAGTTCGCTTCCGTGAAAGTAACTGGGGTGGTAATGCCTCCGGAGCTGACTGCGAGAAGTGCATAGAGAATGTGATCACTTCGTGGCGATTTGATTCGATTGGTGATAGCGAAGGCAACGTCACAGCCGGAGCTACCTACATCTTCGAATAGACGGGCAACCGTTTAGATTGAGTGCCGCACCAGCGGCGAAGATTGCGGGGCTGCGGTTGCAGCCCCGCTTTGTTTTGTAAGTCCCCATTCCTTCGCTTTCGGGGCGGGTGGAAAGAGGGCAAATTCATACGGTCGAAAATTAAGTTAGAACAATGAAAAATCTTACAAATATTTCAATTCTCGCTATAATCTCGCTTTGGTTGTTGCCAGAGCAGATTGTCTTGGCCTATCCTCCGGCAGTCGGCATACTCGGTCCTGCCAAAAGTTGTCTGGCCTGCCACGTTCAGAATGGGCCTTGGAAGGACGACCAGACACTGGTGATCGATCTTCTGGATAAAGCCACCGGGCAAAGCTTGCGTCAACCAGACGGGACATTCAAGCTGACGGCTTCGAGAAACCAGCCATCTATTTTGTTGACGGCGATAGGTTATCGGGGGAGTGATCCAAACTTGATCCCATACAGAAATGCATGGCTATACGTTTCGCCTGAAACAATCGGCAATTCCGCGTTATCGAAGTTTGCCGCTGGTTGGGATGTCAACCTCCCCGTGGCCTGCAGAATAACGGGTGACAAAATGGAAGGATTTGCCGACGCACATGTGACTGTATTGCCGATGACGATCCTTCCCACCGCCTCCGCCAAGGATGCGGTTGTGCAGTTGCAGATCATGTTAACCAAGGGTGAGTCTGTAAAGGGTAAACCCGCAGAAGGAATGATTGGCAGTTATTTTGAACGAACCTTATACCTCCGAATTCAAGAATAGAGCACTACCTTGTCATACCGAACACATACATGCGGCGCATTAACCGGCGGGGACGCCGGTGCTACCGTTACCCTCGCTGGCTGGGCGGCGCGAGTCCGCGACCTCGGCGGAGTCATCTTCCTTGACTTGCGAGACAAATACGGCAAGACCCAGATTGTTGCCGATAAGGACTCGACAGCTGCAGAAGCCTTGCGCGAAGTCGGCAACGAATTCGTCGTGCAGGTGAAAGGTATCGTCAGACCCCGTCGAGAAGGAATGGTCAACAGCAAAATGTCAACCGGCGAGATCGAGGTCGTTGCCGAAACGATTACGATTTTGTCGCCTTGTTTGCCTTTGCCGTTGGGCGTCGAAGATGAGGAAGAGCCGAACGAAGAGCTTCGGTTGCGCTATCGTTACCTCGACTTGCGCAGGCCCAGGATGCAACGCAATCTTGAGCTGCGGAACAAGGCTTTGATCTCAGTGCGGGCGTTTAACGGTGAGGAGGGGTTTGTCGAGATCGAAACCCCGTTCCTGATCCGTAGCACCCCTGAAGGTGCGCGCGACTACCTCGTGCCGAGCCGGATCCACCATGGACATTGCTACGCCTTGCCGCAATCGCCGCAACTATATAAGCAATCGCTGATGGTCGGGGGACTTGACAAGTACTGCCAGATTGCTCGTTGTTTCCGCGACGAAGACCTACGCAAGGACCGTCAGCCGGAGTTCACCCAGATCGACCTTGAGATGTCCTTCGTCGATGAAGAGGACGTCATTCAGCACGTCGAGAAGATGATGGTGCGGTTGGTGAAGGACACGCTCGGAAAACACCTCGAAGCGAATTTCCCCCGCATTCCATTTCATGAGTCGATTGCGCATTACGGATCCGATGCACCCGACCTTCGTTACGGCTTGTTGATAAAGCGCGTCGATGCAGTTTTTCATCATGCCGGGTTCAAGGCTTTCGATGACGTTATCAATGCCGGTGGCGGTGTGTATGCAATTCGGGCTGTAGGGAAGGGAAGCCTTTCACGAAAACAACGCGACGATCTGGAGACTTTGGCACGGGGCGAAGGTCTCGCCGGACTGCTCTCCGCGCCAGTCGAAGAGGGATTCAAGCTTGGGGGTGTTTTGGGTAAAACGCTCAACACCGAACAGGAAGCGGATTTGATCGCCCGGTTGGATGCTGAAACAGGCGATATGCTGTTGCTTGCCGCCGGAGATGGCGAAAAGGTCCTCATCTCGCTGGGGAAGGTCAGACGTAAACTTGCAGAGCAGTGGAACTTGATTACGCCCGGCGATCTGAAGTTTTGCTGGGTACCTGAGCCGCCACTGTTCGAAAAGCTTCCTGATGGTTCCGGGTTGACACCTTGCCATCATGCGTTTACCGCGCCGATCCCTGAGCATGAGGAGCGAATGGAGTCGGACCCGATTAACGTAACGGCAAGAGCCTACGACCTTGTGCTTAACGGCGTGGAGATGGGGAGTGGTTCGATCCGCATTCATCATCCTGCACTTCAGGAGCGTTTGTTCAAAGTTATCGGCCTTGATCGGGAACAAGCCTACCAAAGATTTGGTTTCATCCTCGAAGCGCTTTCGTTTGGAGCGCCCCCGCATGGCGGCATAGCCTTGGGCTTTGACCGCCTTGTGATGATGCTTGCGGAAGAAAACTCTATCAGAGACGTAATCGCCTTTCCGAAAACCAATGCGGCTACATCTTTGATGGATGGTTCGCCCTCAACAGTTGATGATGAGCAATTGGCGGAGCTTGGGCTGAAGCGGTTGAAGCAGTAGGGTGGGATCGTTTGGAAAAATCGCGACATGGAAGGCATCTTTACTCAGATGATCTCTTGGATGCAGTCAGTAAAGTCATCAGTAGGGCGGACATTCTTGTCCGCCCTACTTGTGCTCGTTGCGTTTGCCTCAATATATGCTCAACCAGACACGGCATGGGTTCGCTGGTACGGAATGCACCAAGCATTGGCATTGCAACCTTCGAATGACGGAGGATTCGCCTTAGGTGGCACCACAAACTTCAATGAAAATAGGCGAAGAGGTGATTTTCACTGCACAATGGTTGATGACTCTGGTCGCGAACGATGGCAGAGAGTACTGATCGATACTGCGAATCGAAATGCTATCGTACATGGAATTACAGTTTCTTGCTACGATTCTTCAATTTACTTGGCAGGATCATGGTCAGCTCCTGACGGCGGTGCAGCGTTAATTGCAAGAATAACTATGGATGGAGACTCACTTTGGATGTTTTCATATGGAGGCAATCGAGCGTCATTTAAAACTTCCCTTCCTGACATTGAGGGAGGTGTCTATGCCGCTGGTTGGTCAAATGAACTTGGTGAACACGGATCGATAGATGCGTTACTCATTAATGTCGATGATACAGGTCAAGAACGTTGGCATCGAGCTTATGGCGGGGGGAGTATTGATTATTGTTGGGACATGATTCGTACATCAGACGGAGGCTTTGCTTTAGCCGGACAGACCACATCATTTGGCAATGGAACGAAGTTCTACCTAGTGAAGACGGATGCTAATGGTGAAGAAGAATGGTCGGGCGCATATCAGGGAGATGGAGCATCGATCGCTTCAGCTATTGGCCAGCTTCCCGACGGCGGTTTTGTTATGGCAGGTTGGTATTACCCCGAAGAATTGGAGACAAGAAGAGGAAGATTGATCATTAGGGTAAATGCTGAAGGAGATGAGATATGGCAACGGCAATATGAAGATTCAACACGGATGGGGGCATCTGAGGTATTTGAAGATCTATTAGTACTACCTTCAGGTGACATTGTAGCGTTAGGATTCAGTCTCGACTCACGAAAAAGCGGGATCCTTATGCGTTTTACTTCCGATGGTGAACTTCGTTGGGAAAAGGGTTATCATCTTGGCTGGGCCGGTACGGATGCGAAAGCTTTTGTACGAATGAATGACGGTAGTTATGCACTTACAGGTACTTTGAATCGTGGTGAAAATTCTGGAGCTTATTTAACTCTCACCGAACCTGACACTACTAATGGCGAAAATACAGTCGTCCTTCTCGATCCTGCCTTTCCATCGCAGTTTGTTGTCGGTGCTCCCTTCCCCAATCCGTTTAACAGCTCCGTCCAGCTATCATATTCGTTGCCAAGTCCCTCCCAAACCAGCATCCGCATCTACAATCAATTAGGTCATCAAGTTGCCGACCTTTATCATGGCCGTCTCGGCGCTGGGCAACACTCGACCAATTGGGATGCTTCCGGACAGCCGGCCGGGCTGTACTTCGTGAGGCTGGAGGAGGGGAAGCTCGTGAAGACCTTAAAGGTGACGCTGTTAAGGTAAGACAGGCAAAGCAATTCAACTTACGACAAACCACGTTTTGCACCTTCAAACTCTTGACAGACGGGGATTTGTTACGTATAATGTAGTATCTGGGGGATTGTATCAACTGAGGAGTATTTATGATTAGTACCGGCAAAGCGATTCGCATGGCACTTGTGTGCGCTTTTGCGGCTGGTATTCTCGCATTTGGTGGATGCACCAAGTACGCAAGTCCCGATGACTTGAAGAAATTGGACGCGGCCGATAAGGCTGCCGTATCCGCTGAACGTGACGTTGAGAAGGCGAAAGCCGAACGCCGAGGGCTGGAAAAGCAAGTTAGTGTCAAGCAGGCAGAACTTGACGCAGCCAAGGTGGAACTCGAACAAGTTAAGAACCGTTAAGGAGAACCAACAATGACCAAGCGATTTTCGATATTGGTTGCACTGGTACTCTTGACCGGTTTGTTCGCATCCGTTGTTCCGGCTCAGGCCGCCGAACGGATGAAATTTGAAGAGTATCAAAAGAAATTAGAAGCGTTCCAAGCCCGTGAGACAGCCGCAAAAGCTGCCTTGGAGACCGAGAACGTTGCAATAGCAGATCTGAAAGCCCAGCTTGCAGAACTCGAAGCACAGATCGCCGCCGTATGGGATGAGCTTTATGCTTACCTTAACGTCACACGCGAGCAGGTTGCTGAGTTCAACAGACGACTCGATGACATCGACAAGCGTCTGAACGATTTAGCACGCTTGACCCCTGAGCAACTGCTTGCCCGTGAAGCAGAGCTGAACGAGTTAGCCCTGCTTATCAGCACGATGCAAGCCGACCCGATTGCCAAAATGACTGCTCAGCGTGACCGACTTGCGCAGATGGCTGCCAGAGTCCAATCATTGAAGGCAAGCTTGCCCAAGCCGAAGCACGATCTCTACTCAGTAATCAGAGGCGACTGCCTCTGGAGAATTGCCGGGAAGCAAGATGTTTACGGCGATCCGTGGAAATGGCTCAGAATTTGGAGCTACAACAAGACGATGATCAAAGATCCCGATCTAATCTATCCGGCTCAACAGTTCACCGTTCCCCGTCAGCTTTCCAAAGATGAGTATCTGGTCGTTAAGGGAGACAACCTGAAGAAGATCGCCGGTCGTCCGGAAGTGTTTGGCGATCCATTCCAATGGACAAAACTGTATCAGGCTAACAAGTCCGGTCAGTTTTTAGATGAACCGAGTCACCTTTATCCAGAACAGATACTTACCATTCCACGTAACTGAGGCAATCACTTCAGCGTGAAGGCCTTGAATTCGTGTGTGAGCTTCTTTCGGGGATTATGCCCGATCAAAACCGCTTTGCCCTTACCCGCCCTTTTAGGCGGGTGGGGCTTTGCTTTTTTTATGCTTAAATGAAAACCGACCCCATTCAGTTCGACATAGAAATTAACGATGTCATTTTTCCGTTGTTGTTAGGCGAAGGTGACGCCAACCTTCGTTACCTGGAAGGTCATTTTGACTCTCAATTGACTGCTCGTGGTAGCAGAATCATTGTCAAGGGACCGACGGATGAGTCAGACAGGATCAAACGTGTTTTCTCCGACCTCGAATCACTCTATCTGCGCCGGAGTGATGTCTCTGCCAAAGATATTCGGACGATCCTTCGTCTTGCCGGATTTACCGGCGGAGCCTCCAGCACGGTGGTTCCGGTGGATCAGGGACCTGTTGTCTTCGATTCGTCGCGTGGTCCCGTCAGGGCAAGAGGCGAAAATCAGGAACGCTATATCGCCATGATCGAGCAAAAGGCGATTGTTTTTGGGATCGGGCCAGCAGGTACCGGTAAAACATATCTTGCGGTCGCCAAGGCTGTTGACTGGTATCATCGCCGACTTGTTGATAAGATTATCCTTGTTAGGCCCGTAGTAGAGACCGGGGAAACGCTTGGCTTTCTTCCGGGGGATATTCTCGAAAAAGTCGATCCCTACTTTCGCCCGCTTTACGATGCACTTGACGAAATGCTGACGCGTGAGAAGGTTAGGAGGTTCATTGAGCGAGGCGCAATCGAAGTCGCCCCACTTGCCTATATGCGGGGCAGGACTCTGAACCATGCCTTTGTCATTCTCGATGAAGCACAGAACACTACATCAGGTCAGATGAAAATGTTCCTGACAAGGCTTGGAATTTCATCACGGGCGGTATTGACAGGTGATTTAACGCAGATCGATTTGACCGACGCGTCAAAATCAGGACTACTCGAAGCCCAGCAGGTATTGTCTCAAATCGAAGGCATCGGATTTGTCGATTTCACAGATACCGACGTCGTCCGCCATCCGTTAGTCGCCGATATCCTGCGTGCTTACCAGAACAACAACGGCGACCCGAAGAATGGCTGAGGATCATCGGGTTGAAGGTAATTCAAGACCGGGGCTGAGGCGTTCGCTGAGGTGGTGGCATTACGCAATGGCTGCCAGTTTTATCTTGTTGTTAACTATGATCGCACCTCGGGGGAAATCTCCTGAATTTGCTCACCTCTCGGTTGGCAGTATCTCCCCCGCCAAGATTATCGCGCCATTCGATTTTGAAATTCTAAAGCATCCCGATGAATTGAAGGAGGAGAGAGATGTAGTTGCGTCCTCTATTCCCCCGCTTTTCGTCAAAATCGACTCGACCCGACTGATTGCGACAAAGAGGTTTGGTGAGTTTGGAAATGAAGTCGCGACGTTCTTCGAAACATTACCCAAAGGGTGGCTTAAGGTTGTTGTTGACTCGGTTGATGCATGGAATGAGCAAGGTGGCGAGCCTTTTCTGAAAGGATCGCGGGTTCTCAGCGACAAATATGGCTTGCATCTGAATTGGGAACAGTGGCGATTTTTGCTTCAGTTGTATATCGACAAACCCTCGCATAGCAATTTCAAAGACTTTTTTACCTATTCAGGTCCAAACGCTTTAGCCCAACTTTATCGAGCTGGCGTCAGCACTATTCGTCGCGAAGATGTACCGAAAAACGCAATAATCGCATCAGTGTTGGATGGAAATCAGGAAAAGAACCTCTCTGTCGATTCATTGATTAGAGGTGACAAGGGGCACGCGAGGATATTGGAATATTTTCGACAATCTTTTCATTCAACCGCTTCCGATACAAGCGGATTGATGGTCGCGGCTTCGATTTTGACTCAGTTTGCTCTTCCTAATCTTCGCTATGACTCAGATGAAACATTGCGTAGACGAGATTTTGCCATAAACAGAGTTCCACTCGCCAAAGGCTTCGTCAAGCAAGACGAACTGATTATTGACAGGCATATTAAGGTCGCGGAAGACCACCTTGCCAAGCTCAATTCGCTTGCTGTAAAGCGCGCGGAGTTGACTTCGGATCGTGGCGGGATACCTTCATTGTTGCCGACAATCGGGCAGATAATACTCATTTCGTTGCTTACCGCGTTTATGATGGTGGGGGTCGGTATTGCGAGGCCGGAGGTTTGGAGTAGCTGGCAGAGAATGTTACTTTTGTTATTGGTTTTGGCGTCGGTGTTGTTATTTTTTAGGCTTGTACCGATAAATTACGGGTTGTCACGACAACTATTCCCTGCGTCATTTGCAGCATTATTATTGACAATTTTATTGGGTAAGGGGGTAGCAGCGCTCGGTTTGGTGACTCTGGCGCTTGCAGCCGGGCTTCTGCAGGGAAATGATTTCCAAACAACAACCTTTGCACTTGCCAATGGCGGCGTTGCGATTATGGCATTGCGTTCGCTTGGGTCGCGTAAAGACGTAGTCAAGACTGGCATTTACCTTGCGCTCGTTTCGCTCGTAATGGTTTCAGGCTTCTATCTTATCAGCTATTCCGGGGATGGGTCGTATTGGCAGGAGATGGGGCTGGCACTCGGAATTGCTCTTGTTTCACCAATGATTGTGCTGGGAGTTGTGCCGCTGATAGAGGGATTTTTTGGCATCACGACAGACCTGACCCTCTTGGAACTTGTCGATCTCAACAGACCATTGCTCAGGCAGTTGGCTATCAAGTCACCCGGAACTTACCACCACAGTTTGATGGTCGGAAGCCTGGCAGAAGCGGCTGCGAGGGCAATTGGTGCAAATTCATTGCTAACGAGAGCTGGCGCATATTATCATGACATCGGCAAGATGGATATAAGAGAGTATTTCATCGAAAATCAGGAGACCGGCTCCAAAAATATTCATGACCAGCTTCCTCCGAGCGAATCTGCCCGGATTGTGATTGAGCATGTCAACCGAGGGTTGGAGCTTGCCGATCAGCATAAGCTCCCCAAAGAGATCAAAATGTTCATATCTGAACATCATGGTAAAACAAAACTTGCCTATTTTTACTCCAAGGCTCAAAGTGAACAGGGCAAAAGGGTGGACGAAGATCGATATCGATATCTCGGACCAAAGCCCCAAACCCGCGAGACTGCGATTTTGATGCTGGCAGACGGGATCGAGGCCTCGACAAGGTCACTCGATCACCCGTCGCAACAAGACCTTCGCGAAATGGTAGATAAGTTTGTCTCAATCCGTTTGGCGGAAGGCGACCTTGAAGAATGCCCTTTAACCCTTAAAGAGATCTCCAAAGTTAAGGTTGCGTTTTTCGCAGTACTTTCAGGTATTCATCACCAACGCATCCAATATCCTGAATCGCCACGCAGTACGGAAGTAGAACAGAAAAGTGAACTTGAGAAAAATGATTAGGTCTGTCCTTGAATTCCGCTAAGAACTCATCGATAATCACCCCCGATGTGGCTATAAATATCGATTTTGTTTCGAGCGAAGAGGATCCTCTATTAGCGCAATCGATTATTGAGTCACTCAATGCAACAAGCGCTGGTGAGCTATGCAAAATTGCCAATCTGAATATCGTGCTCGGTGACGATGACCTGCTTAAACAGTTAAATAAAGATTTTCGGGGATATGACGAACCGACGGACGTTTTGGCGTTCGACCTTTGCGATGATGCTTCAGAATTGGTCGAAGGCGACATCTATATCAGTCTCGAAAGAGCACTTGCCCAGGCAACAGAACGGGGCGAAGCGGCTTCCCGCGAGACCATCAGGCTGGCAATCCATGGCTTTCTTCACTTGTCGGGCTGGGATCATGACGACGAGGAATCTTTGAAAAGCATGGTGGACTGCGGTGAACAGTATATCGTAGATCTGCAGGGAGTCGTAAGTGGAAGTTAACGCATGGCTACAATTTCTGTTACTGATCGTTTTGTTGACCGCTTCGGCGTTTTTTTCCAGTGTGGAAAGCGCATTCTTTTCACTGAGTCGGAGTGTCCTGAATCGACTTGCTGAAACGACAGATCCACGCGCCCGACGGGTGACCCGCCTGATGCAAAAACCCCGGTTGTTACTCTCCTCGGTCCTGACAGGTAACACGGTTGTCAATACCACCATCGCCGCGATATCTGCGCTTTGGGCTTTGAGGATAGCTGAGCGCTTTGGGATATCATCAAGTGTCTCGGTTGTTCTTGAAATAGTTATTGTTACATTAGTTATCCTCTACTTTGGTGAATTGATCCCAAAATTGCAAGCGCTTCGTAACGCTGAATCGTGGGCTTTGAACACGTCATGGGCAGTAGGAGCAGTTGTCTGGATTACTTTTCCGATTTCCTGGCCTCTTTCAAAGCTGGCAATGATTCTTAGCCGACTGTTTGGTGTCGAACAGAATCGAGTGATGAGTATGTCTGAGGAGGAGATCCGTGCGCTGGTCGAAGTGGGCCATGAGCACGGGGCGCTGGAGCAGGAAGAACGGCAGATGATCCACTCGATATTCGAGTTGGGCGATACTATTGTTCGTGAAGTGATGGTGCCGAGAATCGATATGACTTCTGTCTCTTCTGAAGCGACGCTGAAGGAGATTTTGGAGATAGTCGCCCTGCATGGACATTCCAGGATTCCCGTTTACGACAAAAATATCGACAATATCATCGGTATCGTCCACGTAAAGGACCTCTTACTTGCGGCTCAAGATCCTGACTCCTTTATTCTTGCCAAATCCGTTCGCAAAGTATATGTAGTTCCCGAAGAGAAAAAGGTTGACGACCTGCTGCGTGAGTTCCAAAAAGAGCAGGTTCACATGGCAATTGTCCTCGATGAATACGGCGGTACGGCGGGGTTGGTGACTCTGGAGGACATCATCGAGGAGATCGTTGGGGAAATTCAGGATGAATACGATAAAGAGCAGCCTCTCTCAGCAAAGATCGACGAACGGACGCTTATCGCCAGTGGCAGACTATCCATTTACGACTTGAATCAGGTCATTGGACATGAATTAGTCGAAGAATCTGACGCTTACGACACAGTCGGAGGGTTTGTATACAGCCAGTTAGGCGTAGTACCGCACCGTGGCGATGAATTTGAATCGAACGGCTACATTTTCAAGGTCGAAGAGCTGATTGGACGAAGAATCTCCCGGGTCAGGATTTCCAAGGTTGTGGAGATTCTAAACAATGCTTGAGGGGATATGGCACTCGCTTCAGAAGAAATTCACCCGTCTTGCCCTTCGGAAACTGATAAAAGAAAATGCCAGAGATGAATTTGACGTATTGGAAATCTGGGAAAAAGTCCATAATGTCCTGATCTGTTGGCCTGGCGAAGGATTGGATCTCCTTGCAGCAAGAGTAGTTCTGAACCGCGTTCGCGAACGTTTTCCAAATGCATCTTTGACGTTGCTTGCGTTGCCAGGTGTGGGGGCATCGGCACCTGCTGAGATTGAGGCGGAGTTGATTAATGTCAGTCGCAACGATCTCTCGTTTTTCGGAATTCCGAAAAAGAACTTTTGCCGCACATTTTACGAGCGAGGATTCGATTTAGTGGTCGATCTTTCCCCTAAATTCGAGCCGCTCGCCGCATACTTTTGCCTCTCCAGCAAGGCACCCTTGCGAGTTGGTTTTGCTGGTCCGATGGTGGATCAAGTTTATAATTTTCAAGTGTCACCACGGTCGGACAGGCTGGGAATTGACCGCTATCGCGTCTTAGCGCGGTACATCGGTTAGAGGGGGAATGAGGGGAAGTAAGGGGGGAAATTGAGGCGCAAAGAGTTGCGCCAGAGTTGAGTTTGGAGACTTTCGGGGGAGAGTCATCAATTCAATCTCTACTTTAGATATTGTAACTTTTGATACCATCAATTGGTAGTATCGAGAGATGTTCTCCAAAATATTATGCGGAGCATTGTGCTCCGTTTTGAGGCGTAATGAAACAAGACATCATTATAAATGCCACCACCGAGGAGACTCGCACAGCGTTGCTTGAGGACGATCTTTTAGTAGAATTGTTCGTCGAGCGACCTGAAAACGAGAGAATGGTAGGGAGCCTGCACAAGGGGGTCGTGCGCAAGGTTCTGGTGGGTATGTCGGCAGCGTTCGTTGACATAGGTTTTTCGCAGGATGCGTTTCTTCACTTTTCCGATATTGGAAGCGGTAACGATCTTATCAAATTGCAATCCGAGCCTGCCATCGAGCAGGCTGAGGACGACATGGAGGGACATCGACGCCGTTGGGAAGGAATCGATCTGAAGGTTGGGCAGGAGATTCTGGTTCAGGTTGTCAAGGAATCGATTGGTAGAAAAGGTCCCCGCGTCAGCACTCAGATATCACTTCCGGGGCGGTTTCTGGTTCTGGTGCCGAACGAGTATTTCATCGGGGTCTCGCGTAAAGTCTCCACTTTCAAAGAAAAGAAGAGGCTGCGTCAGATTGGCGGTCGGATGAGGCCCAAGGGTTTCGGTCTGATTATCCGCACCCTTGCTGAGTCGAAAACTGAGGATGAACTTCAGCAAGACCTCGCCCGCATGCGTGTCACATGGAAGAATATCGAAGCGGCCGTGCTTGCCTTACGTGGCCCTGGCCTCGTCTATCGCGACATGACGATGGCGTCATCGATTATTCGCGACCTGTTCACCCCCGGCGTCAACAGCCTTGTCGTCGATTCGAAGAAGCTCTTCAATGAACTCCGGACTTATCTGCTCGACGTAGCACCGAATCTCGTCGAGAAACTCACTCTCTATTCTGATCGTCAGCCCGTCTTCGATAAGTACGGCATCGAAGCCGAAATTGAGCGGAGCTTGTCGCGGAAAATATGGCTTAGCGGTGGAGGCTACCTCTTCTTCGATCCGACTGAAGCACTGATCGCCATCGATGTGAACAGTGGTAAATTTGTCGGAAAACGCGACCACGAGGACAATTCGCTTAAGGTCAATCTGAAAGCGGCTCGCGAAATTGCCCGGCAGTTGCGATTGCGAGACGTCGGCGGGATCATCGTCATCGACTTTATCGATATGTCGGACGAGAGGAACCGCTGGAAGGTGTTTGACGAGGTGCGCCGCGCGATGAAGATGGATCGTTCCAAGTGGGACATTGCTCCGATCACGCCGTTCGGCTTGCTTGAGATGACGCGGCAGAGGATCCGCCCGTCGTTGATGCTATCGCTTCGAGAGTCCTGCCCGACTTGCGACGGATCGGGATTGGTGCCTTCGATTGAGACGGTGATAACGGCGGTGGAGCGTTGGATCAAGCGATTTACTTCCGTAACGCACGAACATCGCCTGCAGATGACCGTCCATCCGCGCGTCAAAGCCTATATGACGGGAGGTCTGACCAGCCGTATCGCGAAAATCATGTGGGCGAATCGACTCTTTATTACCCTCAATGCTGAGGAAAATTTCAAGATCGACGAGATCCGCGCCTGGTCGTACAAGGCGAAAAAAGACGTTTCCAGCGAACATTTCGTAGGAAGCTCTCTAAAAGCGGCAGACGAGCGCAAGGAAACCTTGACACAGGCATAATATGAAGTTATATTCATTGTCTTGCGCTTTTAATTGATATCCGAACAGGAACAGGACCCAATGTACGCCTTTGTAAAAATAGCCGGACGGCAGTACCGCGTTTCACCAAACCAGACGCTTAAGGTTGATCGACTCAATGTCGAACCCGGCGTCGCAGTCGTTGTAAACGACGTAATGATGATTGCCGACGGTACCAACTTCGAAATTGGCAGACCGAATCTCCCTTATTCGGTGACCCTTGAGCTGATTTCCCAGGGACGTGGGAAGAAAGGGACAACCTACAAAATTACCCGTCGTGGTGGCCATCGCGTCAAGCATGGCTGGCGGCATCACTTCTCGCTTGTCCGCGTGAAATCAATCGATAAGGGAGCGTAAAGATGGCTCATAAGAAAGGTGGCGGTTCGTCCCGCAATGGTCGGGACTCGAACCCACAGATGTTGGGAGTCAAGCGCTTCGGCGGCCAATTGGTGAAGACGGGCGAAATCATCCTTCGTCAGCGAGGGACGCATTTCCATCCGGGCCTTGGCGTCGGGATCGGAACTGACGACACGATTTTTGCCAAAATGCCTGGCCGGGTACTCTTTAAGGGCTACCGCGGACGCAATGCGGTTCATGTTGTGGCAGAAGCTGAGTAAATTCAGGCGATCCTCTGAAAAGAGATATTGAGTTCTAAAATGGGTTTCAAACGAGAGTTTGGAACCCATTTTTTTGGGGTGGAAGTGGCGAATGGTAAGGCGGACAGCTGTCCGCCCTCCAAGCCAACAGCACCACACACTGTATATCCTAACATATCTACACTATCTACATTGCCGATGAGGGCACAGGGATTTCGGTCTTTGTGCCCTCTCTGTTTTTGGATTTGATGGAAAACAGTTCTATATTGAAGTAACTGATAATTCAATTTAAGGTATTCCGATGCGTTCGATACGATTGCTCACTACGCTTGTCATTCTTGTCGTCTTCTATACGTCATCTGAAGGACGAATACGGGATGTGCCAGCAGATTATGAGACCATTCAGGCAGGGATAGATGCGGCAGAAGCGGGGGATACTGTGCTAGTTGCAAGAGGAGAGTATGTCGAAAATCTGAATTTTGGTGGGAAGGCAATATTGGTATTGGGAAACCGGCGAAATCCTGCGGAAATTATAATAGATGGCAATCGTAATGGAAGCGTCGTTCGCTTCGATCACGATGAAAGTGAGGCTTCGACACTTACCGGGTTCACAATCCGAAACGGCTCCGGCTCTGATGATCCAGATGGCGACAATGCCGGTGGTGGAATCTTTATCCTCGATTCGTCTCCAACGCTGACCGACTTATTGATAACCGGCAATCGGGCGGATTATGGCGGCGGAATCTACGTAAAGCAATCGTCACCAAACTTACACCGATTGAACATTTTGGACAACATAGCTTTTGAAAGAGGAGGAGGACTTTATCTCTCTACAAATTGCCAACCAACGATCTCATTCACAGCAATCTGTGGGAATGTAGCGCAACGGTCGTTCGGAGATGCCATCTATTGTTTTCGAAATTGTCGCTTTCTAATGACAAATTGTACTGTTGCTGGAAACGGTGCGGACGATGAAAGGCAAGGGAGTGGCCTTATGATTTCTAATGGTAATTTTCTAACTTTGAATAACTCACTCTTTTGGTATAACGGAGAACAACAGATCAACCTTGGCGTGGGTCCAAACGATACTTTGGTGCTTATGTACTGCGATGTTCAAGGCGGCAGGGGTGACATGCGGATAGGAAATGATGGTGATCAAATTTTTTACTCGAATAACCATAACACCCAAACCAACCCACTCTTCGTTGACGCTGACAACGGCGACTATCACCTTACCGTCGATTCCCCTTGCATTGATGCCGGTGATCCAGACTCGGAACCTGACCCGGACGGATCGAGGGCGGATATTGGGGCGTTTTATTTCAGGCAGAATGTTGCACCGGAAATTGTTCGGGAGATTGCTGATTTTACCGTCGATGAGGACTGTGGTTATCGTGCACTTGCTACACTTGATACACTCTTCGCCGATCCAGATGGCGATACACTCGGATTTACAGTCGAAGGCACTGAGGGACTTGGCTTGACGATAAACGAAGAAGGAGTTCTCGGCTTGGAGCCTTCGCTGAATTTCAACGGGGACAGTTTGGTGGTGACGCTAAGTGCGTTCGATGCCGAAGATACCACTTCGTTCAGCTTCAGTGCGACGGTGAACCCGGTTAATGATGCGCCAATGGAGTTTGGGCTGGTTTCACCTGCGAATGGTGGGCAACAGCGTGTTGGGGTTGGGGATGCGACGATAACCTTCGGATGGCAGAATTCATTTGATCCAGATTTGGGCGGAGAAGTTCACTACGTACTCCACCTGACAATTCACTGTACTTATGAGCAATTTCCAGAGCCTTTTGATTCGATCATTTTACTGGAAAATCTTGCGGATACTGCCACAACTTATGACTTTACGGAATTTGCGCGATGGGCTTCTCCGGGGGGGTGGCTGCCGTTGACATGGCATGTTTCTGTGATCTCCGAAAACGATACCACACGCAGTGATGATGAGTTTAGATATACATTGATGTTTGTTGCAGACGGAGTCGATCCAAGTGAGAATGAAATGCCTGAAGAATTCAGCATTGCCGCCTACCCAAACCCGTTCAACGGCACCACAACAATCCGCTTCTCAACGGGCTCAGCGGACCGTCCTAAGCGACTGGCTGTCTATGACCTTTCCGGAAGGATCGTGGCAGATTTGACCCCAGACGCAAGCGGAGAGGGCGAGCATTCGGTCGTCTGGAACGCGGATGGATTGCCAGGTGGAATCTACCTCATCAGGCTGGAGGCGGGGAAGCAGACGCAGACGATCAAGGCAGTATTGCTTAGGTAGCGATTCTTAAAGATGACATTAGTAGGCAGAAATGGCGCAGAGATTAGTTTCTTTGCGCCTGCTCTGTTTTTGGTGGCAAGCTGCCCTTCAAGAAGAAGGGATTGGCAGTACCTCCCATTCCTCAATGGTCAGGATGTTATTGCCGATTTCCCCAAAGTCAATACCCTCCTCCCGCTATGCGTCACTTTTTTTAAGATCGCGTTTTTTTAAGTTCATCGTCACGCACCTAACCCATACTGGACAGTCATTAACAGCTCTGTGACGATGATGAGAGTATTATGTATGAGATTGTGTTAACGTGTTCTGTGATCCATCTTGCGAGCGGAAAGATGAGGGCTTGCAACATTTTGTCACAAAGTCTTGTAGTAGTCCGAAATGAGACTTATCTTTCAATGATATGAATGCAAAAGTGGAGATACCGCAATCGTTATGTCCTATGCATTCAACGAATCAACTTATAGAAGTTTAACCGAATTACAAATTAAGGAAAACGGAAATGGCACGTAAAAAAATCGCACTGATCGGCGGAGGCCAAATCGGCGGCATTCTCGCACTGCTCGCGGCTCAGAGAGAGCTTGGCGACATCGTCATGCTGGACATCCCTGAAAAAGAGTCGATGTGTAAAGGGAAAATGCTCGACATCGCCGAGTCTGCCGGAGTGCTGGGCTTCGACGTCAGCGTCACCGGAACCTCCAACTACGACGATATCGCCGGAGCTGATGTAGTCATCGTCACGGCAGGGTTGCCAAGGAAGCCGGGCATGAGCCGCGACGATCTGCTCGACATCAACGTCAAGATCATTAGCGACGTGGCGAAGAACGTCAAGATTCAGGCCCCACGCGCCTTCTGCATCATTGTGACCAACCCGCTCGACTCGATGGTTTATGCGTTCCAGAAGGTCAGCGGCTTCCCGAAGCATCGCGTTTGCGGCATGGCCGGGGTGCTTGACACCAGCCGTTTTCAGACGTTCGTCGCGATGGAAATGAGGGTTTCGGTCAAGGATGTCAGTGCAGTCGTTCTGGGAGGCCACGGCCCGACGATGGTGCCGTTGACCCGCTTCTGCACGGTTGGCGGGTTGCCGCTGACACAAGTGATGACAGCCGCCAAGATCGAGGCGATAAGTGCTCGCACCCGCGAAGCTGGTACCGAGATTGTCAACCTGTTGGGCAACGGTTCGGCGTTTGTATCCCCGGCTGCGTCGGCGATTGCTATGGCGGAGTCGTTCCTGCTCGATCAGCGACGGGTTCTTCCTGCGGCGGCGTTGTTGTCAGGCGAATACGGGATCGACGGGTACTTTATCGGAGTGCCGGTGGTCATCGGCGCGAAGGGCATCGAAAAGGTTGTCAAGCTGAAGTTGCATCGTGATGAGCAGGAAGCATTGATGAAGTCTGTCGATGCGGTCAAGGGGGCCGTCGCCGATGTCGATAAGCGGATATAGAACTGTAGATGAAAAGGAAAGGGGTGATCTAATCGCCCCTTTCCTAATTTAAGATTAGGGAGTTAAGTGGGTTTTGAGTTACTTTTGATGTTCAATTCATAGCACAGATGTTTGAAAATTGGTACAGTTGGAATAATTTCAAAAATTTGCAAGTGTTATAATTATAATGAAATAAAAGTTGGCATTGCCGTTGCATTAAAGGTTGTCAAATAGTATCCACAATCAAAAGGGAAGTGCCTCGTGAAAAACCAAACCAAACTGATGCGAAGCTTTGTATTGACTACATTGACGCTTGTCATTCTTGCCGGATGCGAACTGACGGGAGAGTATCCTACTAACTCCGTTCCGCTACCAAAACCGCCTACTCCGGCTAACTTGACTGCAACGTATGTCTCAGAGTGGGGATGGGTAGAACTTACGTTTCGAGACAGCGCGGTGCACGACACTTATTACGATTTTGAGCTACAAACTGATTCGCTTTCATGGGAGGCGGTATCTTCTTATTATTATGAGTATTCTGACACCACAATTCTTACAATGCAAGATCTTCACTGTCGTTTCAATCAGATTAATCAGTATCGAGTTCGTGCGCACTCATACGGCTCGGTTTACAATGGGTACTCAGATTGGTCGGAGGAAGTAGAAGTTTCGGTAGGAGCTCCGCCGATTCCGGCCACGCCGACGGGATTGACGTGCGTCTATAATGCTGACTCATTGGCTGTGAAATTAATGTGGCATAACAATGGCATACTACCAATTGACTCGAGGATCGAAAGGCGAACGGATAGCAATGAATGGGTGGAGTTGGATTACCTTGCGTACAGTTGGGTAGATAGTTCTGTTCAATATGGGTATGATAGATTGTGCATTTTCAACAAGGTCAACTACTATCGGGTCAAGATCACCAAAAAATGGCGTTTCTGGTCGGAATGGTCGGAAATCGTAGGGGTAGAGACAGGGCCTCCGCCGCCGATTCCGGCAGCTCCAAGCGGAATGCTGATTGGTTATGTCGATTCGACATCCTACTCGACAACTTTGCACTGGGTTGATAATTCAGATAATGAGGCCGGGTTCGTCATCGAAGACAGTATTGCTCAGCACGGAGATGCGATTACTTCGGGTTGGGAGAAGTTATATTATCTATCACCGAACGACACTTCGGCATTAGTGTCTAACTATAATTATTCGCCGGCGGCAACATTTTTCTATCGTGTGAGGGCGGTTAACAGAGGCGGGGAGTCTGATTGCAGCAATGTTAGAAGTTGTGTCTTGAAGTACACTTACGTTGATGACGGCGGTGGATATGGTGGGGGTTGGGGAGGATGCGGCATTGTGATGAGTGATCCGTCATTACCTGGTGGTGACGGGAAGAAAGGGGATGAGAACTTTGAGATTGCGATGTGGTCAACTCACAATGACTACCTGCACATTAACGACAGCCACCGCCTTGCCACAAGGAATATCAACAGTGCCGAAGATGAGGTCTTTGTGATGAACGGACGGGGTGAATGTTATGAGGAGATGATCGTTCATCGTGCGCTTATCGGTGATCGGTTACGGCTCGACATGAGGGTGCGGACGATACCGGTGGCGGGGCAGGATCTTGACCATGAGTTAGGGATTGGGTTCGTGAATAGTGGATTGGATGCATGGGGGAAGTCGTTTGCTGCGGGGAAGATAGCATGTCCGGAACTAAACAGGGTCAGGCTGCCGTTTGGTAACAAGATGAAGCTTAAATTCTACAAGTGGTATGATGTGGTTATTGAGGTCGATCTGAAGGCGCAAACCTATGATTTGAGTGTGGAACGGATACTCCTGGCGATCGACGTGCCATTGCAGACAATGGTGTTCATTCCGTGTTTGTTGGGGGAGTAGCCGAGTTGGCGATTTAGTGAACTTTGCAATGTTTGCAGTTCGTTAAGTTGAAAAACGGGGATTTGGCTGGAATGACCGGCTGAGGAGTTGCAAAGACGGCGACATCAGCCTTATATTTGGGCTTGCCTTCGCTTTGGTGGAGGCAGAAAATTCCTCGGTAGCTCAGCGGTAGAGCGGGTGACTGTTAATCACTAGGTCGGGGGTTCAAATCCCTCCCGGGGAGCGTCACGAGCCCCACTTGATCGAAAGAATCATGTGGGGCTTTTCCATTTTTGCCCCTTTCAGAATGCTTCTTAAGAGCAATCTCATGACGCGTCAATTTTGCCATCGGAGGCTTCAATACCGCCCCGGGAGTCAGCTTCGGAATTCTGAGCGTCACACTGGCGGTTGCGTGATCAAGGATATCGATTCTCTCAACGAAGTGTAGAATTATCAGCCTACGGCGTTCGAATGGTAACTTCATGAACTCAGTCGAAAAATGATGCGCCATACTACGAACGATGGCCAGATCGTCCTCGAACTGACGAGCCATCCGAATACCCGTCTCTTTGTCCTGCAACTCCCCTTCCAAGACCGCCCTCTGCTGACTCAATTCATCAATCTTACGCTTGCATACGTCGGGATCGAGACCTGTCGCAATTGCATCATAGTATCTCTCGATGCCCTGTATAATCTCATTTAAGCGTTGACGATATTGAACTTCCGTCTCGTCACGCTTACTCTCCGCCTGTTTGATGCGCACATGGACCGCCCGCTC
>CAMBDS010000018.1 GCA_945865405.1 Caldithrix abyssi DSM 13497
CTATCACCCAGTTTATCCTCCCGTCGTACACCCAATCAGGGAGTAACCTAAAAAGACGCAATTCATCCGGCGTCAAACAATCAGCCGCTTCATCTCCTGTCGCGGCAGTGACAAGGTCGTTTAACATGTTGCGAAAAAGAGTGCGGATCATATCTTTTTCTTCGGGCTCGAAGTAGCTTCGGTGAACCTTCAACACCGCCATCGGCACGTGGCAAACGAGGCAATCGACGACTATCAGTTCAGCGTCTTCGTTGTGAAGACGCGTCAAGACTTCTCCATCCTGAACCAGTCTGCAGAGAGGGCAGTTGCTGCCGTAACCGTGAATCATATCCATCCCCTTTCCCTGTACCAGTTAATTGTTTGTGCCATGCCGCTACGAAGATCGTACTGCGGCTGAAAATTGACTTTAGACCGAAATGTCTCACCGTCACAAGTCCAGGCGGTTTGAGACAATTCGAGGATTTTTTGCCTGCTTAAAAGAGGAATTTTACCGCTTAAGCCGGCAACGAATTCGATAACTATAGCGATCCCGGGAGCCACTCCAAGCGGTATCGGTATCCAAATAGCTTTCTTACCGAGAGCTTTTTCGACAGTATCCCCCATGTCGAAAAGCGTATATTCTTCGCCATCTGTCGCGTAAAAGGTTTGACCGGAGGGGAGATCGGCCTCGATTGCCATTCGCATCGCGACGGCAAGATCGTGGACGTGTATGATATTGAAACGCATCGACCCGTTGCCAAGCCTTAACTTAAACCCAAAATTTACCCAACGGACAAAAGTAAAAAAAGCACGGTCATGCGGCCCGTAAACCGCGGGCGGACGGACTATTGCCCACCACATATCGCCTGCGTTGGAGCGTAACACCTCCTCCCCGGCAAGCTTGCTGACTCCATAGTTGGTGATTGGCTGTTGCGGATCGTCCACTCTGCGCGGCCAACCGTTCAGCTCAGGCCCTCCGGCGGCTTGACTGCTGCATAGAAGAAACCGTTTTACGCCAACCGCTTTTGCTGCTTTGACCAGAACTGTCGTCACGTCACGATTGATCTGCAAGTACTCTGGCTGCGACCTCGCCCGGATCAGTCCGGCGATGTGCATGACGGCGTCACAACCGATTAACGAGTCCCGAAGTGTCTCGGTAGCTGTCAATTCGCCTTCAAAGAGTTCGACTTCGGCAGGAAGACGCGCGCGGTTGCTGCTGCCTCGCACCAGACAACGCACTTGCCAGCCCGCCCTGACAAGCTCGGTGACGGCGTGAGTGCCGACAAAGCCAGTGCCGCCGGTGATGAGTATTTTTTGGGGAGAAGGCATTGTATGGTGACAGAGGTGAATGAGTTCTTTGAATACCTCGAGAATTTACCGAATCTCTCCAGGCGGACGAGGGCGTCCGCCTGGACAGTTCGAAACGCTCTTGTGACGGACAGGCACGGAGGCATGTCCTCTTGAACAAGGTGACAGACAAGAATGTCTGTCCTCCCCGACCAAGCGGGGCTCGTAAACGGCACCTACGTCGACGGGTATGGAGACCCGTCCTCCTTCATATTCAATTTACCCCTGTCGTGTAGCAGAGTCAAGCAGGGAAGTGAGACTATTTCCTTGCACTCGTTGCTTAAGGGTAGTAAATTAAGACTTACGAAAATACCCTTCGACTAATTATCAGTCACAAGTCACAAGAGACCACTCATCCATGCGCCGATCCCATTTTTTCGCACCGACCCTTAAAGAGACGCCGACAGACGCCATAGCAACGTCGCACAAGCTGATGCTTCGCGCCGGGCTGATACGCCCGCTCGCGGCTGGAGTCTATTCCTTCTTGCCACTTGGCTGGCGAGCCGCCACCAAAGCGTCGCAAATCGTCCGCGAAGAGCAGGACGACATAGGCGGACAGGAATTTTTTCTCCCGGTCATCAATCCTATCGAGGTTTGGGAAGAGACTGGTCGTGCGCAGGACTTCGGGCCTGAAATGTTCCGGCTGAAGGACCGCAAGGATCGGAGCTATTGCCTTGCCCCGACTCACGAGGAGATCATCTGTTCGCTGGCACGTGGCGAGTTGCGGTCATGGCGGGACCTGCCCCAGATGTGGTATCAGATTCAGATGAAATTCCGCGATGAACCACGTCCGCGAGGCGGGTTATTGCGGATCCGCCAATTTCTGATGATGGACGCCTATAGCCTTGACCGTGATGAAGAAGGTCTTGACCGAAGCTACGAGCATCAGCGGCAAGCCTATATCCGCACTTTCGAGCGTTGCGGGTTCGACTATTACATTGTACAAGCGTCATCGGGTTTGATGGGAGGATCGCAATCGGAAGAGTTTATGGTCGATTCCGATGCCGGTGAAGATACTGTTGCAAGGTGTCTTTCGTGCGGTTATGCCGCAAACCTTGAGGTAGCCACCTCAACCATCGACCGTGTTGATGATGGCCCCGAATCGACAATGACAGAGGTAGCTACTCCCGGGAAAAGAACCGTCGATGAGGTTTCGGCGTTCCTGAACATCCCACCATCACGAATGGTCAAGACGCTGGTCTTTGCTGGTTCGACGGGGCCTGTGATTGCGCTGATCGCTGGCGACGATGAACTGAGTGAGGCTAAATTGACGCGCGTCGTTGGCAGCATGATCCGAGCCGCTCACCCCGAAGAGGTGAAAGAATGGATGAACGCCGACGTCGGGTATCTGGGACCTCAGGGTGATCGCTCGATCCCGATTTACGCCGATCTCCGTCTGGAAGACGCCAAAGGTCTCGTCTCGGGTGCTAACCGCAACGGCTACCACGTCGTCGGGCTTGAAATGGGCAGAGACGTTCAGCCCGATTCATACCTCGATCTGAGAGTGGTGCATGAAGGCGAAGGTTGCCCGGTCTGCGGGGAGGCGCTCAAGCTGAAGAAGTCTATAGAACTGGGGCATATCTTCAAGCTCGGCACGAAGTATTCGGCGGCAATGGGAGCGACGTTCCTCGATGAATTGGGTGTCGAAAAGCCTATTGTCATGGGAAGCTACGGCATCGGCATAGAGCGGATTGTTGCTTCGGCGGTTGAGGCTCATGCGGACAAGGACGGCATCCGTTGGAACACGGCTTTGGCTCCGTTCGACGCGACGATTTTGTCTATCGGTGGTGGCGACGAGGCTGTGAATACTCTCGCGGAGACCCTTTACCAGGATTTGAAAGCTGAGGGCTTCGAGGTGCTGCTTGACGACCGTGACGCCCGGCCTGGCGTCAAAATGAAGGACGCCGACCTGATCGGGATACCGGCGCAGGTTGTCGTCTCGGCGCGGAACATGGCTGAGGGCAAGATCGAGATGAAGAACCGCTGGACTGGTGAACGGACGTTTGTCGCTCCGGAAGAGGTCGGTGACGCGATTGAGAAGATTTTGGCGGAATGTTAACCCAGTGTCCAGTGTCGGGTCGCTGTACCCGACACTGCGAATCACGATTCGGCTTTTTGTTGCTGCCGACCACGGCGGGTCGGCAGTAGAATGATATGAAATAGGAATTACCCTTGAAATCGAAACTACTTCTTGTGATTGTAGCTCTAATGGGCTTGTCTCTGCCAGTTTCGGCGCGATTGATAACGCTCTTTCCATCGGAACTGGACTTTGGGTCGACCCCGGTTGGTGAAATGAGTTGGCGGGATGTTCGGTTCAGGTATTCGGGGCCGGATAGTGGCATTGTTGAGATAAAAATCAACTATGTCGAACCAGACAATATTGGTGTGCAGAAGAGTACGCCTATAACCCAACACCATGTCAGGCATTTCGGCGTACATAAGACACTCCCGCAGGCTATCCCAGTTTACGCGACCGTTGCAGCAATCTTCAATGCGGTGAAAATGCATCGCCAGGATTTAGGGGAAGACCCGCCCTCGCTTGAGCGATTGATTGAGTTGGCGTACATCGAAATTCCCGATTCGCTGACTACGCAATGGAATTTTTCGCTGGTTGGACAAGACCCGGTCATCAAAATCGAAGCCGTTTCGACTGCCGAAATGCCTGACGGCGCAGGTCATACTATTTCCTTCGATATACAAACCGGAATATTCGACGGTTGGGGCGTCGAGTTCGACGGGAAATTCGAATTATCCAGCAATGAAGTTAGGACAGTGGAAGTCTGGTTCCTACCGGGCGAGGTTGAAGCTTATGGAGACACGTTGGACGTGGTTGCGAGAACATCGCATGGATATGAGGAGAGGCATCAAATTATCTGTACCGGGCAAGGAGCGCTGGATGTCATAGAAAACGGTTCAGTTCCGGAATCATTTGGTTTAAGTCCGGCCTTCCCCAACCCTTTCAACTCGACGACGAGCATCTCGTTTTCGTTGCCGAATTCTTCAGTTGTTCGCCTCAGCATTGTCCGGCTGGACGGTAAAGAGGTTGCAGTCTTGAAGGACGGGTTCTCGACGGCGGGTAACTTCAGCTACTCTTGGGATGGGGGCGAGACTCCGGCGGGAACGTACTATGCAAGACTCGTCTCAGGCAACCGGCAAACTGTCCGGCAAATTCTTTTAATTCGTTAAGCAGGTTGACAGGCAGGAATGCCTATCGTACTGTAAGTAAAGATAATCCGATGAACCAATTCGACGACACACAAGACACACCGTCAACTCCAGTGACGAAACGTTGGGAAGAGGACGGTAACGAGTCGATCACACCACCAATCCCGTGGGAGGCGATGCTCTGTTATCTGCCTGTTTTTTGCTTGTACCCGTGGTCGTTGCGCAAGGAGATGCCGGAGATCGAGGGTCACGCCAGACAGGGCATGATCCTCTTCGCAGTCGAATTAGCTCTCTTTTTAATAACCGTTCCGGTTTTCTATAAGATTGTGTGGATTGCGATTCTGGTCATTGCCGCATTAGGGGCGCTTGCCGCCTATAATGGTCGTGCCTACAAGTTGCCGATACTTTGGGATCTGGCCGAAAAGGTTGGGGTAGTCGAGAAAGCCGCACCAGCTAATGTTGAAAGCGATGAGATTTCAAAGGAAGAGGAGTGAACTGGGTGGCAATTATTTGACCCGTCCGGAATTCAGATTGGATATGGGGAACTCCTTTGAATTGATAAAGCAGGTAGAAACGGCTTCGATTGACCTGATCCTAACCGATCCGCCATACAATCTTTCGCCCTACTCAACCGGCAATATCAAAGCCCCGTGGCGTAAGGAGATCAACAACGATCTGGCTGAGTGGGACAATCTCGTCTTTCATCCCGAAGAGTGGGTTGCGGAGTTTCAACGGATTTTGAAGCCAACCGGCAACATTTTCGCCTTTACCAGTTACAATATGCTGGGTAAGTGGCACGATGCGTTCGACCCGGTCTTCGATACATTCCAATTCGTCGTCTGGCACAAGACCAATCCGGTTCCCAAGCTTCGACGCGCCGGATTTCTGAACAGTTGCGAGTTGATCGTCGCTCTCTGGAACAAAGGCCATAAGTGGAACTTTACAAACCAGAAGGCGATGCACAACTTCATCGAAGCACCGATCTGTATGGGCAAAGAGCGCCTGAAGACCCCCCTTCACCCAACCCAAAAGCCGGTACGGGTGCTGAAACAGCTTATCGAATGGGGCAGTAACCCTGCCGACCTCGTCTTTGACCCGTTTATGGGCGTCGGTTCATCAGGAGTTGCGGCATTGCATCTCGAACGCAAATTTCTCGGCTTCGAATTAGATCACGAATATTATAAGGCGGCTCAGTTAAGACTCGAAGCCGCTTCATCAACGCAATCCCAAATCACGGTAGCAGTAGAGTAACCTTTTGTCGATCACGATTTCACCCGTCAGATCATCCTCCGACCTCGAAGAATTTATCGCCCTTCCCTACCGCCTCCATCGGAAAAATCCGGCATTTGTCCCGCCGCTGATTTCCGAGATACGGACTACTCTGAGTAAGGTGAAAAATCCTTTCTTCAAACATGCTGAGATGGAGATGTACCTCGCTCGTGTCGGTGACAAGGTTGTTGGCCGAATCGCGGCGATACTCGACCATAACTATCTGAAATCGTCTAAACAACTTGTCGGTCACTTTGGCTTTTTCGAGTCGGTCAACGATCTCGATGTGGCGCACGCCCTTTTCAATAGTGCCTCACAATGGCACAGAAAGAACAAACTCCGCAAGATCATGGGACCCGCAAATCCGTCGATGAATGATGAAATCGGCGTGCTCCTTGATTCGTTCGAAGAACCACCTGCGGTCAATATGGTGTGGAATCCAGACTATTACCCCGAGCTTTACGACAACTCTGTCTTCGACAAAGCCAAGGACGTCTATGCTTACTCAATTTCCAAAGATGATGTTTCAGAGCGCTTGATCGAGTTGGGTGAATTGCTGGTAAAGCGGACGAAAGTAACTTTTCGCCACCCGAACATGAAGAAATTCAACAACGAAATCGAGGTTTTGCGTGACGTCTATAATCAAGCCTGGTCGGATAATTGGGGGTTTGTACCGTGGACGGAAGATGAGTTCAAACATGCCGCGAAAATTGTCAGAAAAGTAATCGACCCGAATCTGATTTTGATTGCCGAGGATAATGGCAAGCCTGTCGCTTTCGCTCTTGGACTACCGGATGTAAATCAGGCGATCAAGCATGTCAGAAACGGCCGTCTGTTCCCTTTCGGGTTGATGAAGTTCCTTTGGCACAAGCGAAAGATTCACTCTGCAAGGGTACTTATCCTGGGCGTTATCAAAGAGTATCGGCACAGAGGAATTGACACAGCGCTTTACTACGAAACATTCCGGGTAGCGACAGAGAAAGGCTATAATCAGGCTGAGATGTCGTGGATTCTGGAAGACAATCAGTCAATGAATCACGCCCTGCTAATGATGGGAGCAAAGAAGTGTAAGACCTACCGACTCTACGAGAGAAATCTTTGAGTGGGAAACTTCAATGAATGAAGAGCGGACTAAAAGTCCGCCCTCCAAGATTATGATGTTTAAGAATATCATACGATCCTACCGCCTCCGACAATGGGTGAAGAGTGGCTTCATTCTCGCCCCTGCTCTCTTCACTCTCCACTTCCTCGAACCGAAAACGTGGGCGCATTTGATCCTCAGCGTTCTCGGCTTTTCTCTCGTCAGCTCTGCAGTCTATATCTTCAACGACCTGACGAATCGAGATGAAGACCGTCTTCATCCGACAAAGAAAACGCGACCTATCGCATCAGGTAACCTACAAACACTGCCCGCTTTTTTTGGGTTGATCCTCGCGCTGATTGTCGGAATGATTCTGTTGGTGGTTGCTTCGGGGAAGGGTGCAATAATCGGCGGGTCGTACTTTTTGCTGATGGTACTCTACTCGATATGGCTGAGGCGGGTTCCGATCGTTGATATCATCATTGTTGCTGTTGGGTTTGTGATGCGGGTAATCCTCGGCTCAATCATTATCAACGAACCATTGTCCCATTGGATGCTCCTTTGCACCTTCACAATTGCACTCTACCTTGGGCTTGTGAAGCGTCGTCAGGAGATTGCCGCGATGGATCAGAGCGATAACAGCGGCCGAAAGGTGTTGGTAAGTTATCCTCTCTTATCTGTCATCGATAGCTGGATAACGGTTCTGACAGCCATGACCTTGATTTTTTACGCCCTTTACACCGTTGATCCGCGAACTGTTGAGAAGCACCACACGAGTGCTCTGATCTATACCCTCCCGCTGGTGCTATACGGCATATTTCGCTATCAGAAGCTTGCCGTCAATGACCGGGCCGGCGAAGACCCGGCTGCACTCGTGGTGAGAGATGGGGGAATAAAGATCACGGTTGTGCTTTGGGTTGTAGCGGTTGCTTCCATACTTACTCTCGCTCGCAAAGTCTGACAACACCTCTTAGATCAGCCCAATTGTCTCCGCCTTCACCCAACCTTGCCGCTCCTTACCTGCGGATATCTCAACCCACCCCTCTAACATCCTGACAACCCTGACTTTCGAGCCTTCGTGAAGAGTAAAGAGCAATTTCCCGGAGCCGACCGCCGGAGCACTAAGCACCTCGGCTTCCGGCACGACAAACACAGCCATGCGACCGACCGTCTCGTCGCGGGCCTTAAGCCAGATCAGTGAAAGATCAGCGACCAGAAGGAGTGCAAATAGAATCGCAACCGGCTTCATTTTGTTCGTCAGAGTTCCAAATCGAAATAGCCAACGCCTCGCAGCCAAGAGACCAAAAGTTAGCATCGAAAAAAGCACAGCAAGCCAGGTCAAAAACCCCGCCGAGAACCGGTCTCGCAACCGATCAAACCAATCCCAGACAGGCAAGCGCACCTGCTCATCAAGTTTATCGTCTATCCGGGCGCGCGCTATTTCAAGATTGACAGAAATGTCCGGATCTCCGCTGGTTAGTTTGGTAGCTTTTTCCCAGTAGAGGATCGCTTCGCCCAACTCGCCCGTCTTGAAGTAGGCATTGCCGAGGTTGTAGTACAGCTCGCCGTTGCCAAACCCAAGTCCTTCGACCTGCTTCCATTTGGTCAGCGCATCGGCAACATCTCCATCGAGATAGGCGCGATTCCCGGCTTCGAAAAGCAACTCAGCGTCGCCAGCGAGTGAGATGACCGGCAGTAAAAGAAGAATGATAGGAATCAAATTCAATAACTTCATTTCAGTCGCTCCAGACTCGCGGCAGTCTCTTTGAAAAGGTTCATCAGCGACTCAATGTCTTGCAAAGTCTGCCCCGACCCACCAAACCGGATGCGGTCAGTCTCACCCAACAGCTGAACAGTCTGCTCAATCAATGACGGCTCAGCCCCAAGATCAGCAAGACGGCGGCGAACGAGGTCAATCGTCAGCCCTGCTGTCGGTTCATCGATAACCGCGCAGGTCAATTCGGACAATCCTTTCGCGGCAGTCTCAGCTGCCTTTAACGCGTTTCGTTCGGCCGCAAATTTATCAGCCTCAAGCAATGCCTTCCGCATCGCTTCACTTGCTTTGCGACGCCTGACAAGAACTGGGTTTGCGTGAAGCTTTTCGATGTACTTCTCCCAGCCAATTCCACCGACAAAAGCAACCGGTGCCAGAGCGAGAAGGAAGAAAAAGAGCGGTGACCTGTAGGGCGGCACACTGTTGCGCGTTAAGGGGGTCGAGAGCGCCTTAACGAACCGGATATCGGAATCGAGAAGCGTCACTTCGGCTGGCGATCTGCCGGAATAGTTGTTTTGCTCAGAACCGATTGCGGGGGTGATTGTCAGATCCAACCCTCCGCCAGAGACGGTTTTGTAGCTTCCAGCCCCCGGGTCATAATAGCTGAAATTGACGGGAGAGAGCTTGAATGAGCCGGAGCGGCGTGGGATGACGAGGTAGGTGAACGTTTTTTTTCCGCGCATCGCTTCACCGACGAGACTGACGTTATCTTCGACAGTCGGAGCAAACTGTTCGAAGCCGGATGGTAGCTCCAGCTTAGGCGCGTCTATTGATTTGAGGTAACCTCTTCCGCTTATCGCAACCTTGACCGTTATGGCGTCGTTCTGGGCAAGCTCCCGCTTGTCATAGGTGACGCTCATCTCCAATGAACCGACGTCACCGGAGAACGAGGCAGGTGCTCCGGCGGGAAAATCACGCACGTTAAGGGAAAGCGGATCTGAGGAAATCGACTGGGTGACGCGCTGGCCTCGACTGCCAAAAAACGGATCATCGAAGAACGAGTCGCGCCCACGTCTGCCTGGTCGTTCTATCGTGACATCGACGGTTAGCGGGTCTAAATTCAGGCTTCCTGACCGCGTCGGGAAAACTCCTATTTTACGGATAGTCGCAACCTTGTACGGTTGACCGCGTACTGTGACATCTTCCAACACCGGGCGAGCCGAGACGGGAAACTCCTCGATCCAGAATCCGGTCGCCTGAGGCAGCTTGGCGACCTCGTAGTTCAGCACGTTTACCCGTAAGTATAACTTGTAGGTCACAACGGCCATGTCGAGCTTCGTCAATGTCGATTTGTCCGTAACAGCAGTGAGGAAGACTTCCGGTAATTTGTCGCCTTGACCAGTCGGGGCTACAGCCTGATTTTGGTTGCCGCTGGCTTTGCCGGGAGTTGGGTTAACTTGTGGGTTATTGTTGGAGAGAACATCGAGCGAGACCGAGTTGGAGGAGATCGTCCGCCCTTTTAGCTTCAGGCTTGCCGGGCTGATCGTCACTGGACCGGGGCGCGTAGGTCGTAGGACATAGCTGAAAGTCTGCGACTTGGATACAGTCATGTTGATAATTTGGACGGAAGTCGATACGGATGGCCCGCCCACTACTTCAACTCCGTCGAAGTCGGGTGGGACAATGTCGGGCAGAGAGCCGGTGTAATCGGCTTGGATAGTATAGTTGATCCGCTCACCGACGCGAGGCGAGGGGTTATCGACAATTGCCGTCAATTTGATTGTATCGACTGCAAGAGCTGATAATGGGAGAGTAAATAATAGCAAAAAGAATAGCATGAACTTTTTCATCTCTGATCCATCACCAGTCTTTCTGCACTTTTTTCGGTTCGCCAAATTGCCGAATAAGCTTCTCTTTCTGAGCGTCATGCTCATCACTTTCCAAGGCTTGCAATAACTGCATCGCCTCTTCCTTGCTCATCTTGTTCTCTTCGCCCTCTTTCGGTTTTGGCTGTTCTGCTTTGGTGCTATCCTGTTGGCCAGTCTGAGCTTGCTGTTGCTGTTGATCCTTTTGGTCGTCTTTTTGTTGCTGTTGTTGCTGTTTTTGCTGTTGCTGTTGTTGCTTGGTCGAGTCCTGCCCGGACTGACTCTGTTGTGGCTGTTGCTGCATCTGCATCTGTTTAGCGCGGAGAGCCATCTCAAGGTTGTGCTTGGCATCCTTATCAGCGCTATTCAACTTCAAAGAGTTCTTGTACGCCTTAACCGCATCGTCGTATTTCTGCCCCTCGAACATCGCGTTGCCGAGGTTGTACCAGGCGTCCGCCGCTAATTTGGGGTTCTTAGCCGCAGCTTTGTTAAACGCATCCGCCGCTTCAGGGAATTGTTGCAACCGATAGAGAGCCGTTCCAAGGTCATAGCGCAACTCCGGATTGTCTCCCCCCTTCTCGATCCCGGCAAGGAACTCCGTTAACGCTTTGTCGTATTCCTCTTTCTCATAGTGATCGATTCCCTTCGACGCAGATTGTCTCGGTGATTGAGCCATTGTCGGTGACGAAGCCATACCAAGCGTGAGAAATATCATTATCGCCGCCGCCAACTTCCTCAAGCGATACGGCGGAATAAGCTCCTCGATCAGCAACAATAGAAAGGCGAGCAATAACGGCCATTGGAACCGATCTTCGTAGTCGGTAAATTGTTTCTGCTCAAACTTCTGCTTGTCCATACCCATCAACTTTTCGTAAATACGCCGAAACTCGTCACCGGAAGGAACGTCACGGTAAAACTGACCGCCGGTCGCTTCGGCGATGTCGGTAAGAAGCTTCTCGTTCAACCGTGAAATGACGGTCCCCCCGCCTCGCTCGGTTTTGTAGCCAATGATTCGACCTACGGCGTCCTTTTCCGGTATCGGTGCCCCCGCTTGTGACGCCATGCCAATGGTGAAGATGATGACTCCCTCTTTGGCTGCTTCTTTAGCCTGTTCGATAGCTCCATCCTCGTGATCTTCGCCATCGGTAATCAAGATGAGTGTCTTCTGAGCTTTACCCTCAACGCGAAATGCCCGGCGGGATTGATCGATTGCCTCACCGAGTGCCGTCCCTGGATGAGGGATCATGCCCGGTTCGAGAGCGTTAAGGACTGCGGCAAATGCTCCGTAGTCAAGCGTCAATGGCACTTGCACGAACGCCACGCCAGCAAATGGCACCAGCGCAACGCGGTCGCCGCGCAACATCTGCAAAAGCCCGAGAATCTCGTGACGCGCCTTCAATAAGCGATTGGGGGTGACATCCTCAGCCAACATCGATTTGGAGACGTCAAGCGCAATGACGACATCGGTACCTTCACGGGTCACTTCAATTATCCGGGTTCCCACTTGTGGCCCCGCAATTGCCAGTATTATCAACCCTAAAGCAATTACCAATAAAATACGTTTGGTTAACAATCGCAACGGTGCTCTCTCCGGTAGAACCGAGTCGAGCATCACCGCCGAAGCCCAGTTCAGCGTCGCCTTCTTGCGCCACTGAAACTCATAAATCACAACAGCAACGATGATCGGCATCATCCAGAACAGATGCAGGTATAGCGGATGAGCAAATCTGATCACGTTAAACTCCGTAGGATCAGACTCGAAGCCACAAACCCAAGCACCAGTGCCGCCAAAGCCGCCAGCGCCCATGGATAGAACAGCTCGGCGTAACGCCGGTAGGCGCGAATCTCAACCTTGATCTTCTCCATCCGGTCTATTTCTGCAAAGATTTCGCGTAGCTTATTCTCATTCGTCGCCCGGAAGTATTTACCCCCCGTACTCTGGGCAATCGACGTCAGAAGGCTCTCGTCGATAGATACCGGCACCTGCTGAAGAACCGTCCTGCCGAAAATATCGCGTCCCGGATACGGGGCTGTCCCGCGAGTGCCAACTCCGATGGTATAGACTCGCATACCGAGTGCTTGCGCCGCCTCTGCGGCTGTCGTCGGCGGCACCCCGTAATTGTTCTCACCATCTGTCATCAGGATCACGACTTTGGAGGGAGAGTTGCTACCCTTCAGACGGTTCACGGCCGCGGCGAGCGCCGCCCCGATGGCAGTATTGTCGGCGTCGGCAAGACCGACCTCGACTTGATCGACAAGCTCCAACAAAATATCGTGATCGATGGTCAGGGGACATTGCGTAAAGGCTTGCTTGGCGAACAGCACAACTCCGATGCGGTCGTTCGGACGGGCATTGATGAACTCCTTGGCGACTTCTTTCGCCGCTCGAGCGCGGTCGGGCTTGAAGTCCTGCGCTAACATCGATGCCGAGATATCGAGCACCATTACAATGTCGATACCTTCGCTATGGACATCCTGTCCCTTGCTGATCGACTGTGGTCGGGCAAGCGCTATAGCGATCAGGAGTAACGCCGCTGTTTTCAGTGCAATCGGCAGGTAGCGCAGCCGGCTGCGGAATCCCGGTTTGCCGAGGCTCCGCAAAAGCTTCACTCTTGGTAAAACAACCGCTCCGTGGCGCTTGCGGTGTCTTAAGATAAAGAGCAAGACAACCAGCGGCGCGGCGATCCCTGTCAACAGAAACCAGGGTTGGGCGAAGAGGCTCACTTCGCCTCCGAAATTAACGGAACACGTTGCGGACGTGTCTTCTCGACAAATCCGAACGCCATCTCAAGGCTTTTCTCGTGGTCGTGGGGCTGGGCGTTGAATTTTGCAAACTTGACAAAATCGGCGACAGTCAAGATCCTGCGCATCTGGCTGAACAATTCCTCCTCGCGCGCCCACTTGCCGCGAACAGCGACCAACTCTTCTGTTGTCATCTCCGGTGCGTTGAAGTCGTAACTGCTTCCGAGATATTCCTTCAGGATGTCGGTCAACTCGCTGTGATACTCTTTCGGCTTGCCGTCCTGCCACAGTTTTTTGATCCGCAACTCTTCCAAGCGTCGCATCGCCAGAACGTCCGGTGGGATGGGCGGCGGGACATACTCGGGAACTTCACCTCGATCCCGACGACGTTTTTTCCACCAGAGATATGCCGCAATCGCCAGCCCCAACGCCACGACCCCACCGATCAGGTACGGTAGCATTTCCTTGAATGTCCACGGAAGCTTGACCGGAGGTCTAATGTCGCGAATAGACGACGTATCGGCTTCATCGACTACGCTCGTCACTTCTATCTGACCAGCATCAATCCAGATGGTATCATTGACGCCGTCCTGAACCGAGACAACGGGCAAATCGGGAAGGTCGATTTCTCCTGTTTCAAAGAGCGAGATTACGTAGCGAAAAGTCCTTCGCGAAAGTGTGTTGTCAAGCGTATCGATGCGGACAACCTCGGCGGGAGCAAAGCTTTCGTGAACCGGAAAATGGACAATCTCACCCGACTCTATCGGCACAGAAAGCGTCAACTCAATCGGATCGCCAACAGTGACTTTTCGTGGCTTAACATCGATCTGGGGGTCACCAGCAAACGATGCTTTTGTGACGACCAAAACCGAAACAAAAGCCACCAAACTGAGAACTGAGAACTGAGAACTGAGAAATCTCCTCACCGCCTGCTCTCCCGCGACCTGAAGAACTTTATCAGTTCAATGATGTAAGGCTTTTCGACCGAGAGTTCGATCCGGTCGATCCGATTTGTCTTGAAAAATTGGCTTCGCTCAAGAGCCCTGACATTGGTCTCCCGGCTGAAGGTCTTGCGAAATTCTTCTGAACTCGTGTCTGCCCAGAAGTCTTCCCCGGTCTCCGGGTCGATCAACCTGACGAGTCCCACGGGAGGCAGTTGCCTTTCGCGTGGGTCGAACAGCTCGATAGCGATCAGGTCATGCTTACGTCCGGCGATACGGACCGTTTTGTTCCAGTCGTCCCCCTCAAAGTCGCTGACCAGAAACAGCACCGAGCGCTTCTTTAAAGCATGCAACGCATAATCGACAGCACCCCCGACAGATGTCCCCTTCGACGTCGGCTGAAATGCAAGCGCATCGCGGATCAGGCGTAGGACGTGCCTTCGTCCCTTCTTTGGGGCGACAAAATGCTCGATTTTATCGGTAAAGAGTATCAACCCGACTTTGTCATTGTTCGTCAACGCGCAGAGTGCCAGTAACGCCGTTAGCTCTGCCGCGATCTCACGCTTAAGTGCGGTCTGAGTACCAAACTCTGTCGAGCCTGAGACATCGACCAACAGCATAATGTTCAGTTCGCGTTCTTCTTTGTAAATCTTGACAAACGGATGCCCCATCCGTGCTGAGACGTTCCAATCTATAGCCCGAATGTCGTCGCCGGGAGTATATTCGCGCACCTCGGCGAAGTCCATCCCCTGCCCCTTAAAGACAGAGTGATACCTTCCCGCGAAGACATCGTGGACTTTCAGACGCGTTCGAAGCTCGAGGAGCTTCACTTTACGCAGAAGTTCCCGCGAGATCGGCTGCGTCCTCGTTGGCTGTTGTTGATCTGTTGTCGAATTCATCAAAATTATTGAATTTTCATCGATTATGTCTATTCAGGCAGCGTTCTGCTACTCATTTTCCATCCCCGCGAAAGCGGGGATCCAGAATAAAATTATATCAAAAGTATTACAATACTGGATTCCTGCTTTCGCAGGAATGGAAACTCTATACGGTAGTTTGCAATTCACCTAAATTCCAAACTGCTTGAAGTGATGCTCCAAATGTCTGCCATGAATCAGACGCCATTTTGCAAGCGAGGTCAAACCAAATCCTTCGCTGACAGTCCTTCTGGACGGTTCCTTTGCTGCTGTTACCACAAATTTCTGTAATGTAGCTATCAGCGATTCTCTTTCCGTAACGAAGTCCCCTTCCGGCACCGGATGCCACACCTCTTTTTTTCCGTTCGGCAAACCCTTGGGCCATTTCGACATCAGGTCGAAAAAAATCCATTTACCGACAGTTCGCGTCAGGAAATTGCTCCGGTCGACTACCGTTACTTCTTCAAGGGACATTTCGATAGCTCGACGCATGTGGCGCACCATTTCAGTCGAGTTCATCACGCCCCAAAGAGGGGTCGTCTCTTGAGTCAGATTACCCAATCTCTCCGAATAGCGAGCCAATTCACGTTCGTCGAGGAGCGGCTTATTCACTAAGGGACTTCGATGTGGTCGAAGATGTCGCGTATCAAGTCGTCCGAGTTCACTTCATCTGCTTCCGCCTCGAACGTCACCATCACGCGGTGCCTTAAAACTTCGAAGCCTATCGCGCGGATGTCCTCCGGCGTCACGTAGCCCCGCTTCCGCAGGAACGCATGGGCGCGAGCCGCTTTGGCGAGGAAGATCGAAGCTCTGGGCGAAGCACCGTAGCGGATCTGGTCGCGCAGTTTGGTCAGCCCAAACTTACCCGGCTGACGTGTTGCACCGATGATATCGAGGATGTAGTTCTCGATTTTTTCATCCATATATATCTTATTGACGACTTTGCGCGCCTTCAGGATCTGCTCAGGATGAACGACCGCCCTGACGCCGTCGATACCCGATGTATCTCCTTGGCGCAAGATCTTTAGCTCGTCAGATCGTTCCGGGTAGTCAAGCACCACCTTGAACATAAACCTATCGACCTGCGCTTCAGGTAGCGGGTAGGTTCCCTCCTGTTCAATCGGGTTTTGTGTCGCCATAACTAGGAACGGCGCCAGCAGGCCGAACGTCTCGTCGCCAATCGTCACCTGACGTTCCTGCATTGCTTCAAGCAGTGCTGACTGCACCTTTGCCGGGGCGCGGTTAATTTCATCTGCCAGGATGAAATGAGCAAAAACAGGCCCTTTACGCACCTGAAAGACGCCGTCACGCTGATTGTAAATCAGCGTTCCAACGAGATCGGCAGGCAACAGATCGGGGGTGAACTGTATTCGGCGGAACGAAGCATCGATGCAGCGCGCCACAGCCTTGACGGCGGTAGTTTTGGCAAGGCCGGGAACGCCTTCGAGCAAGATGTGTCCATCGGCGAGCAAGCCTATCAGCAGTCTTTCGACCATCCGGTGCTGGCCGACAATCGCCTTGCCTACTTCGCGCTCGATATCTTCGAGGAATTTCCCTTCGCGCTCAACCTCGGCGGAAAGGAGTTGAATCTCTTCGTGAGTCATCTTAACTAATGTTAAATGGGTGTGATTTTACTGAATTGCTTCCAAGGTTCTGATAATCATGACTTATTTCGATATGTTAATCATATATTACCAGTCAACCGATAGATTATCATCGTTTACCATCATACGATTTTCCCCCCTCTGCGGTTCCATACTCTCTAAACACGAATCTGGAGTGTATATTAATAATGCCTTGAATGCAAGCTTTTTCCTGATAAACTTAAGACTTCGAAGAGTCAGAAGAATTTGAACCTGAAACTTATACCAGCTACCGCAAGCGCCACATACCCCGACGCCGTTGTTCGTGAAATCGAAATTGTGATCCCCGCCGGCAAGGATCCCGAACGGCTTGACACTTTTCTGACCCGTCAGGTTGCCGAACTCACCCGAACCAAGGTACAAGAGCTTATCGAAGCTGGAGCCGCTACTGTTAACGGAAAACCGACAAAAGCTTCCCATAAGACCCGCAACGGCGATGTCGTTCACATTACTATGCTCTCACGTCCACCTTTGGCGTTGGCTGGCGAAGACATCCCGCTCACAATCGTCTTCGAAGATGAGTGGCTCGTCGTAATCGACAAACCGGCTGGAATGGTCGTTCACCCGGCTAAAGGCAATCGCACCGGCACACTTGTAAACGCCCTGTTAAATCACTACGGGCAACTCGAACCAGCCTCCGACGGCGATCCCGACAGGCCCGGAATGGTCCATCGGATCGACAAGAATACGTCGGGATTGTTGGTTGTCTGCAAGCGCGAACCGGCACTATCTCGTCTGGCGGAACAGTTTCGTGAGCACGCCGTCGAACGCGAGTACCATTGCATTGCCTGGTGGCCGTGGCAAACCCCCAAGGGCACTATCGACGCACCAATTGGTCGTGACCCGAATGATCGCCAAAAGTATGCCGTTGTCCCTGATGGTAAGTTAGCACGCACTCATTGGAAACAGCTTCAGAAGTTCGACTTTCTTACCCACCTCGCGATGAGGCTCGAAACAGGTCGAACTCACCAGATCAGAGTCCACCTGACGCATACAGGCCATCCCATCCTCGGTGATACCGATTACGGCGGTCGCAACAGGCAGATGGGCAAGCTCTCGACTTCCCAGCGTCTTGTCGCAGCTGAACTCTTCGAAATGGTTGACAGACAGTTGCTTCACGCACGGGTTCTCGGTTTCGTACATCCCGTTACTGAAAAGAAGCACCGCTTCGAGAGCCAGCTTCCTCCCGATTTTCAGGCGATTTTACAACGACTTGGCGGAAAATTGTCTGACTGGTAAAATTTTCGTATCTTAATAGCGCTGAAAATTCCTGACGCACAATTTGATTTCAAACAGCGTCGTTCTCCCCCAAGGTAAAAGGCTTGTTCTATGAAGACACTATCCATCGGCTTCCTCCTCCTCTTGAACCTCTCCGTCGCTTCTTTTGCCAAAGACTACTCGCCAGAATCATTGGCGACTTTAACTTCTGAAGCAGCCACCAACGATGCTCAAGCGACAATCTGCAAAGACTTTCTCACTAACGCCTCCGAAATTGACGTACGGCGGTCAGCGCAAGACAAATGGCGAGAAATTGACGAAGCCGCCGTCAACTCATTCTGCATCGAGATGGTCGGATCCAATCCCAAATCGGCACAATGGGCTTATCTCGCCGGAAGGTATGCCTCATCACCGATGAAGCAAATCGAACTTGGCCGCCAGGCTATCAAGCTCGACCCCAAATGGCCCTATGGCTACCGCCTACTCTGCGCGACCTACGTCAACAAAGTCATCAATGGCGATCCCAACTCACCTGACTACGCTGCTTTAAATGCAGGGTTATCCGCCGACAAAAAAGCATTCCAGCAGGTGGCCGAGCTTGCCCCCGACCAAGACTGGGCGCAAGGTTTCTATTACGATTTCTTAACCTACCAAAAGGACTTCAAACCCGCTCTGAAGTTGCTCGAAGCTAACAAAATGCGTGGCTCAGTTTTCGCGTCCAACGTTCGCTTCGCCGAGGTTCACGCCGGGCTTGGTCAGCACGAGAAAGCTTACGAGTTTGTCCTTGCCGAAGCCACAGCTCAGATGAGTGGCGCAGTCACTGCTGGCTATATCGAAGCAAATCAACTCGAAAAAGAGATCGGTAAGCTTGCGCTCGATATGTACTCCCGGATCCTCTCGTCAGTTGGCGAGAATGCCTACCTTCTTAAGTGGCTGAAGTCCCGCCCGGAAGCATCCTCCGACCCTGACATCCTTTTTCAGATCGCTCAATCTGAGGCTGTCGCCGGTAACAAAGACGCTGCCTTTGAGAACCTCCACAAATCATCGAAGGCCGGGTTCGATCAAGTGAGTGCCTATGTCCGAAGTGACAACCTTGCCTTGCTTAAAGATGATGCGCGGTGGGGTGGAGCCATTGAGATGGTAAAGGCGAACTGGGCGGCTGGCGCACCAAAGCGTAAAGAGGCGGTCATATCGAAGAAATTCAGCCGTATCGCAGCTGATTGGACACTGCCCGATGAAGAAGGAAACCAGGTTCATCTCGCAGATCTGAAGGGACAGGTCGTAATCCTCGATTTTTGGGCTTCGTGGTGCGGTCCTTGCCGTATGGCGATGCCGGTACTTGACAACTTCGTCAAGTCAGCCAAACCGGAGGGCGTCAGGGTTTTTTCTGTCAACACCTGGGAGAATAACCCCGCCAAAGCGGCAAACTTCATGTCTGAAAAGGGTTACGCGATGGAACTTGTATATGGGAACAACGACGTTGCCAAGGCTTACGGCATCTCCGGCATTCCCTATATTTGCGTTATTGACCGCGAAGGCAATATCCGCTTCGAAGCCAAAGGGTACAATGACACCTTGGAAGAAGAGCTTATCTGGTGGACTGAGTATTTAACGGCCGAGTAGTCTTCGGATAAAGAGCGGCTTTTAGCCGCTCTTTACTTTTGTATTGTTATGAACATAATTTCGATTCCCGATTATTGCAAATTAACGCCGCCTTCCAGAATCTAATAAGAGTCAAAATTATATGAATATGAAAAAGTCTATCACCCGCATCCTCGCCGTTGATGATGATCCGGATATACTTACACTATTAAAGTACAATCTGACGCGCGAGGGCTACGAAGTTCTCGGCGCACCTGACGGTCAAAAGGCAATCGAGCAAGTTCACGGATTCCGCCCCGACATTGTGTTGCTCGATTTGATGATGCCTCATCTGAGCGGCCTTGAAGTAACCAAATTCTTAAGGGCAGATGTTGCATCATCAGCAATTCCAATAATTATGTTGACAGCCAAGGGCGAGGAATCCGACATTGTGATTGGCTTGGAGCTTGGTGCAGACGACTACATTGTGAAGCCTTTCAGCGTCAGGATTCTACTTGCCCGTATCAAGGCTGTCCTCCGCCGGTCCGAAGCACCCGAGAGTGCCGCTTCAGCGCAGTCTCTGACAATCGACGGTATAACGATCATACCTGACCGCTTTGAAGTTCAGCTTGATGGCGTAACAATCAAACTGACCGCAACCGAGTTCCGCCTGCTTCACCTGCTTGCCACCCGTCGAGGAAGAGTCATTACCCGAACCCAGATAGTCGATGAGACTCGCGGAGAAGACTATGCAGTAACCGACAGGTCAGTCGATGTACATATCACCTCTTTACGGAAAAAACTGGGCACTCACGGGAATATTATCGAAACCGTACGCGGAGTCGGCTACCGGATGAAGGGCTAAGTCAATGCCTAAAAAGCACTTGATCTCCCAGCTTTTCCTCCCCTTTTTTCTGCTGACTCTCCTCTCGACTCTGCTATTGATCTGGTATGCCAATCGAACTGCAAGACAACTTTACCTGCATGAATTGGAAACAAACCTCACTTCATGGGCACGACTCGCTGCTAATCTAACAACCGATTCCTCTCGCTACCCCAACAAACTCGACTCATTGGCACTCATCCTCGATCAATCTTCCAACATTCACTTCACCTTTATCGACAGTGAAGGCAATGTTTTAAGCAATAGCCGGCACCAAACAGACCCTCTCGAGAACCTCATTGACCGGCCTGAGGTTCGCGACGCCATCCTCGGAAAAATTGGCATCTCTATCAGACGAAACCAGTCGCGGGGAGAACTAAATATGTTTCTCGCTCTGCCTCGTGAAGAGAGTCAAAGACGCTATCCTATCGTCCGTGTTGCGATGCCCACCTTGCAAATCGAAAAAAGCCTTACAAAAGTTTTTGTCAATGTTGGCATCGGCTGGAGCGTATTATTTCTTATAGTCGTCTCGATCACTCTGGTTATCGCAAGGAATACAACCCGCCCCCTGCAAGAGATGCAGCTAATTGCCACCAAATTTGCTTCCGGCGAACTTGACCTTAGAATACCTGCCGCATCTACAATTGAGCTGGCTGAGCTTACGATTGCCCTGAACGATATGGCTCAACAACTGAGCAACCGCATTCATGCAATTACCCGCCAGCGCAACGAACTCGAGGCAATCCTCGCTTCGATGATCGAAAGTGTCATCGCAATCGACAACCAGGACAGAATTCTGATGGTCAACCGGGCTGCCGAGCGCCTCTTGGGCATCGCGGCACCGGAGGTCTTTCACCGAACGTTACACGAAGTAATTCGTGTGCCCGATCTCGTGAAATTTATTTCCGACCTCCCAGAGACTAACAAAAATCTGGAGATGGATCTGATTCTGAACGGTGAGGCTGCCATTATACACGTTCGTGGTACGTCTATCTTCGATGCCAACCAAAGACGTATTGGCAGGGTAATTGTAATCAATGACATCACCCGGCTTAGACAGCTCGAGACCGTCCGCCGTGACTTCGTGGCAAACGTCTCTCACGAACTTCGGACGCCGATAACCTCTATCAGAGGGTCTGCTGAGACTTTGCGCGATGGTGCTCTGGACGATTCTGAATCTGCGATCCACTTCGTTGAGATGATTGTCCGTAATGCCGAACGGATGAACACAATCGTCGAGGACTTGTTAAGTCTGGCTCGTCTCGAACAGGAAGATATCGACAGTAAATTGAATTTTGTTGCCGATTCCATCCCGCAAATTGTCGAAAGTACTATCGAATTCTGCCGTCCCAAAGCGGAATCGAAGCACATAACGATCATCCAGCAGGGAGAAGCACCCGAAGTCCGATGCAATCACCAGCTACTCGAAGAGGCCATCAGCAACCTGATCGACAATGCAATCAAATACAGTGAACCTGAAAGTATCGTAACAATCGTCATCTCGGCAGATGCTCAGGAAGTCTCAATCCATGTGGTTGACAGCGGACTTGGAATTGAAAACAGACACTTGCCCCGATTGTTTGAACGATTCTATCGCGTGGATCCGAGTCGAAGTCGTCAGGAGGGCGGCACAGGTCTCGGTCTCGCTATCGTAAAGCACATCGCTCTGGCGCACAGGGGGCGGGTCAGCGTTACAAGCGTTGTGGGGCAAGGCAGTACCTTCGGAATCCATATCCCGCTTGGTTAGAATTGTCATCAAATCGACAATTTTCCTCAATTATCTTCTCTTAACACATTCTTAACAATTCCCTCACATTCGTCTAACATTACCCATGTAATTTTGCCGTCGAAAATGGCAATTTCAACAAAAGGAGTTAGAGAATGAAGACTTGTTTCCGTGTTGCAGCTGCGGCGCTCGTAATAGGGTACGCACTTTTCACCAAGTCAGCTATTGCGGCAGATACAAACGAAGAAGCGATTGTTGCCCTCAAGGGCCAGATCGCAGGCATGGAAGAGCAAATGTTAGCGAACCAACCGGTTCTTGACGGCCTCGCCAAAATCAAACTTACCGGCTATATCCAATCACAGTTCCAAATCGCCGACACTGACGGCGCTGCCGGCTTCTCCGGTGGTAACTTCCCCGCTGGCAATCACCAGCGTTTCCTGATCCGTCGCGGTCGCTTAAAAGTCAACTATGTTAACAATCTTACGCAATATGTTCTGCAGTTTGATGTCACACAGGGTGGCGTTGCAATCAAAGATGCTTATCTCTCCTACAATTTCCCGTGGGATAAAAAAGCCTGGACAATTACCGCTGGTGGCTTTGATCGCCCCTTCGGCTTTGAAATCTCTTATTCTTCAAGCAACCGTGAGTCACCTGAGCGTTCACGCATGTATCAGGTACTCTTCCCCGGTGAGCGTGATCTCGGTTTGAAGTTCGATTATGCGCCTGATAGTGGCCCGATGAAATTCCTCCGCGCCAAAGTCGGCGCTTTCAATGGTATGGGCGTAACGGCTGTCGAGAACGATAACAACAAAGACATCATCGGTCGTCTCGGCGTTGCCCTTCCTTTCTACGACCAGAATATGGCGCTTGATGCCGGAGTCTCGATGTATATGGGCAAGGTTCGCAACGGTGACAAATATCAATATGCCGTCGAAGGTACGCCCAAGAAATGGATGGTTGACTCTACTTCAACCAATAAGAATATGTATTACGACCGTAACTATATGGGTTTCGACGCTCAGTTTTATGCCGATATGCCAGTCATCGGCGGCTTGTCACTCCGCATGGAGTTCATCAGTGGCGATCAACCTTCGCTAAATGGCTCAAACACCTTCTACATTTACACCACGCCAGCTACCGGAGTGTCACCACTTACGACTGGCGTCTACCAGCGTAAGTTCTCGGGATACTACGTCAATTACGTTCAAAACATCGGCTTAATGGACCAATTTGTTCTGAAGTACGACTCATTCGATCCGAATACAGATGTCGAAGGGGATGACATTGGCTTGACTAATGCCAATGTGCGGGTAGATAACTTCACTTCTGCAGACGTTCAGTGGACAACCCTCGGTTTCGGTTGGGTTCACCATATGGACGGCAATGTAAAGCTTGTTATTTACTATGATATGCCGACCAATGAAAATGTCAGCTCGACTCTTCTCGTCGGAAGCCTTCTTCCCTTCAAGGAAGACATAAAGGACAACGTCCTGACTGTTCGCATGCAGTACAAATTCTAAGATTACTCACGGATTGCCATCCTCGGATGGCTCTCAATCCCAAAAACAAAGGTCTCGAAATGAAGAAAATCCTGCTTGTCTTAAGTCTTTTACTGCCCATCTCAATGTTCGCGGCAGATAAGACCAATCTTACCGTCAAAGGTTCGGATACAATGGTGATCCTTGCACAGCGTTGGGCAGAAATCTACATGACTGCCCGTCCGGATGTGACCGTATCCGTTACCGGTGGTGGCTCGGGCGTCGGTATCGCAGCCCTCCAGAACGGCACAACCGACATTGCCAACTCATCACGCCCGATGAAATCGAGCGAACGTGAGAAGTTGAAACAACGCTACAATAGCCTCGGCGTCGAAGTCAAGGTTGCCAAAGACGGTCTCTCGGTTTATCTGAACGACGCAAACCCTGTACAGGAGTTGTCACTCGATCAGCTCAAGGGCATCTACACCGGAATGATCACCAACTGGAAAGCTTTAGGCGGCAAAGATGAGAAAATCATCGTCTATGGTCGTGAGAACAGCTCCGGTACCTACGTTTACTTCAAAGACAACGTTCTCGGCGGCGAAGATTTTGCCCCGCTTGTTCAGACTCTCCCCGGTACCGCCGCCGTTGTTAATGCTGTCACCAAGGACGTGAATGGAATAGGCTACGGCGGCGCAGCTTATGCCAAAGGCATAAAGTACTGCCTGGTTAAGAAAGACGCCAAATCGACTGCTTACGAGCCAACAGAAGCCAATGTGAAATCTGGGGACTACCCAATTTCCAGATACCTCTACATGTACCTTCGCGCAAGACCAACCGGCGAATTGCAAAAGTATGTCGATTGGATTCTCAGCCCCGAAGGTCAGGCAGTCGTAGCTAAAGTTGGCTACTTCCCGGTTCGCTAAAGCCTTTAGCAGCTGCAATCATCCCATCGTTCGCCACATAGTACGCGATCTGATGGGATGATTGCTTGTATCGGATGTTCTCACCTTCGAATTTCATTATCTTATGGCTACTCAATGAATGACAAATCATCCACTTTGGCTATGGAAAACAGAAGCGTTGTAAAATCGGTCGCGTCTGAGAAGCTTAAGAGTTCCGCAGACATCACAAGGCGCACCTTTCGTCCTGTTGAGTATATCGGTGAGTCACTTATTCGTGGAATTGCATTCGTCGCCCTCGCGGCGATTTTGCTCATTATGGCATTTGTATTCCGAGAAACACTTCCCCTCTTCGAAACCAAATCCGCCTCTGATGTACCTTCCCCGATTTATAACGAAAGCGAGAGTTACGGAGATGTACCGGGCGATGTTCCGCCATCGGGTAGCTTGACGCCTAACGCTGCCTCCCAACTTGAAACAGGTGGCGGCGAAGGTCACGCGAGCGTCAGTAATCTACTCGGCTCCGAGTGGCACCCTGTTTCCGGTAACCCACGATATGGCCTACTGCCACTGATGCTCGGCAGTCTCAAGGTAACATTTATCGCCCTTATCTTCGCCGGTCCCATCGGAATTCTGGCCGCCCTCTTTGCTGTCGCTTTCGCACCTCGTTGGGTTCAGGAAATCTTCAAGCCTACCGTCGAAATTCTTGCCGGTTTTCCTTCCGTCGTCGTCGGCTTTTTCGCCCTGATCATCATGGCCTCGTTCATGCAGTCGGTCTTCGGCTACCAATTCCGACTGAACGGCTTCATCGGAGGGCTGGCGCTATCTTTGGCAGTCATTCCGATCATCTTCACCGTCACAGAAGACGCACTGAACGCCGTCCCAAAATCATTCACTGAAGCAAGCCTCGCCCTTGGTGCCAACAAATGGCAGACAGTGTTATTCGTCGTCTTTCCCGCTGCAACTCCTGGGGTCATGGCTTCACTAATTCTTGGCTTTGGCAGAGCCTTCGGCGAAACGATGATCGTTCTTATGGCAACGGGCAACGCCGCCCTGATGACACTCAACCCCCTCGATCCTGTCCGTACCATGTCGGCAACCATCGGCGCTGAAATGGCAGAGGTTGTCTTCGGCGATACCCATTACAACGTGCTCTTTTTAATAGGCTCCATCCTCTTCGTTTTTACCTTCATCCTTAACGCCCTCGCAGAATTCTGGGTCAGGCAAAAACTAATGAAACGGTTCCGGGGAAATTGATGCGTAACAATCCTTTTTTCGGCAAGCTTGTCATCTGGAGTAGCGCCTCGCTGGCTGCTCTCGTTACGGCAGTTGTTATCATTATGATGATTACGATCATCAACGGCAGTATCGGCACAATAAGCTGGGAGTTCCTCACCGCAGCACCAACCGAAGGCATGACCGAAGGCGGTATCTTCCCTGCAATCGTCGGGACTTTCCTAATGGTCATCATCATGTCGATCATCGGAGTTCCGGTCGGAACAATTACTGCGATCTACCTTTCGGAATACGCCAGCCAGGATTCAGTCTTTTCCAAGCTGATTCGCTTCTCCGTCAACACACTCGCCGGCGTACCTTCAATAGTTTTCGGGCTGTTCGGTTTGGGATTCTTTGTACAGTTTGTCGGCGGCGGAATTGACAAGGTCCTTTCCGGCGAAGGCATCCTCCGCTGGGGTCAGCCCAACATCCTCTGGGCAAGCCTTACGATGGCACTCCTGACTCTGCCCGTCGTCATCGTCTCTGTCGAGGAAGCGATCCGCACCATCCCGCGTGAACTTCGTGAAGCAAGCCTTGCCCTCGGCGCTACACGCTGGCAGACGATCTGGCGAGTCGTAATTCCTAACTGCATCACCGGAATTATGACCGGAGCAATTCTCGCCGTCAGCCGTGGAGCTGGCGAAGTAGCTCCCCTCCTCTTCACCGGTGCGGCATATTTCCTACCCAATCTGCCTACTGCATTCACCGACCAGTTTATGCAACTTGGCTATCACATCTACATTATGACAACTCAGTCAACCGACGTCGAAGCGACTCGCGGTATCCAATACGCAACGACAATGGTTCTTTTATTACTGACCTTTACCCTCAATTTCTCGGCGACGATTCTTCGTTATCGGCTTCGGAAACAATCGCGGAAGCTCAATGGATAAGATGGAATATCGAATAATAACAGAAAATCTAAATGTCTATTACGGCACGAAACATGCCTTGAAAGACGTTAGCATAAAAATTAAAACGAATCACGTCACAGCAATGATCGGCCCTTCAGGATGCGGAAAATCGACCTATCTTAGATCGTTGAATCGCATGAACGACCTGATCGAAAGCTTCCGCCCGGAAGGTAAAGTGCTGTTTGACGGTATCGACATTTACGACAAAAACATCGACGTCGTCTCCTTGCGTAAAAAGGTCGGGATGATTTTCCAAAAATCAAATCCCTTCCCGAAGACGATCTACGAGAACGTCGTTTACGGCCCACGACTCTACGGCATCAACAAACGCAATGAACTCGACATCATTGTCGAGAAAAGCCTGAAGCAAGCCGCCCTGTGGGACGAGGTCAAGGACGAGCTTCACAAAAGCGCTCTCGCCCTCTCTGGTGGTCAGCAGCAGAGGCTTTGCATTGCGCGAGCCTTGGCAGTCGAGCCGGAAGTCTTGCTGATGGACGAGCCCGCCAGTGCCCTCGATCCGATTGCCACCTCAAAGATCGAGGAGCTGATCTTCGAGCTGAAGGAACTTTACACCATCGCAATCGTTACTCACAACATGCAACAAGCTGCCCGCGTTAGCGACTACACAGCTTTCTTTTACATGGGTGAGTTGATCGAGTTCGGAGAAACCGTCGGCATCTTCACCAAGCCGGGTAAAAAACAGACCGAAGATTATATTACCGGTCGCTTCGGATAAAGGAACTTGCCTGGCGCGTGTAAACCGCACAGCTTTGCTGGGCGGCAACTCTGAAATTTTCAATCACCTTTTTCAATCTTCAATTCCAATGCACATTCATCTCCACCGCGAAATCGGCACCCTCAAGAAAAAAATATCGATCATGGGCGGCAAGGTCGAAGATTCGCTTCAGAAGTCTATCCGCGCCTTAACGACAAACGATGTGGCTCTTGCTGAGAAGGTCATCGCCGCGGATCGTGAAATTGACCATTTCGAGATTGAGATCGAAGAGGAATGCCTCAAGATTCTCGCCCTCCACCAACCTGTCGCGGTCGATCTGCGCTTTGTGGTGGCAATCTTGAAGATCAACAATGACCTCGAACGTATTGCCGACCTCGCTACAAACATTGCCGAACGCGCCATCGACATACGTCGTTGCCATCCGATCCACATTCCCAAGGAACTTGAGGAAATGGCGACAAAGGTGCAGGCGATGCTGAAGGACTGCATCGACGCGTTGATAAACTTGAATGAGTTGTTAGCGCAGGACATTTTGACGCGTGACAAGGAAATCGACGAGCTTCACAAGCAGATGTACGGGTTTGTTGAAGAAGGTATTCGCAAGGACACCGAACGGATCGGCTGTTACATCAACCTGTTGTCGATCTCGCGCCAGCTTGAGCGCATCGGCGATCAGGTGACGAACATTGCCGAGGATGTCGTCTATCTTGAGTCAGGGCAAATCATCCGGCATAACATCTCAGGCGCGTGACTCTCGACCTGCAACCATACTCACTCACATAATACTCATGCCATCGTCACAGATCCGTAAAGTCCTGTCCAGTATGGGTTAGGGGTGTGACGATGAATCTCAGTACGACGGACTTTAGTCTGTCACCTTATCAAGGGCGATGACAAGCATCGCCCGTACGGGCGAACCTTGCGTTCGCCCTCTTTTTTGCCACAGGGTGTCCCACCCTGCGGCAACTTCTCGCGCGAATCCCTGCCCTCAAAATCGCCTATTTTTTTTTTTTTACGAAAGTTAGATAACTCTTGACAACACGCTTTTGGTCAATTATATTAAAAGTGACCATAGGTATTTGGGACGAAAAATCGTCCAAAAACCACGAGCGTCTCTCCGAATGCCTACTAAGCTGGAAGAGACGCTCATAAATGTGGAGGTGCGTCCGTCGTGAAACGGATGCACCTCCAAGATACAATATTTCTTTATGGAACACAAATCTAAGAGGTTCAAAATGAAGTGGAAGAAATTCGGCAAGATCGCGCTGATGGTCTTGACCGTCGCGTTTATCGCACAAGCCGGTATGCGGCTCTGGTGGCCACCACCGGAAAAGGCAAGGGCGGGAACTTGGTCGGTAACACTTGATGCGAATTGGAACGGGAATGCTCAACATAACATTAACCCAACGGCTCAATTTTGTACCGGAGGCCAAGTACCTTTTGGCAATGTAGTCGCTATGAATGACAATGTCGTTCAATGGGACTGGTACAATGAATCCATGAATGATGGCGGTGCGCCACCCGTCTATTTTTTGTTCAAGTGGGATTACGATCCGGATGTCCTTGATGTCGATTTGATTTGGACGGTCAATGGGCAAGAGGTCAATCCCATTACTGGAGTATTTGTTCTGGCAAACTCTTCAGGATCGATCCTTAACATCGACATGGAAGATGATTGACAGACTATTAGCCTTTCTATCGGCGGCTTTAGAGCCGCCGATAGAAAAACCAGCGTAACTCTTATGTCGCAAACCTTTATACTCAGCCTCATTGTGCTCCTCTGGAGCGCCAAGTTATCTGCCCAACCACAGCTCGAAATGGAGCATTTGTACGATGGCGGCAATGTCGATCACGACCAGTTTCGGGATCTGTACCATTGTGCCAATAATGACTACCTTCTCGCTGGATCGACAGCGACTCCGAGCCAGCCATGGCTCATGCGCGTCGATGAAAATGGCGAAACGCTTTGGGACTATCATACCGAGGGAATTAGTTTCAAATCAGTGATAGAAGCCGACAACGGAGATGCAATAGTAACCGGGAGTTATCCGCGCGGAAGGTTGTCTGTTTCGAGGCTTAATAATGAAGGAGAACTTCTTTGGGAGCGAAATTATCGAGCCGGTTCAGGTAACGCGATTATCGAGTTAAAGCAAGGTGACTTTGTAGTTGGCGGTGCCAGTGACAATCGCGGGTTCCTCCTGCGTATCGATGGGGATGGAGAGCCGGTTTGGAGTCATTTTTACGGCAATCGGGACGAAGATTGGCGAATAGTTTCGATCCGCGAAACTGACGGCGGTATTGCTTTAGCAGGAGGATTTAGTAGAAGAGATAATTTCAACCTGGTGACGCACGGCTGGGCGCAAAAGGTTGATATGGATGGTGAGCAGATTTGGTCGCGGAACTATCTGTTCGAAGATACCTCAATTACATTCAAGGACATGACTTCGATCCCGGGTGGTTTTGCAATTGGTGGAGTTTCCGAAGGATTTATTCTGTTTAAAATCAATCATGAAGGCGAGCCAATCTTGACAAGACGATTGGAAATCGAAGAAGAAAATCCACCTGGTCTTTATGCCCTCGAAAAATTGCGTGAAAATGCCGGCTTCGTTTTTGTTGGATGGAGAAGTACAGATGGCCAAAATGGCTACTCCCCTCTGGCAGTACGCTCTGATAGTGATGGCAATATCATTTGGACTAAGGATTTCCGCACCGGGCGTGACGAAGTGTCGGGATTGCTTCATGAAGTGATAGTACTCGATGATCAATCCATTGTAGCGGCAGGTGATAAATATAATCCGGTGGGGGAGCGACAAGGTGATGCGTGGTTACTTCGCTTGGAGCCAGATCAACTTGGACCAATAATTTTCTATCGATGGCCCGAAGATTCTCTTCAAAATGTACTTTTGGGAGACTCTATCCAGTTTATCGTTCGAGCCCGAGATCAGCATGGCAACGAAATGACATACGATTGGTTTTTCAATGATGATCAACTTGCCGGTCACGATACTACCATTAGCATTGTTTTCGATACACCTGGGATAGATTCCGTTGAGTGCTTGGTTCACAATCAATTTGCAACTTCCGAAACTGGGTGGCACGTCACAGTCACCAACCTTTACATCGCGGCATATTCGCCTGATACGCTTAACCTCACGGTCCAGCGAGGTGATTCACTTCTTTTCTCAATAGATACGGTCAGGTATATTGGCGATGTTGAGCCGGGCTACCTTTGGACAGTAACGAACCTCAACAACAACCAAACTGAGGAAATCGGCGAAAGCTCGAATGTAACTATCCCATTTCTTCGGTCAGGTAGCTATGCAGTGGAAGGGCGAGCTTATCGCTGGGAATCGTCCGATGCCGTGGTATGGAATGTTTCTGTTGGTGGCACAGTTCAAGCCTATATTCCGGAGGATCTCGCCTTCGATGTTGAACCCAACGGCGTCGTTCACTTCGAGGTTGTCCCGAGTGAGCCGGAGAACGAGTCTTTAAGCATCCAGTGGCTTGTCGATGGTGAGGTTGCGGCGGAGGACACTGTTGCGCTGGAGTGGAGTTTTGCCGGTAGTGCGGATTTAAATCCGCACTACCAAGTGTCTGCCGTTGTCGCAGACTCGGTTGAGGCGGATACTGTGACGTGGGATGTGACGGTGCGGGACTTGGGGGTTGAAAATGGCGGGCAGGATGCCCGCCCCACTGACTTTGGGTTGCTATCTGTCAGTCCGAACCCGTTCAACTCGATGCTGACGATCAGGTACTTGGCTTCCCCCTCAGTTAACGGGGGGGTCTCGCAATCCCCCCATGCTATTGCAAACCAAATGCAATCCCCCCATGCTATTGCAGGGGGGGTAGGGAGGGTTTCTTTACGCATCTACGACCTTTCAGGGCGGCTTGTCACCGATCTGCTCAGCCGTAGGGGCGTATTGCAATACGCCCCTACAACATCCGCTACCCGTACGGCTGTCTGGGATGCCTCCGCCGTACCCGCTGGAGTTTATCTCGTCCGCCTTCAGTCCGGCTCCGAGGTCTCAACTCGCAAAGTCGTCTTAATGCGATAACCCCTCCAAATACCTGCCAATTCTCTTGCTTATTGTCTAAATATTCCGTATATTATCGACATATTGAAATTGAATTAATCGTGACCAATGTGATCGTTTTCCTGATGGATCACAAATCGATCACGCCTGTAGCCACTATCTGATAAGCCTTCCCAGCATTCTGTGACTCAGTGATCGATTTTTGACTATAGCCCCCTATCCTCTGAAAATGTGACTCTAATTTTGAATTCTATCGTTTATTCTATTGTATTTCATAGGTATAATAAAAGAGAGCCACCCCGAATAACCGGCGCGGCTCTCTTAAACCTTAAACCTTAAACCTTAAACCTTAAACCTTGGGGCCTACTTCCCCTTAAACGCCTTCTTCACCAGCTTCTCGAGGAACCCTTTCGGATCAGCCAGCAAATCAGGCGTCACAGTAACCCGCTCCTTGCCGGTAAGCTTCAAACCCAGTTCGTAATCCTTCAAAACCGTTTCCAGCCATTTGCGCATCGGTATTCCGACGCGTGATGCCTCGGCTTGGGCCGCCAACTCAGCGGCGGTTGTAAACTCAAGGATAATCCCGCTACGTTCGAAAAACTCGTCGCAAAAATCTTCGGCGATAGCTTTCGGCAGGACGGCTCTTAGCCCCGCCTCCGGGTCTCTGAACACGTCGGCAGTGATGTGCACCCGTCGCGCATGAGCCGAAGGCAGTGACCGCTCAAACGGAAGCAATATCCGCTCGATCACCCCTACCAAACCTCTGGCGCCGGTTCCGTGATGCGAAGCCTCCTTCGCAATCAACCGCAACGCTTCATCATCGAACGTCAGGTCGATGCCATAAGCCGCAAAATCCCGTTTCTTGCTCGTTACAACCGAACTGTTCGGGTTCTTCAACACCCCAAACAACCCCTCCTCAGTCAGCTCGTCGAGGTACGTCATCACAGGTACGCGACCGACAAACTCTGACTCAAATCCATATTGCACAAGATCTGCCGAGTGAAGCTTATTGAGCAGGAACGTCGTGTCGGCGACTCCCGTCATCGTTTCGCCAGTGAAGCCCATGCCACCCTTCTTCAAGCGACGGGCGATAATCTCGGTTAAGCCGTTGAACGCCCCGGACATCACGAACAGGATGTTGCGAGTGTTGACCCGCTTGCGAGCCGCTTTGCCAGTGCGCTGAGTCTCGATCACCGCCTCCATCTGGCTGGCGAGATCGTGGGGGACTTTCATATCGACTTCGGTCTCTTCCATCAGTTTCAACAGATTGCGCTGGACGCCGCCCCGCGAAACGTCAGGCCCATAGACACTGCCCGATGAGGCGATCTTGTCGATCTCATCGATGTAAATGATCCCGTACTCGGCAAGCTTAATGTCACCGCCAACCTGATGAACAAGCTCGCGCACAAGATCTTCTACGTCACCGCCGACATAGCCCGTCTCCGAAAACTTCGTCGCGTCTCCTTTGACGAACGGCACGTTGAGCTTCTGAGCTATCAGCTTGATAAGGTAGGTCTTGCCAACTCCAGTCGGGCCAATCGCCATCATGTTCGACTTAACATGTCCGACGATGCGCGGCAACTCGGAGTGCTTCCGTTCGAGCGCCATCCGGTGGAAATGGGTGCAGATCTTCGTGGCAATGACTTCGACTGCGTGATCCTGACCGACGATGTAATTCTTCAGGTAAGCGATCAGGTCTTCTGGTAAAATATCGAAGCGGATATCGTCGATGGAAGGTTCGCGCGTCCTCGAAGTAGGAGGCGCACCTTGCTCGTCAGCGTCAGGGATCGGATCGTTCAACAGTTCCCGAACGCGGGTGTCTATCCGAAATGAAGGTCTATCTTCGTTCAAAATTCCTCTTGGGTGAAAGCTACTATTGGATGGCAGGTTTAAGCCTCCATCGAACCAATCAATATATAAAACGAATTCAACGCCAAAATAGTGCCTGCAATCACAGGCTTGAATTACTTTTTCTGAATATTCTTCGCTTCTGCATAAGGCTTGAACTGTTCAGTCAGGAAATGATGCCAGACTTTGTCCCCAATCGCGGCAAATCGGTCGGTCACTTCCCCCAGAATATGGATTTCCGCCGATACCTTGCACCCCGTCTCACTCTTCTCATACAGCCAAGTTACGACATTCGACACTGCCATTCCTGATAACCCCAACGGGCCATCCATACGGAGCATAACGCCTCGCCGGGCATAAATCACCGTCGCATGCTGAACGCCGTCGCCAGACTCGTCGAATATCTCCATGAAGTGACCGCCGGGCTTAGGTTCGATGTAGAGCTTGTGCGGCTTGTCTGAAAACGAGTGATCCCACCAGCCTGAAATATCGCCAGTCATCAGATCGTAAGCTTCCTCAGGCGAGACTGGCACTTCGACCAACTGCTTGATGATATAGGCACCTCTGCCAAGCGAGTCGGGACGACCGACAACCTCGGCGTGAAGTTGGCTAAACGACAGGCAAGCCCAGACAAGTAATATGCTTAAGGTACTAAATTTCATCCGTTATGCGTACCTGCGCCTCTTTGCCGCTTGAACATGTATTCCCAGTTACGTCCAAGCGTCGCGCAGGAAACGAGCTCCCAGCCTCGCGTACCGAGGTCGTGAAAAAGCCTGTCCCGGTCAGGGCGAGTCGCAAGAACGCCCTCGAAGACCGGTATATCGGCAGGATCGCCATCGACGTAGCAGGCGTGCGAACCGAGTTCCCCGTATTTAACTTCTACCCGAAGATAGTCCCACTGATTCATTCAAATGCCTATATTTTTAATGGAATGACACTTCAAATCAACACCACCGACATCCCTTTGTTACCCGCATCCAAGTCGGGGTCGTCATCAAGAGCAGGGCATTCGTTCAGGATCCACTCAGTAGTCGGGTCGCCGTAGCGCCAGTTTTCGCCGGTGACAAAAGCCCGGATCAAGCCTTCCTTCTGCCTCATCCGGAGTGAACTCTGAATACCCGTTCTGATCTTTCCACCCACTCCAGATGAACCGTAGCCGTGAATCAAAATGATCGCCGAAGCACCGTCTTTCCTTGCTTGTCTGAGCGCTTCTGCGAAGCGGCGACGTGCCTCATCGACGGTTGGCATGCCATCCTTCAGGTTTAAGTGAAGGATCTCGCCTCTCACGAGTTCCCCACCCCCACCGTCACGTCCCTGAATCGTGCCGGAGCCGCCCCATGGCTCATTTCTGCCGTCTGCCCCGGTTGCCCCTTCCCGCAGTTATTGACGCCCCACAGCACCCAGCTTTTCTCGTTGGCGATCCCGTCGCAGCTCCCCCAGAACTTCGGTGTGATCCCTTGGTAATTGGCGTTCTTGTAGAGCTTCCCCTTCTTCCCGCCTTTGATCTCCCACGCCGCTTCGACGCCAAACTGGAAGTTGAGCCGCCACTGGTCAATCGACCACGAGCGGTTCGTCTCGAGCCAGACCCCGCCCTCGGTATCGGCAAGTAGGTCATCCAACTCGTATGCCCCCGGCATCAGCGAAAGGTTGGTGATGCGAATGATCGGGATATTGACCCAGCCGTCGGCGCGACTGTTTCCCACCGACCGCTCCGCGCCAATTGTGTGAGCCAACTCGCGATTGAACTGATAGTTAACGAACATCCCGTTCTTCACGACGTGCCACCGCTGCGCCCTGACGGCGTCGTCGTCCCAGCCGAAGGTTGCCAAGCCTCCCGGCACGGTCGAGTCGCAGACGAGGTTCACGAGGTCGGAGCCGTAACGGTATTCCTTCATCTTGTCGGTTGTCGCGAAGCTCATCCCGGCGTAGTTCGCCTCCATGCCGAGCACACGATCAAGCTCAGTGGCGTGTCCGACCGACTCGTGAATTTGCAACCCGATCTGGCTGCCGTCGATGATGACGTCGCGCTGACCTTCGGGAAGAGTCGGAGCCGTCAACAACGCCACAGCCTCGTCACGCACTCGCTCGGCGTTCTCAAGCAGATGCAATCCGCGCACCATCTCATAGCCGAGGCTCATGTACTGCCCACGAAACGAGTTCGGGAAGCTCCGCACCTGCACTTCGCCGTTGCCGACAGCAGTCGCCGAGTACCCTGCGCCACTACGAATCAATAGCTGGTCGATAAACGAGCCTTCCGACGTCGCCATCCATTGATGCTCTGACCTGAAGTTGAGCGTACTTTCGGCGGTTTTGATCCGCTTGTCTGAACGAAGGACTTTGTCCAGCTCATAGAGCAGCCCGAACTTCTCCTCTTTCGACACCGCGAACGGGTCTTCGGTAATCGGCGTCTGCCAGCGCTCATCGACGACTGGCTCCGGGGCGAGGCGGATGTCGAGCTTTTTCAGTTGCGCTGATGCTTTGGCGATGCGAACTGCCAGAGCCGCTACCCGGTCGATCTCAGCGGGAGTAACATCTGGCGAGCAAGCAAAGCCCCACGCTCCGTCGGCGATGACGCGGATGCCGAAGCCGATGTCCTCGGAGAGTGTCATTTCACCGACGCGACCGTTCTGCACCGACAGGACTTCCTGTTTGGTCAGGACGATGCGGCAGTCGGCGTACGTCGCGCCGCGCACTTTCGCCGTATCGACGGCTCGTTGGGCAAGAGATTTCATTCTATTCCTTTTGGTCATCCCCGTGAAGTCGGGGATCCAGTCTTTCAAACTAAAACGCTAATTCTAATGATAAATTTCTAATTATTCAAGTAATTCATATAAGCTTGCGCCCCCGGCGGGATTCGAACCCGCATCCTCGGTTTGCGAGAACGGAACTTTATCCAGATTAAGCTACGGGGGCACAAAGCCAAAAAAGAAAGCGGCGACAACCAACAATCTCCTGCAGAAGACAGCCTATGGTTATCGCCGCTTAACCGAGGATTCGCTATCAGAAGCCCCGTTCTCGCAATAGATAATATAAGCCATAGTGCCCGGTTTGTCAAGCCCCCTTGTAAGACGTGTCACGATATTTCGACCTTGACGTCCGTTTCTCCGCTTCTTCCTGACTTACAACCCTACCCTCTATTACAGCTTGTAGGGATCTTTCGATCTTACTGCGGACGTACAAGCGGTACATCAGATCGTCAAAGGTGACGCTGTCAGGTGCTTCCCTTAGAACCTCTGCGGCTGCTTCTTTGACTGAGTTCATTGTCTTCCTTGTTAAGTACGAGGGACATCTGTTAAAATCTATATTCAAGCTCGCTTTGCGAGCCACCCCTATTGAATTTTATTTTGCAAGATTTGGAGTTCTCTGGAATTGATAACATTGCCGCCTTATAGTCAAAATAATCAAAAATCCGCATTCCGTCAATCTCATAGATAATATCGTCCCAAACAAAAGGGGCTAGGCCATATATAGTATAGCCTGCATTGTCAACATTTCTTGTTTTGACACCACTAAGCCAATTCATCTCTAAGACCGCCTCGATTACAGGAGTCTTCGACTCAAATTTTTGATCTACGCCCGGAATAGATTTTAGACATGCAACAAGAAGGTTATACGTTAAGCGATTACCATCATCGTTCAACTCACTCGAAGCAGAAGAAACCATATGAGTTTCAGTTTCACCAGTTACTCGCTTATCATTAAGAGGATTCTCAATAAACCATAACTCAACTCTTATGAATTTTTTTTCAACTTCGTACGAGGGTGTTGTCACTGTATAATCATAAGATACTGTCCCCAATTGCTTTGTTAACTGATTGCGCCACAATGTTGAGTTGCCAAATGATTGAGAGAATGCAGGGGTGATATACGAAAGTGAATCCAAGCGATACTTAACCATCATAAAACCGTCAGCCACTTCAGGGTCTTCTACTATTCTAAGTCCAGTTTTGTTGCTCGATAGTTGAATGATCCGGGTAAGTTTTGCTTCAATCCGATAACTGTTCAATGGAATTTCTGGACCTTGCTCAGGAAGAACAAAAATCTTCATTGAAGAACTCCAATCATAGATTGGATTGAAATCGGTGTGTCCTCTGAGTTCAACAATAGTTGAGGCACAACCAGAAAAAACCAGAATACATAATAAATTCAATACAATAACTTTCATCGTTACTCCTAAGAAATTTTGAATAATTGTTCCCTAACCTACAGGAACGCTGCTTTCTTTTTCGATCTCTCAACTGAGATAGTAGCGGGGTCAGCGGACCCCACTACTATCTGACGGAAATTATCCTACTCGCCCCGAGTGGCTCGAAGGAGGGCTTTGCTGACCCATCCCCAATTCCAACTCATGCCAGCCTTGAACCAGCGCTTCGGCATCGGGACGCCGCCGACCTCCTGATAGGTCTGGCTGAACAGGTTCGTCGCGCCGATGTACTCCTCGAAGTTACCAAACTTTCGACCCATTCGCAAGTCGGTCACCATGAACGACTTCAGCCCGACCCGCTGTTTATAACGCACATTCCAGCTTGCTCCGACCGCTATCATTATTACTCCCCCAATTAACATTTTACAATTCCCCTACCCCTTCGCTTCCTGCATCAGGTAGCCTTCGATGAACTTATCGATGTCCCCGTCCAGTACCGCCTCTGTGTTCGACGTTTCGACATTGGTGCGTAAGTCCTTCACCATTTTATAGGGGTGCAGCACATAGCTCCGAATCTGCGACCCCCACCCGATCTCAGCCTTGGTCGCCTCGAGAGCATTGCGCGTCTTCGACTCTTCGTCTCGCTGCTGCTTCAGCAGTCGCGCCATAAGGAACTTCATCGCCGAGTCCTTATTGCGATGCTGCGACCGGTCGGTCTGGCAGGTGACGACGATGTTGGTTGGAAGATGGGTGATGCGAATCGCCGAGTCGGTCTTATTGATGTGCTGGCCTCCCGCTCCTGACGCTCGAAAAGTATCGATGCGTAGGTCTGCCGGATTGATGACAATATCAGCCCCTTCTTCGGCCTCCGGGAAGACAAAAATCGAAGCAAAACTGGTATGGCGGCGGGCATTGGAGTCGAACGGACTGATCCTGACCAATCGATGGACGCCAAGCTCAGCCTTCAGGTAGCCGAAAGCGTAATCCCCCTCGACTTCGATAGAGGCACTCTTGATCCCCGCCTGCTCGCCAGGCTGGATGTCGATCACTTCGCCCTTCCATTTGCGTTGCTCGATGTACATCAGGTACATCCTCATCAGCATCGCCGCCCAGTCTGCCGATTCGGTGCCTCCGGCGCCAGCGTGGATCGTCATGATGCAGTTGCGGCGATCATCCTCTCCGCCCAACATAGTCTTGAATTCCCAATCGGCGATCAATCGGTCGAGTCGGTTCAGTTCAGCTTCCAACTCTCTGGCGTCGCTTGAGTCGTTATCCTCGATCATCGCAGTGATCTCTTCCGCGTCTGACAGATCGCGGCTCATCTTATCATGAGAATCGACTGGTTCAGAAAGACGCGAAATCCGCTTACCCACCGCTTTAGCGCGATTTTGGTCGTCCCAAAAGTCAGATGCTTCCGTTTGCAGTCTTAAAGTTATCAGTTCTGCGCGTTTGGTCTCGACGTCAAAGTGACCTCCCGAGCCGCGTCAGCCGCTCTTTCAGTGGTGATATTTCCATTTAGCTTCTTTTAATAACTGGGGAGGACAGACATTCTTGTCTGTCACGAATTCTGGATGACAGGAATTGCTTCGCGGCGTCCCTGCCCGTCTATCTTCTTACTTCGTACTTTTTACTTCGTACTTTTTACTTCCTACTCGTCTTCGTGTGACTGAAACCCGATGTTTCGGTTCGTCTCATGCTTATCTATACCGGTCTTTATCTCTCCGAAACGAGCTTCATACTTCTTGATATTCTCGTCAAGCGCCTTCTCAAGCGACTTCGCGTGCTGAGGCGTCAGGATGATCCGTGCCTGAACGACCGCTTTGGGCATTCCGGGCAGCATCCGCGTGAAGTCGATGATGATCTCAGCACCCGAGTGCGAGATCAGCGCGAGGTTGGCATAGATACCTTGTCCGGTCTTCTCGTCGATCTGAACCTGTATCTGTTGCTGTGGTGGTTTTGTCTGTTCCATTTCTTCTCCGTAGTGCCACCATCAAGGCGGCAGGTTTCGCCAGCATAACTCTGGCAGTAATCGCTTTCCTAAAATTCTTTAAGCTACCTAAGTTCCCTCACCCGTCCCGCCTGCTTCCAGCCCGAGACTTTCCCCTCCCGGCTTTCAACCACTTCCCGGTTAAGCGAAACAACGCTTGCCTTACCAGATTTCTTCACGGTTTCGAGGTCTGCAATTGCCACCGCCAAAGCCGCCGCTACGATCTCTTCCATCGAAGGAGGAGCCAGTAGTTCCGGTCGAAATTCCCGGTCAATAAAACTCGTATCGTATTCCCCCCGTACAAATTGCGGCTGATCCATCACCCAGCGGCAGAACGGAATCGTCGTCACAAATCCCGATATCCGGTACTCGTCGAGAGCGCGTTTCATCCGAACAATTGCCGCCGCCCGGTCTGCCCCCCAGACAATCAGCTTCGCCACAAGCGGGTCGTAATAGACCCCCACCTCGTCCCCCACATTCACCCCCGAATCAACCCGCACCCAAGGCCCATCAGGCCTCACCAGCGTCCTGATTTTCCCCGCGTCCGGCAGGAAATTCTGGAACGGGTTCTCGGCGCTGATCCGGCATTCAATGGAGTGCCCGGACTGCGAAAGATCTTCCTGCTTGAACGGCAGCGGCTCGCCCATAGCCACCCAAAGCTGCAACTGCGCCAGGTCAATTCCCGTCACCATTTCTGTGACCGGATGCTCAACTTGCAATCTTGTGTTCATCTCAAGAAAGTAAAACTCGCCCGTCTCGTCGTTGAACAGGAACTCGACCGTCCCGGCATTGACGTACCCGCAAGCCATTCCCGCCATCACCGCCGCCAGCCCCATCGCCTCACGAATCTCCGGTCGGCTGGCGAGTGCAGGCGAAGGCGATTCCTCGATCACCTTCTGATGACGTCGCTGGATCGAACACTCCCGCTCGAAAAAGTGAATGACATTACCGTAATGATCGCCCATGATCTGCACTTCGACATGGCGGGGGTTATCGACCAGCTTCTCAAGATATACCTCCCCATCACCGAAAGATGACAAAGCCTCCCGCGAGGCGGATTCAAACGCTCCCGCCATCTCTGCAGTTTGTCGGACGACCCGCATCCCTTTGCCGCCTCCCCCCATTGCCGCTTTCAGCATCACCGGGTAGCCGATCCTCGCCGCAGATTCAAGCGCCGCCTGCGCATCAGCAAGTGCCGTTCGGTCACCGGGTACAACCGGAACTCCCGCGTCCATCATGACTCGTCGTGCGGCAGTCTTTGACCCCATCGCCCGCATGGAACTCCCCGATGGCCCGATGAAAGCCAGACCCGCCTCTTCGACAGCATCAGCAAAGTCACCGTTTTCAGCTAAAAATCCGTATCCCGGGTGGATAGCGTCAGCGCCACAAGCAATTGCAGTTTCGATGATGACGTCGCCTCGCAGGTAACTCTCTCTTGCCGGAGCCGTGCCGATCCGGTAGGCTTCATCTGCCATCTGGACGTGCAAAGCCCCCCGGTCGGCGTCGGAATAGACGGCGACAGGCGAGATCCCCATCTCCCGACAGGCCCTAATCACCCGCACGGCGATCTCGCCACGGTTGGCGATCAACACCTTACCAATCGACCTTCGCGGGTCTTTCTTCTTGTTAAATAGACTCAAAGTACTCTTATGATTAGCAACATTCAAAACGAGCATCGGCGGCGGGGATTCCGCCGCCGATGGAGATCAATCCCCTAACGGTCATTCAAATCTATTTGACTAGAAACGGAAGTTTCTTCTCCGTAAGCAATTCGCCAAAATGATTTTCGTTCCTGCGTGAAGTCAATGGCGCATCTTCGTGGTCAGGTGGGAAGAAGCTCATGGAAATATCATCGACATTCGCATACAGTATCGATGCTCCAGCGCCAGAAAACGCAAGACATCTCGTTCGGTCTACGCTCAACTGGATTGTGTCTTGCATAGCAAAATTATTGGCGATTACCTGATCGTCCAGACTGATGTTGTAGCTATTCGAATCGCAGTTGAACTCGACAACAATATGCATCCACTGGTTTGCGGTCCAATTACCATCCGCACGCCCGAATGATCCACGCCCGTTTATGCAGGCAATAGTCCTATCCGGTTGGAATTGCATCGTGAACATGTATACCCCGGTCGCACCACCCATTGCTTGAATGCCAAAGTAGCCTTCGGGTGCTAACTTGATCCATGTCTCAAAAATTCCTTTGCGGATTCGACGGTGAGTCATCGACGCAATGGCATAAGAATTCACGTCAGCACTTCCGTCACTGAATTGGAGTGACTTGGCACCATCGTGGGCGTCAGTATTGATTGCTCTGGCAGTAGATGCACCATTCTGTGCAACTTCCCACGGAGCTCCCGGTGGTGCGCCAGTCAAGGTGTTCTCGAATCCATCTTCGAAAACTATCAATGACATTGTTTTCCCTGTCGCCACATTCGAATAAGGAGATTGACCTACCTCGTTGTAGCAATAAACGCGATACTCATAGAACGTATCAGGTGTCAGTGAAGTATCGGTATGAAAGTTGACATTCTCACCGAAGAATGCCACAATTTCGAATTCAGCATCACCACGAATTCGTCTTTCAAGAAAGTAACCCGTCTCGTTATTCGCAACGTCGTTCCACGCTACTATGATCTTATCGATATCGAGCGTATTGGCAGTGAGGCTGATCGGACCTGCGGGCGGCCCATTGGGGAGCGTCACCTCTGCCTCGTTAGAGTAAGCTGATACACCCGCGTCATTGCTCGCCTGGATGCGGTAGATATAGGTAGTGTTTTGCAAAACGTTTTCATCAAAGTAAAGCATCGTGTCAGGCGCAGTTTCTCTAATTCGCGACCAGTTTGGGTTGGTTGAAAGCCGACGTTCAATAAAGAAATCTGTCTCGTTTCGCGAATTATCTGACCATGTCAGGTTAACGCCTTGCCAATCAGGAGCTATGGCGACAAGATTGGAAGGTGCCGCAGGTACGCCCGGTACTTCAATCGAAACAATGTTCGAGTACTCTGAGGATCCATGCACGTTGTAAGCGCAGACCTTGAAGAAATAGACTGTCTCTGCATCCAAACCACGAATCACGATATGATCATTATCAGCAAGTCCCGTATCGACCGGAGCCCAGCCAAATCCCTCGGAAAGACTCATGTCGATGTAAAACCCATCTTCGTTGCCTGAATTGTCAAACCAGGTAAGCGAGACAGCGTTCGGCCTTCCAGAACTTGTAGTAGCCAAAAGTTCTGTCGGAGGATTTGGGGTCAGGACTGTCGTCTCAACTTGCTGGGTCGCACTCCAAACCGACCCTACAGTGTCCTTTGCTGCTCTCACTCGGAATTGGTAGATCGTCCTTGGAGTTAGTCCTTCTGCCGTAAATCCTGCTACGTTAGCCCCAAGATCGCCAATACGCCCGAATTCGGCAGCTCCACGAATTTTCATATCTACCTGATATCCAGTCTCGACTGAACTTTCATCGATCCAGGTCAAGTCGATACTCGTCGTAGATGCTCGCTGGCCACGGAAGCCAATAGGAGCTTTAAGCGGCACAGCGACCGGTAACACGTTGCTTGGCGATATCGTCCCGCCATTAAATGCGACTACTTTATAGTCAAACGCGCTTCCCTCAGTCAAACCGGTATCGGTGAAGGTTGTCGTATTTGATGCAAGATCGGGCATTCTGGTATAGTTATTTGCTCCGGCTGGCGCACGCTCGACACGGAAACCCGATTCATTGGGGCTGTTGTCAACCCAGTTCAGGCGAAGAGAAGAGGTCGAAAGAATTGTCGCTCGTAAGCCGGAAGGGCTCGGCACGTTCGGCGCAACCGGCGTTTTGTCGTCCGAACTACAGCCGACGAAGATAAGTGCCGCCGTAAGCAGCGTGAGATTCGTTAGGCGTGGCAATATTGTCTCCGAAGAAAATTTATGCATTATTGGCAGGGTGGACGAAAGATTGAATTCACAATCCTGACCGAAACCCTTTTCACCCGTTTAGACTAATAATATAGTGATTGAGGTCGTAACTTACAAGAAAAAAACCGGACAATAAACAGAAAACTTTGTCCGGTAATTAATAAGAGAGGTTTAACAAGTTCCATTTTGGGGAGGACAGACATTCCTGTCTGTCTCCTTCCGTTGCCCCACGTTTCAATCGTTGTGTAACGCGAGGGCAAAATCAGAGGATCAAAGTCAAATAATTTCCATCCCCGCGCAAGCGGGGATCCAGATTCAACTATCTCCTTCAGTTCCCGCTACCTTTCAAGCACAACGTAACGTGGAAGCAGACAAAGCCTCTGGAGAACGGGGCTCCCTACCCGTCCCTGTCATCCTGCCTTCGCTCCCGCAAAATGATACAACATCAGATAGACAACCACTCCCGTAACCGAAACAAACATCCAGACAGGCCAAAGCCACTTCGTGATTGCAGTATGCCGCCTGAAGTTCTTCTTGTAAGCAAAGATCACCGCCGCAACAATAAAAGGCACCATCAACCCTGCTAATATCGTGTGCGGGATCAATATCGCAAAATAGACCATCCTCGTCCAATCATGAATCGGGTATCGAACCGAGCCAACTCCAGCATGATACGTCAGATAGCTCGTCAAAAATACTATCGATACCCCAATCGCAGCAAGCATGTACCGCTTATGTAAATCCGGGCGACGATTTTTGATATGACGGTATGCGACGTAAAGCAACAGACACGATATCGAATTCAGTAACGCGTTGACCGTTGGCAGCATTTCGAGCATCGAGCGCGGGAGCATGATCTACCCCTCCTTGCTGCGGAGTAACCTGCCAATATCCTTCACCAAAGTCTTCATCCATTCCGGATCGGTACTCTCGTAATAGCCCCGGATCTGACCTTTCTTATCGACAAGAACGAAGCGGGTCGAATGTTCGGCAGGCCACGTTGAAGCAGGAAGCTTGAACCCCTTCTCCGAAAGCGCCACAATCGAATCACCATCCCCGGTCGCAAAATTCCATTTGCCCGGAATAGCTCCGATAGAGGCTCCATATTCTGTCAATGTTTTGGGGGAGTCGTTGGTCGGATCGACCGAGATGGAGAGGAATCGAATGTTCGGTGAGTCGGCAAACTTCGTCTGAAGTTTGCCCATTTCCAGCGCCATCATCGGACAAGGCCCCATACAACGCGTAAAGACAAAATCGACCAGAGTAGCAGTTTCGGTGAGATCTTTCAAGGAGAATGGCGCGCCGTCCTGATCGATCAGATGGAAGTCTGGCAGCTTCGACATGATCGGCAGCGGCGTCCCGCTTACCCAGACGGAAATCTGTATCGTCGCCGCCGCTAATGCCAGCCCCACCAGTATTGCCAACAGGGCTGTTTTGCCATTCATAGTGAACTCGTGCCTGTATCTAGGTTATTGGTGTGCTGACCGTAGTCAACACAATATTTCTTACTTCGTACTTCTTACTTCCTCAGTGACCGCTTTTCGGAGATTCAACTCCAGTAGCCACATGTCCTGTATCTTTAGCACCCCCGCTATCATTTCCAGTTCCTTCATGCCCGGTTGCTTTAGCTCCTGAGCTGTCATCTCCGCTCGTTACACTCTCAGTCGCTTTGTCAGTAGCACCCTCATGACCACTCGCCCCATGTGCCGGCGCGACCCGCAGGCTGTCATACATGTTGGAGTTCGCCTTGATTGGCATTCCAACTTCCTGATAAATATCACCTCGCCGAAGTGTATCGAACAGCGTGATGCTGATGAAAATCCCCAAAAACGCGAGTGACGAGACAAAGATAACCGCAAAAAGCTTATTGTCGTACTTGAGATGCATGAAGAATAAGCCAACCAGTATCGCCTTGAACACCGCTATCGCCAGCGCGACAAGCAGGTTGAAAGGCCCAAGATGCACCTGAGCGACCGCAACGGTTACTAAGGTCATGAAAATCAGTGTCCCGCCGATCCCAAGATAAACCTTTAGTGGCAGGATATGAGCGTGATGTGAGTATTTATCCGTCAATTGGCTCACCCGATCAAGTAAAACAGCGGGAACAGGAAGATCCAGACCATATCGACCAAATGCCAGTAAAGCCCGGTCACTTCGACGGGAGTGTAATAAGCAGGTCCAAAATGCCCTTTCTTCGCCCTCATTATCAACCAGATGATAACCCCCATCCCGACCAATACGTGAATTCCGTGCAATCCCGTCATCAGAAAGTAAATGCTGAAGAATATGTGGGGATTTGTGCCTTCGATTCCTGTGAAAGTATAGAACTTACCGGGAAGCTGCCCAACATGAAATTTATGGGAATATTCGAAGTACTTGATAACCATGAACGTTGCCGCGCACATTAACGTCACTACAAGTAGCATCACCCCTTGCTTCTGCTGATTGAGTTGGAACGACCGGATCGACATTGCCATCGTTATCGAGCTGACAATAAGGACGATCGTGTTCAATCCACCCATGCGCCAGTCGAGTGCCGTATGAGCGTTGATAAACATATCCGGATGCCATGCGCGATAAATCGCGTAGGCACAAAATAGCCCGCCAAAGAAGAGGATTTCGGTTAGCAGGAAGACCCACATACCGAGCTTGGCTGACTCCTGTTGCTGTTCGGCATCGGTGAAATGGTGTTGAAACCATTCCGGTGGATGCGCCCCTTTATGTTCTTGATTATTAGACAATTTTACTTTTCAATATTCGCTCTTGGAGAGCGGGATTTCAGCCCGCTCATCTATCGGAGTGCGCAAGCTTGCTTGCGCTTCCTCTATCACTTCTTGGAGTGCGACTTTTCACCCCACTCTTAACTACCTACACCCTCGGCTTATTGAAGTCATACGGCCCGCCTGTCACTACCGGCTGATTCTCAAAATTATGCGGGTGCGGTGGCGAGGTCGTCTCCCACTCCAGCGTCGAAGCTCCCCACGGATTGGGCCCGACTATCGTCCCCCTCCTGAGCGACGCAATCAGATAGATTGCAATGATAAACAAACCGGTTCCGAGGATCATCGCCCCTACCGTCGAGATCCCGTGAATCCTTTGGAACTGAGGCAGATAGTCCCAGTACCGTCTCGGCATACCTTGCGAACCCATGATGAACTGGCTGAAGAACGTCACGTTAAACCCGACGAACACCAGTATAAAGCCCACCACTCCCCAAAACTGGCTGTACATTCGCCCGAACATCTTGGGCCACCAGTAATGAATCCCTCCGATCAACGCTATCACCGTCCCGCCCATCATCACGTAATGGAAATGCGCAACAATGAAATAAGTATCGTGAAGGTGAATATCGACAGATAGCGTCCCGAGGAACAACCCCGTTAACCCTCCAATCGCGAACAGGAAGAGAAATCCGAGTGCGTATAGCATCGGCACTTCAAGCGATATTCGCCCCTTATAGAGCGTTGCCGTCCAGTTGAAAACCTTGATTGCCGATGGAATTGCAACAAAGAACGTCAGGAAGCTGAAAATAGCCGACGCCAATTCCGACTGACCGCTTGTGAACATGTGATGTCCCCAGACAAGGAACCCAAGAAGCGCAATCGCCAGCGACGATCCAGCTACAAACTTATACCCGACGATCTCCCGCTTGCTGAAAGCCGCAATTAGCTCACTGATAATCCCCATTCCCGGCAGAATCATGATATAGACGGCCGGATGTGAGTAGAACCAGAAGAAATGCTGGAACAATACTGGGTCACCACCCATCGCAGGATCGAAAATTCCGACCCCAAGCGTACGCTCCATTATCAGAAGCGCCAACGTTATCGCCAATACCGGCGTCGCAAGAACCTGTATCAGTGCCGTCCCATAAAGCGCCCAGACCATCAACGGCAACCGATCCCACGTCATGCCGGGGGCGCGAAGCTTATGGATCGTAACGATAAAGTTCATGCCGGTGAAGATCGACGAGAACCCAAGGATAAACGCGCCAGTCGTGATGCTTATGACAGCGGTATTCGAACTTGTCGAGTACGGCGTATAGAACGTCCAACCCGTATCAACGCCTCCGGTCACCAATGCATACAGCGCGAATAACGATCCAGCTACATAAATGTACCAGCTCGCCAGATTAAGTCTTGGGAACGCCACATCTTTCGCGCCAAGCTGAAGCGGTAGCACGAAATTCCCCAACGCCGCCGGGATCGACGGTATGATAAACAGAAAAACCATCACTGCGCCGTGCAGCGTGAACAGCTTGTTGTAGGTGTCAGGGCCGACCAACTGCTGTCCGGGGAAGAACAGCTCCAACCGGAGCAACAATGCGAACACTCCACCAAGGAAAAACGCGATGGTAATTCCTATTAAGTAGAGTATCCCTATCCGCTTGTGATCGAGTGTACTAAGCCACGACCAAAGTCCTTTTTCGCTGGAGAGATAATTCGGTGAAGGCAGTCCGTTATCATCGACAGCAGGTGAGTAGCTCAATTTATTTCCCCCCCAACGACTGAATATAGGCAACTAATGCGTCTATTTCCTTATCTTTCAATATCCCCTGGAACGTCGGCATGATCGGCTGGAACCCGGCAACGACTTTGGCAGAAGGCACAAGGATCGATTCCCTGATATAGTTCTCATCGACCGTCACGCTGCTCCCGTTGGCAAGCTTGACCTCGTGTCCAAATATACCTTGAAAAGTCGGCCCGTTAGATGACGATCCGTCGATCGTGTGGCACGTCGCGCAAGCTTTTAGCTGAAAAAGCTTCTCCCCATACTGCACCGGCGTCAGTCCCTTGCCCAAATCGGAGGCACTCTCTAACCAAACCTTATAGTCCTGTTCACTCACAATCCGCACCTTGCCGATCATCTGTGAGTGCTTCGACCCGCAATACTCAGCGCAAAAGAGGTCATAGACCCCAATCTGATTTGCTTCGAACCAGCTAACCCCATACCGGTTCGGCAATACGTCCTTCTTGATCCGGAATGCCGGAACAAAAAACGCATGAATGACGTCCTTCGATGACATCAACAATCTCACTGGCCTCCCGACCGGCGCGACCATCTCATTGACGGTACTTGCCCCTTCTGGATAGTCAAACGACCAGAACCACTTCTGCCCGGTCACCTTCACCTGCATCGCCTCGGCAGGCACAATGCTAAGCCTCAAATACCCCCGGAATCCCCAAAAGAAGAGAACCATCACGATTGCTGTCGGGATGATGATCCACGTCGCCTCAAGAAGGCGGCTATGGCCAACAAATGGCATCGGATCGTTCTCATTTTCAGCAGTCTTGCGATACTTGATCGTGAAATAGGTCGCCAAACTGACGATCAGTAAAAAGAAGAACGTCGTGAGGTAGAAAATCACATAGAAGAGAAGATCGATCTCTCCAGCAATCGTCGAACTTGGCGTCGGTAGCCAGAATGTGGCTGTTGTGTCCATTCAGTTGATAATTTTTTTAGAGAATTGGATAATAATAGTTGTTGTACAATCTCTTGCGACTACCTGCCGGCAGAGTCAAATGCCTATTAACGCGACCTTTAGTCTGTCACCTTCAGCGTAGGTCGGGCATCCTGCCCAACAAGTCCCCTGCCCCTCTAATCCTTCGTATCAGCCTCGTCACCGTCCCCCGCATACTTCTGAGCGTCCTTCATCCAAAGTAACCCTAGCAGCACCCCCAGCACCAAAACCGTTATCCCCCCGCCGATCTTCATCACCTGACCAGCCATCACGACATATCCCTTGGAGCTGGGATCGTAGTGATAACAGTAGAGAAGAATCTTATCAATCGTGTTGCCAATCTTGCCCTCTGACGCTTCCAATAGCGCCATCCGTACGTCCGAAGGCTTAAACTCGATCCCGTAAAGGTAGCGGCTGATCTTCCCTTCAGACGTCAGGACCACCAACACCGCCGGGTGAGCATACTCCTTGCGTTCTTCGACGTAAAAGTACCTAAATCCCACTGCGCGGGTCAATTTGCCAATGTTTCCGCTGTCGCCTGTGAAGAACCGCCAGCCTTCCGGGTTCGATCCAATCGGCAAGCCTCCACCAAAGCGATCCCGCCCCGCCTTGCTTTTCTCTAAGCTCTGCAAAGGATCTATCGAAACCGTTACCAGCTTGTAATCGACGCCTGCCGCAAATTCGACGTCCTGAATCGCTTTCTGTAGGCCCGTCAACACAAGCGAACATAGCATCGGACAGTCGGAGTAGTACATGGTAAGGATAACCGGCTTACCACCGGAGATAATCTGTTTGAAGGAGCCTGTGTCGCCAGCGTCCCTGACAAAACTCAAATCCTCCAGCGGCAGGAAATCGCCAAGGTGTTCGTCGATGCCGATGTTCTGCAATTCCTGCGGATTCATCTCAGTAACTTGTCCTGGCGAACTTTTCGCACCGAGTAGGCTCACCGCCAACATCATCATAACGATAACTTTGCTCATCATTCCTTCATCATGCCTCGTTCTGGGGAGGACAGACATTCCTGTCTGTCACCAAATCCTTATTTACTTCTTCGCCGAATAAGCTTCATCCGCTTGCAGTTTCATCGCCCGCTCAATTGGAATTCTGTAAAACCCGTTTGCTGTATCCGCAACTCCGTAGGAAGTCAGAATCTGATTTGCGTGCGCCTGAACATCCCGCAGCACCATCGATTCCGGCTTCATCGCCATTTCATCCATCATCTTCTCTTTTTCGATGATGAAGTAGTCATTCACGAGCACAAAGCTAATTCCCAGCAATATCATCCCGACTGCCAGCGCGCCGCCCAAATACCAAGGGTTGGCGTCTGTTCGTTCGTAGTTGTTGTCGGTCTGATGGGGGCTATGTCCGGGCTGTTGATCGTGGCTCATCGTTATTTGCTGATTGTATTGATAGAAGCTTCCAATTTCGGATCACCGACTGGTACAATTGGGTGCTTCGCCAGAGTTTTGAGGAACAAGAAAATCATCATTCCACCGATCCCGAACATCGTTGAGATGTGCCACGGTGACAGATGGAACCCTTCTGGCGAAAATGTCGGTCCGATGTTCCAGGTCAGATCGACATAGTGCATCAACAGCATCCAAAGGCAGATGAAAGCCATGAACTTGACATTTCGCTTTGCTGGCCTGCTGATGACGGTAAAGAATGGCAGGACAAAATGCCCGAAGACAATCACCATCGATATAGCCTTCCAGCTCCCAACCCAACGCTGGCGGTAAAGTATCGTCTCCTCGGGGATATTTGCGTACCAGATCAGGAAGTACTGCGAGAACGCCATATACGCCCACAGGATGATGAAAGCAAAGAATAGCTTCCCCATGTCGTGACGGTGTTCCTGAGTAATGACGCCCTTCAATGCCCCTTTTGCCTGAAGCCAAGTCACCGTTAGGATCAAAAAGGCGAACATCGACATGATCGAGCCCATCCCGAAATAAACGCCGTAAATGGTCGAATACCAGTGCGGTGTCAGCGACATCATCCAATCGAATGCTGCAAATGAAATCGAGAGGGCAAAAATTATCATCCCCGGAGCCGATACCCTTACAAGCCGTGCTTTATGCTCGTCAGTGCCGCCTTTGTCCTGCTCAAGCGAAATTGTCCTCAGCCGCCACGCAAGAAACGACCAGATTGCAAGATAAATGATCGACCTGATCGTGAAGAATGTCGGATTTAGCCACGCCGCCTTCTTCATCAAAATCGGATCGTGCAACGCTTCAGGGTGGCTCCACTCGTAGAGGTGATGAATGCTGAACAGTATCGGGATGAACAGCACCGCCAGTAATGGGAGTGTCCCTGCCAATGTCTCGGTAATCCGTCTCAGCGTCACCGACCAGACCGATCCTGTCAAATGGTGCAGCATCGTCAGGAACAGCCCGCCCAGCCCTATGCCCAACCAGAACAGCCACGCCGTCAGGTAAGCAGAGTAAAATAACTCGGCATGCATTGCCAAACCTGCAACAGACGTCGCAAGCCCCAAAATGCCGATTATCAGTGCCGGTTTACCCAGCCCCGCAGAATCTTCCAGTCGATATGTTTCAGCGTTATATCGCATTTAGCTTAAAATTAATTCCGTACGACAGGCTTTTGCCTGTCACCCTCTTTTTCCTTGCCCAACCTTGCTACCCAACTCATCTGCCAGCAAGTCTTGCCCTCTCTTCAGCGGGTACATCCGTCGGCGCCGCATGCTGACTTCGTTGCAATGCTCTCATGTAATTCACAATCAGCCATCGGTCAGCGACAGGAATTTGCCCTTTGTACGATGGCATGTTCCGAATGCCGTCCGACATCGCCTGAAATATCTGCCCGTCGGGATAGCCACGAATCAGATCACTATGAAAGGTCGGCGGTGGAACAAAGCCCTTCTTCAGCATGATCCCCTGCCCGTCCCCCGCCTGCCCGTGGCACATCGAACAGTAAATATTGAACCGTTCCTGCCCTCGTTTGAGCGACTCTTCCGTCACTGCCACCGGAGATTTCGCGCAAGGCTTTCCTGTTGTCGGATCGATCCCCCGCCAGTAAAGATCGTCTTCGTGAAGCTTGCCTCTGGCGACCGTCCCGGCAACCGGTTGCCTCATGGCCGCGCCATCCGCGAAAAACGTACTTGCCGACTGTGCCTTGAATTTCGGCTGATGGTCCATGTTTGGGTTGATGTGTATCGGCGGTTTATCCGATGGCAACCCCCTGAAGCATCCTCCCAGAACAATCGGTAGGCAAAGAACCAAAGAGAGTCGTATGAACCCGATTCTCCCTCTTTCCACTTTCCTCATTCCTCTTTTCATCATCACTCTCCCCCCACCACTTCGATATCAGTCGCACCAAGCGACTTAAGCAATTCCATCGTCTTGATCTCATTGTAATTCGGGTCCGCTGCCTCAATAGAAATGATAAACCCGTCGTCGGAGAATTTGCCAAAACCCTTCGAGTTGAACAAAGGATGATTGAAGCTCAATTTCATGAAATACATAAACCCAAGCAACGCCCCAAAAGCCGCCGACAAAATCGTAATCGCAAAGATCGGCGGAAAGAACGCCTGATAGCTGAAGAACGGCTTGCCTGAGATCACCAAAGGATAAGCTATCGTCGTAACCCACCAGACCAACAACAGCAAACTACCGCCGCCACCAATCGCTCCCAGTGCCGCAATATAGCTGACCCGCGACCGCTTCTCGTGCAAAGCGTCATCCATTCCGTGAATCGGAAACGGCGAGTGGCTATCGACCTGTCGATACCCTGCATCGTAGATTTTCGTCGCCGCATGCAGTAATTCGTTCGGCCCGGCAAAGTTGGCAATAATTGCGTATGGTGGTGGTGTCGGGTCTGGAGTATGTACTACTTCCCTGCCCAGGCTATTTGCGCTATCGTGAGCCATCAATGTCCTCCCCCGTTCGAGTGGCCGTGGTGCATTTCAGCTTGAGGCAGAACGCCTTTCACTTCCGACATGGCAATCATCGGCAGGAATCTGAGGAAAACGAGGAACATCGTCAGGAATAGCCCGAACGAGCCGACAAACGTCATGATGTCAACCCACGTCGGTGTAAAGTACCCCCACGACGAAGGTAGAAAGTCTTGCGACAACGACGTCGCGATGATGACAAACCGCTCAAACCACATTCCGACATTGACGAGGATCGAGATTATGAACAGCAGTACGATGTTGGTGCGGATTTTCTTGAACCAAAGGAATTGCGGTATCAGTACGTTGCAGCTGAT
>CAMBDS010000019.1 GCA_945865405.1 Caldithrix abyssi DSM 13497
TGCTGAAAAACTCGAGTTGTTTCATAAAGAATTACCAGATAGAGATCGACAAGGGCGTGCGAGGGAAGACGCACGATATTAATTGCCACTTGCTTGTCGTGGCCAGGTCGGAATGACCTTAAATGCTCGTAATGCAGAGTGGGTTATCCAGCAATCTACTCACTCGTCTCTTGCTGAAGTGAGGGACTTGGGGAGTCAAATGGCTAAGATACTGAAGAGCCTGACGCCATCTTTAATAAAATACACCGAACCGACTGCACTATGGAAAGAAAGTAACGAAGAGATTTTTGCGGCTTTCAACTCTACCGGGTCGTCAACTGCGACAGATGCGGAGGTTTCGTTAATAAACGAACCTACCCAAGCCGAACGCATTATTTCTGCAGCACTTGGATTGCGAAAGGGGGGACTCTCAATCGAATCCCTGCTCGAGAGTGTCGATCGAATGGGGGAAGATGAACGAATGAAGTTACTTAGCCGTGCACACATGTATCTCACTCAGCATAGTCCGGTTAGGCGTGAGTTGGAACTTGCTTCATTTACATTCGGTATTACACTATCCGCATCAGCGTTTGCTCAATTAAAACGCCACCGGATCGCCACCATTATCAGTCAGCCTTACGATCCCAATTTAGGGGTGACAATCCCGCCAGCGGTTTTGGAGTCGGGATTGGAGTCAGAATTTAGAAGTTTCACGGAATACGCTGAAAGAGGTTACCATGAGTTACACAAGCTACTTCCTTCGAACTTATCGAGCGTCGCACAATATAGCTTGACAAATGCTCATAGACGTAGAGTCATCTTTCATGCAAACGCCAGGGAGATGATCCATCTGTCAAGGCTTCGCGAGGATTCACATGCCCAATGGGATATTCGACAGCTTTCAGGCAAAATGGCGGCTCTGGCAAAGAAATCGTGTCCATCGCTGATGTTCCTTGCCGCAGGTAAGGATGAATTCGAAACCGTTCGTGCCGAGTTGGAGTCTCGTAAGTGAGATTGACTACAACATTCATTTTGTTGATGATTTCTGTCTTAATTACTGGATGTTCAGTAGGAAAATCGCTGATAGTTAGGAGTGTACAGCCTTTTTTCACTGATGCAATGGCATCGATTATGACTGAGACAGACCCAGAGATTGCCAGGCCTGCGATGGCAACAGAGTTGAAGCTCCTCGAGGGAATGATCCTCTCTTCACCCAATGATCGCAAATTGTTAACAATGGCGGCTCAAGGATTTGCTGGTTACGCAATGCTATTCTATGACCAATCTGATCCTGAAAAAGCTAAAGTTCTCTACTCTCGGGGGCTTCAGTATGGCAGACGAGCATTGTCGAATAGAGATGAAGTCTTTATTCAGCCGGAAAGTCGGTTTGAAGATTTTGAGAAAGCGATTGGCTCGCTTCGAGATGAAGATATTGGAACCGTTTATTGGACTGCAATCGCCTGGGGAGGATGGATCAACGTCTCACGAACCAATCCGATGGCGCTGGCTGAATTTCCACGAGTGAGACTATTGATGGATTGGGTAGCTGAACGAAATGAAAGATACTTCTTTTCTGGTACAAATTGGTTTTATGGAGTATATTACTCTACACTCCCTCCAATTGTTGGAGGTGACACCGAAAGGTCAAAACTCTACTTCGACAAAGCGATTGGCCAAACCGAGGGTAGGTTTCTCTGGGGAAAGTTGTATTACGCGCAAACCTATGCAGTGCAGACACTTAATCGCCCTTTCTTCGAGAAATTATTGAACGAAATACTTGACACAGAAACCGGCGAATTACCTGAGGCTAATTTGTTGAATGAAGTAGCCAAGGCACGAGCCATTGAATTATTAAAACAAGCGGACGAGTTATTCTATTGAAATCAACCTCAATATCCATTTTCCACAAGTCACTCTGGATTGCAATATTCATAACAATTGTTATATCCACCAATAGCCATGCCATCCAGCTAATCCGGTTTGCTACTCTTGCACCGGAGGGATCGACCTGGATGACCTCGATGAGGGCTATAGATGAAGAATTGCGAAAAACCACTCATAATGAAGTTGGAATAAAACTCTATCCCAATATGTCGATGGGAGACGAGACCGATGTTATTAGGAAAATCAGACTTGGTCAAATCAATGGAGGCGGATTTACAGGATTTGGGTTGGGTGAGATTTTACCGGAAATCAGAGTACTTGAATTACCATATATTTTTGATAATGACGAGGAGATCGATTACGCAGTAGGAAAGATGACTCCTTATTTCCGTGAAAGACTTGCTGAAAAGGGTTTTGTGCTACTTGGGTGGGCGGATGTGGGTTGGATATATTTTATGGCTCAAAAACCGGTTGCGTCTCCCAAAGATCTGAAAAGCCTCAATGTTTGGATGTGGCAGGGAGATCCTCTCGCAAAAGCATTCTACACAGAGCTTGGAAAAGCACCTGTCGCTCTTTCTGTAACAGACGTAAGACTGTCTCTTCAGACAGGGATGATCGACGCTGTTTATGGTTCGCCGCTGGCGACGCTGGTCTTACAGTGGTTTACCAAGCTTAAGTACATATCCGACATACCATTCACAAATGCAGTCGGCGCAGTTTTGATCGATAAAAAGAGCTTCGACGGCCTATCGGAAGCGCATAAAAAGGCATTGGTCGAAGTGTCTGAGAAACATCTGAAAACACTCTTAACTCAGACAAGATCCGACAATCAAGATGCCTATCAACGGCTTCAAAAGGAAGGACTTATTTCCGTAACATCAACTCAGACGCAACGCGACGAAATGAGAGCAATCGGATTACGGGTACACGAGAGATTAGCGGGGGATCTGTATCCGCGGGAAGTTCTTGAAAAATTGCGCGGCGCTGTGAACGAGTATCGCACTAAAAAGATACCTCAAAAATGAGATTTGTCTCCATAGCAATTAAGATATTGAAGAATGTTGCCGGTTCAGTTGTGATCGGATTGTTTGCTTGGATGATACTCATTGCAACTGCACAATTATTAATACGTTGGTTAAAAATTGATGCGCTTTCATGGAGCGATATTCAGCTGAGGCATTTATTGCTTTGGTACGCGCTGGCTGGTGGAATTTTAGCGACTTCCGAGGGTCGCCAAATCCATATTGATCTGGCAGGACATTACTTACCGGTTCGATTTCGCAACGGAATCGCCCGCCTCACGAGCATTCTTTCAAGCCTACTTTGTTTCTATTTGACTTATGTTTCAATACAATTTATCGCTTCCGAGCGGGGAGGAGGCAGCGAAGTAAGTGGTTTATTATTCGGAGCATCTGCGCCAATTTGGTGGATTGAGGTTGCATTACCGATATCTTTTCTTTTAATGGGCTTGCTTTTTCTGCTTGAATCGCTCCTCCCTCCCTCATCCTCTCTGCCAAAGCTTAAAGTATTATGACACCAGTAGTATCGATAGCAAGCCTCATTGCCCTGCTTGGCTTACCGTTATTTTTGGTGTTGAGCCTCTTTGCGCTGATCGGTTTCAGCTCAGAAAGTCTGCCGCACTCTATTTATTTTGCAGAACTTATGCGCCTTGCAGGGAACCCGACGTTGATCGCGATTCCTTTTTTTACGCTTGGCGGGTTCGTACTTGCGGAAAGCAAAGCACCGGAAAGGTTGATCAGACTTGCCCGCGCATTGTTAGGTTGGATGCCGGGCGGTCTGGGAGTCGTTACCGTGCTTGTAATGGCCCTGTTGACGTCGTTTACCGGGGCGTCGGGAGTGACGATCATCGCGCTTGGGGGGCTGATGCTTCCGGCGCTGGTGAAAGGGGGACTTGGCGAACGATTCAGCCTTGGCCTTATCACTACGAGTGGCAGCATCGGGCTGTTGTTCCCACCAAGTTTGCCTCTGATTCTTTACGGTGTAGTGTCCGAAACACCAATTGAGAAGCTTTTTCTTGGTGGTATGCTGCCGGGAATTCTAATGGTTGCCGGGATGGCGGCACTCTCGATTTATCAGGGAGTTAAAAAGGGTCAGGTAAAAGATTTCGAGAAGGTTTCGATTTTAAGTGCGGTGAAAGCCGCAATTTGGGAGATTCCGTTGCCAATTGTCGTTGTCGGCGGGATATATGGCGGATACTTTACGGCGACTGAAGCTGCTGTTATTACAGTTGTGTACGTACTATTTGTCGAAGTATTTATAACCAAAGATGTTGCGATTCGTGCACTGCCTAAGATAATGCAGGAAACGACCGTTTTGGTAGGTGGCATCCTTCTAATTATCGGTTCGGCGCTGGCGCTTACAAATTACCTGGTCTTCGTCGATGCGCCTTCAATATTACTAACATGGATCGAAGCGACACTGACGAGTAAGTTTAGTTTCTTGTTAGCGCTGAACATATTTCTATTGATTGTTGGCTCTTTGATGGATATTTTTTCAGCCCTGGTGGTAGTTGTGCCGTTGATTTCGCCTTTGGCAATGCGGTATGGGGTCGATCCGGTCCATCTTGGGATTATCTTTCTGGCAAACCTTGAGTTAGGGTATAATCACCCACCGATGGGAATGAACCTTTTTATCTCGAGTTTTCGGTTTAACAAGCCGATTGTCGAAGTCATCATCGCTGCGATTCCGTTCTTAATTTTACATCTATTGATATTGGGAATAATAACTTACGTTCCGGCTTTGACCTTGGCGCCGATTGCCTGGTTTGGTCAATGAGTGAGGCGGTCTGGCTGATAATCCCCGCCTATAATGTTGAAAAACATTTAGATAAGCTTCTTTCCGAAACATCGAAATTCATCCCTGCCGAACGAACGGTGGTTGTAAATGACGGATCGACTGATCGATTAGGAGCAATTGCGGCAAATCACGGTGTGCAAGTCATTGTTCATTCGGAGAATATGGGAAAAGGGAAGAGCTTGCGTGATGGATTTGACTATGTTACTGAAATTCAAGGAACATGGGCAATTACGATTGACGGGGACTTGCAACATGATCCGGCGCGAATTCCTGCATTTATTGCGGCGAGTGAAAACGGTAAGTACGATATTATCATAGGAAAACGCAATCGAAGTGGGACGAAAATGCCTTGGGATAGAAGATTGTCAAACGGGCTATCGAGCTTACTTCTTGCCCTCGTGACTGGCCAGAAGATGGAAGATGTGCAGTGCGGTTATCGAATGATCCGAATTGCATCGCTTAAGGGATTGGTATTTAATAGGGTAAGCTACGATTTTGAGACAGAGCTACTGCTTAAGCTGGTGCGAAAAGGGTCTAAGGTCGGATGGGTTGAGATACCGACAAAGTATGCCGGAGAGAAGAGTTCGATCAGACGACTACCAGATACTATGAGGTTTTTAGGATTGGTAGGTCTTTATTTAGCAAGAAGATTGTAAGAAACGCGGACGGTTCAGCACCCCCCCTTGATCCCCCCCGCAAGTGGGGGTGGGGAGACGGGCGGACAAGAGTGTCCGCCCTCCAAAAGAGAGCTGTTTGTTCGCCAAGTTATTTATCGGACGAGAGTTACTTTGAGGGCAGGAGGGAGAGCGCCTGAAAATTGTTGCGAATTTAATGTCACAAAATAGGTTCCGGCACTGACTGGAATTCCTTCAGAATTTACCCCATTCCAGACCCACATATCTCCAGTTACTCCCCCATTTGAAGTTACCACTCTTCCAAGCATATCACAGATTGATATCCCCATTTTGCCCCCCTCCATATTTCGAGAAAAATATAGTTTTATCGAGCTATTAAATGGATTCGGATATCCATAAATCAGAAGCGGGGAGGCGGGGAGAGATGTGACATCCTCCAACCCGACCCGCATATCGACTCCGAGCCAGGTTAGGGCTCGCTCAAGGAATTCGGCGCGGGAAGTTGTCCCCCCGGATCCGCTAATAGCCTCGATGCCGAAACTGCAGAATATTCCCCGAGCGCCAGCATCCACGCCCCACCTAATTGCGGCGGCCGTATCCCCACGATCAGAATAAAGTGCACAAGGCATCGCACTGCCAATCGCCTCGATCCCGTCGGTGGAGGATTGGTTGGCGGCTCCTTGATTGCCGAGCAATAGCATTCTCGTGCCGCTTAAGACCTCATCGCCAGCAAGTCCGAGAACTTGACGGGAGCGGGTATTTTCGGTCAAAATACGGGCGTGCAACGTGTTTTCGAGAAAATCGGATCCGGCAAGATCTTCGGCAATATTCTGCCCCGTGACGAGGACAGAGAATCCGTGCGCATTTGCGCCTATGATTAGATTTTGGTCATCTTCGGGGATTACGTCTTCGGCGCGATTGCCCGTATAGTATAGGATCACAGCGAATCCGTCTATGAATGGAACTTCACCATCGGTATTACGCCAGAGACGAAAGGGTGATTTAAGGGAATTAAGCGGATCCGCGATAAAGCGCTCGCGGGTTGAGTCGGTGTCGTTGTTTATGATGAGCAGTTGCGGCTGTTCGCACTCATTAATTAGTCTGAGTTCGTTCTCGTGATCGACCACAACTGAATCAAAAACGACAATAGGATAAGGGAAACGAGGACGAAAGGTGGCGCGGTAAAGACCTTCCATCAAGGGCATTTCGATAAATCCAAGCTGATCGCGGACTTCTACTGTAAACGGGGGAATGATGCCGGGGAATTCGAGATTTTCGACGAAGAATGTACCTGCGATTTGTCCTTCATCCCTGCTGGTGGAGCCAAAGACGACCGAACCGGTGTCGCGGATAGTTATGGAGAATTGAACGAAATCGTTTTCGTGATCGGCGTCCCCCTCGTATTCGGCGATAAAACTGATTCTCGCTTCGCCAATTTCATCCGGCAACCAGTTACGTTCAAGAGGTGTTTCGCGGGGTTCCCAACCTTGTAAGTTGAAGGACTGCCTGTCAGTCCAATCTCCGACAATGTGAAGAGGAATATCAGAAACTACTCCCCGGGTTCCGTTCTGCTGGGCTTTTAAGACGAAAGGGATTTGAGATCCGACAGGCCAGGGGCGATTGTTAGAGGGAGCGAGAACTGCGATTAGCTCGACATCGACTTCGGGAATATTGTCAAAGAGATTTCGGAGTAACATCCAGGCAGTGTAGGCGCTGACCCAAGCCTGATCGCGGTTGTTGGCATCACCGATGGTTGCCGGGATGCCGCCGTCGTCATCGGTGTCGAGTGCCAGCAATGAGTCGATGATCGTTTCGGCGTTTTGGATATAGTCAGCATCATCAAAGAATTCATAGGCGGCGAGCCAGGCGTGGGCGTACCAGATGTTCCATGAGACGTTCCAATTGCCGCCTCCAGCAATGACGTCCATGTTTTCAAGTAAACCGGGCATCCACTCACTGGCGTTATCGTCTTCGCGAGCGAGTGTGCGGATGACACCCCACATGGCAGTGCCGCCGCAAAGTGCCCAGATTTCATTGCGATTAAGACGCTCAGGATTTTCTGCTATCCAAGCTTTCACCTGAAGGGCGATACGGATGGCTTCGGTCTGGTAGTCACGGTTGCCAATTTCCAAGCCGTATTCATAAAGAGTTCCGGCACTCCAGCCAGCGACCAGAGGCATCAGGTTATCCTGCATATTGACTGTGATCTCCGGGACGTTTTCGATCAGATGTTCGGCGCATCGTTGCCCGTAATCATCGCGGCTTTCGTCGTAAGCGTGGCGATATCCGATAGTGGCGATCAATCCCCAACCGGCGTTGTGCATGGCGTAGAAGCCGTCTGGCTCACTTTCTTCCCAGGCGGGATAGTTATCGCAATATGTCCAGGCGTCTTCAACGTTGGCGCGGAAGCGGTCGGGATCGCCGAAGTAATCGGCGTATTCGCACCAGACACGGATAGCCTCCTGAGTGTTGTCGGTCTCGATGATCGCCCAGAGTTGATCGCCTTCGCCTTCGTGCAGACCGCCAAAGGAGCCGCTTTCGGGGTCGTGCTCCTGCATCGAGTCGAGAAACGTACATGTTTGGTGAAAGTGAACGAGGGTCTCGCGAATGTCACGGATCGGTTGACGAGGGTCGGCGCGGAATAGCTGCCGGGCGACGGCTGGGGAAAGAGCTCCGTCCGGACTACCCCAGAGGGAATCGGAGGCAGCAGTCAAGGGGGTGGTTGCCGAAGCCGATGCTGTAACAATGATGACCGAGAGAACTGCGAGGGCGATCTGTTTGACGCGAAGCGAGAAAGGCATTAAAGGCTCCAGGTGGACGAAAATGATGTGGTCAGTTGAAGATAATATGCGGCGGGGCTGCATGCAAGGGATGCGGCTGAAATGGAGCGGGGTTATGTAGGGGAAAAGAAGAGCGGGCTGAACTCGCGCTCAGGAAGATCAGATGGGCGGACAAGAGTGTCCGCCCTCCAACTCTTTAAATGAGCAGAAATTAGCAGTCGAAGTAGAGCTTCATTTCGTAGGGGTGAGGACGATTGCGGACCTGATGATCGTCGTTTTGTAGCTTGGTGTCGATCCAGCGTTCGATCAATTCCTCGCAGAAGACGCCACCTTGAAGGAGAAATTGATGATCGTCGCGCAATGCTTGTAAGGCGTCAGGCAAAGATGTTGGAAGAGAGGGAATCGACGCTTTTTCGGCGACGGTCAGGTCGGAAATGTTCATATCGTAAGGACCAAAACCGTGCTCAGTGGGGTCGATCTTGTTGATAATACCGTCGATGCCAGCCATCAACTGGGCGGCCATAGCGAGGTAGATATTGCATGTTGCGTCGGGCGGACGGAACTCCATGCGCTTTTCGTTCGGTTCATTCGCATATTTGGGGATGCGAATAGCAGCGGCACGATTGCCGAGGCCAAAGATAGCTTTGACAGGGGCTTCAAACCCGGGAACGAGGCGCTTGTAGCTGTTGGTCGAAGGATTGGTCAAGCCGAGAAGGGCAGGGCCGTGACTGAGTAAGCCGCCAATATAGTAAAGAGCGGTTTGGGAGAGCCCTGCATAGCCGGATTTGTCGTAAAAGACGGGGGTATCGCCGTTGAATAGTTGTTGATGAAAGTGCATACCGTTACCAGCTTCGCCGTAAAGGGGTTTGGGCATGAAGGTGACGCATTTGTCAAGTGCCTTGGCAGCCATGCGGCAGATATGCTTTAAGAGGATGGCGTGGTCGCCGACGCGGGCTAGTGGGCCTGAGATAATCTCGATCTCGGATTGACCTGGTGAACCAACTTCGTGATGATGATACTTGATTCCGATCCCGGCACGACTGGCGATGTCGCACATCTGTTGCCTGAGGTTGTAGTACCTATCTTTTGGTGGGGACGCATGATAGCCGCCTTTGAGTGGAATAGTTGAGTCGTTGGAATGGGAACCTGATGGAAAATTACCAAAGCCAGCTTCATAGGAACCGATTGCGTAACCGGCCTGGTGCATGTCGTTTTGGAAGTTGACAGAGTCAAAGATGTAAAACTCGAATTCGGGACCCCAAATGCTTTGGGTAGCGATGCCGGAATTGACGAGATATTCCTCTGCCTTAAAGGAAATCTGACGAGGATCGTAGGGGAATGGGTCGAGCGTACCTGTACGACAGATGCGGCCAACGAAGCTCAGGGTTTTCACATCCCAAAAGGGATCGATCCAACCGGTCGAAGCAACGGGGATCAGCTGGAGGTCGCTGGCGCCTTGCTGAGAGAAGCCCGGGATCGAGGAGCCGTCGAAACCGAGCCCGGTCTCGAAGAAACGGACAGAGAGCGATTTTGCCGGGACGGTGATATGGTGCAAGCCTCCGAAGAGGTTAGTGAATTTGATGTCAACGGCCTGGATCGATTCCTGACGCACGAGATGTAATGCCTGAAGGGCGTCCAAAGGGAGCTCCAATTATGTGAAGGGCTGGGGCAGAAGCAAGGTTCGACTTGCTTTATAATGTCCGATAAGATATATTATGTAAAGTAGTTGTTGTGCGTATGGCTATATTATGATGCGACAAAGTTCAGGATCTTGTTCTGGACATAGATCGTTTTGCGCAACTCCCTGCCGCCCAGCAGCCGCTTTAACTTGGGCAACTCTCTGGCGATTGCTGAAGCTTGTTCCATTGTGGAGCCTTTTGGCATCTCTATCGTCTCGGCCAGTTTGCCATTTATTTGCACGGCGATGGTTACTTTTTTCGCTTCGAGGAATTCGTCTTTCCACTCAGGCCAAGATTGGGCAAAAACGGTGCCCAAACCGCCAAGCATCTGCCAAAGTTCTTCGCCCATATGCGGTGCTAATGGCGACAATAACCTGGCAAATTCTTCGAGAATATCCTTAAGAAAAGCAATATCTACACTTTCACGATTGTTTGTATAGAGAATTAAGGCGTTGTTCAGTTCCATCAGTCGCGAAATAGCGGTATTGAACTGGAATTGTTCGAGATCTGCTGTGACAGCCTTAGTGGCATTGTGCAGAGATCTTAAGATTTCAAGATCAACTTTTTTTGCGTCAGAGGTTTTGATATCCTTCACCAAAGGTGCCCATTCCTCGAACAGACGCCAGGCTCGATTCTGAAAGCGGCGGACACCGACAATGCCGTCATCTGACCAGTCACCGCCGACGGTGTAGTCGCCCATGAACATCAGGTATAGACGGAAACAGTCAGAACCGTACTTATCGACGAAAGCGTCGGGATTGACGACATTGCCCTTGGATTTGGACATGCGCTGACCCTGAAAGGTGATTATCCCTTGGTGAATCAGGCGGGTAAAGGGTTCATCGAAGGGGATTAATCCGATAGAATTCAGAAACTTGGTGATGTAGCGCGAATAAATCAAATGGCCTGTGGCGTGTTCGGGACCTCCGACATAGACATCAACCGGCAGCCAGTTGGCTATAGTTGCTGCGTCAAATGGCTTATCAGTAAGTTTTGCAGATGGATAGCGGAGAAAATACCAGCTCGAATCGACGAAAGTGTCCATCGTATCCGGGTCGCGACGACCTGCTCCGCCGCATTTAGGGCAGGGAGTGTTAATGAAGGGTTCGTGAGCACCCAGCGGAGACGTACCGTGAGGGGTGAAGTCGTCTACCTCCTCCGGCAACAGGACGGGTAGCTGACTCTCCTCCACGGCAACGGGACCGCAGGCCGGGCAGTGGATAATTGGAATTGGTGCTCCCCAGTATCGTTGGCGAGAGATCAACCAGTCACGAAGGCGATAACTGACCGAAGTTTTGCCCAATGAGTGCGTCGCCAGCCAATCGGTGATTGCTTCTTTTGCCTGTATCGAAGTCAAGCCATTGAATTGATCTGAATCGTGCAGGACGCCATAGTCTTCGAATGCTTTGTTCTTATAGACATCGTCGTGGGGGTTCATCGGCCTGACGACCCATTTGATCGGCAGGTCGTATTTTACTGCGAACTCGAAATCGCGTTGATCGTGAGCGGGGACTGCCATGACTGCGCCGGTGCCGTAACTGCCGAGGACGTAATCGGCAACCCATACGGGGAGTGACTCGCCAGTTGCGGGGTTAAGCGCGTAGGCACCGGTGAAGACTCCACTCTTCTCGTGGTCGGTCGAGAGGCGGTCGATTTCGGAAGTCTCGCGAGCTGATTTCGCATAGGATTCAACTGCCGAAATATTATCTGATGTAGCTATTGAAGATATAAGCGGATGTTCAGGTGCTATCACAATATAAGTGACACCAAATAATGTGTCAGCGCGAGTGGTGAATCCACGAATCGCCGCATCTTTGCCGACGATTTTAAAGATAATCTCGGAACCCTCAGAACGACCAATCCAGTGACGTTGCATCGATTTTGTCGATTCGGGCCATTGGACACGGTCGAGTCCGTTGATCAACGCATCAGCGAAATCGGTGATACGAAAGAACCACTGCTTTAGGTCGCGGGGAGTGACTTTTGAACCACAACGTTCACAACTGCCGTCGCCGAGGACTTGCTCATTGGCGAGGACAGTCTGGCATTTGGGGCACCAGTTTACGGGGGCGGTTTTCTGGTAAGCAGCGCCTGCTTTGAACAGTTGGATAAAGAGCCACTGAGTCCATTTGTAGTATGCGGGAGTCGAAGTGTCAACCTCGTAATCCCAGTCATACATGGCTCCGATGAACTTCAGCTGTTCCCTGATGTGTGCGACGCTATCACGCGTTGTGACACCGGGATGCACGCCATGCTTGATGGCGAAGTTCTCGGCAGGAAGACCGAAGGCGTCAAAGCCCATCGGCTCAAAGACGTTGAAGCCTTGCATCCGGCGAAAACGGGCGAACGTGTCGGTTGGGCCGTAATTCCACCAGTGACCGATGTGAAGCTTTTTCTCGGATGGGTATGAGAACATGACGAGGACGTAGAGCTTTTTCAGATCATTAATCAGGTCAACGGAATTGGTACCTCGGACTTCCCACTCTCGCCGCCATTTGGGTTCGATAGTACGAAACGGATAATTTTCGATCATCTTTTTGTTCTTTAATTAAAAAACACCGCCGCCTGATATCGGCGCGGCGGTGTTCTATTTGTCGGGGCGACTGGATTTGAACCAGCGACCTCTTAGTCCCGAACCAAGCGCGCTACCGGGCTGCGCCACGCCCCGAATTGGTATGAACCTCAAACATAATGCAGAACGGTTTCAAAGTCAATACAAGGGGAGGCAATAAGTGGTGAAGATGAAATAGGGAAGGAAATTTGAACACGAAGGGTCGAAGGGACGAAGGGCGGGAAACAGTTAAGAGTGGACTGAAGGTCTGCTCCCCAAGTGGATATGCTGTCAGACGAGGGCGTCTGACAGCGGGAGAAGAGCGGACAGAAAGTCCGCCCTCCAAGGATGGGGTAGATCAGGTTTTTTCGCGGAACGAGGCGACGGCTCGGGCGAACCAAAGCTTGAGGTCGTCGAGGTAGCTGTAAAACAGGGGGACAACCAAGGGGGTGGTGATTGTTGCGGTGAGCATCCCCCCTATCATTGTTCTGCCCATTGGCGAATAGGGAATGCCGATAAGATTGGCAGAGCCGATAGCCATAGGGATCAGTCCGAAAATCGTCGTCAAAGCCGTCATAGCGATTGGGCGAAGTCGATCACGCGAGGCACGCGCCAAAGCCTCGTCGCGGGGGACTCCCTCCTGCCGGATCGTGTTAACACGATCAACAAGCAGGATTGCGTTATTGACCACTACCCCGATTAGTATGACGACCCCAACGCCAGCCATGATTCCGAATTGCGTGCCGGTCAACCAAAGTATCCACCAGACTCCGAAAAAAGCGAAAGGAACGGTCGTGATAACGGCGAGAGGCAGAAGGAACGACTCGAAGAGAGCACCCATAAGCAGGAAAACAAAGACGATGGCGAGTATCCAGGCGTTGCTGCGCTGGCCTTCTGCTTCCTGAATATCCTGGAAGCGCTGGCCTTTTGTCCATTCGTAGCCGGTCGGGAGCTGCATACCGGCGAGGGCGACATCAATTTGATCTGAGAGTTCTTTTACATCCTCCCCGCCAGACGTGATTTTGATCCGGACGCGAGTGCGATGATTTTCACGGGTTATTTCGCCCAAGCCCTTACCCGTGGAGACCAATGCTACATCTTCGAGGCGAATAGCTGATCCAAAAGCAGAACCTACCGGAAGATTTTTGAATTGGTCGATGGTTGTGCGATCAGACTCTTGAAGTTGAGCCCGGACGGGGATCAGACGCCCCTCCCAGTTGTATTCGTTGAGGTCAACGCCTCTTATCAATGAAGTCAGGCTGAAAGCGGCGGTCATCGGGTCAACTCTGCGACGGGTTGTCGCATCACGATCAAAGGTGACCCGTACTTCATCTGAGGCGGATTCAAGATCGGTCTCTATCGACAAGACGCCGGGTATATCGTTCAGGCGCAAACTTACGTCATCCACAATGGCCATTAACATCTGAGTATCTTCACCAAATATAGTGACATACTCGACATCCTCCTCCCCCGCTCCCCTATTCCAGCCGGTGAACATCTCGACGCCGGCAGGAACTTGCAAGCTGTCCTTCACCTTTTTTATAATCTCTTTGCGATCCAGACGGGTGTCAGTTCTTAGTCCAGTGATTTTGACTAAACCTTTGTAAAGGTCTGTTATCCAAATATTTGCGGGTTGTTCGTTCAGGAATACACGCATCCTTCCGTAGCCACGACGAAAACCGGTGACAACGGTTTTGATATCATACTTTTCCTGGTTTGTGGAGAAGAATGTCTCGATCCCGCGCATTGTGCTGTCGATTTCGGCGAGAGTGTAATATGCTGGAAATGCAAAGCGGAGACTGAAGTCGCCTATATCCCCTTCTTCCTGATCTGTGGAGACGACTTTGGATATTGGGAAGGCGATGGAACCGAGGGCAAGGAGCAGAATCAATAGGGCATCTGTACGTCTTTGCAAGGTCCAGCGCACCATTTTCTCAACGGCAATCTCGAATTTCAGCAATAATGGCGGCTCGACGGGGCTGCCTTCGAGAGCAAACCTTTGGACAGCCAAAGGGATGAAAAAAAGGGCGACAAAGAGGCTGGCAACGAGAGCAAGGATGAGCGGCATGCCGATATGAAGCATGTAGAACGAGAACATGCGGTCGCCAGACATTAACATGATCGGGACAAAGACGACAACGGTCGTTCCGGTCGCCATAGTGATGGCGAGGGCGACTCCGGAAGTGCCTTTGATTGCGGCGAGGAGGTTGGGTGCTCCGTGCTGTTTTTCGACGTGGATATTTTCGACGACGACGATTGCGTTATCGACAACCATACCGACACAGATCATCAGCCCGGTCAAGGTGACAAGGTCGAGCGACCAGCCGATGAAGTAGATGTAGATGATTGTCGCCAGGAGGCAAATCGGAATGGACAGAGTGACGAAGAGGGTCATGCGGATACGTCGAAGAAAGTAATAGAGTACGATCATTGCAAAGAAGCCGCCCCAGAGGCCCGATTCGACGAGGTTGCGGAGGGCTTCCATGATGTACTTGCCTTGATCGAAGAGGACGTCGAATTCGAGCCCGACAAATCGGGGATCGTTGCGAAGTAGATTCAACTCCTCGTTCAACTTGCGGGTCAGCTCGACGGTGTTCGCCTCGGACTCTTTCATAACACCCAACTGGATCGCCGATTTGCCGCCTATCCGCTGAATCCAGGTTGTTGGCGGCGATGCATAGCTGATGGTTGCGATGTCGCTGAGTTTAAGCGTTCCTCCAGATAGAGGGAGTTCGCTGAGTTGCTCCAAGTCGGTCAGCCGGGCATTGACCTTAAGGATCAGGCGTTGGTCAGCGTCTTCGATCACGCCAGCCGAGAGCATGAAGTTGGAATTGCGGAGTTCTGTGACCAGTGCGCCGACCTGAACGTTGTGGGCTTTTAGTCGTTCGAGCGAGAGGTCGATCAAAATAATTTTTGCATCTCCTCCCCACATTTCGACGGCTGCGACACCGTCGATTCGCTCGAGGCGTTTGACAATTTCGTCTTGAACGAGGCGAACCGGGTCGTCGTAGTTACCGTGAATTGTGACGCCGAAATAGAGGACGGGTTCATCCCCTTCGTTGTAACGGCGGATCGAAAGGTAGCGCAGATCGGCCGGAAGCTCAGGGCGAACGCGAGTCAGTTTGTCACGCACCGAGAGGTAGGCGACATCCATATCGGTCGCCTGATCGAATTCGATCCAGATACCGGCTCCGGAATTGTTGGAGCGGGAGTTGATCTCTTTGACGCCCTTGATCGTCGAGAGGATGTCTTCGATGGGGGTGGCGATGCGCTCCATGTTTTCAGCGGGGCTGACATTAGGATAGACTACCCAGACACCGAGAAAAGGAGGGTTTAAGCCTTCGGGAAGAAGTTGCAGGGGGACGAGCTGAAGTGCTGCGGCACCGACGACCATCAGGGAGAGAAAGATCATCCCCATCGTTACGGGACGTTTGATGGCGAAAGCGGCGGGGCCTCGGTGCAGGCCTGGGTAGTCTTCGGGGGGGGAGTTCACGGGGTGGGCCTGTCTTTGGCGACGAGGCGATAGATCAGAGGGATCAGGACGAGAGTGACGATTGTGCCAAGCAGAAGGCCTGCCATGACGGTGATCGCCATCGGGCGGCGCATCTCGGCTCCCTCTCCCAAGCCGACGACCATCGGGAAGAGTCCAAGTACTGTCGTTAAAGTGGTCATAAAGATCGGGCGAAGTCGGACCTCAGCGGCGGTAGCAAGAGCTTCGGTCAGTGCCATGCCGTCGCGACGAAGTTGGACAGCATAGTCGATCAGAACGATGGAATTGTCAACGACGACGCCGACGAGGATAATCAGGCCGAGGAAGACCATGATCGACAAGGGGATGTTAAATAGCCAGAGCACGGGGATGACTCCGACGACGGCGAAAGGGATGGTGAAAAGAATAAGGAGCGGATGAGCGAAGGACTCGAATTGTGATGCCATTGCGACATAGACAAGGAAAACTGCAAGCAGTAGCGCCCAGTAGAGGCTGGTTAAGGACTCCTCCATTTCGCGATGCTGGCCGCCAAGCTCGATAGACAACTCAGGAGGAATAGCCAAGGTTGAAATCGAGGCGTCAATACTTTCGGTGACGTGGCCGAGATCGAGGCCGCTGATCCCGGCGGTAATGACGGCTGAACGAACTCCGTCGGTGTGGCGAATCTCAGCGGGACCTTCCAAGAGGCGGAGAGTGGCGACCTCAGAGAGCCGAAGCGGGATGGGGTCGCCGGGGTTGATAATAAGGGCGGCGATCTCTTCAACGCTTTTACGGTCGGACTCCTGGAGGTTAACGCGGATATCGATGTGGTGCTCGACCTGCTGGAATTTTGAGGCAACGGTTCCGAGGACGGACGACTTGATGACCTCGGCGATGGAGCGTTGAGAGGTATTAAGAAGCGCAAGACGTTCACGATTGAACTGGATAGTGATTTCGGGGTTGCCGGGCTTAACTGAGGTTTCGATATCGGAGAGGTTAGAAACGTGAGTCAACGCTCGTTCTATATCGGTAACGGTTTGTTTCAGCTGATTCAGGTCATCACCTTTGATGATGATCTCGACGGGTTGCTTGAAGGTGAAGAGGGTCGGATGGGTGACGATTAACTTCAGCGAAGGAGTGTCGGCGACAATCTGGCGTATCTCTTGAATGACTTCGGTTTCACGAGCAGGCAAGTTTTTGCCTGATTTGAGACGGACGGTCATTGTGCCGGTATGGGTGCCTTCTTCGAGAGCGTTGGCGTCGGTTGGGTCGCTACCGACGCGGCTGGAGATGCCGATGACTTCGGGATGACCTTTGATTTTCTCTTCAACTGACCTGACTATTCTATCGGTTGCATCGAGTGATGTGCCGATTGGCAACGAGAAGCGGGCATCAAAAATACCCTGACTGACCTCTGGTATCAGCTCACTACCGAGACCGGGAAGAAATATGATCGTGATTACGACAGATGCGACTATTGCAATAACAATAATAAGCAAAGGGCGTTTGAGGTGGGTCTTCAGAAATGAAGAATAAAGTGCTCCAAAACGGTTGAAACCGGAGTTAAAACCACCGACAAAAGCACCTGAAACTATCGAAATTTTGCGGTAAACTGAGGAACCGGGCTTGCGAGCCATCCATTGGCCACCTCGAAGGAGGAAAGTTGCGCAATAACCGATTGCGGCGGCGAGCAACTCGAGAAGAAGCCGGATTGAAATATAGGGAAACCAAATCAGAGCAAAGACGATGCGGGTGGATAGCTTAAGGCTCTGGAAGTAACGGAGACTCGTTTTGAATTGGGAAATAGCTTGAACAAACCAGATGCGAGGATCGACTGGTGAGTCGGTAGTGACTTGAGACTTGAGATCTGAGCGAAGCTTAACGATCAGCATAGGGACGTAAAAAAGGGCGATCATCATAGACGCCATGATGGCAATGATGACTGTCATCGAGAGATCGTTGAAGATTTGGCCAGCGACACCAGTTACAAAGACGACCGGGAAAAAGACGACGACAGTTGTGGTTGTCGAGGCGATGACAGCTCCGCCAACGATGCGAGTGCCGTTTACGGCGGCCTCAGTGATGTTGTCACCCTCCTCCCTACGCCGAAAGATTGACTCGACGACAACGATGGAGTTATCGACCATCATGCCTATGCCGAGCGCCAAACCGCCGAGACTCATCACGTTGAGTGTGACATTCCAGTAATTCATTGCGGCAAAGGCGGCGACGAGCGAAATAGGTATTACAATGGCGACGATCAGAGTGTCGATCAGGTTGCCGAGGAATAGGTATAGCACCAAAACCGCAAGGAAACCACCCCAGACGGCGGCAGATTTGACCTCGTCAATAGCCTGGCGGAGGAACTCAGCCTGATCGGAGAGGATTTCGACGGGGATGTGAGAAGTGAGGAGATCCTGCAGCGACTTGGGGCCGTGTCGAAAGCCGCCTTCCTCTCCCTCATCTTCTTCGTCCTTATCGCCAAAAATCCTTTGCATCACGGCATCCGAAACGTTTACAGGATTGGCGTCGGACTCACGGAAGAGTTCGAGTTCGACCGATGGTTTGCCACCGGATCGGGTGAGTGTGGTGATTTCTTTGGAGGCGAGCGAGACTGTGGCGACGTCTTTCAGCCGGATAATCTGAGCGTCGCGGATATCGATGGCGATGAGGGCGATTTCTTCGATTGACTTGAATTCAGCGATGGTGCGGAGAATATATTCCGCCTGCCCGTCCTGAAGCCTCCCCCTGCCACATTAATGTTTTCCGAGGCGATTCTCGTCGAAATACGGTCGAGTGTCAAGTTGTAAAGATCGAGGGCTGCTGCATCGACTTCGACACGAATCTCGGACTCTTCACCTCCCTTGACCTTTACTGCCGCAACGCCGTTGAGTTTTTCGAGTTCAGTCTTGATTGCTCGTTCGGCAAACAGTCGGAGTTCACGTGGTTTTAAGGAATCGGAGGTGAGGCCTATGCGCATCAGAGGATCGAGGGTGGGATCGTAACGAAGGATTAAGGGGGGCTTGACTTCTTCTGGAAGGAAGACGAGGTCGAGCATTTCTCGGACCTCCTGAGTAGCGCGATTCATATCTGTGTCCCAGCCGAACTCGAGTTGAATGTCGGAGAAACCGGCGCGTGACGAGGAGCTGATCTCGACCAGGTTGCGGAGAATGCCGAGGGACTGTTCAAGCGGATAGGTGACGATCTGCTCGACTTCTTCGGGGGCTGCACCGGGATATTCGGTGCGGACAGTGATCGAAGGGTAGGCGATCTCGGGCATCATGTTGACCGGCAGAAGCCTAAGCGAGAGTAGCCCAAATACTACCAGAGTAACGACGACAAGGGTTGCTAAAACGGGACGCTTTATCGGAAAGAAATAGGGCGAGCGCCTGAAATCGCTTAAATCCATGACGGATTAGTGACCGGGGTTCTGAATTCGGACTTTGGCACTATCGCGCAAAGTAGTGTGTCCTTCGACGACGACGAGGTCGCCGATAGTCAAGCCGGAGAGAATTTCAATACGACCGCCCTCGCCGATACCGGTCTTAATTGGCTGGTGGAAGGCGAGTGAATCTCTGACGACGTAAACGACGGGTTCACCTGCCTCGAAGAGGAGTGCCCGTTTGAGAACAACGACGATGTTGCTGTGGGTTTCAAGGGTCAATTGGAGTTCAACGAATTGGCCCGGCTTGAAGGCGATCTGGTCACCTTCGATTAGGAAGGATACTTTTACTTTTCCGTAGGTTGGATCGACGATTTTTGCGATACGAAGCAGTTTGGCTGAGCTGGTAACGTTAGTGTCACTTTGCGAGCTTACTAGAGCCTTATCACCGATATGAAGGTTGAGAAGCTCAGATTCGCTGACCCAACCATCGGCGTAAAGACTTTTGCGGTCAACCATTGTGAAAAGTGGACGCGATTGATCGACACGATCACCAACATCGACTGCGCGTCGGGTGATAATGCCTGAAAATGGAGCCTGAATGTTGAGATAGCCGAAGGCAAGTTTCGCCTGATCGAGAGTAATCTCGGCTTCTATTCGGGACAAGCGAACCTGCCTGATGTCGTCATCGGGAAGCATCCCTTGAGCAAAGAGCGTTTCGGCGCGGGCAGCTTCGGCGATCTGGTTTTCATAATTTAGTAAAGCGCGGGACAGAGTTAGTTTCTGTTCGGTCTCATCAAGCTTGATGAGAGTTTGTCCCTCAGCGACTCGGTCACCCTCCTCAACAAATCTGTCAGTAACGATGCCGATTGTGCGAGAAAATATCTGGATCTCTTTTTCGGGTCGAAGTACAGCATGGAAGCGGAGGTGTGCAGAGATGTCACCATTGGTGACGACTTCTACTTTGACGGGTGCGGGGGCAGGAGGAGGATCTTTTTTCTTTTTGCCCCAGCCTCCTTCCCCACCCATTTCAACCTTACAAGCGACAAGCGTGAGGCAAATCGAGACTAAAACGAAAAGCGGGGTCACCTTTTGGGTGAAAAGGGAGATCCGCGCGATCAAGCTGGAACAGTGTCGTAACGTAGTGACTCCAATAATTTGTCTGAGGAGACAGAGTAGCATTTAGTGAGCAGATGAGGGCTTCTGCCTACAGATATGGGTGGACATGAGAGTCCAATATTTGGTAACTGGTCATAAAGAATTCAAACAGAGATGCTTCACTTCGTTCAGCATGACCCCTTTTTTTCGATCTTGCTGATTGAAATTTTGCAGGCAGACGAGGGCGTCCGCCTGCAGAATGTTAGGGCGGGCTGAAATCCCGCCCTCCAAGAAATTGGATTCAGCTTTGTTTGCGGACGGTACGGAAGCGATCAAGAGCTGTCGAGGTCAGACCAGAACCGGGTATCATCTCCCCATCATCGTCGTAGCGGAAAAAGCCCTGACCAGACTTCACGCCGAGAAAACCTGCCCGAACCATCATTCGGATCAGCGGGCAGGGGCGATACTTGGTGTCACCAAGATCGTGAAAAAGTGTGTCGAGCCAAACCAATACTGTGTCGAGGCCGATTTTGTCTGCCATTGCGAGAGGTCCGTTGTTCATTTCATACCCGAGACGGATGGCGATATCAATATCTTCCGCTGAAGCGACGCCTTCCATAAGTACCTGAACGGCTTCGTTGACCATTGGCATGATTACCCGAGTCGTAACGTAACCGGGCGATTCGAATACTTCGATGGCGCTTCGGTCAAGTTTGGAGGCTAAGGCGAGAGCTTTGTGATAGGTTTCATCGGAAGTGTGTACTCCGCGGACGATTTCGACAACACTGACCTTGGGGACAGGGTTCAGAAAGTGCATGCCGATGACTTTATCGGGGCAACGTGTTGCTGAGGCGAGTTCTGTTATAGAGAGAGTCGAGGTGTTTGTGATGAGAATGGCTTCGGAAATGGTGTGATTTTCAAGTTCGCGGAAGAGATTTTGCTTTAACTCGATCGATTCGGGGATAGCTTCGATAATGTAGATTTGATTTGCGATCTGATTAAAATCGGTAGTGAATTTAATTTTCGAGAGAAGGGCTTTTTGCTCTGAGGTAGTTAGTGCCCATTTTTCAATTTCGTGATCGAGCGTCTCTTTGATATTGTTCGATGCAGCGTCAAGTGCATCCTGACTTACATCAACGAGCAGGACATCCATCCCTTTGGTGGCGGCGGCGTGGGAGATACGCTGCCCCATAGTTCCTGCACCAACCACGACCAACTTGTCGTGGTCCAGGGTATTCGCCGATGGACCACTTTTGCCGACAAGCATTTCCAACAATTCATCTTTCATTTGGTCATTCCTGTAATGAATTTGACAAAGACATCTCGTTTGTATTGAAAAAGAAAGATGTCTCGATGGCGCCGTTTTCTGGAGAATCGGAACCATGAACTACATTTTGCTCGATGCTTTCGGCATAGAGTCTGCGAATGGTTCCTTCATCTGCTTTGTCAGGGTCGGTCGCGCCGATCAGAGTGCGCAGTTTTGTGACGCCATTGGGCGCTTCGAGTGCAACAACCACAACCGGGCCGGAGGTCATGTATTCGACAAGACTGTTAAAGAAAGGGCGTTCTTTGTGAACTGAGTAGAAGCGGCTGGCTGTGGCACGGTCGAGTTGAAGCAAGCGGAGTGATTTGATCTGTAAACCGGCAGACTCAACGCGGCGAAGGACTTCGCCGATCAACTTCTTTTGAACGCCATCAGGCTTAATGATCATTAGTGTTCGTTCCAAGGTGTATTCTCCAATTTTGATTGCGCTGCTTTTTGGCAACGTGAATATGGTGTAATTTGTTAAAAAGAGAGACCGAAGTCACGGGGTTGCCGCGAAAGCTCCGGTCTCTAAATATACGCACACGAGGGGGGGGTAGGTCAACTCTTCAGCAACACCTTTGCGGCATCGTAACCAACTGAGAAGGCTTTTTGATTTTGCTCTTCGGTGCCTTTTGGGGCTTTTTTCATCAACGCTTTCAAAACCGAGTCAACATTCAAAGCTTCGGTCAATCCGATCATAGCCCCTAAAGCGACTGCGCTGGTGTAAACCATCTTCTTCATCTCGTTTTTTGTGATCTCGATGATGGGCATTCGATAGACCTTGTTGTTGACTTCATCGACCTGTTGTACGAGAAAGGGGTCGATCAAAAGTATGCAACCGGGCTTCAAGTCGTACCCGAACTTATCCCACGATCTCTGGGCAAGGCATAACATAAAGTCTATTGCTGTCGTTCGTGGAAAGAGGATTCTCGACTTGTCAATGATTACGTCCACCTTGGTCGGCCCACCGCGAACCTGGGCAGTGTATGTGGGACTGTCGAGGGCGTATAGATTCTCGAAATTGATTGCGGCTTCGGCGAGAATATCGCCTGCAAGTAGAATTCCCTGCCCGCCCACGGCTGCAAAACGGGCTTCAAAGTGGCCAGTCATAGATTAGCTCAGTTGATAATTGACGCGGAGGCTTTGGCGATCACCCTGGCATAGGCGTCGCAATACTCTTCGCGCTGTTCTTCGTGAAGAAGACCTACAATAATTTTTTCTTTCAACTCTTCCGGAGAAAGTTTGGCGGCTTCACGAACGTTGATGGTCTTTGCGGCAATGTGGTCAATTAGTTGGACGGGATCCGAAAGTCGATTGCGACGACCGAATTGTGTATGGCAATTAGACATTACTTCGATCACCGAGAATCCTTTGTGCTTCATACCACCACGAATAAGTCGTTCGAGAGGAGCGGCTGCGCCGACATGACCACGTGCCACGTAAGTTGCACCAGCAGCTTTACAGAGCATTCCGAGATCGAAAGGTGGGTCGATGGAACCCCAGGGGGCGGTGGCTGCTCTTGAACCGATTGGTGTGGTGGGAGAAAATTGGCCTCCAGTCATACCGTAGATGTTGTTATTTACTATGATCAAGGTCATATCGATATTTCGGCGGCAGGAATGAATAAGGTGGTTACCTCCAATCGCAGATGAATCACCGTCACCTGAGATGACTACGACGTGCTTATCGGGTCGAGCCATTTTGATACCTGTGGCGAAAGTGAGGGCTCGACCATGCGTGGTATGGAGAGTATTGGCGTCAACATAACCTGGAGTACGAGATGTGCAACCGATACCTGAGATCATAGCGATTTCGTTTTTGTCCCACTCCAATGTTTCTATCGAACGCAACATTGCCTTGAGTATGATCCCAATTCCGCATCCCGGACACCACATGTTCGGGACCTTATTGACCCTAAGGTATTTTTCGTATTTTAATGGCATGATTAAAAAACCTCAATTTGGGCGAGGATTTCCCCGGGGTAAATTGGAACGCCGCCGACCTTGTTGATGCGCTTTATCGGGCATTTGCCAGCGACCAGCCGGTCAATTTCGTAGAACAACTGGCCGAGATTTGCCTCAGGAACAATAATCCCTTTAACTCTTCCAGCGAGCTCGCGGACTTCCTTTTCGGGGAAGGGCCATAGCGTGAGTGGTCTAAACATTCCGGCCTTGATGCCTTTGCTACGTGCATCGGCAATCGCGACGGCTGCGGCACGGGCGGAAGATCCGAAGGCGATTACGAGAATTTCCACATCGTCGATAGAAGTTTGTTCGAAGCGAATGATGTCATAAAGATTTGCGTCTACCTTGCGCATTAAGCGCTCGTTTTCACTTTGGCATAGCGCAGGGTCGGTCGTCGGGAACCCACCTGAGTCGTGGTTTAGACCTGTCATATGGAAGCGATAACCACTAAAGTAGTCAGCCATTGGTGGTACATCACCCCAAGTAGTGTCGAAAGGCTTGAAGTCTTCGGGAGGAACTGAAGGACGAGTGCGGTTGATGATTTCTATTTCGTCGTCGAAGGGGAGATCGACTCTTTCGGAGAGGTGGCCAATGACTTCATCAATCAAGATAAAGACCGGTGTGCGGTATTTTTCTGCCAGATTGAAAGCGCGGATAGTTTCTGTATAAACTTCATCGAGGTATGCCGGAACGAGGGCAATAACAGGACGGTCGCCGTGTGTTCCCCAGCGAGCCTGCATGATGTCGGATTGTCCAAGTGCGGTCGGCAAACCAGTTGAGGGACCTCCACGCATGACATTGACAACAACGCAGGGAGCCTCGATCATTGCCGCGAAGCCGATGTTTTCCTGTTTCAGGGAGAAGCCGGGGCCGCTTGTAGCGGTCATGACTTTATCACCGGTCAAAGATGCGCCAATGATAGCTCCCATAGCAGCGATCTCGTCTTCCATTTGAAGGAATTTACCACCAACCATTGGCAGGCGTTGAGAGAGGACGTGGGCGATTTCGGATGAGGGAGTGATTGGATAACCTGCGAAGAAGCGGCATCCTGCGACGAGGGCAGCCTCAGCGATAGTTTCGTTACCAGTCCAGAATTTGACTCGGCGTTTTAAGGTGGAATTAGGCAACTGCTTTCTTCTCCTTAGCTTTCGAGTCCTTCAAAGCACTTTGAACTTCAATTGCAAAGTCTGGACATTGGTATTCACATAGCATGCAGGCGTTGCAGGCTTCGATATCGACGATATCGACGATACTTCCTTCCCAGCGATCAGTCGCTGTTTTCATGCGAAGAACGTCTTTGGGACAGACTTCGGCACAAATCTCACAACCTTTGCAGAGGTGTCGATAGATCGTGATGACGATCTGATTAAGCTCATTAGCTTCGCGGAGAATATCGGCACTCCGCTCTTCTGAATCTTCCCGCACCACCTTATTGAGTGGCGGCGCAATTGCCATTTCTGGCATTATAGTCTCACGGATTGGTAATATTATTTAACGACCTGAGACTGCCATAATTCTATTTGATTCGGACCGAGAGCTTAATTAGAGAGTGCCTTCTTCATGGTCGCACCGATAGCGGCGGGACTTTCGGCAATATATGCTCCGGCGGCTCGTAACGCAGCGAATTTTTCGGCAGCGGTCCCTTTACCACCTGCAATGATCGCGCCAGCATGTCCCATTCTTCGGCCTGGAGGAGCAGTCTGTCCAGCAATAAAGGCAACGACTGGTTTGGTGACGTGCTCTTTAATAAAGTCTGCCGCCTTTTCCTCTGCGGCACCGCCTATTTCACCGATCATAACGACGCCTTCAGTTTCGGGATCATTTTGGAATAATCCGAGCAGGTCGATAAAGCTACTGCCGATAATCGGATCCCCGCCAATGCCGATGCAAGTCGATTGACCGAGACCGACACCGGTTAATTGCCCAACTGTTTCATAGGTCAGAGTGCCAGAGCGTGAAATCACGCCAATTGAACCTTCTTTGTGTATAAAGGCGGGCATTATACCGACCTTTGCTTTGCCGGGGGAAATTACTCCGGGGCAGTTTGGGCCGATCAAGCGAGTATTGCGGCTTTTCAGAAAGAGGTTAACCTCAACCATGTCGCGGGTCGGGATGCCCTCAGTGATGCAGATAGCGAGCGCGACGCCTACATCTGCGGCTTCCATAATGGCTTCGGCGGCAAATGGCGGTGGGACAAAGATGATGGAAACGTTGGCTCCCTCCTTCTCGACTGCTTCGGCTACTGAGTCGAAGACAGGCAGGTTGAGGTGAGTAGTTCCACCTTTGCCGGGTGTGACACCGCCGATGACTTTGGTGCCGTAGGCGATCATTTGTTCGGCGTGGAAGGTTCCCTCACTGCCAGTGAAGCCTTGTACGACGACGCGGCTCTGTTTGTTGATTAAGATGCTCATTGAAAATTTCTATTGGGGGTTGTTACTTCAGTAATCTTAAGCAGCCGCTACAGCCTGAACGACTTTATATGCGCCATCTTCGAAGTTGTCGGCAACAATGAATTTCAGGGGCGATTCGCGCAACATTGTTGCGGCTAATTCGGCGTTGGTACCGGCAAGACGGACGACGACTGGTACGGTGACCTTAAGCTCACTTAGGGCGTCGATGACACCTTGGGCGACACGGTCACACCGGACGATGCCACCGAAAATGTTGATCCAGACAGCCTTGACATTGGAATCGCTTAAAATGATTTCGAAACCTGCTTTGACTGATTTGGCAGAAGCACCACCCCCAACGTCGAGGAAGTTGGCAGGCTCACCGCCGGCAAGCTTGATGATATCCATCGTTGCCATTGCGAGACCTGCGCCATTAACCATGCAACCGACGTTTCCGGAAAGCTTGATGTAGTTCAAGCCGAACTCTGAGGCTTTGATCTCGGCAGCCTCTTCTTCGTCAAAATCGCGCAACTCCATCAGATCAGCGTGCCTATAGGAAGCGTTATCATCGAAGTTCATTTTGGCGTCGAGGGCGATGACCTGACCACTACCGGTAACTACAAGAGGATTGATCTCTGCAAGGGACGAGTCAGTGGCTTTGTAAGCCTTGTAAAGGGCGATTAAAAAGGCGGATCCGCTTTTGGCTTGGTCGCCAGTGAGCCCAAGGGCTTTGGTCATAGCTCGCAATTGATAGGATCGTAAGCCTACGCCGGGATCGACGACGACCTTGCAAATTTTTTCGGGTGTTTCTTCGGCAACTTTTTCGATCTCCATACCGCCTTCTGTAGAGACCATGAAGACGTCGGCGCGGGACTCACGATCAAGAACAACACCTACATAGAGTTCACGGGCGATGTCTATTCCCTGCTCAATCAACAAGCGTTTGACGATTCTGCCTTCGGGACCTGTCTGGTGGGTGACGAGGGTCATACCGAGCATCTGCTGAGCGAAGGTACGTACTTCTGCTTCACTTTTGGCAACTTTAACACCTCCACCCTTTCCGCGACCGCCTGCGTGGATTTGTGCTTTTACGACCCAGACGCTACCGCCTAATTTACGGGCGGCTTCGACGGCCTCTTCGACAGTAAAAGCGGGGAAACCTTCGGGAGTGGTGACTCCGAAGCTTCGAAGGACTTGCTTACCCTGATACTCGTGAATTTTCATAGAACTAGATCGTAAATAGTTGAAATTAGATTAAGACGGGCGGACAGAATTGACAAGCGAGACGCTTATCCTACGCGAGGGCGGGTTGAAACCTGCCCTCCAAAAGATTCAAGGAACTATTTCGGTGCCGGCAAGTCCATCCAAAGCCGCTTCAATGGAAAACAATCCACAGATTACGGCGCGACTGCCACCGCCTCGAACGAAAGAGATAGCGGCATCGACTTTGGGCCCCATGCTGCCTTCTGGGAACTGGTCTTCTTCGAGGTACTTTTGCGCCTCAGCAATTCGTAATCTGGGGACTCGTCGTTGAGTAGGTTTACCAAAATCGAGATAGACTGCGTCGGCATCAGTCAGGATAATCAGTTCGTCGGCATCGATGTCGTGCCCGAGAATTGCCGCAGCGCGATCCTTGTCAATAACGGCATCGACCCCTTCAAGGCCTTTGTCGGGATCGCGATAAACGGGGATACCTCCGCCACCTGCGGCAAGAACTATCACACCTGATTGGACATGCTCCCGAATAGTTTTGCTGTTGACAATGCCAAGGGGCATCGGTGAACCAACAACCCTCCGCCAACGATCGAGACTGTTATAGGGTCTCATAGTCCAATTCTCTTGAAGCATAAATTTTAAAGCTTCTTCATGAGAATAGACTTCGCCAATGAACTTGGTCGGGATCTTAAGAGCAGGGTCGTTCTCATCGACCAATATCTGAGTGACGATGGTTATCACCGGGCGGTCGATCTTCTCTTTATCCAACCGGTTCATAAGCGACTGCTCGATCATGTAGCCCATCGAACCTTGAGTGTCGGCGACGAGCACGCCCAATGGAACCGTAGGCAAAACACCGCGCGACAGCTCAACCCGACGCATGGCCGTGCCAACCTGTGGGCCATTACCGTGAGTGATTGCAAGGTTGTAATTCCTTTTTACAAGAGTTACAATCGCACCCATGCTTTCACGGGTGTGGAGAAACTGGTTGGCTATTGAGCCGTGTTCGTCTGTCGGTGAAATCGCGTTCCCGCCGAGCGCAACAACCGCACAGTGGGATTTATTCAATCCCATGTCAGTATTTAGCGAAGTAGTTTGGCGAGAGCATCAGTCAGATTGGGCCTGCCAATTTCTTGAAGCTCATAGGTTACACGGACGGTCGGCTTGCGAATATCAATGATGCGGCGAAGGTCGATCGGAGTGCCAATTACGACTACGTCGGCATCGGAAGAGTTGATTGTGTCTTCGAGGTCCTTGACCTGTTGAGGGCTGTAACCCATTGCAGGCAATAGAACGCCGATGTCAGGATATTTTTCGAAGGTCTCGACAAGCTTGCCTTGGAGGAAGGGTCGCGGGTCAACAAGATCGGCACAGCCGAACTTTTGAGCGGCTACGATTCCTGCGCCGAAGTTCATCTCGCCGTGTGTAAGGGTGGGGCCATCTTCGACAACAAGGGCTCGCATTCCGCTGAGTCGCTCGGGGAAATCGACACTAACGGGTGAAGCAGCATCAATTACCATAGCGGATGGATTTGCGAGACGGATGTTCTGACGGACTTCATCGACATCTTCGGGGTGGGCACTCTCTATTTTGTTAATGATGATTGCGTTGGCGCGACGGAGGTTGACTTCGCCGGGGAAGTAACCGACTTCGTGACCGGGACGAAGCGGATCGACGACGGTAATGTGTAAATCGGGCTTGAAAAAGGGAAAGTCGTTGTTGCCTCCGTCCCAAAGGATGACATCAGCCTGTTTCTCGGCCTGTTCGAGAATAGCCTGGTAATCGACTCCGGCAAAGACTACCGAGCCGCTGACAATGTGGTGCTCGTACTCTTCCATCTCTTCGATGGTGCAGTTTTGGGCAGCCATCTCCTCGATTGAGGCAAATCGCTGAACACGCTGTTTGACGAGATCGCCATAAGGCATCGGGTGACGGATCACAACGACACGCTTGCCAGCACTTCGCAGGATATCGGCAACACGGCGAGTGGTCTGGCTCTTGCCGCAACCCGTACGGACTGCAGTGACAGCAACGACTGGCTTTTTTGAGGGGATCATTGTGTCGTCGGGCCCGAGCATCATGAAGTTTGCTCCGGCGGCCATGACGAGGGCCGATTTGTTCATCAAATTGGGGTACGATATATCGCTATATGCAAATACGACATCATTCACCTTTTCCCGGACAATGAGATCGGCGAGTTCTTCTTCTGCAACAATCGGTATGCCGTTGGGGTAGCCTTCACCGCAGAGTGCGGCTGGATAGACCCTGCCGTCGATGTCGGGGATCTGAGCGGCGGTAAAAGCGATGATTTTTACATCAGTTCTGCCACGAAAGAATGTATTGAAATTATGGAAATCGCGCCCTGCGGCTCCCATAATGATGACTCGTCGTTGCGTCATAAAGATCAACCTTTGCTGCAATTTGTGAATTTCGGTCGTGAAATAACGGGACTATTCTCTGATCCAATAAGCCCAAAATATACAAAATTGGCGTTTGAGGGGCAACCGTTATGTGCAATTTGTAACAGAGTGGTAGAGAAGTTGCTGTAGCGGGACTTGTTCAGATGGATCAATAATTAAGAAGCCAACCTTGATTGGGTTGGCTTCTTAATTACTTCGTCTGGGATGCGCTATCGAACCAGATGAATTGGTTGGGTAAGGACACCTTTTGAAGTCGTCATTATCACGAAATATGTGCCTGAACTGAGCGAGGCAGCATCGAGAGCCAGCACACCTGAACCACCGACTCCTTCACCGAGCAATTGAACCTGCCGCCCCATCTGGTCAAAGAGTTGGACACGGTAGGGACTGGCATCCGGGATGGAAAACCGGAGTGAAGTACGGTTGTTAAATGGATTGGGGTAAGCCGGGTCAAGAAGGATTGAGTTTGGCTGAACCTCGTCCATTTTGACTGAAATTGGGGGAAAGTTCGTGGAATCGTTAGGCGTATCAGAAATGACAACCATTAAGAAGAAATTCAAGCCACGCCGTATTCCGGGGGTATATCTCCACTTTACCCAGATCGAATCCTGACTATTCCAAAAGCCGCTGTAGTCAGTGCTATTCTGTCCAACTCCATTATCAGTGAACAGTGCAACGGTGTCGGTTGGCTGATCTGAAATCGAGGATACGGCAATATGAAACGGCAGTCGATCCTGAAAATGGATGTTTAGCGGACGTAAATCGAGAAAATTCCATGTTACCGAGCTTGCTTTGCTAAGCTTCAAGGTATCACGCTGTGCACTGATATACGGAAAGTCACGAGCGGCAATACGGTCGGTTGGAAAACCGGTTGAGTCGTCCTGGTCGCCAGAATCCCAAACGGAAATTTTGACTGCTGGGGTGCCTGCAGGGCCAGCTTTTCGTTCGTTGTCTTCGTCGAAAATATTTAAATCGAAGAGTGCCAGATAGACACCGACGATGTAAAATGGTTCGATTGGTGAATTGAAGCGAACATTATACAAGTCATCACCGTACTCATTGGGGAGGGTCTGGAAGAATTCCGGTATTGGTCCATGGTGCTTCAATGTGTAAATTTCGTCTTCACCATTGAAATCGTCCCTAATAGGCGCATTCGATTGTCCGGTGATTCCTGTTTCTCGAAGTGCGCGATCAACAGCCTGAACAGAAGTAACTGCCAAGGTCAGCATTGTGAACAATGCCAAGCTTAATATAGAACTCATTTAAGTCCCCTGATTAATCTTTGAAATCCCATGATTCGGGATTATAAACTCTTTTTGAAGATTGGCGCTGACTGACTACTTCAGTAGCGCGGCCTTGGCAATGGCGGTTTTTCCTCTGGAAGCGGCACGGATGATGTAGAGTCCGTTAGCAAGACCTTCGCCGTTCAAGGCGAGGGTGTGGTTGCCAGCTTCGAAATAGGATGAATGCGAGCCGCTGACAAGGCGACCTTGAAGGTCGTAAATTCCGATATCAAGCAAGCCCGATTCGGGAAGAGATACCTCCACTTTCAGCATGGCGTTGAAGGGATTGGGGTAAACTCGCGCCAGGGCGAATGATGAAGGTATTGGAGTCGAAGTAGTTGGCTCAACTGCGCTGGGCGAAACACTCACCTCTATAGGGAGCGCAATAACTTCATCCTGATTATTGGTCGAGATCAATATGTTACCGGTCAGGATGGTCTCGGGGCGATAATTATGAGCACTGAATTTGAAATTAATCTCGCCTTCTTCATTCGGGTCAAGACTACCGAAGAGAGGATCCAAAGCAAGCCAATCGCTTCGGGGATCGAGTTGGGAGAGTTTCAATGTCCGGGTGGCGTCATCACCCACCATGCCAATCATCATCCAATCGCGGGCATCGTATTCGTTAGTTACCGAAAGGCCCTCGATGGCGCTTTCACCCTCATTTTCAGGAAAGTCCTGAATCAGGGTTGTTCTGCCTGTGACGGGATTAGCAGCATAAAGTTCGACACCGGTTACGCCAGCTCTCCCCCACATCAGAAGCGTGTTGCCGTCCTTTTGATCGGGATACCAGGCGAGACCCATGACAAAGAAATTGACAGGGATACTGGCAAGAATGTCTCCATCACGATTGATCTTGACGACATTGGACCTGTTATTGCCAACCCAGATATTCCCCTCTGGATCGACCGCCAAGGCACGACTTGGATCGTAGGGGCTCATTATAGTTTCGACTACATCGCCGTCGAGGGTCATGACCTTGATTTCATCGGTTGCGGCACCGTAAAGGTATTGACCGTCCCAATCAAGGTCACGGAAGCCACTGCTCGCAGAGGATTGTTCGAATCGCTCCTCGCGAATTTCGAGGCCTTCGCGGTTGAAGACGTAGATATAGTTTGGGTCCTGAGCGTTGTTACCACCGGCAACATAGAATTTATCGCCTGTGAAGACAGCACCATAGATTCGTTCGTCACCATTATCCCAACCGGGCAAGAATTCCATGATTTGAGCAAAAGGTTCCTGACGAACTGAGGGTTGAAACTCGACAGTCCATTCGAGGGGCGCATCGCCTTCATTGGAATAACCGACTACCAAGTCAATCTCAGAGTTGACTTCCAGCCCGGCACTAACGGTATCTATATCGATAACCATACGAGATTGGGTCAATTCGAAAGCGGCATTCGCGATCATGTTTTCGACTACGTTGACCTCAATTGTCTGGGCAATCATTCCCCTGACCGAAGCAACAAAGTCGTATTCGCCAGATGGTATGCCTTCGATGCGGAAAGCGCCATTCTCGTCAGTTACAGCGACAACATGAAAACGAACGAGATCGACAGATGCCCCGGCGACGGCCTCATTGCTGGATGCTTTGACTACGGTTCCTTCGACGACGCCCATGCCGTTGGCGACAAGAACCGGTTGAGAGGCGGGCTTGGCTTCATGATGTGAGGCGTTGATGGTCAGGGCTTGCTGACGCTCAAGTGGAGCGTCAAAGAAGAGAGTCGCGTTACCTTGTTCATCAGTAAAGGCTATTGCGTAAACCTGATCGTCGAGGGTGCGAGCGGTGATGGTAGCACCTTCGAATGGTTCACCTTCAGAAGTAACGCTAATTTCCAGCTGCTGTGCGCCATCGGGAACAAGACCTGGGGCATCTATTGTAAGTCTCGCCGGGTTGGCATATCGTAAATCGATTGCCGCATCACCGAGCCAGAGATAGGCGCGCATATTGACGTAACCGATGCCGCGCCAGTTATTTGGAGCGTTGGCGTCAAAGTAGAGGACTGTAGAGACTGTTGCTGCGTTTGCTGCATAGCCGATGTTGAAGATGCCATCATCGTAGAAAGCATCAAAAATGGCGATATCGCAATAGGAATTACCAAGGGTAAAGGTTGTAATGGTGCAACCATTGGTAGCAAGTGAACCACCGCCAGCGTGCTTTTGGAATGATTCCATCAAGCATTGACCACCGTTACCTGTGTATTCATAAATGTCACCAGTCAAACAGGCGGAAGAAATCAGGATAAAGGGGTGTTGGCGGTTATTCATCTCAGCCACTCTGGCAGCGTTAATATCCTCGGCATGATTCCAGTCTGCCATTATGGTCTCGCTTCCATGCCCACGATAATTAAAGACGCCAAGGCCTTCATTGACAAGCTCAAGCATTCTGGCATTGTTGGAACCTTGAGCGTTGCCAAAAAGAGTATCCCAAACCGGATGTTCAAATGGATAGTTGCGCGTGGCTATCGTCCGTTTGCAGGGGATGTAGTCGTGGTTCGGATCGTTTTGCTTGTGGCCTATTAGAATTCCACGACGGAGCCAATCAGAATCCTGATCCTGAAATTGCCAGGCGATGTAGTCAGTCGTTTTCTGGATTTGGACTGCAAGCTGGTTCAGGGCGTTGTTATTACTGTAAACCAGACGACCAAGAGAGATGTCGGGAAGATGGTCGGTATAGCCATCGCGATCTGCGCCATCGAGGCAGGTGTACCAGCTGTCGCTTCCGGCGGCGTCTGGCGGATCGAATTGTACGCCGGGATAATCGTCGTCCCAGAAGTGCATGGGAATATCGGGAGTAGCTTCATCTCCATCACCGATGAAAAGGACTTGCTGGAGACCATCGGCATACATGTCCCGGATGCGATCCTTGATATCGACATCTGCGACGTTGCCATTAAGAACCCAGATCTCGGTCTTCAATCCAGTATTTTTGTGCAGGTCGATAAGTGGTTGAGCTGTCTGGAGCGCGGCTTGTCGCGTGACGACGAGAAGGCGGACAGGCTCTGGCTCATCGAAATCATCAACAGCGGGAGGGTCAAGTGGCGGATTGAGAAGACCGGCTCGTTGTGCCTTTGTCAGCCAAGGTGAAGGTGAAGCGGATGCGAGAGCGTGAAATTGGTCGTCCCGATGGAACCAAACGCGAACTGTGATCGATGTTGCAACGTCGAGCTGACCTATTGCGGGAGTATAACGGAAAGGCGACGCCCATAGCGAACCAACCTCAAGTCCTCCCCACCCTTTCGGTGTGGTGACACCGGACATTTCGGGGGGAATTGTCTCGACGGAGGTATATGCGGCAGCGTCGTAGGCAAATGGTGGCGTCTCGTCACCGTCGCGAGTCGGGAACTGGACGGGGTACGGGCGGACGTCCTCAAAGGTAACCCACTCGCAGTTTAAGACCTCGACCGTTCCGTATGAGCCGCGAGGGAAGCGGAGCATCTCAACTTCGATGGGAAGCTGCGGCTCACCCAAAGCCTGACGACTGACGGGGATATCGAGTTCGAGCGAAAGCTTATGGAACGCACCGGAGGGGGTGCTGATTGTGGTAGAAGAGAACTGAGACCAGGTCCATTCGACATCAATGTACGAATCTGTTTCAGCGAGAAGTCTTGCCGAACCAGACGAGGCGGCTGGAACGCCAAAAACGTTAACGCCTTCACTGATTGGTGAAGCGAGAAGAGCGAGAGGTAACAATACTACCATCAGGGCGATTACGAACGGATTGGGATGTTGCTTGAACATACAGATAGACTCCTTAATGGGAATTCACTACAGATTTACCCGGAACTTTAAGATGATAAGCCCCTGGTCCAAATCAGTTAGAAAAATAGTCTTGTCAGACTCCCGAATGAATAACCCTTGCGGGTCGTTGCTGGCGTAAGTTCCGAAATAGTGCGGCGAAGCTGGATTGGAGCAATCAACTGCGTAAATGCCGCGGAACTGTTCTATAAAAATTGCGGTGTCGCCGTAAGCACGAACCCGGACGGCATCGTTGACGTTTGGTGGCAAACTGTTACCGACGATACGGGGGCGTGTTTTGTCCGAGATATCGACGACCTGCAAACCGGACTGATTGTCGGCAACGAAAACGTGGTTTCGGTCACGACTAATGACGAGGTCTTGAGCCAATCCGGGAGTGTTGATGCGCCCGGTGACTGTAGGAGCAAAGCCGGGGCCTATCGTCATGTAGTCGTACTTCAAGATTGTGATGCCGTGCTGACCGTGAGCGAAATATACGTAATTTGAGTCGAGTTCAAGTGAAGTCAGCGTACCATACACCGGCGCATAGAATGAGTGGAGGTCGGAAGTCCATTGAGGGTTGCTCAGCGGATCTTTGTAGGAAAAGAGGAACTGGCAACCGTCGTTATCTGGCTCGACTTCGATCAGAAGAAGCGTATCCGGGGGGATGACTTTGTAACGAAAAGCATTCGAAATTCCGTTACCGTGCTGAATTTGGAGTGCCTTGGTAGTGCGATCATAGGCGGTAATGAAACCTGGTAACATCGCGATGACGAGCCCAGCCTCTGGCGAATAGGCGATCTCTTTGACTCGCTCAGGGGTCAGAATCGAATCTATCAGCACGGGGTGTTTCAGATCGGTAACATCCCATACAGTGATGCCGTACTGGTCATCAGCAACGTAAGCGGTGTTACCATCAACCCAGACGTCGAGTGCAAGTCCACGAGTAATTGTGGTGCTTTCGACCTGAAAAGCAAATTGCGGGTTGTTTCCTACGGATGGTCCATTGGTCGTTGCGCAACCAGCAAGGAGAACGATCGACACAATTAAAGATAGATAACGAACTGGTTTCATTTCAGGATCCTCAGTGCGAGCTAACCCGTGCGGATTAATTGGATAAATTGTTAAATTGCCAAAGTAATTAGAGAGAGCGAGTAGTGCATAGGCGTTGGCGGGTCGGGTCGTCGGGCAACTGGACTGTTGTCAAATCTACGGCTTCGACATTCCCGGACGATCTGACGATCTCAAGGTTAAGCTTGGAGCCGTTGCTTAGACTGGTGATGTTCTGTCGAAGTGGGTCGAGTGCGCCTATCGGTTTTTGATCCAGTTTAGCGATAAAGTCGCCGACTTTTATGCCTGCTTTTTCGGCAGGGCTACCTGCAACAACCTGATTAATCCTGATATGAGGTTTAACGCCGGAAGCAGTGTTTTGTTCCGATTCTTCATAGGAGCAACTGACGCCGATCCAGCTTCGTTTGATCCCACCATTCTTTTTCAATTCATCAGCAATTTTCAGAATAGTCGCGGTGGGGATCACCGTCCAGGATCCGTGATGCGATTCTACAATAGCGTCACAGATTCCGATGAGGCGGCCATCGATAGAGACGACAGGTGCGCCTTCCATAGTCAGGATGTCCCCCGTCTGGGCAATGTAGAGCGGGGTGCTCCAATAGTCGTCACCGCCGAGCCAGCTTTCAGCCATGATACCCATTCCGGCGGAGATGCCCTTGCTGACGGATGAATTGTTGACGAAAATGCCAATGGTACCGGCAGAGATTTTATCAGTACTGACGACGTCTATCGGGTAACAACCGCATTGATGGTTACCGGTTGTCAAAATAGCAATGTTTGTTTCGCGATCAGATCCGACAAGTGTTGCCACGGATGCACAGCCGTCTTGAAACATGGCTACGTAATGGTTGCCTTGCGAGATATACTCGCAGGTTGTGGCGATAGTGCCGTCCTTGCTGATGACGACACCAGTGCCTCGAGAGACAATATTACCAGCAGAATAACTTGAGTCGCTGGACGCAACCTCAATAGTTACGACCGCCGAACGCGACTTGGAGATAGCTTGCTGGATGCCCCGTTCGAACTGAATCGGGATTGAGGCTTCTTCGGAACAACCACAAAAGACCGGTAAAAGAAGCAATGCAATAGCGTGTGCGTAAGATGTAGTATGTATTCTCAAGCGTAGCAAATCAGATGGTACCTTTGAAGTCGAGATCTTTATCAGAAGTTTGTGGATTGGAATCTGTTTTATTTGAGCCACCGGAAAGATGGAGGCCTTTCTCGGCATCACGCGTCACGACAATATTACCATGCGAAATGATAAGGCTATTGGGAAAACCTCGCTCCTTATCGGGAATCTCGGCATCTTGATTGAATGTTATATTTCCCACTACCAGAGCAAGGATGACAGTGAAACTCCATTTCAAGGTTTTCTCTGGCATCAACCACCAATCGAGTTTTCTTAGCAAAGAAGTGGAATTACCCGATGTGAACTTGCGGGGGCTTTTTAGATCCAATTTCAAAGGAAAAGTGTTCAGAAGCTCGGGTGAGGCTCCCTTGACCAAATCCTTGCTAAGGGAAAGAAAAAGTCCGTGCATCCTGTCGCAACCGGGACAGCCTGCCAGATGTTCAACAACAGCGGCACTTGGGGGTGCTGCAAGCTCTTTGGGACTGTAATTATGTAGATACCAGCGAACGCGTCCACAGTTCATCATTTCAGTTTTCCTCTCCAGTATTCCGGATGGTTCTTGGCGATTGCGGTGCGAATACGCTTACGCGCCTCGTGTAGATACCACCTCAGGGTCACCTTCGGACATTCCAAAATCTCCGCGACCTCATCTGCAGTAAAACCTTGCAGATCACAGAGTACAAACGCCGCCCGTTGTTTGGGATTCAGCTTTTCAGCCAAATCGATAAACAGCTGGCGCAACTCCTGACGTTCGAACTCTTGAGAAGCAATCTCTGACTCCGGACTTGGGATGCCCAAAAAGAGGTCGGGATGCTCGTCGAGTGAGTTTTCGTAGGAGCGTCGCTTCTTGGCTCGAAGATAGTCGATAGAAGCGTTGACAGTGAGTCGATAGAGCCAGGTGAAGAACTTCTTGTGAGGATCAAAACCGCCTATGCCCCGGTAGAGTTTGATAAACACTTCCTGGGCAACGTCGCGCGCATCCTCATAGTTACCGAGCACCTGATAGGCGATGCTGGCGACCCGGGTTCGGTAACGCTCTACGAGTTCCTGAAATGCCTTTTCATCACCTTGCTGACACTTATCAATAAGATCGGCATCGGGATTTAATGGCTCTTCGGTTTCATTTGTGATACGCTGTTGCATCTCTTACGGTTTGGTTAAGGATAATCTTAATGTAAGCAATAGTATTGTAGAGCGCAACCTGATAATGCCTTCTGACAAGCTTTAAACGCTTGACATTGTCTCTGGAAGGAGTTATTATTACCTCGCCTTAGTTACACCGTGAGGATCGAGATTGGAATTTCCGGATAAAAAGCGAAGAGAGATCGATGGCGTCGATATCCTGTTTCTATTTTGGATCATGCTGGTAGCACTGGTTTGGATTGGGCCAGCAATTCAAGATCATGTCGGCAAGGCGAAAGCGTTTGTTACCGAATCGATGTTGTTGATTGGAGTTGTCGGTTATTTACGATTCCGCAGACTACCGATAAGAGAACTCTGTCGATGGAATTTGGTTCCGCTGCAAGTTGTACCCTACTTCATACTGTTCGCTGTTTCGGGCTCAGTTCTACTTGACGGATTAGATCGGTTGGTAGGCTTGGTGATCCCTATGCCAGCTGAAACAGCTGAATCATATCGCCTTGAATTAGGCGCTTCAACTGTGCTCGAGAAATTCCTTGTAGTACTGGGAATCGGTCTGGCGGCTCCGATTGTTGAAGAGACTATCTTTCGAGGAGTGATTCAGTCAACGTTCGAAAGGAGATCGGACGTCACCAAAGGAATCATGTTGACGGCACTGATTTTTGGGTTGATACATTTTCAGATCGCATGGCTGATTCAGATTCTGATAATGTCTGTATTTTTAGGGTGGATGGCTTGGCAGTGGAAGAGCATCATTCCGGCTGTTATATTGCATGCTGCTAACAACACGTTGACCTACTTCATTATGTTTGACGCGAACGAGAGTTTTGAGGCGATCTATCTGGTTCAAGGTCAATTAAACCCGATTATTGCGTTGATTTCGGGGGCGATTGCCTATTATGCTTTTATAAAAATGGTTTCCGCATATAGGCGGATAAATATCACTATCACGGATTGAACAGTACTTCAGTGAATAGCCCAATCGGGGACAACAAGAATTTCCCCCCAGAAAATCCCTCTTTTTATTTTAGAGCCAAAACTTACCTTTTCCTCGCAGGTGTTGTTTTTCCGTCAGTGAATATTTTTATGCGGATATTCAACCGGGTTACAGTTTTTGGAATAAAGAACGCGAATGAAGTTGATAGACCCTGGATATTGATGTCGAATCATGTCACGCTACTAGACGATGTGTTTCTTGGGCCTATAGTGCTATTTCCGAAGGCATTGCGGGGCTATGCATGGATGCCCTACCATGCGCCAGAGGAGCGAAACTTCTATAAGATCCGGTTTGTCGCATGGATTATGAGAATGACAAAATCGATCCCACTCCAGCGAGGCAAAGGGATTCATCAGGAAGGGGTGAAGCGCCTGATCGACGCCGTCAGGAATGATGGAGTGCTGCACATATATCCAGAGGGTACCCGGACAAGAACCGGAGAAATTGGCGAACCGAAAGTGGGGATTGGGAGAATAGTTTACGAATCGGGTGCGGCTGTAGTACCGATGTATCACCGCGGGTTAGAGAAGGTGCTTCCGATTGGTGCGGCGATTCCGAAAATCGGGAAACACATTCATATCAGCGTCGGCGAGGTCATACGCTTTGAAGAAGAACGGAACTTGCCAAACACACCGGATACGTGGCGAGTTATCGTCGATAAGATTATGAACGGGATTTATGCTGAGCGTGATAAATTGAGTGAAATCTTGGATGGTGCGCAAAAGGAGGAGGCGAATTGAGTCAAGGTGATTCCCTGTTATTCGATTCTCACGCACATCTGACCGATGAGGCGTTCGAAGGTGACGTTGATCCGATTGTCATTCGGGCGCGAGAGGCTGGAGTCGGCAGACTTGTTACTATTGGGCTTGATGCGGAGACCTCGAGCCGGGCGAAAGATATAGCTCATAAGTACAACCTCTGGTTTACGGCAGGAATACACCCCGCGGAATCGGCTATGGCAACACCTGAGTCAATTGTTGAAGTGAAAGAAATGCTTTCGGATCAACGCTGTGTAGCTGTTGGCGAAATTGGACTCGACTTCTATTGGCCCGAACCGCTTCCTGAGCCACAGTACGAGATCTTTCATAAGATGCTCGAGCTGGCGCGAGAGACGGGCTTGCCGATTGTGATCCATCAGCGGAATTCGTTCGACGAGGTAATAAAGGTATTGGACGAGTATGTACTGCCGGGAAAGGGCGTATTTCATTGCTTCGGGGGGAGCGCCGAACAGGTTGAGGAGATTGTGGGACGAGGTTTTTACGCTTCAATTGCGGGAAATGTAACCTACAAGAAAGGCAACATGGAGGAGGCTGTGCGGGTAATCCCGCTTGATAGGCTGATGATCGAAACGGACTCTCCATATTTGACTCCTGTTCCGTATAGAGGCACAAGAAACGAACCAGCGTACATCAAAAATACCGCGACTAAGGTCTCAGAGATACTTCAACTAACTATTAAAGAAATTGAAGAAATTACATTCAGGAATGCTTCAACACTTTTTCGCATTCCGCTGTGATTACTTTAAACAGACAATCTTAAGCGTCGCATTGGCGGTTGGAGATATAACTTTTAACAGATATACTCCGGCCCCGAATTCGTGAGCATTGATCGACGCGCTACTATGATTGCTTTGGAACTTACCTTCAGTTACTAATTTTCCGGTCAGATCATACAGGCGATAAACGGATGCGCCCGGTTGGTTAATATTGACTGTCAATCTGTCATTGAAAGGCGTCGGGAAGGTCGTTACATAAAGTTCGCTTGTCTGAGGTGTATCTATCTTTACGCTGAAAACAGAAATTCCGTCTGATTGATATCCGCGATCACCTTCGACCCACTCCATAACGGGTGTGACGATTTGTTGAGTCGTGCGCTTCCAAATCATTAGTTCCGGCATCGACTTCGCAACTTTCCCACCCCACAGAGCTATTCCGCACTTCCCTGCATCAAAGATTCCAGATCCAACAAGCGACCCGTTTTCATCGACGAAGGCTACTTCATCTCCTGATTCGATGCCTTCGCCAGCCAACAACAACACGCTCATCCCGGATTTGTCAGGCATTGGCGTCGCAAAATGAGTAGGAGACATTGTGGTTGCCCGGTGACGAGCATTCAATCGAACACGAGGATAAACTAAATTTGCGTCTTCGGAGAGTTTGATGTGATAGCCGCGACCCGGAATCAAAGGGTTCATGTTGCTGAAGTTGTGGAGCGGATAATAAAATTTTCCAGATTCATCCTTCACCATGGTCAAAACGTTTTGATTGGTCAAGTTGGTCATCGCGTCTTCAACGATCATCTCAAAGTTTGGGAAGTAAGCGACAATCTGCCAGCCTGCACGGAGGTCGATTGGGGACGTATAGTTTACGAGGTTGCCGTTAAAAATTAATGTGTCTGTTTCGTCAAGATTAAGCTGATAGCCTTCTTCGGGATTCCAGAACGGAATGTTGTTAAAGGGAAATCGTGGGGCATAGAATCGTCCGTGACCGTCTTTGGCAAAGGCGAGGTGGTCATTTTCGACTAATTCACTCAGAGTTTCAGGGAATGGCTTAACAGGCAGATTGACGAGGTTGTGCGAAATTGTGTTCCAGCCGGGATGCAAAGGAATGAGCAATTCAACTTCAATCAATTCGATTTTTTCGAGGGCAGTCAAGGCATTAGGAATCCCCCAACCAAAAAGAGTGTCGGGAGATTCACCTCTGTCCGAAGAATTTTGGAGCAGTTCCTTCAGGGTAAGGGGCGTCAGAGAGGGAGACGCCTCGATCAGCAGAGCGCATAGACCGGCAACTGCCGGAGCTGAAAACGAGGTTCCTCCTGCAGCGGCATAACCATCGTCATTGATCGAGGAGGCAACGACGACAGAACTGCCAAATGTGACAAAGTCGGGCTTAATGCGGCCGTCATACGTCGGGCCGACGGAGGAAAAACCTGCAAGGGTGCTGTCGCGATTGAGGGCTCCAATCGCAAAGACATCAAAGCCATCAGCAGGCGTAAGAAGCTTGTCGTCAGGATAGTTGTTTTGACCCGAATTTCCCATCGAGTTGACAACAACCATTCCTACTTCGACAGCTCGATTTGCAGCAATCGTTGTAATTGCCGTTTCACCATCAAGATCCTCAAATTGATACCAATCGATATATCCAAGAGATGAAGAGATCACATCGACACCAAGCGAATCCATCCACTCTACCGCGGCAACCCAGTAGTCCTCTTCGACCTGAACTTCCTCCTCTGTGTTCTCAGTTTTTGCCAGAACAAAGCTTGCACGTGGTGAGATTCCAATCAGATGACCATCGTCGAAACCTGCCATGACTGAGAGGGTACGTGTGCCGTGCTGACCGTTGCCTTGATCGTTTTCATTTGCGACATTGTCGTCGTTATTAACGAAATCCCAGGCAGCCTCGATGCGAAGCTCGCCAAAGCAGTCGTGATCGAGATTGTCAAACCCAGCATCACAGACTCCAACCAGGACTCCTTCACCGAGATAGCCTCGGTCGTGGAGTTCGGGAATATTCATGAAAGCGTTTTGGCGGAGACTTGTTCCGTAGTCAAGGTTGTGGTCACGGTGAGGATTGGGTAGTCCAACCGGAAAGTGTAGATCTGGCTCAGAGGGCTTATCAATCCGACTGAATCGGGCAAGTGAAATGCCTTTTACGAAGGAGAGTTTTGCCAACTCTTCGATTGTTGAGGGAGGAGCAGAAAGAGAAATTGCGTTTAGCCAGCGACTCCGAGTTCGGATAGTGACGCCGGAAAACTCTTCAACAGCGGAAACATATCCAGTGTTAACCGGAATATCGAACTCATCAACGAGATTTGAGCGATTCAATTTGGCGCGGCGGCTTCCTGCCCGATCAGTCAGACTCGCCTCGGCTTCCGTCAATGCCCTATCAAGTGCACCAGTTTCTGAGATTCCTTTGTCTTTCAGAAAGAGCCAGTAAACTTTTTCAGAAGCGAGAGCGTTATTGGCCAAAAGCCAGGTAAGCCCGATCAGAATGAGTGTGATCGGGCGATATGCCTGGGTAATCGGGGTTCGTTCCAAAAGGCTCCTAAAGGGGATTAACTCTAACTTTCCCCTGTTTGATATCCTGCTTCAACCTGTAACTTCCGCCGTCAAGGTAGAAGCCGTTCCAGCCATCTTTAGCCAATTCAGTACACATTTTTTTAGCATCATCACCGTAGAGGCATATCAAATAGAGTGGCTTCGATTTGTCCAACTTTTTTACGTAATTAAAGACTTCACCAAGTGTTAACGGCACCATGCCGGGAAGTGAGGGGATGTCCGCCGGGTCCTCCGGCGTCATTTCCGGCATGAAGATAAGTTGTAACTTTTCACCATTGTTGAGCTTATCGACCAAGTCTTTAGTCGAAATGTAGTCGTACTTGCCGAGTTTTGGGATGTTGATGTTCTGCGGGAGGAGGCTGTAGTCTGGATTAGATTTCAGTGAATCATTCCCGCACCCTAAAAGTACGGAAAAAATCATAAGACCAGCAATGATGCGGGTCACGTCTCGCATGGAAAATCCTCACATTATTTTGAAAGGGTTAAAGAATTAAACAGGGTTGTCGTTCATGTGAAGCTGATTAATATACGAAAATTATTGGGGATTGTTCCCATTAGCAGCCTGTAAATCAGGCCAAACTCGATCACGGCCAGCCTCCTTGGCAGAATACATGTTTACGTCTGCCATGTGGACAACATCCATCGGAGCGTTGACGTTTGTCATATGGGTAGGCGAATAGGATACGAAGCCGATGGATATCGTGACGCTGAACGAGCCTTCCGGAAGAGGAAACTGCACCTGTCTAACTGCACGATTTAACTTTACAGCGGTTGTGTAAACAGCATCTGTTTTGGTTTCGGGAAGAAGGACGACAAACTCTTCCCCGCCATAACGGGCGACGATATCAGTGTTACGAAGATTTTCTTTCAAAACCTCGGCGACACCTTGAAGGACTCGATCTCCAGTGAGATGGCCATACGTGTCATTGATGGTCTTAAAATGATCTATGTCGAGCATCATACAGCCGAGAGTCGTATTGTATCGTTGTGCGCGGTTGAAGTTCCAATTCAGGAATTCCTCAAAGAAGCGACGATTATGGATGCGCGTCAGAGGGTCATGATTGGCTGCATCGCGAAGCTTGTGGTTCGCCTCCTCCAACTTTTGGGCAAGGAGCTCGGCCTTACGCATAGAAACTTCAAGGGCACGGATCATCTGTTCGGAAGTGAGGGTCGCTCTACCAAGCTCTGAGTTGATGCCTTTAAGAAGATCGACGTAAGGGAGTGCCGGGCCAGTGGATAACGAAATCTTTATCGAAACCTGATCGGCAATGATGGTTATTCGCTGAAGCTCATCGATAAAGTTTGCACGCTCGAAACCGAGAAGGTCATGAGCATATCGAACAGCCCTTTCGAGTCCGGTAATGTGTCTGTCTTCGAAAAGAACGGCAGATGCGAGATTTGCCAAGGAATAGTAGGAGCCGTTCGAGCGTTCGGATAGATTCAACTTTTTTCGGCTATGCTTAAAAATAGCCTCCTCAACTTCAATGCCAAGATTCCATTCCTTTGCAAGTTGTTGACCTACAACTGCATGGTCAACCCCAATCTCAGCATTTTCGATTTCGATGAGGTCGCCACCTTCAGATTGCCAACGATCGAGAATAGTGTTGTAGTATTGCGGGAAGTTATAAAGAAGAAAGAATATCCCGATATCGAGCATCAAGCCAGTAGTCCGGACCTTGGGTAGATTTTCGATGTGAAGCTTTGAAGCGAAGTTTTCCGCGGCAGTTGCGGTACTGATTGATCTCTCCCAGAGCCATTGCATTCGCTGATGCTCTGCAACGTCAGCAGAATCACGCCGATCATCGTCGATAAACGATACTGTAAGCGCAAGGTTTCGAGCATTTTGGAAGCCGAGTCGTTCGATTGCCGCTTCAATGCTATCAACTGCTTCAGTATCTTCGTTGGGAGAGTTCGCAGCCCGGATCATCTTCACAGTCAATCCGGGGTCATTTCTGACGAGATCGAGGAATAGCTTGGGATCATCCTTACCGTCACCCTTAAACATAAGCAAACGACGGACTACAGGAGCGAGAGTTGGGATGTCTGCGCCAGATTCGATGGCTGTCAAGATATCGGAGACGCTTATCATGCAATTATATCACAGCTACTTTTAAATAATGTCATGAGATCCCAAAAGGTTAAAGCGTGGCGGCAACTTCATTGATTTTATTGATTAGGTCGTGCGCCATTTTCTCTGCCGAAGCCTTCGTTTTTGCTTCAGCATAGACACGAAGAATTGGCTCTGTGTTCGATGGACGCATTTGCACCCATCCGTCTGGATAACCGATACGGACGCCGTCAATTCTGGTCAAGGAATCATTTGGAAATTTTGATGCCGTAGCATCCACCAGTTCGACAGGGTTGTTTTCACCGACTGGATGGGAGGCTTTGACCATATAGTAAGAGGGAAGTTGAGCAGTGATCTCGGAAATAGACTTTTTAGAGCCCGATAGCAAATTCAGGATCAAAGCCATTCCGACTCCGGCATCGCGCACAGCGTGAAGCTCAGGCAGAATTACCCCGCCGTTGCCTTCCCCACCGACAATCGCATGGACATCGGTGATTTTCTCTGAGACATAGGCTTCACCGACTTTGGTCCGGTAGCATGTGACGCTATACTGAGCGGCAATATCGTCGATGACCTGAGACGTAAGACAATTTACAACAACGGGGCCTGGGCGTTGCTCCAGAACGGATTTGATAGCGAGCGCAAGGGTTGTCTCTTCACCGATAGGGTTACCACGTTCATCGACTACGGCGAGTCGGTCGCCATCGGGATCAACAGCGAATCCAATGTCGCACTTCTCAGCACTGACTTTTGCACCTAAGTCTCCTAAATTGGTCGGAAGTGGCTCAGGTGGACGCGTGAAATTTCCGGAACCATCGGCATTGATCGAAGTGACTTGACAGCCCAAAGCCTCGAGGAGTTTGGGGTAGATGAAGCTACCGCCACCGTTGACTCCGTCAAAGGCGACACGAAAGTTTTTGCGGCGAATACGGTCAAGATCAAGCAGACCGAGCCCAAGTACTCCTGACAGGTACATCTGGTCTGCCCCATCCCAGTTGACCTCAGTGCCGATTTTGTCCCAGGAAACAGACCTGAGTGGGCCATTGACGACGATTCGCTCAACTTCGAGGAATTGCTCTGCAGTTAGCATACGTCCGTCACTACGGACAAACTTTAAGGCGTTCCATTGTTGGGGATTGTGACTCGCAGTGATAATGATTCCGCCACCAGCGCCACGACGAACGACGGAAAGTGCTCCGATGGGTGTTGTGGTGATCCCGATATCGTCAACATCACAACCAGCAGATAATAACCCGGCTTTGACAGTATATGCCAACATTGCACCGGAGGGTCGGGAGTCACGGGAGAGGACTACTTTTTTTCCGCGAAGCCAAGAGCCGAAGCCACTTGCCCATAAGAGGGCTACTTCGGGGGTCATACCCTCGCCAATTATGCCACGAACACCAGAGACGCTGGCCATCAAACCTTTAAACAATCTTTCTCCCAATCGAGTAGTGTGAGCCTTTAAAAGAAAGCAGGAGTTTCCGAATAATATAAAGCAGACTTATCAATATACAAACAATCCGACCACTAAATGAACAAGGGGACATGCTTGAACTGATTGACGTCAACCAGACCGAAATCGGTCAGCTTCAATTCAGGTATCACTGGCAGGGCGAGAAAACTGAGTGCCATGAACGGATCACCAAGTGGACTACCCAATTGATGTGCAGAACGGATTAGCTTCTCTTCTTGATTCGCCACCTTTTCAGGCGAATCAGCACTCATTAAGCCTGCAATCGGTAGAGGTAACTCTTCCAGAATCGAATTCCCGTTTACTGCTACCTGCCCTCCACCCTGCTCAACAAGCCATTCAATGGCATTGATGATAGAGTCGTCGTCCATACCGCAAACGATTATATTGTGCGAATCGTGTACAACCGTTGAGCCAATTGCCCCTTCGCGGAGCCCCATTCCTTGAACAAATGCAACTGCGCCACGTCCGCTACCGGAATGACGTTCGATGACGACAAGCTTGGCGATATCCTGAACCGGATCTGCAAGAAGATTGCCACAATTGGATGGTAAAGTCAGCACTCGCCCTTCAGTGATGATTTTATCCGGGATTACACCGATTACGCGGATTGGGCCGCCGGAATCTTTGACTTGGAGAATGTCGTGGCTGAGCTTTGGAACAAGCAGGGGTTTAATGGCGCTCTGAGCGTAGAATTTCTTTTCGGGAAGGTATTTACCTTGCTTTGCGACGAGGGTGCCATCCTTCCAGACATGAGTGGCGTTAAATTCGATCAGGTTATCGAAGGCGACGAGATCAGCTTTCCAGCCCGGCCTGATACCGCCCCTGTCATAGAGATGAAAAGTTTCGGCTATGTTTAAGGAAACCATTCGGATGGCGGTAACTGGATCCAATCCCTTACGGACTGCGAGACGAAGAATTTGATCGATGTGCCCCTCAGTCAACAGATCACCGGGACGACGATCATCAGAGACGAAGAGGCACCGTCTTTCGGTAGTTGAATCGACGACCCCGATGAGAGAGTCCATGTTTTTGGCTGTGCTTCCTTCGCGGATCATAATTCGCATTCCGAGTGCGAGCTTCTCTTTTGCTTCTGCCAAAGTATTGCATTCGTGGTCGGTCGATGGACCAGAAGCTATGTATGCGTCAAGTTTTTTGCCGGAGAGTCCTGGGGCGTGACCGTCGATTGGCTTTGTTCCACCAGTGAGAAGAGCTTTTGATAGTACGTTTGGATCACCGAACAAAGCTCCGGGGAAATTCATTAACTCAGCTATGCCGATGACGCGGTCTTCAAGCAGGAGAGGCTCTAAGTCGGTGGCGGTAAGGTTAGCTCCAGAGGTTTCCATCGATGTGGCCGGGACACAGGAGGGGAGCATGAAAAAGATGTCGATGGGTAGGTCGAGGGACTCGCGGATCATGAATCTGATGCCATCTATACCGAGTACGTTGGCAATTTCGTGTGGATCCGCAATGACCGTTGTAGTACCGCGTGGTACAACTAACTCGGCGAAACGGGAAGGAATGAGTTTGGAACTCTCAATGTGGATGTGGCCTTCGATGAGTCCTGGAGATAAAAAAGCGCCATGGAGGTCAATCGCCTGCTTACCATCGTAATCGCCAATTCCCGCAATGCGACCGGAATGGATGGCGACAGCACCCGACTCGATTTTGCCCGTGAAGACATTGATCAGGTTGGTGTTTTTTAAGACAAGGTCAGCCTGATTGTCACCGCGAGATACAGCAAGAAGTTCTTGTAGTTTATCGAGTTCAGAATTTGGCACTATCAATTTCCAGATTTGGGGTGGATAGTGGATTTGGCAAACGACAACCTACTCATTATCCCACCTGAGGTAATCAGAGATGATTCGCTTCTGCTTCATGGCTACTGCTTGTCGGTTCATCAGCTCTTCGGCGGCGTTGTGTCCATAGACCTTAAGATGAAGGGTCAGGGCAATTGTCTCAGCGATAACCGTCACATTCTTACCGGCATATATTGGCAATCGCAACGAAGGTATTTCGATACCGAGTATTTTTTTATAAACCGTTTCCAGCCCGATTCGCTCGTATTCCTCTTTGCCATCCCACTCGGTCAATTCGACGACAGTCTCTATCCGCTTTTGCAGACGAATTGCTCTGACACCGAAAATCTGGCGGATGTCGATGACTCCGACACCACGGATCTCAAGCAAATGACGCAGCATTTCGGGGCCGGAACCAAGAAGGATCCCAGGCGCTTTACGCGTAATGACGACAATGTCGTCAGCGACAAGCCGATGGCCTCGCTCGACAAGGTCGAGAGCAATTTCGCTTTTGCCGATACCAGCTCGTCCGGTGAAGAGCAGTCCGGTTCCGTAAACATCGACAAGCGTGCCATGCACTGACTCAGAGGGAGAAAAGCGGTCAGTAAGGTAGTGCGAAAGGTGAAAAGTTAGCTCGGTTGTGTCGAGTCTGGTCGATAGCAAAGGAATTGCGTTTCGATTGGCGATTTCAGTTAACTGTGTGGGAGGAGTGTTGCGATTGGTAAGTATTACGCAGGGCAATGGGTAGGCGAACAATCGTTCAAGTATTTTTTCGCGAGCCGATTCGGTCATCTGGTTAAGGAAAAGCAATTCCGTGTTGCCAATGACTTGTATTCGCTCTGATTGAAAAAGCTCGAAGAAACCTGCAAGCGCGAGTCCGGGACGGTTCAACTCACGTTGTCCGACAGTGTGATGTATCCCTTCATCACCGGCAATGATCTTTAAGCCGAGACGGCGAAAAGTATCTTTTACAAGGTCGGCAATTTCGATCAACTGATGCTCCACACGGTTATAAACCAAAGTTATCGGTTGTTGGCTTTGTCCTTCAAATGTCGCATCTGGGTCTCTAATTTATCGACTACCTTCGGAATCATTTTGTAGAAATCAGTGTCTTCAGCTTTGGATGTGATAAATTTCCCCTGAATTTTGACACGAATTTCTGCGGCTTTTGTGGAACCGGATTCTTCGAGGACAACCTCGACATTCATGACATTATCGTGATATTTCTTAAGCCGCTTGAGTTCCTCAGACGTAAAGTCCTTAAGTTTCTCGGTTGCGTCGAAATGTCTTGCAGAAAATGTGATTTTCATGGCTAATCCTGTCTCTCTTTTGCACGGGGGTGAGCCTGTTCGTAAATTTTAACCAATCGCTCGACCTCGACGTGGGTATAAATTTGGGTGGTGGTAGGGCTTGAATGGCCCAAAAGTTCCTGTACTTCTCGCAGCGAAGCGCCGTTGTTCAATAAATGTGAAGCATATGAGTGTCGCAACTGGTGCGGATGTGGCTTATCGGGCGTGACGCCGCCAATGACTTTCTCTACGCGACGACGAGCGTCTCTTGACGTAATTCTCTTACCGGAATGGCTGACGAATAGTGCTTCATCATCGGAAACCTTGCCTGATTTTACAAATCTTAGATCAAGGTATTTTTGCAATGCTTCGGCGGCTTTTTGTGGGAGTGGTACAATTCGTTCTTTGCTACCCTTGCCGACAACCCTGACAACATCGCTTGATATCGAGGATCGGTTTAAGTCTGTCAACTCGGAGATACGCAAACCGCATCCATAAAGAATTTCAACCATCGCAAGGTCACGGATCACCAGAAACACGTCATCAGATCGGTCGTCGAGGATCTGTTGAAGTCCCTCTTTGGGCAGTGCTCCGGGTAATGCACGTTTTTCCTTCGGTCTAACGACTGTTCGCGCGGGATTGGCTTCGATAATGCCTTGCCGCTGGAGGTGCCGGTAAAAACTCTTGATTGCGGCGAGTTTGCGGCTGATAGTTCTCGCACCGTTTCCCGTCCGGTGAAGCTGGTAAATATGGTCGCGGATGTCGCGGTAATCTACCTTTACCGGATCACGACCCCGAGCAACGACATGAGCCTCGAAAGCTTTTAGATCGGAAGTATAGGCTCGAATTGTTTCGGGTCTGTATCTCCCGCCAGCAGAAATATGCTGGATAAATTGAGAGATATGATCGACTTCCATCTTTAGGATTTCACCCAATCACAACGACCGCACCTGAC
>CAMBDS010000020.1 GCA_945865405.1 Caldithrix abyssi DSM 13497
AAAGGGCGAAGACAAGCTTCGCCCTTACAGAGACCCGCCCAACAAAGCTGGCCGGGCTACACGCGCCTTGCGGAATAGACTCCGACTTTCGTCGGAATGATGAGGTGACAGTTTGAGACAAACTGACCTACGAAGAGAGTGGACTGACCGTAACGGCGCGAAGCAATGTCCGCCCTCCAAGACAAATACACCCCCCCTTAGTCCCCCCCGCAAGCGGTGGGGAGGGTCAGTATCAACAAAACTCAATACTTCAAAGGGGTTACGCCGGAGGCGTGGAATTTCCATATCGGTGGGTATCAGGTGTTGGAGAAATGGCTGAAGGATCGGCGGGGGAGAGTCCTCAGCGCCGACGACCGCGAACACAACCGCAAGGTCGTCAAGGCAATTGTTGAGACGATCCGCGTGATGAAGGAGATCGACGCGGCGATACCGGGCTGGCCGCTACCGTAAGAAAGTCTCAGTGGGGATTGGCTTGGTTAGGCAGTCAGGTCACCGCTACGCTAAAGACCTGACTGAACTGTTTTGACTGCGTAAGCTTGTCCTGTCCCGGTCGCGGGAATGGAAAACGGGGGGTAGCGACAAACCTGGATTGCTTCGCGGCCTTCGGCTCTGGCATGCGCGGGGATTATTGAAAAACAGATATCCTTCCCCCGGATCAAGTCCGGGGCTACGACCGTTCAGGATGACAACTTGAGGTGACAGACTGAAGTCTGTCGTACTGAGAGATGGGCTCGATAAATCGGCCCTACGCGGGAAAGGGCGAAGACAAGCTTCGCCCTTACAGAGACCCGCCCAACAAAGCTGGCCGGGCTACACGCGCCTTGCGGAATAGACTCCGACTTTCGTCGGAATGATGAGGTGACAGTTTGAGACAAACTGACCTACGAAGAGAGCAAATACGAACAGAGTGAGAAAGGGACGCAATAGATGCGTCCCTTTTCGTTTTTGCCTGCTAAAGACAATCATTGCCAGTTTCCTGAATTCGTTACAAGAGATCCTTGATCGCCGTCTCGAAAACTTCCATCGGGCGGTAGCCGACGTAATGCTGGCGGATGATGCCTTGCTTGTCGATGACGAATGTGAACGGAATGCCGCCTTGCTCGTCCTTTGGGAGATAGCTTTGATAGGTACGGTGCGTTGCATCGTCACTGATGGCAATGCGGTAGTCAACGGTGGTCTTTTTCTTGAACTTCAGCACCGCCGGAGCGCCGTCCTGATCGACCGAGACGCCAAGCACTACCAGCCCCTTCGAGGCGTAGGTTTTGCTCAGTTGGTTGAAATGGGGGATTTCCTTGACACAAGGCGGACACCAGGTCGCCCAGAAGTCGAGGATGACAACCTTGCCTTTGTAGTCGGAAAGCTTGACCTTTTTGCCGTCCGTGTCGGTCAGGTTGAAGTCAGCCGCTTTAATTCCGTTTGCGCCTGTCGCGGTTGCTTTCTGGGCGATAGCGGGTCGGCTCAGATAGAGGAACGTCAGCGTCACGATAAGTACGCCGAGAATTCCGAAAATGATCTTTTTCACTTAACTCTTTCGTTTTGAGTGACATTCGGCGATGCCCCGGAACCATAGTTCTCAACCCTGCGGGTGGAAAAGTATGAGCCCGAGAAATCAGCCCAAATGTCGCTCGATTTTTTCTTCGATTTTCGATTTGGGTAACAAGCCGACGATGGTTTCGCGGACTTTGCCTTCTTTGAAGAAGAGAAGCTGGGGGACTCCGGTGACGCCGTACTGCATTGCAGTTTGAGGGCTGTCGCCGACGTCAACTTCATAGACGCTGACCCTGCCTTCGTACTCGTGGGCAAGCTCCTTCATGATGGGGTGGAGCTTTTTGCAAGGCCCGCACCATGTGGCACCGAACTCGACGAGGGTTAGTAATTCGTTGTGGACGACCTCGGCGTCGAATCTATCGTCGCCGATTTTTTGCAATTTGGACATTCATACTCCGTTTCTTGTAATTGATACGCCGGGCAATTTTAAGAAATTTGTGTTTCGATCACGGTTGATAAGGTGACAGACTGAAGTCTGTCGTACTGGATACCGGCTTTCGCCGGTATGAGAGCGGGCTGAAATCCAGCACTCCAAGGGACTAAAAATCCTGCACCCTCGCCAGAATCGGCATAACCTGTTCGACCGTGCGGAAGGCTTCGAAGCGTTCAATTTCTTCTCCATCGGGCGTGAAGAAGGCTACGGTCGGCAGGCCTCTAACTCCATAACGCGCCCAGACCGCTTTCAGTTCCGGCGTGATCTTGGTGCCGTCAACTTTGACAGCGATAAACTTGCCGTTAATGATCGGGGCGACGGAGGGGTCGCTGAAGGTTTTGTGGTCAAGTTCCTTACAGGCGACGCACCACTCTGCCCAGAAGTCGATCATGAGGGGCTTGCCGGAGGCTTTGGCTTGCGCGAGGCCCTCTTCCGGGGTTATGTGAAGCCATTGGACAGCAGACGCGGGATGGACAGCTGCGGTGGAATCGTTAGCAACGGGAGCAGTTGAGATCATCCCGCCTGTCATGGCGGAGGTCAGGTGCTGTAACCTTGCGAGCCCAAGCCAAGTGTAGAAGACGCCTCCGATCAGGAGGAACGTGGCTATTGCTTTGGTGGTGCGTGCCATAAACTCGGCGTGGTCATCAAGACGAGAGAAGGCACCGAAGACTCCTGCTGTAGCGAGGAGTCCGAAGCCGACTGCGAGGATGAACCAGTCTGTGGGGATCAGTGGACGGGCGAAATAGTAGGCAGTGGCGATCAGCACGAAGCCGAAGAAGTGGCTCACTTTCTCCATCCAGCCACCAGCCTTGGGGAGGGCGGTGAAGGCGCCTGCCAGAGTGCCGATAACGACGAACAACAAGCCCAAGCCGCTGGCAAAGATGAAGAGATAGAGCAGCCCGATGAAGATGTTGCCGGTTGTGGCGACCCAGCTAAGGAGAGCGACGAGAACGGGACCTACACAGGGGGCAGCGACCAGACCGGTTGTGGCACCGACGAATAAAGCTCCGACATAGCCGGAACGTTTTTTGGAGTGAAGCATCGTCTGGATCGAGGAGGGGAGGCTAAGCTCGAAGGCTCCCATCATTCCGTTGCCCATAATCAGGAAGACAATAGCTACAAATCCGATTACCAAGGGATTTTGAGTGCTTAGTCCGAAGACGCCACCACTTACCGCGGCAAAAAGCCCAAGAATCGAATAGACCAAACCCAAACCGAGAACAAACATGAGCGAGAGGGTGAAGCCTTTCCACCTGCTGCCGTGAGACTTGCCGCCAATGAAGGCGATGGTGATCGGTATGATTGGATAGACACAAGGGGTGAAGCTGAGAAGGACACCACCGAGGAAGACCCATAAAAGAGCGGCGGCAGAGCCAGACTCAAGGGCACGCTTGGCGCGCTCTTCAAGCGAGAGTGGCGGACCGGGTGGCGGCTTGCCTCCGACGGTGATCGTGCCGGAAAATGGGCGTTCGGCAGGCGGGGAGCAATAGACAGGCTCGACCTCAGTGCAGGTCTGGTAGCCGATGATGCCGCTAAATTCGATTTTGGTGTCGTCTTTCAACCCTGCCTTGAGGTTGAAGGAGAGAACTACCTCAAGGGTGCCTTTATAGACTGTCTCACCCTCGAAGTTTGAACCAGCTGGGAACGAAGCGAGGCCCCAATCGATACCCTCGACAGCGTTGGGAGTGACGAAAAAGAAGCCGTTCTCAATGTTCGTGATGTGGGTATTGGGCGGCATCGCAATCGCTACGACCAGATTGCCGGGGCTTCCCGAAGGAGTTGGAGTCGGATCGACCGAGATGGAGACAGGTATGTCACGAATCGGATCGAAGTCTACTTCGGCTAAAACGTTATTGATTAGAAGAAGCAGTACAGCCAATACAATTGGCATTAGCTTCATAAGTCCCTTAGAGTTCATATTCCTTTGATCTCGTCACGATCTGGCGGTTTGTTATAAGAATAGATAGACTTAAATGACCAAGTGGTCAGACGATTTGTTTTTCGACCAGGATATCGACAAATTCTTGAGCTGACTGCTCCATGTCTGCGACAATCCGGTCGATACGGATAACGCAGAAACTATGAGCGAGTTGCATCAATATCCCGACTGTCAACCCGAAGACGGTTGACTGCAGAGCGTGGGCAATACCTCCGGCGATCACCCCGGGGGAGAGGTTGGCAGTGCTGGCGACGCCTTGAAACATCGCGATAATCCCCATTACAGTTCCGATGAATCCAAGCATGGGGGCGACGGTGACGACCGAGACGAGCCAGATCAGGTTTTTCTCGAGCATCCCCATCTCAATTGCGCCTGCGGTAGCGAGCGCATGTTCAACGTGCCGGATACCTTTTCCAACCCGGAGCAACCCGGCGTGGATAATGTTGGAGAGCGGGGTACTGCGGCGTGCACAGACGGCAATCGCTGCGTTGACATCGCTGTCACTCAAGGCTTCGGTAAGCTCTACAATAAATTTTCGCCTGTTTATACTGGCGCGACCGAGAGCCCAGAATCGACCAAGGGCAATCGCAACCCCAAAACTGAAACTAATCAGAATCAGCCAGTTGAAAATGCCCCCGCTCACAACTGGATCAACCATTACATTCCCCCGCCGATAAGAGATATTCCAACAAGATAGGATACTCTTGTTTTGCTGTCAAGCAATATCACCCTCGTCGCCAGTGGCTCGCCGTCATTTGTGCCAAAGGAAAGAGCTTGATTGCGGTCTTAACAACTGAGTCTTCGGAAATCAAGACTTTGTAGTATTTGTCGCGGTCATTCCAGATCAATTGGGCGATTTCAGCTTTCAATAGCGACTTGAGATAGGCGGCGTCCTTACCAATTGTATCCGCCGAATACTCCCGCCCCTTCTCTTTCGCCATCGGAATCAATCGCTGGAGGTCGGCATCGGTGATCGAATAGTTTTGCCTGAAGTCTTCGAAGTCGTCGTTGGACTTGTATTTAGACTCCCTGGCAAGCTTCGAGCTTAAGGCGAATACCAATTGTGATCCGATTATTTGCGCCGTCGCCAGAGTGATGCGATTGTCTTCGACTGTAGAGTCGGGCATAACTCCCACTGTGCCGTAAACAGTGCGACCACTGAGAGTCTTGAATGGAACGCGATCTTTTTCGGCGGCGGTGCTGCTTTGATCCTGATATGTGATCGCGTAATAGTCTTCGCGCCCCTTGTCGTAGGGTATCTGCACGAGTCGGCCCGACGGAGCGTACCAGTGGGCGGTCGAGAGGCGAATCACCGAACCGTCGTTCAGCGGGTAGGTATTCTGCACCAAGCCTTTGCCGAAGGTTTGCTGACCTACCACCAGCCCACGGTCAAGGTCCTGCACAGCGGCGGCAATGATTTCAGAGGCTGAAGCACTTCCGCCATTGACAAGAACGATCAGTTCCCACATCGGGTGCGTACCGGGATCGGTGGAGCGATAAATTTCATCATCGTCTTTGGTTCGACCCTTGCGGGAGACAATTGTGTACCCGGCGGGGAGGAACATGTCGGCTGTCACGACAGCCTCGTTCAATCGTCCACCGCCATTGTTGCGCAGATCAAAGAGCAGACGCTTCATGCCAGCGTTTTCCAGTTTTCGCAAAGCTTGCTGGAGTTCGGAGGATGTAGTGGCTGTGAACTGATTCAACAGGAGGTAGCCTGTCGAGTCGTCAATCATGAAACTGGTGAAGACCGAGTAGATCGGAATATCATCGCGAACAATGGTGAAGTCTATCGGTTCGCCGAGGCCTTCACGCAAGACCTTGATGTGAACAGTGGAACCTTTCTTGCCACGCAAGCGCTTGAAGACTTCATCTTCCGAGATGCCGTAGGCGGTGACGCTGTCGATTTCGATGATACGATCACCGGAACGGATCCCGAGCCGATCAGAGGGGGAGCCGACTATCGGGGAGACGACGGTTATCAGCTCGTTTTGAATGACGAACGAGACTCCGATGCCCTGGAACTCACCGAGATCTCGCTCGGAGATCTCTTTTTGTTCCGACGACGGGATATAGACAGAGTGCGGGTCGAGGCGCTTCAGCATCCCCTCGATGGCTCCTTCGGTCAGGCGGCCTGTATCGGGGGGCTTTACATAAGCACTTTCGATCAACGACATGACAGCGGCGATCTTTTGAGCCTGGCTGAGAATGCTTCCGCTTGAGGCGAATAGCCTTAAGCCCAACCAGACGGCGATGGCAATTATTACAGCGAGGAGAATTACCCGGGTCGGCTTCAACGCTTGATTGTTTCCTTCATTAACCAGGGTGGACTTTGCTTCATCAAAATCGCACCAATCGTCAAATATGCTTTCGCACCGATCCAGAGTGATACCCCGACTGCCACGGCAAGAAGCAAATTCCGACTCCAATTCATCGAAGATACTCTTTTCATCAGGCTCTTCCCACCTTCGCTCCGGGATAACGCTTTATCAAGCCCTTCAACTGCATCGAAGTTAGAAGCCGGTTGATTTCGACGGCATTTGACGCGCTTTGTTGAATGAGCTCATCTACTAATTTGGAACCTGATTCCAACAATTTATATAACTTAAGTTCATTTTCCGGCATTTGCGGTAATGCCAGCGATGCGGCGACGTTTAGAACAGGTGCCAATTGTGACTTCAGATGGGCGATCACCTCTGCGGCAGTCTCAACCATGTGCGCCGCACCGTCTTTGATCAGGCGATGGACTCCCGCCGAGCGAGGCTGACCAGCCATACCCGGAACAGCGAACAACTCCCGGCCCTGTTCAATCGCGCTATGGGCAGTGATTAAAGCTCCGCTCTTGATGCCAGCCTCGACGATAACCGACCCGAGACTGATCCCGGAGATGATCCGATTGCGTGGCGGGAAATTGTGGGGTTCGGGTCCTGTGCCTGGAACGTATTCGGTCATGATTGCGCCTTGAGTCGCAATTTTATCGTAAAGCCGCCTGTTGGAAGGGGGATAGACGACATCGACACCTGTTCCTAGTACGGCGATGGTTCTGCCGCCTCCGGCAAGGGCTCCTTCGTGGGCGACTGAGTCTATCCCGAGCGCCATTCCACTAATAACCGTGACGCCGGCCTGAGCAAGCTCGACACCCATGCGAAAGGCAATTCGCTGGCCATTCTCCGTCGGGACACGGGTCCCGACAACGGCAACTGAGAAATCATAAAGCGGGGAAGTCTCGCCTTTGACATAGAGAATTACCGGTGGATCGAAGATCTGTTTCAGGCGCGAAGGATATTCTGCATCCCAAAGCGTAACGATTTTCGCGCCAATTTTTTCGGCGGACTCGACAACCTTGATGGCTCTCTCTTGAGCACGGCCCGATTTGACTACGCTCCTCCCTACCTCAAGAGGAACATTCAAAACCGTTGCTATTTCTCCGGCAGGGGCGGCAAGGACAGCTTGCGGAGAACCAAAAGTGTTGACAAGCTCGACAGCGCGTTTATTTCCGATGCCAGAGGAAGCCCTGAGTGCAATCAGGGCTACTTTTCCGGCGCGATCGATGTCGATGAAAGGCTTGTTCGCCGGCATACTTTAATGTTGTTGGTTAAGCGCTTTAGAGACGATATCAACGAATTCGGGCAAGCCGTCGCCAGTTAAAGATGAGATCACATGGTCGAATTTCATGCGTGACTTATTCGTCGCTGGTTTTTCATCATCGGATTTTGAGCGGACAAAGATTTTGGGCAGTCGTGAGAGGCTCTCGGAATAGCTGTGCAGTTCATTTAACAACTGGTTGCGTACTTCCGTGTAATTTTCTTCGGAAGTCTCGATCATTACGACGATCAACCGGGTTCGTTCGATGTGACGGAGGAAGCGGATGCCAAGCCCACGCCCTGTATGGGCTCCTTCGATCAAGCCTGGAATATCCGCAAGGACAAAGCGGCCATACTCGCCAACTTTCACGACGCCAAGTGCTGGCTCAATGGTGCTGAAGGGATAGGCGGCGATCTTCGGCGATGCGTCTGAAAGTGCTGAGAGCAACGACGATTTTCCGGCGTTCGGCTTACCGACGAGACCGACATCGGCAAGCAACTTCAACTCGAACCTGATCTTTAACTCGATTGCGTCCCCACCGGGGTCGATCCTGCGCGGGGTTCGGTTTGTAGAGGTGACAAAGTGAACGTTCCCGCGCCCGCCTTGCCCGCCTTTGGCGACGATCAGCTTTTCACCGTCATTTTCAAGGTCGCCAAGTATTTCGCCTGTCTCATCGTTATAGATAATCGTTCCGGCGGGAACTTTAAGTATAAGATCCTTGCCTGCCTTACCGCTTTTTCGACTTCCAGCGCCTTTGTTGCCGTCTGTTGCTGAAACTTTACGATTAAGAGTAAAATCTTCCAGGGTGGTTAATTGTGAGCTTGCGATCAAGATGACATCACCACCGCGACCGCCGTCACCGCCATCGGGACCACCCTTGGGGACGAACGGTGCTCGGTAGAAGCTCGAAGAACCTGCTCCACCTTTTCCAGACCTGACAAAAATTACGACTTCGTCTATGAAACGCATGCTTAGGAAGATACTCTATTTACGGAATTAAATTTGTGTAAAATAATGATAAACACTGGTTTATTCATAGAACAATTTTAGTAAGAGAGAGGCCGCGATCTTCACCGGTCGTAACCGGCGCGACCGCGGCCTCAATTTTAACCTTCAGACGGTCGGTTACTTGACCAGAACAATCTTCTGGCTTGCTGTCCTGCCGTTCGATTCAAGCTGGAGGACATAGACGCCTGTTGCGAGTTCGGAGGCGTCGATGGTCAGGAGATGCTGACCAGCCTGGAAGCGTCCTTCTGCTACGCGGGCAACTTCACGTCCGCTCAGGTCGTAAACTGCGAGCATTGCGTGGGCTGCTTTCGGCAAGGAGAAGTTCAGGGTTGTCAAACCGTTGAACGGGTTCGGATATGCGGGCTTCAGATCAAACCTGAAAGGCGAGGGAGCACTTTGATCCCCAACACCGACTGCGCCAAGGTCTGCCCTATCACGCGGCGCAATGGCGTAACGGCCGAAGTTTTCAGCAACAACACCTTTCATAGTAGCAATTTCGGTACCGCGAGCGAAATCACGAATGCCCATGGCAACTATTTCATCCGTGGTCAAGCCGATGGATGTAAAGTAAGAGTTTGCACTCTGATCAGCATCGGTGATGGGCCAGTAGGTACGATTTTCCGGACGTTGGAATGGATTGTTGAGTGAATCTACCATGAATGCGCGAAGTTCGACGAGACAACCTTCGAGGGCTTCGACACCGTTGGAGAAGAGCATATCGCCTACACCCTGAAGTCGCATCGGGTTGGGAGCTTGCCCACGGCCGACAACTTCGACGTTTGTAGCCTGAATGTAGGTTTCATACTCCCACTTGGCCGAATTATTCATATCGCGTTCAAAAACAGTACCGGTGACATTGACCTGGTCACCAACGGAAAGTGCCTGACCAACGCCACGGACGAAGACACCTGACCAAGCGGCCGCACCGTCTTGAATGGCATATGCACCATAGGTTTCGTTGAACGAGGAGGGGGTGGTTACTACACCGGAAACGGTGACTTCATAGCCACGATATAGGGAGTAATCGATAGCCCAATCGCTCGGATGTTCCTGAATGTCGCGGATGGTTAGATCGCCGTCTGCGCGAACGACATAGCCCCACCAGTAGTTAGTTCGGGGAGCGACAATGGTAAGGCCGACATCGTTTTCTGCCATAACACGATACCAGATAACGGTACCTGCTGCCTGGGCAGGAATTTCGCCACCCCAATTGTCACCATCAATCGTTGACATGGCGACTTCGCGTTCGTTTTCGCCATTGACACGATAGATGAGGGTTACACTGGCAATCTCGTGATCACCGCCACCGGTTGCAGTGGCAGTAACGGTTACTTGATTGCCTGGAGTTGGTGCTCCGGGATTCCTGACAACGCTTGCTTCGGGAAGCACCGGGCCGAAGTCGAGAAAGTTATGGAAGGTGAAGCCTTCAGCATGAAGTTCAACCGGATCGTTCAGCGGCAGCTCTTCCAATGCTATTCTTTGATAAAGGACAGGAGAATTGGTTGCCGCGCCTTCATTTTGAGGGACACCACCAGCGTCGGTGTCGCGAACGAAGGAGATGTGAAGGAATCCATCTGCAAGGTAAGCAACGGATTGATAGGCTTCGCTGGCACCTTCACCCGGATCGGGAGCAACTTCTCCATCCCAGATCGTTTCAGTAACGTTGATTGGTTCACGCCAGGTGATGCCGTAGTCGGTGGAAATTGAGACCATTACTTCGGCGGCTTTCTTACCTGTGTTGGAAGTATCCCTGATCGGCATATCTTCCGGGTAAACGTAGAAGCTGGCGGGATCTTCGAGGTTTCTTTCTTCCTCAGGTACTTCCACCATAATCTGCGGGAAGCTCACCCAAACAACATAAATTGTGCCGGGATCTTCAGGATTGAAAGCAATCGAGGGACGGTCGGCGTTCATACGCCATGCACCACATCGTGAAGCCCAGCCATTACCTGTGTAGGTACAGTTCGGGTACCAGGCGTCAAATATCTGGGTAATTGTATCTGCTCCATCCGGGCCGCCGTGCTCTGACCAGAACCAGAGAATTGAAGCTCCCGGGGGGTTCTCGAAGATAGTGCTGACCTTGTCAACAGGCTCATCGTCGCCGTCTTGCCCATAGTCTTCGTAGGGCTCTTCAAAGAACCCGGCTGTTGGGAAGGCGGCGTAAAGGTTGTCATCACCCCATGGATCAAACTGAATATCAACATCACAGTAGGGACGGAAGGTGTCGCCATAGGCTTCATTCAGATCGTTATCAGCAAGTTCCAGACGGGGAGGCTGAATCTTTGTGAGAGATTTCATGCCACCTTGGAAATCGAAATTACGACCGTCCTCCGATACAATGTATTGGATGTCATTATTTCTTTGCCAGTAGCCCGGTACTGCGTCCCAAGCACCAAGATCACTGCCGACGCGATTGTGAATTGTCGCCAATACAACTTTGTTGGAAGTCACTGAAGCAGAAGCGATCGCGCTAATTGTCCCGGCTGTATCGATATCGATCGGAGGGTCAATCCAGCCCCAGTTTTCAAAACCGCGGTCGGGTTCTCCGCGCCAGTAAGCGACGCGCTGCCAGTTTTGACCGTTTCCAGCGGGGAAGTCGCCATTCTCTGTCGAGAGAAGGTGAGTGACGTTATTTCGGGAAACCGTGCCATGGGGCCAGATTAACTGGGTGTTTGCCCATGGGCTGGGGTAGCTTGAGTTAAAGGCACCAAAGCCACGATCGAAATCGAAGCCTTGAGCGGTGCCAACGTAGTCGGCCGGGTGATCTGGCGGACCAATTACGTGGTAAAAAACCATGGTTCGCTGGTCAGCCGGCAACAATGCGAGGCAGCAGTAGCCTGAGCGCGAGCCGTTATCAACAACCGGTACGTCATCGGGAGCGTAAAGAAGTTCATCGTTTTCCATGAAATTCCAGACCGTGTGACGTGTAGCCTGTTGTGCGTCGAAGCCCTTCATCCAGACAAAGTGGGTGCCTCCATCGGCATCTTGAGCAATCATTTTGCCGATTGAACCGTTATGCTGGTAGTCATACCACGTAGATCCAATAACAAATTCTTCACCGTAAGCAGGGTCACGACCAGGTTGTCGCCCAGCATCAGTGTAATCTGACATCGCTGAGGTAATCTCACCATTGAAGGGGACATTACTTTCGAGTCCTACTATTTTAGCTGCTTCTTTGTCACCTATGCGGGACATTTTGGCAGACTGCGACCAACCCTTTGGGTGAGCCGAAGCCGCTGTGCTCATAGCGAGCAATACAACAATTCCTAAACCCCACGCCTTAATCTGCATTGGACCTCCTAAACATTTCGTATCGGCTTCAGCCGATAACGGCTTCCCGAGCTAGTGGCGTTTGAAATCATCTCAGCCTCACGGGAACCGTCACTTATTAATGAGTACACTAAATTACGATAAAATACGCTGTTTGTCAAGCCATTTTATCGAAATGCCAAACCTATATACCAGCGCCATAATTTTTCCCCCCATACAAGTGAGACGATGGAACCCGCTGCAAGATAGGGACCAAAGGGGATTTTTTCACCCCATTTTTTCCCTCCGGCAAGAATTAGACCGCCTCCGACGAGACCACCGAGAAAAATACCGATTAAATACATGCCTGCAGTGTATGCAGGGCCGATGAACAGGCCGATCATACCGGCCAATTTTACGTCGCCCAAACCGAGCGTCTCTTTGCGAAACAAGAGACTGCCGATCAGTCCCATCAGGTATAGCAACCCGAAACCTACGACTGCTCCAAGGATCATGTCGAGCCAGAAATGGGTGCGTAAAACCAACGTCAATACAATTGCCCCAATCGCGCCTGTCAATGTAAGCGCATTCGGAAGTCGCATTGTAGCTATATCGATAGCTGAAAGTGCAATCAGCAAAGCAGTCATCAAGAGATAGATTGGAAGTTCGATGCGCCAACCTGTTTTCCACAGAATCAGGGCAAAGAGAGCACCTGTGACTGCCTCAACGGCCGGATAGCGCCACGAGATTGGGGATTTGCAGCCGGCACATTTTCCACGAAGAAGAATAAAACTGAGTAACGGGATATTTTCCCAAGGCCTAACCGGTCGCTTACAATTTGGACAGTGCGAGGCTGGATAAGCGAGCGACTTCCCCTTTGGCAAACGGTGAATGACGACATTGAGGAAACTGCCAATTATTGATCCCAATCCAAATATCGCCGCATATTCGGGCCACTGGGGTGAGTATTGGGTCATAAAATATTGTGAAGTTTAAAAATCATCGTACCGTCAAATTACACAAGCGTTGCGGGGAAGACGTCCCAACCATTTAGCCGACCAACCCAATTCTGAGCGAAGAGAGGCACGCGAACGTGCCTCTCGCCACAGAAACATGATTGCTACTTTAGAGGCCGCGCTGAAGTGCCATTCCGAGTTTGAAGATCGGGAGATAAATCGTCACGATAATCGAAACGACAACCCCACCGAGAACCATAATCATGATCGGTTCGATCAACGACGTCAACCTGCTGACTATAGCGTCGACCTGTTTGGCGTAGAAGTAGGCTGCCTTATCCAGCAACTTATCCATTTCACCTGTCTCTTCACCAGTGGCGATCAACTGAACGAGAGTTGGCGGGAATACATCGACTTTTTTCATGGCGACTGATATTGCGAAACCGTCTTTGATCAACATTTTGGCAGTTTCAAGTGCTTTAACCAGTACTCGATTGCCGACAACCTTTTGGACGTGATTGAGAGATTCAAGAACCGGTACACCAGAGGCAAGCAAGATTCCGAAGGTTTTGGCGAACTTGTTCATCAGTGAGTTCTCAACCAGCATACCGAAGACAGGGAGATGGAGTTTGATTGTGTCGAAAATCATGCCTCCTTTTTCGGTCATCGAAGATATCCAGGCAGCAACGATGGCAACTATTGTGAGAATAAGCACCGGGAAGAAGTTGCGTGATATTCCTTGCGAGACCGCGACCAGAGCACGGGTAGGTCCGGGAAGCCTTGCGCCGAACTTGGCGTAAATTTCGGCAAACTGGGGAACGACGAAGATCAGCAATCCTGCAACAATCAGACCCATGAAGACGAGAACGATGACGGGGTAGGTTAACGCCGAGATAACTTTACGGCGTGTATCTTCCATCTGCTCAAGGTAGTCGGAAAGTTCTTCGAGAATGACGTGGAGTGAACCGGAAATTTCACCCGCGTGAACAAGAGCTACGTAGAGGCCGTCAAACACACCCGGATTTAGGGCCAGTGCTTCGGAAAGTGCCATACCTTTTTTGAGGTCGTTGGCAACCTTGGCGAGGACTTTGCGGAAGCGGGGGTTTTTCTCTTCGATCATCAGGTTACCGATTGACTTTTCGATGGTCAAACCGGCAGAGAACATGGTGGAGAGCTGACGAGTGAAGAAGACGAGCGCGTTCAGGGGAACGTGCTGTCTCATTCGCTCAAGACTGATCTGAACCTGTTCATAGACGGGGGGGAGCGCCGAATCTCCCAAATTAGCACGCATCTCGCGTAAGGATACGACTTTGTAGCCTTTTTTCGAGAGGCTCTGCATAGCGGCGTCGAGGTTTCCGGCGCGGATTTTATCTTCGCGTCTTATCCCTTTGGCGTCAGTGACTACGTATTGGAAATTGGGCATAGACTTACCTTGTTACCCGGCTACTTTAGGATCAATCATCGTATTCTTGGACCGTCACGCGGAGGACTTCTCTGACGGTGGTCGTTCCTGCGGCAATCTTGCGGAAGGCGGCTTCACGAAGGGAGACCATACCTCGCCGGACGGCTTCTTCGCGGATTTCTTCCTGGTTAGCGCTGTCGAAAATCAGGCGTTTGATCGGGCCTTTGACTTCGAGAAGTTCAAAGATACCGTTACGATCATAGTAACCTGTGTTGCGGCAATGGACGCAGCCTTTACCGCGATAGAATTTCATGTCTTTCCAGCGTGCCTTCTCGCCTTCGGTCATGGCAAGAGCGGTCATCTCGAATTCGTCGGGAATATATTCGTACTTGCACTTGGTGCAGATCTTGCGGACAAGACGTTGCGCCATCACCAACAGCAAGCAACTTCCGACAAGGAACGGAGGCACACCGATGTCGATTAGTCGAGTGATCGTCGAGGGAGCGTCATTGGCGTGGAGCGTGGTGAAGACGATATGACCGGTCAGCGAAAACTTCACCGCGATATCGGCGGTTTCACCGTCACGAATTTCACCGATCAGCAGTTTGTCAGGGTCCTGACGAAGGATGGATCTTAATGCTGCTGAGAAGGTGAGTCCGATCTTCGGCTTGACCTGTACCTGATTGATACCGCTTGAGTGGTACTCAACCGGGTCTTCGACGGTGGTGATGTTGTCGTCAGGCGACTTGATTTCACTTAGCGAAGCGTAAAGCGTCGTCGATTTTCCGGAACCGGTTGGGCCTGAGACGATAACCATGCCGTAGGGCTGAACGATATTGCGCTTGAAGATGCGGAAGAAGTCTGCTTCCATACCGAGCTGAGACAAGGAGCGGCTGAAGGAGGTCTTGTCGAGGAGTCGCATAACGATCTTTTCGCCATTCACAGTGGGAAGAATCGAAACGCGCACGTCAACCTCGCGGTCTGCGGCTTTGATCGAGAAACGACCGTCCTGCGGAAGACGCTTTTCAGCGATGTTCAACCGGGAGATGATCTTAATACGGGAGATAATACCGGGATGAGACGAATGAGGCGGGGTCATAACCTCTTGAAGTACACCGTCGATACGATAACGAACCGACACGAACTCATCCTGATACTCAATATGGATATCGGTAGCGCGTTCCTTAAGGCCATCGGCGATGATCATATTGACAAGCTTGACGATCGGCGCATCTTCGACGGTCGTGTCGGCTTTGGTCATATCGACCATGCCTTCTTCGTCCGACTCAGACTCGGCGAAAATCTGCAGGTCGCCGATGACATCTTTTACGTCGCTTGCTTTACGAATGCGGACGTAAAGCTGTTCAACAGCGGCTCGGATACCGGAAGGCGTTGCGAGAGCAGGGATAACTTTTTTGCCGGCGAGTTTCTGAAGATTATCAATTGAAATAATATCTTCAGGATCGACCATTGCAACGACGACCTGACCGTCAACCAGACGATTGGCGATCAGAGTATTTTCGCGGGCAAAGGCTTCGGGGATGATCTTTACGACATCTTCAGACGCTTCGAGAACCTGGTCGTTGTCGAGGAATTCGATATCCATCTGACGGGAAAGTCCGCGATAGACATTCTCTTCGACGGTAAAACCAAGTTTGATTAGCAGTGAACCTAATCGTTCGCCCGAATACTGCTGTTCAGCAAGGGTTTTCTTTAGCTGTTCTTGTGATATTGCTCCATCGGCGACTAAGATATCACCGAGTTTGGAGAATGGGGGGAGGTGCTTTATGGCTTCCATTACGTGATTTACAAGGCTCGATTATGCGGCAGTTTATTTATTTACCGTGCTATTTGCCGGCAATGGCAGCAGCGAGATTTTGATATGCGTCCCATGGGACAGACTCAAAGAATAAAGGGTGCGGCGTCGCGGGCGACGCCGCACCCTTTTCGTTCAGAGTAAAGGTACTCTTAGTGCCTGGTGCAGAAGAAGAAGGCAGGATCTGCAACCACATCGTAACCTTCGACAGAAGCTTCGATATGGACGGTTACTTCGAGTGTGAACTCATCAAGGTAGAAGTCGTTCATGATACCTTGCAAGTAAACGGTTGCGATACCTGGGTCTTCACGGTGATTCTGGTTGTTGACACCGGTGTACTTCTTCACAACATTCGGGAAGAAGGCGGTGTAAACTCCACCGACCTGATTGAGCCAGTAGAACTTGGCGCGGTCAGAACGGAACAGAATCGGGCCGTTGTTGATGTTGATTTGGTGACCGTCCTGAAGGACAGCCCAGCATCTGGTGCGGCTGACATCGTTAGGCCTGTCGCGGTTGTACATCCAGTTTTGCGGGTCAACATTGAGTTCCAGTGTACCGTCTTGCAGCGGCAACAAGTGCTGTCTCTGGGCAGTAATCTGTCCGTCGGCGACCTGCACCTGAGCTTCGATAGTGAAGGGCTCGAATGTCTTGACGCTATGGTAGTAGAGCCAGGTATATGCCAAACCGTTGGTTATACCTCCGCCGATATCGTTGCCAGTGAAGCCGGGGTCGATGGTGGCGATGTCATCAGGAATGACAGTGAAACCTACCGGGATGTTGTTGGCAACCGGGTTAAGGTGAGAGTCGTAAACACGGGCTGACACGGGGATCTGCCACGTACCACCGCCGGCGTCATCGCCATCATCGTTGACGTCGATGTCGATAGCTGCGGGGGGACCTGCTACTACCTGAACTGTGGAGAGAATGACCGAGACTGTGTCACGGCGCCAGAGTCCGGGAATTGTGTTTTCTGGGGGATTAGCCCACACTGTGTCAGGATCGCGCCATGTGTAAGCCTTGACCAACACACCACCAACCTGGAAGCCAGAATTGAGAGACATCATTGCCGTTCCGTTTGCCGTTCGGGCTGAGTCGATCTGACGACCGTTGGCGAACGAGCTTCCCATTGGCGGGTCGGGCTGATTCAAGAGTCGGAACACAACGGTAGTCGAGCGGCCGATGGGATTGCCGTTCGGGTCGAGCACCGTTGCGGTCAAAGCGGTCGTCTCGATACCACCGGTTTCCTTGACAGCAATCTGCAAAGGATTGGCGCTGATCTGGATCACGTTGGGTCTGCCGGCGGTAAATGTGACGGTCGTAATCCCACTGACGGTGACACCGCCGACGAGAGTTACTGTGCCGGTGATTTCGGCAACACCAGCGCTTACACCGGGGGTTAACCTGGCGAGTGCGATACCATTTTCACCAGTTGGTGCGGATGCAGTCACATCACCCATTGTCGTTGTGAATCGAACCAAAGTACCAATCTCAACTGCGTTCCCCGCAGTATCTGTTACTGTGGCTGTAATTGTCGAGAACGCTTGTGGATCGCTTGTCAGCAACTCAGTCGGGAAGGCAGTCAACCGAACACCACTCGGGGGGCCGGGCAACAATGTGATGTTCACTTCGTTGCTATATATCACAGAGTCGTTGTCGTTGATGACCAATGCACGTAAGATGGCGACTCCAACAAAGTTACCTGCTGTATAGCGAGACTCTGCAACGCCATTGGCACCGACGGGAACGGCAGGTGGATCCATCGTTCCACCTGCACCACCGACCTCAAATTGAATGAGGGTTCCTGGTGAAGCAAATGCACCATTGGCAAGGATCGCCGTCGCACGAATCTGGGCAGTGTCTCCACTTGCCGCAGCCAACGAGTTCTTCGTGGTCGTCAGCGTGATCGACGATACGGGATTACGAGGGCTGATCGTCACTTCACAAGAGTCAATCAAGTGAAGTGGATCGTACTTGACGTAAATCTTTGCCGGTACGACGTTTCCGTTGATATCGTAGGAAGGAATCCCGACATCGGTGAAGATTGTATCAACGATACCGAGGGCATTGGTATTGATGGGTGAGGTGATCGCACCGTGTGTAGAAGTGAAGACCAACGGACGGTCGGCAAGTGCCTGACCCTGGTCATCCTTCAACAGCGCACGAATACGGGCTACCGTCAACCCGCCGTCAGCGAAGATTTCGGGGACATCTGTTGAAATCGAAAGCTGACCAGACAATCCACTGGATTGTTCAACCACTATTTGGGTTGTAGCTTCATAATTTGTTCCGGGAATGGAAGCAAGGATATGAGCAATGCCTTCTTCGTAGTTGTTTTCGAAGTTAGCAGTGGCAACACCACTTGAGTCGGTCAAGGTGATATTGGATAGTGTCCCCAGATCGGTCGTAAATGTGACTTGGACGTTGGGAATACCGTTGTTTGCGGCGTCTCTAACCTGTGCGCGAATTGCAGAAGTCCCAAGTATGTCCGGTTGAAGATTAAGGAAACTTGGGAATGCACGAAGCGTCAACGATCCGATGTCGTTGTTCAGACGCTCTACATTTAAGGTGACGAAACCGGTAATCGGCGCATCTTCGGGGCTCGGGACAACCGTTACAACAACCCTGATGCGGCCAAAGAGACCGAGCGAGGTGAAGTAAGTTGAATCGACCCCATTAGCATCTGTCGTATCGAAAGCAGTTACAGCTCCAAATGTAGCGCTACCGCCTTCAGACTGAATTGCTACCTCAACCTTGACTCCGGGGACGCCGACATGGTTTGAGTCGGTGACCGTTGCATGGAGCCAAATAATTCCGTTTTGGCCGGGCGCAACTTTGATAGTTGGGTTAGCTGTGGAAATCGAAACATGTGCCGGTGCGGCGACTGGTCTTATCTGAACTTCAGTCGAACCTGTGCTGTCACCAACCTGGGCGAATATTTTCGCCGTACCGTAACGATTCACATTGGAGGTGAAGGTTCTGGTGACACTGCCACCAAAATCTGTTGTTCCGGTGTCGCTGTTCATGACGCCCATCCCGTTAGGTTCGACTCGGAAGCGAACCTGCATACCAGCAAGGGCTTGTCCTGAAACGTCTGCAATTCGGGCCGTGATTGGCGTAGAACGAGTCGCGTTTGGCGGAACGCCGAGCGACTGTTGCGCGGGGGTAACTATGATCGGACCAAGAATATCGTTCGGGATTTCGATGACAATCGCAAGGGTTTTTGTAACTGAGCCGGCTCGCGCTTCAATTACAACGGTACCTGATTGTGCAATCTCAACCGAATAGGTTCCTCTAACTGTCCCGTTTTCGTCGGAAGTGGTGTCGGTAGCTAATTTAGCTATGCCACCCTTCCAGCTTAACGGATTTACAATGGCGAAATCGATGACTTTGCCTTCGACCGCAACACCTTGTGAGTTGCGACCGATGGCTGTAATCGATTCGGTTCGAATCTCGCCTTGGAAGCCACGAATCAGAGTATGCGTCGATCGTAGTTCAATCGTCGCAATTTCGCTGGTTCCTCCTCCGCCGCCGCCGGGAGGTGGAGTCTTGCTGTCGCACCCGACCATCACGCCGAGCGTTACCAGACAGAGAACCGCCAGGCTCAATACCATAAACTTCTTCATTTCCGTTCCTCTCATGATTTACTAGTGCCCATACCATCTTTACTATCACCTTTTCCGCCAAGAGTTCCCTACCTGACGGACATCTTTTAGGTGCTTTTGCTACAGCGATTTAACCATGATCAGCACCGTTGCTATTTGGGAGGCAACCAGCAGAAGATCTTTTGCAAGCTCCCACCAGTCAACTTCCTGTTTCTCCGGTACGAATATGGTATCGCCGATCTCAATGGGCGTCGATTTTGTTGGTTTCATCCAAGTACCGCTATGCGCCTTTATCAGGCGCTGCATCCCTGTCCGGGCGTTCCATGAATATCCCCCGGCTTTTTGGATGTAATAGTAATATTTTTCGCCTTCCACATATCTAATCAATCCCGGACTGTTGACCTGACCAGCGACTTTTACGGTCGGGCTTAGAGTCGGAATGTCTATTTCATCTTTGTCTTGAAGAACAATGTCTTGGGAAGTATCTCCCTGCCGGATCAGTTTTTCAAAATTTACAACTACCGGGGGAGCTTCTTCACGGGACCGGATCTTAAAATATTCGTACTCCATCTCGGTCATGTCGGCAACCGACAATGCCTTCAAACGTTCGTACTCGGGATCTTCAGCTTCGATCAGCGCCAACCTTGTGACGCGGGCACTGTATAGGTTTGCCCGGTCAGTGATGCCACCGCACTCGGCGATGATATCGCTAAACTTGGTTTTGTCATTTTCGATGGAATAAGTGCCGGGGTACTTAACTTCCCCCTTTATCGTAACCTGATATTTCTGTCGATAATCGGTTTTCTTCCTGACGAAGATCCGGTCATCAGCTTTCAGATCGAGGTTGTTCGAACTAGCGCTACCAAGATTTGCGTGCAACTCGACCCGTGACGGATCGTTGCCACTAAATCTGACTATAAGGATATCATCTACGTGGGCGTCGGACCTGAAACCACCTGCGAGTTCGATTAGGGTAAGTAGCTTATCACCATCCAGAAACTCGAATTCGCCGGGATTTTTGACAGCACCGAAGACATTGATGACTCCGGTTTGGCGAGTTAGGAGCGGAACCTTGACTGCATCGCCATCGTGCAGGATCGGATTGAATTCTGGATCACCGGTCGCGAAATACCTTTGCAAATCGATGCGGCGAACTTCGCCCTCGATAGAGGTGATCGTTATCTTCCTAAGGGACGCCTCAGGTCTTGCTTCGCGGGCAGTGCGGGCCTCTTCCCGTGACCGGCGCTGTTCGGCGGGGGTCATCTCTTTATAGTTTGCTTCGGATGTCGGATCGAATTGGTCGTCGTGGTCAGGCTGCTTAAGTCTGCCCGCCTTTTCGATCAAACTTGTGAGCCTATCGACAGCACTCACTTCGTAAATACCCGGAACTTCCACCGCACCGCTTATCCCGGCCTTCATTACTCTTACGCCGGTCAAGCGAAGCGTAATTCTTGCGCGAGGGTAGGCAGATTTCGCGAATTCTCTCGCGCTTGTCTCAGCGGCTGAAACAGTCAGGCCAGTGACCTTAAGATTGCCAACACTTGGAAGCGAGACCATTCCATCGGGAGCGACGATCACTTCCTGATGGTTTTCCATTGTCCCCCAGATGCCAAACTCGAGTTTGTCACCAGGGCCGATGATATATTTATCAGGGTCGATTGCCCCTTCCAGCGCTGTTGAAGTACTGGAAGGGGAAATCGGAGACCGTTTTAAGGTCTGACCGGGAGCCGACTCGCCGGGTTTGCCCGTTTTCGGCTGACCGTATGCCAAAGAACTTAGTAGACCGATCAGCAAAAGTGTGCCAATGCCGATCTTTGGATTCGTGAAGTGTGCCATAATCTTCAGCCGGTTCGTTTCCGGCGTGGAAAACGCCTTTACTCTTTATCCCCGTCTGATTCGGTCGGAGCGTCGGAGTCAACGTTTAGATCGTTCTTGTAACGCTCTTGTGTATCCTGAATTCCTGCAGACCTGCCGATATAGGTGTACTCATCGACCAGAATGTGCGGGGTAACTTCGATGATAAGATCGGTTTTCTTCATTAACGTTACAGTGTAACGGAAGAGGCCGCCGATGAAAGGAATATCACCGAAGAAGGGAACCTTGTGGATCGACTTGGTTGACGTGATACCCATCAGACCACCAACGATAATCGACTGGTGATTCTTGACACGAACCGTCAAATCTGCTGACCGGCGAACGATACGGGGGATCGTCTGGTCAGGGCCGATAAATTCAAAGAGCGAACTGACTTCAGGCTTGATGTTGACCGTGATAAAGCCGTCTGTGTTGACTTGCGGGGTAATCGCAAGGCTGATGCCTACTTCGGCTTCTTTAACAGTTACCTGACCACCTACGCCACCAGCGCTGGTAACGTAAGGAATAATGTCTTGCAACTTGATCATCGCTGTGCGCGAATTCATCGTGGTGACTTTGGTGTTGGTCAACACTTCGGCACGGCTATTCTTCAGGAGCCAATCGAGGGCGATTTCGTAGATCGGCTGACTGCGCCAGATGGTGTTCCCGATGTCATTCAAATCATTGAACTGCTCGAACGGTTGAAGTTGTGCGCCACCAGTGGTGCTTGACGCTGGCTGGACGTTACCTTCATAAATGAATTCGCCTGTTTTCGTCGAAAGCTTCGACCAATTGATTCCGAGCTTCTCTTCATCTTCAACGCCAACTTCGATGAGCCGGGCGGAGAGTGTGATCTGAAGTGCCGGTTGATCGATATTTTTCACGACACGTTCGATATCAGTGATGATCTTCGGTGTCGTGATAATCATCAACTTGTTTCCACTCTTGTCAACCTGAACTTCAGCACTGAAGTTGCCGAGCATCGACTTTACTTCGGTTGCATCGGCATATTGCAGGTTAAGAATGTAGGAGTTTAGGCCTACCTGTTCTTTCAGCATCGCGGCTTTGGCGACCAGGAAAGAGTTACCCACTATTTCGTAAGAGAGGCCGGCAGCTCGAACCACGAGGTTCATAGCTTCCTCGATCGGAGTATCCTTCAAGTGGATAGAAATCCGTTCTTCCTTAGAGACACCAGGACCAGTAACAATATTGAAACCGCTTTTGGCAGCTAATATAGAAAGGACAACCGGAAGATATGCATCTTCCGCGTCGATGCTAACGACTGTCCTAAGCCCTGGGGCGGTCTCCGTCATAGCGTTTGAAGATTGACCGGCCGACGGGGTGGTCTCCTGGGCCGCGATACAGGGGATCGCGACAAAGAGTATAGCCAGTGTTGCCGATAATAATTTCGGACCCTGTAGCGTTCCGCCCATTAGCGTTCCTCACCCTTGAGTTGTTTTTGAAAGTCCTAATATGTCGTTACGCAAATCGCAACGACCTACGATTTGCGGTTTAAGAGTTACCGGCTTCGATTTTTTTAACTTCGACCGTCGGCATTTTCATGCCATCAGGTCCATACATTCTCTCTTCGAGAGCCTTCGTGTCGGGAGCCTTTTCAGTGTTTAGCGAGATTCGTTCTCCCGAACGAACCAATACTATTCTATTGACTCCAATCGATTCAACACGATATCCAGCTATGGCATCGCCCTCTACCAGAACTCGATTCTCACCCTTATAGGTGATAATCGCGGCCGGGCCATTTGGGCCGGTAACTGTGCAGGCAAGCCTCATACGGGTATCAGATTCGGCCATCCCGGACTTCCCGATCGATTCGAGAAATTTCCTGGTCTTGATTACGTTCGACAAGTCGAGTGGATCTGGTTCGAGAACAAATTCTTCCGCCAGACGTGCCCGCAAGTCGTTTTCGAGGCGATCAACCGCCTCTTTGAGGACAGGATCTTCGACGCCGCGTTCCTGACGTCGTTTGATGTCCGCCTGCCATTTTTTGATTTGTTTATCCACATCCTTGGTGCGGTAGCCAACCAGACCGATAACCACCACCAACAGAAAGGTAAGCAAGTTGAAGAAGAGTTTATCGCGCCCCTTCATAGTTCGTGTCTCCTCGCCTTAGCGCTGTTTAATGAGGGTTAACGTAGAGATGCGGAGGATCATCTCATGCTTTTTGTAGTTACCTTTCTCTGCCATCGAGCCGGATTTACGAACGGCGTTGTCAACCTCGAATTGTTCGACGGTAATTAATCGCTCAGATTTTTCAAGCTGATTGATAAATTTGCCGAGTTCTTCAAAGGTCGCTTCCAAGGTCAAAGTATAAGGTGTGCGAACGTAGTCGAGACGAGCTGATTTTTTCGCCGGCTCGAGCTTCATCAACTTAATCTCGAAATTATTTAAGATTCCGGTGATGTATTCGAGAAACGGCAGTGATGCATCTTCGGCAAGCGAGTCAGACTTGGAAAGCGCCAAATTCTTTTCGATCAAATTGGCTGTCAGGTCCATCTGACTGTGAATGATCTGCGCGCTGATCAGCTTCTCGTCAAGAAGCGAAATGTCGCGATCAAACTGTTTGATTTGCGAGGGATATTCAGCAAAGACGAATTTATGGTAAACCCATGCGCCGCCGCCAAATAGTGCCAGCAGGAGGAGAAGAACCAGGTTACGTTTCATCTGTCGATTTTCCTACTTGCTTATAGCGGCTTAGTTACCGCCGCCCATGGATTTGGCGAGGTTTCCGCCTCTGGATCGCTTCTCTCTGCCTTCGGTGCCACGCTCAATAGAAGCGAGTACAGAGAATGAGAGTATCGTTTGTTCTTCGATATCGGTTTGATGCTGCTCTTTGAGACGCATATCAGCGAAATCACGGAAGAAGAGCGGCGAGGCGCGCAAAATGTCGATCAGGCCCTTGACCTTATCGAATTCTTTTTCATCCTTCTTGATCGTCGTGATGAATCTCATTAGCAACGTGTTATTCTTGAATTCGAGATAAGTGATCGCCATTTCTTCCGGAAGAAGTTCGCCAAGCGAGAGGAACTTCTTTGACCAAAGCACACGTTCTTTTTCCAGTTTAGCAAGGGCAAGAACGTCTTCTTTTGAAATATTTTTACCGGTCTTCTTGAGCGAGTCAAGCTGTCGGGAAATATCTGCTTTGGTCTTCATTTTGGTTGAAATAATCTGTTGCGATACCTGATTCTGAATATAGTTCATGTAGCCGACAACTATAACCGCGAGTATCAAAACCGTCATAGTGATAACTTCGCGGCGTTTGCGCCAGCGAACTTCACGTTCTGCGGTATCTTCCCCTTTATTGAGGTTGATTGTAAATTGGGTAATCATTAAAGGTCCCCTCGGATCGCCAGACCTATGGCGGGTGCCATCTGGTATGGATTTACTGAGTCGATCGGCACGCGGCTGTCCAACTGATTAAACGGGTTGTATAATTCGATTGGCAGGTTGAATTTGTTTGAAAGATAGCTGTCCAAGCCAATTAGACTTGCGCCGCCACCGGTCAGGACAAAATGTGTGAATACCGATTGACCGGACTCTTTAACGTAGTAGCGTAATGAACGGTTGATCTCGTCGCCAAGCTTTTCGAAGGTTGTGCGGTCACTCATACCGAGCCCGCCACCTTCGCCCAGGCTCTTTTCAAGATTGGGAGACATTCCTGTTGTACATTTCACCCGTTCGGCTTCGCTGTAGTCTAACCCATAAATACGCATCAGTTCTTCGGTAAAGTGCTGACCACCTATGGGGAGATCACGGGTAAAGAACGTGTCGCGGCGGCCATAAACGGCGAGAGTCGTTCTTTTTGCACCGAGATGCAAGAAGACAATAACGCCTTCATCAGGTAATTGAGAGTGAATTACATAGGAATTTAGAACTGCGAGCGGCTCGATATCGATGATACCGGGCTTAAGTTCGATCTCTCGCAGATAGTCCTGGTGACCTTCGTACAACTTTCGGGTTGTGGCTACCAGCAAGACGCGAACCTTTTCGGGTTCTTTAACGTCATCGCCCATAATCTGGTAATCTACGACCGTTTCGCTGCCGTCGAGGGGGATATGCTTGCGAGCTTCAAGAAGCAAACTTGAAGCCATTTCCTGTTCGGTCTGCATCAAGCTTGAGATCTCTTTGGCAGACACCTGCAATCCACCGATACAGGACGCAAGATGTTTGATACTTTTAGGAGCGAGTCCCAGTTCGCCAAATATTTTGGCAAGTGCTGGAACTGCAATAGATTTCTTGGGGCCTTCCGGATCATATCGATCGCCCCCGGTATATATTTCATGGCACTTCCACTTTACAAGGCGGAAGCGCGGCCCAACTTTTTCCACCACAGCAACTTTAATGCTATGGGTTCCAATATCGAGCCCGACGCGCAGGTTACTCCCCATTCCGAACATAGCACCACCGATGTTGAACAAGGGCTTCCCCCCCAGGGGACACTAAATTCGTTGTAATTACTCAGTTCAAGTTTGGGGCTGCAACAAGGAGTACTCGGAGGAATATCCAGTAGTCTGGCACCAAAGAATTTTTAGCAATCGACGAATTTTCCAGGAAGTTCCCGCCACAAGGACGGGAACTTCCCAATTTTTCTACCGAGGAACCACTGGTGATCAGTGCCTGACAGGCGTCTGTTCACCCCACGAAATGATATCAAATAGACCGTGTCCATTTTCGTCAAGCGCCTCCATGTAGTAAGGCGGCGGACGTCGGTCAAATCGAAAGTCGTAACGATAGGCCTTGCCGTAACCTGTTCCAGTGTGATTTGAGCGGTGAACGTATCCACGTCGTTGCTGAGTAACCGCACCCTTCAGGTAGATCCAACCTCTTTCATCCGGCGTAGGGCCTTGATAACCTTCCCAATCGTCATTCTGGTGTTCGAACGTGAACGAGCTTCCAAGGGCAACCATCCCCGCCGTTATGACGATAGAATGTCTGTTCCAATCTGCTCCACCGACATTAATTCCGTTCTCTTTACCGTTTCTGTAGTTATCTCTTATGATGATGTCACCTTCAGAAACCAACCCCATAATTCCGACTGATGGATCTTCTTCATTGAAGTCGCCAGTCAGCCGATTTGCGGCTGTGTAGCGAACATCATCTATCAAGAACATATCCTGAGAAGATCCAATTGTAAGTTGCCCGGTAAGGGTTCCTTCAATTTCAACCTGCCCATCGACAAAGATCGCCTGCCAATTTGGTGGCGGACCAGATGAGTAAACGCTTTCTGCACGTACTCCGCCCAATGGGTATTGGAAGATGTGATATCCGCCATCTCCTTCCAATCTGATCCAGGTCATCAATCTGCCGTGCCCATCGGTTACGAATGGCTGGGCATTGGCTCTAACCGATTTGGCTGTCTTCGGAAAGTTGACCGGCGGCGCATTGAAAACCGGTGGATATTCGAAATGAATTTGACCGGGTTGATTGTAGATGAATTCACCCATCGACGTCGAAACAGGTCCGTAGAAAGTCGGTGAGTATTTCAAACCGATAAAGTCATTCGAATGCGTTCTTCCGTATAGCGTGTCGGGCGTCCAGAACCAGATGATCTCACCATATTCCGTGTCTTCAACATCGGTGAGGTACATATAGTTTGCGAAAGACCTGAGTCTCGCCCGCATCGTTGCGACTCTTTCGACCGGTATGAATCTTGGTCCGTCGTTACCCATCTGATGATTGGTAAACATGACCTGTCCGGTTGAGTATAGATCGTAACTATCGGTTCTTTGAAACAGGTTTCCGTCAGCTCCTGCAACTCGACTCACCATATTCTTGAAATGTACTCCGACACCATCCACACTACCCGGTAGCAGGTTAACCGAGCCTTGCGGCAGGTCGGCCGGTTCTCGGGTTCTGAGGAATGTCAGACCTCTTTCAATAAGCCCGGTTTGCGCCACGAAGTAGGCCTGGATTGTGGCTCGTTCATATTCCGAGTCCCATTTTTCATCCGAAGCCCATTTCATATAGCCCATACCGGTAGCGACGAGCAACGACACGATTACCACTGACATGATGAGGATATTGCCTTCGTCGCGAACGAGGACATCTTTGCTTTTCACTTCACCCTCCATAATCTGAAAGTTCATATTTGCTTTCCTATTCATTTGGCTCACCTGTTCTTCAGTCGGTGATCCCCTTCTTAACGATCAGGTTCTTGTTTCTGACGTAAACCCTGTTGAAGTATTCCTTCTCAACAGTCCAATTTCGCCCACCCACCTCCGTTGCGGCGCGAGTGTAGCGTATTTTGAACCGTATGTCGTAGGATGCTTCGAGGAACGAAGCTTTACGTCGATTTCTGTCGGCCCTCTCCCACTCATTGGGAGAGTCCGCAGCATACTGCGACAATGTGAACTGGATGATCTCGTATGACTCGCCTCTTCCCAATTGCTGGGGCGGAAACGCCGGATCGACCCTGTCGTTATTGCCGTGTGTGATGCGAACATTTCGTAAATCAGCTCGCCAGTGCGAGGTCAGAAAGATGTCGTGACGGATCGGATCAAGATATTTGACGTCAATTCGATGAGTGTTGCCCACGCTGCCCCGCACTTCGACGTCTGTCGCGTTGCGGAGTTCATGAGTTAATTGCTCAATGACATCGTTACCATACTGATCCATCACTCTTACTGCCCAGCTTCTGTCAAGTTGCTCACGAAAAGCCAGCAGAACAATTGTAAGTCCCAGTACCATTATCGCCATGATGACGATAGAGATGGTCGCCTCAATGAACGTCCACCCGTCATCGCGGCGAAACTTTATGCATGGCGCATTCATAGTTTCACCTCGCTTACTTCACGTTTGCTTAGCCGTATCACTGTAATTTCAATTCGGCGGCGCATTTTAGATGCCCGCCGAGACCATCGTCCCGGTAAACGTCACCAATTGCGGGTCAGTATTGCGGGACTGATTTGGCTCCCACCACGTCACTTTGACATTGATGCGCCAGTAATCAACCCCTGCCCCGGTTTCCAAAAGGTCAATCGGATCGAGACGGCCGTATCGAACGTAGCATTCGACGTCATCTAAATCGGTTGTTGGATCACCGAGGTCAAGCACAGTCGGATCGACCACCTGATTAAGATTACCTTGAAGAACACGTGGATCTTTGTCATCAAAATCAGTGTGGATGCGACCCTGCCAATACTCAACAGCTGAGCGGGCAATGGAGATTGCCTTGCGATAGCGCATTTGCTGGTTCATCTTTTCATTGCCGTAGTTCAGCGCCTGGAAGGTGCCGATCGAAGCAATTGCTACTATCATCAGACCGACAACGATCTGAATAAAGTCGATGCTGCCAGCATCATCACGCCATTTAGAATTCAAACATTTCATCTTTGCCTCCTTGAAGCATTCTTTCTTAGCCTTACAAACAATTTCTTGACCATATGCATGGACGGTTGCCCGAAGACGGCTACTGGTTGAGATCTACTTCGAACAGCTTCGGATTCTCCGCCACGAGCGCAGCGGTCTCTCGGTCAATCATACCTTTGTGTAACAATCGCTGCAGGTCTTGATCCAGCGACTGCATACCTTGCTTACCACCGGACTGAATGACCGATGGTATCTGGTATATCTTATCCTCTCGAATAAGATTTCTAACAGCTACATTGGCGACCATCACTTCGCATCCGATAACCCTGCCAACTCCGCCCTTCCTCGGTAATAGCTTCTGCGCGATAACCGCTTCGAGCGATTCTGCCAACATCGATCGGACTTGCGTCTTCTGCGATGCAGGAAAAATATCGATAATACGGTCAATCGTCTTGGCTGCCGATGAGGTGTGGAGCGTGGCAAAAACCAAGTGACCGGTTTCTGCCGCAGTGAGAGCAAGGGATATCGTTTCAAGGTCGCGCATTTCACCGACCAGGATCACGTCCGGGTCTTCACGCAAGGCGGAACGAAGAGCATTAGCGAAAGAGTGTGTGTTCACACCGAGCTCACGCTGATTGATCAGGCAGTTCCTGCTTGAGTGATAATACTCGATCGGATCTTCGATCGTTATGACATGCAGTTCCTTGTACTCATTGATGTAGTCAATACAAGCTGCAAGAGACGTCGATTTGCCACTACCTGTCGGGCCGGTAAACAATATCAGCCCTCGATCCCGAAGTGCCAAATCTTTCAGGACCTCCGGCATCCCCAGCTCTTCGAAGCTTCGGATGGAGGAGGGAATCGTACGAAACGCGACACCGTACCCGTTGATCTGCGAATAGACGTTGACGCGGAAACGGGCGAGCCCTTCGAGTTTCTGCGATAAGTCGATTTCTTTCATTTCATCGAGACGCTCGAGTTGCTCAACAGATAGGAATGATTGAACTGCTTCAAACACTTCATCTGCTGTCGGGGCAGGGATGTTCAATTTGCGCATCCGCCCGTGTACCCGTATCATCGGAACAGAGCCGGTCGATATATGGAGGTCAGATGCCCCCTGATTGACCGTATATTCCAGTAGTTTTGGAATGGATTCCACTATTCGCCTATCGTTGAATTACCTATGAGATCAGCGCGAACGGCAAACGTTAAATATCCTCGTCCGTCGGCAGACCATAACCTGTAAAACGACCTGTCTGAACGTCGAACAACACCACATGACCGGCGCCGCCCTTCATTTCAGCTGTCGAGACCGCTTCGATCTGAGTGACCGGGTCTTGACCAATCAACGAAAATGCCCATTGACGAAGAGTTCCTTCGTCGATTTCCAGATACTCGAGTTCCTGCAATTCTTCAACCGAAGTAGGATCTTCGCCGAAATCCTGACGGAACATCTTGACAGCATTGTAGATCGCACCGATGGTCGCTTGCGCGTCCGAGGCACGGGCACCCTGCACGTACTGGATATAGATCGGAACCGAGATGGCGGCCAAAATCGCGACGATTACAACCACCACCAACACTTCAATCAGCGTAAAACCGCTGTCCTGCCGCTTAAATTTGGGAAGCATTGCTTCACCTCCTGCTTACTTCGCTCTTGCATCCCCACGCACCGTTATTCGGTGACATAGGCACATAATATAACGCCTTTTTTTGTCAATGCAAGTGATCGACCAAAGTTCTGCCATAAAGACAAATCCTTAGTGATCTCGATCACCGCATACGGCAATAACAGGCAAGTTAATAAGCGCAAAAGTAATACCACAATTTCTTGCTCTCATTGCCCACACTATACCATCGCAATAATTCATTAAGATGATAATAGCTTCGCTGAAAAAGTACAGCTGGCAAAATAATCACTTTCATGCAATTCTTGCTAACAAAGTGTAAATAATGCGCGCATCTTATAACAATCGTGATCTTACCCGGCGACAATATTAGTTCGAATCAGAGTAGTGCAATTGTCGCGCCTTTAATCCTGCGACAATGGTATGCTCTTTCTCAATTCTGCTACCCGATCAAACGACCTGCGTGCCAGTTCCTGATCCCCGTTCTCACGAGCTTCATCACCTCTTCGTTGCCAAGCCTGTGCCGCATTGACTGCCGCTTCAGACAGGTCAGGTCGGACGCGCAAAGCCTCTTCGAAACATTCCAGAGCACGGTCAAAGTTACCGGCGGCCACTTCCATCAGCCCCAAATTATTCCAGGCTTTCCCGTAATAGGGCTGAATTTCGACTTCATTATAGTAATACTCTCTCGATTTTTCAATATGGGCTCTATTTCTTTCTATGTTTCCGAGATTAAAGTTAACAAACGGTGCATTTTTATTCGCCGTAAGTGCTTTCAGATACATCAGCTCCGCTTGTTCGACACGCCCCATTTTTTCAAGAGCCGTCCCTTCAGTAAAATAGCCGTAGTCCCATCTCTTCGGGTTGATCCCGGTATCGACCGCAAAAAGAGCGTAGATGCCAAGTGAAAAAAAGATCAGTGCACCGGCAATATCTCTGTTGAATTGAAATTTGCTGCCTCTTACATTTTCGACAACCCATTTTACCCCACCTGCCGCCAAAATGATCAGAATAGGTGTCAACGGATGCCTGAAGCGGCCGTTGACGAAAAACATCACCACCACAACTGTATAAAACATCAAAATAATGTTCAACAACGTCACCCTTCGGTCCTGACCTGCAACCCAAAGCCCGACCATCGCAAATGGCAAAAACAGGGAAACCCCTATCCATAGCAACCAACCGATCACCGGATACCGATGAGCATGATAATAGATGTCGCGGTCGTTGGAAATTTCGAGATGGTTCCAGAACATCCATGCCTTTCGAACGATTAGCTTCACCCAGGCGACCGGATCGGCCGCGATCTCCTGCCCGCCTAATTTCCAATAATGGCTGTCAACCTCTATCGCTGTCAACTCCCTGCCTTCAGCTTTGTCGGCGAGCCGCCAGATTGTGTCCCAACCCCAACCCGGGCCTACGTTTGGCAGTGTCGCAGTAAAGCCATCAGCCCCCGGTCGGTTTCCTATGTAGAAATTAACCCCGCCTTGAGCAGGCGTCATCAACGGGCCGTTGCCGGCGTTCACATTTATCAACATCGTCACCAGCAAGGCACTCAGCCCTATCCCAACGAAAGCCATCAGGTTCTGCCAGCCGACTTTTATCGACCACATCCAGATTAGTATTACCGGCATCAGCGGCAGCATCACGGGCCTTGTCAGCACCGATAGCGCAAACCATAGTCCGGCAAGCGCGCCACTGGCATTCCTACGCTGGCTGAAATCGATTTCCTTTTTGTTTCGGTTATCGACAATCTTTATCAACGACTCAATCAGCAAAAGCATCAGCAGGGCTTCCAGACCGGTCGGCATAAGCTCAAGGTCAAAGAAGACCATCATCCCACAGAGTGCCGCCGCCAGCCCCGCTCCCAGCCCGGCTCCATCGCCGAAGAGCCTCGTGGTGATCCTTTGAACCAGAACGCAGGCATAGACTCCGACTGCAATCTGAAGCAGACTCGGGAAGAGTGGCCCCACGCCGAAGATCATATAGACGATGCCAAGCAGAAGCGGGTAGAGCGCAGGTCTGAACGCGAACGAGTGATGGAGATGCCCCTTGGACAACGCGATAGCCATGTCGTTGTATTCGCCAGCGTCCCACATCGGTACAGAGTAGAACGGCGTCCCTCCGTACTGAGCAAGGTAGATCAGGCGGGTCAGGAGGGCGACAGCGATGACCAGATAGGTTCGATTTGTTTTAGTTAATCTCATATGCAATTTTCAATTCTAAGTCCGGGACACCGACGATATTAAACACCTTCCTTAAACCTGGCCAAAAAGAATTCTCCTTTACCTGTCTCAATCTCCTTAAACCCGCTTCCTCATAACCGTATCTCTTGCCTTCTCCAGCATCTCAGGATAATCAGTCGTAAAGTGCAGTCCGCGTGACTCCTTCCGATGCAAAGCCATCCGGATAATCAGTGAGGCAACTAATGCGATATTCCTAAGCTCAATCACCCCCTCCGTCAATCGCGAACGACTCGCTAAATCCTCGATCTCCTCACGAATCAACTCGACCCTTCGCCTTGCCCGTTCCAGCCTGAGAGTTGACCGTACTATCCCTACATAATCCCACATCAACTTCCTGATCTGGAACCTGTCGTGCGAAATGAGGACCAACTCTTCTTCCGATGCGTGGGTCACGTTTTGCGGTAATCTGTCTTCAAATTTACTGAAATCGCTAAATTTGATTTGCTTATTCATTGCAATTTCAGCTGCACGATGTGAAAAGACAACCGCCTCAAGCAAAGAGTTCGACGCCAATCTATTCGCCCCATGCACCCCCGAGCAAGCAACCTCCCCCGCCGCATAAAGACCTGGAATGCTCGTTCTGCCATGAAGATCTGTGACAACTCCTCCACACATATAATGCGCCGCCGGAACGACAGGTATCCACCCGGTCGTGATGTCGATCCCGTTTTGTAAGCATCGTTTGTAAATCGATGGAAACCGCTCGCGCACTTCGTCCGGAGGTCTTGCCGTTACGTCAAGATAGACGTAGTCATCGCCACTCGCCTTCATCTCTTTGTCGATGGCACGTGCCACCGTGTCCCTCGGTGCCAGATCGAGCATTGAGTGGTACTGTGACATAAACGCTGTCCCGTCGCGTCGTCTCAGAACGCCTCCGAAGCCACGCACCGCCTCACTGATCAAGAATGACGTTCCCCCACCAAGTCCACTCTGATAAAAAGCTGTTGGGTGGAATTGCATGAATTCGAGGTTCGCAACCCTTGCGCCTGCTCGCCAAGCGATTGCGATGCCGTCACCCGTAGCGATTGGCGGGTTGGTCGTGTGAAGGTAAACCTCACCGCTACCGCCTGTTGCCAAAAACGTTACAGGGGCAAAGATCATCTCCAGCTCGCGAGACGGTGTCAAAATGGTGGCACCCCGGCAACGACCCGGTCGTTCCTTAGGATCAATCAAAAGATCTACCGCTGCCGAGTGCTCCTCGATCTCGATATTGGGATGCTCTTGACAACGCTTAATGAGGCTCTTTTCCACCTCTGATCCTGTATGATCTGCGCGATGGACGATCCGGCTCCGGGTATGTCCGCCTTCCCGACCCAAAGCCAGCACGCGCTTGCCATCGCTGTACTTATAGGAAAACTCAACGCCCAATGCGACAAGCTCATTGATCCGGTTCGGCCCCTCACGAACCATCAACTCAACAGCACTCCGTCGGGAGAGCCCTGCTCCTGTCTGAAGAGTATCCGATATGTGCTGCTCGAACGAGTCCTCTCCTCCCAAAACGACTGCAATACCGCCCTGGGCATAGTTAGTGTTCGACTCGGTATCCTGCTTTTTCGTGACAAGGATAACCCGCCCCTTCGAAGCTACTTTAAGCGCAAAAGAGAGCCCGGCGATGCCTGATCCGATGACGAGAAAATCTGACTTACGCAATTGATCTACTTTTTGCTTAGAGTTCAAACTTCAGTTTGTCTGGTAACTTAATCAATATATCAAAAAACAAAGCCGTCAACCACTCATGGCTGACGGCTTTTATTGTACCTATTTAGAGCTCTCGATTCTATGCCAAGTATTCTATGGCCTGATCGGCACGAACGTCCTTCTACCTTGTCTTTCTACCCAGAATGGAATCGCTTTCGTGCGATCCTTCAGTTTATCCGAGGCGGCCTTGAAATCTCCCACGCTCGCAATCTCCATCCCACCAATCTCAACGATGATATCTCCCGCCTCGATTAAGCCCTCTGCAGGCGAGTCTGGCACAACGGTCACTACCAAAGCGCCATCCTGATCCTGAATGCCCATACGTTGCCCGTGAGCCCCATCAGTGGGCACTACCTGAATACCGAGCCAAAGCTCCTCACCCTTCATGCGTGGGTTGGAGTTGGCGTTCTTCATGTAGTCCTTGCGATCTGCCAGCGTGAAGTTCAGATCCCTCCGTTTGCCGTCCCGCAAGACGACCATGCTAAGCTTGCTGTCCGGCGGATGATCCGCTACCCGGAAGCGAAAGTCAGAAACTGTTTCGACTCTGTTGCCATCCATCTCGAGGATCACATCGCCGCCCTCAAGACCACCCTTGTCAGCGGGAGTGTCTGCCTGAATCGACTCGACAAATACACCTTTGATAGACTCATCAAGTCCGAGTGCTTCGCGCTTCACTTCCTCAAGTTCCCCCGGCACAACCCCCAGATAGCCACGCTTCACTTCGCCAGAGGCTAACAATTGTTGGGTGATTTTACTGGCGAGATTGATCGGAATAGCAAATCCGATTCCCTGTCCTTCAGCGTTGATCGCCGTGTTTATACCGATCACTTCACCGCGGATATTGACCAGAGGACCACCAGAATTGCCAAAGTTTATCGAAGCGTCCGTCTGGATGAAATCCTGATAAGAAGGCCCTTCTTCGCCACCGATTCTCAAATTCGAGCGGCCACGGGCACTGATTACCCCTACAGTGACCGTCCAATCAAGCCCGAAAGGGTTCCCCACGGCAATCGCCCAGTCGCCGATGTGGATGTTATCCGAATTGCCAAGTTTGGCGACCAGTTCGGGCGGAAAGTGTTTATCGACTTTCAAGAGAGCGACATCTGTCTCCGGGTCGGCGCCGATTAGCTTTGCCGAAAGTTCCGACTTATCGGAAAATTTGACCTTGATGTCGTCGGCGTCGGAAACGACGTGATTGTTGGTCAGGATCAACCCGTCCTGACTAATCAGCATCCCCGACCCACCGGAGGTAACACGCGGCATGCGTTGCGGTCGTTGGCCACCCCTTCCGGGAGGTTCACCGAAAAGCGGCCCCATATCAAACATGTCGAATGGAACTGCGGGGTGATTCGTTAATTTTTTTTCTGCCGTAATGTTGACCACCACTGGCATGACTGTCTCAGCAACCCTGACGAACGGGCTACGGCCTTGACTGTCGATAAGCGGAATATCTGCATCAGCTAATGCTGTCGTGGATGAAGCTGGCAATATTTTGGGACCTGCAACGAGTTGCGTTGGCATATCCCATCCAGTCGCAAGCATGAATCCGGCCGATATGCATACGGTGGCAAATCCGATCGTAGCTATCAATCTTTGCGGTTTTCCATTTAATGGAATCATCTAACAAACCTGTAAGTGACTTGAAATTATCTTGTTGATCTTCGCCTATTAATGCCCGCGGGGTGTAAGAACCTCGCGGGCCGGTTAATAGAAAGACGTTCAGATAGGCGGGGTTGTTCCCGTAAATGTTGAGGAGGGTCGAGTCAGGCGGTAATATTAATTTGAATCTCTGTTCCAGCTATCCAGGCTTTTTCACAGTTTTGGCAGCTGGTTTTCTGGCTGGAGGCTTCTTAGCCGCGACAGGAGCTGCTGGCTTTGCAGGTGCAGCGGCAGGCTTCTTGGGAGCCTCTTTGGGGGTTGGAGGCGGTGCCGGACGAGGCGCGGAAGCGGCAGCTGGCTTGGGAGACGGCTTGCGTCGACTACGAATTTCATCGACATTTCGAGCTATCTCTGCCCGTTTGGAATCGATCTGCGCCTCGAGATCACCAATGTTGGCAATCCTCTTTCTGACTTCACCATCATCAAGCGGATTATACGGCGCATCGGATCGACATATCTGCAAGACGATGTCGCCAATGTCGTGTTTATTCCTGTCAATCTTTCGGTTCAAGTTCAAAATATCGAACTTTAGCTTCCCGACAACGGCTTGCTCTTCAGTAAAATCGGCTGCGGCGTTCGATACCTCGATCAGCCGGGTTTTTAGTTTATCCCAAAAATCACTTTTTGGCATTTACGACCTCTCTTCACGTTTGTTTACTTTCGACAGATCTCAATATACAATTTCGAGAGCCGCTTTCGCAAACGCTCAGACGAGTTGAGTGCTTAAAAAAGATTAAGAATTATTCGCTCAATTGCAATCTCATCATTTGAGGTGGATCAAACGGCAACCATGTAGAACCAACTAAATCGATTATGCAGAAGAGTAGACTTCATCATTCCAATAAGTTTTAGATTTATCATGTCCCTTTTCAACCGTCTCATTTTGCTTTATCGGCAATCCTCCCCTATATTTTCGGGAAAGAGTCACTTTCGTTTTTAGTCGGGATAATTTCCAAATGGCAAAACTGAAACGGACAGAGAAACCCGTTGCCCAGCCAACCAAGCCTGATAGCCCGTCCGCGCCTGCCGGATTGATTCAGCAGTTCTGGGCTGACCATCGTGGGGCATTAATCCCGCTGGCAGGACTTTATCTTCTGATTGCGATCTTTTTTGCCCCGGTTGTCTTTCAAGGAAAAAATCTCTCGCCGGCGGCTGATATGGTTGCCGCGGCAGGAATGTATAAGATGGGCGAAGAGGCTATCGCGTCGGGTAATTTCCCGCTCTGGAATCCGACCCTGTTCTCTGGTTTGCCGATGTTTGCCAGCCTCCAGTATGCGCTATTCGTCTATCCTCCCGAATACCTTATCCGCTTTTTCAGCCACATTTTCGGCGGGGGAAACTACCGCATCTGGCTCTTTCATTACCTGATCGCCGGATTTCTCGCCTATCTGTTGGCAAGGCATTACAAATGCGGTCGCCTCGCTTCATGGCTGACTGGAGTCGCTTACGGATTTTCGCCGCAGTTGATCGTCCTTGCCGATGTCGGGCACGGCTCGAAATTGATGGCGATGACCTGGCTGCCGCTGATCTGGCTACTCCTCGAACGATTAAGAGCGAAACCATCAGTCGGCAGAATGGCGGCCCTCGGAGCGGCTTTCGCCGTCGTGATTCTCGCCCTGCATCCGCAGGTTGCCGCCTACGGGGCGATGCTGATGGGGCTTTACCTCGTCTATTGGGGTGTGGCGGCCGTTAGAGAATCTGCAGGAAAGGGCAAACTTAAATCCCCGGCAACCGATTATCTGACCCATGATGTTAGCGGCACGCTAAAATCGCCCACTAAGGAATACCTCACCCCTGATAGTAGTGGAAGACTGAAATCACCTGCATCTGAGTATCTCACTCCCGAAGGTGGCTTCCCGGCAAGTTCCGCGCTCCCCGCGTGGGGAAAATTAATCGGCTGGTTCAGTGGCGCAATGGTTCTCTCCCTGATGATCTCGGCAATTCTCTGGCTCTCTGTCCTTGACTATGCTCGTTTCTCTACTCGCGGTGGCATTGGTGGCGGAGATGCAGTCTCGACGGGTGGGGGGGTTTCCTGGGAGTATGCCACCGGCTGGAGTTTCCATCCTCTCGAGTCCCTCACCTACATTCAGCCTTATTTTTATGGTTTTGGCAACGAAACCTACTGGGGTACGGTCGGCACGCCCGATGGCACACCATTCACTCACAACCCGATGTATTTTGGTGTTGTGGTCTTGCTTCTGGCGATCATTGCCATGACGTTGACCCCTCGCAAGGTTTGGGGCTTTGCCTTGACATTAGCGCTCGCGGCATGGGCGCTCTCGTGGGGTAAGTATTTTCCGATCCTGTACGGCCCTTTTTACCACATTCTCCCGATGTTCAATAAGTTCCGCGCGCCGGTCATGGGACAGATATTGTTACTCTTACCAATGGCGTTGTTGGCCGGGGTGGGGCTTGAGGCGCTGATTAAACGTATCAGAGAGGGGAGTCTATCCAAATCCTACATCAAGGTCATCGGAATTCTAGCCGGAATAATGGTATTGCGAGGCATCTTGACGATGTCGGATGGTTTCGTGAAAATGGTCTATGCCACCATCGCTAATTTCGTCAGACCCGGCACCGACCCACGACTTCTTGATGCTGCCCGCGCACTTGCCCAGCCGGACCTTGTGCGGATTTCGTTCCTGCTTGCGATATTGTTTGGGTTAATCTGGGCGGCAAGCCGAAAGAAAATCCCCGCGACGGCACTTAGTGGTGTCATCATTATCGCCCTGCTTGTTGACCTCTGGCCCATTAACACCAAATTGGTGACTTTCACCGCGCCATCATCGGTCGAAGCCCTTTTCCAACCGGAAGGGGTCGTTAAGCGCCTCCAGAAGGATACCGAAAAGTACCGCATTGCCCCTCTCGACAACCGTTACAAACCGGCGAACTGGTGGAGTTACTTCGGCATCGAGTCTGTCGGCGGATATTTCGGCGCTAAGCCAGGCGCTTACCAGAAACTGATGACCGCGGCAGGCCTTGAGACGTGGGACTGCGCCTTCCGCAACCCGAAGGTTCTCGATGTGTTGAACGTGAAATATGTCATCCTGACACTGCCCCTTGATTACCTTTTTGGTGAATTGGAGAAACAAGGCCACGGAGCCGCTGCCCGTCCAGCCAACCAATGGCAGATCGAACTCATGCCGCGCGAAAACCGCCCCGGTGCCGGACCGTTCATGTACCGCAATACGTCAGTACTTCCGCGAGCCCGCCTTGTAGGTGAATTCCGCGTTATCCCCGACGTCGATGCAACCATCGCCGAAATGGTCAACGGAAGAACTTGGGAACCGGCACGCGAAGCCCTTCTCGATAAGGAGCCATCTGTCAGACCGGAACCTGGCGGTGACGGGAGCGTGAAAATAGATGAGTACCTCGCCGAACGTATCACTTTGTCAGCAACTTTGCCTTTCCCCAAATTGCTCGTACTCGCCGATGAGTACTACACATCGGGCTGGACGGTCACTATTGATGGAGTAAAGGGGGAAATATTACGAGCAGATGGGGTCCTTCGTGGGGTTGCGCTTCCGGCAGGTGACCACAAAATCGTCTTCGCTTTCCGTCCCAAACTCTTTTACGCCGGGCTTTGGACGAGTCTTATATCGTTACTTCTCGTCATCGGGATTGGCGTTGCCGCCGTTATGAAAAGACGTCAATAGTGTTAACTTGGTGCTATCAAATTAGGAACAACATCATGAACTTTCTTCGATCAACTCATCGTCGTATTTTGCCTGTCATTATCGGATTCGGTTTGCTTTCGGGATGTACAGGTTGCAATGACCCGACGCCACCGCGCGCCGATCCGATGCTGCTTGGCTTGAACATCTTTCTCTATCAGCACCCTCAGGAAGCGAACGTCAACGAAAACGTTTACCTTGGCGGGCGTCTGAATGATCGTCAGGGAGTTGCCCAAGGGAACGCCAGAGTCACCTTCTCGTTAGAGCCAGATTCTGTCGGTGATGTCACGGCTTTTGCAGTCACCAACCCTGACTCAGCAACAGGCTTTGAGACACGGGTCACATTCATTGGCAGAAGACCCGGAGTCGCGCTAATTACCGGACAAGTTTTGGAGGGCCAGGAGGTCCTTGGCCGCGACACCGTCCGCATCAGGGTCCGTGATCCGATTAATGGGTTACATCCGGGATCGGATTTTTTGCCCCACTGACACAAGAATCGATTCTGTCGCCCACAGCGCATGAAGCCATCGTATCACCTTGCCAAACGTAAAGTACAGGAATTCGGAAATTTTCATGGACGAACTTAAAAATCGCGTCGCATTGGTCACCGGTTCATCGCGAGGTATTGGGCGGGCCATAGCATTGAGACTTGCCGAACACGGCGTTCATCTGGTTATCAACTATCTCCGCAAGAAGTCGGAAGCAGAACTGACTGCCAAAGAGATTCGTAAACACGGAGTCAAATGCCTTGTCGTTAAGGCGAACGTCGCCGTAGATGAGGAAGTCTTCGCGATGTTCGAGGAAATTGACAAAGAATTTGCCAGACTCGATATTTTGATTTCCAACGCCGCTTCAGGGGTCCTTAAACCCTCATTTCAGCTCACTACCAAGCATTGGGATTGGGCGATGAACATCAACGCGCGTGCTCTCCTGCCTTTATCGCAAGGTGCCGCCAAGTTGATGCCCCAAGGTGGTCACATTATTGCAGTATCAAGCCTTGGAGCTGTACGGGCAATTGCAAATTACGCCGCAGTCGGATCTTCGAAGGGCGCTCTTGAATCGCTCGTAAGACACCTTGCAGTTGAGATGGGCCCGTGCGGAATCAATGTGAATGTCGTTCAGGCTGGAGCGGTTGATACTGAAGCCCTGAAGCACTTCCCGAACCGTGAAGAAATCCTGGAAAACACAAGACAGCGAGTTCCTATGGGCAGATTGTTGACGCCTGAAGATGTCGCCGATGTCGTCATATTACTTTGTAGTGACAAGGCGCGCATGATACAGGGACAATCTATTGTCGTCGATGGCGGTTATTCGATCATGGCGTGAGTACGTCTAAAGTTGAAGGTTCAAAGTTGAAAGTTTAAGTCTGACTTGCAGAAGGCCGGTCAACTTGATACCTTTCACCTTGAACTTTTAACCTTAAACTTTTTCGCCACTGTAGCTCAGATGGTAGAGCAGATCATTCGTAATGATCAGGTCGTTGGTTCGATTCCAATCAGTGGCTCACTTCTCCCTCAAGACCGGCTCACCGCCGGTCTTTCTAATTTTACAACTAAACGGACTAAAGAATTTATACTTCCTGCCGATAATCTCTTAATAATTACTCCCAATAAACTTAAACCTATACATAATACTATGTTTCCTGAAAGTGCTCTCGCCCATAGATGGATCGACCCAATCGAAAGAGCCGGCGGCATCGGCGTCGAATTTGGTCCCGCCAGCCACAACCCTTTCGGCTTCAAAAACTGTATCTACGCCGACCGTGATATTGTCGTCGCCGATCCCTATTTTCAGGAACAGATGCGCCTTGCCGGGTCGGTCCAGCGTGTTGACCGCTACGCCTTTCTCGGTGAAGCACTTCCCTTCGATGACGGCTTCTTCAATTATGTGGCGTCAAGTCACGTCCTCGAACACATCTGGGATCTGCTCGGCTGTTTCGATGAGATGCGCCGCATCATGAGGCCAGGCGGCAAGATGGTGCATATACTGCCTCACGTTGACAGGACTTGGGATAAAGGCACCCCTCTGACGACCTTGAATGAGCTTCGTGACCGCAACAAGCCCGGCGTCGAAAACCCGCGCACCTACGGCCATCACAGCTTTTTCAACACCGAGTCATTCCTGAATATCGTCTCGACAATCCCCTACCTGACCATTGAAGACTTTCTTGACGCCGACGACAAAGTTGGCAACGGCTTCCTCGTCGTCTTCAAGGTCGATTAGCCCGCTTTCATCAACTGCTATCTCTTTCTATTGGGCGTCTGCTTAAGCGGACGCCCTCTCCGTTTTTGTTTCGCTAAAGTTTGTGCTAAATTGGTTCAGGTATGAATCCGATTCCAATCCACAAGCCTAAAGCAAATTCCTTATGTCCGATCAGAAATCGTCTTATCTCGCGCTCGTCCTGAAGCAATTCCGGCGCAACAAGCTCGCCGTAGCCGCTCTTTGGTTCGTTGCGGCACTGGTAATTGTCGCACTCGGAGCCGACTTTCTCGCTAACGACCGCCCTCTCGTGATGGCTTACGATGGAGGAATCTACTTTCCGGTGGTGAAAGGACTCCTCGTCGATAACGGCATTGGAACTTTCCCCGCTGAGTTCCGCAACAAGAAGTTCAAGCGCATCGTCGAAATGGATCAATCTTCTTCTGCCGACCCAACAGACACGAAAAAAGTCTCCTTCGTCCTCTTCCCGCCGATCCCTTTCAGCCCGAACGACTTCGACCTGAACGCCATCATCCAGCCTCCCTCAGCACGCCACTGGCTCGGCACCGATGACACAGGTCGCGACCTCGCCAGCCGCCTTGTTCATGGTACTCGCATTAGCCTTTCGATAGGCCTTGTCGCCGTTTCGATCTACATCACCATCGGCGTCATTCTCGGCAGTCTCGCCGGATATTTTGGTGGCTGGATCGACATAACGATTTCCCGCGTCATCGAATTGATGATTTGCTTTCCCGTCTTTTTCCTCATTCTTGCTATCGTCGCTTACTTGCCGCAGTCGATTTACAACATCATGATTGTGATCGGCGTGACCGGCTGGGCTGGAGTCGCCCGCCTTGTCCGAGGGGAATTCCTCCGCATGCGCGACATCGATTATGTCCAAGCGGCACGGGCGCTTGGCTTCCCCACATCTCGAATCATCTTCAGGCACATCCTCCCCAACGCCCTTGCCCCGGTCTTCGTCTCGGCAACATTTGGCGTAGCAGTCGCGATCCTCACTGAGTCGAGCCTCTCTTTCCTCGGCTTCGGCGTCCCACCTAATGTCGCCTCGTGGGGGTCGATCCTCGCTCAGGCGCGCATAATTCTTCCTGCTGGTTGGTGGATCACCACTTTCCCCGGACTGGCAATCTTCATGACTGTCACTGTCTTAAATCTGGTCGGCGAAGGTTTGCGCGACGCAATGGATCCGAGGCTGGCGAGAAGGTAACTCACGCAAGCTAATTTACAGAATCACACCTAATTTCGAGATACGATCCTTTGAAAATTCCGATTTACCAGATCGACGCCTTCACGTCACAACTCTTTGGTGGCAACCCCGCCGCCGTTTGTCCGCTTGATGATTGGATTCCCGAAGTGGTAATGCAGAAAATCAGCGCTGAGAACAACCTCTCCGAGACAGCCTTTATTGTCCCCAACCTCGCCGCAGATGAAAACTCGACAGGAGTTGCAAGCTACTCAATTCGCTGGTTCACTCCCCTAAGAGAGATCGAACTTTGTGGCCACGCGACCCTCGCAAGTGCCTATGTCATCTTTAACCACCTTCGACCTGAAGCTCAGTCGATCCGCTTCAGTTCGATGAGCGGTTTGCTTGTTGTTGTCAAGCAAGACGAGCTTATCACGCTGAATTTCCCGGCAATCCCACCTGAGCCGGGCGAGCTACGCGACGATGTAGCAATGGCACTGGGCGATAGACCGATTCTCCTATTCAGCACGAAACGTTCCATGGCAGTTTTCGAACATCAATCCCAAATTGAACGACTGAAACCTGACTTTGCCAAATTGATGGCAATTCCCGATGTATCAGGAATAATAGTGACCGCTCCGGGAGAAGATTCTGATTTTGTCTCCCGCTTCTTCATCCCCAAGTATGGCATCAACGAAGACCCGGTAACCGGTTCAGCTCACTGTACGCTGATCCCCTACTGGGCGACCCGGCTTGGCAAAACAAAGCTCTTCGCCCGCCAACTCTCCGCGCGAGGAGGAGAACTTTGGTGCGAACATGCGGGAGAACGAGTGAAGATGTCAGGACATGCCGTCGAGTATCTCCGCGGCGAGATCGAAGTCATATAGCACTCAAATGCTTCAACCTGGGAACGCATTGGTAGTAGGTGGTACTGGTATGCTCTATCAGGCGACGCTTAAACTGGCAACCGATGGCTGGAGTGTCTGGGCGATGGCCAGAGACGCAAACCGGCTCAACCGACTTGCTCAAGACACTTCGATAAAAGCTGGAATAGTCATCCCTCTCCCTGTTGACTATTGCGACGGGGATCAACTCAAAACGATGACAAAAAAGGCCATGTTGGAGTCAGGTGGCTTCACCATGGCACTTTGCTGGATTCACCAGCACTCGAAAGCGCCCGAAGCCCCCGGCATCATTGCAAGACAAGTTTCGTTGCCCGGCAAGCCGTTCGACTATTATGACATTGTTGGCTCCGGTCAACACTCCAATGAATTGGATCAGGTTAAAATTGAGAGTGAGTTGGCTTCCATACCCGGCTTGGTCTATCATAAAATCGTTCTCGGCTCCATACTCGAAGGTTCATCCTGTCGCTGGCTGACCGACAATGAGATCAGCATGGGTGTGATTGCCGCAATAAATTCTGGCGCATCTCTCACTTTGGTTGGTAATTAGCTTTGACTCGTTTTTCCTATTAGTAGGTACATTAATGCAACTGAAAGTCCTTTTAACCGGCGCGACCGGTATGGTCGGGCAAGGCGTCCTGACCGAGTGCCTCGAAAGCCCCTCCGTCGCCAGCGTGGTTGTCATTGGGAGGCGCACCTGCGGCGTCACCCACACCAAACTAACCGAGATCATCCACAAGGATTTTCTCGATTTCTCGGCTGTCGAGAACGCCTTCAAAGGTTGCAACGCCTGCTTCTGGTGCCTTGGATCGACCTCACTCGGCACTTCTGAAGCCGATTACAGGCGGGTAACAGTCGAGTTCACGCTTAAAGCGGCGGAACCCCTGTCGCGGCTCTGCCCGGAACTGACGTTCATTTTCGTTTCTGGCGCTGGTACGAGGCAGGATGGAAAGGGCAGTTCGATGTGGATGAGGGTAAAGGGAGAGATCGAAATGCGCCTGAATGATTATCATTTCAAACAACTATACGTTTTTCGCCCGGCTTATATCCGACCCTTGAAAGGGGTAATCCCATCATGGCCGATCCTCTATAAGCTCACGGGGCCGCTCTACCCATTGATGAAGATGTTGATGCCCAAATACGTCTCCACCACCGAACAAGTCGGACTTGCGATGATTAACGCAGCCACCAAAGGCTACGAAAAGCAGATCCTTGAAAGCCCTGACATTGTCAAACTTGCCGGAAAATAAGCTTGGGCAACGACGCGGCGGAATCGAAGACCTTGTCGTCGCAATAAAAGGACTTCAAGTAAATTCAACCTGCCAAATCATAGCAATTTCCGGCTTTGGAGGTGCGGGCAAGAGCACCACCGCTCTGAGATTGGTTATCGAATTGCAGGAAGCCTCAGCCGTACCCGTCGATCTATTTATTCAAAACCGTCTTCAGGATCGAGGTTCAGGCTGGACCGGCTTTGACTGGGAACGACTTCGACGCGAAGTTCTCGAACCCGCCCGAAACGGTGCCGAAACAGTCTCGTATGGTGTTTACGACTGGAACAGAAACGGTATCTTTGAGACGCGCACTCTGATATTTCCCAAGTACCTCATTATCGAGGGCGTTGGATTGCTGAAGCCGGAGTTGATGAAATATTTCGACCTTTCTGTCTGGATCGATGTGCCGATCGAGAAGGCACGAGACCGGGCAATGAAGCGGGATAAAGAGCAACAATTCACCGACAATGACGACGAGTGGCTGAATCACTGGTCAGTAAGGGACAGGGAGAATTTCGAATCCTTCCGGCCCGATAAACTTGCTGACTTCATATTGGAAAACTGAACGAATTCCCTTCAACCTTTAACTTTAAACCTTAAACCTAACTTATGAACACACGCAAACTTGGCTGGACAGACCTTCACCTGACCGAAATCGGCATAGGCGCATGGGCTATGGGCGGCGAAGGCACCGCTTTCAGTTGGGGGCCACAGGATGACGCCGAATCAATCGCCGCCATCAAACGCGGCATTGAGCTTGGCGTCAATTGGATCGACACCGCGGCAATCTACGGACTTGGTCATTCGGAGGAGGTGGTGGGGAAGGCTGTGGATGGTATAAGAGATTCCGTCATCATCGCCACAAAGTGCAGTCAGGTCTGGAACGCCGAGCGTGTCGTCAGCCACTCCCTTCGCAAAGACTCCATCCTCGCCGAGTGTGAGGCTTCCCTGAAGCGTCTCAAGACAGACCGCATCGACCTTTACCAGATCCATTGGCCCGGTGCTGAGGGTTCGCCCATCGAGGAGGGCTGGGAGGTCATCATCCAACTTGTCGAACAGGGCAAGATTCGCTACGGTGGCGTCTCCAACTTCACTGCCGATCACATGGCTCGCTGCGTTGTTGCACCGGCGTCTCTGCCGGTAGGACAGGTTTCCAAACCTGTCTTTGCGAGCGAAGCGAAGCAATCTCCTGCCCGCATCGCCTCGCTGCAACCCCCCTACTCGATGCTGAGGCGAGCCGTCGAAGTCTTGCAATTCCCTTATTGCGAGGAGCACCAAATCGGCGTGGTCGCTTACAGCCCGATGCAAGCCGGGTTGTTGACGGGGCATTTCGACATCGATAAGATCGCCGCGAGCGACTGGCGCAGAAGGACTCCCGAGTTCCAGCAACCGAACCTTGGCATCAACCTCGCGTTGGTTGAGAAGCTCCGCGAGGTTGCCAACGGCTACGGCAAGTCTGTCGCGCAGTTGGCTTTGGCTTGGACGCTCCGTTTGCCTGTAATGACGAGCGCCATCGCCGGGGCGCGCCGTCCTTCGCAGATTGAGGAGACTGTCGGCGGATCTGGCTGGGAGATCAGCCCTGTCGATCTTGAGACAATCGAGGATCTTCTCGCCTGGCGCATCGAGGAAGTGCAGAATGTCGGCGGGTATGTAAGGGGCTGAGGAGCTACTTGACAAATGAACAGATGGGCAGTATATTAAGCTAAATACCATTACAGGAGAATGAGATGGGAACCACTTATACCGACATGACTATTCGCTCAACGTCGAATGGCCATGAGGCATTTACCGGCAGCTTTCTCGTCGATACAGGCGCGATAGATTGCGTCGTTCCATCGGACATACTCGAACGAATAGGTGTGCCTCGCATCGGGCACCGAGTCTATGAGCTTGCCGATGGTCGCCAAGTCACGTTCGACTACGGCATCATCCAGATTGAGCTGATGGGCGAGATCACCGCCGGACGAGTTGTCTTCGGGCCGATTGGCGTTGAGCCGCTTGTTGGGGTGGTGGCGCTTGAATCGGCAGGGATCAAGGTCAACACCGTCAAGCAGGAGTTGGAGAAGATCGAAGTGAGTTTGTTGAAGTGAGTGAGGACTCAGTCGCAATTCCTGTCCCAGAGGATATATTGATGAGTCTTGAGGAGATTCGGAATTGGATAGATCAATGGGCAACTTTACCGGACATTTCAAGTAAGAATGAATTTAGCGATTTTGGACTCGAGCTCGGCAATCGGGCGAGATTACTTATGATTGCAGCTGCATCTACATGTCATCCAAATACAAACGGGCACTCAAAGGATGAAGCGATAATTGTAGGCTTACATGTTCGGTTGTATAAGCTCTATGATTGCTTATGTCTTCATTTTTCCCTTGATCATGAAGAAATATGCAATTTGTTTTTTAGGTTAATAGAGGAAACGCTATTGAAAATGCGATACCTGATAAGGAACGGTAAAGACTCAGTACGTAATTATGTTCTTGTTTCCTATAAACCCGTTCGCGAATTGTACGACTTCATAATTGATCAAGGCAATGACAGACCCTTGTGGCCAGTAGAAGAGCGATTACTCTGGAAATTGAATGGTCAATTGGCTAATGATGGAATAACTATAGAAGAACTAAGGAGTGTTCGAAACTGGAAACTTGATGGGAAGGATTCAAAAGCTCTCTGGAATGATGTGTATGGTAACGATGGTCGATATCATATGGTGTTTGGGATAGGTAGCCATGCGATCCATGGAGATTGGAAGGATATCAACTGTTATCATCTTGAAAAAACAAATGACTACTATTTGCCGAAAATCGATTACGACAAAGTTGATTTAAGAGTGTTGGCTCCAATAACAATTCGATGTCTCGAAGGGACACTCGACTTCTTGATCTGGAACGAAACCGATCCAGATAAGTATTTAGAGAATTTAATACTTCAATTGCGAGAACTAGCAGTTCGGATTGATTCATCCCATGAGGACTATATTACTCAAATATTCGAACGACAACTTGCGAAAGATTCCGATCAACAACGCGACTAACTCCCACATAGAATGGACGGAAACCACTTGGAACCCTGTCACCGGCTGTGACATCGTTTCCGCAGGGTGCAAACACCGCTACGCGGAGCGAATGACGAAGCGACTTCAGGCAATGGGCGTCCTGAAATACGCCGAGGGTTTCAAGCTGAAGACTCACGAGGATCTGATCGACGAACCTCGCAAATGGAAAAAACCGCGAACCATCTTCGTCAATTCGATGAGCGATCTGTTTCACCCGGAGGTTCCTCTTGACTTCATCCAGCGCGTCTTTGTCACTATGAAAGAGACTCCTCAGCACGACTATCAGGTCTTGACCAAGCGAGCAGAACGCTTAGCAGAACTCGCTGGCGAACTTTATTGGCCGGAGAATGTCTGGATGAGCGTTTCAGTCGAGTCGTCCGCCTACAAATATCGCATCGATTTACTACGACAGGTTCCAGCGGCAATCAGGTTCCTCTCTCTTGAACCACTTATCAAGCCACTTGGCAAACTAAATCTGAGTGGCATTCATTGGGTCATCGTCGGCGGTGAGTCAGGCCCCGGCGCAAGACCGATGCAACCTGAGTGGGTAGAGGACATTCATACTCAATGCAAGGAACAATTCGTCCCCTTCTTCTTCAAGCAGTGGGGCGGCGTCAACAAAAAACGTCAAGGCCGTGACCTGCACAACCGAACTTGGGACGAAATGCCAACCCGGCCTCAACCCTTAGTCTCGATTTAGGTCGAGGTCGCCATCACGAGACACCCTTTAACTTTCAACCTTAAACCTTAAACCACCCCTTGCACTACGACCCAGTAAAATACACCCTCGCCAAACTCCTGCGAGGCAGCTTTCTTCGCCGGGCGTTCCACTTGGGCCTCGACCTGATCTTCCTCAGGGCTTGGTACGTCCGGAAGGAACTGAAGCGGTTAAAAGACACCCCCCCTGCATCCCCCCCGCAAGCGGGGAGGAAAATGCGCATTCTCGACGCTGG
>CAMBDS010000021.1 GCA_945865405.1 Caldithrix abyssi DSM 13497
TTTTACACCGGTTGACATCGTCGTCGCTGCGGCGGCGGAGTCGGTGGGCCTACGCAAGAGGTAATTGAAGTCTGCGGCGATCGAATCGGCAGAATATCCGGTTGAATCGATCAGAAGGCTTTCTTGCGAGTAGGTACTCATGGCGCAGACGAGTGGAAAATGTTCGTAGGGCTGCTTATGACCGTTCCAAAATTCGGTCGCCCGAATTGGGCCGTATCCGCAACCGTCGGAAATCATCACGATGAAGTTTTTGGGGCCTGAGAAGCAAGGCGGAATAAAGAAGAGGATGTTGAGGATTGCACCAACAAGAGAATAGCGGATCAGTTTGGGGACCATTTTACTTTCCCGAAAGGAAATTTGACTAAATAACTTACTCTTTTTCGAGATGGAGAGAATATAATCACCAAAAGTTAAGCGTCTGTTAATTTAACGGTGAATTTAGCGAACTTTTGATTTTTGAAATAGTAAAGCGAGAGCATTCAAATTTATCTTCACATCTTCACAATCGTCACAGGGCTTATTGGATAGGCTTTTGTGGCGATTTTTGTTTTTAATTTCCGTCACTAACTTCACAGAATCGGTTGACGGGGGGGTATGTAAAAATCGTCATATTCGTCATTTCTTGAATGTGACTGGTGACTAGTTAACTGGTGACTTGTCGATTGTCTATTATAGACGATAATATACGAAATAAATTGGCAAAATGCAAGTGATTTGTGGGGAATATTGAAGTAGAAAGAAGAATGTTGTAAGGAATCCCGGCTTCAGAGTAGCCGGGCTACGCTACGGAAATGTGCCTCCATGTTACGCTTCGCTTGAAACATGGAGGGAACAAAGTAGCGTGGACAATTGTCCACGCTACTGCATCAAGCCAACAACTCGTTAGGTCAGGTCTTGAAGACCTGACCTAACAGGCCGGTAGGATGAGCAGCCGTCCACCCTAACGCATTAAGACGACTTTTTGGGTGGAGACGGCTGAGCCGGACTGGAGGCGGACCAGATAGACTCCGGCGGGAGCGGAAGAGGCGTTCCAGACAAGTTTGGAATTTGGAGTTTGGAGTTTGGAGTGAGGAAGGTCGAGCAGATCGGCGACGAGACGGCCGGAAAGGTCGCAGATGGCGAGGTGTAGGGGCGCAAGGCCTTGCGCCCCTACGGAATACCAGATCGTCAGGGTTGAGTTGAACGGGTTTGGCGAGACACTGAGAATGGCTGCCGACCGCGGGGGGTCGGCAGAAGGGTCGTTTTGCGGGACAGCGAGGTTGCGGACGGTGACTGACCATGTGACGGTGTCAGATTCAACCGAATCAGCAACTATGGCCGAGACCATGCTTTGGTAGGGCGGAAATAAATCCGCCCTACTGAAACTCCACACAAGGGCGGTGGTGTCTTCAACAGCAAGCTCGCCATCGACAAGCCATTGGATGCTCAGCGACTCGTTCTCAGGCTCAGATGGGACAAGCTCGAAATGGATAACGTTGTCGGGTTCAACGTCGAAGGTCAATGCTTCCGGCACGAAAGCCCAGACAACTCCCTTTACAGCAACATTCCAAGTCACCTGATCCGAAGACTCACCGCGATATGCTTTGCCCTCTACGGTGTAATCCCCCGACCAAGGAAAGTCATAGGTAGCGTTGTCTGCCATTTCGACAACTTCGACAGCTCCATTGGAGAGATTGGTTTTCTTCCATAGGAAATCGGGATCAAAGCCTTCATTGAAACGGATTGTATCGAGAACGAAATAAACAGAAGTGCCGCGCCTGAGTGTAAGGTTGAGGGTGTCGGGGGTGAAAGCGGAGATGTAGAGGTCGGTGACGGTGATCTCCCAACCGACTGTAATTTCTGCATCGTCGTCGGTCAGGTGACAGACTACGGTGTCAACTCCAACCGTATCAAAGTCGATAGTAACGGTTGTATCATTACCACAATCGATATCATTCCAAAACCATTGATAGTTGAGCTCATTTCCTTCTCTCGTTCGAGCTCGGATAGTAAAAGTGATTGAGGTGTCAGAAAGCACTGTCAGTAAGGAATCTTCGGGGTTTTTGTAGAAAACCAACGGTCCCAATACATCTGGCTCAAGACGCATAATCATGGCATCCTGAAGATTTTCCTCTTCGTCCTGAGTCATAATTCCACCACAGGCTACGATGGTGTGACCATTAACTACCACAACTGAGTTAAAATCATTGAGTCCTAAAACCCGTTCTTCCCTGCCTTCAAAAAGGTGATTAAAATCATTTCTCCACAATAATGCACCACTTCGATTCGTTCTATAGGCAAGGGGACGTGACTCAAATGGTCGTGTAAGATAGACCCGACCTGTCAGTATGAATCCACCATCTGCCAATTTGGCAAGTCCGGTCGGTCGCTCTGAAATTCTATCGCGATACTGGTGGACATAGACTTGGTGCCAGATTACATCACCTCGAGTGTCAATTTTACTTAAGGAAAAATTTCCATCAGCAACGCCTTGAATGTAGATCGTTTTTTGTGCTGTAAGCACGAAGCCCCCATCAGTTGCGACCATAGCTGCAAATCCAAGATTGGTAATTTCAGCATAAGTGCGCGACCAAATTACGCCACCATCAGGGTCAATTTTAAGAACCCAACCGACCTCGTTTGGACCCGATCCTGCGGCCAGAATTCCGCCTTCAGTTTCTCGTAAAGCCTTAAAACTGCCATAAGGTTGTCCGTCACAAATGTAAAGCTCATCCCAAATTACACCACCATCACCATTCATTCGGATAATCCTGCCAGCTGTATCTCCAGTCCCACAAGCAACGAAATCTCCTGCTTTCAATTCTATTATCGCGTAACTGCCATATTCTCCATATTGCCGTCGCCAAATCATGTCGCCTTCAGGCGATACCCTTACTACAAAAAAATCATGGTCATCCCTACCAGAAGCTACAAGATCACCATTATCGGCTTCGATTATGGCGCTAAGCGATGACCCTCCCGGATCGATAACCCAATCTAAGTTGCCTTCAGAATCGATCATCGCAATTTTCGAATGAGCTACTGATCGGCCACAGAGTGCAAAACTACCGTTGTTCAATGAGTAAATGTCATTGAATCCCTCTCCGTTGAATTCCCCTAAATCGTATGATTTTACCATATCAATTTGAGGTTGAGCAGCCAAAGTGGTACATAATGCTATTACAATAGCTAAAGATACGGTAAGGTGCATTTTTCATGGCTTTAGATTGGATTTGTAATGGCTCAGTTCATCCTTTGATCTGAGCCATTACAATAAGTCAAGAGAAACTAAGGTACATCGGCCCATGCATCAATCACTGTGTCCCCAAACCAATTAAGATTCCACTCCGCGACTACTGGAGCAGGCGGCCCTTCACTTATGAAACCGTTCGCATCCCAATCGATTGCCTCTTGATCCTCAGCAAGCCATTCAAACCTTACAGATGTAGCATTTAATGGGACTCCGAGCAAGGTAACTGACCATTCTTCAAAGTAAGTGTCAGGGTCCAACGGAATATCTATCCGGCCTTCTATGGGAACTCCGTCATCCAATAAAGTGATGCTTGCATAACAATCGTAGTGAGTCAGCGGTGCCTCCCAAATGATGAACAAGTAGATGTCGAGATCAACAGCTTTGGCGACGCTACTCATTCCAGTCATAAGGCAAATTGCCACAAGCAACGATAGGAACTTCTTCATTTTCTTTCCTTTCAGTTAGCATGATCAGGCGTCGCTAGTCGATCAACTTTTGGAGGAAAGAGTCGACTGCTAAAACGAGCCGACAATAATATGTGCAAAAAAAAAAAAGGACTTAGCAAGTGCGATAGAATAATATTTGGAACGGTAGAGGAAAATTGAGATGGAATCATGGATTGACTGCGCAAGCTGGTCCCGTTCCGGTCCGGCTTGCACAGGAGTGATGAATAAGGAGACAGACTGAAGTCCGTCGTACTGGATACTACGAACGGACAAGAGTGTCCGCCCTCCAAAATCGGAAAGTGCCGACGGAAGTTCGCACTTAAAGTAGATTTCGGCTTGCGCCGGTATGATGAGGAGACAGAAAGCGCGGACTGAAATCCCGTGCTCCAAGAAAGAAAGGGTGTCACACGAGACGTGTGACACCACAATAATTAGGTGACAGACAGGAATGTCTGTCCTCCCCAATGGCTATCCGGCGCGCTCAGCCTTTTTCTGCTCGTTCGGGTCGAGGAACTTTTTGCGGAGGCGGATCGACTTGGGGGTGATCTCGACCAACTCGTTGTCAGAGATGAACTCCAAAGCGCCTTCCAGAGACAAGAGGCGGGGCGGGTGAAGATGATATGCCTCTTCAGAATTAGAGGAACGCATATTTGTCAACTGCTTCTCTTTCGTCGCATTTACCCAGATATCGGAATCACGGGAATTCTCCCCGACGATCCTCCCTGCATATACCTCGTCACCCGGCTCGATGATCATCCTGCCGCGTTCCTGAATGTTTTCAATAGCATAGGCTGTCGTTCTCCCAGTCCTATCGGCGACAAGGACGCCAGTCAACCGATGCATAATGTCACCTGCCCAAGGTTTGTGCCCGAGAAAGATGTGATTAATCACAGCCGTCCCCCTCGTCTCCACCATCAACTGTGAACGCAAGCCTATAAGGCCTCGCATCGGAATTTCAAACTCGAAGCGTACCCATCCTGATTGATGATTCAACATTTTCATCATCTTGCCTTTACGTAAGCCCATCGCCGAAGTAACGACTCCCACGAACGCCTCAGGGCAGTCAACCATCAGAAATTCAAAGGGTTCGTGCAGAACGCCTTCGATAGTTCTGGTGATAACGTTCGGCTTACCGACAGCAAATTCGTAGCCCTCACGGCGCATCGTTTCGATCAAAATGGCGATTTGGAGCTCACCACGCCCGATCACTTTGAAGGAGTCGGTGGCGGCGGTCTGCTCGACACACAGCGACGGGTTAAGCTGGACTTCCTTCCATAGGCGGTCACGCACCTGACGGCTGGTGACGAACTTGCCTTCACGACCGGCGAAGGGGGATGTGTTGACCGAGAAGACGATCTCCAAAGTAGGTTCGTCGATGTGGAGAGGGGGGAGGGGACGGGGGTCCTCCGGATCGGTCAGGGTGTCGCCAAGGTCAATGACCTCAACGCCGGCAATCGCGACGATATCGCCCGGTTGAGCTGTCTCGATTGGCGTGCGCTTCAAGCCGCTGAAGCCGAGCAACTGGGTGATTTTAGCTTTTTTAGCTTGTTCGCCATCACCAATCTGCACCCATTGGCCGTTGCGGACGTTGCCGTTGGTGATGCGCCCGATGCAGATTCGACCCAGATAATCGCTGTAGTCCATGCTGGTAATCTGGAGCTGGAGCGGGTGACCTTCTTCGTATTCGGGAAGTTTGACGCGCTCTTTGATCATCTGGAAGAGGGGCTTCAGATCTTCGCCGGGGTTTTTCAGGTCGAGGGTCGCCGTTCCTGCACGAGCATTGGTGTAGATGATCGGGAAGTGGCACTGCTCTTCGGTGGCATCGAGGTCGAGGAAAAGCTCCAGAACTTCATCGACGACTTCTTCGATGCGGGCATCGGGGCGGTCGATCTTGTTGATGACGACAACGGGCGAGAGGCCGCTTTCAAGAGCGTTGGAGAGGACGTAGCGGGTCTGGGGAAGGGGTCCCTCAGAGGCATCCACAAGTAAGAGGCAGCCATCGACCATCTTCAGGATGCGCTGGACTTCGCCGCCAAAGTCGGAGTGACCGGGGGTATCGACGATGTTGATCGTGATGTCTTCAAAGGGGATGGCGGTGTTCTTTGCCATGATGGTGATGCCTTTCTCGCGTTCGAGATCGAGGCGGTCCATGGCACGTTCGGCGACAGCTTCATTGGTGCGAAAGATGCCGGACTGCTTCAGCATGGCATCGACCAGAGTAGTTTTACCGTGGTCGACGTGGGCAATGATTGCCACGTTTCGCAGGTCGGTTCGTTGTTTTATCATATAATTAGGGTTGGGTGTTTATTTCTAAAGGTTACTATTTGCAATACAAGAGCGGACGAGTGTTCGTCCTCTAAGAACAAGACGCGCGGGCTGAATTTCCGCGCTCCGAGATTATTTCACGATGACAGTCATGAATCGATCAACTGTCAGATACGTTTCAGCGGCTGATTGAACAACTTCGGGGGTCAAAGTTTTGAAAGCTTCTATCAGGTGAGCCCGGGAATCGGGGTCGCTCCAGTAGTATTCGCCGACCCCCATTGCGTAGGCTTGTCCGATCCGTGCCATATCGCGCATCATCAGACGCCCGGAGATTGCGGCGGAGACCTTTTGAATTTCGTCGGTGGTGAATTTGTGGGACTGAAGTTCACCAATTAGCTCGATGATGCCAGCTTCTGACTCAGCAAGTTTTTCGGGTCGGGTGCCGATGGAAATTTCCCACATGCCCCACAACATTCCTTTCTCGCCATTGTGGAAGCTGACCGAACTGCCGAGAGAATAGGCGAGGCCCCGTGTTTCGCGCAGTTCCATGCCGAGGCGGTCATTGAACCAGCTGTTGGCGATGGTTAATGCTGCACGGTCGACGGGGGAGATGTTGGCGATGACCTTACCCATGACAACAGCGCCTTGAGGCTTGCCGAGAATGACTGTATCACGAGGTGATACGCTTCTTAAAGATCGTTCTGGCTTGCCCCAGCCTTCCGGTCGGGTGAAACTCGATTTACTGTGCTTTTTGAAAGAGTTGAGAATGGCTTCAGCGGCAACATCTGCTGGAATAGGGCCGGAAACAGTCACGATCAGGTTTTCGGGGTGCAGGTATGCGGCACGCAGACGCTGAAGATCGTCGAGAGTCACCTTAGTGACGTCGCCGTAAACCGGGGCGGCGAGGGAACTGCCGCCAGCGGTTCTTTCGCGGAGTTTCGCGATGCCGACTCCGGCCGGGTTGCGCGAGGAGGCGGCAAGTCCGGCGGCAACTCCTTCTCTTGCTGAGGTCACCATCTCTTTTGAGAAGGGGGTTGTGAGCAGCAGTTCAGTTAAGACATCGACGCCCTCACGCCATCTGTCCGCAAGAACCTCAAAGCGGACGAAGGAGTACTCGGGAGCCGTGTAGTAGTCATCATAAGGGATCATCGGGCTGTCGGCTGTTTTGATCGTCGCGGAAAGGTATTCGAGGCGATTGCCAAGCTTTAAGCCAGACTTTGCGGCTTCTGCCAACGTGCGATGAAGCAGATCGACCGTGCCGTAGCCATAACAACGATCCCAAAGCCACCGGTCTTTAGCGAGGATGTGAACGGCGAAGACGCTCGCCGTCGGGTCGCTTTTGACGATCAGATTGGGAAGATCGGGACCGGAACGACGGGCAATGCCTTTGGTTGAATCGGTGCCTCGAGCAAGGTCAATAGAAGGTGATTGAAAGGCTACGGTCAGGCGCTCGGGAGTCAGGAGCCAGCTTTTCGCGACGGACTTCAAATGTTCGGGGTTGAGGTGCGCCATGCGTTCGCTCCACGAGGCGAAGTCATCGAACGAGGTAACTGCCCAGTAGGATGCGTAGGACATCCCGTAATAGTGGAGCCGCTCGGTGTTGTAAACCTGCTCTGCGAGATACCCCTTTGTCAGACGGGCAATTTCGTTCGCGTCAACCAGTTTACCCTGGAGGAGTTTCAGTTCGGCATTGAGAAGCGTGATTAGTTTGGCGCTATCGAATCCGTCGCTTGGAGCAGAGAGAGAGATCGTCGCAACAGAAACATCGGGATCGAGGGAAAGGTTGGTGCTACCGGTTACTCCGGCAGGTAGGTTGGCTTCGAAGCGTTTGTCGAGGGCTCGCAATGTGAGCATGAACGGGACAAAATCCGGATTGCCGGGGTGCGGGGCGGGAAGTGCCACCATCAGCTGACTCGTCTTTCCCGATATCTCCCGGGTTATTGTGCCTATCGTCGCAAGAGATTTGAAGTCGGGGGCGTCTATCTTGCGTCGCGTGGGGAGTTCGGCGGGGGGATATTGACTTAAGCGTTCATCGAACCAGCCGAAGAGGCTGTCGGCGTCGAAATCGCCGGTAACGAAAAGCATCGCGTTATTCGGCTGATACCAGCATTCATAGAATGCCAAAACCGAGTCGCGCTCAAGGCGGGAGATACTTTCGGTAGTACCGAGAACTTCGCGGGATAAAGGCGAGGATCCGTAGAGAATCTCGTCGAATATCCGTTGAACGCCATCGTCATAGGTGTTCATTCTGGCGATTTCCTCTATGACAATGCCGCGTTCTTTTTCAACTTTCGCTTGCGGGAGTGTTGAGTTGAAAACCATATCGGCGAGAATATCGAAGCCAGTTGCGAAATTATCACGCTCGACAAGTACCATAAAGTCGGTGAAAGAGGATCCGGTGTGGGCGTTGTGATAGGCACCGATACGGTCGAAGTCGGCGTAGATCTCTTCTTGAGTTCGGGACTTAGTTCCATTGAACAGCAGGTGTTCGAGGAAGTGAGCAGATCCCCATGTCTGCCATGTCTCGTCGCGAGCACCCGCCTTAACAATGATGTTGGCGGCGATCATCGGGACGGAGTGATTTTCCACGAGAACGATGTCCATGCCATTACTAAGGCGACCGGAGAAGGTTCCGAGGGCGGCTTGTAGAGAGAGCGGAGCGAAGAGTGAGATAACTAACAGAAAGTGCTTCATAGTCATTCTGTTACTTACTGACAGTCGTTTTTGGCTTCAATTTATGACGAATCAGTTCGATAATTGTTGGAATGAACGAAGCACCGACTATTATTAAGATTACAACGGTCAGGTTTTTCTTGATTAATGGGATGTTTCCGAAAAAGTAGCCGCCCCAGAGGAAGATAGAGACCCAAAGAAAACATCCGACGACACTATAAATCGTGAACTTGCCGTAAGACATTTTGCCTATGCCGGCAAGGAAGGGGGCGACAGTTCTGACTATCGGGAGGAAGCGAGCGATGATGATCGTTTTGCCGCCATATTTTTCGAAAAATGCGCCTGTTTTGTCGAGATACTCGCGCCTTAGAAAGCGATAGTTTTTTTCCAGTACAGCGGGTCCGAGCCATTTGCCGATGGAATAATTTACGAAGTTTCCAGCGACTCCAGCAAAAAAGAGCAACCCATAGAGCAACCACGGGTCAAGCCAACCGGCAGCGGCGAATGCACCGACGACGAATAGGAGCGAATCACCGGGAAGGAAAGGAGTTACAACAAAACCGGTTTCGGCGAAGATGGTTAACGTGACGAGGAGGTAAGTCCACCCGCCATAATTTTCCAGAATCGTTTGAAGATGTTTATCGAGGTGTAGAAAGAAGTCAACTGCGGCGAGGAGGAAGTCCAAAGAGCGCTCGGATAAGATGAAATGAATTACAATTTAAGTTAGCTAAAGATACGAAATATTATTGATTTATCTAAATGGAAATGGGCTTGAGGATGTGGGAGAACTAAATTTGGGTGTTGGCGTTGGATTTGAAGAAGCTTAATTGCTGTCAGACGGGGGCATCTGACAGCAGGGCATTTGGGGCTTAATGTCCGGGAGCCTTCTCCTGTTCTGCCAAAAAGTTCAGGATCGCGCCTCCAAGTTCCTCGGCGACCTTTTGGCGGAACTTCTTGTCCTTCAATTTTTTCTCCTCATCCTTGTTAGAGATGAATGCCATTTCGAAGAGGATGGCTGGCATCGAAGCGCCGATTAAAACGTAGAAGCCAGCTTGATCGACGCCGCGGTCATTGAGGCCGATCTTTTTGGTGAGTGTTTCTTGAATCGTACCGGCGAGATCTTCTGATTCACCTGTGAAAGTCGCTTGTGTCATCGTCATCAGGATGTAACTCTCTTCGGTCAACTCCTTATAGCGGTTTTGCTCATCCTCGAAGCGGATCGCTTCATTTTCCAGCAGGGCGACCTGAGTGGCTCGTTCGGTTTTTGATGGGGCGAGGAAATACGTTTCCATACCGTGAGCTTTACGTTGCTTGGCGGAGTTGCAGTGGAGGGAGATGAAAAGCTTGCCCTTGGCATTATTGGCGATGGAAGTTCGTTCAGAGAGCGCGATAAATTCATCGCTGTCACGGGTCATAACGGTTTTGATGTTCTTGCTCTTCAAGAACTTGTTGAGTCGTTGGGCGACATCAAGGGTGACGTCTTTCTCTTTCAAACCACCGAATCCAATCGCTCCGGGATCTTTGCCGCCATGTCCGGGGTCGATTATGACGAGGTCGAGAGCCCACCTGCTGCGATCATCTTTGGACTGCGGTGGAGGCGAAAATGGCTTTAGTGTAAAAGAGCGTTTTTCGGAGTCGAACGATAACTCTGATCTGGAGATCGAGTTAAGGAGTTTAACGATTGAGAGCGTTTCCGAAATGTAGTTGCCTTGAATCGCTTCAACGGGCATCAATAACTGCCAGACCGAGCCGTCAGCCAAACTTGCAAAAGGGGAGCCGACTGTGAGAGTAACGCTTTTGCCGGGGAAAGATAAGGTCAAAGTGCTGCGATCACTATCCGTAGAGCCGACCATCGCCTCTACCAATTGTTCGACGCTGGAATAGTAGGTTTCGCCCCTACGAAAGCAGGGGATCGAGTCGGTAACTTGATTATCGGTGATTAGAGGAATTTGGAAGAAAACGGGTTTTTCAAGCGCCGGAAGCGAAGATGAGAGGGTGACAGTAAGAATAAGTGCGACAATGATCATGGCAGCAAAGCGTCTCATTAGTTAGCTATCAACGCACCGTTAAGTCGCATCGAAAGAGAATCGGCGAGCGACAGAACGCAGTCAGCGTAGTGAACCGAGTGGTTGTAACTAAGAATCGACTTTCGCATACGGGCTCGATCCGGCTTGTTAGGCCAGCCATTTTCTTTCAAGTAATAGCCAATGGATCGCGTCGCATCGGGGACGCCGTCGAGGTCGATGATACCGTCGCCGTTACCGTCCTGACCGAAAGACCTATAGCTGGAGGGGATGAACTGCGGAAGTCCAAAAGCGCCTGCAAATGACCCCAGTATTCCGACCGGGTTTTCGCCACCATGTTTGGCGACAAAAAGAAGGTCGCGAAGCTGACCCCTCGCCCATTTTGCACGTTTGATCATTCTGGCCTTCATTTCGACTACCTTTGCCGGGTCGTCTGTCAGAAGGTCGCGCTGAACAGTAGTGTGGTCGCCGAGAGAAAGGCTCCAATAGACATTAAAGACCGATTCTTTGCCGCGCCACTCACCAAGGTTAGTTTCAACTTTCAATATCGCAACCATGATCTCAAGCGGGACGCCTTCGGACCTATGGGCAGATTCCAGAGCCATCTGATTGTCGTGCAGGAATTGTACCGATCTTGCTATTGACTCTGGTGTTAAATTATGAAGATAGATGTCGGCGGTCTCAGTGAAAGTTGAATTTCTGACCAGTATTTCACTTCTGAAGGTAGCGCGGGGATCTTCCAGATAGTTGACGAGCTGTTCAAGTTCTTCCGTTGACCAGTTTGCGACCCGAAGTAACTTAACCAGATTTTTCTTTCGTGCATCGGGGTCATTGCTGAAAACAGGGTCGCTGAAATTAGCGTGTGATTCGTCTGGCTTCGGGGCAGAGATTTTGTTCCGGGGAGGGTTGTTTTGGAACTTTACTTCGGGTTTACTACCGACATTAACTTCTTTAGCCGGAGTGGTTAGCTCGTCGATCTCTGGCAGAACATGTTCTACAAGCGGTTTTGAATCTGCCGGAGTCATCGGGCGGGAAAATATGGCGGAGCTGTCTTCGGCGGAGAGTTTGGGGTTGGCGGCTGGAATCTGACCTTGCTTCTCAGTTGAAGACGGAGTCTTTTTTGCCAAGCGGTTATTGAGGCCGTTCATAAAGACGACAACACCGACGACGGCAAGCACTACGCCAAGTAGCGTCCAACCCTTCAATTCAGATTGTCCTGTTTAAAAGCAGTAAGGCAGAGGTGCCGAAACTGTCTATTGATATTATGTAAATCGAAATAAGAATGGTACTACTGCTCAATGGTTTATTGTGATCGATAAATATAACTCGCCGTTACCTCTCGCCCCAACTCTTAAGGGATAAGTTCTGGAGGCTTTGATGGAGAATGTACTCCAGAAAGTCGGATTAGAAAGTAGTTCGGTAGAAATTCTGATGCCTGTGCCTTCGAGCCTGACTATTCGCGATCTGTCGGGGTAGGAGATTTCACCTTGATAAATCGGTAGTTCTGAAGTTTCGAAGTAAGTTAACCCGATTCTGACATTAGACTTACACTGTTTCTTTTGGAATTTCGACCGAAAAAATCCTGCAACCGCCCATGAGTTCAGTGGCTCATCAACTTCGGAATTGGCATGGGCACTCTCGATCCAGTTGGAAAATTCGCCCCAATCCGGCAGATTGTAACTCGAATAAAATCGCACACGCGTTGTACTGACCGGATTTAATCCAGAGTCACTCTTAGTGTCATGACGCGAAAAAATTCGGAGTCGCCAACCAAAATCATCGAATGTACCGACTCCCTCCAGAGTATTTTCCACTCTATCTACTGGGAAATCATCGCCTAATGCAGGGATTTCGTCGTCAATCCTAACCGACGTAAAGGCGATATTCTTCAATTTACGGTAAGGAAAAGGTTGAATCAATGAAATTCCGGTGGCTGTAAAGCCTTGAGCGGTTCGTCCACCCACATCAGCGGCGTGCAAGTTGTTGAACCGGGTCGGGAAATGGTCAATGGAGAGTTTAACGCCGGTATCAAGATACGGAATTTTAGCTGAAGATAGAAAGGCTTCTGCGAATTCACCGTCATTATTTCTAACCACTTCAAGTGCTGACTTGACTTCTCTCCATGCACCAGAAATCGAACTGCCGACCGCGCCCGCCTGGTCGCCATTTAAAGGATAAGGATCGGAAAGGGTGGGCGTCGGTTGAAGTCGGGGCGAAAATCGACCTTGCCAAGCCATCAGCCCCAAGTTGAGCTTCACTATTCCAAGAGAGCCCGTGGAATAGGCTCCAAGACCGATCAGGCGTTCAGTCAGCGTCTCTCGCTTGACCGACTCACCCTCAGAACGATGATAGCCTCCGTCGCTTAAGCGTGTGACGGCTCCAGTGTTGTCTAATATCGCATCATATTTGCTGTTGGAAGCCATAGCGATCAGTTGAAGCGATTCGGATTTCCAGTTCCAAGCAACGCCTCGCAATGCATGGTTGACAACAGAGTTTGTAGCGGGAGTCAAGCGGAACCCGTTCTGACCAGTGGTTGACATGAAACTGCTTGTCGAACCGTAAACAGGTCGATTCCAGAACGTAATCCCCTGATGACCGAAAGTGGCGTTAAAGTCACCTGCAATAAAATGGGATTGACCCCGCCTGTAACTCAAGCTGTAGCGGGTAAGGTCGTTCCAGCGCGGTTCGTAGGCATCTTTATCGACAGTGGTCTGGAGACTCCAATTGCCCCAATCTGCCTTTGCGCGAGCTGTAGCGGCTTCGGGGCCACCCTGCCAGGTAGATGAGTGCGGGGGAGGTTGAACGAAAGCAGGATAACTGCCGCCGAGTTTCAGCTCAAAATGAAACGGTTGGGTTAAGCCAAGTAAATTGGAGGGATATTGAAATCCATCTAAGCCAATTTGGGTATTCTGCCTGCTTTCATTTAATTCGAATAGATCACCATCATCCGGAACAATCTCAATCGTTGAGAGCACAAGCTCAAGGCTGTCAAGCCGACCCCACTCAGCCACAGGTGAAGAGAACGTGAATAGTGCGGATAGGATTAGCTCTATCACCTGTGCCTTTGGGGAGATAAGATCAGGGTAAAATTTTTCTGGAACGTCTGGAAGACGTTAAGCGTTAAACGATTAGGGCAATTAAATGACGACCGACGGCTGTTTCCAATAAGATATTTGCAACTCATTACAAATATTTATATTTTAGGTCATGATCGAGAGGATAAAATCATACCTGTTCGGAATCGCCTGCCTGTTGTCACTTTGGGTGGCGACCGGTTTAAAAGCCCAGCATATCGATGCGAAGGTTGCTTTCCATACTGATAAGATATCGCAAGAAGAAAAGGACTTCTTGAAAGAGCTTGATGTCAAGCTCGAACGGGCAATTGAGTCGTATCGCTGGGAGGGAGCGAAGCGTAATTACACACTTCCAATAAGTTATGATGTATTCTGGGATAAAGCGTCACGCTCAGGAACAGTGCATAACTATACTGCGGGGTTGTTGTTGTCGCTTGAGACTGGTCTTGCACTCCGTGACAAGCGTGCCGAATTTCGCTTCTCGACTGACGACTGGATCCATTTGGGTGAACCCTACGATCCGCTTACCGGCATTCTCGAGTTTTACACGTGGATCTGCCTTGCCTTCGACGCGGATCGCATTACGCCGCTGGGTGGAAACCTGTTTTATCAACAAGCGCGAGCTGTTGGCGAACGTGCAAGAGCCGAGGCACAGTTTTCACTTGGTTGGGATGACAGACGGCAAATGGTCGCAAATTTGACAGATTCGCTTTATGTATCAGTTCGCAGAGCAAGGTTTCATGCCGAAGCGGGTAATTACTATGTTGTGGCAGGGAATGAAGCTCAAGCGAAAGCTCACCTTGCCAAGACAGTCAAATTGTTGACAGAGTCGAAATGGAGACATGCCGCATTAGAGATCGATGACCATGTTTTCAAGTTCGTCGATGTCGATCGACTGGCAAAATCACTGAAAGATATGGGAATGGCCGAGGAGGCCTATACATTTGATGTATGGCTGAAGAGTGAGGAATCAGCTGAGAAGTGACGGCGCGCTTGACATTTTCAATTTAATTTATTATCTTTACCGTAAGATGAAAACAAAAAACACCATACGCGGCTTTCGAGCCCTCTTTATCGGGCTGGTTGCCTTCACAGTCTCGGCACCGTTTATCGCCTCAGCTGAAGTAATCCAGAGCTTCACAGCAGTAAGTCACGGCCAGGAGGTCTATCTCCAATGGGCAACGACTCAGGAAACCGGACTTGCGGCATTTCGGATTCAGCGCAGTTTCGATGGAAGATACTTCCACAATCTGCACACGGTTACACCGACGGGAAGTAACAGCAGCTACTCCTACATCGATGACGACCTCTTCAAGAGTAATCTTCAGACTTTTTACTACCGCATCGAAATTGCTTCGGCAAACCGACGGGTTGATTACTCCCTCACTGAGAGAGTAGAGCTTGCCTTCTCAGGGATTAGAAAGACTTGGGGAAGCATCAAGGCGATGTTCCGCTAATCCGTTACAACCGGGAAGATTTTTGAAAAGGGGTGCTCTGGCATCCCTTTTTTATTGCTTTTCCATCGCATCTGAAACGGCAAAGGTCAAAAGGACTTTCCATAAGTCTCTAGCTTTTGTTTCCAACTCTTCGACCGTGCCGTCGTTCAGTATCAGGTGATCCGCTCGCATTGCCTTATCATCAGGCGGTATCTGCCGCGCCAGCCTTTCTGCAGCCTCTTCCAACGATATCCCCAACCGCTTGGCACTGTTATCCAATAATACCTGATTCGGAGCAGTCACTACGACAATCCGGTCAAAATCCGATTCTATCCCCCACTCAAAGATTAGAGCCGCATCGAAAACGACTATTTTTGTCGTTGCTGACAATCGCTCCATTTCCAGTCGTGCAAACCGATAGAGAGTGGGGAAGGTGATGCGGGTGAGGTCGAGTTGATTTTCAGGGGTGCTGAAAGCGGCCTTGGCGAGTTGTCCCCGAATTATCTCGCCATCAGCATTGGCAATATGGTTGCCATATCTTGAGATTAGGTCCTTTCGCGCCGCATCGGTCTCAATAGCTCTGCGTCCCATTTCATCTCCATCGACCAAACGGGCTCCCAACTGTTTCCAGCAGGAGGCGACTGTTGACTTGCCAGCGCCGATGGGACCTGTTAAGCCGATGTGGAGTGGTTTCACTATCCTGATGGCTACAGTTCGATCAGATGTTTGGGTGATTTGTTCAAAATCTCGCCTCCATCGGCAGTCACAACGACATCATCTTCGATTCTCACGCCACCGAAATCACTGATGTAAATTCCCGGCTCGATTGTCACGATGTTCCCTGTGACAAGCTTGTCTTTGGAATTTTTGAAGAGTCGCGGATGGCCGTGAACTTCAAGACCTATACCGTGACCGAGGCTGTGCGTGAAGTAGTCGCCGTATCCAGCGTCCGTTATGATTTTTCTCGCCAACAGATCGAGGTCGGCGCATCCGGCGCCGGGCTTCACTGCTTCAGCTGCTCTTTGTTGGGCATCAAGGACAATCGCGTAAATCTTTTTCTGCTCGGCAGATGCTTTTCCAACGACAACCGTTCTGGTCATGTCGCTCGTGTAGCCATCGGCAATACATCCGATGTCGAGAGTGACGAATTCACCGGACTTAATCTTTTTCATGCTCGCTCTTCCATGCGGTAAGGCGGACCGGAGACCTGATGCGACAATCGGTTCGAACGCATCTCCTTCCGCACCAAATTTCATGTGGCGGTAGGTGACCTCGGCCGAGATCTCCAACTCTGTAACTCCAGGTTTGATATCGGATAGCAAGGAGTTGAAAACTTTGTCGGTAATTTCGACTGCGCGTCTTGTCGCGGCAATTTCAGCGGCTTCTTTGACAGCGGCGATCTGTTCAACTACAGCAGTGGTTTCGACGAGCGGTGCACTGGGAAATGCCGCCGTGAACGATCTGTGCATGTCGTAGGTTAAGCGGGCAATCTCAAAACCGACGCGGCCTCGAATTTTTATGGCTTTGTTCGTCTTTAGTTCACGCACAAAACCGTCGGCTGCACTCGATCCTCCACCTGAAATGATGACGGTAGCACCTTTGACCTGTTCTTTGGCTTGGGTTACGTATCGCCCGTCGGTCAGGAGGAAAGCATCCTTACCGGTAATCAGCAGCGTGGCGTTTGAGCCGGTGAATCCGCAAAGGTAGCGAATGGAGGAGCTGCCTTCGTGGTGAATATCGGATAACTTGGTGAGGAGAAAGTTTGCGACGCCGAGTGAACGAAATTTGCGGCGAAGCGCGTCAATGCGATGCAGCATTATAAAATCCTATTGAAATATCTATGATTTGCTGATATGATAGATGAATTAGATCGAGCCATTCGCCCGGTCACGACTCGTTTAGGGATTGTCTGAAATCTTCGATTTCAAAGACTCGAGACGCTTCTTGTAAGCTTCATTTGTCGGAAACTTTTCGAGAAGAACCTCGTAAACGTCCGCTGATCGTTTCCAATCTCCTTGGGAAGCATAGAGTTCCGCCAAAGTTTTTGTTGCGATCTTGCCTTTCAGGTGGTAGTCGGGGCCTCTATCCTCTTGAGCCGGTGGCTCAGACGGAGCTTCCAAAACAGGTGCTTTGCCTGTCACTTCCTCGACAATTGCCGCCAACTTTTGCCGAACAGCCTCCTCGCGAGCAACAAGGTCGGGAGGCGGAGGACTGACTGGCATCGCCATAGGTATTCTTACAGGTATAGGCGCGGCATTCTCGTCGATGACCTCCAGTCGTTCATTCACCTTTGGCGGCGGCCCAGTTGGCTGAGGCGGAGTAAACGTCGGCACCTGTCTTGTCCGGAGAGAAGGCAATGGTGGCGTGGGGGCGATAGGCTCCGGGATTGGTGGAGGCGGCTCGTATGGCTCTAAATCATCGAACTCATTTACCGGCTCAACTACTATCCGGGCTGGCTCAGGCGGCGGGAGTGTCGACTTGGGTTTGAGTGGCGTAAACTGAGGCGGACTAACAGGTGGTGGTGGATCGTCAGAGATTGCCGGAGCCTCAAAGCGATTGACGGTAACTAGGGGAATAGGAGGTGGAGGCGTTGCAGGTTGGATATCCTCCTTCTTTATCTGTAACAGCCGTTGAATAGCTGAATCGTTACGAGCTGGTCTTTTAGGCTCATCCGGTGTTTCGGCTGCGTCTGGATTTATGTCTGACGTTTTCAGAACAATTGGCGGAAGTGTAGGCAGTTCCTCTTGTTTATCCGGTGTTTTTGGTAACTCGATCTTAATATCGTCGGACTTAGGCTGGAAAAATTCATCCTCAGATACGGTTGTGTCAATGACTGGATCAAGAATCTTTTCCTGTGCGGCAGAAATCGGCTCCATTTTCTCGGTTGGCTCTATGACCGATACTACTGGTGTTAATTCCGGGACTATAGCCGCATCTGCTTCAATAATTGGAGTAACTGTAGCGGGTTCTTCTGGAACGGCATCAAGCTTCGAATCTTGTTTGCTGAATTCCCGTCGCTGTCGGGATGGCGGGGTTTCACTCGGAATTGGTAATTCAGGAGCAGTCGCCTCTTTATACTCCTCCTTCGGAAGTGCAGAGGTCAAGTCACGTCGTTGGCGAGAAGAAAAATCATCTCTCGTTGACGAGACAGGAGGCGTGGTATCAACGTCTTTTGCGTCAAAAACCTTGGCAACAGGCTTGTCGAAATAATCTCTTTTCAGTGGAGAGTAGGAAGACGTATCTTCCCGTTTGTTGCCTTCTTCGTCCGCATCGAGAGGACGCATCGCAGGAAGTTTGATATCGGCAGTAAGTCTCGGCCTTTTTAGGGATGCGGGATCGATGTTGCCGCCCGATAACACATCCGAGGTCGATCTTCTCAGGTTTGGCGGCGGCTGAGCTGGAGTTGCCCCTTCCCAATCCGATTCCATGTTGAAGTTTTTGGGAGGAGTCGGTGTTACATCCTCGAATTTTCTGACACTGGGAGTTACCTGGGCGGGAGAAGCTCCCTCCCATTCAGATTCTATATCAACTGTCTTTGGTAAAGGTGTCCGGGAAGTTTCGAGTTTGCCGCGTTCTGGTACTGGTGATGATGGCGGAGGCTGCGAAAGCGGTGCCGGCTTTGGCGGCGGGACGTAGGGCTTGATCATCGCCTTCTGCATCGATGGTGGCAGTCCTGAGTCCGGAGGTGGAACCGACCTTTGTGGCAGAGCGGGAGCGGGTACTGGTTTGGCTCGTAATTCCTCTGCCCTCAATTCAGCGTTGGAAGGCTCTTTACTGACGTTCAGGTCGTTGGTTCCATCGTCATCATTTCCCGAATTGTCATTGTATTGTTCTGCATCGATTTCAACAAGAGGCGTTTCGGAGGGGTTATTAAGGGCGTCTGCCCAAGCAACGCGCACCACTCGTTCGCGGTCGGCCTCCTCCATTCTTGCAATTTCGAGCTTAACCTTCGGGTCCTTCCAGACGGGTTGGTCGGAAGAAGGAGGAGATTCCAATACAGGAGTCGCTGCGGAGGTCGATTGTTGAGGTGACAGATCCATATCAAAACCAGAATCCGGCGGAAAAGCAAATCGTTCTGTGCGTCTGGCGATCTCTACTGGCAGTGCGTTCGCTCTTAAGAGTGCCTGCCTAAGCGATCCGGGCATCATTCTTTCGACCTGATGTTGGGAAAAGAGCCCTTTAGCGACAGCAGCCTGCCGCAGTACCGCTGTTTGAAGCATCGCCTGAAGATTATCGTCGAGTGGTTCGAGTGCGCCAAGAGCCTTCAAATGGTTCAGGTAACCGTCAATGTCACCTTCCTGTTGAGCAAGTTCAGCGCTGTGGTGGTGTGCAACCGGTATTTCAGAATCGATGGTGAGGGCTTTTTCGAAGGCGGCGCGCGCCAGTTTTGGCTGCTTCAGTTTCAGGTGCAACATCCCTTTGACAAGCCAACCGGGGACAGAGTCGGGGAACTGTTGCAGACCTTTGACAAGAGTTTTTGCCGCCTTTTTGATGTCGCCGGAATGGAGGTGGCCATCTGCCAGGCGAGCAAAGAGGCGCGGCTCGGTCAGAATCAGCTTTTGTAGCTGGCGGTCGTTGGATTTGTCGTTTTTGTTGAGAAACAATTGACGCCTCCCTTCAGGGTTTGATAAGGGCTTCCTTGGTGCCGGGCGAAAAACGCTTAATTCCGGCGAGGGAAAGGTGGTAATCGATTCGCGCTCGAACCGCTTCATTGCGGGTGCGGGTCAGATCGAGTTGGGCATCGAGCAAATCGCGTGAACTGACAAGCCCGTTGGTGAATCGCTCTTCGGTTATGCCAAGGCTTCGCTCGGAAAGAGTCAGGGCTTTGTCGGAAATTTTGATGCGGTCCGCCGAACGCTCCAGCCTGCGATAAGCCTCGCGCTGGTCGGCGGCAGTCTGCTCCAGTTGGAGCCGATAGTTCACTTCTGCGGAGCGGTAATTGGCTTTGGCGGCTTGTATTTCTGCTGAAGTTGTGCCAAATCCAAAGATCGGCATTGAGAGTGATAACGATACATACGAATCCTCGTTGGCAACTTCACCCAGAACCTCATCCAGATTTTCAGCGAGAACGCCGGTGGTGGAGTAGCCTGCATTTAACGACAAATCGATACGCTTGCCTACAATGGAGTTTTTCATGGCAAGCTCGCTCGACCTAAGTTGCAATCTTCGCTGGTGGACATCCGGTCGATCTTCCAGTGCCGGGACAGGCGGGATGGCTGGCAGCAACGTGTCGCTCCACGCATCGAAAATTGGAATCGGGACGGTTGTCGACGGCAGGTTCAACTTGCGTCGGAATTCGTCGATAGCAGTTTCGAGATTTCCCTCGACTTCCTTCACCGAAGATTCGCGTCGCGCCAAGTCAACCTGAATTTGCAAAAGTTCGACCTCAGGGATAAACCCGGCGTTCATTTTTCGTTCGGCGAGATCCGCTGAGCTACGACCAGACTCCAAGTCCTGTAAGGCAATATCGTATGATGCCAGCGCCAAAAGCAAATTAAAAAAGGCTGAGGTGACATCGAACTCAATATCCCGTAACTGTGCTTCATGCGAAAGCATTCCTAAATGCCAGGTGTTACGCGCTGATTCGCGCTCTCTTCCGGCAACATTGCCAGAGAGAAGTGGCTGTTGGAGTTCGATCCCTTTGCGCCCTGAGTAGTATGAGACATCTGTGAACAATGTGTCTCGATAGTCGATCTCGTATTTGCTTAGATTTTGCCAGAATCTGACCGAGCCGCCCCACGGAAGCGATTGAGTCATATTGAGAATTGCGTTCTGCGTTGTCCGGTCGTTGGTGTTTTCGCGTGACCAATCGTGCGAAAGATCGATTGGTGTTGCATCGATCGTTAGCTGGGGGAGCCAGAGATCGCGTGAAGATTTCCAACGAGCTGACGAAGCAATCGAGTCGTAACGCGCCGCTTCTGCTTCACTGCTTTGCGCCAGAGCCATGCGGATAGCTTGATCTTGCGAGAGGCGGAGGGTGTCCTGCGCGGAAAGCCGGATAGAAGCTCCAAAGACTGCGATGAACAGAAAGAGAGACGTTAGCCGTTTCAAGGAATGGTTACTCATATCTTAACGCCGTAATCGGATCGAGTTTGGCGGCGTTGCGGGCAGGTAGCCAGCCGAAGATGACGCCTACCCCGGCCGAGACAGTTACGGCAATGAAGACTGCCCAGATTGAGACCGCCGTCTCCCAACCGGCATAGATCGAAATCCCGCGAGCCAAGCCAATTCCGAGTACCACTCCGACAATACCCCCAAAAAGCGAGAGAATTACTGCTTCTGTTAGAAATTGACGGGCTATGTCGCTTTGAGTAGCGCCAATTGCCCGACGGATACCGATCTCACGGGTTCTCTCAAGCACAGAGGCGAGCATTATATTCATTATCCCAATCCCACCGACCATCAGCGAAATGGAGGCGATAGCTCCCATAACGATGTTGAAGATGCGCTGGGTCGCCTGATGTTGGCGTAAAAGCTGTTCCGGGATAATAACCGAGTAGTCCTCTACCCCTCGGTGGCGGCGTTGAAGAGTCCGCTGTATCAAATTTCCCATCGCAACAAGATGATCGGGATTGTTCAGCTCAACAGTTATTCGCGTAAGGTCAGAGCCTGATGCGGGTGTCAGATTGCGTAGGTTAAGCTCGACAGTGAGGGGAATGTAGATATCCCGGTTTTCATCTCGAAGTTTGATCCCCTCGATTTCGCCGCCTCCGGTAGCGCGTCTATCGACAACGCCAACAACAGTAAAGACGCTGTTTTTAATGCGAATGTCCTTGCCGATTGGGTTGACGAGGGGAAAGAGTTCACGCCTTGCACTCCAGCCGAGCAGGCAGACTCGCCGTTGCGTCAATTCGTCGGCTTCGTCGATTTTTCGTCCCAAGAGCAGTTTCATATTTTGAAGGGCGAAAAGCTCGGACGTCGAGGCAACAATGTTTAGCTTGACAAGTTTCCCGCCACCAGAGACATCAAGGTCATCGGTTTTCATCGGAACAACACGACGTGCATCCGGGATTATCTCCCGCAGAGCATTTGCGTCGTTGAGCGTGATTCCGTGCGGACTTTTTTCGAGAGCCGACTTTTGTGCTTCGCCTTCTTCAGCTTCCTTGTCCTCAATCAGGATGTTGGAGGAGCCCATCAGCTCAATCTGACGGAGTGCCTCGCGTTTTGCGCCTTCGCCGATAGATGCCATAGCGACAACTGCCGCTACGCCGAAGATGACTCCCAGCGCCGTAAGTCCTGAGCGGAGCCGGTGTGAGCTAAGCCCATCCCACGCCCCAAGAAACTGTTCTTTGGTAATTAACATCAGCGAGGGCGTCTGCCGCCGCCACGGTTGGGATCTCGGCCGGGCCTCTGTGGGGGTTGTGACTGCCCGGACTCACTGGGTGAAACGCTCGACTTCTTACTGCTACTCTCCTTATCAGATGCGCCAGACGGATCGTCGATTTCTGCGGTAGGATCAACCAGTGCGACTCGTTCACCTGCATTAAGTCCGCTTTCTATCACCACGAAATTGTCGTTTCGCGCCCCGAGTTCGACTTTGCGTTCCTTGAAGCCCCCCCCATCACCAGCATAGACGACCATTGTACCACCAAGGTCGAACACCGCTTCGATGGGTACCCATAGCTTGTTTTCCATCTTATCGATGATGATTCTGGCTGTTGCCGACATGCCCGGTCTCAGCATCGGGTCTTCGCCGTCAATTCTAACAGTAACGTCAAAGACCTTTGCTTGCGAGCCACCTTCTTCGGTTCGAGCCAATAGAGCAACATCGATGACCGAACCGTGAAATGTCGGGTCGGGGAAAGCGTCAAGCTTCACATCGACAGGTAATCCCGGTTTCACTTTGGCAAAATCGACTTCCGAAACGGAAGTTTCGACGTTCATTACGGTCAGGTCGGGCAGTTCGATGAGCGCCGCTCCACGCCACGGTGTGTCACCGATTTTAACCTTGGACATCTCGCCGCCACGCCAGATCTCTTTATAGACCACCAATCCATTGCGAGGGGCAAGAAGCCTGAGCCGGTCGAGGTCCGTTCGGACCTTTTGGATATCGAACTGCGCTTGCTTTACCTTTAGCTCGAGCGACCTGACGTCGGCAGAGTCGATCATCTGTTGTGAGATAATTTCTTCTTCAGATCGCTTCAGAGATATTTCTGCCTGTTTCAGCGAAAGGCGACCTTCCTCGACTCGCACGTCAGCCTCAAATTTCATCTGGTCAAGTCGTAACTCGGCAAGTCGATACGAGGCGCGACTGCTTTCCACTGAAGAGACGAGCGATGCCATGTGCGACGTCATTGACGCTTGAGCTTTGTTCAGATTGACGCGGGCAAGGTCAAGCTCGGCAATTTGGTCGTCATATTGTTGGCGAAGTTCTGTTGTATCGAATTGGATCAGAAAATCGTTATCGGTTACCTGTGTCCCTTCGGGGATGATATCGACAATCTGCAAGTTGATGCGGGCTGGAGGCGCGGTAATGGTGACGGAGTTTTCAGCAGTCAGCTTGCCGGGTACTTTCAAGTCAATGACAAATTCACCGGAGTGGACGGGCGAGGATGGTAGGCTTGTTTGGTTGTTAGGCCAAAAAATCCAGACTAAAGAAAGGAGAATCCCCGCCCCAATTCCTGCTTTGACGAATATGGGAAGTCTCTGGATGCGTTTCTTCAAATTGACTGGTGATTTCAAAGCTATCTAACCTCAAGCGAATTCTGGACAAAACAGCGCCAGCGTTCGTTTATTGCGGCAGCCCATCTCTTGGGAGCGTCTTGACCAGTTTCCATCAGCCAGTCCGTCCGCTTGTTTGCCCTGAACCAGGTCATCTGCCGTTTGGCAAACTGTCTCGTTGCGATGATAATCAATTCTGTTGCTTCCTCAAGACTTCGAATCCCGCTTATAACTTCGGCGAGCAGGTGATATCCTACCGCTTCTTTCGCTGGCGGAGGAAAATTCTCGATGTTCGAATAGAGTGCCAATAGCCTCTCAACCTCTCTCAACCACCCGTTGCCGATCATTTCACGAGTTCTGTTGCCGATATTCTCCCGCAACTCGGGCCTTGGTCGTTCCAGTCCAATCATCATCGGGTTGCACCATTCTAGTGGCTGGTTGTCGCGATGCCAAGCAGAGAATGACTTGCCGCTCAGTCGCTGAACTTCGAGCGCACGAATTAAACGCTTCGGAGTAGTGCGCGTAACGAGCCGGGCATATTCGGGATCGGCATCGTTTAGCTCGGCAAAAAGCGATTCAAACTGGCCGTTTGCCAACTCCTGTTCTATTTCAAGGCGAATAGCGGGTGAACCGGGCGGAACCGGCGCAAATCCATCCACTAAAGCTCTGACGAATAGCCCGGACCCACCGACTACAAGAGGTGTCTTACCTCGACTAACAATATCAATGCAGACCTCTCTTGCGAATTTGCCATATTCTCCCGCGGTAATCGTTTGGTTGAGTGGAACCGTACCGACAAAGTGATGAGGTATTTCATCCAGCCACTCTTTGGGAGGTGCGCTTGACCCAATTTCCAGCCCGGCGTAAAATTGGCGCGAGTCTGCCGAAACAATTTCGCAACCAAGTTCCCTTGCGACCATGAGAGCCGTTTCACTCTTACCAACGGCAGTAGGGCCTACGATGACGGGGAGTGAGATCAACTAAACGATACTCTCACCTCTTGAACCATTTCTCAATATCGCGACGGCTCAGGACATGATATATCGGTCTGCCGTGCGGGCAAAATTCCGGGTCTTCCGTCTGGAACAGCTCCTCTATCAGCCGGATCATCTCCTCCCGCTCTAATGGTTGACCGGCTTTGACTGCTCCCCGACAGGCAAACGCTGCGGCTAGGCGTAGGCGCGGATCGGCTTCGGACGAAGCTCCTTCACGCATCTCCTCAATCATTCCGAGTAACAGTGCCCGTTCTCCTGAGATTCGTATTGCTGCCGGTACGGAAAGGATTCTGAATTCACGCGGGCCGAATCGCTCGACGCCGAAGCCCATCGCGCCCAGCAACGGGACCATCTCTTCGACCATCTTGACATCTTCCGGAGCAACCTGCATACTGGTAGGGAAGAGCAATTGCTGGCTCGCCCAGGGTGTCTTTTCCATTGAAGCGAGTGCACGCTCGTAAAGCACGCGCTCGTGAGCGACATGTTGATCGATATAAACCATTCCGGTCTTAAGCGGTGAGACGATGAAGGTATCGAACACCTGCCAGATCACCGGGCCATGAGCATCGCCTTCACGCGAGATAGCTTCATAGGATGGCCGGGCAGGAGCCTCGACAAGATCAAGCCGTGAGCTTTGCGAGCTTTCGGCTGCATGTGGGTCGAATAGATTGGTAGGTGTGGGGGAAGAGTGCTGTGCTCTGGACGATTCGTCAACCGGGAAAGGCATCAGCGGGCCTCGAGGGGCGAGGTGTCGCCTGGGCATTGGTGCGTATGGCGTCAAATGCGGAGGCGATTCGACTGGAATCCGGCTGGCAGTAGTGGAGAACGCATTGGGAGAGCGAGAGTAGTCTTGCGATGAGGCAGTTGGTACTGATCGCGATCCTTCGAGACCGCTCGGTTGTAGTGCCGCGCCAATGCTGTTCCGGACAGCTCCGAACAGTGCGCCATAGGCTCCCGACTCGTCGGCAAACTTTACTTCCTTTTTGGCAGGGTGGACATTGATATCGAAACGATCCGGGGAGCATTCGATCATCATGACATAGAACGGGTGACCACCTGAGGTGTAATACGGTTCGGCGGCGGAATAAATCGCCCTGTTCAACCTTGGGCTGTTGATCGGGCGGCGGTTGATGTAGAGATATTGGTCGGTCGCTGATCGTTGCGTGAGGTGAGGCGGCGAGATCCAGCCGCGGACGTTCATCCAACTGCCTGACTGATTAACCTCGATTAATTCGTCACCTATATCGTCACCGAACAGCCCTGCAATCCGTTTTCTCGGCTCGGCGGCGGGAAGTTGATACAGAAGCTCTTCACCCTTGTAAAATTCCCAAGATATTTCCGGGAACGCGAGCGAGAAGTATTTGAATATCTGAACGATCCACTTGAATTCGGTCGAATCTGACCGCAGAAATTTCCGCCTTGCCGGGACATTGAAAAAGAGATGGCTGACGGCAACTGAGGTTCCCTCCGGGCAGGCAACGGGGATAAGCTCCTCAACGGTCCCTCCGCTAATCGTTAGTTTGGCTCCGATCTCTTCACCACGAGCGCGGCTGATGATGTCGAGGCGTGAGACTGCGGCGATAGAAGGGAGGGCTTCACCCCGGAAGCCGAACGTGTGGAGTGACTCGAGGTCTTCGAATCGCAGGAGCTTGCTGGTGGCGTGTCGTCCTATCGACGCGGCGAGCATCGACCCGGTCATGCCGACGCCGTCATCGACGACCTTCAACAGTGTCCTGCCAGAGTCGATTACCTGAACCGTGATTTTGGAAGTCTGTGCGTCGAGGGCGTTTTCGATAAGCTCCTTGACGACCGCCGCCGGTCGCTCGACGACCTCTCCCGCAGCGATTCTGTCCGCAACAGATTGTGGGAGAGTCGCGATGTGCGGGCGGTTGGAGGGATATTGTGAATTCATTGGTGGAGTAATAATTACCGGGATAATGGTATCGGGGATGAGATAAAAATCAACGCCCTATTTCAATTAGCGCGTCGTTGTATACTACTTGATTTCGATTACGTCAGCCTGTTTCAATATTGGCAGACTTGCCAATTCAATCGATCCACCAAGAACCGCCATCAGTCCCAACACTACAATCAGCAAAAAAAACAGAAGTTTAGGTGTCTTTTTGCTAAGATGCGGATCGAAACTGTAAAGCCGGTGAAACCTGATAGTAGTCGAAGGAGCAAATTCGCGGTTGGCGCTCGGTCGATAAACGAAACGCCGGTGTTTGGCAATGGAAAACAGTGGCATAAAAACTCAGGTGAGTAATGGTGCTCCGCCGGTGAAAAGTCGATAAAGGTACTGGGATATCGGATAGATTGTCGTACCGAATATCGAAAAATGGAAAAAACGTCCTAATAGGATAAGCCCAAGCAACAGAAACGGGCCTACAGTTTCGAATTTTTCCCATGCACTGAGATATTGGACTGGCAAAAGTCCACCTACAATTTTGGAGCCGTCCAACGGCGGGATCGGAAGAAGATTGAAAAAGGCGAGCATCAGATTGAGGAAAACCCCAAGAGTGAACATTTTATAAGCGATCCCGTATGGCTCGATCATACCGTAAGCGAGCAATGGCTGGAAAATCAATCCAAGCGCAATCGCGAGTAGAACGTTCGAAATAGGTCCTGCGAGTGCCACCCAGACCATATCGGTGCGGGGGTGACGGAAATAGAGCGGATTGACAGGTACCGGCTTCGCCCATCCAAAGTAAAAAATGAAAAGTAAAAGTGTGCCGATTGGGTCGAGGTGAGCGATAGGATTCAGCGTCAGACGGCCTTGCATTTTCGCAGTCGGGTCACCGAGACGCCATGCGACATAGCCGTGCGCAAACTCGTGTATAGTTAAAGCGGCGAGGATAGGGGGAATAAGGAGTATTATGGTACTTAAGTCGGGCACGGATTCTCCGGTTGATGCAATCTTTCAATATAAGTAATCGTTGAGTGATAGGCAATTAGGGGAAGTGCTCAGAAGTAAGTGCTCAGTGCAAAGTGTAGGATTAGTAGCAACACTGTTTACAGTATCAACATCGCATCGCCGTAGCTGAAAAAGCGGAAGTCCTCGTCAAGTGCTCGCTGGTATGCCTCATTCAGGAGATCCCAACCGGTCATCGCGGCGATGAGTTGCAGGAGCGTTGAATCGGGACGATGGAAGTTGGTTAGGACTTTATCGACAATTCTGAACTCATAAGGAGGATAAATGAAGAGATTCGCGTCATTGCGGCCTGATTGGATCGGTATGGTGGCTTGCGCAGCCGCTTCCAAAGCCCGTATGGAGGTCGTCCCAACAGCCAGAACCTTTCTCCCGGTCGCTTTGGCAGAGTTTATGGCGTCGGCCGTGTCCTGTGAAATATCGTATGCCTCGGAATGCATAACATGTTGCTTCAGGTCGTCGGTCTTGATTGGTTCAAAGGTTCCCCAACCCACGTCGAGCGTTAGCTTCACAATCTCCGCACCCTTACTCTTCAGGCTTTCGAACAACTCCGGCGTGAAGTGAAGCCCTGCAGTGGGCGCAGCGATTGAGCCGGGGGTACTTGCGTAAATGGTTTGGTATCGCTCAAGGTCTGATGCTTCCGTCGGTCGTTTGATGTAGGGTGGGAGGGGGGGGACACCTGCTTCGTCAAGCCATTCCTCGAACTTCTCCCTTCCGGCTGAACTCCAGATTCCTTCCCAGCCGCCATGTGATGATCGATCAATTATCTCAAACGTCGCTCCTTTTGGCAAGCTGATGATCATTCCGGGTTGAGGCCTGCGCGACGACGAAATCAGTGCCGAAACTTTCACCTGATCCTCAATGTGCTGCAGCGATGAGACGATAAACAACAGCTCCACCGAACCTCCGGTTGCGCGGTTGCCGAAGACTCGGGCAGGTAGTACTTTGGTCTCGTTGACGACCAGCAGATCGTCGCTTATAAATTGCTTGATGTCTGCAAACTTTCCGACATGAATAACTTTGCCTATCAAACGATCAAGAATCAACAGCTTTGATTCACCGCGCTTCGCAGAGGGATAGAGGGCGACTCGATTGTTGGGGATCTCAATGTGGAACTGTGATGGAATTTTACCAGACATAAACTCTTTCATAATGAATAAAGAACCCCCGCGCGGCGGGGGTTCTTTTGACGAACGAGCTTAACCAGAATTTCTTACCAGGAATACGTCAAGGAAACCTGGGTTGCCAATGAACCACCCGCACCTGAAATCAGGTAGGGTCCACGGGTGAAGAAGCCCGGGTCGACGTTGGCGTCGAGGTTGAAGTTGCCACGGTTGTAACCAGCACCGATGTACATTCTGGTGGATGCGCCACTCCAGTTGTGCTCATCGGAACCCATTTTGGATGAATTACTGTTCCATTCTTTAACACCACCACAGCGCCAGGTAAAGTGCTCGGAAAGGGGAGCTTCCATACCACCCTTGAAATAGGGAAGAAGATTCATCCCATTTTCCGTCTTTCCACCAGGAGCATCGATGGTCTGTGAATGCATGCGGATGCCAAGGTCGTGCACCATCATGATGTTTTCACCCATTGCCATCGAGCCACCAAATCCGAGTTCGAAAGTAGTGTGGTCGTCTTGGTTGATGTACCTACGGCAGGCTTAACGCCGCCGCCGTTCATTTCGAACATAAAGTGAGGTACCATTGTCCCCCACTCGCTCTCAGGCATCCAGTAGCGTGCGTTGACAGCGATCATCGTTCCGCCTTCGCTCTCAGAGATTTTATTTCCGGCGGCGTCTTTCGCTTCCCAGGAGTATGTGCCGAATTTGAACGAAGCCTCAAGTGCCTCCATGAACGTCATACCGGCGCCGATTTTCATTCCCATACCGGAGTTTACGGCCATGTTGGCACCTTTGTGCTCGTCGTTATTGCCGAAGAATTCAAAAGAAAAACCGAAAGGCATTCCAGCCAGATCGCGGGCGTAAAGAAGGGAGAACTTTTGGTCAAGACCCATGACGCCATCGCCATCGAAGTCGTGAGGTTGGTAACCATTCGCCCATTCCTCTTTTGTCCAATAACCGCCCATAACGAAATCGCCGTGGCCCATGTGCCAGCCGCTCTTAGTGATGCCGCCGCCCATGATTTCTGCCACACTGAAATTGGGATACATTCGAAGGACTTGCGGGTAAGTCTGGACGCCAGCGTCGTCATGAACAACGCTCCCGACTTCACCCATTGTCATTACACGAGTTTCCGTCGCATTTACCGAAGCGGAAAACACAACAGAAAGAATGCAAAATAGCGCGATGAGTTTCCTCATCTATACCTCCAATATGGTCGTTTTAATTATGCTTACCGGCCCGGGCCGAAAGCCACGTTAACGAGTGTGGTGTTCCACTCGAATTTCACCGAATATAAATGACGGTAATAATCTTGTCAAGCACTCACGTGATATTTGATGAAGAAACAGTACTCAATCATTGAAAACCTCTATCTAAATAGCTTTTTATAGTGTCTAATGATGCAAAAGGCATCCAGAAGTCATCTGAATGCCTTTGCTCGAAGGGCTGTTAAATCGGATCCGAATGCTATTTATTTGATGGTTCTGCTTTTGGTGCATTCAGAGTTTCGCTCTTCGTCGTGTCAGGTGCTTTATAAAGCGGGTCTTTCAAAGTTACAAGCCAATTTGCAACTACAACAAGGTCTTCCGGTTTTCCCTTCCATATAACCTTGTGCTTGCGTCCTTCGATTTCGGACTCTTTTTTCACATAAGGAATTATCCACTCCGCCTTTCTTCGATCACCGATATTCCAAAGGTTGGGAGGACCATCTGGAATGACTTCCACTTTGGGATCCGGAGTCTGGTATTTATGACACATGATGCATTTTTGTGCCTTAAACAAGACTTCACCCGCAGGTGGATCCGATGCGGATACGGTGCTGACTAATCCGACAACGAGCGCCAGAGTGGCTGCGGCCATGTAACGCAATACTTTCATTAGATCATCACCCGGATATTGACATAGACGCTGTTCTTCGGAGTGTAGGTCGGCTTGTCGGCAGTAGCGTCACCCGCTTTTACTTCAGAGCGCATGTCAAGGTCGGCATAAATAGAATAACGCACATTCTCTTTCCAGAGATAGGTTATTGCAGGTGTCAACATTGTTGACTTCATAGCGGGGGCATCCTTGTCTGCGATCTTTGCGCTGAACTGATCGAATTGAACAGTAGGGAACCACTTGCCCATGAGATATCCGGCGACCAACGTGATTCCGTTGAAGCTGAAGTCGGTCTTGACCGAATCCGGGTGAACGAGAGCGTAGTTATCTTCACTCCCTAAAGCATAGGCGAATTGGATGTCCACGTTTTCCATTCGCAGATTGAATTGCGGCGAAATACGGGTGAAGCCATTCGTATGTTGAAGCGAGTCTCCCGGGGCATTTCCACCGGTATTGGAGGCGTCTGTGCCGCCCATAAACCAAAGTGTAGCATTTGAACCAGCCAATGCACCCATGGTCTCAGGAATGTCATAGCGTCCACCAACCCAGTAACCGAGCGTATTGTTGGCATTCACACCGGTGGGATTACCGCCCGGGGCAAATCCCGCCCAAACAGTCACGGGGCCCTGCCAGCCATACCACTGCAATCCGTGACGAGCGCTGCGCATATCTACGGCGTCTTCAGGCGCTCCGCCGCCGGAAGTCTTGATCGAAAAGGCTTTGGATTTGGGAGCAGCGGGAAGCTGGGGAAGACGATCTGGATAGCTGGCAAATTCGACCGGGCTGATATTTCCGATTTGGAAGTTCACGAGATCGCCCACAATGTGATGGAAGCCCATATAGAACCAGTTGAACTTAAACCCTGTTTGGGCTGATTCGGCTTCGATGAAGATTGAAAGGTTCTTATTGATACTTCCTGCATAGAATACTTGGAACCAGTCCGTGTTTCCGAAGGTGAATCTGGTTTCGTATTCATCCTTTCTGTCGCTGCCCAACTCGACTCTCATGTCTTTGGTGGTCATCTTGAACGGAGTCAGGTTAAGTCTGAGCCCGAGGAAATTATCGACCTTGTCGATTTGAGCGTCGTCATTCAGGCTCGTCTTTCCCTTGGTAGCGCCATCGGGCTGGGCGGCGTCAGGATCTTGATACCCGTTTTTCAGGAACATTTCACCGTACGAATTGAGACGCGGGAAGATTGTATGGCAGGTGTTACAGGAAACCCCGTACTTACGAGACCACTGAGTGGTCGCATTTGCAGGCGCAACGGTTATTAAAAGCAGTCCAAGCGCGAGAAGACTGAGAAGGATGGTGTGACGATAATTGGACATTTTCTCTCCCTTTGGGATAGTTGAGGAATTTGACGGAACTGTATATTGTTTTTGGAGCGCGATTAATTAATTGTGTGAAAAGTCGCAGGCACTCCCACGTTGTGGTCTTAGTCTGCAAACCGTGTGCCGGTATTGATTTTTAAAGAAGGGATCTCTGTTTTAGCAATTCTTTGGCTTCACTAAACAGTTTTCGCGCCAAAGCGGTCACCTTTCGACCGCGAGGCGTCCGCTCTATGAACCCCTCCTGAATCAGGAACGGTTCGTAAATCTCTTCAAGGGTTTCAGCTTCCTCCCCAACTGCGACTGCAATTGTGCTTAAGCCGACAGGTCCGCCATTGAACTTTTCGATGATAACTCGCAAGATCCGAATATCCATATCGTCGAGACCATTTTGGTCGATCTCCAGCCGTTCCAGTCCATGCTTTGCTATTTCTTTGGTTATTTTCCCCCCGCCAAGCACCTGTGCAAAGTCACGCAGTCGCCTTAACAGTCGGTTGGCGATGCGCGGCGTGCCTCTGGAACGACGGGCTATTTCATGAGTACCGTCCTCATCGATCTGTACGCCAAGCAACTCTGCCGACCGCTTCAGAATCCGGTAGAGGTCATCGGGGCCATAATAGTTAAGTCTGGCGGTTACACCGAAACGAGCACGCAGTGGAGCTGTTAACAGCCCGGCGCGGGTAGTCGCTCCTACAAGCGTGAAACGTGGAAGCGATATTTGAATTGAACGGGCGGAGACGCCTTTGTCGATCATAATATCGAGGGTGAAATCTTCCATAGCCGGATAGAGATACTCCTCGACGACGTTGTTCAGGCGATGAATTTCGTCGATGAAGAGGACGTCTTTTGGCTGGAGATTGGTCAGCAGTCCGGCAAGGTCGCCGGGGCGTTCAAGCACCGGGCCGGATGTGACCTTGATTTCGACTCCCATCTCTTTGGCGATGATATGAGCGAGTGTCGTCTTGCCCAATCCAGGAGGCCCGTAAAACAGGACGTGATCGATCGCTTCTCCGCGTTCGCGAGCAGCTTGGAGGAAGACCTTCAGGTTTTCCACCACGCGTTGCTGCCCGACAAAGTCGTCCCATACGGTTGGTCGAAGCGACGTTTCGAGGTCTGTTTCTCCGCTTTGAGGGGCAGGAGAGGTCATACGTACATTTTCAGGAGGGGAGTTCAGTCGAAATTCCGAAATTAAGTTTTTGAGATGGAAATTTGAACAATTTAATGATGTTCATTATATTTGCTGTGCATTCAGAAAATGCTACCCAGGTGGCCAGATCATCTGCCGCCCACCAAGTAAATGCAAATGAATGTGATAGACTTCCTGACCGCCATCAGAACGACAATTAAAGACCAACCTATAGCCCGAATTAGCTATACCTTGTTCACGGGCAATTTGATTGGCGGTTAAAACCATCTTGCCTATTAACGCGTTGTCAATCAACGTAAGATCCTGAATAGTCTCAACATGACGCTTCGGAATGACCTGAATATGCTGTGGAGCCTGGGGGCGTATATCCCGAAACGCGACGATTTCGTCGTCCTCGAAAACTTTCACAGCAGGAATATCGCCTGCGGCGATCCGGCAAAAGATGCAGTCTGTCATTTCGTATTACCTCGTAATTGTTTACAACAGACAATATGCCCTCCAAATCTGCCCTTGCGCAAGTGCCGGATCAAGTCACTCTAACTTGACAAGACACTTTGAACAACCTATATTTTACGAAAAAAAACCCGGACTCCGATGAAAAACTTCTACTACATCCTCGGTGCTTTAGTCATTCTGCTCGTTTTGGCTTCGATGGTCGTCGCGGTCGGTGGCAGTTTTATGGATCCGACACATCGAGCCGAAGTAACCAGTCACATTAACGCCCCGCCAGACAGTATATTCGCTCTCATCACCGACTACCGAAACTATTCGTCATGGCGCAAAGATCTGCTTCGTGTCGAAATGTTGCCTCCCCGTGACACCATCCAATCGTGGCGCGAATTCGATAAGGACAAGAACAATTGGGCCTTCGAAGCAATCGAAGTCACCCCCCCATCCTACCTCAAGGTTAAGATTGCTGAGCCGACCTCTCCTATCCAAGGTACCTGGATGATTTCGATTATTACCGACGGAACCGGGTCAATTGTCAATGTCATCGAAGAAGCTACAGTTACGAATGTCTTCTTTCGCTTCATCGCCAATGTCTTCATGAGCGATACAGCCACCATAGAAGCCTATCTGGCTTCGCTTGCAAGCAGGTTCGGACAGACCCTCATATTTAAGTAGCAACGCAATTATTATTTAGTTGTCACTAAAAAAATTCCTAAATCTACTTGACAATTTATGATCGATACATTATGTTAGGCTAACCTAAATCAACAATTCAGTTGTGCAAAACATCTCTACACATCTTAGCCTCACTCCATCTGAGGAAGATTATCTTCTTGCCATAGCTCGCAATCCCGGTGCCATTAAGACGGGCGAGCTGGCTCGAATGTTGACCGTAGCTGATGCCTCAGTGACTACTATGGTCGCCAAGCTGGCTGGCAAAGGACTCGTTCTGCACCGGTCTCACAAGCCTATCTCGCTTACCAAACTCGGTGAAATGACGGCGACCAATCTCGTTCGTCGTCACCGGTTAATCGAGCTTTTCCTCACCAGCACACTCGGTTACGGCTGGGATGAAGTTCATGCCGAAGCGCATCGCCTTGAGCACCTCGTTTCTGAAAAATTCATCGAGCGACTCGACAGTTTCCTCGGTCATCCTTTGACTGACCCACACGGATCACCGATTCCTCAGAGTGACGGCTCATTGCCAAATCTTATCCGCACTCCGCTGGAGTCGCTTCTGCCCGGTCAGTCTGCAACTATCGCCGAGGTTTCCGATGACGACGCCGGATTGCTCGCCCATCTTGGCAAATTAAAGTTGACCCCCGGCAAGAAAATAACGCTTCTCGAACGTGTAGATTTTGACGGTTCGATGGTATTGAGGCTTTCAAATCGCAAGGTCACCATAAGTCGTTCGGTAGCGGCGGCAATACAGGTTGACGAAGTTACGAACTTTGACCAGATCAACTAACAATTCAATATTGAAACTAAAATATAATGTCAGACAAAAACAAAAAAGATTCTGACTCGATGAAGACGACTGGCTGGCGTCGCGAAAACCTGGTTCCTTCTTTGAGGGAGGTTCACTCAAGTGTCCCCATCGATAACCAGGCGAAGTTCTTTCGCAAGCTACTCGCATTCGCCGGACCGGGACTCATGGTCGCCGTTGGCTACATGGATCCGGGCAATTGGGCGACTGACCTCGCCGGAGGTGCCCAGTTCGGCTATACCTTGCTTGCCGTCGTCCTGATCTCTAACTTGATGGCGATTCTGCTCCAGCATCTCTCCTTGAAATTAGGCGTCGTCACTGGTCGTGATCTTGCGCAAGCCTGCCGCGACAACTACTCCAAGCCGGTCAGCATGGTGCTTTGGTTCCTTTGCGAGATTGCCATCGCCGCGTGTGATCTGGCTGAGGTTATCGGCTCAGCAGTTGCACTGAATCTCTTGTTCGGATTGCCATTAATCTATGGTGTCATTCTGACTGCAGCCGATGTCCTTGTGATACTGCTTCTGCAAAATCGAGGCTTCCGCTACGTCGAGGCTCTTGTCGCCAGCCTAATCCTGATGATCGGTGTCTGCTTTGCCTACGAGTTAATCGTCGCCAAGCCCGAGCTGATGGCGCTCTTTGGGGGACTGATCCCGACGCCGCAAATCATCACCAATCCCGGCATGCTATACATTGCAATCGGTATTCTTGGCGCGACGGTGATGCCGCACAATCTTTACCTCCACTCCAGCATCGTACAGACCCGCGCCTACAAGCGTGATGATGAAGGCAAAAAGATGGCCATAAAGTTCGCCACCATAGACTCGACGGTTGCCCTTTCGCTCGCGTTCTTCATTAACGCCGCCATCCTGATCGTCGCCGCTGCTGCCTTTCACGGGACGGGTCATCAGGACGTCGCCGACATCAAGGACGCATACATGCTATTAACGCCTGTTCTGGGCGCGTCACTTGCCAGTACCCTGTTCGCACTGGCGTTGCTTGCTTCGGGGCAAAATTCGACCCTTACTGGCACAATGGCAGGGCAGATCGTTATGGAGGGCTTCCTCAACATCCGCTTAAGGCCGTGGATGCGAAGGCTCATCACGAGGCTTATCGCGATAATACCGGCGGTGCTTGTCGCCTGGCTTGCCGGTGACGATGGAGTCGGGAAATTGCTTATATTGAGTCAGGTGATTCTTTCCCTTCAACTTAGCTTCGCAGTAGTGCCACTCGTGCTGTTCACCAGTGACAAGCTCAAGATGGGCAAATTCGTCAACTCAAGGACGCTGATCATTATCGCCTGGATTGTGTCGGTGATCATTATCGCCCTGAACGCTTATCTGCTCATCCAGACCTTCAGCGGCTGGTTGGCCGGTTAAAGCAGATCGGGGAAGACAGACATTCTTGTCTGTCACCCTCGAGAGTGTCCCGATCATTGTGGACGCACTTTCTAAAGAAGAGACAAAAAATGTATACTAAAATAATGATTCCCCTTGACAACACGCCTACCGATGCTGTCATTCTGACCCATGTCAGACCGCTGGCACTGCTTTGCAAGGCGAGCCTCATCCTGATTCACGTCGCTGATGGCTTCATGGCGCGCAATCAGCGCTATCTTGGTGAGTCGGAGGAGATGCGGCAGGATCAGGCTTATCTCGAAGAGAAGGCAAAGGAGTTGCAGAAGGAGGGGTTTGATGTGAAGGCAATCCTTGCGACTGGCGAGCCTTCCAAGGAGATCCTTAACTTTGCCAACAAGGAGAAATGTGACCTTATCGCGATGTCAACGCATGGCCATCGGGGGTTGTTAGACTTGATACTCGGAAGCGTCGCTGAGGACATCCGCCACCGCACAACCATTCCGGTGCTGTTGGTCAGGGCTTAGTTGAGCTTTTTCAGGAGTGCTGAAGCTTGCTTCAGCTTGTGTTTGTGCGTGTAGCCCGCACAGCTTTGCTGGGTGGATCGCTTGGAGAGCGGCTTTAAAAGCCGCTCTTTCCTTTGTATCTGCTGTCCTACCTCACGTACCGGCGAACCTTGTGTTCGCGCCCTCATCTCAGACAAACTATTTTTTTCATGATTCTTTTTGGTTCTGAATTAGGGCTTGTCGAACTCAAAACGACGAGAAAAACGCCCGAATTTTCGGAACGCCATTCTAATGCAGTGGACTCGGAGCCACGCCTTGCCTCTTCCAAAAGCGCAACTTGACGACCGGAAATATCGAATATCTCAAGTTTGGTATTTGACATTTCTGAAATTGAATACTCAATTTGAATGCTATTGTTGAAGGGATTGGGAGTTACCGAAAGCGACAATTCAAAGCTTTTCGGTACAGTCTCTTCAGATTCGACTCCCACCCGCCAACTTCTTGCCCCTGCAAGAATTATTGACCCATATGGCCCGTCTTGAAATCCTGCAGTAACCATAAAGTCCAAAAGAGTATCGCCGTTATAGTCACCAATGCCCCCCAAGTACAATCCGAACCCATTGGCAGCAACTTCTCCATAGGTCGCTGTACCATTAAGTGAAATACTTGGCGATGATTCAATCCACCGAGAACCAAAATGAATGTTCATTGACCCGTCTGTGTGAAATCCGCTTCTGCTGGTCGTTATCACATCCCCGAATCCGTCCCCATTGATATCATCACCAACAACTTCGCCGTCAGATCCCCACGGTGAGGGAGCACCGTCCAAAAGACGGTCAGGATCCGGATCTGGATTTCGACTGCCAAAGAAGAGATAATAGCCCTGACGTTCTCTTGGCTGACCTTCGGGCGGATCCGCAACTAAGTATTGTATCACCCAATCATCAAACCCGTCCCCATTAACGTCGGGAACCAGCGCAAAACCATGTAGCATCGATGTATCACCTGACCGGTCTTCGTAAAACTCCCAGACCGCGACCGTGTCCATTGGATCGCCACCAAGATAGAGTGCGTAGGTAAGTTTGCGTGGATCGGTCCTGCTATCGCCATATCGAAACAAGATGTCGTCATATCCATCAGCATTCACATCGTAGCCGGTGGAGGCATTGCATTGACCAAATCTGCTTTGAGATGATGTTCGAGAATTTAAGATAAAACTTACATCTGCGGTTGTGTCGAATTCATTTCCACCAAAGTAAATTTGTAGTGAGCTTTTATCCTCATCGATTTCGGGATCGAATCCTCTCATAGCTACGAGATCGGAGAAGCCATCCCCATTTACATCAAAAGGTTTGCTTCTTCTCCCTAAACCGATCATAATCCCTCCGCCAACATCTGACCGCAGAACGAATTCTGGATCATCGTCAAGTGCATTGCCTGCCTCATAGATAAGCACTTGGCCAATCTCTTCATTGACTTCTGTTTCGTCAACAATCTGAACTGCCCACCAAGGATTTTCCGAGTCAGTTAGTCGCCCAAGGAAGTTGACATGAAAACCAAAATGGATTGGCCCAGTTCGTCCGCCTTCGATGACAAAGTCTGGCTGATCGTCCATTTCTCGGCCGCCGTAGAATAACTCGACGCGATTCGAGAACGGTTGATCTCCGTAACCGTTGTCCCAAGTTCCGTGATTGACCAGCAGGTCATCGAACCCGTCGCCGTTCTGATCGCCGACGCAGACAAAGTCGGTAGCGAAGTCATCGACCGACGGCTGTGACGCCGTCAAATGCCCGATAATCCTCGGTGGATCGAAGGCGAGGGCGGTGGTTGCGCACAAAGTCACCGTCAGCGCCATGAGCGTTAGTGCCGATATCACCTTCTTCATTCAAAACTCCCCCAAAACTGCTCAAGTTCCCGTACGGGCGAACCTTGCGTTCGCCCTGCTTTACGCAAGTCAACCGCCTCATGTTTCCCTTCTTCAAGCGGAACCCATTGACCCGGTGCATCCCTACCGCAAAATATTGAGAAAGTTGGCACTCCCGCTGCAACGGCAAGATGAAGGAGTCCGTTTTCCCCCGTCACAACTGCCTGACATTTCTGCATCACTGCTGCCGCGGGTAGCAAGTCTTTCATGCCGACCCAAATGACCCGCACTCCTTGCAGATTCTCCAAATCCCTTAGAACCTCCCGTTCGTCAGGCCCTGCAAACAACAGCCACGTTGTTTTGGAGTGCTTCGCTGATTCCAAAATCAGATCGCACCAATTACTAACGCTCCACATCCGCCAGTCGCGCCGGCAGTATGGAGCAAGCCCCACAATCCGGCTTGTCTGGTCTATGCCAGCATTAACGAGGAAATCATCAGCCAGCTTATGGCAATTGGCGTCAGGGTAGAGGCGGGGGAGACTCGCTTCGGAGTCGGAAAGGGAGGGAACAGCTATGCCAAAGTTTTCCAACAGCTTGAACTTGGGAAGAGGTGCATATCCCGGCGACTCTTCGGGAGTGACCGGATGCGTAAATGCCCAGCTTCTCATCCGTCGATTGAAGCCAATCCTCGTTGGCGCCTTCGTCAACCGTGCCAGAAGTGCCGATCCGGGGGTGCTTTGAAAATCAACAACGGTATCGTATCGATTGCGCCGAAGTTGGCGGATTACAGGTAGATAACCGTGTGCCTTTGAGCCTCGATTGGGGGAGATGATTATCTGATGGATATCGGGATTATTGCGAAGGGGTTGGGAGGGGATTCGTTCGACGAGAACGTCAAGTTGTGACGTGGGGAAGGCTTTTTTGAAAGCTTGAATAGCGGGAGTGGCGAGCAGCACGTCGCCCATTGCTCGCAACAAAATGAAAAGCACTCGCGAACCGGGGGCGATCAATTCGGGAGCGTCAGCAATCGATTCGACAGGGTCATTCACTGCATTTCAGTGAGATAACGAATTTTGCCCCGACCCCGTTATTTTCTACTGCCACCAAATCACCACCCATCGCCCGAAGTGCTGTCCTGGCATAGGATAACCCCATGCCGATGTCGCGTCTGGCACCGAGATTTTTTATCACAGGCAACTTGTGTCGGTCAAAGATATTGTCCAGTTGTTCGCTTGCCAGCAGTTCTCCGTCATCAGAAATGGTCAGCGTCCAGATTTGCTTTTTCTCGTCAAATTTGGTCTCGGACACTATCGAACCCGTACGATTGGTATGCTTGATACAATGATCAAGCACTATTCCGACACCTCTTTCAAAGATCGATTCATCACCCAAAACCATCCTTTCTAACAGACTTTCGTTCAGAAGGAAACTTCGCGAAGATTCCTTCTGGGAAATTATCCCAATCTGCTTTTTTAAGGTTAGACCGGGATCGAAAGCCTCTTTAATCAGTGTCAATTCGCCCATCTCGATCTTGATCTGCTCGGAAAGATTGTGAATCATTGCCAGCTGATGCGCGCCCCCCTCTATGGCAGCATCAAGCAGTCGGATAGCTTTCGGTGAGAGATTTTTGCCTTCCACCAATTTAGCTACTTGCAAACTTCCCAATGTCACAGCGAGCGGATTTTTAATGTCATGAATGAACGAACGAATCATCAGATTGGTCTGGCGTTCCTGCTCGGCAATGCTGAATTCCAATTCGGCGACGCGATCATTCAATCTTGAAATAGCTTCGGTATCGCTGGGAGGTTGCTTGGGCATCAGGAGGCTAATAGCTCGTGCAATGTAGCGAGATTTCGCGCGTAATCCGGGATTTCGCCGGGGGTTTCAAGCAGTCCGGGAACATCCTTGAAGCGAGGGTCTTCGATCAATCGTTTGAACGGATGAGCGCCGATTTCGCCTTTGCCTATGTCTTCATGGCGGTCAACGCGGCTACCGAGTTTCTTCTTGGTGTCGTTCAGGTGGAAACAACTGATCTGATTGCAACCGACAGAATTGTCGAATTCGCTGAAGACCTTGTCATAGCCTTCTTCATTCGTCCAGTCGTAACCTGCCGAATGGATGTGGCAGGTGTCAAGGCAGACACCCATCCGCTCTGGCGCGTTGGTCAGGCGCAGCATTTCGGCGATCTGATCGAACCGATAGCCGAGGTGACTACCTTGACCGGCAGTGACCTCCAAAAGACATTTGGTTTTGCCGTCGGGGTGGTTGTCGAAGATCTGTTTCAGTGAGTCGGCGATGCGCTGGATGCCTTGCTTCTCGCTGGCGATCAAATCTTTAGCGTCCAGCTTTTCACCGGGTGCATGCGAGCCGGGGTGGAGGACTACGCCGATCAACCCGAGCTGATCGCCGCGCATCAGTTCATCAAGGAATGCCGCTTTCGACTTCTGGCGGTTTTCTTCGACGGGTGCGCAGAGGTTGATGAGGTACGCTGCATGCGAGACGGAATGAGTGACGCCATTGGCTTTGATGCCGGCGTACCATTTCTCCAGTTCGGTCTCCTCGAACGGTTTCGCCGCCCATTGGTGCTGGTTTTTAGAGAAGATTTGTATTGCCGGTATGCCGAGCGTTTTGGCATTGACGGGTCCCTTCGAGACCCCCCCGGCTGTTGAGACGTGTGCGCCTAAGATCATAGTTTATTAAAGGTTAAAGGTTTAAGATTGATTAGCTTATGTTATGAAATCTAAACTCAGTTGCTCTTCACAAATCCGACAATCGCATCGATGTTCACGTTGCGGATACTTTTCAAATGCAGGACGGGGATGCGGCCTTCGTTGACTTCCAAGACCGACTCGACGATGGGGCGTTCGCGTTCGCGTGATGTCCAAACGTGACGAATAAACCCCCAGTCAACTTTCTCAAGGCAGCCGGGTGCCATATCAGGGCGGCTTTTGCCGAAGTCCCTGACGGCCCTCTTCATACATCGGTAGAAGCAACCCAGTCGTGGAAAGTCGAGCCAGATCACCCCGTCAGCGCGGGCGATGCGGATGAACAGAGTGCGGGAGTAATTGCCTTCGATGATCCAGTTTTCACCTGCGACAAGCTCTTCGACCTTGTCCATCCACTCCGGTATCGGCGTCTGCACCCAGCCGGGGTTCCAGAAGTGTCGGTCGAGGTGAATGACCTCAAGGCCGAGCCGTTCGCCAAGCTTCAACGCGAGGGTCGATTTTCCGGAACCGGGGCTGCCGAGGATCAGGATGCGGCGCAAGTTAGAATCCTTAGCTTGTTCTTCAGTGCGAATGTCGCCCATTTTGGCGTGTGATATCCACATTGTAAAACTGCTCTTTCGTTATCCCAAGCGCTTTTATGATCGCATTCACGACAACTGAAGGAACATCCCCGGGATGAGCGGGGTAAGTAACAATCTGTTCTGGCTGGAAAGGGTTACTAAATTGTTTATGACTCCCCGACTGCCGAAGAAACTCACAGCCAAGCTCTTTGAGACGTTTCTCAAGTTTGCGACCATTCCATACGGGGTATTGCGACCCCACTTAAGCGACCAGAACGAATTTTGATCTAAAAGCTATTGGAATAGGCCGACCGGTATCGCGCAATGTTTCCAAGTGCGCTTTGGCCGCTTCCTGAAAATTTAGAATCGCCTCGGGCTCGGATTTGCCCGAAGAGATACAGCCGGGAAGCAACTCGCTTGTTGCGACCCAGATGCTGTCCTCGTTTTCAAGCTGAATGTCGATACGGTTAATCAGCATTGTTGCTGCGATCCTTACTGTTTGTTTGGGTAGATGCTCAAAGACAGGCGACTACCAATTTTTACGCCTTTCTTCAAATATTTTACGCGCTTCTTCAAATTCAGATTTTCTTTTTCTTGAAAATGATTTACTTCCGATATAATGACATCCGATAAAGGCAGTGAAGAAATAAATGGAAATAATCAAAATCCACTGCAGTTCGTCATAACGAATGTCCGTTCGATATATTGTCCCTCCTCCGATTAGCAGAAAGGTAACGCCCCAAACTAAAAAGATCCGCCAATTATTAAACTCTTCCCAATACTCTTCATTTTCTCGATTAGGCTCAATTCCGAACGATAAAAAAAACTCTGTATCATAACGACCTCTTCGAAAACTATACCAAGCAATACTAAGCCAGTTAATGGCAACTAAGATTTCGAAATAATCTGCCCCAAAATGATGAAGCTCATTTAGCATAGAATCCTCAATTAATGCTTGTTGGTTCCCTACCACTTCGCCACGGGAACTTCCGGGCAATAGCCGTTGACGTATTTCTCGCCTTGCTCGAGGACGAGATGAAAATTGTGGGGCATTGGCTTAAGCGACCTCGTTTAGTAAAGTAAGCCGGGCTCTGAGAGGCAACTCGAGGATGTCTTTGCGTAGAAGGCGCGTCGAAAAAAAGAGAACCTCAAGGTTCTCGACCTCACGGGTATTCGGGTTAAGACGCGCAATTATGTCGTCGGACAACTCCTCTGAGTCCTGTCCGGCGTAGGGCGGCATCTTGTCGATATGCAAGATATCGCCCTCGCGGTCATAGGTCATTGTGAGTCCTTCGGTCATTTACTCTCCTGAATCGTCATTCCACAAAAGCCACCACAGGTACTCTTCGGCTTGTTGTGCGACGCCCTTTTTCGCTCAACGCAAGGTCGATTTGTTCCATTGTGGCAGCGGTGAAGTAGCTCTCTCCGCAATTTGGGCAAAAAACAGCAGGGATATGCTCAACAACCATCAGTTCATCGCCTTCCCCATAAGATCGGCTGATTTGCCGGATACGAGCGCCTTCTTTATTACAAATTTTACAGATCATTCTTATCCTTGATTTAGATACGGAATACTGTGATGACAACAACCGTCTGGGGTGGACTGATCTTGCAGATAATCGCAACATCAATTCCGGATTTGGTTCTACCGTGCAATTGATACTTCCATTCGCCCGACGATTCATCCAGTTGCTTGACTGCAATATGGCCATTCAGCAGAGCTTAGCGTAGTTCTCTATTGTTAAGACGGTCAAAGCGCAACTCCTCATCCGCATGAAGTGTGACGATATAATCGCCCAATTTTACAGATTGTCGAATAATTGTATTTATTCGAGAGAGCAACGCTATTTCTTGACATCAGTAACGCCACGTTCATCTGCAACATCGTGCGGCAAGGTCATCCTTCTGCCCGGGCGAATCTGAATTTTTGTTGTCATTTCGCCTACTTTCCGCCCTTTACCTTGGAATTTGCATCGTTCCTGTCAACCGATCCCTTAACCTTGGTGAAGTTCCCCTTTTGCGTTGCGCCAAACTTTTCGGCGTTCGTCACTTTGACGTGGCTTTGCGCAGGAGGCGTCGGAACAGCTCCGTGATGACCGGCTTCACTTTTCGGCATGATTACCTCTAAATTATTGTTATTGTTGGCTTTGGTGGGAAAGCTTAACCCCCTCGCAATGAGCTATAATAATATACGATTGCGTTATCAATTTTCGCAAACTGCCTCAACCATCGCCCTGAGGACCCCCGCTCCGTTCCGCTCAACCGCCGTCCCTACAACGATAGCCATTGCGCCCGCCTTGGCGGCTTTGGCGGCAAGCTCCGGTGTGGTGATCCCTCCCCCGACGATGATCGGGATCTCGACGCTCTTCGCAACCATTCGGATCATCTCCTCTGGTACGGGTAGCTTCGCCCCCGACCCCGCCTCAAGGTAAACGGCTTGCATCCCGAAAAGTTCAGCTGCCATCGCGTGTGCTGCCGCGAACTTCGGCTTGCCGCGAGGGATCGGCTTGGTGTCGGAGACGAACTCCGCCGATGTCACTGAGCCAGACTCGATAAGCAGGTAGGCCATCGGCAACACTGGCAGCTTCAGCCGCTTGATGAGCGGAGCCGCCATTACCTGCTCGCCAATCAGGTATTGCGGGTTGCGCCCCGATAGCAGCGACATGAACAACACCCCGTCGGCATGCTTCGATATCTGCCTGCTTCCCCCCGGAAAAAGGACGACTGGTATCCGCACCCGTCCCTTGACAGCTTTCACCGCCTCGTCGAACCCGTCATGCTCGATGAAGCTTCCGCCGATCAGGATCGCGCTGACGCCAGCCTCTTCCGCCTCAGTAGCCGTCCGGGCTAGCTCTTCAGGCCCCTGAGCGTCTGGGTCAAGCAACAGCCATATTCCAGGTGGAGATGAGGTAGGGAAGAGGGTTGAATTAAGGTTGAGGGTCAAGGTACGATTCGTTTTAAGTAAAACATGTTGTCCTGAATGCTATAGACCTCCCAGCCGACCTTGCCATATGAATTCAACCCGTTCTGGAAGTTCGCAAAGCCGTAGCGCTCTTCACCGTCTTCGTCCCAGCCGCCTTCTTTCGCGACTTCTTCTTGATCCAGGATCAAGTATTCCCACTTAGGCATGTGTTAGCCTTCCATTAATTTTACAACAGCAAGGGTCAAGGGAGAGGGCGTTTGAATATGTAACTTCTCTGTAGTACGTCACCATCAAATATTGTCGACACCAATTCCCATCCATCTCTACCAAGTGGATTTAGAAGTTCGAATTCGATATTTAGCTCGACTCCAGATCTAATTCTCCATTTATTTTGAGAAAGCACAATCTTCTCTACGAATCCTTCTGAAGTCGTAACACGATAAGTTCTTTCATGACCTAAGACTCTACCCTCAGGGTTACGACGTGTCTCTTCCAGCCCGTATGGCCCATCCAAAAGTAAGTACTCCCATTTAGGCATACATTAACCTTCCTTTTGGTTTTGGAATGTCTCTTCCCAACTCAATTGCCGTTTCAATCCACTCGCCAATTATGACTTCGGTGTTGGCGAGTGCTTCCTGATACGTGGCTCCGTCCGACATACAGCCGGGTAGTTCTGGGACTTCGGTGACGAAAGAATTGTCTTCCTGACTCCAGTAGATCACCACTCCGTATTTTGGAATTTTCATTAGAATCCAGTGTTGTTTGCTTGTCTGAATTCCCGCCTACGCGGGAATGACGCGCCGGGGCGCGTTAGTTTAAGCACTCCCTCACCAACCCCTCGAACCCCCTGACCGCTTCCTCAAGCTTTTCCGCTGACTTGGCTCCCGCCGTCGCCAGGTGAGGCTTGCCCCCGCCGCCGCCACCAGCGATCTTTGCCGCTTTGCCGACGAGGTCTCCAGCCTTCAGCTTCCCCTCCTTGATCGACTCATCACCCACTACGCAGACCAGTTGCCCGGCTCCGTTGTCACCCTCGGCGACCAACAACGCAACGGCGTTCTGGTCCTTCTGCCGGATAGCGTCCCCGACCAACTTCAGTCGTTCGACGTCCATCTTGCCATAGTTTTTCGCCACAACGCGGACGTCGCTTAGCAGGGTGGAGGACGCCAAAAGCTCCACAGCTTGTGCCGCCGCCCAAGCCCCCAACAGCTTCTCAAGCTCCTTCTCCAACGCCTTCTTTTCCAGCATTGCCTTGTTCAGTTTCTCCACAGGATTCGACCCCCGTGAGCCGACAATGTCCTGAATCTCTTCTAATTGCCGATGCTCCTCGAATGTCCAGTCAAGGGCATACTCGCCCGTAATAGCCTCGATGCGCCGTACACCCGCCGAAGCCGCCACCTCGGTCACAATCCTGAACAGCCCGATCTGCCCAGTTCGAGTCACATGACACCCGCCACAGAATTCCCGCGAGTACGGTTGCTTATCGCCTCCGATGTGGATAATTCGCACGATATCGCCATACTTTTCGCCAAAAAGCGCTACTATCCCTGAGTCGAGCGCCTCTTTGATCGGCTTCTCGTACCAGCGCACTTCGTAATCAGCGCGGATCGCGCTATTCACTTCGCGCTCGATCCTGTCAAGTTGCTCCGGCGAAATCTTTTCGAAGTGAGTGAAGTCAAACCTCAGCCTATCCGGAGCCACCAACGACCCTGCCTGATTGGCATGAGCACCCAAATGCTTTCGTAATGCGGTATGAAGCAAATGCGTCGCGGTGTGGTTATACTGTGTCGGGATGCGGAACTCCCGATCAACAATCGCGACGATTTTCCCCCCCGCTTGCGGGGGGGATGAAGGGGGGGTGTACTTAATCTTCATCGTCACCACATCCCCGGCTTTCGCCACCCCAACCACCTCAAACCGGTTGCCGTTCGACTCAATCCAGCCGTGATCCGATACCTGTCCGCCCGATTCTGAATAAAAAGGAGTCTTGTCGAGGATAATCTCCGCCTCAATATTCTGGGGAGGATAGACATTCTTGTCTGTCATCTGATTGACCGCCAGCACCGTCGCCTCAACCTCCCACTGATCATAGCCAACAAACTTGCTCTTCAGACCCGACTCAAACTCACCCGACGAAGCCGCAAACTTCTTCTCGCCTCGGGCAAGCTCCTTCTGCCCCTTCATCAATGCTGTGAAACGTGCTGTATCGACCGTCAACCCCCGCTCGCGAGCCATCAGTTCCGTCAGGTCAAGCGGGAAGCCGAACGTGTCGTAGAGCTTGAAAGCATCCTCACCGGAAACGACTCCACCACCAAATCCTGAACCATCTGCAAAACCTGCTCCTGAACCACTACCACCTCCAAATCCAGTTCCATCGGCGTTTCCAGCGCCACCTGCAATTCCACCCCCAAAACCAGAAGAGCCTGTGAGCTTATCAGCGACGCGCTGGAACAACTCAATCCCCCGTCCCAACGTCCTTCCGAAGCTCTCTTCCTCGCCCTTGATAACCCCGACGATATGGTCGTGTCGCTCTTTCAACTCCGGGTAAGCATCCCCCATCACCGCGACAAGCGGCTCAACCAGCTTGAACATAAACGGGTGCTCCAGCCCAATTTCGCGCCCATAACGAGCTGCCCGCCTCAGCACCCGCCGCACCACATAGCCTCTCCCATCGTTTGATGGAAGTACCCCATCAGCAATGGCAAACGACACCATCCTGATATGGTCGGCAGCAACCCGGTGCGGATTGCCGCTCTTATCCTTCTGATAAGGAACGCCGGACAATTGAGCAGTGTGCGAAATCAACGGCGTGAAAACGCTCGTCTCATAGTTTGAAGTTACTCCTTCCAACGCCTTCAACACTCGCTCGAACCCCGCCCCCGTATCGACGTGCTTACGCGGTAGGGGGTGGAGCTTCCCCTTTTCATCACGTCGGTACTGAATAAAAACGAGATTCCACAATTCCACAATTCGCCCGCAATCGCCATTGACCTCGCACTTGTGGTCGGGAGTGGACTGTTGACGGCAGAAAGACGCTCCAAAATCATAGTGTAGCTCCGAGCAAGGTCCGCAAGGCCCTACTTCGCCCATTTCCCAGAAGTTATCCTTTTTCCCATGATGTGAGATTCTCTCCACCGGCAACCCGACGACGTTATGCCAGATATCGAACGACTCCTGATCGAAACCGACCTGCTCGTCACCAGCAAATACCGTCGCATAGAGTTTACTACCGTCAAGTTTCCAAACCTTGGTCAATAATTCCCACGCCCACTCGATAGCTTCCGGCTTGTAATAATCCCCAAACGACCAGTTGCCGAGCATCTCAAAAAAGGTGTGGTGGGAGGGACTTGGACCAACTTCTTCGAGGTCATTGTGCTTGCCAGAGACGCGGATCACCTTCTGGCTGTCAGCAACACGGGTATA
>CAMBDS010000022.1 GCA_945865405.1 Caldithrix abyssi DSM 13497
TCCTTCGCCGCCGTCGGTGGCAACGGCATTTGCTCTGTCATCACCATTGCCCCCCATATAAGTACTATATAAAAGGCCAGTTCCCTCGGAGTTCAGGCGGGCGATGAAGATGTCATAACTGCCCCTATGATTTCTTTGGTAAGCCCCCTCAGTTGTCGGAAAGTTGCCGGAACTGAATCCTGCCAACACCACCCCTCCATTTCCATCGGGACAAGTGGCAAGTGCTCTGTCGTCACCATTACCCCCCAAGTAGGTGCTAAAATTAAGGGCACTCCCCTCGGAATTCAAACAAACGATGAACGCATCTACGAAGCCACCGCCGAAATTTCTCTGGTAAGCCCCCTGAGTCGTGGGTAGGTTGTCGCTGAAAGTATAACCAGATGCCACCACTCCTTGAGCACCGTATGAGGTAAGCGAATAAATGTAGTCGTTTTCACTTCCCCCAAAATAAGTACTATAAATTAACGCACTTCCATTAGAGTTTAGTCTAGCAATAAAGGCGTCAGCGTTACCACTGTGGTTTCTCTCATAAGCCCCCTCCGTGGTTGGGAAGTTACCGTCAGTCAAACCCGCCACAACCACTCCATAATCGCCGTCGGAAGCTATAGAGCGGACGTAGTCTCCACCATTTCCCCCCAAGTAGGTGCAGTAGATCAGTGCACTCCCTGCAGTATTCAATTTTGCGATGAAGCCGTCATAACCTCCACCATGATTTCTCTGGTACGCCTCATCAGTAGCAGGAAAATTGCCGGTAGTAAAACCTGCTACTGAGACCTCGCCCGCGTTGTTGCATATGAGTGAGTTAATACCGTCATATGAATTCCCCCCCAAATAAGTGCTATAGATCAATTCGTTTCCATCTTCACTCAACTTTGAGATGAAAGCATCGTACGTACCACCACCATAATTTCGCTGGTAAGCCGCATTGGTGACCGGGAAGTTATTGCTTTGGGATTGGCCAGCTACGATCAAGTCACCCTCAATATCACTCCAAAGAGCATACCCTAAATCTCCTTCTTGTCCTCCCAAATAAGTACTGAAAAGTAATTGGCTGCCTTCTGCGTTCAATCGTCCAATAAAGACGTCTCCATCATTGTAGGATTGATCAATCGCTCCCTCAGTAGTGGGAAAGTTGTTGCTACTTGTGTAACCAGCTACCAACACCCCATCACCGTCGGGCGTAATCGCAAAGGCAACATCATGACCCCCTCCCCCCAAATACGTGCTATAAACCAGCGGGTCAACGACGAGCTTCTTCGACTTGTCCCAACCTTCCGGCAGAACGACACCAAATGACTTGCTACCTTCGACCTTGAACTCGGCTCGCACCGGCGTGAGCGAGCCGTCGGACTCGATCTGGAAGGCTTCAGGGAGGGCCTGGCGGAGGACTCCCAGCGAGGTCGGCAGGAGCAGTTCGCCGCCGTCGGCAGTCGCTTCAAGGTCGCAGGTCAAGCCAAGACACTCAACCCGAATCTGTCTTGGGTCGGTGTTGGGGTGGATGATGAAGTCGAATTCGATTAGACGAACAGCAGATTTAGCGGATTGAGCAGATTGGATTCCATCTTTCGATGGAATGATGAGGGACTCTCCCGCCCCTCTCCAGACCACATCTACGCCGTCCCAGACATCCTTCAAGACCAGTCGCTGATAGTTGCCACAATCGGGAGCCCATTTGGATTCGTCGTTGCCAAGGAAGTAGTTGTTGTTCCATGATAACCGTTCAGACGCATCCACTGAAACAGCCGCCGCCGGAGTCGTCTGTTCCGGGAGGAAGTTCCCCGCTGTGCGCGAGAGGGCGTTTTGGAACTTGAACTTCAGGGCGTGACTCTTAGACGGGACAGCAGATTGTGTAGATTGGAACGGATCGGAATGGATTCCATCTTGCGATGGAATGATGAGGGACTCTGGATTGATGAGGGACTCCTGCTCAACGGAAGGCTCGTAAACGGTTTGAAGCACCGTGAACCCGTCGCGCTCGATGAACCAAGTGAGACCACCTTCCCCATCGGCTTTGAACAGGACGTGTTCGTCCCACTGACCTTTGTTCTCGGTGAAGAAGAGGGGGCGATCTTGATTCAGTGATTGCAAGGGCGAATAACTATCCGCCCTACTTTCATCTGTCAGGGCGAAGGCCTGATAGGTAAGTGTGATAACTGTTAGAAGGGTTATAAGGAACTTGGCAAACATGGCACGACCTTTTTATTTAAATTCACAACGGATTAGGCGATAGCGTTCGATCAAGTTAATGAACTATTTACTCAATGTCAAGGAATGTCAATTACTATAGCTAAAAAAACAGCCCTTATCTCAAAGGCTGTTGTTAAGATTGTCGCCAAACCTAAGTGTGACACAATTAGGAGAAGTCGGACAGGCAGAGACGGGGGAAAATGTAAAATGTAAAATGTAAATTGTAAAATTAGGGATAGGCTTGCGCCGGTATGGAAATCTGGATCCCAACTTTCGTTGGGATGATGAGGGAAGTCTGTTTGATGAGGGTGATCGATTTCATTTTCTGGCCTTGCTATCTGTATGATTTAACACTTGTGTTAGAAAAGGCTTAGCCTTTGCCAACTTCGTGACAGTGTCCATTGAACCGTCAAGTTAATGAACTATTTTCTCAATGTCAAGGAATGGCAATAGACAATGATAAAAAAGGGACCTGATTTGCCTTGACTTTATATAAATTTAGTATCCACTTTAGATTCTCAAGATAAGGGCGGACTGAAAGTCCACCCTCCAAGATTTGAAGACAGGCGGGGACGCCTGTCGTACGTAATAAGGTGACAGACTGAAGTCTGTCGTACTGGGAGTGCTTCGCGACCTTCGGCTCCGGCTTGCGCCGGAATGATGAGCGGCTTGAAAAGCCGCTCTCCAAGGAAAAACGGTGACAGACAGGAATGTCTGTCGTACTGGTATGATGAGCGGCTTGAAAAGCCGCTCTCCAAGAAGTAAAGGGCGAAGGCAAGCTTCGCCCGCACGGAATGAGGTGACAGGCTGAGACGCCTGTCGTACGGCAGTCCGGGACGTCCTGCCCCTCTTCAAGAGGTGGACAAACGTCGGCCGTACTGCCTTTAGTTGCCCTTCTGCCCGGCTTGCAAGATGGGGCTCGATAAATCGGCCCCTACGCGACTCTAAGATAACAGGCAATAATTCTAAAAACAACATGCGAGACTAATGAGAAAGTTTGGTTGAAAGGGACGGGGAAGGAAATGTAAAATGTAAAGTGTAGAGTGTAAAATTAGGGACAGGCAGGGACGCCTGTCGTACGGAAGAGTTGGGCACAAGAGCCGACTAACTACACCCCTTACAGCTTGAGACAATAAAATTCCTCAATAACTGCTGGAAAATCGCCCGCCAAGTATTATCTTATCAAGTTGGAGTGGGAGAGGAGTGCGAATTACAAAGTGCAAGGCAAAACAAGTCTCCCGCCCAGCAAAGCTGGCCGGGCTACACGCAATGCAGCTTTTCATTATGCGCTCAAAGTGCAAAGCTGAAGCATGCTTCAGCACTCCGATAGGGCTCCGCTATAACTAATTACAATCATCGAATTAAATTTAACGAGGATATAACTTGACAAAGCAAGACCTCCTCTACGAAGGCAAAGCTAAAAAAGTCTGGACAACCGACGATGCCAATCAGGTCATCGTCGAGTATAAAGACGATGCGACCGCCTTCGATGGGACAAAAAAAGGGACTATAACCGGCAAAGGTGAGATCAACTGCGCCGTCTCAACCATACTATTCCAGTATCTCGAGTCGTATCAGGTGAAGACTCACTTCATCCAAAGGCTCTCGGCCCGCGAAATGCTGACGAAAAAAGTCGAGATCATCGGGATCGAGGCAGTCATGCGCAACGTCGCGACAGGCTCGCTCGTGAAGAGACTGGCTTTCCCTGAGGCGCAGGTATTGGAGTACCCGGTTTACGAGACCTACCTGAAGAATGACGCTCTCGGCGACCCGCTGATAAACGAGCATCACGCCTATGCGCTGCATCTGGCCAAGCCGGAAGAACTACGGGCAATTTTTCGTTTGACAGGGAAAATCAATGCGATTCTCCGCAGTTTCTTCGACAGGCGAGGAATGACGCTGGTTGACTTCAAGCTTGAATTTGGTCGCTTCCAAGGCGAAATCATCCTTGCCGATGAGATCTCCCCGGACACCTGTCGGATCTGGGATCAGAAGAGCAACAAGAAGCTCGACAAGGATCGGTTCCGGTTCGACCTCGGTGGAGTCGAGAAAGCTTATCAGGAAGTGTACGAACGAGTGACAGCAAGGTGAAGAACCGGCCCCGCCGGGTAGGCTTTGCCCCGGAAGGCGGACCGATCCTGATGGTCAGCGGCGTCATCGTTGTGATAGCGGTGATTATCTCGCTCGCCTTTGGAGAAGAGGGGCGGCTGTTGTGGCTGCCCGCGCTGGCGGTCGTCTGGTTCTTTCTGGTGGCGCAGTTCTTCCGAGACCCGGAGCGATTTCCGCCTATGGGCGAGAAGCTGATTATCTCGCCTGCAGACGGAAAAGTCATCTCGATTGGCGAGGCAGTCGAGTCACCGCTCGACCCTATCGGAGTCAGGATTTCGATCTTTATGTCGCCGATCAACGTACACGTCAACCGTTCGCCTGTCAACGGCGTAATCACGTCGTTTGAGCACAGGGCGGGAAAGTTTCTCGGAGCCTTCAAACCGGAGGCGTCGCGGGAGAACGAGCAGACGATCATCCAGATGAGCACTGCCCACGGTGCGATAGCGTTCAAGCAGATATCGGGATTTCTTGCGCGCAGGATAGTTTTTCACCCGAAACCGGGAGACAAGCTTGTCGCCGGGGATAGAGTTGGTATGATACGGTTTGGTTCGCGGGTCGATATTTTCTTTCCCAAAAGTGTGAAGATCAAAGTGCAACTGGGGCAGATGGTGACGGCTGGCGAAACGATTATAGGAGAATTTGTTTGAAGTATTATCAGAGATCGCTTTGGCCTAATTTACTGACATTTGGGAACATCTTCCTCGGCTTTTTTGCGATCTTAATGTTTGCACAGGGGAAGTTCCTGACCGGATGCTGGCTTGTCGTGATAGGAGCGATACTGGACGGAATGGACGGCACGGTCGCCCGTTGGGTCAAATCGTCATCGAAATTTGGCGGCGAGGTTGACTCTTTTGCCGATGCAGTCTCGTTTGGCGTCGCGCCGTCGGTACTGGTCTATTTCATGTTGCCGGACTCGCTCGGCTGGGCGAAAGTCTCAATGGCGGCTCTTCCATTGCTTACAGCAACGACGAGGCTGGCAAGGTATAATCTGCTTTCTGAGGAACATAGCCATTCCCGAATATTTTCGGGAATGCCTACGCCCTCGGCGGCGATGCTGTTCGTCGGGTTTTATATCTACTGCCATGCTTACGCTTTTGACTTCAACACCGGTCCTATTTGGATTTCGTTGACGATGATCGTCTCATTATTGATGATAAGTCCGGTACCGTATAGGAGATTGCCAGTCATCCAGATTCATGGCGTTAAGCGGCCGTGGTTCTCAATTTTGGTTTTGGTGATCATCGCATCGGCGCTATTGTTCGACACGCAGCGTGTTCTTTTCCCTCTTATGGTCGTCTATCTGTTGATTGGTCCGATAGAATGGATCGTCGCACACTCGGGCATAATATCTACCGAAGAGGCTGGGAAGTTGCGTGAATCATCAGGCAGACCTGTCCGCAGACCCTTTTTCCCACGGAGACGTAAGTGAAGGCCCGTGTTTCGATCAGGCTGAAGTCAGCCATCCTTGACCCTCAAGGCAAGACCGTCCAGCAAGCACTTCAGCAGATGGGGTACTCAGACGTCAGTTCGGTGCGCATTGGCAAGCTTGTCGAGTTGGAAGTCGGCGGTAACGACCCGATAGAAGTGCGCACCAAAGTCGAAGAATTCAGCCGCAAGTTATTGACAAATCCGCTAATGGAAACTTTTGAAATAGAGTTGGTACGAGATGTTGTCTAAGCAACCCATCGATGTCGTCGTCTTCCCCGGCTCAAACTGTGACCACGACGCCTTTGACATCATTGGTCGCATGATGGGCCACCCTGTAACCGAAGTCTGGCATCAGGCAGATGACATCGGCAATGCGGCGGCTGTCATCTTACCGGGGGGGTTCAGCTACGGGGATTACTTGCGCAGTGGAGCAGTTGCCCGATTTGCGCCTGTGATGGATTCCGTCGTCGATTTTGCTAAGAATGGCGGGCCTGTACTTGGCATCTGCAACGGTTTTCAAATCCTTACCGAAGCGGGGATGTTGCCGGGGGTACTCATGAGAAATTCGGGATTACGCTTCATCTGTCGGGAGATCTATCTGCGGGTCGAACGTGACGACACAATCTTCACGCGACGGTACATCAAGGGACAGGTACTCAAAATACCAATAGCCCATAACGAAGGCAACTTCTACCTTCCTGAAGATCAGCTTGACGAACTGGAAGCCAATAATCAGGTGGTCTTTCGGTATTGTGACCGCAAAGGCAACGTGACGCCGGAAGCGAACCCGAATGGCGCGGCTCGCAACATCGCCGGGATTATCAATCGCGAAGGCAATGTTATGGGGATGATGCCTCACCCTGAACGTCGTAGCGACCCATTACTTGGCAAACCAGATGGCGCCGACCTTTTCCGCTCGCTGGTCGATCACGTTAACGGCAGGTGAACAGCACAGACGACCGCACCTCACCAGAGTCACAAGCAAATGAGGGTGATGGTCTGCGAGTACCGCGTTCTTCGCCTCGAGCAGAACCACCGCTGGATTCGGTAAAAAATGAACCGGTAGCAGCCCCGTCTGATTCGTTTGCAGATTCAGGTCTGGGTAAACAGGTCTCGGTGTTCCTCAGTCATTTGGATGAGCTTCGCGCCAGGCTGTTTCGGGCGATTCTGGCAGTTATCGGTGGAATGATTGTCTGCCTTATCTTCTCCGAGAGAATTGTCAACTTTATCGTCGAGACAGCCGGAAAAGACGTCAGGTTAACCCTTTTAACGCCTACCGAAGGCGTCATGGTGTACCTTAAGGTCGGTCTGGTCGCAGGCGTTTTTCTCTCCTCACCGGTCTGGTTCGCACAACTTTGGGGCTTTATCAGCCCGGCGCTATACCGCAATGAAAAACGCGTCATTCTTCCGGTTATTGCCGCATCGGTAGGGGCGTTCCTTATCGGGGCGGCTTTTGGCTATATGCTACTCCCCTACACCGCCGCCTACTTCATGTCGTTTGCCGGTGGTCAAATCGAAGCGCTCTGGTCACTCTCAAGCTATATCAATCTTGCGCTACAGCTACCTCTTTCATTCGGAGTCATCTTTGAGCTTCCGCTTGTCATCTACGCCGCCGCCGCCCTTGGTCTCGTTACTGCTCCTACCCTACGCAAATACCGACGACATGCGATTGTGGGAATAATGATTCTCGCCGCTTTCATCACGCCTGGACCCGACATTTTCAGCCAGTTGATCGTTGCAGTACCTCTATTAATCCTATTCGAGGCAGGCATTTTGATGGCGGCAGTTGCGAGAAAACGACGAAATTCCAGAGATAAATCACTGACCGAGGCCTCCTGACATGAGTGGCTCAGAACTACTGGTCGTTCTGTTAGTGGCACTTTTTCTTTTTGGGGGGAAGAGACTGCCTGAGATTGCTCGCACTGCGGGGAGAACGATCCGTGACCTGCGCCGGATGTGGGAAGAGACCAAACGCCAAATGGGACTCGATCTGATGGATGATATTAAGCCACCCGCCAAGAAAAACCCTACGCAAGAGAAGAATCTTTGAGCGAACGCGCCCAAATAGATAACTTTACCGAACTTGGTCTTGTTGAGAGACGCGAAGCGCTTGCCGTTGGTAAGTTCGATTTAGTGAAAGAGGTACGAAGGCTCTCTGCCAAAATCGAAGCCAAATCGGTCTTGAATGCTTTTCTTGAAACGACGGATGAGTTGGCGGTTGAGTGCACAAGCAAGCTTGCGCACTCCGAAGAAGCTTTTCCCCTTCGTGGAGTGGTCCTTGCGGTAAAGGATAACATTGCTCTAAAGGACCATCAGCTTACCTGTGCATCGAAGATTTTGGATGGCTACAAAAGCCTCTTTACTTCGACGGCGTTGCAGAGGTTGAGCGATGCGGGAGTCGTCATCATCGGCAAGACGAACCTCGACGAGTTTGCGATGGGGTCTTCGACCGAGCACTCAGCGTTCGGGCCGTCACTCAATCCATTTGACAATTCGCGAGTACCCGGCGGGTCATCGGGCGGTTCTGCGGCGGCTGTTGCGGCGGGACTGGCAACGGCAAGCCTCGGATCGGAAACAGGGGGATCGGTAAGGCAGCCGGCGGCATTTTGCGGACTTGTTGGCATCAAACCGACTTACGGTAGAATAAGCCGCTACGGACTGGTGGCGTTCGGCTCATCTCTCGACCAGATTGGGGTTATGGCAAGGACGACCTATGAGTGCGCCAAAGTCTTCGAGACGATGGCGGGGCACGACCCTCTCGACAATACAAGCTCGCCTGTGCCCGTTCCAGACTGCGCAGGCAATCTTGACCGACCATTAAAGGGCTTAAGAGTAGGATTGCCACGCGAATACCGCGAGGGAACTATCCAGCCGGAAGTTGCTAACTCAGTCGAACGTGCCGCCAAGGTGCTGAAAGAAATGGGCGCTACCATTACTGAATGCTCTCTACCCCACACAAAGTACGCAATTCCTGTCTATTACATCCTTGCTCCAGCAGAAGCGTCGTCTAATTTGGCGCGGTATGACGGAGTGCGGTATGGATTGAGAAGAGGAACACCCCCCCCTACCCCCCCCGCAAGCGGTGGGGAGGTCGCCCCCCCCCTACCCCCAATTGAGGATATCATTCGAGCGTCCCGTCAAGCTGGATTTGGGGCAGAAGTTAAGCGGCGAATCATGCTGGGGACTTACGTTTTGTCGTCAGGATATTATGATGCTTACTACTTGAAGGCGCAAAAAGTGAGACGGTTGATCCGGCAGGATTTTCTGAATGTCTTTGATGACTTCGATTTGCTGTTGACTCCGACAACACCAACCACCGCCTTCAAGTTTGGCGAAAAGACCGCCGATCCGATAGCTATGTACCTTTCGGATATCTTCACGGCTCCGGCAAATCTGGCGGGAGTTCCGGCTATTTCGGTGCCGTTCGGCTTCGACGACAAGGGCCTGCCGATTGGCATCCAGTTGATGGCGGCGGATTTTCGAGAGGATTTGTTGTTTCAGGTGGCGCATCAGCTCGAGGGGGTTGCGCAATGAGCGATTACGCTGTTACCATCGGGCTCGAAGTCCATGCTCAACTTCTGACCAACACCAAGATGTTTTGCGGTTGCAAAGCGTCCTATGGCGCGGCTCATAACAGTCTTACCTGCCCGGTCTGTATGGGACTGCCGGGAGCATTGCCTATGCCGAATCGTCGGGCAATTGAGATGGCGGTGAAGGTGGGTCTGGCGACTGGATCAACAATCACGCGAGCAACGAAGTTCGACCGGAAAAACTACTTCTATCCCGATCTGCCGAAAGGCTACCAGATCAGCCAGTTCGACAAGCCGATCTGCGCGGGCGGAAGCATGGAAATTCGCGGATTATTTGGTGTTAAACGAGTCGGAATCACGAGGATTCATCTTGAGGAAGACGCAGGAAAATCACAGCATGGGGACGACGACGGGACTCTTATCGACCTGAATCGATGCGGAGTGCCGCTGATCGAGATCGTCTCGGAACCGGATATGTCGTCACCGGAAGAGGCATATGCTTACTTGATGGAGATTCGGCGGCTGGTGCGGTGGCTAGAGGTGTGCGACGGGAACCTTGAGGAGGGAAGCCTGCGGTGCGATGCCAACATCTCGGTTGCGCCGGAGGGTGAGCGAGGCGTTCCGGTTGAGATCAAAAACCTGAACAGCTTCCACGGGGTGGAGAAAGCGATCCGCTACGAGATCGAGCGGCAGTCGGAGGTCGTTCGGAACGGGGGCAAGATCTCGCGGATGACGCTGCTTTGGGACTCTGACAAAGGTGAGACTCGCGTCATGCGCACGAAAGAAGCGGCTCACGACTACCGTTACTTCCCGGAGCCCGATCTTGTCGAGTTGTCGATCAGCGACCAGATGATGGCAGAGGCGCATGAAGCTTCACCGGAGTATCCGTGGGTCAGACGTGAGCGGTATGTTGGGATCGGCGTCAAGCCCGACGACGCCGATGTGCTGACTGCCGAGAAGGAGTTTGGCGAGTATTTCGAGGAAGTGTTTGCCGGCTGTAACAACGAGGCTCCCCGCGCTGTCAGGTGGGTGATTGGCGAGGCACTTCGTTGGCGGAAGGAGCTTGGCGGGGGTGAACGGTTCGTTGTGAGCGCCTATGCGACGGCTGAGGTGGCGGGGCTTGAAGCATCGGGCAAGATTTCGGGGCTGGCGGCGAAGACTGTTTACGAAGAGATGGCTCGCACCGGAAGGTCTGACCCGGCAATGATCGTGAAGGAGAAGGGGCTGGAGCAGGTGTCAGACACAGGCGCGCTGGAGGCGGTCATTACCAAGATCATCGAAGATAACCCGAAAGAGGTTGAGCGGTATCGGGGCGGGGACATGAAGCTGAAGGGGTTCTTCGTCGGGCAGGTGATGAAGGCGATGGGCGGCAAAGCCGACCCGAAAGCGACCGGGGAGATTTTGGGAAGGTTGCTGGGGTAGGGCTCCAATAAACTCATTAGTATCATTGAATGATCACCACAATATTCTGAGAAAAACATGGCAGTCCCGCCGTTTCAAAAATTCTTTCTTCCGTTCCTCAAGCTTCTTAATGATGGCAACGAGCATGGGTGGAACGAAATCCGTCAGATTGTATCGAATCAATTTGGTTTGACAAATGAAGATTTAAAGGATTTAGTTCCAAGTGGCCGACAATCGAGGTTTCATATAGGCTTTACTGGACCAAGACACATCTATTTAAAGCTGGATTGATTGAAAATACCTCTCACGGAAGATTCAAGATAACTGCTATTGGATCTGACTACCTTTCATCCGATCCTAGCGAATTAAATCTAAGTATCCTAAGACGTTATCCAGCATTTAGAAATTTCCGAGGTATTCAATTTGAACAGAGCAATGTCGAGGAACTTAATACAGAAATTACCTTAACCCCAGAGGAGCAAATTGCAACAAGTTACCAGACGCTCCGCAATAGCTTGGCCCAAGACCTCCTTGAGAAAGTAAAAGTCTGTGATCCAAATTTCTTTGAAAACTTGGTACTAGATTTATTGGTCGCCATGGGATATGGTGGTTCAATGCGAGATGCTCAGAACGTTGGTAGAAGTGGAGACGGCGGTATTGATGGCATTATTAAGGAAGATCGACTAGGTTTAGACATAATCTATGTTCAAGCAAAACGATGGCAAGGTGCAATACCTAGTCACGCGGTGCGGGATTTCATTGGAGCACTTACAATCAAAGGTGCGAAAAAGGGTGTATTCATTGCCACTTCAAAATTTCCTGCGGGCGCGGTTGAACAACTCTCACGCGCCAACCAACAGATCATCCTTATTGACGGAGAACAGCTTGCAGGGTATATGATCGACTACGGAGTTGGCGTAAAAGATATTGCCAATTATACTCTTAAGAAAATTGATCTTGACTATTTTATTGAGGAGTAGCTTGAGTATCAAAGTCATAACTCTCTAAGAAATAATTAGTTTAAATCCCCGCCTTCGCGGGGATGACGGCGACTAAAGTCGCCGGTACCCGGTTTTACACCTTTACACATTTACACTTTCTAACTTTCACACTTTTAACACTATAAATGTTCATCTCCCGTCTTGAATTGAGCGGCTTCAAGTCGTTCGCCTCGAAAACAGGACTCGATTTCCGCCCCGGAGTTATGGCGGTCGTCGGGCCGAACGGCTGCGGCAAGACCAATATCGTCGATGCCGTGCGCTGGGTGCTGGGAGAACAACGTACCGGAGCTCTGCGCGCCGAGCGGATGGAATCGGTCATCTTCAACGGTACCGCCAAACGCCGCCCGGTCGGCATGGCAGAGGTGACGCTGACCGTCGAGAACGACCGGGGACTGCTGCCATCTGCGTTCACCCAGGTCGAAATCACCCGCCGCCTCTTCCGCTCAGGTGAGAGCGAGTACCTGATCAACCGCACCCCCTCCCGCCTACGCGACATTCAAGACCTCTTTGTCGATACCGGATTCGGACATTCTACCTACTCTATCATCGAACTGTCAATGGTCGAAGGGATCATCTCAGGGCCCTCGGAGTCGCGGCGTGCACTCTTCGAGGAAGCGGCTGGCGTGGCCAAGTTCAAGTCGCGTCGCAACGCCGCAGAGCGTCGGCTTGAATCGACCAAAGAGGCTCTTGAACGGTTGAAGGACGTGTATAACGAGGTCGAGAAAAGCTACCAGACATTGAAGCGGCAATCGAGCCGCGCCCGTCGTTATCAATCACTCTCTCGCGCTCTACAACTGAGGCTTATCGCTGACCTTGCCCGCGAAAGGCTTGGGATTGTCGCCCGCCGCCAGCCAATTGAAGTTCGACTCTTTGAGATCGAAAAAATCCTGCTCGAAGCCGAAAGCGCCTCGTCCCGACTCTCGACCGAACTGCTGACACTTGAAGCGGCTGAGATTAACCTTGATGGCAAGATTGGTCGCGCCCAAGAGTCGTCCAAACGGGTTGAACGGCGAGAGGCGGAACTGGATGGCGAGCTTGCTCTCGTGAAGCAGCGGTCGCGGCAACTGACTGCTGACGCAGACAGCGCGGTCAGGCGAATTGCTGAATTGAAGGCTCTGATCGAGACCTCGTCGAGCAATGATGTCGCTGCCAAAGCGGAAGCCGAACAGTTGACAGCTTTGTTGAAGGATCTCGAAAAGAAGCGTCACGAACTCGCCGAAGAAGCCTTGGTCACCACCGTCAATGTGGGGGATGCTCGCAAAGTCGTCGAACAGCTCCAACTAAAAGAAGCAGAACTGGCACGGAAACTTTCGACAGAGACGGCGATCTCGAAGAGGACGGCTGAGGAGCGAGCACGAATAGTAGCTTCACTTTATTCGGCGAATCAGCGTAAAGACGATCTTGGCAAGCGTTCTACAGAACTGACGGTAAAATTACGGGACGTAGAATCGACCCTTCAAACAACCGAAGCGGCTCTAATAACGGTCAAAGCAGAATGGGAAGAGACTGCCAAAGCATTGGAGACTGCGCGGAAATCTCATGTCGAAGCTCAAAGCGCCTTTATTAAGGCACGTGCCGAGGCTGAGACGACGAGCCGCAACCTTACTGCTCATCAGTCACGTGGGACTTTCCTGAGTGGTCTTCCGAAGGCTGTTCAGGCAACGGCTTCCGGTAAAAATCTGCTGACTGTCGCCGCACGCATCCACTCCAAGCCGGAACATCGCGCCGCTATTGCGGCGGCTCTCAGACCGATCCTTGAAGCGATTGACCTAACGGACCTTGGAACGGCTGTCGATCTGGCAGGAAAACTCAGCAAGGGCGAGGCAGCACTATTGCGGATACCAACCTCAGTCAAAGGTGTCATATCTTCCAGAAAAGTCCCTGACGGCTTGACGCCACTCGCCACGCTCATCGAGGGTGAAGGTGAGTTTGAGCAATTTCTTAAGAACCGTCTTTCTGACGTCTATCTTGCGATAGATCGTTCGGAATTGATGCGACATTCCGGATGGGCTGTTCTCGAAGGCGCAAGGCTTGTGACGACTGCCGGCGAGATGCTCGAGAGCGACGGAGTATTACACGCCGGGAGCATCGACCCCGAAGGCTATCGAGTCGGATGGGAAAGCGGCTTGAAGCAGTTACAAAAGTCTTCAAATGAGTTTAGTAAAGCGTCAGACGATGCCTCCGTGAATTTTAGGGCATCCGAAGCTTCTCTTGCAGCTTCTGATCAAAGCTTCAATAAGGCGCGAACAACACTCCAGAAGACCGAAGACGATCTTGCTGCGATCCGGCGAACGACTAACAATTTGGGGTCGGAGCTTCAACAGGTCAATTCGAGGTTGAAGGAGACTATTGAGGAGCTACAACGTGTTGAGGCGGCTTCAAACTCCCTGCCAGCTATCGATGCAAACGACACAGTGTCGCTCAAAGCACTTGGCGACGATCACGCGTCCGTTACTTCGGCTAAGAAGGAAGCGTCTGAGAAGCTAACCCAGCTCGAAACGGAACAGCGACGGACGGCTCAAAGTATAACAGTTAATGCCGCCGAACTCGCAAGGACGGGAGAACGACTCAACCAGTCAGTTTCTCGCAGCCACTCTGCAGCGCAGGCAGTGACATCATCGACGAAACAGCTTGCGGAACTCGAAGCAAAGAACGCAGGATTGGGCGAGGAACAGCGGCGGACCGCTCAGGCAATCGAAAATCTCGATGCACAACTGGGGCTGGTTCGCAGAGAAAAAGGCGAATTGACTGGAGCACTGGAATCGGCAAGGGCTGAAAAGGGCGAGAAATCACGACGCAAACAGACCGTTAATCAGGAGTTGAAGCTGGCGCAGGAAACTCTGCGCAAAGTAACTGAAGAGCGCAATCATCTCGAAATAGAAGGTGTTTCGGGACGCGAAAGACTGAAAGAGATTGACCGTCGTTTGGTCGAGGATGCCGGAACCCAACCCGAGGCGATTGTACCGGAGACTCCGACTCGCGCAGAAGATGAATTGCAAACTCTGGAATTGGGCGATGTTTCACTGGAACAAATCAAGATTCGCATTCAGTCGCTCGGACCGGTAAATATGTTGGCACTGGAAGAGCTTGAACAGGTTGAGGAGCGTTACAAATTCCTTACCGATCAACGCAAAGACCTCGAAGGTGGCGTCGAATTGCTGACCGAAACAATCGACCGTATCAATCATGAAGCCCGTCGTCGATTTCGCGAGACCTTCGAGCAAGTTGAAAGGAATTTTCAACAACTTTTCCGTACTCTCTTTGAAGGTGGCGAAGCGCGCATTACATTAGAGGGTGGAGATCCGTTGGAGTCGGACATCAAAATCTGGGCAACTCCATCGGGGAAAAAGCTACAGGGACTGCCGATGTTGTCGGGAGGTGAGAAGGCGCTGACGGCGATTTCTCTGTTGTTTGCCATTTATATGGTTCGCCCAAGTCCGTTTTGTATATTGGATGAAGTCGATGCGCCGCTTGACGACGCCAACGTGGCACGGTACAACCGGTTGATTCGGGAATTCTCAGTCAATACCCAATTCATGATCGTCACTCACAATAAACGGTCGATGGAAGCAGCAGACAACCTCTTTGGCGTCACCCTCGCAGAGGACGGAGCATCGCAACTTGTCTCGGTTCGTCTCGGATCAAGCGAGTCCGTGGCACCAACCAATTGAAAGTCGAAGTGATTTAGTAAGTCGATAAAAGATGAGCAACTTCAAAAATAGCATGCTTTTGACTCTGGCACTTGTGTCGGCACAGGGCTTTTTCTCAGTCGTAATTGGCTCCGATCTGACTATCGACGCTCTGACTTTCAAGGCAGATAGCGGACGGGTTTACCTTGAATTGCACTTCGATTTGCCACGAAGCGCGCTGACTCACGCCAAATCTGAAGGCGGCTGGTTCGGAGCTGCAAACTTCGAGGTATTGATCGAACGAGATTCTGTGGCTTTGGCGCAGGATGAGTGGCGCGTTGAAGATGTTGCAGCTACCCCAGAAGCGCTTGCATCGGGACAACGGATTGTTGATGCCCGAATCTACCAAATGCTGCCGGGAACCTATCAGATTCTTGTTTCTGTTACAGACTCTCTCTCTTGCACAAGGACGGTTCGTTCCAAAACGGTCGAAGTTGAGCCCTACCCTGTAGGAAGATTCAGCTTCTCAGACATACAACTCGCCCAACATGTGGTCGAGGGCAACATTCATCCACGCTTCGACAGAGGCGGATTTTCAATAATCCCGAACCCTCGTAAACTCTACGCGCCTCCTGCTCCGGTAAATTACTATCTCGAAATTTATCCAACCATTGGTGATACCCTACCGCATGATTATCGGATTTCGCCCTCCATCCTGCTCAACTCGACTGGAATATTGCGGACCCTTCCTGCAATAAAACGATCCGGAAGCGGACCGATTGCGGTCATTGATACGTTTTCCATAGCCGGTTTACCTGGCGACACCTACTTCTTCCAACTCGAAATCACCTCAGAAAACTCCAGCTTCACTCGCAATACTAAATTCTACGTATTTCTTCCTGATAGCCTTATTGCTGTCACGCCAGAGGAAAACTACGACAGTCTTGCAATAATTGAAGAGTTTGAGCAGGTTGGATTCCTTTTGACTCGCGAACAGGTTGCGGAAGCGAATAAAATGAGAATCAAAGGGAAAGCGCAATTCCTGAAGCAACTTTGGCGTCGGTACGATGACGATCCTAAAACACCCGAAGTTCCCTTAAGAAAAGTGTTCCGTACCCGTGTCAAGGAGGCAGATGACCGCTGGACAAACTCCAGATCAGTCGGGCACGAGACTGACCGGGGGCGAATTTACGTGATCCATGGCGAGCCGGATGATCGGGAGATTCATACCCTCGACAGCCATGCAAAGCCCTACGAAACTTGGACTTATAATAGTTTGCAGGGCGGGGTTCTGTTTGCGTTTGTCGATAGAAGCGCGTTGGGGGAATTCACGTTGGTTCATTCGACCTTTCAGGGAGAAGTGTTCAACCCCGGCTGGTACGAGAACTATGTTGTTAAAAGCACTGTTGATACTCGAAAATAAGAGGAGCCTGACGCGAGCCGTACATTAATTGAAGTCCGTGACCTGGTGAAAACCTATCAGGATCGTAAGCGAGGTTCTGTTCAAGCTGTGAAAGGCATCTCTTTTCAAGCCTACGCAGGTGAGATTTACGGCTTGCTGGGGCCCAACGGCGCAGGCAAAACCACAGCTATGCGCATGCTGGCGACAATATTGCAACCCACATCCGGCACTGTCAGCCTTGGTGGAAAGGACGTCGTCAAAGATCCCGACGGGGCGCGACAGCAATTTGGCTTCATGTCGGGCGATACAGGGCTCTATCAACGGCTTTCCGCCAGAGAAATGATTGCTTACTTTGGCCAGCTTTATGGAATGAAGAAAACCGAGATCGACCTAAGGTTGGAGACGCTGAAGGAGAGGCTCGATATGGGCACTTTCTTTGACCGTCGCTGTGGAAAGCTCTCGACGGGGCAAAAACAGAAGGTCTCGATAGCCCGGACAGTGGTCCACGACCCACCTATCTTGATCCTCGACGAACCGACTTCGGGGCTCGACGTCCTTGCGGCAAGAAACATCGTCTCGTTTATCCGATCGGCTCGCGACGAGGGGAAATGCGTCATCCTCTCTACCCACGATATGGGTGAAGCGAGCAGACTTTGCGACAGAGTCGGAGTTATCCACAACGGGCTACTGGCAACCGAGGGGACAAAGGCGGAACTGCTTGAAAGATTTCAGGCCAACGATCTCGAAGAGGTCTTTTTGCGTGCAGTCGGAGAGACCATTTGAGCGAAGCCCCGCAAGCAGATATCACGGTCGATACGTTCGGCTTACTCTGTCCGATGCCGATTATTAAGTGCGGAGAAGCGGTCAGGAAGATGAATGTTGGCGAGGTCGTCAAAGTGATAGCGACCGACCCGGGGGCGGTGGCCGACTTGAAAACGTGGTGTAAAGCGAACAGGAATACCTATGTCAGGGACGAGGTCAATGGAAGGGTCCATACCATCTGGATCAGCAAAGGGTTGGCGGATGTTTAACAGAATATCAAGATTGATATTAGTATCGCTTGTCTGCATTCTTCCAGCGTCTTTGATTGCCTCAGATAACCATATAGACCAACTCAAGTCGATCATAACGACTCTCACATCCCCGCATTTTGCCGGGCGTAATGTTCCCGGGGCTGGCGGCGAAGCAACTGCTGATTTCATATCCCAATGGTTGACAGAACGCGAGGAGCACGGACAGGAACTTTCGACTCAACTGGTGCCACTGCAGCAAGCAAGCATGTTTGCAGGCAATAGCCTGATCTCACTCTCCAGCGCTCAGAACATGTTGCTCTCGAAATGGGGCGACCAATTCTACATTTTCCCGCGAAAAATCAGGCAAATTGATCTAAGCTCCGAATTGCTCTTCTGTGGATACGGAATTTCGATGCCTGAGGATAAGCGGAACGACTACCCTGCTGAGGTTCGAGGTAAAGTTGCCATTGTTCTCGCCCGTAGCGACCTCACAGTCGGAAAAGTTGGGATGAGGGCAAATGCCGCGTTTAAATCTGCCGCCGCCGAGCGAGCCGGGGCGTTGGCATTGGTAGTCGTTTACACCGACACTCTATGGCCGCCACCGGAATTGTCGGAAAAGATCGCCGATTCAAAGCGACCAGTGATAGACATAGCCGACTCGGAACCGGAATTTCCGGTTGCTCATTTTCATATGCCCGGAGCTACTCAAGAAGACATCAAGACCTTGACGAGAGTCAACTTGCGGGTCTCCCTCAATCGGCCGACCGAGTCACCTGCAAGAAACATCATCGTGAAACAGAGTGGACTCATCGATGAATGGATCGTCGTGGGCGCTCATTACGATCATCTGGGGGAAGGCTTTCCCGGCGCTGATGACAATGCTTCCGGAGTCGCGGGGATACTGACGCTATCGGAACGATTTGGCAACAAAAAGGCCTTAAATCGCGGGATTCTTTTCGTCTGGTTCACCGCCGAAGAGGACGGCCTGTTAGGCTCCAATTGGTTCGTGCGGAATCCTCCGGTTGATAAGGAGAAGATCGTGACGATGATCAACCTCGACATGATCGGGCGGGAAGGTTTTCATTCGATGCGCGATGTCTCCAATCCAGATGCACTGCCGGAAAAGGGCTATGCCGCTACCTATTTTTCAGCCGCCTCACCAGCCCTGCAGGACGTTCTCCGGGCGGCGGCAAGCACTGTTCCACTCGCGGTGAACATTCAGCCGGTCAACTCGTTCCGTCATTTTGGCGACTCCGCGCCTTTTCACAACGCCCAAATACCGACGATGCATATATTCAGCGGCTTTCATGAGGATTACAACTCCGCCACAGATACACCCGATAAGATCAGTTACGAAAAACTGGGGCAGATGATCGATCTGACTGAAAAAATACTAAGTAATCTTGTTGAAATACCTGTTCGACCTGCATTTGATCCGTCGATTAAGGTCGAAAATAGCGGATTGGGATATTGATTTTCAATTGTTATCATTGTGCGACGTACTACATTTAACGACTTAAGGGAGCAGACATGAACTGGCGACTAATACCATTGGTGCTAATTGGATTATTGGCTGGAATGCCTTTCAAAACGGCATCAGGTGAAACGCGACTTTCCGGCGCAGTTTCCGGCGTCTGGGAGGTGCGGGGCTCACCCTTCACTATCATCGGCGACATCACACTTGCCCGCAACGAGACACTCCGCATCCAACCCGGCGTCACAGTAACTTTTGCCGGCAACTTCCGCTTTAACGTAAATGGTCAGTTGACCGCTGAAGGTACGTCCGACTCTCCAATTGTCTTTCAGGGAAGTAGCCAACAGCCCGGTAGTTGGCGGGGAATCTACTTTTCAGGAAATGGTTCCGACCGTAGCATTGTCAGCCACTGCGTCATCCGCTATGCATATCAAGGCTTCAACCTTGACGATTCTGATCCGCAAATCAGCAACTGCTCGATCAGCTTCTGTACCGATACAGGTGTCGCCTTTAGCCGTTCACTTGGCAAACTGACAGACTGCAAAATCTTCCGTATCAGTGGCTCTGGCTTGAAGATCAGTGGCTCAAGCCGCGCAACAGTTCGCTCGTGCTCCATTGCCACCTGCGGCGACAACGGCATCGTCGTGACCGATGCCGCCGCCCCGACTCTTGACCACAATTATATCGGCGGTGTCAGCGATCACGGGATTCACCTCAATTCAGCAGCCGCCTGTTCGGTAGTCTATAACGTCATTTATCAGGCAGGTGTACGAGGGCTCTCAATCTCGGAATCAAACGGTGCTCTCGTTTTGCACAACGTCACCGATGGTGCGACTGGTCAGGGAGCATACCTCTACCGCTCCAGCGGTGTACAGCTCATCAACAACACGATTCTGAATAGTGGGGAAAACGGGGTCCAAGTCTCCTCCAACGTCACGGGAAACATTGAAAATAATATCATCGAAAACAGTGACGGATACGGAATCCTGCTTCAAGGTGGCAACCCGCGCTGTGATTATAATAATCTTCACAACAACGCAGATGGAGATTATCACGACGTCGCCGCGGGCCAGCACGACATGCACATCCCGAGTAGCCTTGACGGCAACTATAACCCCCACCAAGGTAATGGCTTAATCGACGCTGGCGACCCGACCCTCCCTCAAGACCCCGATGGTACTCGCGCCGACATAGGGGCCGGCTTCTTTAACCAGAATTCAGCGCCTAACATCAGGTCTGTCACTCCCAATTGGCAACAAGACACGACAATCGTTGCCGATACAATATTGTTCACGGCCAATGTGGTTGACGCTCAAGGCCATTTCGTCGTTTGGAAATGGTTTGTCAACGGCAACGAAGAGTGGCGTAACACCTCCTTCAATCGCATCTTCAATCGTGATGGGGAATACACAGTTCGTCTTCTGGTCGATGATCGCTACTATTTGGGCCAAAGCGAATACATCTGGCACTTCTTTGTGGAAGGCGCATCAGTAGATCCTGACATTGAACTACCCGAAGGCTACGCATTGTCAGAGGTCTATCCCAACCCGTTCAACGGAATCCTCAATCTGAAATTGAGCATCCCGATCCATGAGCGTGTCAGTATTTCTCTCCTCGATCTGAATGGAAGATTTCTCGAGTCAATCAGCACTGGCGAATTGAACGCCGGTGATCATCAGATCAACTTCGATGCGGGTAGCTTACCATCAGGGAGTTACTTAATTCAGGCAGAGTTGGGTAACTACAAGCTCATCCGTCGAACCTCCTTGCTGAAGTAAGGGTATTCTCTGCCAGAGAAAAAACGCGACCTGCGGGTCTTGAAACTGCGTAACCTTGCCCGGCTTAGCGCGACACTGGTGCACGGTGCGGAAGACGATGTTCGCGTAGCGATCCATCGCGCGCTCGATACTCGCATCTCAGTCGAAATGATCCGCGAAGTCATTTTCACGTCGTACCTGTTCGACGGTTATCCAACGGCTTTGGAAGGATTTAGGCAGCTTGCGCTGATTGCCGGACCTCCCGAATCTCCGCCTGCCGACGTCAATTACAATGCAGAATCTATTGCCAATTGGCGGAATCGTGGCGAAAAACTGTGCCGGTTAATCTATGGTAATCAATTTGACAATCTGACCGGAATGGTCGAACAGTTGGCTCCTGAACTTGCCGATGCGATGCTTGTCGAAGGCTATGGCAAGGTGCTTTCGCGTGACCGCCTCGACCCTAAATTGCGCGAACTTATCGTAGTAGCCATACTTGCCTCAAAGAATCGACCGCGACAACTGCTCAGTCATTGTCTCGGTGCTCTGCGGCTCGGTGCAACAGAGGAAGAGCTACGTCAGATTCTCGGTGGCTCGGCAGAAGATTCTCCCGCTGATTGTACAGAGAGATCGACCATGGTTCTTGATGACGCGATCCGACGCTCTGACAAGCCATAACGGCAGATTCATGCCATAATGACAGCCATATCCCCTATGAGACTTAAATTTCATAGGGGATTTGCTTTGGCACCCCGTTTGCGCTTAGGTGTGTTGCAAAGTCCATTGACGAATTACAAAACTATTTATCTCAGAGGAAGAAATGGAAACGAACGAATCGAATATCAAGAACTCAATCCAGCGCCATTATGCTCGCGCCGCTACGGGTAAAGTCACTTCTGGCTGCGGTTGTAACCCTGCCTCACCGACCTGCTGCGAATCAGACGATTCAGCCAACGAATCTCTTTCTCTTTTAATGGGTTATAGCAAGGCAGAAATCGAAGTTCTCCCGGAAGGAGCCGATCTTGGACTCGGTTGTGGAAATCCAGGTGCAATCGCCGCGTTACAGCCCGGTGAAACGGTCTTCGACCTTGGCAGTGGAGCTGGCATCGATTGCTTCCTCGCCGCAAGGAAAGTCGGTGCCTCAGGCCACGTTATTGGCTTCGATATGACGCCCGAGATGATTTTCAAAGCACGCAGTAATGCACTCAAGGTCGGACTTGAGAATGTCGAGTTTCGCCTTGGCGAAATCGAGCGACTTCCGGTCGAATCTGGATCGGGTGACGTGATAATCTCTAATTGCGTAATCAATCTCTCCCCCGATAAGCCCGCCGTCTTCCGTGAAGCTTTCCGCGTATTGAAATCGGGAGGCAGACTGGCGATTGCTGACGTCGTGGCAACCAGAAAAGTCCCCGAAGAAATCCGCGCTGATGCTGGCTTGTGGTCAAGCTGTGCGGCAGGAGCGATGGAAATCAATGAGCTTAAGTCACTACTTCAATTAGTGGGTTTCAGTGAGATTAGGATCGACACAAAGCCTGAGAGTAGCGAGCTGATCAAGGAATGGACGACCAACTCTGAAATCTCAAACTACTTTGTCTCTGCGAATATCGAAGCCATAAAGGCGTAATTTTGGACAGGCTCTGCCAACAAGAGTTGGCAGAGCCTTAATCCCTTGGTTTGTTAGATAATACAATTAAAATAATTTAGGAAAATAATACTTTGCCCAATAAAATCATCGGTATCGATCTCGGCACAACCAACTCTTGTGTCGCAGTAATGGAAGGCGGCCAGCCGGTCGTCATCCCCAATCCCGAAGGAGCTCGAACTACTCCCTCGATAGTAGCCTTCTCGAAAAATGGAGAGCGTCTGGTCGGTGGTGCCGCCAAACGACAGGCCGTCACCAACCCGAAGAAGACGATCTATTCCATCAAACGCTTCATGGGACGCGGTTACGACGAAGTTGATCGTGAGCGAGCGCAAGCCCCTTATACGGTCGTTAAAGGTGACGGAGGGTTGGCTCGAGTCAAAATCGATGACAAGATGTATTCCCCACCCGAAATTTCAGCGATGGTTTTGCAAAAAATGAAGCAGTCGGCTGAGGAATACCTCGGCGAAAAAGTCACCCGCGCCGTTATCACCGTTCCAGCTTACTTCAATGATGCACAACGCCAGGCGACCAAAGACGCTGGCGAAATCGCCGGCTTGAAAGTCGAACGGATCATCAACGAACCGACTGCCGCCGCTCTCGCCTATGGCCTTGACCGTAAACATAGCGAAAAGATCGCCGTGTACGACCTCGGTGGTGGGACGTTCGACATCTCGTTGCTTGAGATTGGCGAGGGCGTCTTTGAGGTACTCTCCACCAACGGCGACACCCATTTGGGTGGTGACGACTTCGACCAGCGAATAATCGACTATGTGGCTGACGAGTTCAAGAAAGCAGAGGGCATCGACGTCCGAAAAGACGCGATGGCGCTGCAACGACTGAAAGAGGCTTGTGAAAAGGCGAAGGTGGAGCTTTCGAGCGCCACCCAAACACAGGTCAACCTCCCATTCATCACCGCAACTGCCGATGGCCCGAAGCATCTTGATCTGACCATAACGCGGCTTCAATTTGAAAAGCTGATTGCCGACCTGATCCAGCGCTCTATTACGCCTTGCGAGAAGGCGCTTAAGGACGCCAAAATTGCTACTTCGGCTATAGACGAGGTTATCGTTGTCGGTGGTTCTACTCGCGTCCCTGCGGTGATCGAAGCTGTACGCAACTTCTTCGGCAAAGAGCCTAACCGCTCCGTTAATCCGGATGAAGCTGTCGCACTTGGCGCGGCTATTCAGGGCGGAGTGTTGGCCGGGGACGTTTCCGACATCGTATTGCTCGATGTTACACCGCTTTCGCTCGGTATCGAGACCCTCGGCGGCGTCATGACTGTGCTGCTGGCTTCCAATACGACGATCCCGACCCGCAAGGAAGAGGTCTTCTCAACCGCTTCCGACAGTCAGCGCACGGTAGATGTCCACGTCCTGCAGGGAGAACGCCCGATGGCCGTTGACAACAAGACTATCGGTCGCTTCCAATTGGACGGCATCCCCCCCGCTCCACGCGGCGTTCCGCAAGTCGCCGTCGCTTTCGACATCGACGCCAATGGCATCCTCTCGGTGACTGCAACAGATAAAGCGACAGGCAAAGAACAGCATATCAAGATCCAGGCCTCCTCGGGCCTCTCCAAAGAAGAAGTCGAGCGGATGCGTAACGACTCCAAGGCTCACGCTGAGGAAGATCGCATTAGACGTGAAGAGGTCGATACTCGCAACCGTGCTGACCAGCAGGTCTGGCAGACCGAGAAGCAGATCGGCGAAATGGCTGATAAGCTTAATCCCGACGAAAAAGCCCAACTTCAGGCTGCCGTCGATAGGCTGAAAGAGTTGCTGAAGGGATCGGATGTCGCCGGAATAAAGAGTGCCGCGGAAGATCTCGAAAAGGTATGGCAGGACATTTCGACCAAGCTTTACGAGCGAGCTTCCCAGCCCGGCTCAGGTCCCGCTGGAGCTCCGGATTCCGATGATCAGGGTCAATCGTCAAGCGGTTCCAAGACCAAGAAAGACGGCGAAGTCGAAAACGCCGATTACGAGGTCGTCGAGTAGTTCATCCAACCATTCGGTAAGTATCAAGTCTGCCGTGAGCATTTATTAGCTCGCGGCAGACTTTTCTCATCCCCCGCTGCAAAATACCCGCCTATTTTCGGGTTAATACCCTCCTTCATTCTTGACCTGAAGCATTAAATTTTGTATCTTTAAACATGATTGAAGACGGGTCGTCCCCTCATCCTCGCTACATCACCGGAATCGGTGTACTCGCACTGCCTCAACTTCCTGCCGGTGGTCTTCCTGCATCGCCCGTAACTTGTCTTCGGAACGTCTGGATCGAACTGGAAAATGGCGCTGTTCGAAGAATAGGGCCGGAGGGTGAGTCATCCCCTGCTCATGTAAAAAGCGATGAATGCTTCGACGCCGCCAACGGGTTGGTTACGCCCGGTTTCGTCGAATCTCACACCCATCCTGTTTTCGTGCTATCCCGACAGTACGAATTTCATCTCCGTTGCCAGGGCAAGAAGTATCTTGAAATTGCGGCAGAAGGCGGCGGCATCCTCTCTTCGGTCAGAGGCGTTAGAGGGGCAACTCTCCCTGACCTTACGGCTTTGGTCAGAAAGCGCTTCACCCGATTTCTCGAACTTGGCGTGACAACCGTCGAAGCCAAAAGCGGCTATGGACTGAGCCTGAAAGATGAACTTAACTCCCTCAAGGCAATCCGTGACGGCGCCGAAGGGCTGTTGGAAGTCAGCCCCACCCTTCTCGCCGCTCACACTGTTCCACCGGAGTTCAAATCTGCCCCTGACAGTTATATAGATCTCATCTGCAATGAGATCATCCCTGCCGCAGCGGAAGAAAACCTCGCTGAGGCTGTCGATATCTTCGTTGAGGAGTCTGCCTTTTCAGTTGCTCAAGCCAGACGGGTTTTCGAGGCAGGCAGCAAGCTCGGATTGGGAATTCGCATCCATGCCGATCAATTCTCTTCGAGCGGTGGAGCTTCCCTTGCTGCCGAGTTTGGTGCTTGGAGCGCCGACCACATGGACTGCACAAGCCCTGATGAAATCGATCTCCTCGCTAAAGCAGGCGTCACAATTGTCCTTCTGCCCGGCGCTGTCTTTTTCCTTGGTCTGAACAAATTCGCTCCTGCGCGCAAGTTCATCGAGGCAGGTTGCAAGGTGGCTCTCTCAACCGACTTCAATCCCGGGACGTCGCCGACGCAGTCACTGCCCCTTATGATGACGCTCGGTTGCAATCGTTTAAAGATGTCACCCGCCGAAGCCCTCTGGGCAGTAACGATGGGCGGAGCATCGGCACTGAAACGCCAGCATCGCATAGGCAGTCTGCTCCCCGGCTATCAAGCCGATCTAAGCCTTTGGGAAGCGCCAGACATCGACTACCTCCCGTACGCTTACGGAGATTCAATTCCCTCGGCAGTCTTCAAAAAAGGCTCTCTAGCCAGCCTTAAGGGTGGGCTTTGCTCCGGTTATGTAATGCCCGCGGATTGATCCGGGATGGATCAACAGGATTTTTTCGCCAACAGCGATCCAATTAGTCCGGTAGCGAACAAGCAATTGTTCATTGGTACTTCGGGCTGTATTTTCGACGATTGGCGAGGCGTTTTCTACCCTGAAAAACTACCTAAATCCCGTTGGCTGGAATTTTACAGCAGTCAGTTCAGTGTAGTTGAGATCAACGTCACTTATTATCGCTTGCCACCTCGCACAACCTTTGAATCGATGGTAGCACGGACTCCCGATCTGTACCCCTTCTGGATAAAGGTTCCCGGCGAAGTTACTCACCAGCACGGCGACCTGTCAGCGATAATGGCGTCCTTCAAAGAGTCGATTGCGCCCTTGCTTGAGGCTCGCAAGCTTGCAGGCGTATTGGCACAGTTCCCTTTCTCCTTTCGTCCAGTATCCGCCAACCTTGAGCGAATTTCGCGATTGCGACAAGAGTGTGAAGGGGTTCCCCTTGCAGTCGAAATTCGAAACGATGTCTGGCAAACAGAACGTTTTGCATCCTTTTTTCGGGACAACGAGGTGACTTATGTCATCCCTGACCTGCCGAAATTACCGGGGCTTCCGCAAGCCAATCTTTTGGTCACTTCCAAAATGGCTTACATTCGTTTTCATGGTCGAAACAATTTAACTTGGTGCAATCCGGCGATGGGCGATCGCTACGATTATGATTACAGCTCCTCTCAATTGGAAGAATGGGTTCCTCATATCTCATCATTGGCTTGCATGGCCGAATCGACATACATATTTTTTAACAATTGTCACATGGGACAAGCTATTAAAAACGCGAAAATGTTGAGAAAACTCCTTCAAAACGAATTTGGCGACAACGTTTAACATCTTCAATTCATTAAAGTTTTGCCACACACGAAATCAACTATAACCGAAATCGTTGATAACAGCTTCGGAATCTTTGACTCTTATGTGGGTCAATCCGACCCGATTGAGGTGGGTCAAAGTTTACTGTTTAAAGCTGGAGCAGAACTTATCTCTAATGTTTTTCAACACAATGAGAGCATGCGGGTCGTTCTACATCTCCCGCGAGAAGCTGAAGAACAAACAAGACATAGAATTGGAATAGCAGAAACCCTCTCGTCAAGCGAGTTTTATCTTCTCGCTCGGAATAATTTGGGCCACGTCAATCATCAATCGCTCGGAATTCTGCCTCATTTATCGAAATTACGCCGCGAATATTTTGTTCTGCTCATCGGTTCGGGAACAGCGATTCTTTTATTAAGCAAAGCTCCTGCACAAAGTACTAAATCCTGGCAAACACATTTTATCGCCTCTGATCATGATGTCTTTAAGATCATCAATCGAATTGCGGTAACACTTAAAACTACACGAAAGAAAGAGAAAGATTTACTTGTAACCTTGTCACATGAATTGAATGGAGAGGCTACAACCGCGCAAGACAACGCCTATCATAATATCCTGAATGCATTTTTAACTGAAATCGGAAAACACCTCGAGCCGAGGAATCAACGCCTTGAAAATGAACTTCGTTGGACACGCACATTAAACCTGATTCAAAGCGCGGTTGGTTGGGAATTGGATGGTTCACGTCTGAATAATATGATTGCAAGGGTGATGAAGCAAAGTGTTGGCTATGACTATCTCGAGTTACAAGTACTTCAGCAATCAGAACAAACTTTCAAAATTGTCAATTCTTTTCAGCATAATAACACGACTTTTGGTGGACCTCTTTTAACCGTCATCCTCCGCCCCGAAAAGCAAGAGGAATTACTTCGCAACCGAAAATCAGTTATGCTCGATAGCAAAAACGCTGAAGATTGGTTGATGAACCCGAGACTGATGCCGATGATGGAGCTGGAATCAGCGGCTTTGATCCCCCTGATTTATCAACGCCGACCGAACGGGCTGCTGAAACTATTCTCCAGACAACCCGGCCATTTCGCCGATGATGAAGCTGCCAGGCTGGAGAAAATCGGAAGAATCATTGCCAGATCGCTCGAAAACGCCAGAATACACGCCCTGATGCACCGAATGGCAACTATGGATGGTTTGACGAATGTTTACAATCATCGCTTTTTTGCTGAACAACTTATCCGTGAATTTAAGCGTGCACAACGGTATAAGATCAGGCTTTCGCTTCTAATGCTCGATATCGATTTTTTCAAGCAGTACAACGACAACAATGGCCACCTTCAAGGTGATATGGTTTTAAGCACGATTGGCAAAATTCTGAAGTCAAATGTCCGTGAAGTTGATCTTGTGTGCAGATATGGAGGCGAAGAATTTGTAGTCATTCTTCCTGAAACTGAAATCGCACAGGCTATCGTTGTAGCAGAGAAAATCCGAAGTGCCATAGAAGAATTTCAATTCAAGTTTGAGCAACGCCAACCAAATGGCAAGGTAACTGTCAGCGCAGGTATTGCCGAAGGTGTGGAAGAGATTGAGAGTGCCACTGAATTGATCAATCGCGCAGACCTCGCCCTCTATAGGGCAAAGAAATTGGGTCGTAACCGATGCGAAGTTTATTAACCGTCATGCCCACGGCAAAACTTCGATTGTTTTCTATCATAAAACAGACGGGAGTCCAAATTGTTAAAGATCCTATTTCTGACCAGTGAGGTAACCCCTTTTTCAGTTACCGGCAGGCAGGGGGATCTCGTTTCGGCGTTGGCGCCAGCACTTAAGCGCACCGGTCATGAAGTCCGAGTAGTCACACCGCGCTATGACGATATTCGCGAGAGAAGATTTGGACTACGCGAAGTCGCCCGCCTGAAAGATCTCGTCTTTAACATGGGAAATTCCAATTTCACCGCTTCGATAAAATCGGGGTTTATCCCCCTTTCCAAGGTTCAACTTTACTTTATCGAAACCGCTGCTCCCCTTCCAGAGGAACCCGAAGTTGCCGTAAAAGGATGGGAAAATCCGCTCATTAACACCTTGCAATTGATTCATGGTGGGCTTCAGCTTACCTCACATCTTCAATGGAATCCCGACATCATCTACTGTTGCGGCAGGCAAATGGCACTGGCTCCGGTGGTGATGCGTACTGACCCGGCTTACAAAAAACAACTCGCAGACGCCCGTATTATCCTGCAATTTTTTAGTGATTCAATACCCGACTCTTTCAATAGAAACTCTCTAACTGAATTTGGTCTGGAAGAATCAGTAATTAATGAATTCGACTCATTTGAGTCGATTGGCAGATATTACGCCGATTCGATTATCGATCCTGAGGGAACAATTGGTGAGTGGCTGGAGTTTTTAACTCGTAAGGAAGAAGCCGCCTCCAACTCTGTAGAGGATAAATCCTACTCTCCCCCTGTTTCTGCTGAAAAAATCAACAAAAAGGCGGAGCTTCAAGCTCGTCTAGGGCTTCATCTGGAGCCAGACCTCCCGTTAGTCGCGTTATGGTCAGGTGGAGATGATTTCGAAAAGACTATTAGCCTTCTCGAAGCTGAACTGCCCTTATTGGATGCTCAACTGATTGCGTTCGGTGGGGATGAATCTGCCAGGGAGAGAACAAAGCTATGGTCAAGCCGCTTTAATGGCAAAGTAGCGGCAGTTCACCATCACCCTGAAGAGACACTGGCTCACATCGAGCAGACGGCTGATATCCTCTTTATTCCCCATGTAGATACTAACGGTGAAACCTTTTCTTTTTGCCGAAAATTTTACAGCGCGGTTCCGGTATTGACAGAAGACCTTTTCAACACCGACCGTATTTTGAGAAATTATCAAATTCCAAATTATGCTCACAGTTTCGTCTTTCCATCCGGCGAAACAAGGGCGATGATCGAAGCCCTGCGAAAGACAACTGAAACGTTTAAAAATCCCCTCCACTGGAATGAGCTTGTTCAACGAGGCATCAATCGCGAGCTTTGCTGTGAACACATTGCACGGAATATGGCGGATGACTTCAACCGTCTTCTTGAAACCAAACCGGTAACCATGTGACGAAAATGAACCCGGCAGACGTTAGGTCATTAGCAAGCCGGACACTCGTCCGGCTTGTTTTTTTGTCATTTTTTGTTTTGTCGACTGCCGCCGTAGCAGAAAAAACATATCGACTCCGCCTTGAAACAGTTTGGATACTTGAGCCAATTTTCAATAGTAGTTCCGTGGCTATGACGATGGGAGGAGCTGGCGATATTTTTCTTCTTCTCGATCAGGGAAGCAGGGTCGCAATTTTTAGTGACAGTGGAATGTTCAAAGGCGAGTTTATTGCCAACTTTCCGCTGCCTGCTAATCCAACCGACATTGCCTCAGATGGCGGAACAGGCGTGTTCATCTGCGACCCGCTCCAAAGTACAATTGTCCACATGAGCCGGACTGGTGCTGACCTTGAGCCAATATTGTTAAATACAGAGCCTCAATTTGAACCTGTTACTCTGACGGTACTAAATGATGGTCGAATGGTGATTCTCAATCGACACGATGGGGATTTATGGAGAATTGAGCGCGACGGTCAGGCTAAGCCGTTGATGATTTCATCAAGAGTGAATAACTTTGACAATGCAAGACTTGAAGTAACTCCAGATGAGGAAGAGTTGATACTACTCGAATCTGGACATCTACGGATGTTCAAATTGCAAGGTGAACCTCTCCCCTACCCCACAATCACCCTCTCCCATCCCACAGGAATCGCGGCGACAAACGAAGGCGTATGGGTCGTTGGGAACGGCATTGCATTTGTTCCTTTTACACTTGATAATTCACGATTAAGCTATTCATCCGACAGTTTGTTTGCGTGGCAGGTGTTTCCGCCTTCTGATATAGTTGTAGAAAATGACAGAATTTTGATAGCCTCAACTGACGCCAGTAGAATTGCTTATATCCATATCGAAAACGTCAAAACAGAGCAACCATAGGTGTGGCATCTCCTGCCAATACTTACTTTTTGGGTTTTTCCGTTAGATTCACTTAAAATCCAAAATGGTTGGCGACAGCAACAGATTGTCGTTTCACAACTTGGAATGATAGAAGTCAATGATCTCTGGTTAATTACCGGCACGGTCAGATTGACTCACGACGATGAAGTATTGCCGGAAGCCAGTTGGATTCGGGACGATTCGACTGGTTATTATTTTTCCTATCCAACTGCTATTCAGGGTGATACACTTGTTGTGACATGGCGGTCGGCGTCGGTTAATAATCGCAATAACTACTTCTACTTCCAACCAGCCAGTCTTGATACTACTCGTTCTCCCACAATAACAACACATTCAATCAAATCATCAGATACAAAGAATCCGTTCGATCCATGGCCCGGTATTAAACGGTCCGGGACTATTGTGCGAGGTGTTAAGTTCGGTTCTGCAAATGAATCAGGAAGTACTTCAGGACTTCACCTTGAAGTTTCAGGAAGACCGTCATCTGGATTGGAGGTTGCAGCGGTGGTTGATGACCGGAGTTTGGGTGGCTCGACCGGAGGCAGTTCGACTACTCTCGCCGAGTTGGATAAACTCTATATTACTGCTTCTACAAGACATATGAAAGGAACGCTTGGAGATTGGGATGTGGACTGGCAGGGTGGGGAATTTGGAAATTTGCAGAGAAAATTAAAAGGTGGAAAATTTAACTTATTCAATGATAATGCTAAAGTTGAAGTATTAGCGGCGGGGGGAAATAGTCGTTATGCGAATTTAACAATTTTCGGAAGATCAGGGAATCAAGGACCTTACGAATTAAAGAATAGATATGGGAATGTAGGAGTATCCATTATTGCCGGAAGTGAAAGAGTTTCACTCGATGGAAGAAGATTAACACGAGGCGTAAACTTTGATTATACAATCGACTATGATAGAGGCAATATCACGTTTCATCCATCAATTCCGATTCTTGACAATTCGAGAATCGATGTGGAGTATGAGTACTCCGATGACGCTTATTCGAAACGATTGCTTGCCTCTAAAGGTCATCTGACAAGCACTTCCGGTACAAAGATGTGGATGATAGAGGCTGGTATTGTAGAGGAAAGAGTGGATGGCAACAGCCCACTCGCCTTCGAATGGACCTCAGAAAGCCGAAAGTCAATAGTTGATGCCGGGGATAATCAGCAAGATGCAACTTCTTCTGGCGTCACTTTTGTGGAATTTGGCGAGGGGGATTACGTATGGAGTTTTACTATGGATGGAGACTCTATTCTCCACTTCTCACCCCCAGACAGCCTCGCCCGGCCAACTGGCAATCTCAGGGTTGATTTCTCCCGTTCGCCCGGGGGTGGATACTCAAGAGTGTATGACAATGATTATCTTCTATTTAGATACTTTTGGATCGGCTTGGGAGCCGGTCAGTATTCACCTACACGCTCGATTCCACTTCCGGACAGGACTCGCCTTGGAGTTGCGCGAGGAGACTGGAATGGAGATAGGGTTTACACCTCATTTGAGGCTGCGATCAGTGACTACGACCAAAATACACTCTCTTCAATCGACGACAACGATAATCCTGGACTTGGATTGAATTGGCGGAGCGGTTGGGTTAGCAGTGATTCGCGTCTAACTACCAACGTCACAATCAAGCATAAACAGAAGTCATTCCGCACACTCGCTCGTCAGGAGCCACTTGACTTTCGTTATCGGTGGGGGATGAGCGAAGACAACTTACCCGGAGCTGAAACCTCATTCGAGGCGGGTGCTAACTTTATGCCAGTTAATTCGTTAAGTTTTTCCAGTGACATAGGACGTCTAGATCGAGGCAGCGCGTTACTAAGCAACCGGATCGGTTTGGGGGCGACTCACCTAACAAAAGAATATCAGAGTGACTTTTCGGTGGAACAGGTGGTCGCGTCGCGCAAGGTACTGTTTGAAGAAGCTATATCAGGGCGAGGTTCTGCTTCTGTTTCCAAGATGAAAGGTATATTGAGACCTCGTTTGGCTCTTCGCTATGAGAGCCAGACAATCGAAGTTAAGGATAGCCTTACGGGTGGATTGCGGTTTACTCGAGCAGATCCGGGGCTGACCTTTGACCTTCAAAAGTTGGGTAAGTTTGATTTAGGTTATATTTACAGGCTGGATGACGTTCCCGTCGCAGGTGGGTTTGCCAAGGCTTCCGACAGCCGCTCGGCGCAGGTTGGCTGGCAAGGCACCTCCCGCATTGGGCAGTGGCGGAGTACATTCCTCAGGAGTTTACAAGCATTCACCGACCCAACACGCAGACCGTTGACCTCAACTTCGGCGGCGATCACGGCTCTCCTTGGTGGTCGCACTACTCCTGTAAAGTTCAGCGGGGACTATCGGCTTTCGACCGGAACGGGGAGAGCTGAAGTGCGGGTTGCAACGTTCGTCGGTGAGGGTGAGGGCAGCTATCGCTACGAGGACGGCAGGTATGTCCCGGATGATGACGGAAACATCGATCTGCAAAGTCAACAATCGGACGATACTCGTTTTGCGTCGAATGTCGAATTCAATGGGAGACTCGAATGGCGGTCGAAAGCAAAGCAAGGCGAAAATCAGCGAAAAGTCTATCCGTTTGGCATATCAGGGACAAACACGTTTTTCGACGCCGCTGTTAGCACAACCGAACCAGATCCGTTAAAGGCTTTCCTGCTTTATCGACCAGCATTCCGGTCTTCATTCGTCGATAGGTCGCGGTGGAATTGGCGGCAGGAGATTGAGTTTCTCGATGGTGCTTATCGCGGTGACGGAAGGTTGACATTGCGCCGTGACGAGTTGCACGACGCAGGTATTTCGGGAGGCGAAGAGTCGCTTACCGAAGCACTCAACCTAAGGGTCCGATACCGCACCTCGACACTGGTAAGCCTTCAAGTAATGCCACTTATTGAAAGGCAAAGAAGATTTGGGCTTACACCCTATCGCCTGAGAGCTGACGTCAGTTCGTCCGGCGGTGACATCGAAGCAACGATCTCGAGCGAATTGCGTCGCTGGGAGACCAACCTTAAAGCGGGGAGAGAGACTCGCCACGAAAGCGTTGCTGATGTTTCCGTGACAGAGACGAGATTTCAGCCATTTGTGTTAAGGCGGTTTGGAGACCAGGGGTCGGGGCGTTTGGAATTTGAGTGGCGATTGCTCGAGCAGTCGTCAACGAAAGCTAATTACGATCTGCTAAGAGGATGGTATGCCGGGGACAACTATTCGGCGGGGTTCAGCGTTGATTATCGACTCGGGTCGAATCTGACGGCAACGGCTTCGCTTAGGAGTCGATGGAGACCATCACGAGCGCCACTGCATAGTGGGCTTGTGGAAATGACGGCGACGCTATGAGGAAATTGGCTTCAGGTATGAAAACGGAATTGCAGCAGGGTGCGGACACCCTGCTGCAGCTGCCCTCCCCCCCTGCCCCCCCCCACCAGTGGTGGGGGAAAGAGCGGCTTGAAAAGCCGCTCTCCAAGACACCAATACCCCCGGGAACGGAATTTTGCTCGTGTAGCTGGCAGACGGGGGCGTCTGCCAGCGGTAACTTAAAGCTGAAGCAAGCTTCAGCAATCCGGGCAGTTCTGTTAATTTGGCTGATTTCGATTTCAACAAACACGATAGCGGAACAGATTCGGTTGGAAGTCGAGATGAGACCGCCGGTTCTAAGCCGAAAAGAGATCATTGATATTGCAGGTATTAGTGGAGACGGAAAAATCGAAGAAGCGAAACTGTTCATAGTGCGCAACAAGATTTTGGAAAAGCTGAGATCGGTTGGTTATCCGCTGGCAGAGGTTGACTCGGTTAGCTATTCGCAGAATATTGAGACAGACAAGAATGTCCGTCCCCCCCGGAATTTAGATGAGGTAAGGAAATGCATCCTATTTGTTAATCCGGGACCAGCTTTGAGTGTAATCGCAACCGAAGGGAGCGAGAGGCTGTTGACGCCTGACTGGATTGAAGAACAGGCGGCAGAAGTGCTCGACTCGTTGACTGCGGCAGGTTATCCGTTCGCAAGTGTCAGCTTCAAGCCGGTGCATCCTTTGGTGGCAGATGGAAACTTGCGAGTGAGGCTTGACCGAGTCGTGCACCCCGGATCTTTCCTAAGGATCGGGAGGGTACGCTTTCCGGGTGGAGAGGGATTGGGTGGGAAGTACTTGCTCCTGGAAAGCCGATTAAAACTTGAGACGGCATTCAGCAAGGAAGAATTGACCAGATCGGTGCAACGCCTGGAACTGCTCCCATCGATTATGAATGTGTCTGAACCAGAGTTACGGGAGATTTCGCCCGGAATTCTGGATGTGACGATCCCTGTCGCCACCAAAAGCTCGACCAGAGTATCGGGTATTGCGGCGTTGGCTTCCGGTGCCAAAGAACCGACAGGCCAATTCAAGATCGATATCGGCAATTTATTTGGCGGTGGAAGAAGCGCGTCGTTTGCGTGGTATGGACTCAACCCGAACCAGAGAGGATTGCAAGGAAGATACCGTGAGGGCTGGTTGTTCGATTTGCCTCTGGCGCTGGAAGCAGAGTTAGAGGGATGGCAGACAAAGGATTCACACAATAGGACAACATACAGGATTGGCGGGTCGTGGGAACCATTTACCGACGTTACCCTTGGCGTCTCAGGAGCGTCCGCAAAGGTAGTCAACCTCAATGAGTTGAATTTGTTACCTGAATCTTCAACCCGCAGACTCGAATCGAACATTGAAATTGCCCGGTTCGACAGCAGATGGAATCCATCGCGGGGGTACTCATTCGGTGTGGAAAATGTCGAGGGGAGACGCTCTTACTCGGATAACTCGCCTTCAACATCGATAAGATCGGGCAGAACAAAAATCGAAATGGCGTTTCCCTTGGCATTAGGCAATTCGCGAAAAGTGTTGTCAACCGGGATTGCAAAACGTGCTTCAGCAAATAGATGGATCGGCTATCTTCGAGCAGAGAACAGCTTTGCGACTGGGAAAAATCTCCTCGCCGATGAATTGCCGAAGTTCGGGGGTCACTCTTCAGTGCGAGGATTTCTGGAAGACAGCTTCAGCGGTCGCAACGTCGTTTTTGGCGCTGCTGAAATTCGGTATCGGCCTAACCGAGAGGCGGGCTACATCGGCTTGACTATTGATGCCGGATCGATAGTGAAAGCCGATTACTTGACCTCACCTGCAGGCAGAAACGCATGGTCGGTCGGCGTAACGACGGTCTTTCAGACGGGACTGGGGATTATGAGCCTTGACCTCGCCTGGCCTGCCGGGGGGACATTTGCAGAATCCCGCCTACATCTCGGACTTTCCGGCTGGCTTTAGGACAACAAGAAAGGTTCGGTTACTGAAGAATTTTATCGCATTATTGCATTTCTTGAAGTATATTAGGCAAACATCTTTTGGGTGAAGAAATCAGCACCTTTTTATACAAGATTGTACCGACGCGACCCGATTTCGCTACCTTCTGGACGGAAGCAGAAGAAAAAGCGATGAAGGAGCATTTTGCCTACCTGAAGGGGTTGCTTGAGGAGGGCCGACTTGTGCTTGCGGGGCCTTGCATCGACGCATCATTTGGGATCGTGATTTTTGACGCTGAATCACTTGAACTTGCCAGAGAGGTCGCTCTCGCCGATCCTGCCATCGTTGCCGGAGTTATGTCGTTTGAAGTACACGAATTTCGGGTTTCGCTAATGAAGGGGAAAGGCTGAAGCAAGTTTCAGCACTCCATTTAATTGGGTGAGTCAAAATGGATCAATTCGCGCTTTGGGCGCTAATCATTGGTATCATCTCAACTGCCTCTTTACCGTTGGGATCAGTTCTTGGTATGACGTTTCGACCGAGAGCTTCGATTGTGGGGGCGTTGGCAGCTTTTGGAGGTGGTGCACTTTTGGCGGCGCTATCGGTCGAGCTTATTGCTCCGACGATGATGCATGCATCTGAGAGCGAGGAGGGGCGGCATCTCGCATATGCCCTGCTGATTGGCGGAGTATTGGGAGGAGTATTCTTCTGGGTTCTCGATCAAATGCTGAATGCAAGGGGCGGGTATTTGCGCAAGACTGCGACGGCGATCAGCTATTTGAGTAAGAGTAGATCGAAGCAGATGGCAGGATTGGTCGAAAGATTATCGACAAGTCAACTGTTCAGATCGATTCCACCAGATCAGGTTGAGTTGCTTCTGCAACGATTGAAACCGGTGGTATTCAATCCGCAGGAAGTAATGTTCAAGGAAGGAAGCAAAGGTGACAGCCTATATATCATCGAGTCGGGGGAGATAACTTTAACTCGAAATGGTGATCAGATCGGGACAATCGCTCCCGGTGATATTGTCGGGGAGATCGCGTTGTTGTCGAACAGCTCAAGGACAGCGACTGCTAAAGCAACCAATCTTGTGAAGGCTATGGAGCTGAATCGCCATGACTTCGAAGCTATCTGCAAGCATGCGCCACTTTTTGCCGTTGCAGTGCGAGAGATTGCAAGCTCACGGCTTGAAGATCTTAGTCATCGGGATGCTCAGACGGCACAGCACTCTATCGAATGGGCAGAAGAAGCTTCATTAGCTATTCGTAAAGGAACTCACGTTCCGACGGCAGGTGAACTCCACAAGGCAGCACATGAAAAATCAGGGGCGGCCTTGGGAATATGGCTGGGAATAACGCTGGACGGAATCCCGGAATGTTTCGTGTTGGGGGCAACGGTGCTTGACATTATTCATCGGCAGGCGGCTGGTGGAACTCCGACGCTACTATCGGTGATGCCATACACGTTTCTGGTGGGGTTGATACTATCGAATGTGCCGGAAGCTCTTTCAAGCAGTGTCGGGATGCTGAATCAGGGGTGGAAGAAGTGGAAGGTGTTGATGCTCTGGTCGTCACTGGTTGTGGTCGGGACGATTCTGACGATGGTCGGGTTTTATTTTGGCGAGGACGTACCTCACTCGGTGGAGGTTGGGGCTGAAGGTATGGCGGCAGGGGCGATGCTGACGATGATCGCCCAGACGATGATCCCGGAGGCGGTGCACCTTGGGGGGCCGAACATTGTGGGACTTTCGACGCTGGCGGGGTTCCTGATGACGGTAGCGTTTAAGCTGGTGGAGGGGTGAGAGGCAACACTGGAATAAAATTTGTGTCAGCCTCGGCGGGCTGACACTGGAACCGTGTAGCCACTGCCAGCCCGCCGGGGCCGGCAGTAAATAGTGAATGAATATTCCATGGCTTTAAGAAGACGAGCCATAATTGACCACCCCGCGTATTACTTTGTCACGGCAACTACATACGATCATAACCCGTGTTTCCAATTCGATGCAGCAAAAATAGTTGCAGAAGAGCGACTACTGAGGACTGCAAACGAAAAAAATGTAAAAATACTTGCCTATGTCATTATGTCCACTCATCTTCATTTTGTTGGCTACTTCCCAGAAGGTGGTTTGCAATTGTCCAAATTGATGCTGGCAGTTAAGGGAAGAATACGAAAAGACCTAATAGGCGATTTCAAACTTTGGGAAGCAAGATTCGACGGAAAGCTAATCAAATCTGAGAAAATGTTAGCAGAAGATATTGAGTATATTCACAATAATCCCGTCAAAGCAGACATAAGCTCAATACCTGAAGATTACCAGTACTCGAGTGCAGCTATATGGGCTGGTATCAAACATGATGAGAGAGTCTTTGCAAGATTTGGGATAGATTAATGGGGCTTGAGCGTCAACCACGGCGAGTCGACATTGGAAGATAGTATGTGTCAGCCACGGCGGGCTGACACTGGACAGTAACAACAATTTGTGTCGACCACGGCGGGTCGACACTGGAACTTCTCGGTAAAACAACAATGTCCTCTTACATCCTAAAACGCATTCTGCTGATGATACCGACGCTGTTCGGGATCACTGTCGTCGCATTCCTCATCATTCACCTCGCTCCGGGAGACCCGGCCGCGATGAAGGCTCGTGCCGCTGAAGGTGCGGCTGAGTCGATCTCTGAGGAGGCGCTCCAGAAGACACGAGAGCTTTATGGCCTCGATAAGCCGCTCCATGTCCAGTACGGTCTCTGGATCAAGCGGATCGTTCAGCTCGACTTCGGGCAGTCGATCAAGTTCAATCGCCCCGTCTGGGACGTGTTGAAAGAGCGCATTCCCGTCTCAATGAAGCTCGCGCTGACGTCGCTCTTCTTCGCGTACGTGATCTCGATTCCGCTCGGGATCTACTCGGCGTCGCACCAGTACTCGCGGCTTGACCGGACGGTGACGCTGCTACTGTTCGTCCTCTATTCTCTGCCCGGCTTTTGGGTGGCTACGATGCTGATAGTCTTTATGGGTGGGGGTGACTTCCTCGACATCTTCCCAGTTTTCGGGTTGTCGTCGGTGGGAGCCGAGCAGTGGGGGTACTGGGATCGCTTTTGGGACGCAGCATGGCATCTTGTCCTGCCGATTTTTTGCATGACTTATGCATCGTTGGCGGTGTTGTCGAGGTATATGCGGACGGCGATGCTGGAGGTTATTCGTCAGGACTACATTACTACGGCACGCGCCAAGGGGCTCTCTGAGCGAGTTGTCATCTACAAGCATGCGTTGCGAAACTCGTTGATACCGATAGTGACATTGCTTTCGGGCATTTTTCCTGCTCTGTTGGGAGGGTCAATCATAATCGAGTCGATCTTTACCATTCCGGGCATGGGCAAGCTGGCTTGGGAGGCGATCCTTGCGCGTGACTATCCGGTGATTATGGGTGAGTTGACGATTGTGTCGTTCCTGACTTTGTTTGGAATACTGATTTCCGACATATTGTATTCGGTCGTCGATCCTCGTATAGCTTACGAAAGAAAAAGCAAGTAAAACAATAATTTCATTCACTTGACCACTTTACCACTTTCCCACTTGCCGACTTTACCACGTTGTAGTTGGCCCGGTAGTGACCCCCATTTGATTCCTTATCACGATGAGGAATGGGGCGTCCCAAAGCTTGATGACCGCGCCCAGTTTGAGCATCTTGTTATGGAGATTTTTCAAGCCGGGCTGTCGTGGCTGACGATCCTGAAACGACGTGAAGGATTCCGGAACGCTTTTGCTGACTTTGACGTTGCCTCTGTCGCAAGATTTGACGAAACTGATCGTGAGCGATTGCTCGCTGACCCGGGGATCATTCGTAACAAAGCCAAAATCGACGCCTCAATCCACGATGCGAAGCTGTTTCTGCATCTGCAATTGGAATTTGGATCGTTTTTCAAATTTGCCAGCCAATTCGCTCCAGTAGAAAATCATCGGATGAGCGACACGAGTCAAATTCCAGCAAACTCGCAAGAGGCGGAGGCGATGTCGCGAGAGCTTAAGCGACGCGGCTTCAAGTTTGTCGGACCGACTGTCTGTTACTCACACTTGCAGTCGGTCGGCATCATCAATGACCATTTGGTAACCTGTTACCGTTATAACGAAATCGAAGGGCTTCGCCAAAAAGTCGGACTACTATGAAAAACAGCCAATATAAATTTTTGAGCCAATCACTTTTGGTGGTACTGTTTCTCGCTATCGCCATGTCGGGTTGCGACTACTCGGCTCGCAGTGACCTGAAGGCGATGGATAAAGCGATGAAAGACGCCGAAGAGAACAACGCTGACCAATGGGCAGAGAGAGAATTCAAAAAGGCGCAGGCGGCCTTCGGTGAAGCGCAGGATTTGGCTCGAAACCGAGAAATTAACAAGGCGAGAGATAAGGCGGTAGAAGCGAAAGGGTACGCAGATGAGGCACTGGAGCTGACGTTGAAGCGTAAAGCCGAGATGGAAGCCGAAAGGGATCGACTTGGGACTTACACGCCATAAAGAAAGTAGAAAGTAGAAAGGTGACAGGCAGGAATGCCTGTCGTACTGGTGAGAATGGACAGGTGACACCACCCTACCCCCCCGCAATCGAAGGGGAGAAAAGTTGACTCCCTCCCAGCAACGCTGCGCGGGAATCACGCGAGATTAAAAGGAGGCTCAAGCAAGCTTGAGCACTCCGCAAGACGATTTACGACTTACTCACATTTCACTATACAAATGAGAATATTAAAGATTAAGTTCTTCACCTTTTACACAGCTTCACTTCTGATACTTTCCGGCTGTGACTGGTCTGCCAAGTGGGATCTTCGGCAGGCTGACAAGGCTTTGAAAGAGGCTGACAAACATCAAGCTGAAACCTGGGCAGAACCGGAGTACAGAAAAGCCCAAAAGGCATTTGTTGAGGCTATGGATCTGGCTAAGGTTAGGGTTATCAACGAAGCTCGTGACAAGGCGGCTGAATCAAGAATGTGGGCAGAAGAAGCGACGGATCTCGCTATAACACGCTTTCAAGAGATGCAGGAAGAAAAGGAGAGGTTGGGGGTCTATCAACCTTAGTTTGGAGTTTGGAGTTTGGAATTTGGAATTTGGTTGCAGACTCTTACGAATATTTTTCCAAGTTCCAAACGCCAAAATTCTAAACTTGAAATGCCTTTTCATACAATTGTCCCTGAATCGCTTTCCGCTCCCGAACGGCATGCATTGATGCTCTCGATTGTGATCCCCCGCCCTATCGGACTTATCTCTACAATTTCTGTCGATGGGCTTCCCAATCTCGCCCCGTTCAGCTATTTCCAAGCCGTCAGTGCCGTGCCACCACTTCTTCTATTTTGCCCCAATCGCAACCGTTTTGGCCGCATTAAGCACAGCCTGATCAACGCTCGTGACCAGCGAGAATTCGTCGCCTGTATGGTGACAGAGGAGATGGCTGAGGCAATAAACTACGCTTCCGGTGAGTTCCATGATGGAGTGAATGAATTTGAGGAAGCGGGATTCACGCCTCTGGCGTCGGAACTGGTGAAGCCATTCCGAGTGGCAGAGTCGCCTATCCAGATGGAGTGCCGGGTGCGTGAGGTGATGGAGTTTTCGGATAAGCCGTTGGGAGGGTCGATTGTGATTGGAGAGGTTGTGCGGTTTCATATCAGCGAAGAATTGCTGAGAAAATCGGATGGCAACCTGTCGCAAGCCGTCGATCATCCTGAATACCAGCCGATTTCGAGGCTGGGAGGAGTGGCATACGGGTTGCTGCGGAAGACGTTCGATATGCCGAGACCGAAGATGACGGATGATGGGAAAGTCGTGGAAGGAAGCCATAAGATTACGAGGAAGGCGGATTTGAGGACGCCTTAAGGTTAGGCAGGCTGTTAAAGGTAAAATCATGAGCAAAAACATTATCCTAATAGGTGGTGCGCCGACCGCAGGTAAATCAACAATGGCACACTTGGTCGCAGGGCATCTTGGCTTACCGTGGATTTCTACTGACCAGATCAGGGAGATGATGCGGCTTGTAGCCAATCGAAATGATTATCCAAAATTATTTAGTCCCGAAGGATATACTGCCGAACGTTTTTTGACAGAATTTTCAACCGCGCAAATAGCAGATATGGAAATGGAACAAGGAGAAGCAGTTTGGCCTGGAATTAAAAAGTTCATTCTGGATGATTACACTTGGAGAGACGGATTTATCATTGAAGGTGTAGATATACTTCCGCACCTTATCGCGAAAGATTTTGTGAATGAAAAACAGATAAGGCCAATTTTTTTAATAGATGAGGACAGAGACAGAATTAGCGATGTCCTGTTTACTCGCGGTCTTTGGGGCGACGCGCATACTTATTCCGTTGATCTGAAAGAAAAAGAAATTGAGTGGGTATTACTTTTTAACCAGAGACTTAAAACAGAAGTGGGAAAATTTGGTTATCCATTGATCGAAGTCAAAAAGCACAATGATGATCTGCAGGCTGTACTCAAGGCGTTAGGTATTTAGCGATTAGCGCAGGCTGTCAGCTAAGTTGCAGTGCAATTGAAACATGACGGGAACTGGTGCAGGGCTCGTTAACGGCCCCTACGCGACGAAGGAGAAGTCAAGCTTCGCCCGTATGGATAAGGCGCCGTACAGCAATGCCTGTCCTCCCCGGAGAAAAAATTGATGCTGAACCACTCTAATGCATTATTCCTGCAAACTCCATTAGCAGTGACATCGATTCCTTCGTAAATTATTATCGTCCGACGGATCGTATGATCCAATTGTCGGGCGATTCTTCATTATTACCAGACACTCTCAAAATGATTATTGCATTCAATCGAACGAGAAGCAACTAAATGCGAATTCACGTAGCATTGTATTACAATGGCTTGCTGTTGGCTCTGGTTGGCGGGGGGATGGTTATATCCTCATTCGTCAGCTTAGCGTCCGACGGGCCTGTCTCGATGTTCTTGCTGGTAGGCTTGGTGACTGCTGCCGTTGGGCTTACACCGATGTTGATAATCCCGAAACATTCGGATGTCAGCTTCCGCGAATCGATCTTCATTGCCGCTTTCGGATGGATCTCGTGTTGCCTTGTTGGAGCCTTGCCATATTACTTTTACGGATCTCCGTTCACATTTTTGAATGCGATGTTCGAATCGGTTTCCGGGTTCACATCAACAGGAGCATCAATACTTCAGTCTGTCGAGGAGCTTCCGAAGGGGATGCTTTTCTGGCGATCCCTGACCCACTGGATTGGCGGTTTGGGAATAGTGGGGTTTGCGTACTTTGTCCTGCCGAGAGTCGGTCAGGTCAGTAGGTCGATCCTGCCGCAAGAATATAGCGGACTCGGAGCGAGGACCAAGGATATCGCCCGCGGTCTGTTTATGGTATATTTCGGGTTGACAGCGGCTCAGGTGGTCTTCACAGTACTTGCAGGGATGCCGTTTTTCGATGCGGTGACGACGGCTTTTTCGACGATCTCAACCGGGGGCTTTTCGGTAAAGAACCTCAGCATGGCATCGTATGGCAATCTCTCTGCCGAAATTGTCGTTATGATTTTCATGGTGCTTGCAGGGACGAACTTTGTCTTTATCCTTAGCCTTGCTTCACGACCACGAGCAACTCGTTCGGGCTGGGAGATCTTTCGATTTTACATCACGATGCTGGGGATTTTCATCGTTTTAACATCGATCATGATCTACGGTAGCACCTATCAAAGCTGGGGAGAAGCGATCAGATATGCCTCTTTCCAGATTATCACGGCTTCAACGGCGACGGGACTTGGATCAGCGGACGCATCGAGCTGGCCCCATGCGGCGCAGATCGTGATTACGATAATAATGATCATCGGAGCTTGCTCCGGATCGTCTGCCGGTGGGATAAAGTTAGACCGCATACTGTTATATTTCAAAGTGTTCAGCATCAGATTGAAATGTTTTGTTCATCCGAACGTCGTGCCGGCAATCCGACTGGACAAAAAAGCAATGAATGTCGAAAATGTTGAGCGGGCAGTCTTTTACGTTTCAGTCTATATCGCAGTGCTATGTCTATCAACATTGGCGCTTGGGTGGACGGGGATGACCGGCGTAGATTCGTTCACTGGGTCGGTGGCATGCCTGTCGAATGTCGGACCGGGATTGGGTTCGGTTGGAGCGATGGAGAACTACTATCACATTCCCGAAGTAGGTAAAATGATCTTGATTTTTGTAATGCTGCTCGGCAGACTTGAGGTCTTTGCACTTATCCTTCCGTTTACACCGGGATTCTGGAGATAAAATGTTTCGAATAACTACCCGCGCAGACTGGGACGGGCTAGTCTCAGCTGCGTTGCTTAACATCGTCGAGGACTGTGACAGAGTGCGCTTCATCGAGCCGGGGCCTTTTCAGGCTGGCGAAGGCGAGGTGACGCCGGACGACATCGTCGCCAATCTGCCTTATCGTAAAGGGTGCGCGATCTGGTTTGACCACCACCTCTCGAACAAACTCGAAGGGGTTGACTTTCGGGGGAGCTGGTGGATCGCTCCATCGGCAGCGCGGGTGATCTACGAATATTACGGGCATGACGAATCGCTCGCAGGCTTCGATGAGCTTATCCAAATTACGGACCGGATCGACTCGGCGGCGTTAACGGCTGAGGAGGTACGAGATCCGCAAGGATTGATCCTCGTCTCGATGACTGTCGAGGGGAAACGGTTGCAAGACGAACCGTATTGGCTTAAGTTGATCGACCTGATCAAGCGAAATGAGACTGAACGGTTGATGAAGGATGAGGAGGTGGCTCGTCGCTGTAAGGAATTGGCAGATGCCAATCACGAGTGGACGAGGGCTCTGTCCCGATATTCGCTTTTGGAAAACAATGTCCTGGTAACAGACTTTCGAGGGAATTTCAATGGTGAGCATGGCAACCGGTTCCTGCCATTTGCGGTGTGGCCGTCGTGCAATGTTTGGGTGAAGGTGTTCGACCATCCGAATGATCCGACTCGAGTGCAGATCTCGGTGGGACATTCTATTTTCAACAAGACTTGTGAGGTGCCGGTCGGGGAGCTGATGGCGAAGTACGGGGGAGGCGGGCATCGTGGGGCGGGGACTTGCAGGCCATTGAAGGGTGAGGCGGAAAGCGTGCTTGGAGAAGTGCTGGTTGAATTAAGAATTATGAATTAGGAAATTACCGGATTCAACAATGAAAAATTACTGGATCAATGTTTTTTACAGTGAAGAGGACGGTTGTTATATTGCTGATATTCCTGACTTAGAATATTGCTCAGCGCACGGCGACACTCCAGAAGAAGCAGTGCGTGAGGTCAATATTGCCAAGTCACTTTGGTTAGAGGTCGCCATGGAGAAAGGAATTAAAATCCCAACACCGAGATACCGGGCGGCGATTTACCAGGGCGTGAATTGATTTGAATTCTGGGCAACGAATATTTATTGCGTTAATCTTTGCTATTTTGGGGATTACAATGTCAAACGCCGCTGACGATACGGCGAGACTACTGCCAAACTTCGACGCGTTGTGGGACTACGACCATCCGGATTCGACGGAAGTGAAGTTCAGGGAGATCCTTCCGCTCGCTGAAAACTCAGACAGCAAGGATTATCTGGCGCAACTTCTGACACAGATCGCCCGGACGGAAGGGTTGCAGATGAATTTTGATGCGGCGCATAAGACGCTTGACCGGGTCGAATATATGCTGGGTGAAGATACCCGCGTGGCAAAGGCAAGGTATCTACTTGAACGAGGCAGGGTCTTCAACTCAAGCAACCAGAAGGATAAAGCGCGGCCGTTGTTCCTTCAGGCTTTCGACTATGCTGTGGCTGAGAAGCTTGATAGCTATGCCTTGGACGCGGCGCACATGATGGCGATAGTCGAGCCACCGGAAGGCCAACTTAAATGGAACCTGAAGGCGTTGAAGATCGCCGAGCATTCGGATAACTCGCGTGTCAATGGGTGGCTGGGGTCACTTTACAATAATATTGGCTGGACTTACCACGACATGGGTAAGTTCGACACTGCGCTGACTTATTTCCAGAAAAGCTACAACTGGAACAAAGCGATGAAAGCCGAGAAGGAGACTCGCATTGCCAAGTGGACGATTGGCAGGTGTTACCGTTCGCTTGGTAAGATCGACTTGGCGATGAAGTTTCAGCGAGAAGTTGTAAAGGAATACAAAGAAAAGGGCCTTCCAAACGACGGATATAGCTTTGAAGAGTTGGGGGAGCTTTACTTGTTGAAGTCCGAGCCCGACTCGGCGAAGAAGTACTTCGGGTTGGCCTATGAGATACTTTCGAAAGATGAGTGGTTGCAGAGAGATGAGATGGCAAGGCTTGAGAGGATGAAGAAGCTGGGGGAATAAGGGAGCAGATTGTGGGCTCCCTCCACGTTACACTGCGTTTGAAACGTGGAGGGAACAGAATGACAGATTGAAAGCTTAGCTGGCGAAATTGCTAACGTGTGAACAGAGGGTGACTGCCGGCATACCGATGGTGCCAGCCTCGGCGATTTTCTTCTGAACGTCGGGATTTGACATGAAAGTGCCCATAGCTTCCGGGTTTGACCATGAGAATACGAGGGTCAAATCGTTTGGATTTTCCATGCCACGGAAAACCTGGCAACCAGAACAGCCGTGTGCGGCACGTTCATCAGCGTGGCTGGTGAAGAGGGGAAGCCATTTATCGAAATCGGCGACTTTAGTCGATACAATTGCAGTGATCAATTTGGGACTCTGTGTTATAGGTTGTTTGAATCCAGCTTGAGCCAGACTTCGTGACATATTACGAGTCTAAAGAAGACGAGGTTGGGAGAATCGTTCAGGCGATTATCGCCTGATGAAATGTGATGGGTTAGGATAGCCTGGCCTACGAAAAAAACCAATGAGAAATTTATGAACCATAATATTTTAAACAATAGTCGCGCTTTCACCATGATAGTCGAGCAAGACCCCGAATCGGGCTGGTACGTCGGCGAAGTAGTAGAATTGCCCGGCTGTTTCACTCAGGCGCCTGACTTGTCATCGCTTGAGAAAAACATCGAAGAGGCAATCTCCCTCTATCTGGATGTCGCAGATCCTGACGAGGAACGACCGATTTTCATCGGCGCGTGGCGGGTCACAGCTCCGGCATGACAAGGTTACCAGTTATCAACTTCAGAGACTTCCGCAAGGTCGTCGAGCATTGTGGCTACCGTTGGGTCAGGCAAAAGGGAAGTCATAATATATTCCAGAACAGCTCCGGACAATCTATCGTTATACCAGATCATGGCTCGCAAGTTATAGTGAGACCATTACTTCGCAATCTTTTGAGACAGCTTGGAATAAGCATCGAAGAATATGTTCGGCTGACCGAGGAGCTATAACCGGTAGCCGGAATTGGAAGAAATTGTTTCACATTACCCGATTGCTGAGACAAACGAACAACTTTTACCCTTCAAATCTTAACCATTATACCTTGAACAACCCGAACAAGATCCGTAGCCAGTACCTCGACTTTTTCAAAGAACGAGGGCACACAATCGTCCCGTCAGCCCCCGTCGTTCCGCACAACGACAAGACGCTATTGTTCACCAATGCCGGGATGAACCAATT
>CAMBDS010000023.1 GCA_945865405.1 Caldithrix abyssi DSM 13497
AAATCAAGTGAGTTGAGGATTGCTCAAGCCAGTGCACTAGCAAGCTTGAGAACTCAGACATATCTAATCTTAAGCAGATGCTTTGCCACTGATGAAAAAGTTCATTTCAAGCAGGCTGGAAGCCTCACGTGTCTGGAAGAGTGCATATTGGAGCCTGTCGCATGAACGCGTTGTGCCGCACTCAATACAATTGACAAGGTAGAGCACTTTCGGTGCTTTGTCGACTACTCGACCTTTCCATCCTCCTTGAATCCCAATAGTACGAAAGCTGCGACATCCGCAGCGACAACGGGTAAGCATGGCAGTTGCCCCTGATATTCTGTGTGAGATAATGTCAGCGCGGGTTTGAGGCGCTGTCCTTACCCTTATATCGGCAGAAATCGAAGAAACTTTCACCGAAATATTAAGAAAAGTCATTTTTTCTTGAACTAAAAATCAATCCATGTTCGAGTAGTTTCCGTTACAACTCCGCTGGCCTTAAAACCACCGCCAAACCAGTTCCATTTCGGCGAATGACCGATCAAACCTCCTCAATACCAAACTCACTCGCTCCTCATTTGTGCTATCCGGCATCCCTTCGGGTGGAAGAAATGAGAATACCGCCATTGTGTCTTGTAAAAGGTCTGTTTCATAATCAAACACATAAAGCCTGAAGTCACGTCGTTCATCTGGTAATATTCGATTATAGTACCATCTGATTGGCATGGATGCATAAGGCGCATTTGTTGATAAGTATGTCTCATGTAAGTATCTATTATCTGATGTATATAGTCTTGCAAAAATATCCGGTCCTGTGCTGTCGCCATCCCAAGGTCGCCCCTCGGTATTCTCCCATCAGATGGTTTGCAGGTTCATTCCATAGAGGTAAGGTCCACCCAATGCAATATTTAAGATAGCAGAGGCAGTATCGGAACGAGCGGTTGCCGTATCCATCACGAAAAGCGTCACCGTGAATAAACCGGAGCTTGGGTATGAGACAGGGCTTGGTTGATAAAAGTCAGTTTCGATCCCATTCCCGAAATCCCAATGGAATTGCTTACCGTTTTGCGAGTGGTTCGTGAAGATTAAACGAGCTGGAGCAATTTGTGTCCCCTCAACACTAAATGATGCGAACAAATCTGTTGAGTTTGTGACAGGGTTGGCCACTTGTTTTTCACAACCCCAAAATGTGATCAGACAAAATATCGGTATGATTCTGCTCAGATTTTTCATATTAATTTACTAATTTCTTTCACTTTAACCAAAGGGGCTGCCCCTTAATCCAAAGAAGCAGCCCCATTTTACTTTCTTCTATCTTTTCGCTAAGGCTTCATACCTCTGTCGGTCGGGAATGGAGGCATTGGCGGAATGACTTTCGGCTCCTTGGCGATCTTCTCCAACAGGTATTGGATCGTTCTATCCAATGAAGGGTCTTTCTTCTGGATCATCGAAGCCGGATCATCCTCGATGACGATATCGGGAATAGTCCCCCAGCCCTCGATCATCCACTTGCCGTCATCGACGCCCCAACCCGTGAACTCCGGTTGAGATAGGTAACCTCCGTCCATCAGCGGCTTGTCGCTTCGGATGCCAACCCACCCGCCCCACGTCCGCATGCCGATGATTGGGCCTAACCCTAACCGTCGGAAACCCTCAGTGAAGGTTTCACCGTCAGATCCCGTTTCGCCGTTGCAGACAGCCGCCATGTGGCCATGGAACGCTGTTGAGGGGTGACGATATCGATAGCCGTGCCGCGCCATTCCCATCGAAAACATGCCACGATTGAGGTGACTAAGTATCATCTCAGCTACGAACCCACCACCATTATAGCGGACGTCCATTACCATACCTTCCTTGTTGTGTTGAGGCTGGTATGCTTGTGTGAACTGCGAGAGTCCGTCTCCACCCATATTGGTAAGGTGAATGTAGCCCAGTTTCCCTTTGGATTTCTCTTCGACATAGGCACGACGACCGTCTGCCCAGTCCCAATATCTAAGGCTTCTCTCATTATCCAGCGGCTTGACAATGACCTCTCGCGCACCGTCAAGGGATGGTTTGCTGTTCAGCTTCACTGAGACGACATCGTCGGCTTTGTTCAGCAACAATTCCTGATAGTCGGCGACCGAGTTTGTCGCTCTGCCGTTGATAGCGACAATGTATTCGCCAGCCTTTGCATCGATACCGGGAGCTGCCAGCGGGCTGCTTGCGCCTTTTTGCCAAGGTCGTCCGAGTATGACGCGGTCTATTTTGTAAAAGCCGCTCGCTTCACGGGTCACATCGACTCCGAGCAAGCCAGTAGCGCGTCGTTCCGGGCGTCGCTGGTCACCGCCACCAACGTAAGTATGTGAGCAGTTCAGCTCGCCAAACATTTCACCGATCAGGTCGTTCAGTTCATCGCGTGTCGAAATGCGCGCGGCGAGAGGTCCGTACTGGTCGCGTACGGCGATCCAGTTGACACCGTGAAGATTGGGGTCCCAGAAGAAATCTCGCTGCAGACGCCATGCCTCAAAGAACATCTGGCGCCACTCCGACCGCTGATCAACGCGGAGATCCCATTCCGAAAGGTCGATGTGTTTGTCATCATCTTCTCCATCAGGATCGTCTCCGCCACCATGACCTCCCCGTCCGCCGCCACCACCGCCCTCCTCGTCGATCCCCATCATGGTGAAGACTCCATCTTTCATGGTCACGATCTTCTTACCATCACGAGAGATGTCGTAGCTCTCGAACCCTTCAGCCACCTTCTTTGCTTTCTTCTTCTTCAGATCAAAGCGAATCAGTTTCATCCCGTCAGGCCCGTCCTCGTCCTCTTCGCCATCATTGCCCATCATCCCTTTGCTTTCCCAGGTGAGGTAAAAGACTTTGTCTCCGGTCGTAGTTAATGCACCATAGTTAGCAGCACCAACGGGGAAAGGAGCAATGCGATCCACGATATTGGCAAAGTCGATCTCTACCTTGACAACTTCTTTCTTTTCGACGTCGTCGCCTTTTTTGTCTTTCTTATCCTTCTTGTCCTTGTTCGCTTTTCCTATTTCGTCCTTATCGTCCTTGCCGTCATGTTTCCCATCCGGGCCGCCTTCGTCATCATCCCCGGCAACAGGATCAGCAGTCACCGCAAACGGGAATGCAGTTCCAGCCTTTAGAGCAATGATGTATGGACGGGTGCGCTCTTTCAGGATATAGGTCATCTCTGCGCCATCCAGCCACGGATTGGCTTCTTTATCGCTCAGGAAAACAAGATACTTCCCGTCATCGGTGAACTTTGGATTATAAGCATTAGTGTAGTTTTCCGTAACCTCGTGAGCTTTATTCTCTTTGGTGTCGTAAATCTTGATGACCGAGTTATAATTGTCAGTAGCCCAACTATAAGAGATGAAACGGCTGTCCGGTGACCAGGAGTAGTCCCGGATCTCCCACGAAGACTTATCCGCAGTCGAAACCTTGCCTGTGGTTGCATCCATCAAGATGAGCTCGCACTCCTCATTGGAAAAGGCGATTGTCTTGCCGTCCGGCGACCAGTTGGGCCAAAAGTGCCAGCCCCGGTTGTCAGTGCCAAGCAACTTTGCTTCGCCACCATCTGAAGGGTAGAGGTATAGCTTTTCCTCACCACCTGCGTCCGCAAAAGCCGCGACACTCTTACCGTCCGGTGAAATTCGTGGAAACTTTTCACGGACACCGGATGTAAACGTCAACTGCCTCACAAGCCCTTCGCCTTTTGTCGGAATAGTGAACAACTCACCACGGGCGCAGAGCAACAGCCTCTTTGCATCGGGAGTTAGTTCGAAGTCCTGGATGAACTGTTTAGGATCGATGAACTTCGCCTGGGCTTGTAATCTATCCGTAGGAAGTGAAATCTCGACTTTTCTGGTCTTTCCAGTCGTCAAATCAAGCGCCCAAACATCCATCCCGAGCTGATAGACGACCGTACTTCCGCCAAGAGCCGGAAACCGGGCATCGAAATCCTTGTGGAATGTATGTTGCTTGAGGTCTGTGGCATCCGGCGTCATCGACCAGATGTTGCCACGGCCTGTGCGGTCGCTAAGGAAGTAGATCCGCCCGTCCGTATGCCACATTGGCATACCATAGTTCCCTTGCCATTCACGCAACGTCCCGACTTCCGTCACCTTTTTGAAGTCGGCCTTGGCAATCTCGCCAACATAAATATCTTCCGCCCAGCCACCCTGATAACGCTTCCAAGTTCGGAACTCCAATGCAACCGTATTGAAAGCGACGCGCGGTCCGTTTGGTTCATATGTGATATGAGCACCTTTCTCCAGTCCAATCGAGACAGGGAACCCGCCCTCTTTGACGATTTTGTAAAGTTTATAGTAGTAGTGGGGCGCTTCTCGCATCGAGCGGAAAATGATGTTTCCCTCCTTATCCCAACCCTCTACCTGATCCCGATCAGGATGATAGGTAAGGCGTTTCGGTTCGCCGCCACTCGATGCGATTACATAGATGTCGTCCTGACCATCAGTTTGACCAGAAAACGCAATCCATTGGCCGTCGGGTGAGAATTTCGGGAAACGTTCCTCGCCGGTCGCTGTGGTCAACCGGACGGCGTCTCCACCGGAAATCTTCACCTTCCAGAGATCTCCCTCGGACGTAAAGGTAATCCAGTCACCTTTTACATCAGGAAAACGAAAAAAGCCGGGTTTGGTGTCACCAGCAAATGAAAATGATGAATAAATAGAGAGGATTGATGCCGCAGTTAGCAGCAGAAGAGAAGAAACGGTGCGTCGCATTGCGAAACTCCGGTGAGTTAATAACAATTGATTGTTGAAAGCGGTAGTTGTTGAATTGGCAGTAGGAAACTACTGCCTTAGGAAGGGAAAGGCGTACTTGGTTCGAGCAAAAAGAATCGATGCCCCGCAGTCGGTTGGAAAACCGAATGCGGAGCATCACTTTAATTACTCGGCAGGCTTATCGAGGTTGTATCTTTTGTAATACTTGTCGACACGGCCAGCAGTATCGATCAGTTTCTGTTTTCCCGTATAAAAGGGATGACAATTCGAACAAATGTCAAGTTTCATTGGGCCGACTGCCGTGCGGGTCTCGAAAACGTTTCCGCAAGCACAGCTAACTGTGGCAAGTTCGTATTTTGGGTGAATATCTTTCTTCACGGAATCTCCATATCCATTCGGTTATTATGATTGAACCAACAATATAGTAGGACGGATGTTCACTTGCAAGTGATTTTCATCAAGTTATCGATTGGTGCACTGAACTTGATCGCCGTTATTCTTAATTCAATTCGCAGGTTATACGCGCCGGTCTGATAGAAACGGGAAACAAAGTTGCAAGAATTACTATTCTCGCTTAAATTAACTTGGTTTATCACAAAGGTAGAAACAGACCGCCGTTTGATGATCCAAAGTATAGCAAATTCCACGTCGCTTCATAAGCGCAAGTATAATCAGGAGTCAGGATGGGGGAAAGGATCAAGCACGTTATTGCAGATAGTCAGGGTGTTGAGCGCACGCTTGCCCGTTTGGCGCACGAGATTGTCGAGAAAAATCGTGGTGCCGAACGTATTGGATTGGTTGGGATTAGAACACGTGGCGCACCGCTCGCCGAAAGACTCGCGGGGATTATTTCGGAAATCGAAAAAGGACGCACAGTCCCTGTAGGAATACTCGACATAACGCTATACCGCGACGATTTTTTAACCACTCGTAAAACCCCGAAGGTTCAGGCGACTGAGATCGACTTTGACATCAATGACCGTGTTCTGGTGCTGGTGGATGATGTCCTCTTCACCGGACGCACAATTCGAGCCGCCATCGACGCAGTTCTCGATTATGGCCGTCCAGCCAAAATTCAACTCGCGGTTATGGTAGATCGTGGACATCGCGAGATGCCGATACAGGGCGACTTTGTCGGATTACGAGCAGTCACTGCACCTGGCGAAGAAGTAAGGGTTCATTTGCGCGAGATCGACAACGAAGATGAGATTGTAATCGTAGAGAAAATCAATGACTAACTCCACCGAAGCAAAACCGATTGTCAAACTCAACCACTTGTTAGGACTTGATGGTATCAGTCGTGAAGCTATTACCGAAATTCTCGACTCAGCCGATACCTTTCTCGGCGTTCTCGAACGACCGATCCCCAAGGTTCCTTCACTTCGGGGGGTAACGGTCGCCAACTTTTTCTTTGAGAACTCAACCCGAACCAAAATCAGCTTCGAACTTGCCGAGAAACGAATGTCTGCCGACACGATTAGCTTCGCTACTTCCGGCTCGTCGGTCTCAAAGGGAGAAACGCTTCTTGACACCGTCCGCAACATCGAAGCGATGAAAATCGATGTCGTCGTCATTCGTCACTCCGCTTCCGGCGCGCCGCGCTTTCTTGCCGACCGGATTGAATCCGCGGTAATTAACGCAGGTGACGGTCAGCATGAGCACCCCACACAGGGATTGCTCGACATGATGACTCTCCGCCGCAAGGTTGGTCGTCTCGAGGGCTTAAACGTCCTGATCCTCGGCGATATCGCCCATAGTCGCGTTGCAAGGTCAAATATTCACGGCTTGCTTGCGATGGGAGCCAACGTCAAGGTCTGCGGCCCGGCTACGTTGATGCCACGCGATATCGAAACGCTCGGCGCCGAACCGATCTTCGATCTCGATGAAGGACTCGAATGGTGTGACGCTGTCAATGTCCTTCGCTTACAGCTCGAACGGCAGAAAAGCGGTGAAATTCCTTCGCTAAGAGAGTATAACCGGACATTCGGTTTAACTCGCGCTCGCCTTGAACGGCTCACCAAAGAGATTGTCGTGATGCACCCTGGACCGATGAATCGCGGTGTCGAAATCGACTCGGATGTGGCTGATGGCCCCTATTCTGTAATTCTCAATCAGGTAACCCACGGAGTAGCTGTCCGCATGGCAGTGCTCTATTTGATTTCCGGGAGGGAACGCTTTGTCGAATAACCAACATACTCTACCTGCTGGCTGGCGTGAGTCAGTTGCTCACCGGATCATCCTGAAGGGTGGCAGGCTTTTTCATCCCGGTTCCGAGCTTGATCAGATCGCCGATCTTGCCATTCAGGATGGCTGCATCAAGCACATCGGCAGTATTCCCTCTGATTTCCAAGGTGAAACCGTTAACTGCGAAGGGTTATTAATCACCCCCGGGCTCTACGATATGCACGTTCACCTCCGCGAGCCGGGCTTCGAACACAAAGAGACTGTTCGTACCGGTTGCAGTGCCGCCGCTGCGGGAGGCTTTACCGGTATCGCTTGTATGCCTAACACCAACCCCTCTACCGACAACCCCGGAATCGTTGAATTCATCCGCAACCAAGCCAAAGGCTTGCCGGTTGATGTTGATCCGATTGCCGCGACTACCAAGGGTCGCAAAGGTGAAACACTCACCGAAATGAGTGAATTAGCAGCAACCGGAGTCACAGCTTTCTCAGATGACGGTTCACCAATCGCCTCAGCGGATCTGATGCGTCGTGCGCTTGAATACACGAATATGCTTGGCGCTTTACTGATCGAGCATTGCGAAGAGCCCACTATGACTGTCGGCAGTATTATGCACGAAGGAGCCGTCTCGACCCGTCTCGGTCTGACTGGTTGGCCAGCCGTTGCCGAGGAAATCGCTATCGAGCGCAACATCCAACTTGCTGAGTACACTGGCGCAAGACTGCACTGCGCTCACGTTTCGACTGCTCGCGGTGTTGAGCTTATCCGCAACGCTAAAAAACGAGGCGTCCGGGTCACTGGAGAAGCGACCCCTCACCACGTATCACTGGAATGCTCCATTCTTGAACATTACGATTCGGAATACAAGGTCAACCCTCCACTTCGCGAATCGAAAGACATCGAGGCGCTAATTGCAGGTTTAGCAGATGGAACAATTGATGCCATCGCTACAGACCACGCTCCTCATGCTCACGATGAAAAAGAAGTCGAGCTTGCTTTGGCTCCATTCGGGATGGTAGGTCTTGAGACGGCATTCGGTGTAATTCTGACCGAACTTGTCAATACAGGAAGGATTTCGTTGGCGAGAGCAATCGACGCGATGTCAACGCAGCCAAGACGGTTGATGAGCCTTCCAGATGTGTCACTTGAGGTCGGTTCTGAAGCAAACCTAAGTATTATGGATCTAAACGAACAATGGACTGTCGAACGCGATACTCTCAATTCCAAGTCACATAATACCCCTTTTCACGGCTGGAAGCTAACTGGCCGCGCCCGCGGCATTTATAATAACAGTAAATACTGGGGACGTAAGTAAAGTGTATGGGAAAGTTTAACTATCTCAAATTCACATTTAGTCTAATTTAACAGAAAGAAAATCATTGGCTCGCGTACCACCCGAAAATATCCGTAACTACTGCATTATTGCCCACATCGATCACGGAAAATCGACACTTGCCGACCGTATGTTAGAGCTAACCGGCGTTATTGTCGGTGGTGCTGGAATGCCGCAAATTCTCGACGATATGGATCTCGAGCGAGAGAGGGGTATCACTATCAAAGCTCACGCAATTACAATGGATTACCTCAATCACGATGGAGGGAGGTATGTATATAATTTGATAGATACTCCCGGACATGTCGATTTTGGATATGAAGTTTCACGAGCTTTAGCTGCATGTGAAGGTGCTATTTTGCTCGTAGATGCCTCTCAAGGAGTCGAGGCGCAAACCATCGCAAACCTATACCAGGCAATCGAAGCGGGCCTCACGATTCTTCCCGTAATGAATAAAATAGACCTACCTTCTGCACAACCAGAATCGGTAAAACAACAAATAGTAGATTTAATTGGTTGCGATCCAGATGATATTATGTCTGTCAGCGCAAAGGCTGGAACGGGCGTTGCAGAACTGCTTGCGGCGATTGTAACTCAAATTCCGGCTCCAAAAATAGATATTGAATTACCCCTCCAGGCATTAATATTTGATTCGCAATTTGACAATTATCGCGGAGCTATTCCGTACGTCAGGGTAATTTCCGGTGAAATGAAAGCTGGTATGACTGTCGTATTTCATTCAACAGGAAGAAAATACCTTGTCGATGAGGTTGGGTTGCTCAGCATGAAAAAACTTCCGGTTGATGTGCTCACTGCTGGCGAAGTTGGATATTTAATACCCAATTGCAAGGAAGTTTCTGAGACGCGAGTCGGTGACACAATCGGCGACGCATTGCGCCCAATGCCCAATCCATTACCGGGTTACAGGGAACCGAAGCCAATGGTTTTTTCCGGCCTTTTTCCAGCAGACGCCGACGATTATGAACAATTAAAGGATGGTTTGGGAAGGCTAAAGCTAAATGACGCATCACTTTGGAGCGAACCGGAGACATCAACGGCACTTGGATTTGGATTTCGATGCGGATTTTTGGGGCTTTTGCACCTTGAGATTGTGCAGGAAAGGCTTGAAAGAGAGTACAACCTCAATCTCGTATGTACAGTCCCCAACGTAGAATACAGAGTTACTCAGACAGACGGAAAGGTGATTCTGGTAGATAATCCGGCACAATTACCACATCAAACGGTAATTGAGTCAGTTGAAGAACCAGTTGTCGCTGCTCAAGTCGTTACCCCCCCCGAATACATCGGGGCAATTATGCAGTTAACGACTGAAAGACGCGGGACTTATATCAACACTGAGTACCTTGATCCGAAACGAGCGGTATTGCATTACAGATTGCCACTCGCAGAAATAATATATGATTACTATGATAAATTGAAATCTCTATCCAAAGGCTATGCGTCGCTCGATTATGAGTATGACGGTTGGGAAGTTACGAAACTTGCTAAACTTGACATACTTTTGAATGGGGATATTGTAGATGCACTATCGGTAATTGTGACTGAAGATAAGGCATACGCATGGGGGAGAAGAGTAGTCGATAAATTGGCGGAAGTCATTCCACGTCAAATGTTTGAAGTGGCGATTCAAGCGGCGATTGGCGGAAGAATTATCGCACGGGCATCAGTCAGGCAGATGCGCAAGAATGTCATTGCAAAATGTTACGGCGGTGACATTTCTCGAAAGCGCAAGCTATTGGAAAAGCAAAAGGAAGGCAAGAAACGTATGAAGAGAATTGGGCAGGTTGATCTGCCACAAGAGGCGTTTTTAGCGATTCTGAAGACGGATTGACTTGGCGTTCTGCCCACACTTTGTTGTATTATGTACAATACAGGTGAAAGGCTTGCGTTGCAACAAGATTAATACAATTTGTGCGGGAAGTCAATGCCCATCAAATTGCCCATTTTAGTGAGCAATTTGGTGGGTATTGTGGATTTTGAGTGTGAGATTGGCGGAAAGTGGGGAAATGAGGCAGGCAGACGAGGGCGTCTGCCTGCGGAGAGTTTGCCGCAACCTGCGGAGAAATTGAAAGACCCCCCCCCTGCCCCCCCCCGCAAGCGGTGGGGAGGAAAAGAGGGCGGAGATTAGTCGCGGATCCAGAAGTCGCGAGGGTAGATGCGGGTGACTGGGCGACCATTTCCTTCACGGGCGGCGATCAAGCCTTCCATCGAAACGATCTGGTCTTCGGGGCCGATTAGTAAGAATGTGTTGCTTTGTTTGGCTTGCTTGGGAGCGCCGTACCCAGTCAAGACACGCCCGTAAACCTTACCCATACGACTCCAAATTTCTTTCAACGCCTTCGGATTTTTCTTTGCTGCCAAGACTGCCTTTCGGTAAGCAGCAATTTTTTCTGGCGTGAAGCCGTCGGCGATGTCGTTGGCAAAGGTTTCGCCGCGCTCCTCATAGGTCGAAGCGGCGTTGGACTCACCAAAAGCAATCGCCACAACATAGTCCAATAATGCCGGATTAGGCTTCGCTTCCTCAAGGATCGAAACGACAAACTTCATCGTTTCGGCGGCATCGGGACATCTTTCTGCATAATACCGGATCCCGCCCCAACGGTCACGCAAAGCGATCCCGTTTGAATATGCCAGACCCGCCCCCCAAGTCCTCATAAAGAACCCGTGAGCACCACCACCTCCATACAATCTTCCAGCAAGTGCGTCAAGCACTGCGTCTGAAGAGGCGTCATAAGGTTCGTTCAACTTGCTGCTGAAGTAAATCAAACCGTTGCGAGTACCGGGATTGACCAGACCGAAATAGACAGCTTTGGGGTCGCCTTTACGGTCGCGAACAGCCTGACCGATTACGGGGTAGTCAGCTCGCTGACCAAGCCGGATCGCCTTTTTCTCCAGTCTATCAGCAAGTCCAGCAAGTTTGGCTTCCATGGGCGCTCGATCAGTTGCATTGGAAACCAGGAAAATGCGCGCCGTATTCTGGTTGCTGAGAATCGCCATTGCAGTGCGGAGATCAGCCAAGGCAAAACGAACGCCGTAACCAAAATCGAAGATCGCCGATTCGAGTAGGTATTTCCAATCTGTGACAAGCGATTCGCCCTCGATTCCGGCGATTGTCGTTCTGAGGTCGGAGAGAAGTTCTTCCGCTGCCTGACGCCCGATTTCAGAGTTGGGTAGGGGAGGCGATGATTTCAGCAGAGCGTCGAGTTCATTGCGCGACAATCCTTTACCGGAATTCATCAAGTCGGTGGTAAATTTCAGGAGTTCAACACGATCAAACGGGTCAATAGGTGAAGCCAGACGCCATTTCAAACGCTGAAGGTATTGGGATTCAGTCAGGAAGCAAGAGGCGGCGAGATAACGATGGTTATCTTGATGACGCATTGCGTTAAAAGGGACATCGACCCAATCTTCCTCACTGTTTTTCATGCGATTGCGAGATCCATTCTGTTGCTGGGAGACGACATCACGAATACGGGAGATGTTGGCATCATTGATCGAAGGCGAGGTTAGACCGGCACTCATCCAGTCGATAGCGCGGAGGGATTCCTTTTGGTTCGCGCCACTGACTTTGACGACAAGCTCGGCTCGCCCGGTAGCATCGGAAGTAGAATAGTAGCTGTTGTAAGAAAGGATTTCTTGACGCAAACGAGTTTCAACTTCCTGATGCGACAGTTTTTGTCCATCGATCTCCAAGCCTACCGAGGTTATCAGCGTTGGTAGAATCGGCACATATAGAAGCAGGGAGTCAGGAAGAGCTTGCAAGCTTAGTGCTATGCCTGCTGTTGCGGATGTGAGATTGTCAAACTGAAAAGCATCGAGCCTGACCGCGCCTAGTTTCTTCGTCGAACTCTTAAGCTCGGGGTCGAGAGTTAGTGGCGGGTTGTCGGTGAATTTCAGTTGTGGCTGAGAAGCGGCTTTTTTCTCGAGTGTGACTGTGGCGGCATCAAAGTTAGTTCGGTACATTTTCAGTGCGGCTTGCGGTGAGGAGACGCCGTATTCCTTCTGGAAACCTGCGATGTAGCCGGCAAGGCGGGCTTCTTTGGCGGCGGCAATTTTGTCGATCATCGACGGGTCAGGCTTAATTGCGACGACATAAGGTACGACCGAAGCCAATCGCCATTTTTCGATGTAGCTTGTCCAGATGTTATCATTGCTGGCAAGCCGTTTTTCGATTTTAGAGAATAAGTCGGTCAGAGTGATCGATTTTTCAAAGCCATCCAACGACTCAAGGCCCTCAAGGTGTGAGAGCCAGAACCCGGCTGGCCCGCGGCGGAAACCGAACTGGGGCGGGGTGTCGAGCACTTGCGCATAGCGACGCTGACGCTGGGAGAGATTGGCTGCCATCCGGTTGTTGAATTCCAAGAGTTGCGGTGTACCCGGCTTGAGGCTGGCGATTTCGATAAGTGCATCCTTTATCATGGCTCGTGCACTGTCAATCACGGCGGGTGTGATGCGGGAAGCATCGACATTGCCGAGATCGATTCTGATGGGGTGCCCCGGATAACGGCTGGTTGTGCCGAAACAGTAACCAGCTCCGAGGTCGATGCGGCGATTGGCTGAATCGAAGAAAAGTTGGTAGAGGTTGCTTGACGATCCGTTGGCAAGATTGCCAAGGAAGAGATCGAGAAGAACTTCCTCCTCGAGATCGTAGGTCAAATCGGCTGGCCAGGAAAAGAGGATTTCGCCCGGATCGTCACCAGACTCAGCGGGGAAGTTGTTGATTTTTATTGTTCCTGGAGGAGCTATTGGGTTGGCAGGAGGGATGCCTTGTGCTGCGATTGAGGCGGAGGCGTTGGGCGACGGCTTCTTCTGGCATTTGACGAGGGACGATTCAAGTCGTTTCAGGCAGTCTTTGGGATCGACGCTGATCGGGACTGAGACGATTGCCCCCATATTCGACAGGATATGGGTCTCTTTGTGAAAATCCCAAAGATCTTTCGGGACCATTTCTCTGATTGCATCGGGACGACCGCCGGAGTTGTTGGCGCAGGGGTGATCGGCACCAAAGACCAGCTCGTCCATCGGTTCCCAGAGGTATCCCCAAGGCTTTTCGTAGTTTGAGACCATCTCGGTGTAAACGGTACCTTTTTCTTCGACTCCGAGAGTGCCGTCTTCATGCTCGGTGATTCCGACGTGGGCGACCTCGCGGCGGATCTCTTCGTCGGTGAAGTCGGGGTTCAGGAAGGCGTTGAGCTTGGCTTCGAAGAGGGTGAAGAAGGCGTCGTTGCCTGCGACAGTGTTGAAGTGGTAGCAGGTGACGAGTTGATCGGTGTAGGCGGTGCTGTTGCCGAGAAGCATTTCTTCCAGGGCGGCGACGTGCTGGCCAACGTTTCCTTTGCCGAGGAGGAGATGCTCGCAGGTGTGAGGCTCGCCGCGATCAAAGGCGGGGGGAGTTTTGATCCAGTAGAACGCCTGCGGGGCAGACTCGAGACTGAATAGATCGACGATGAAGCCGTAGCGCTCGGCGACGAACCTGCCGCCGATGCCGTTGCCGTACTGGTCGATGTATTTGGTTTCAACGGTGAAGCCGGAGATCTTTTGGTCTGGCTCGAGAGAGTCGAAGAAGGTTTTGCCGGATGCCGTTGCAATGGTTGAGGTTAGCATGGCAATAGAAAAGGCAAATTGAAGACAGGATCGTTTGAGGTTCATTAGTGATTGTCTGAAAATTGAGGACATTAAGTTGATTGATGAACTGCGCGGGCTGAAATCCCGCGCTCCAAGGAAACCTTGATAAGTTAGGAAAATGAAATATAGTCGCGGCGTGGTGACTTGTCAAGAAGATCGAACGAAGGTATATTACTACGTTGCGGTCAGTGCCACTAGAGCGAAATCAATAACCCATTCTTAGGATGAAAGAAATGTCGAAGTTTTTAGCGTACGTGATCATTGCGCTCGTTACTTTACCCGGGATTGCACCCGCTGAGAATAAATCTGTGCAACCTTACTACAAGATTTCCGACTTTCTCGATATGACGCCTTCCGTCGATGGCGGGGCCTTGGCGGGGATGTTTAACCCTGCAGCGTTGGGGTTTTCGGAGCGTGGAGAAGCCGCCTTTACCTGGAACGACAACGATAAAAGCCCCGGCAATGACAAGATGTTCACACTCGCGTCGGATGCTGGCGGACTTGGGTTTTCGTGGCAGAGAACTGATTATGAGAATGCAGCCGGGTTGACTCCAACTGGTGGGAAGATCAACGACTTTCAAGTCGGAATCGGTGGGGGTAACGCGGGCAATCGGTTCGGCGTCAGCTATGGCTGGTCGAAGGGTAACATTACTACAGACAGACCTCGAGGAAATCAGTTGACAATAGGGGCTATTGGGAGGCCTTACCCGTGGTTATCGTATGGTGGTGCGTTCACAAAGGGTTTGAAGAAGGACGATAACTTCCGAATGCTGGTCGATTTTGGCGTACGACCGTTCAAGACGCCGATGCTGACGGTATTCGGTGACGCAGTCTTCAATAAGAACGACAAGATCAAGGATGTGCTTTGGAGTGCCGGAGCGGCAGTTGAGCCGGTTGGCGGGGTAGCGATCAAGTTCAAGGTGTATGAGGGCGGGAGCTATACAGCGGGACTTTCGATTGCGGCTGGTGGGACGCGGCTGGCGGCTTCACCGAGATATGATAAGGATGGAAAGAGCACCTATTCCAACTACGTCATAAGATCAGGGATGCCGCAGAAAGGCAATTATCTCGATAAGGCGTTGCTGAAGCTTTTGCCGAAAAAGGTGTATGAGAAGGAGTTTGTGAGGCTTGAGCTGACCGATCAGATACGGTACCAGCGGTTTCAGTACTTCGACAGGAAGGGGCATACGCTGATGGAGCTGTTGGAGAAGCTTGAGTCAGTGAAGAACGACCCGATGACAGCGGGGCTGGCGATTAAGATTACGGAAGAGATGTACGGGTCGTGGGAAATGCTGTGGGAAGTACGTGAGATGATGAAGGAAGTTCAAGCATCCGGGAAGACAATCGTTGTCTTTTTCGAGCGAGGTGGGATGAGGGGGTACTACCTTGCGTCGGTTGCCGATAAGATCATGGTCGATCCTGAGTCGATGGTGTCGATGTTCGGGTTTAACATGGGTAGATCATTCTACAAGAATATGCTGGAAAAGGTGGGAGTCGGGTTCGATGAGTGGAGATTCTTCACGTACAAATCAGCAATGGAAGGGTTCTCGCGAGACTCGATGTCAGAAGCGGATAGAGAGCAGCGGCGTCAGTTGATCGAAGGATTTTACGAGACGTATCGCGGCGACATCTGCGCATCGCGGAAGATAACGACTGAGTCGTTCGACCGTATCATCAATGAGGTGGGGGTGCTTTCGACTGACTCATTGCTGGCATATCAACTCGTCGATACGATGGGACGATGGGACGACATCGAAGACTATCTGAAGAGCGTGACCGGGTCAGAGAAGAAGATCGTCGGGTTCGGCGGGTTGAATATGCGGAAGCCTGAGACGCGGATGTGGGGAAAGCCGCCTGAAATCGCAATCATCTACGCTTTGGGACCATGCTCGATGAATGACGGTATCAACGCGCGGAAGTTGCAGAAGATCATCAAGGAAGCTCGTGAGGATGACAACATCAAAGCGGTGATCCTTCGCGCTGACTCGCCGGGCGGAGATATTCTTCCATCGGATATTGTAGCGCAAGAGCTTAAGAAGACTGCCGAGAAGAAGCCGGTGATTATCTCACAGGGGCAGGTGGCGGCTTCGGGTGGCTACTGGATTTCTATGTACGGCGATAAAATTGTCGCTTCGCCGTGGACGATCACCGGGTCAATCGGGGTTATCGGTGGGTGGTTCTATGACAACGGATTGAACAACAAACTTGGCATGACTTACGACCATACGAAGATCGGCAAGCACGCCGACCTTGGCGAAGGAGCAGTTTTACCGCTGTTGGGTATGGGAGTACCGGCGCGAAACCTGACTACTGAGGAGCGAGACGGAATGGAACGTTGGATCAAGGGGTCTTACGACAATTTCATCACCAAAGTGGCGGCAGGACGAAAGATGGAGAAAGAGGCGGTCGATAAGATCGGTCAGGGGCGCGTCTGGACTGGTACGGCAGGCAAAGCGAACGGGCTTGTCGATGAATTAGGCGGGATGGAAACAGCTATTGCATTGGCGCGTGAGAAGGCCAATATTGGCAAGGATGACGAGATCAGGATCCGCGAATTGCCGGAAGCTCAGCCGCTCGACATTTCGATGTTTCAGCCTAAATTGCTCGGCATAAAGCTCGCAGATATTGAACAAGACCCGGAGCTTGTTTATATTCAGAAGCTGGCCAAGTCGGAAGGAAGACCTTTTGTGATGATGTCGCCATCGCTGATGCCCTGAAGTAGGATACATTCGTGATCTGAAGAGGGCGGCGGTGAGTCGCCCTTTTTGGTTAGGGGGAAGGGGGGAATTGTAAATTGTAAAATTGGGAGTTGCGGGCGGGTTGAAACCGAGTCTGCAAGAGGGAAGAATGCAGTCACTCGAGACGTGTGACTGCACGCAAGGCTGAGGCAAGTGCGGATTGAAATCCGCACTCCAAGAAGAATGATTTAAGTATCAAAGTTGAAAAGTCAGTGAATATTTCAGAAGAATTAGGGAAAATACGCCGGGCGTTCGAGGCGGCGACAGAAGCTGATTTCACAGCGGAAGAGCTGGGGAAACTGCGGGTTGCTTATCTTGGGCGTAAAGGAATCGTTGCCGATCTGTTCGACCGGATACGCGACGTTCCTGCCGATGAGCGCAAGGAATTTGGCAGGGTGCTGAATGAACTGAAGTTATTCGTCACAGCACGGATCGAGGAACATGAAGCGACTATGCGGTCGAAGAAACCGAAAGAGAACGTCGATGTGACGTTGCCGGGAATCGTCGGCTTTCAAGGGGGGCTGCACCCGCTGACGATCATTCTGAACGAAATCACCGACGTTTTTCGTGGGATGGGGTTCACAGTCGAGACAGGGCCGGAAGCGGAGCTGATAAGCTATAACTTCGACAAGCTGAACACGCCATTCTGGCATCCGGCGCGCGATTTGACGGATACGTTTTACCTCGATACTCCGGCTCGTGATAAACTACTGAGGACAGAAACTTCGCCGGTGCAGATCAGAGTTATGGAACGACAAAAGCCGCCAATCAGGATCATTGCACCGGGACGTGTGTACCGAAGCGACAAACCGGACGCGACTCACTCGCCGATCTTCATGCAGGTTGAGGGACTTTATGTCGATAAAGGGGTCTCGTTTGCGGACTTGAAGGGGACAGTGCTGGCGTTTTACCGGGGCTTATTTGGGCCTCATGTGAAGACGCGGTTCAGACCACACTTTTTTCCATTCACGGAGCCGTCGGCGGAGGTTGACATGACGTGCATTTTCTGCAAAGGTAGCGGATGTCGCTTGTGCAAGCAGAGCGGATGGCTGGAAATGGGGGGATCGGGGATGGTTGATCCGAATGTCTTTTTGGGGGTCGGGATCGACCCGGAGGAGTATTCGGGGTGGGCGTTCGGGTTGGGGATCGAACGGATCGCAATCTTGAAATTTGGGGTCGATGATATCCGGTTGTTCTACGAGAATGACATACGATTCCTTAGACAGTTCGGGTAACAGGCCAGGTGTACGCCTCGATCCTCATTCCGGTTGTCATCTTTATCGTTCTTGTGCCAATTGATGTTATTTTTCAGCATCTTGCGTTTCGGAGTTCGGGCTGGGATTTGGGAATTTACCATCAGGCACTCTCGCAGCTCTCGCGTTTTGATTCTCTGAATCCGTTCGTTTCTGTTCATCAACAGCATATTTTTAACGACCATTTCGATCCGATACTGCTGATTGTTGCTCCGCTGTTCAACCTTTGGAATAGCGCCATACTGTTGATTGTAATTGATTTGGCGATGACTTTGATCGGGCTTGTGCCGATACTGTTGTTGTTGGAGAAGAAATTAGCTGGAATGGTCGATGCGAGGCGGGGGCAATATCTAAGGTTGGTGGTTGTTTGTGGATACCTGTTCAACGATTTTCTCTGGAAGGCTCTACTATTCCCTTCACACCCGACACAATGGGCGATGGCGTTCGTCGCTTGGACACTATACTATTATGAATTAAAAAGATTCGGGTGGGGATTTTGGATAAGTATGGTGTTGCTGTTCGCATGTAAAGAGGAATTCCCGTTTCTTGGGGTAATGCTGGGAGTGGCTTTATTCACCCGAAAATTCAAATTAGAAGCCATCTTGACGATAGCACTTTCAATGTTATTTATTGTATTTACAACAATGTTCAGGCCGATGTTTTTTGGGGAGGTCTATTCGCACTCAGCCTTTTTGAAACTGCTGTTTATCAATCCGTTCGAGTACTTTCAAAAGTGGTTTTTGACGATCAGCGACCTTCGTGTCTGGCTTCCAGTGGCATTATTGACAGGATATTTCGTGCATCGGGAGTGGCGGCGGAATTTCGATCTTTACATAATTTTAAGCGCGCCACTGTTCATCAGGTTGTTGTCACTGTATAAGGATGCGTTTAATTTTCATTATGTTGCGATCTTTATTCCCTTCATTTTGATTGGCTTCATCAGGAGTATTGGGGACGACTTTCGCTTCAACAGGATTTTGGTGGCACAGGTGTTGGTTATCGCATTTTTAAGCCTTGCACTTAGGCCAGCACCTTTTCATCATCCGCTAAACAGAACGATTGGGTATTTCAAGAACCGTGAAGAAATTCTTTTGCGGGAACAGATTATCGCATCGTGCAAAGATCCGAAGTTAAAGCTTTCAGCACCAAATAACTGGGTACCACATCTGACAGATCACGACGTGGTGACGATGCCTTCGGTGTGGCTTGAAAAGGGAAAGGTTGGTTCAGTAGATTTGTGGATTTGGGAGAGCGGGGGAGATTATTTTCCGAGCAAGGTCGGGGACGCTGAATTGAAATTGAAGGTTGTTGAAGCGATGGGCGGGGAGGGAAATATCTCCAAGATTCGGTTTAACAACAGAATAGAAGTTTGGCGGAAGAGTGACGTCATTTTGCCACCAGTGAGTTCAGTTACAATTTGAGAGCCTGCGATGAGTTGTTCAAGAAATAGCGGCGTCGTCCTTGCGATTATCCTATCGGTGGCGATCCTTGTTACCGGGCGAGCTGCGACTGCATCCGATTTTGGGGACCTCTTTCAAGGGAATGACTGGAGTGCGAACATAGGGTTTGGGTCGTCACGCCTTGATAATTATGTCGGGATCACACGGGAATTTCCGTTGGACGGCCACTGGAAGTTCCACGTGGGTGGGGGAATCGGGAGAGTATTCCTCGGTGGAGGAGTTGCTTGGTATCAAATTCCGGGAGATGAGGGGCTGCTTATGTCGATCAATGCCGGGTTGATTGGTGTTCATGCCAATGTCGGTTATCAGTTTAAGGTCGGCGCGAGGAGTTTCCTGATTTTGGGGGCGGGAATAGGCAAAGGGGAGAGCTTCTTGGGGGATACGGACAGATCGTTTAATCCGATAATTGCTTATGAGTATCATTTCAGGGAATTTAGCAAGTTGAATTGAGGGAAGGGACGGGAAGGGACGCCCATCCTCCTGAAAATTGAAAGAGATGCTTCATTTCGTTCAGCATGACTCTCGTCTTATTTAGTCAATTTTTTCTTTTATGCCGGCAGACGAGGGCGTCTGCCAGCGGGAAACTTTTGGACGGATTCGGAGATCCATCCTACGTATCATTATTACAATCACATATTTCCGATTTAGAGAATGAAAATATTATACTCATGGCTGATTGAATATGCGCCATATCAAGGGACGCCTCAACAGCTTGGCGATATCCTGACCGATATAGGATTGTCGGTGGAATCGTTGACCCAAATTGGGGCGGAATACCACGGCGTTGTTGTGGGCAAGGTCATCACGTGCGAGAAGGTCGCGGGAAGCGACCATTTGTCGCTCTGTACCGTCGATGTCGGGGAGGGGGGAATCCTGCCGATTGTCTGCGGGGCTCCGAACGTTGCGGCTGGACAGACCGTCGCTGCTGCTGTGCCGGGGGCGGTGCTGCCGGGGGGATTCGAGATCACTGAGAGGAAGCTGAGGGGGGTGTTGTCACGGGGGATGATTTGCTCGGAGCGGGAGCTTGGCCTGTCGGACCAGCACAAGGGGATACTCGTTCTTCCAGAAGATTGTGTGCTTGGGACGAAGGTGCAGCAGTATCTGGGAGGCGTAGATTGGTTGTTCGATCTGGAAGTGACGTTTAACCGACCTGATTGCCTTTGTCATATTGGGGTGGCGCGGGAGATTTGCGCGAAGTTGGGGTTGGAGTTACGCCTTTCGATGCCCGCCGAGCGAAGCGCAACGGGCATTGCAAATCAGACCAGTGATTGGGTGACAGTGACGATTGAGGATGGGGTTCGTGCTCCGAGGTATACGGCGCGGATAGTGAAGGGTGTGACGGTGGGGGCTTCGCCGGATTGGATGCAGAAGCGATTGAAGGCGGTAGGCATAAGGCCTATCTCGAATGTGGTCGATGTGACGAACTATGTGATGATGGAGATGGGGCATCCGCTCCATGCGTTTGACTATCATCTGGTCAAGGATGGCAAGATCGTCGTCAGGCACGCGAGCAAGGGAGAAAAGTTCACGACTCTTGATAATAAAGAACATAAGCTTTCGGTAGATGATCTGCTGATTGCCGATTCGGAGAAGGGGATTGCTTTGGCCGGGGTTATGGGGGGACTGAATAGCGAGATCAAAGAAACGACCAAGGATGTGCTCATCGAATGCGCGGTTTTCTCACCGGCCGGGATACGGATAACGTCAAGGGATAGAGGGATTCAGACGGAATCTTCGCGCAGGTTTGAGCGGGGCGTCGATCCCGAAATGACGGTTGCGGCGGCGACAAGGGCGGCTGAGCTCATCCATCAGTTGGCAGGCGGCGAGATATTGGAGGGGGTTGTCGATGCCAACCCGACACCCTGGAAGCAACTTGAGATTGCGATCAGATCGAAGCGAGTCAATGCGGTGCTAGCGACAGATCTGACGACTGAGCAAATGCGAGGATATCTGGGTGCACTTTCATGCAAGCAGAGCGAATTGGCTTCGGATAAGAAAACTGGTGATTGCACCTGGAAAGTCTATCCGCCGTCGTGGCGAAGGGATCTGGAGCGTGAGATAGACCTGATCGAAGAGATTATTAGGATGCATGGCTATAACGAAGTAGGGATGGCGACGACATCGAGGGTGGTGCTGGAGCCTGACGTACAGCGTGAGCGTGAACGACATGTCACTGACGCAATTAAGAACGCGCTGGCGTCGCTGGGACTCAGGGAGGCAGTTTGCTGGAGCCTTATTTCATCCGGAGATGCAGAGGCATTCAAAGATGGGACAGAGGGGGCGAAGGTGCTTAACCCGCTGAGCGACGACCTGTCAAGACTGAGGACGTCGCTGGCGCCGGGATTGCTGAGGGCGGTGGAGCGGAACATTAACGCGGGGCAACATGACATCAGGCTGTTCGAATGGGGGAAGTGCTTCTATTTGAAAGACTCAGAGATATTTGAGGGGTTGAAGCTTGGGATTGTATTGACAGGGAAAATCAGACCTGAATCGTACGCAGATAAGGCACGAGCTTTGGTGTTAGGAGATTCGCGAGGGATAGTCGAGCAATTTGGCGACAGGATGCGGTTGAAGGCTTGGTCAAGCAAATCGAACGAATTACCGGAATACCTTGCAGTTGGTGCCGGGATCAAGTTGGGAGAGGACGGAACTGCGGCTGGTGTTTTCGGGCAGATTGCTTCCGAAACGGCAATGCATTTTGGAATTGACATTCCGGTTTGGTATATTGAATTTGATGGCGAACAGTTGCTGCGCAGGGCCGGGGAGAGCAGACGGTACATACCGTTACCGCGCTTTCCTGCCGCGACGCGAGATCTGGCGTTTTTTGTCGATGAAAGTATCGAGGCTGGTGAAGTTGCCAACTGTTTGAGACGCATCGATTCAGCGATACTCGAAAGCCTTGATTTGTTCGATGTTTATGCTGGTAAGGGGATAGAGCCAGGGAAAAAATCCCTTGCATTCCATCTTTCGTTTCGCAGCAATGAACGGACTTTGGCGGATGGTGAAGTTGACGCTTTAATCACCAGAATGGTAAAAGTCGCCGCAGAATCGACCGGCGCAGAATTACGAAGTATATAATTAATAAGCCGTTTCCGATGTGAAGCGGCTACTTAAACCAGTTTTGCCCAAGCTCATAAGTGATGGAATTAAAAAGCCTTGAAAATCTCGAGCAGCAGTTGTCACGTCTGCTCGATCAATATCGCCTGATAAAAAAAGATCGTGATGACCTCTACGAGAGGGTAAGTCGATTGGAGGCCGAGGCGAATGAACTCCGAGGTGCCAACGAGTCGCTCCGCGACAGGATAGAGGATGCGCGCAGGAATGTGCGTGATCCTGAGAAAGAGGAGTTGATTCGAGCCAAAGTCGATGAGCTTCTGGCGAAACTGGAAGGGTTTTAACCCATCCCGCCGCAAGGGCAACGTCGCATTCGGGGCAAGTTTTGTTTGATGAAAAACCGAAAGATAACGACGTGAGAGACCTCCACGATAATGAATGAAACTCGCAATCAAGGTCAAACGGTCAAGGTCATCATATACGGCCAGGAGTATCCAATCCGAGGTCGGGGCGACGAGGAGCATATCCGACAGGTCGCGAAATTTGTGGATGAACGGATGGCAATGATCGAGGAACAGACGACGGCATCGACACCGGCGCGTCTGGCGATTCTTGCCGCTTTGAATATAGCTGATGAACTTTTCAACCTACGACGCGAAAAAGAACGACTAGTTAGTGAGTTTGAGGAAAAGACTAGAGAACTATCAGAGGTCTTGAACCAAGGAATGAACGAGGAATAATCTCGCTCACGATAAACGGCGGCCTAACAGATTATGGATGGCCCGCCCTTGCACCAGTTCCAAAAAGAACCAACAGTTAGAGCCTATGGGAGCCGTGTCTCTTTGAAGCGCCTATTACAGGCCGCATTCTTCTGGCAGCAGGAGAATCTGCGCAAGCAGACAGCGGAAGCAAGACACGTTTAGGGCGGCACCCACCGTAACAGGGAATAGGTTCTTTCCGGAACATCAAGGGCGGGCTTCCATTTTTGAAAGCCTAAAAAAAAATGCTGAACATCGTATTCATTCTTGGCGCTCTACTCTGCGCCGTTGTCTTGTTTTTGTTAGGGTGGTTTCTAAAGGATCGATTCGATAAGCTTCGGGGCGCTTCAGTTCAGAAAGAGGCCGAACGGATTATTGAAGACGCACACCGATCAGCAGAGAGTATCAAACGCGAAAAACTTCTCGAAGTCAAAGACGATCACCTTCGGATCAAGACCCAGTTAGAAAACGACTTTGAGACGAAGCGAGCAGAACTGATCAAATCAGAGCGTCAACTACACGAGCGGGAGAGGGTCCTCCAACAGAAGGTTGACGTCTTTGAAAAACGATCACGTGAAGTACGGCAAGTTGACCGCGACATTAGGGAACGTTCTCAAAAGATTGAAGTTGAGCGGATAGAATTAGATAGCTCAAAAGCTTTGATCTCGAAGCGGATCGAAGAGCTTGCCCGAATGAGCCACGAGGAGGCGCTCGAAGCACTTAAATTGGAACTGGTTGAACGTGCCCGTCAGGAAACGATTGAGCAGACACGAGACTTGCGTGAACGGGCGAAGATGCAAGCCAATCGCGAAGCGAAAGAACTGGTGATTCAGGCTATCCAACGATCTGCCGCCGACCACTCTGCTGAAACAACCATCACTGTCGTCAACATTCCTTCTGAAGAAATCAAAGGTAGAATAATTGGGCGGGAAGGGCGCAATATCCGTTCTTTCGAAGCACTTACTGGCGTCGAGGTTATCATCGATGACACACCGGAAGCTGTTACTTTATCGGGATTTGACCCGTTTCGGCGGGAAGTAGCCCGAATTGCGTTAGAGACTCTAATTGCTGACGGTAGAATTCACCCGGCGCGAATTGAAGAGGTAGTGAAAAAGGCTCACGCGGAGCTTGAGGAACATATTATCCAGGTTGGAGAAGATGCGGCACATGAAGTCGGCGTCGATGGGCTACACCCCGAAATCGTCCGTCATCTGGGGAAACTTCATTACCGGACTAGTTACGGTCAGAATGTCCTAAAGCACTCCGTCGAGGTTGCGCGGCTAACTACATTGATGGCTGCGGAACTCGAGTTGGATGCCAAAATGGCGGCGCGTGCGGGGCTTCTACACGACATTGGCAAGTCTATTGACAGGACGGCAGAAGGGACACACACAGAGCTTGGCGTCGAACTCGCGAAGCGCTATCGGGAACCGAAGGTGGTGCTTAACGCTATTGCCTCGCACCATGACGATGTGGAGTCTACGTCTCTGATAGCCTGTCTTGTGCAAGCGGCTGACTCGATTTCGGGTGCAAGACCGGGGGCGAGAAGGGACAGCATCGAAGGGTATGTGAAGCGCCTCGAGAAATTGGAAGAGGTTGCCAACTCTTTCTCTGGAGTTAGTAAGACTTATGCATTGCAAGCAGGTCGTGAAATCCGGGTGATGGTTGAGAATGAAAAGGTGAGCGATGGCGAAGCGCAGCAACTCTCAATTGATATCGCTAAAAAAATTCAGGATGAACTCGAATATCCGGGCCAAATAAGAGTGGTGGTAATTCGTGAATTTCGAGCGATCGAGCTTGCGAGATAGGTTGTTGAAATGAAAACATATCCTCTTAGAAAATTAGAAAGACGGACGCTTTTTGAGCAATTCTGACTCAAAGCAAAGGATATTGTTAACGAACTGCCGTGTCTTTGGCGGGGCAAATGGTCCTCCTGTAGTTCAAAAAGAAGTATTGATTGAGGGAGACCACATTGCTTTTGCTGGCGAATGTCTTGACGACAATATTGATGGCTTGCAACGAATGGATTTGGAAGGCGCGTGGGTCTTTCCAGGTTTTTGTGACGCTCATCTCCACATGGCGGCTGGAGGACAGTCACTCGGAATAACAGATCTTGCCGGAATGAACAGGGAAGAAGTGTTAAATGCTATCCGAGCAGCGTTTAGTAAGCAATTCGGTCAGGAAGGGTGGCTTGAAGCCTTTAACTGGGATGAGAAGGAGAGTTGCCGACTTGATGCGAGATTACTGGAGGAGATTGTCCCATCGTACCCTTTGATCGTCCACAAAAGAGACCTTCACGGTTGCTGCCTCAATCAGTCGGCTCTAACTCTTATCGGTGTCAGCAGAGATTCGAAAGACCCCGACGGCGGCGCGATAGGGCGTTTTGCGGATGGTTCTCCCAATGGGATGCTGTACGAGTCGGCTATAGGGTTGATTCATAGCGTCAGAACGCCTCCTGACAGATCGGCGAGGCGTCGCTTTATCCTTTCGGCGCAAGAGTATTTTATCAGTTTAGGCTTAACGGCTGTATCAGAAGTTCTCGACTCAGGCAATGAAGAGATTTATCGAGATCTCGAGAATAATGGCGAGTTGAAGATCGATATCGATGGCTGGAAGCGATACGAGAATTGGGATGGAATTTCGCGACCGATGGGAGGGGAAAGATTTAGAGTCGAAACGATAAAGCTATTTCTTGACGGTTCGTTTGGGTCGAGGAGTGCGGCGATGATGGCACCGTTCAGCGATGGGACGCAATCGGGCAACTTGATCTACTCCGATGCCGATTTGAGATCCGTTTTCAAGAAGGTGACGGAATTGGGGTGGCGGTTAGCGATCCATGCGATAGGTGACAGGGCTGTCGATCAGGCTTGCAGGTTATTATCAGAGTTGCCTTTCGAAAAAGGATTTTCCGGCAGGATCGAACACTTGCAGCAGCTTCCGGATGACGGAGTCAGGCTTGTAAGGGAAAGCCGCGCACTTGCCTCGATGCAGCCGATTCATATGCTGGATGACGAGAAGTGGCTGCCCGAATTGATCGGTTACGAGAGGTGCAGGAATTCATTTATCTGGAAATCGTTGGTTGAGAATGGCGTGCCAATTGCCAATGGTAGTGACTGGCCAGTGGCAACACCCGATCCGTTGTTAGGGATACATGCCAGTATCAATCGAGCAAAGTACAACGAGTTACCAAACCCGCTTTTCGGTATGGGAGAGGCACTTCTACCGTGGCAGGCAATCAGGGCAGTGACGCGAGGATATGCAATTGCATCCGGGAGGTCGGAAGAGCGAGGGTCTATCGAGGTTGGAAAGTACGCCGATCTGACGGTTGTGGATGTTAAGGACCAGTCGTTAGTGGATTGGTTTGGGGCGGAGATTAAAATGACAATCTCGCGAGGCGAAGTCTTATATTCAACTTATTTAAATAATTAGTAAATCCGGGTAATTTGATGAAACCTGTTATCGGAATTTCGGCAAGTCTTAGCCTTGCCGGAGATGAAAAAAGGCAATTTGCCAAAAGCGCAACGCTTCAGTATGTTCCGGATCATTACTGCAAGTTCGTCGAAATGGGTGGGGGAATACCGATTTTACTTCCGATACTGGAAGACCTCTCGAAAGCAGAGGATCTCGTCCGTCATCTTGACGGACTGATCATCACGGGCGGAGTCGATGTCGATCCATCACTTTACAACGAGAAGAACACGAAGTCGATGGGAGTTTATCTCCTGAGAGACAAGTTTGAGATTGCGCTTGTAAAAGCTGCTCGTGAAGAAGCAAAGTCGTTGTTGGGGATCTGTCGAGGGATTCAGGTTTTGAATGTGGCATTCAACGGGTCGCTTTATCAAGATTTGCCGACTGAGATCGATAATCCGTTACAGCACAACGACTGGGATGCTGGTAAGGATGCCTATCATAGCATTTTGTTCACCCGTCAGTCGCCAATGTCAGACCTGTTCCAGTCGGAAGAGATTCAAGTCAACAGTAGCCACCATCAATCGATCAAGAAAGTTGGAAAAGGGCTGGAAATACTTGCAGCATCGAAGGATGGTGTGATCGAAGCTGTTTGCTGCCCGGCCGACCGGTTCACTTATGGTGTGCAGTGGCATCCGGAGCGGATGCTACAAGATCCGAAAATGATTGACCTTGCCAAATGGTTCGTTTCGCAAGCATTATAGGCAGAATTGGAATTTTCAAAGTTCTTAGGGGAAATCAGGCGGAACGAGCTTCGCTCAGCATATCTCTTTGTAGGTAAGGAAGATTACCTGATCGAGATTGGGATTCAGGAGTTGATATCAAGGGTATTGACTCCAGACGAGAAGGATCTGAATCTCTCAGTTCTGACGGCGAAAGATACCGACGCGATTTCCAAGACACTCTACACTCCGCCTATGTTTGCGGCGAGAAGAGTGATACTGATCAAGCAGGCTGGCGATCTGAAGGATAAAATCCTTGAAGATGTGGTCGCTTTTTTGAAGAAGCTGCCTAACGATGTTTGTTTGATTCTGTGGGCAGGAGAGCCTGACAAGCGCAAAAGCTTTTCGAAGCTGATAGATAAATTGCTCGATCCGGTGATGTGCAATAAATTGAAGACAAATGAGTTGCAAACATGGATCGCTGAGTACGCATCCAAGTATGGTAAGAAGCTTGATAGCGAAGCGATATCGCGTCTTTGTGCAGTCAATTGGCCGAGCCTGCGGGAACTCGCGGGGGAACTGGATCGTTTGACGTTGATGATCGGCGCGAAAGAGGTTATAACAACTGTTGATATCGAGGAGATGGGAGGCGCGTCGTTTGGATTTGAGCGTTGGCGTTTCGCGGATGCAATCGGGGCGGGTGATGTATCTGCGGCTTTGGTGACGTTGAAGAACCTGCAGGACTTTGGCTTGAAACCGAATCAGATCGTGGGCGACCTATATCGGTGTCTCAGGCAGCTTTGGTTCATCAAGTGGCACATCGATCAGAAGAAAGTTGCCGAAGCGAAGGCAAAGCTTGGGGTGCAAGAGTTCATTTTCAGCAAGTTGCAGAGGCAAGCTGGAGCATTTTCGATTGCACAGCTCGAAGAAGCTTTGTTGCGAGTGCTGGACGCTGAGCTTAGCATCAAGCAAGGGAATCGTGACGATGAAATCGAAGCAATGCTTGTGGTGACGGATGTCTTAGCGGCCCTTACATCAGGCAACAGAAAAAGAGGAGCAGCTTGAGCACGGAGAAACCAACAGATGAACAGCTTATCCGGGAATTTCAGGCTGGCTCTTCCGCTGCATTCGACGAGATTGTGCGCCGGTACCGTAACCCATTGTTCTCGTTTATCTATCGCATACTTAACGATCCGGCTTTTACGGAAGATTTACTTCAAGAAACCTTCATTCGTGTCTGGACGAATCGTGATAGTTATCGTGAAGTAGCAAGGTTTTCGACCTGGATCTATACGATAGCAGGGAACCTTGCCAAGTCAGAACTTCGGCGGCAGAAGATCAGGCGGTGGACGTCTCTGGGAGGGGCAAGCTCAAGTGAGGCTGATGAACGACCCTTGGAAGTGGCGGACGAAAGCTCCGACCCGCATCGGGACTATGAGCGACGGAACATTCAGCAGCGAGTCGATCATGAGGTGGCGAAGCTTCCGATAGTATTTCGCGAAGTGATAATTTTGAGAGATGTGCAGGAACTTTCGTACGAGGAGATTAGTGAAATACTCAAAATACCTTTGGGGACTGTGAAGTCTCGTGTCAACCGAGCGAGGTTGAGACTTCAGAAGCGCCTTAAAGACCTGTTATAGTATCCCCGACGGGAGTTAGAGTAGAGATCATTCACTTTCTGGAGAGAAATGAACGATTGCGAGAATTTTGAGAGCCTTTACATCGATTGGAAGAAGGGTCGCCTGAGTGGTGATGAGGCGGAGATGCTCACACGACACGCCACAAGTTGCAGGCATTGTACTTCAATCGGTTCTGACGAGATGAATCTCAGCCATTTGCTGAGAAATCAGGCTCTTTATCGTCCGACGAACGGGTTTGAGATGCGTCTTGACAATTCGATTAGATCGGTCGAGAATAATGGCAAGCCGATTCGACTGGTCAAGAAAACATCGATTGCGCCAAGATTAACGGCGCTGGGAGCGGGGCTTGCCACTGGTCTTGCGGTGGGGATATTTGTTCTGACGGCTCCGATGGAGAACTCGGGCAATATGCCGATTTCGTCGGCGACCTCAATTCCGAGTCATCTTGTCGCTGATATTTCACCCGTAATCGACGAAAAAGTAGGCGATAGTCTGGCTTCGAAGCGAGACACGGCCCAAAAGGTCGATTCACACTATCTTGTCGGCGATTATGGCAAGGTTGTTTCGGGCAGGTGAGGTGGTTGTAAACGCTATTCTTAAAAAAACCGTCTATCATTAGGCGGTTTTTTGTTGCAGGAGATTAGGAAATTGCGTATTTTTAACAGCTGGCAAGGAAACGTCTTCGCCACAAATCATCGATATATAACGTAGAACATTAAGGGCAGTATAATGGCAAAAACAAAAACCTTCGCAGAGAAGATGCTCAAGAACCTGAAGACGGTCGATATGTACACTTCATACAGAGTGATTCGTCCTTCAGTCGGTTCCAAAGGCGCAGTTCGTTTCGATAACCGGATCGTGAAAGTTCACAAGGAAGAGAACGAAGCCGAAAAGCTTGGCATATAGGACTTCCATGTATCGTTTTGGGCATTTAGTCTGAAACGATGAAGTCCAATCGCGATGCGCAAGCTATTTGTAGCGACGGGAAACCGGGACAAGCTGAGAGAAATCAGAGCGATACTTGGCGATTCTGTCGAAGTTGTCTCGTTACATGATGTACCGCCGTACCCGGAGCCTGCTGAAACGGGTGAAACCTTGCTTGAGAACGCTCTGATAAAGGCGAGGGAAGGGTACGCCAGGACGGGTCTGCCGTCGCTTGCCGACGACACCGGTCTGGAGGTTGAGGCACTTGGCGGCGCTCCGGGCGTCTTTTCAGCGCGATATGCAGGAGAGAACGCCAGCTATCAGGACAATGTCAGGAAGTTGTTAGAGGAGTTAGGGTCACGACCACTCATCGAAAGGTCGGCGACCTTTCGATGCGTAATGGCTTTGGTAGATGGTGAGCGGGAGGTTTGGTGGGAGGGAGCTGCCGAGGGAGTAATCTTGTCCGAGCCAAAAGGGACGAGTGGATTTGGTTACGATCCGGTATTTTACTCCTACGAACTGAAAAAGAGCTTTGCCCAGGCGACCGCTGAAGAAAAAAATAGTGTTTCTCATCGGGGGAGAGCATTGCAGTCTCTGGTTTCTGAAGTACAACAGTTATTGAGCAACATCAAATGAAGCATTCGAGACGAATTTATCTTGATCATAGCGCGACGACGCCTGTTGATTTACGGGTCGTCGAAGCGATGAATGAGTCCATGTTAGAACATTTTGGCAACCCATCGAGCGTTCATTCATATGGCAGGGACGCAAAGGAGGCGCTCGATTTTGCGAGAATATCAGTTGCCAGGCTAATCGACGCCGACAGCGATGATATCTTCTTTACGAGTGGCGGTACAGAGGCAGATAATCTGGCGATAATCGGGTACTGCGAACGGAATCGTGATCGTGGCAATCATGTTATCATCTCAAGTATTGAACATTCAGCCGTACTTCTAAGTGCCAAAGTATTGGAAAGTCGTGGCTTCAAAGTGACTAAAGTGAAGCCAACCCCGTCAGGGGAAGTCGTTGCTTCCGATATTGAAAAGGCGATAACAGTGGGGACTTTACTCGTCTCTGTTATGCATGCCAACAATGAGGTCGGGACAATAAACGACATCGGGGCGATTGCAAAGGTTGCACACGCTCACGGAGCGGTATTTCATACCGATGCAGTTCAGACATTTGGAAAGATATCGATATCAGTGGCTGAGATGGGGATTGATATGCTGTCGCTCTCTGCCCACAAGATTTATGGGCCAAAGGGGGTAGGGGCGCTCTACATCCGAAAAGGAGTCTCAGTTTCGCAGCGCCAATTCGGCGGGCATCAGGAGGCAGAGATCAGGCCCGGTACGGAAAACCTGCCGGGAATTGTGGGGCTGGGCACTGCGACCGATCTTAGTAGGAACGAGATGACGACAGAAGCGGTACGACTAAGGCAGCTCAGGGATGCACTTTGGAGCCAGATCTCGAACAGCCTGGATAACGTGACATTAAACGGCCATCAGGAAAACCGGATACCTGGAAACCTCAACATTACGTTTAAAGGTGTGGAGGGGGAGGCGTTGTTGGTGGCACTAGACCTTGAAGGAATTTCGGTCTCTTCAGGGTCGGCATGTTCTTCAGGGAGCACAACGCCGTCTCATGTGCTTACAGAGATCGGGCTATCGCCCGAAGAGGCGAATTCGACACTCCGGCTGACGTTGGGGAGGGGGAACAGCATGGAGGATATAGAGCGAACCGCTGAGGTGATTATCAAGTCGGTGATCCGTTTACGATTCATGGACAAGCCTTTTCAGGATATTACTTCTGGAAGATACCAGGCGGTGCGAGCTTGACGAAATCAATATCGGGCGATAATTCTCCAGATCAGAAGTCCGTTGCGGTATTGATGAGTGGAGGGGTTGATTCGTCGGTTGCGGCAGCATTACTCGTGGAAAAGGGCTACAAAGTGGTGGGTTTTACCCTAAAGCTTTGGGACGCCGAGGATGAAGAACACGCTCGTAAGGTCTGCTGTACGACAGTAATGGCGAAAGATGCAGGGAGGGTTTGTGCGATACTCGGAATTCCTCATTACACAATCGATCTGCGCGAAGATTTCAGGCGCGAAGTGATAGAACGGTTCGAGCGCGAGTATCTTGCAGGACGAACTCCAAATCCTTGTGTTCATTGTAATTCGAAAGTGAAGTGGGGGAGGGTTTGGGAAAAGGTCAAAGCGATTGGTTTGGACTGGATCGCAACGGGCCATTATGCCCAATTGGTTGTTGAGGCTAATGGCGAGACAACGCTCCGACAAGGAATTGATCAAACCAAGGACCAGTCGTACTTTCTCTGGGAGATTCCGCAGGAATTGCTCGCAAGAACGATGTTCCCGTTGGGGTCACTTTCCAAAGACGAAGTTCGTGATTTAGCCCGAAAGTTAAACCTGCCTGTCGCCGAGAAAGAGGAGAGCCAGGAAGTGTGCTTCATTCCGCGCGATGACTATCGCGGGTGGCTTAAGTCACGACATCCGGAACTTCACGATGGGGAACTTGCTGGTGAGATGGTCGATGAGACTGGAAAGTCAATCGGCAAGCATGACGGGTATCCCTTTTTCACCATCGGTCAGCGAAAGGGGCTCGGTCTTGGGGGTGGGCGGAAACTGTTTGTGACACATATCGAGCCGTTAAGTCGCAAGGTCTTTGTCGGGCCTGAGGAAGAGCTTAGTCATCACGAATTTGAGATCGAGGGACTTAACGTCCTTTCGCCCAATTTCGCATTCAATGGCGAGAACGGTTACACCGTCAAAATACGGTATCGCGACGCTGGGCATAGTGCAAAGCTAACGAGGACGACAAATAACCGGATGGTGATTCGGGTCGAGGAGCCTGTCCGGTCGTTGACGCCGGGTCAGTCAGCGGTACTTTATAAAGACGACCGTGTTATTGCCGGGGGGATCATCTGTTGAGCAAAAGTAGCGCGTCAAGCAACCTCAAGACTTCAATCACAGTTAACGATTTGATTGAGATGAAGCAACGAGGTGAAAAAATCACCGCACTGACGGCCTACGATGTGACTTTCGCGCGGTTGATCGACGAAGGCGGGGCCGAAGTCATCCTCGTCGGGGACTCGCTGGGGATGGTGATACAGGGTCATGAGACGACTTTGCCGGTGACTATTGACGAAATGGTTTATCATACCAAAGCTTGCAGCAAAGGCGTGAAGCGTGGGCTTCTGGTCGCCGACATGCCGTTTATGAGCTATCAGGCTTCGGTGGAGCAAGCGCTTATGAATGCGGCGAGATGCATTAAAGAAGGCGGAGCTTCGGCTGTTAAGTTTGAGGGTGGGGAAGAGCTTGCGCCGACGATCAGGCGACTGGTCGAAATTGGAATCCCGGTGATGGGTCATGTCGGAATGCAGCCTCAACGTGTACGGATGTACGGTGGGTTTGGGCTCCAAGGGGCTGACTCAGCCGAAGCGAAGAAGATCATGCGTGATGCTGAAGCTGTAGCAGAGGCAGGTGCTTTTGCGATTGTGCTGGAAAAAATTCCGCGTTCACTCGCGAAAAAGATCACTGAAAAAATTAAAATTCCGACAATTGGGATTGCTTCAGGTCCCGACTGTGACGGGCAGATACTCGTCTCGTACGACATGTTTGGGCTGACAGATCAGTTCAAATTTCGTTTTGTCAGAAAATATATCGATATGGCTCAAGAAGTTCGGAGCGCGGTTGGAAAGTATCGAGACGATATACGCGCACAGACTTTTCCATCCGAAACCGAATCTTTCGAATAATTCCGCCAGATATTAACTCTGGCGAGGCGCGACACCTGCCGCAAACTGCGATTACCCCCCAACAAGGAGATCTTGAAATGGGTAAGTACTTCCCATCAAAGTTCCATTCTCCGGCCCTCATCCTCTCGTTATTCTCAGTTACTTCACTCTTCCTGAATTCGGCTTTTGCCCTTACGATCAGAACCTCCGAGCCAAAGATATTGGTCGGGCAGGAGTTCTCGAGTATAAAGACTGGAGAGAATTCTGTGCTTGTAACCAAATGCGAGTCGTCTGCTTCACAAGTGGTGTTTTCGGCTGAGGTGAAGTCGCTTAACCTTGCAAAGGGTGTCAGGGGAGCAGTTTGGCGTATAGAAGACGAAGGAATCGCCGGGGTTGACGGCATGCCCGATCTTCCGGCAATCTCGCGGTGGGTAGTGGTGCCACCCACGGGGGAGATAACGCTCAGTGCAACGGTGCAGCATCAGTCCCGCCATAACGCTGAGCCTCCGGCAAGATTTCGGGACAATGAGGGCGAGGAAGAAGATTTCGCGGTAACTGAAGAGACGACGCTAACTGGTGTCTGGCCGCCTCAAGTGGCGATTATCGGTGAGCCGATGGTTTGGCGAGGGGTGAGGATGGTCAATCTTGTCTTGTATCCAGTCCAATGGGATGCGGAAACTCAAGATTATATTGTGAATGAAGGGATTGTGACCGAAATAGTAAAGGGGGATAGTGCAGGCGTGAACGAGGTTGTGCCAGGTTATCGCGAACCGTGCAGGGACTTCGATAAGGCGCTTGAGGCACTTGTAGTAAATCCGCCTGTCCGGGATGATGCAGATGAAAATTACCCACCGGGAAGCTACCTGATTGTAGCGAATGAAGATTATCCAGCTGCAGTAAATGAGTTGGTGGAGTGGAAGCGACAGGCCGGGCATAAAGTCCAGATATTGACGTTCGATCCGCGAGTTATCACCAAGGTGATGTTGAAAAACCAGATTCGGGACATTTATAACGAGTCGCACTTCTCGTACCTGATTTTGATCGGGAATGAGGAGGTCGATCCTCCGCTTGAGATCCCGTACGATCCGGAATTTTATGATAATTACTTCGGTCAACTCGACGGCAATGATCCTATCGCCGATGTTGCGGTCGGGACGTACAATTGCCTGACTGTGGATAATTTGACATGTGCTATCAGAAGGACGATTTCCTACGAGAAGAACCCCGACATAGAGAATAGAGTATGGTTCTCCAAGGGCTTCGTCGGGGTCGGGCACTGTTCTGTGCCTGAAGATCTTTCGCCTTCGTACAGCGGGAAGTGGGTGAAATCGGTGCTTGAGCGAAAGGGGTATGACGTCACGTCAACCTTCTTTTCCGATAACGAAGACAACGATTTTTCGCCTGAAATTGCAGAACTGTACAATGATGGCGTCAATATGATAATTGTCAGGGGGCATCAAAATGACTTTGATCCGCAGGATATTGGTGCTCATGGGGTCTATCCATTCCATTTTATGGTCAGTTCATCGACGATTTCGCAAGGTGGCTGGGGTTCGTTCAACCGGACATTCCGCATGGGGACTCCAGATGTGATGCGAGGGCCTTCGGCAGGATTTGGCCACAATCCAAGCCCACGCACCAATATCGCTAATGCTATAGTCGGAGGGTTGGCGGAAGGTCTTTTTGAGAAAGGGATAAGGAGCTTTGGTTGGGCGCGGAATTACCTGACCGCGAAGATTCCTATTGTGATGCCTGCCGATCAAGGGCAGTTGGTGACGCGATACTGGGGGACACTCCGGTATTACGGTGACCCGGGGCAGGAGCCTTGGATCGGGGTGCCATCTGGAGTCGAAGTAGATGGAGATGATTTGTGGACGGGACAATCAGCACTAAATTTGCGAGTAAGGAGACAAAATCAAGTTGTTTCCGGTGCGACAGTTACATTGTATGCCGCTAACCAATTTCAGGTAACTGGGATAACCGATGCAAATGGTCGGGTTGTCCTTGCTTGGGACAATCCTGAATTTGAACGACAGCAGCCTATTTTGACGGTTACTGGCGAAGGAATTTATCCCTTTCAACGTCAACTTGAACCAAGGGATGGTGTGCGGCTTGTAGTGACTGACTATGAGGTATTGGATGAAACTAATAATGAGGTAGAGCTCAATCCGGGTGATCGAATTGGTTTGAGTGTTACGTATTCAAATATTGGCAACGTTCCAACTATGGAAAACGAAGAGAATTGGGAATTTGCTTCCCCGTTCATCGCAGGTCAATTTGTTCCGGTTCGAGTCCCTGCATTAGATCCCGGCGAGTCCATTGTTATTGAGCTTGAACCAGTAGAAGATGATTCGCCCCGTGTTAGTTCTACTACTCCTAATAAGACTCAAATTCATACATGCATTAGAAATGATTTCGCTGGAATTTCATTTGAAGTGCTTGCCCCCGACTTGGTTAGAGAGGAATTGATACTTGAAGGCGAGTTGATTCCTGCTGGCGCGGTAAGGTTATGGATGACTCTGCAGAATAATGGTGATTCACGAGCAGTTCAAGTCAGTGGGCGATTGTCGACAACGTCCGGGTTCATCGACATCATCGATGAGCGGGGTTTGTGGGATGACATCGGTATTGGGGAAACAATGGAGGAGATTGACAACTTTTCCTTCTCTATCAATGAGGATGCAATCCCAGGGAGTGTTGCGGAGTTCGTGCTTGAAATCGATACCGATACCAGAAGCGGGATGAAAATTCCGATTCAAATCAAATTGGAGGAACGAGAAGCACAACACCCTGTAGGGCCTGACAAATATGGGTATATCGGGATCGAAAACGGGGATGAAAATACGGTGTGGGCGGATGCGCCGGTGTTCGATTGGATCGATATAAATCCGTTGGGTGGAGAGTTCGAAGGGGAACGTCTTGATTTTCCAGCGCAAGGGGAGGAAGACTCGAGCGTAGTGATCGACCTGCCGTTTGTGTTTGGATATTATGGTCAGGGTTTCAGGCAGATCACTGTCTGCAACAACGGGTGGATTGCGATGGGTGACCAGAGTGGATTGAAGAATCAACAGAATTGGCCTCTGCCGGGCTATAATGGCGCGTGGGGGATGATCGCGCCGTTTTGGGATAGGTTGTTTATGCAGACTCAGATGGATGGTGTTTTCATATATTTCGACGAACAAAACCACAAAATCATAATTCAGTGGCAGACCGGCACGAAGGACGATGATAGAAACTGGTTTGCCAATGCGTTTCAGGTGGTGCTTTTTGACCCGGCCCATCACGAGACGGCGACGGGAGATGGCCCGATTTTGTTCCAGTACAATACAGTCAACGATGTGCAGGGAGATTTTGAAGCGAATTTCAAGTGCTCAGTGGGGATATCTTCGCCGGATGGTAAGGATGGGCTGACATACTCGTATTGGGGGATGCCTGCGGTGGGTGCGCGGAATCTGGCGGCAAACCAGGCGGTTCTTTGGACGACAACGGTTTGGGAACCGAGAGCGACTATTGAGGGGCGGGTGGTACGGTACATCGACTCAACGGCGGTTGCGGGGGCGGTGGTGACTACCTCCCATGGTTACCAGACATTGACGAATGACGAGGGGGACTACCGAATCGTTGCTCCGGGTGCGGAGGGGTTGACTGTGTCCACGACTGGCGAGGGGTACGGCGAGGCTTCGGCTGATGGGATCGAAATGGTCGTGGGTGAGGTTGTGCGACAGGATTTTGTGTTGCCGCACGGGTGGTTCTCGCTTCCCGATAGCGGATTGTCGCCCGGGACTAATCCAGGGAACATGGATACTCGTGGTCACATCGAATGGACTTATCCAGATACGGTAAATATCGGATGGTTCAGTATCGAACCGATAGAATTTACTATAGCCGTGGAGCAGAACACAGATTTTTTCGAACAGATCGACGCAACCGGGTTGCCAGATGGTGAGTACGAAGTGGAACTACATTACATCGTCGATGATCCTCAAGTTGAATTGATACGAAATTATCGTATTGTTGTGAACGATGTGAAAGATCCACCTGAGACATTTCCAGTTAAATTTGCTTTGGACAATCCTTATCCCAACCCTTTCAACAGCCAGACCTCGCTAAAGTTTTCGCTGCCTGTGTCCGGGCAAGTTGAGCTTTCGCTCACCGATATTGGCGGACGGGAAGTGATAAGTTTGGCGAGTGCAGAGTTTGGGGCAGGAACGCATCAACTTACGCTCGGTGCGGGGGACTTGCCGACGGGGTTGTATCTGATCCGGATGGAGGCTGGAGCATTTAAGGCATCGGAGCGGGTTCTCTTAATCAGGTAGGCTGATTCGGCTTGTGCTTACTTGCCATAGGGCAGGGGGGGTATTATCTTTCAGGAGGTTTCAAGTAGGGCGGATTTCAATCCGCCCTACTTTGTGCAGACCACAGGAGAGTTGTCAGAGTGGTCGAATGAGGCGGCCTCGAAAGCCGTTGTAGGGTTTACTCTACCGGGGGTTCGAATCCCTCACTCTCCGCAAAAGACCCATAAGTCCTTGACAATAGGATTTATGGGTCTTTTTGATTATGGGAAATCGCAAGGAGATATTTTAAGATAGTGCCATATAAAGAACAAATTCCCTCGACTTTGATGCAAAATTATCGTATATTATAAACATGAAAATTTCACTTATTAATCACTCAAAACCAGCTTGTAATTCACCTGATTCTGTGACGATTGTGACGGAAATATTTTCATCGTCACGCCCAAAACTCCTGTCAGATAAGCCCTGTGACGATTGTGACGATGTGACGATAAATTTGAATGCTCTTCTTGATATTCTTTCTATTCAACATCTTGGTCAAATTTAGTCCTCCCTCTAACCGGCGAGCGTGGCTTTTACTTTCAGTGCAAGTTCACGTAATTTGAAAGGTTTCTGGAGGAAGTTTGTACCTTCCTCAAGGATACCGTTGTCGCCGATGACATCAGCGGTATGACCTGATATAAAGAGGCATTTGATGTTGGGTCGCAACGATAGAATCTGATCCGCCATTTCCTTGCCGTTCATTACCGGCATTACCACGTCAGTTACCAGAAGGTGGATGTCTTCGGAATATGAGTCGATCAGCTTGAGAGCGTCATTTGGTGTCGCGGCGATCAAGACTTTGTATTCCAACCAACTGAGCATATTCTCACCGACTTTCAGAATCTCCAATTCGTCCTCGACAAACAAGACGGTTTCACCACGTCCACGAGGGATAGGGTCTTCAAATTCAAACTCAGTTTTAGCAAGTTCGCCTTCGCTACGCGGGAGATAGATGTCAATTTTCGTTCCTGTTCCCAGCTCAGAAGTGACATCGATAAATCCGTTGTTTTGTTTGACAATACCGTACACTGTCGCCAAACCAAGCCCAGTTCCCTTGCCCAACTCTTTGGTAGTAAAGAACGGGTCGAACATTCGCTCCATAGTTGCTTTGGTCATGCCACTGCCATTATCGATTACACTGAGTACGACATAGTCGCCGGGCATGGCTCCGATGTGATTGGAGCAGAAATTGGCATCGAGGAAAATGTTTTTCGTTTCGACCTGAACTTCGCCGAAGTTATCGATGGCATCGCTAGCGTTAAGGCAGAGATTTGCCAAAATCTGGTCGATTTGGGTCGGGTCAATCTTCACAGCCCAGAGCCTGACACCGGGGGTCCATGTAAGGGTGATGTTTTCGCCGAGCAGTCTGCCCACCATTTTTAGCATTCCACTGACGCTGTCATTGAGGTCGAGTGCTTTGGGTGAAATCTTCTGTTTGCGAGCGAAGGCGAGAAGTTGCTTTGTGAGGTTTGCTGACCGCTGGGCGGCTAATTGGGCATCTTTCAGGTTTTTGAAAATACTACTGGTTGGTTCAACCTTGCGAATTGCGAGTTCAAGGTTTCCAAGAACGGCTTGAAGCATATTATTGAAGTCGTGGGCAACTCCGCCGGCCAATCTGCCGATGGAATCCATCTTTTGTGCCTGCCTGAATTGCTCTTCGAGTAGCTTTCGAGCAGTGATGTCTCTGATGATTCCCTGTATGCCGATCAAGGCACCTGTCTCGTCCATTAGCTCATTTGAGGAGATGAGGCAGTCGATAACTTTCCCGTCGACACGGCGGAGCTTAAGCTCAAGATCTTTCACACCACCATAGAGTTGGACGTGCTCATTGACAATGGATTTATCGGGAGGGACATCGTAGAGTTGGTAAACGCTAAGTTTTAGCATTTCCTCGCGGGTGTAGCCAAAGATATCGAGCATCGTTTGGTTAAAGTCGATCAACTTGCCGTCATCGGTGCGGAAGTAAATACCATCGCGATATGTTTCGAAGAGTGCTTTGTATCTGGTTTCCGACGATTTTAAGGCATCTTCGGCTCGGCGGCGCTCCGTAATATCACGGGCAAAAGCAAGTACTTTGGGATTATATGGATCTCCGAGAGCGACGGTATAGAACTCCAAATCAACAAGATTACCTGCTCTATTCGTAATTCGAAGTGAAAACTCGTCTGGCATTTTTTCGCCTCGAGCACGTGCGCGAAAACGACTTTCGAGGTATTCACGCTGTATGTCATCAAGAAAGATGTTGTGGTCGAAATCTGGTGATAAAATTTCTTCGGACGAGTAACCACAAATTTGGCAAAAGCGAGGATTGACATACTCATATTTTTTGCCGTGGATGAGGCAAATTGCATCGAAGGAATTCTCAACCAGCATTCGATAGAGGTTTTCACTCTCGGCCAAAGCAACTTCGACAACTTTTTGTTTGGATATTTCTCTGTTTAATTCGTCGCGATGGTCGAACGATTGGGTGACCAATCTGGCAAGGGTTCCGAATTCGTGAGGCTGTAGCTGGAGTTTGTGGACGAGGGAGGGATTTTCTTCTTTGAGGCTAGAAATTATCGTGCTTAATGGATTGTAAATTAATACTATTGTAAAGAAAAAAATCAAAACTATAATAGTCACAACAAACAGAATATATAAAAGCAGTTCACGAATTAAAGAGCTTGTAAACTCTGTATATATTGCGGTATTTTCTTTAACAACAAAATTGGCAATGGGGGTTTTACTCGAGTTTAGGATTTCAATCTGAAAAACAACAAGACCATTTTTGATTTCAGATTGTTGTTCAGCTATAGAGTTTATGCCTTGACCCTCAGGAATAGGCTGAGTGAGTGTTACTTCGCTACCGATGAGTTCTGAAAGATTGGCCAGTCTATTTTGATCCCACCGTCGGGCGGTTATTAAATAGCCCGATGGGGTGGCAATTCGTGTGATATCATTTGAAGGCTGAATTGGTGCTGTGGAAATCCCCATCAGTCCAGCCGGGGTGTTTACATAGAAATTATTAAACCATTCATACCGAACGCTGGTAGCCACTTCATGTGGCAGTTCAATACTGCTTATGGACCCAAGAGAATCGCTGTAAACACTGTAGATTGTTACGAATTCTTTATTGAGTACCCAGATTACTTCGACATCAAAGGTCTCCAGGGCCGTTTCCAAGTTCTCTTTTGCCCACACAGAATCGGTTGACGAGATAAAGTCTTTCATCTCATCCCAATAGCTATAATCGTAAGTCAACAATTGTTGGGGTTTGTTCAGAATTGCGAGATACTTTTGGAATGATCTGGCTTCCTCATTCTTGCGGTTGGTATGAAATTTAAGGATTTTGAGTGATTCAATGTGCCAGTAAGCGTAACCGCTCGCTATGAAAACAAGGCCAATTGTTATCAAAAGGGAGATGATAGTCTTTTTGGCGCTTAATTGCATGCAGAATTAACCGTACAATTAATTGCGAAGTTGGACACAAGAATGAAGTATCGATGAAGGGGTAGTTTTTGCATCTGACGGTTAAGCATTGTAGGGGAATTCCCGGAACCGACTTACTTTTAGTAGAGAAAACAAATCTACTACTAATAAGTTAGACGCGCAACACAAAGTATCGAAACGGACGAGAGGTATGAAAGTCGTGTGATTAGAGTTTGTTTCACGTGCAGCCAACTGTAGAGGGCCTTAGGTGGGGGCAGTCACACGGGCAAGCCTGTGGGAAGTTTGTTATTCGGTAGTGACGACTGCGGTAGGGGGAGCTTCATCTAAAAGTCGTTTACGCATGATATTCCACGCTTCATAAACCAGTGAGGCACATTTGACACGAGAGGGGAGCTTCGAGACACCTTCGAGTGCGGCGGCGTCGCCGAGGAATTTTTTATCTTCGTCGGAAATAGGTTCGCTGCGAAGGTACTTTTGAAAGATGGATCTGGCGTGTTCAATGTGATCGAGAGTTTGACCTTCCGCATTATCGCAAAACATCGATGATGAGGCGGTGCAAATAGCACAAGCTTTTCCGGTGAAGGCGATTTTGTCGATTTTGCCGTCAACAACCCGCGCGCTCAGAACGATTTGATCGCCACACATGACGTTGTTACCCTCGACCGAGATGTTCGAGTTGCCGATATGACCATAGTGACGTGGAAATTTCGAATGGTCGATCAGCAATTCGTTGAAGATAGATTCGAGACTCATTGCCCTAAAATCTCCTTTGTGTTTTCCAGTGCCGAAACCAATTGGTCAACCTCGTCGCGGGTGTTGTAGAAATAAAAACTGGCGCGTGCTGTCGATGCGACACCAAGAGCCTCCATTAGAGGTTCTGCGCAATGTACTCCTGCACGAATGGCGATGCCACGGTGGTCGAGGATCGAGGCGATATCGTGGGGGTGACAACCGTTTATGTTGAAAGAGATTGCGCCGGTACGATTTGTCAATGGGCCAGCGATGGTGACCCTGTCAACTTTCGATAGTCTTTGGCAGGCGTATTCTGCTAAAGCATCGACATAAGAGGCTATTTCACTCATGCCAAGTCCCATCAGGTACTCGACTGCGGCACCCAAGCCTATCGCTCCGGCTATGTTGGGAGTGCCGGGCTCGAATTTATAGGGAAGGGCGTTGTAAGTTGAGCTTTGACGTTGAACCCGCAGGATCATCTCACCGCCACCGAAGACGGGGGTGAACCTTTCCAGAAGTTCTCGCTTTCCATATAATACGCCGATACCGGTTGGGCCGACACATTTGTGTCCGGAAAAAGCGTAGAAATCGCAATCCAATGCATTAAGATCGACAGGGAGATGAGCAACAGCCTGTGCGCCGTCGATTACGGAAAGTGCTCCGTTGTGACGAGCCAAACCAGAGAGGGTCTCTACGTCGTGAATGGCTCCGGTTACATTGGAGGCGTGTTGGAAGGCCAAAACTTTAGTGCGGGGATTCCAGTTGCGACCAACCTGATCGTAGTCGAAAGTACCGTCGGGAAAGATGTCGATAAATTCAAGAGTTGCGCCCGATCTGGCAGCTGCCATTTGCCAAGGGACAAGGTTAGAGTGGTGTTCGGAAGGGGTCAAAAGGATGACGTCGCCAGGCTTTAGATACTGTCCAGCAAGTATATTCGCTACGATATTTATCGAGCCGGTTGTGCTGGATGTGAAGATAGCTTGGGAAGGGTCGTCAATATTGAGGAATTTAGCGATGCTGGCGCGAGCCAATTCAAAGCAGTTGGTAGCTTCTTCGCCAAGCTTGTGAGGACTGCGATGGACATTGGCACAAAACTCGCGGTAATAAGCGAGTTCTGCGTCAATGACGGAATCAGGTTTCTGCGTGGTAGCGGCGTTGTCGAGGTAGATAAAGGTTTCGCCAGTCCCGGCGAAATGACGATATATAGGGTATGACTTGCGAATTAGAGCAGGATCGAGGGCCACTTATAGCCTCAGCAATTCCGGTTGGTTATCCGAGATCGGTGCCAACGCGATAGCAATCTCGTTATTTTCAATCTTTACGGGATAGCTTTTAACGCCTCGTAAAGCTGGCAACGAGAGGACAGTTCCTGTGCGAATATCGAATACTGCGCCATGCCGTGGACAGGCGACACTGAAGCCGTCAATTGTTCCAAATGCGAGCGAAGCACCTTGATGTGAGCAGGTGTCCTCTATGGCAAAGAATCCTTGTTCGATATGGAAAAGGGCGACCGGAATCTGGTTCACAATAATTCTTTTTGCCTTACCTACTGGTAGATCAGATGTTGGGCAGATTGTTTGATAATCGGATGCTAATTGATCAGAATTCATTTAATTAGAAGTTGCAATTGTTGGATAGTATAGATAGTGAAGGAATACCTTAAATCCCGGCTGGTGTAGATTCAGCATTCTCATAAACCGCTTCGAATCGATTGATAACTGCCTCACGCCAATACTCAAGAATCTGCGGGTTAGAGATGAGGTTGCCAGCTTCGCCAAGGAAGCCTTCGACGATCAGACGGATAGCATCCTTTTCGGAGATACCACGGCTACGCAGATAGAAAAGTGCGTTGGCGTCTGGCTTACCAACCGAGGCTCCGTGAGTACACTTGACTTCATCGACCAAAATTTCGAGCTTAGGGATGCTGTCCGCGCGAGCTTCCGGGGACATGAGCAGGTTACGATTTAGCTGGTAAGCATTTGCGTTTATGGCGTCGGGAGAGACCTTAATTAAGCCTTGGTAAACACTTTTTGCAGAGTGAAAATTGACAGCTTTGAACATCAGATCACTGAAGGTCGAAGGAGCAGTGTGGTCTTGCAAAGTACGCAGATCGTAGAGGGTATCATCTGCGCCAACATAAGCACCTTTTAGCCGAGCCTCCGCACCTTTACCGGCGAGGCTGGCTTCGCGCCGCATGACGGTCCAGCCAGCGGTGTTGTCGAACCAAGTCAGGCTGAAGTTGGCGTCCTTTTTGAGGGAGACGGAGAGGTGTTCGTAGAAGTTGACCGGCTTGCCCGCACGATTGATCGCGATAAGATTGAGCTTAGCGCCTTCGGCAAGCGAGATTCGAGTCGAGACCCCAAGCCACGCATCAAGATCGCTTTGATCGTCCTGTTCAAGGATAATGGTGGCCTCAGATCTTCTGCCAACGTGAACAATGTTCAGCGGGAAGAGTGCCTTGCCGGAGTGATTCAACTGGTGATGGATCACCAAGGGGTCAGGGGATGACCAGTTTTCCGGGACGATGCAATAGCTACCGCCTTGCGAGAACGCGAGATGATAGAGGGATACAGCTGGAGAGTCTTTGTCATCCGGTACATCGAGTGCTAACTGTTCGAGCAATTTTGCATTGCAACTGTTGTAGCCTTGCTCTAAGGAACCGGCGGACAATCCTGAAATGCTATGGTCATCTAAAATGTCACTTCTGACAAGTTCGCAGTTCCGAAGAGATATTCTGGAGGTCGAAATCGCATCAAAGGAGTCGCTTGATGCTCTCGAAGGGGTTACAGCGTCAGCGGCTTCTTTCGTCCACAAACCAAACTTATCCCTGCCGATGCGACGGGGATTGTTTCTACGCCAAGACTCATCAAGGGCTGTAGGCCAAGGGGTGACCTTGGTGCGTCCGAAAGCTTGGAGGCGGAGGTTTAGGAGACTTGCCGGCTCACCGAGAGAGGAGGAGAGACGGTCAACTTCGGATTCTTTCCAAAGCGAAGCTGGTTTTGGTGGTGATGGTATTGATGTTGTCGTTAAAGTCAAAGCTTCAGGCACTAACCCACCGATCCTTCCATTTGGAGCTTAATCAGCTGATTCAAATCAAGAGCGTATTCCATCGGCAGTTCTTTGACGATAGGGTCGATGAAGCCGCGAATAATCATGGCGAGAGCATCGATTTCCTTG
>CAMBDS010000024.1 GCA_945865405.1 Caldithrix abyssi DSM 13497
GAGAAATCCCTTGCACCAGACCCGATGCAGGGGCAGGTAGTCATCGGACGATAGACCCTTTTATGCCTCAGAAAACTCATCTCAAAATCATCGAATCGCTCCTTAGTAAAAACTAAAATCTGTCCAAAAGGTTTTGAAGACGTACACTCAATGACCTGTTGCAGTCCCCGGGTGGCGGGTATTTGATCGCGGGTGCTTATACGGGTAACAGACCGCTCGGGAAGTACTATGCTGGTATCAGGATTGATTCTCGAGGCGAAGTTCTGTGGGATTTTGATATTGGGTATCAGGATCAAGGGCGGTTTATGTCTGGTCTATCTATCAGCGACGGTGGCTATATCCTCGCCGGTCAACACGATTCTCCTCGACAAGGCGTAGAATTTTGGCTTGTGAAGACAATCCCTGACACTACTCATATTAATGGGGTCATCCTTCTCGATCCTGCGTTTCCGTCGCAATTTGTAGTCGGTACTCCCTATCCGAACCCGTTCAACAGCTCCATCCAACTAAACTATTCCTTACCATATCTTGCCCAAACCAGCATCCGCATCTACAACCAATTAGGGCATCAAGTTGCGGAACTTTACAACGGTCGTCTTGAAGCTGGTCAGCATACCTTGACTTGGGATGGCTTCGACTCCGAGCGCACACCTGTCTCATCGGGCATCTATCTTATTCGCTTAACCGCCGGATCATTGGCAAAAACCGGTCAGATGACTCTGATCAGATAATGTGCAAACTTACCATCAGATATTCAAGAAGGCGGCCGCATGGTCGCCTTTCGTTCTCTATTTGCTCAATGACTTCCCAATCTTCCCACAAATCTCGCCAATCCCCTTCCTCCCACTAATTATGGACTCCCCCTTCCCGATTGGTTATTATGGCTTCACACGGACTATCCCCGACCAAAACTAACAAAGACCTTGACCCTCGATCAACAACGCATATCCTTCCTGCTTGAAGCCGAAGCCGAGTTGCGTTGGGCAAAACGCTCACGCAAGACGATGACACCATCGATTCCGCGCGCTACTTGCCGCCTTATATCACTGACCTGACCCCCTGAAACTGATCCAGATCGAAAGAGGCAAAAGGATCAGACTAAAAAAAGGGAGTGGAAAGCCGAGGAAGCGATTTATGGCATATTCAGGACCGACGTCGAAGCCATTTCCGAGACAGATCGGCAGATCGATGCGACATTCTTTTCCGAAACAATGGTCTAGGTTATTCGCAGCTCCAGATGGTGATAGAGCCCAGAAGGATTTGAACCAACGACCTATCGGTTAACAGTCAGCGGTCCTCAAGCAAAGCCTTTCGATCACAACCCTCAAATTCCCGCCGCACGGCCGCTACGTTCGCAACTCTTGTAACCAGTCGAGTCCCAAAGCCTACTTGAAATAAGAGCCTCTCACGTTGGCTTTGTGGCTCAATCCACAATAATCTCCAGTCCAAACAAAATATTTTGTTGAAATTTGATCAAAATTTGCTCAAAATCGGGCATTTTTCATCGATTTTGGCTTTGATAAGTATTTCACAATACCTCGTTATGTATATTAAAAGAGACATAAATCGATCATTTTAGACAAAATATGATATGACAAAAGGGCTCAAAACTCCCGATTCGTGCAAAGTATGCGCGAATAATAGCCAAAAACCGAGAAAACCGACGCCATTATAGCGTCGGTCTTCTCTATTGTCAGTAGCGGGGATAGGATTTGAACCTATGACCTTTGGGTTATGAGCCCAACGAGCTACCAGACTGCTCCACCCCGCGATCAATGCGTGTAAAATCACGCGTCATCCAATATAGATTTTCCCCCGGCAGATGTCAAGCCGTGAATCTCTTTCTACGTCCGATCTCAAGATTACTGAGATTTTCTTAACAATTCGAGTTTACAGTAGGAGTAAGTCCTAAGTTTGATACCTGAGATTGTTCGTCTTGGTTCGGTAGGCGCCTAATCTGCAGGAGTAGAGACCACAACTCCTATCGAGCCGTTGACACTGCTGAATTTGTAGCTCCCGGAACCGTCACCGATCGACATGTCGATATTTCCACGGCTCTTCGAAGTAATCTGACCTTGACCGGTGTCGATGCTGAGTCCACCATTAACGGTCCCAGCAGAGAGAGAGGCGTTGGCACCTCTCGGCAATGTCACTTCAATGCTACCGTTCACGGTTGATATTTCGATAGAGTGGGGAGCATTGGAAATGCACTCACAGTCAATTCTTCCGTTTATTGTTTCAGCTACAATCTTCTTCGCTATCAGTTTGGAAAGAAATATCGAGCCGTTGACTGACGAAGCTTCGACATCCCCGCTGACAGATTCGAGCAGGATGCTGCCATTTGTTGCGTCCGCTGAGACATTGCCTTTGGAGTTATAAACGGCAAGCTCACCATTCGCAGTTTCGAGGCTGACGCCAAGGCGTGAAGGAATTAGGATTGTGTAGCTGATCGAAATGTTGTACCCGAACTTGCGGGGCAGGTCGGGGTCGATCTCCAAAAGGGTTCCGTTGCGAACTGCCTCAATGCTTACGCGCCCGGCAAGTTCTTCACAAACTTCACTTTTTCTACCATTTACATGGATCTCGGCGGCGACAACAACTTTGTCTGTATCATTACCTGTGATAATGATGTCACCATTAGCGGAGGCGACTTCGATCCGGGTGGCATTAGCCGGGTCTACATCGAAATGGACGAGCTTGATCGCGGTTTGTCGAAACTCTGACGCAATAAGAGTCTGAGAGCTAAGGAGTGCGAACAAGGCGGCAAATGCTACCGCACTGAGCGCTATCCAGCGGGTGTTAAAAATAATATTCAATGAATATCCTAAAGAAAAAGATCAATTGCCCTGCGATGATGTCGTTACCCCCTACATTGTAAGACTGCGGTTTGTACCGAAATGTTACAGATGCCAGTCAATAGATAGAGATTTGCTATCAATACGGTCGAAATCCGATTCCGAAGAACATCAAATCCCGGTTTGGCTCTGCGGTGAAGAGGTGTTGTAACTTTAGATAGACAACCGAATTACTCATAATGGTAAGTTGGCCACCGAGAGTAATGCCCGGAGCAGCCACCGTTTCCGCCTCATGGAAAATCTCGCGAGTAAGGGCGGCAGTACCTGATTGATATGAACCCTTGACGTGAACTTTGTCATCTACGACAAGGAATACTCCTGCGCCGTATTGAACACCGAACAATAGGTTCGTCGATTCAGATTCCCAAAGGCGCTTGTCGCCAATTACACTCAATTCCAATATTCGGCTAAATCCTTCAGATGCATCCATCTTCATCTTTCGTCCGCCGATCTTCAGCATTTCGGGGCCATTGGGACTTATCTGTTGATAGGATGTAACTACCGACCACTCACCATGACGCGACTTTTCGAGAGGAAATTGCAGCCCCAAAGCAAAACCGCTGGTCCACTCGATGCCTGACTCACCCATAGGCATGCTGATACCACCATTGGGAGTGATTTCTTTTGCGTTAGCATTTATCGGCAGTTGAGTTGCAACAATAGCTATGGCGAGCAGTAGTGTGGTTATTGGTTTCATTACTTTTGCTCTCCTTATTTGATGAGTGTCAATTTGCGAATTTCGGGACCGTTCATACGGGGGCCTGTCGCTCGAAGGATGTACATTCCAGCGGCTAATGATTGACCATCGATAGAGGCGACCATTACACCTGCTAGCAGGTCTTCATCGAGCACTTTCAAGGCCAATCTCCCGGTGAGATCGTATAGTGCAAGGGTTGTCCTTCCTGCCTCTGGAAGAGCTAACCTGACCTGAACGCGGCTATTGAAAGGATTTGGGAAAGGATTATCCATGGCAAAGCGCGTAGGGATCAAGGTTTTCGAACTTACTGCAGGCGGTGCATCACCTGATGAATATATGATGATGTCATCAATAAATACACCATCTTCCTGAAGTGTTTCATCAGTTTTTAGGCGGAACCGGATATGGACATTCTGGTTGCCTGGGCCGCAATAATTGTCCAGAGGGACGATAAATCGGGTCCAGGTCCCATACCGTTGGTAAGAAATAGCGTTGGCATTCCAGGGTCTTAAGGGAACGTTTTCCAACTTTGACAATTCCTGATGTGACGGGGCTATCTGTTGCCAGTTCCACGTTCCGGGATCGCCGGTTGTGCTATTAGCGGCTTCGAGCCAGAGCGAGTCGAAGCCAGGTTCCAATGCCTGATTGAGCCAATACGAGAGGTATGACGTTCCGGCACCCGAAAGGTCGAATTTAGAGTCAAAAATGTTGTAAGGAGCTACCCATGCATCCTCGTTGCGAAAAGTTGCTCCTCTGCGGCTATCGGTGATTGAGCGTGGAAAGCTGTGGAAGACTTCGTCGTTCAGCTCCCAGCGTGCTGTCGAATCGCTGCCGGCGTGGTCGTTGATATTGCTGAGGAGATTATCAGATGTATAAACCACATCGCTTAAGTCAAAATCGGCGTTCAGGAGAATGTTTGCGTGAGAGAGACTTACGTTTAGAGTTGTATCCGAGCTAATTTGCACGTTTACAGTGCGGGGGACAAATTCCCAACCGCCGAGGAAAGTGAGATCGTAATTTCCTTCGGGGAGATTGACTGATCCGCCGCCCTCATAAATGAACTCGCTCCATGTCGAGTCAGGATGGTGAACCTCTAATTCAATGACAGTTGAGATAGGGAGTGCACCATCAGTAAGTCTAAGGCTGACAGTCCGGCGCGGAAAGGGTACCATTCGAATGTTTTGCACGGGTGAAGGGGTCGGTCCACCAGATGCCCTGACCTTCTGTGTGGCGTAGCCGAAGCAACTTACGGTCAGAGTATCGCTGAAACCGTTCCAGACTGGCCAACGATACCAACCGCTGAGGGGGTTGGTAGTGCGGGGGGGAACCAGCGGCATCGAGAGCTTCGGTAATACAAGCTTTGCCTCTAATGGAAGTCCCGTCGATAGATCGGTAACCTTTATTTCAAGTCGACTGGTGTTGACCGGAGCTCCGTCGTTTTCCAAACGTGCCGCGGCGTTGATTAGGTATTCCATACCACGAACAGTGTTGTTCAAAACAGAGAACATCCCCGCCGAGTCGGGCTGCATAGCTTCGCCTTCCGCACCAATTTCGACTCGCATGGCGAAAGTACCGTATTTCCAGTAGAGATATGCCTCGCAGTCGCCTTGAGCATTGAGTATCCGCACACGCTCATATACCTGATCCTCCTGACCATACTTCTTGCAACGGATGGCAACCTCGGTTGCAAGTGCGTCATAAGCGTCCTGGTCGGGGCATTTCTTTGTCTTGTTGCCGTAATGCCATGGGTAGATCACCTGCTCCGCAACCTTGCCAGTGCGGGAGCTGTGAAGGACTATCGAATATAGCGGTCGAATTCGATTGATGAGGCGATCTATACACTGCGCCTCCGGTTCGGAAAGAGGGCCCGGGCCTCGATAATAGTCGTAAAACTCGTTGTCGCCACGTTTAAGGAACGTAGAGCCATTCGACCAGAAGAAGGGGAAATTTCGGTTGATATCGACGCCGGAGGTGTCGGAACCCCAGCCAATGAAGTAACGGAAGCGGTCATCGCCGATATTGTCTCGCTTGTTTTTGCGGTAGGTGTGGTCAAGCGAGTAAACAATCTCTAATCCTTCGGGATTAGTCGTCGGGACAATGTAGGTATCGACTGACTGTCGCCAGCGGCTGTTGGCGATGATGCGGGGGATCATCCAGAGTACCAGTTCAACACCGAGAACCTCTTCGGCGTGAACCTGCCCGATAAAGACGACTGCCGGCTTGTTCAAGGCGGGATTGTCAGCGTCGTTGGTAATTCTGACGCAGTAAATTGGCAGCCGGTCATGCTGGCTATAGCCGATGGAATCGACTGTCAGCCAGTTTCTACCGGCATTGTTCAGAGAATCTTCGAGGAAGAATATACGGTCGTTGACTTCCTGAAGGTTGTGATAGGCGGGATCGGAGATTTCGCACTTTGAGAAGTGCGGCATTGAGGCCAAAGCAACCCAAACGACCAGAGTAGCGGAGATAAATTTCAGGAGCGAAAGTTTTTGAGTCAGCATGTTAGTAGTCCAAAACTTGGAGGAATGGTCTTTGGCGACCCTAAAAGGCAATTAGACAAGATAGACACGGGGAACACGTCCTGTCAACCCGCAGAGCAGTTCATAAGGGATTGCGTCGATTGAGCGTGCCAGTTCCCATATCGAAAGCGACCCGGATGAATTTTGACCCCAGAGGAGCGCTTCGCCGCCGAGCCAAGCCTCATCCCCGGCGTCGATAGTGATCTGATCCATCGAGACGTTACCGATGATGGGGCAGCGCCTGCCTCCGAAGAGGACGCTTGCCCGATTGCCTGCGCGGCGGGGGAACCCGTCACCATAGCCGATGGGTAACGTAGCGATCCAACGATCCCCGGGGGAATGCCAGGTGGAGTTGTAGCCAATCGGCGTTCCGGCGGAAGGTTTTTTCACGAAAACAGCTTTCGTCAGCAGTGACATGACAGGCTTCAGATCGACTTTTTCCGCGAGCCACTCGGCGGGAGTGTAACCATAGAGCAAAATTCCCGGCCTCACCATATCGAAGCGAGCCTCTTCACCCAATTGTACTAAAGCCCCGCTATTGGCTGCGTGAACAAGCTCGAAAGGTATGCCCAAGCGGTGAGCCGACTGCAAAACGTTATGAAAACGTTCGAGTTGAGTCCGCGTGAAGGTCAGGTCATCGGAATCGGACGAAGCGAAATGGGTGTAGATGCCCTCGATTCGCAGGTTCTTGAGCCGGGAAAGGCTACCAAGTAATACGTTGGAAGTCTCCCAATTTTGACCGACTCTTCCCATACCAGTATCGATTTTGAGGTGAATCGAGGCTTTCACGCCACGTTTCCCCGCTACTTCATCGACGTGGACGGCTTTCCAGACTGATGAGACAGTGATAGTAAGGTTGAAATCGAGGTAGCGGCCTATCTGTTCATCGACCAAACCGCCCATAACGAGGATCGGGAGGGTGATTCCTTCTTCGCGGAGGGTAATCCCTTCTTCGAGGAAGCTTACGCCAAGATAATCAGCCCCAAGCCGAGAAAACTCTTTTGCCATGCACACCAGACCGTGCCCGTACGCTTCGGCTTTGACGATTGCCATGACCCTGGCGCTTCCGGCGAGACGCTTGGCCACCCGGAAGTTGTGCTCAAGCGCGGTGAGCGAAATCTTAGCGCGAGTCGGGCGCGAATCTATCACGCCGACTTCAAGGGAAAATCGCTGACCCGCCACAAGCCGAGCACTGCGTTCGGCAATCCCTCCGGCTGGTTGTCCGAGTCGCGGATAGTCCGGGTCGGTTGAGGCAGATTGAACGGGGCGAGAGTCAGATTGATGGGACGCCAGCTGCCAGTTGGGATGTCGTTGTTCTTCGCTATCGCTGGGAAAGTAGTCGAAAGAAACCAGGTGCAACCGGACTGTTGAACGTTGTTCAGTGCTTTGATAACCAACCTGTTAGAGAGATGAACAAGGCAGTCGCGGCAGAGCAACAGGTCGGCTTTGGGAAGTTCATCCTTTGTTAAATCGATTTCGCGAAAACGGGTATCATCGTCCGAGAAAAACTGCGTATTCACTTCGATCAGCGACGGGAGAATATCACCGCCGGTATAGTCGATGCCATCAAGCGGGACTTCATTCATCCAGTGGAAGTCACCGCACGGAACGTCGAGCAGGGACTTTACGCCTAATTCAGCGAACAGACCGGGTAAAGCGTCGCGGATCGTGACCGTCGAAGCGAGATCCGATCCTTCACCGGAGAGACTCTCGTTGCCGCCCCAGAGCCGCCTTGCTGTGATGATTTGGAACCGACGGCGCATAGGAAGCCAATAGAGTGGCTTCAGGAGTTTGAGCGCGTTCATCAAGCGACTGATTTCTTCGTACGAATCAATCTACCCACCAAACAGAATTGCCGTTTATAATGAGTGGAAGACGAGCTGAGGTGCATGATTCTGTAACAGATGAAGCAATGACCGAACAGCTGAAACTTTCATCCATTTCAAGGATGTATATGTGTTGAAAAGTCCCTGTCATAATCATGGTTGTCGGCGACGCCATTTCAATGATATGGTCAAAAGGAATGGTCTGCCGAATCAAACTTACAGGAGCGACCGGGTTAGTGATGTCGAAAGATTCATACCTGGACTCGCCACTCGTTCCAAATCTACTTATGAAGACAACGGTGTTCTCGAAGAAGTACGCAGTCCCGCTAAAACTAATTACAGCTGAGGCAACTTGGATTGGATTGCGCGGATCGGAGATGTCATAAGTGATTAGTCCGGTTCGGTCTGCGACAATGAGGTGATTATCTTGCAGACGGGCTTTTGAAATCCAGCTTGTTGTTGAGATTCTTGACAACGTTTCAATTGCGCCATTGTCATAAACTCGATAGAAATCGAGGCTGTATTTTGAATACCTATAGGTACTTATGATTAACACACTATCATTTGCCGCAATCACTCGAATCGAGTTCATCAAAATCGGATAGCTTCCAATGTATCTTGGATGGTGAGGATCGGAGATGTCGTAATGATCTAATCCTATGTAAGAAACAGAAATCCAAAGGTGGTCGTTTGTGATGGACGAAGAGGCAATCTCGCCGTCATGTTCAAGTTCGACAATTATCCCATTGTGAAATCCAGCACTGTCAACTTCAACGCATTGGTACTTACCATCAGAATTGATAGAGATTAACTTGTCTCTATGAATATGTGAATCTCCACCCAGGAGCGAGCCAACCAAACGCATTTTACGGGGAGTTGGATGCAGGACAAAGGTGGTATCATCCTTCAGGATAGATTCAATTCCAATTCGGTCTTGTCCGTGTAACCTGACAACGTCGTTCAACAGTTCATCTTCAAAAACAGCTTCACCGAGGGAATTGGTAGTTTTATTGGTAACTTCGCTGCGAGGGGCTTCATCGTCGATAGCAGAAAGTCTGACGCCTTTCAAGGGCGCACCAGCTTCATCGACGACGCGGACATGGACTTTACCATCACCAACGATCGCGTTCGAGTTACTCGTCGGAGCGTCATCTTCGCAGCCGAGTAGTAACAGCCCCAACATGGCTAATGTAGTTAATCGATTCATGATTTTGTCTATCACTTAAGCTTTATGATTCTTTGATATCTTCCCAGGGTGGCAGGTGATGTTTTCGCTTGCCACGTTCATAGATTAATGCCATCCAAAAGCCGAACAAGAATGCCGCACTGCCAGCCGCCAACATGCCACCCCATAAAGGCATGCCCGACTCTCTCCACGTACTGAACCACATCCAAACTCCCCAAAACAGACCAAAAGGTATGCCCACATCGCGGACATTGTGCCAGAACTTATTGAAGTGTGGTGGACGAGCGTCGATACCTAATTTCCAAAGCAGGATCAAATAAGGTGGGTGGTAATTGCTTCGCCATATTCCGGTCGATGCAAGGAGTTTTAGAGCCTCTTCACGTCTGGACTGATTGTCCATGTTGTCAACTCTTTTATATGATGCCCAACTTATTACTCAGGAAATTCGGGATCTGATCCTTGGAAATTCGCTCCTGCTGAAGCGTATCCCGCCACCTTACCGTGACGGTTCCGTCTTCCTTTGTCTGGTAGTCAATCGTGAAGCAGAACGGCGTCCCGACCTCATCCTGACGGCGGTAACGCTTGCCGATGGAGCCGGACTCATCGAAATCAGCTCGCCAGCGGCCCTGAATCGACTTAAAGAGGTCGTGGCCAAGCTCATAGAGACCGTCCTTCTTCACCAGTGGGAGAAATGCCGCTTTGACCGGAGCAATGCGAGGATCAAGCGAGAGGTAAACGCGCTCTTCACCGTCCTGAACGTCTTCGTGATAGGCTTCACAGAGTAGCATCAGCATTGCCCGGTTGAGTCCCGACGACGACTCGATGACGTGAGGCATGTAGCGCTCTTTCACCGAATCATCGAAGAACGAGAGGTCTTTGCCGGAGAACTCGGAGTGACGCGAAAGGTCGAAGTCTCCACGGTCATGGAGACCCTCAAGCTCTCCCCAGCCGTACGGAAACTCGTACTCGATGTCCCACGCGGCGCGGGCGTAATGAGCCAGCTTCTCGTGCTCATGCCAGCGGAGCTTTTCGGGCCTGACGCCGAGGTCAAGCAGGTAGTTCCAGCGTTGCTCGCGCCAGTATTCGCACCATTTCTCGTTATCGCCCGGCTTGATGAAGAACTGCATCTCCATCTGCTCGAACTCACGGGTGCGGGCGATGAAGTTCTTTGTGGTGATCTCGTTGCGGAAGGCTTTCCCGATCTGTGCGATCCCGAACGGCGGCCTCAGGCGTGACGTCTCCATCACGATCTTGTAGTCGATGTAGATTCCTTGTGCGGTTTCGGGGCGGAGGTAGGCTATGCCTGATTCGTCCTCGATTGGGCCAACATATGTTTTCATCATCAAGTTAAATTGGCGCGGTGGAGTCAGCGAGTTTTTGGCCCCGCAACGCGGACATTGAGTCTCAATTCTCTGCCAATCTGTATTCTCCTTGCATATTTCGCAAGCTGTCTCATTTTCTGTAGTCGGTTCACGTGTTTCGACTCCTGTCTTCTTGACCTTGGACTTTTGACATTTACAGCACAAGTAGATAGATACGATATGGTCATCTCTAAATCTGCCCTTGCATTCACTGCATTCTACCATTGGATCATTGAATCCCCCTACGTGTCCGCTCGCCTCCCAAACTCTTGGATTGTAGATTATGGCCGAGTCGAGTTCGACGATGTCGTCGTGCTTCATCGTCATTTCGCGGAGCCAATGATCGGCGAGGTTTCTCTTGATTCGTGCGCCGGCAGGCCCGTAGTCATACGCTGAGCCTATCCCGCCGTAAATATCTGATGAAGGAAAGATGATGCCGCGCCGTTTGCATAGCGCGACGAGGCGATCCATAACGTCGCCGGAGGAGGTGTTTTGATTTTTTGCCAAAGTGGTGTTATATGATTATGTAGTTTGATTTTCAAAACCGGTTGGCCTGCTTACTTTGTAACAGTCAATGCAAACTGGTTTGTTAAATGATGTGATTGCTGATTTACCACAGTCGTGGCAGTATTTTTCTTTGTAGTTGCGATTTTTATACTTTAGCCAGCTTTGATAATGTTCACCACAAAGTGGCATCAAAGGATTAAATGGAATTTCAATATTACACCGCATGCAAAAGCCCGGTTGCTCTGGAAGTGCATTTTCCAGTTTTTCGACAATCTTTCCCAGAAAAGATCTTTTCGATTGTTGGCCAATGTCTGTAAGGTGACTAATATATTTTTTGATGTCCCCAAGAACCTGAACTTCATCGACAATCGTAGCGGCTTCATAACTTGCAGTTGCAGAAGATGCAAGAAGATTCATAGAGCCGACAATTGCTAACGATTCATTTCGACAAATCTTGGCGTGGAGTCCAGGAACTTCATAAACCTTTGCTCCTATATCAAGTAAATCAACGATGAGATTATTGTAAAAATCCTCGTTCGTTTGTTCTAAACGAAGGTAAACTCTTATTGATACCTTACGTTTTGCCGCACTTGCAACTTGACGTGCCAAATGCTTCCAGTTCCAAAAAGGCGACACCAAATCCAGTTCCTTTTTTGAAGCTTCAACAATTTCAATAATCGCGTGCGGGATATGGTGATCGGTTATGAGTTTGGTTGGCATTAGATTTGTTTTGAGCTAAAGATAATTTGTTTTCCTTCTCTGACAACCGTAGCGGGCAATGAAGCAATTACGTATCTGGCTCGGCTTTCAAAATCTGTTTTTTTCCAGACCAATACATCGATTGCGGTTCCAATTCCCCAAAGCAATGGGTACGCCCACATACTCTGACTGCGCTTTCGATCCGCATCATCCGGTACGATCACCATAAGATCGTAATCCGAGTCAGGCCCCGCATCTCCGCGCGCATGCGACCCGAAGAGCCAGATCGCTTCCGGCTGATAAGCCTCGACCAGACGACGAACAGCCTCGGCAAGCTGAGGCGAGATCGACTCTACATCGACCACTTTGCGGGTCTCTTCTACGACTACGCCCACTCAATCACCCCACTCTCAATGTCCAATACCGCATACGTAGTGAACAGCCTTCCCTCCGCGATCCTTTCCCGAATCAAACTGCTGTACTTGACGATCATCTCCAGTGAAGCCCTTGCGTTAACCCGAACGGCCTCGTGCTGAAAAGCATCCCCGGTCAGGGTGGGGAAGAGGCGTTGCGTCTCGAAAACTGCGGGTTGAATGCGGTAAAGCAACTCCTCGATACGGTCGGCTTTGAAGTCAGGCGGGTCGATGGCCGACTTGACGGCTCCGCAGTGGGTATGACCCAGAACGACCAACACCGGCACGTGAAGTACCTCCACAGCAAACTCAAGCGACGCCAGCCCGAACGTCCCGCAAAGGTTTCCCGCTGTCCTCACCACGAAGATGTCGCCGATACCCTGCCCCAAGACAAGCTCCAGCGGCACGCGCGAGTCTGAGCATCCGACCACAAGGGCGTGTGGCTCCTGCCCTTCGAGGAACGTCTCGCGGCGACGCTCAATGCTGAAGCGGCTGACATCTAACTCACCGGCGACGTAGCGGGCGTTGCCGGTTTTCAGGTTGTCGAGGATGCTTGAGAATTTACTGGACAATAGTTCGATCAATTTAGAGTGAATGTAAAGCCAAATGCGGATTCGAAGCCATAGTAAAAATGGCGATAGACGTACCGGCTCTGAAGGTATCGATTGCCTTCCTCATCCTCGTCATAATTGGAATTTTTGTCATATGAGTAGCGAGCATAACCGCCTAATTCTACAAAAAGCGAAATCTGATCGTTTGGCTTCCACTGATAACCGAATGCTATCAGTGGCCCCGGCTGGTAATCGATGGAATTGTCGTTGTCGATAAATCCTGTCAATTCAAGTGAGAGTCCTAATTTCCGGTATGACCGGATTGAGCCAGAATCCTTCTGAAAGTGTCTCCAATCCAAAGTCATATGGAGAAGCGAGTTGCTATATGTAGGGCTCGAAGTTTCCCTATAAACGCCTTCATCGACTCTTTCCCATGATTTTTGTTTTAGTACATCACCATAGAATTCTAATGTTGCGCCAACATCATCAGGGGCACAAATTTTCCGCCTCACAACGACTTCTGGCCTGAATACATATCTTGAGCTATACATTCTCGCTCCAATCGACCATTTGCCACCGTCTTCAGCTTGATTGTTTCGTGTAGAGTCCTCCTCGATCTGGGCCATCGCCATCTGTGGAAGCAATAGACCTGCGACAAGTGCGAATATGGTTAACTTTCTCATTATTGGCGCACCCTAATCAGTAATTATTCGATAAAACTCAACCCTTCTATCTCCCAGCCTGTCATTCAACGCCGTAATCATCTTATTATCAGCCAACTTCGGCTCGATTTCGGCAGTGATAACCTCTTCGCTGTCGGGTGTTGCTTGAGCCAACATCTCCCCACGGTTCGATAGGATCTGACTGCCTCCCGTGAACGTAAGCGTTCGATCCGTCCGAGCTTCTGACCCGATCCGGTTGCAAGTCATCGTGAAGACGCCATTTTCAACCGACCGAGCAAACATCGCCCGCTGGCAATAGCTCAGCACCAAATTCGACGGATGACAGATAATCTGCACGCCATTAAGCGCCATAATCCGTGCCACCTCCGGGAAAATCCAGTCGAAGCAAATCATCAGCCCGATCCTGCCAACTTCTGTCTCAACAACGGGGGGAATTGTGTCACCAGGGTCGAAGATGTTTTTCTCACGGTCGAAGAGGTGCAACTTGTGATAGCGAGTAACATTGCCATTTGGTTCAATTAAAGCAGATGAGTTGTAGAGCCTCCCATTATCAACCTCAGGAAAACCAAGAACGATGTGCGTGTCTGTGTCACTCGCGAGCAACTTCAATCGTTCGATTTCCCTCCCGGCAACACTAATGGCATTTGCCTGCATTTCATCACGATCACGCAACTCGTATCCGCTGGTACACAGTTCGGGGAAGACGATCAGGTCGGCATCTGCCGCCCTGACCATTCTCTCGACTGTCGACAGATTAAAGGTAGTTTCACCAAAAACTGGCTGAAACTGTCCGCAGGCGGCTTTGATAACACTTTTCATTGGCTTGCCCATTTTCGGATCGAGAGCGACTCCTGCCAGAGACCACGGCCGACAGGGTGGCTCGCGATAACCTCAATACCCCGCGCTTTCATGCAGTCGATCAGGCTCTCAAAATTGAGTGCTAAGGTTGTATCAGGTTCGACAAGCGCCATATTGTGCGACTTCCAACGCAAGGCATGTTGTTTGTCGTCAGATTTATTGGGAATGTAAACGACGACGGAATCGACTAAGACGACACCATTACGCCTTATTGTGACTCCAAGAATTTCAAGTTCTTCCCAGTTTCGATTGGCGACAACCGTATCTGAAGCCGCGCTTCCATTGGCTTTTGCAGACGATTCAATGGCAAACTTCCTCAGTCCATCGAGAATAGCCGCAGTCCTTATCCGATCATTGACGACGTTTTTGTGAAACGAGAGTGCCTGCCCGTTCACGTCGATGGCAATCGCACCATCTGGAAGGGAAGAGGTCTGAGCAGCTTCCACGCTAATCGCCTTTTGATTCGGTATCGACTCGGTGCGTTGACAACTCACAATGGCGATTGGTACAATCACCAAGGCAAACAAGGTTATGAAGAGTTTCTTCAATTCTTCGCTGCACCTAATTGCGATGAAATCACTTTAACCGCTTCGATCAGTTGTCGATCCGTTGCAGGCGTCGTTTCGTCAGGTTGGAGCGGTACGATGATATCAGGCACCGCGCCATTGCCTTCCATGTTGCGGAGTGGATCGCGCGTCATACTGTCACCGATGTACCAGCCCCGCAGGGGTATCCTGTAGTAACTCCCATCAACCAGACCGTCTCCACCAGTCGAGATAACGCCTCCGGGAGTTGGCACTCCGACGACCGTTCCGCGCTTCAGAGTTTTGATTGAATGGCTGAATATTTCAGCGTTGGAGAACGAGTGTTCATTGCAAAGAGTGACTATCGGTTTTGTCCAAGAATAGAGGGGGAGCCGGTCCTGCGGGTAGCCGGGCCCACCGTCGCGGGGGTAGGTTATGCCGTGACGCTTCACCTGTAACATCGCCAGCAGCCAGTCGGTCGTCCAGCCGCCGCCATTGTTACGCACGTCGATCACCAAGCCATCCTTGCCATAACCGACCGAGTATAATTCAGTTTCGAAGCGAGCAAGGCTCTCTTCGCCCATGCCGCGAATGTGCAGGTAACCGATGCGTCCTTTGGAAAGTGAATCGACTAACTGGCGACGACTCAAAACCCACTCGTCATAGCGCAAGTCGCCTAATTCATTGCGGTTAATTGGCTTCACGACGAGGCGTTTTTCATCTTTGCCTCGTTTGATGACCAATTCGACTCGTTGGCCAACCTGATCGCGAAGCAAGCTGTCTATGGGAATAGTTGGTGTAAGTGTAGTTCCAGCAATTGAAAGAATCTTATCACCAGGTAAAACCTTGGAGTTGACCCGATCAGTCGGCCCGTTTGCGAGAACGTTATTCACACGCCAGCCATCTTCGACTTCAAGGTCAAGTCCCAACCTGCCGACCGTCTTCTCATTTCCCAATGGTGCCGAATTGTATCCAAGGTGAGACGCGTTCAGCTCGCCCATCATTATGCGAACTACATCGCCAAAATCGTCTTCACACGAAGCAACAGCCGCCCAATCGCGGTACTTTTCACGGAGTTCAGCCCAATCTTTGCCATGAAAATTTGAGTCGTAAAACCTTAGATTGAGCCCCCGCCAGACTTCGTCGAATTTTTGCAGACGTTCCTCTTCCGGCTTTACCAATATTTTGGCGTCGAATGGATGGTCTTTGGCTGAACCGCCATCGGCATCGACCGACTTAACCCGGCCCGTGCCATCGAGGTACCGGACTCGCTTGCCGGATGTTTCGAAGTCGATCATCGACGGATTAGCCGCCCCGTTGGTCAGGCGTTTGATGCCTTCACCATTCCACTTGATGATGTAGATGTCATTTTCGCCTTCGTGATTAGAAGTGAAAGCGATCTTTTCGCCGTCGGGTGAGAATACGGGCAGAGATTCCTCGCCGTTCAATTTCGTCACTGGCTGAAGGCGCTCGTAGATGTTTGTCGTGTCGATTGTGACTTTGACCGGCTCTTTGTCGCTTGGTTTCTCTTTCTTTTTGTCGCCGTCTTCGTCCTTCTTATCTTTTTTCGACGCTGCTTTGGCGCGGATTTCCTCAGCCCTGTCAGCTGCGGATTTCTGGTAATCTGCCAGCTTCAACTGGACAACGTATATATCCCAATTATTATCGCGACGGCGCGAGCGAAATGCAAGCTTACTTCCGTCGGCTGACCAGACTGGCTGCTCATCTTCGTCCGGGTGGCGGCTGATATTCACAGCTGCCCCACCTTGAGCCGGGATAACGAAAATGTCGCTATTGAACTCGTTATCTTCGCGAGTAAAAGCAATCCATTTCGAATCCGGTGACCAGGCGTACTGCAAAAGCGACCAACCGCTTAGCAATACTCGTTCACCTCCCATTTCGAGATCTTGTATCACGAGGTCTCCCAATCCTCTCCGAAAGGCGATTGAGTTTCCGTCAGGGCTGAACTGAGGAGCAAACTCTTCGGCTTGAGTTGCGACGAGTGGCCTCCAATTAACCGACAACGCTTTTGAAAGTTCAGCTGTCAAAGGGTCGTTTGCGGTCACCATCAGTAAATCCCTGTTTCCCCAACGGTCGGAGACTACCACAAGGCTGTCCCCTCCAGGTGAGACAGTGAATTCGCTCTCACGGGCAGGATTGTCGCGGCTTAGAACATTGGCGCGACCTCTCGCCGCCTTATCCTCATCGCCCACGATTCTGCTGGCGACTGTCTCGCCCCGAACTTCGAGAAACATCTGTTTGCCGTCGGGCGAGAAGACAAGCTTGCCAGCATGATCGTTGAAATTGCGAAGTATCGGAGCAGAACCAAGGTCGTCACCGAATGCGTTGACGGTCACTTTTTGAGGAGCTTGGCCAACTTTGAGCAGAAATATGTCGGTGCCTTGTTCATACGCGACAACGTCTGCGGTTCGAGCTGAGGAAGGAAACCTAACACCGTCTCCTTTGTACTGAGTCAGTTGCTTCCATTGACCAGAGATACTCCGTCGCCAAAGGTTGTAGGTTCCATCACGCTCGGAAGCCACGGTTAATGCTCCGTCAGGGCTCCACATAGGCCAGCGAGAGGCAGCCTGTCGGAAGTCGTCACCAGTTTGATGGTCTGTTGTATCGGTTATGGGGGCAAATGTTTTCGCTATGAGATCAAACTGCCATACTTGCGGTGAACCGCTTGACAGATAGCCTTTTCGCCACCACTGTGAACCCTGTCGAGTCATTAGGAGTCGTTTAACGCTATCGTCCATAGTCGCTTCCGAGCCGTACGCTTCGGTTATCGCGACCGGTTCTCCGCCTTCGCTGGATACGGTATAGAGCATCTCATGATCTGGATAACGGTCTTCTCGCCGGGCTGAAAAGACAATCCGGTTACCGTCGGGACTCCAGTCAGAAACGAGGTCATCGGTGTCGAGGAAGGTCAGCTGGCGAGGTGTGCCACCATTCGACGGCATTACGTAAACGTCGTCGTCACCCTCTCGACCACCTGAGAACGCAATCCACTCTCCATTGGGTGACCAACGGGGATGGTGCTCGTAAGAAGGGTGAATGGTCAGACGGGTAGCATTGCCACCTTCTACGCGGAGTATCCATATATCGCCCAAATAGCTGATCGCAAGGCGAGATCCGTCGGCAGATAGCGCGGGATGACGAGCGAATGGCGTTGATTCGTTCTCAGAAGTTGCGCTATAAACGGTTGCCGCGACGCAGAGAATCGCGGCAACTATTGGAAGCAAAAAGGTTTTGTTTCGGTGTGATATGATGATACTCTCGAATTACTCGTCACTTAACCAGAGCGAACTTTTGTACAAAAGTTTTGTCACCGGAATGCAGAGTGATAAGATAGACACCAGCCGGTAGTGATGCCGCCTCGAATACATCGCTATGGTAACCCGCTGACATCGGACGGTCCGCAATCTGACTGACCATCCTGCCCTGACTGTCGAATACCTGAAGGGAGGTTTGCCCCGCAACTGGCAGATAAAACCTGATCTTTGCCGAACCATTTGCCGGGTTCGGGAAAACGCTTTCGAGCGAAAAATCAGTTGGTCGCTCTGGATCGACGCCAGCTAATACAGGTTCTACATAAACATGAACCGGGATACGTAACTCGCCACCAGCTGCATCGTGCTCGATCAGAATATCGGCTATGTACTCTTCCCGTTCAAGCCCGTCAGAACTGATCAGCAACGTGAATTCTACCGAAGCGTTTGGCGCTAATTGAGCCGATCCTGGCTCAACTGAAATCCAAGCGAAATTGTTGCCAACGTCGAAGAGATCAACTCGATCTCCCGCAGGATTTTGAATTACCGCTTGCAGACACCAGAGGCGATCATCCCACTTTCTTGTCAATTCGATACCGCCCGGTCTGTCGCCCTGTTGGCTATCGATGTTCATAACGGTTAAAAACTCGCCGGATGCGGTATCCATTTTACAAACAAATAGACCAGTCAGTCCGTCGTTAGCGAATATCCAAAGGGGATATCCATCCTTGTCGGCCGGATGCCAGGCGAGCCCGTAGATGTCGAGATTAGTTGGATATGAGCGGAGAGTTTCGCCTTGACTATTCAGCTTCAAAATCGGTTGCTCTTCGCCGCTTATCCAGTAGTCTTCACCCGGACTTACTGCAAGTCCTCTGGCTGGAATTATTGGTGAAGCAATACGACTGATCTCCCTACCTTGCGCTCCCATTTTGATGATCGACTCCCCGACGCCGCCATAGAGATTACCACCTACCCAAGCCAGGTCGCGCATCCCCCAGATGTCATCGACCGGTTGGTTGTGGCGGTCAATGTAGTCTCCGGCTTCGTCGAATCGATAAAATACGTTCTCCTCGCCCCCATTATCTCCACCACTTACAATGAAGTTCTCGCCGTCATGCGCCACTCCGATGATGCGGGAATCGCCAGTTCTTTCTGTTACAGGAATTGAGAGTAATCGGTCGCCAAATTCAGATGTCTCATCGCGATCTGCCGTCACTTTTGGTCTCTGTCGCAGTAATCCCCGTTCGATATGCTCGGCAGCACCAACTGAAACTGTCAAGTTTCCATTGCCCGGGTTACGAAGATGAAAAATATGGGATACAATGTCGCCCGCTTGAAGCGAATCAGTTATTGCATCGACATCACTGACAATTTGGGGTTCCCTGAGCAAAATGGCGACCACCACAGTATCGCCTGTTTCTGCGTTGAATGGATTGGATAGGGCTCTATTGTATCCGTTGGCGGTTACCTCTGCCTGCTGGTCTAAACCGGCTATTATCGCCTGTATTCTGAAGACTCCATTGGCATCTGATGTGGTCCATCCGCCTCGGGTAGCTCTGACGATAGCGCCTTGTACAGGTTGATTGCCGCCTTCACGGCGAACAGTGCCTTGGAGAGTAGCGAAATTAAAGCTCGTTGCAGTCATGAATCGATAAACAACCCCGGCATTTGGTGGCGTGACTCCTGGCTCAAACTTATTCCAGAAAGCCAATTGTAAGCCGCCCTTATCATCAGGACTTCCTATACCAACGGTCGCATAGGGTGTTCCATGGGCATCCACGCGACCTTCATGAGTTACTTCATTATAAACGAAATAGATATCGCCATCACCGGTTGTGTTCTGATACCATGCAGGATCATTGATAATAATTTCGAAAGTTTCCACACCGCCGGGTCCTGCTGGCCCTACCCACTGGCGCATCTTATACCATTCGATGATAAACCTGTGTCGCGGAGCGTCATGATAAGTAAAAACTCCCGCGTCAACTCCCGGCTGGTATAGGTCTGACCACCACGGGCAAAGCTGAGCTCGTGGGCCCTGCGGCGAACCTATCGGCATATCGCGGAAATCTACATAGCCGGATTGATTGCCAAATGCCGCCCAACCGTTTGTGCAAATTGTTATCTCATCGAAATTTTCACCATAATACTGAACCGGGAACGGGAGATTAACGACTACGCTTTCATCATCATCTTCTCCTTGATCTAAAAGCCCGGTATTGACTCCGTCAAAACCTTCAAGTCTGGGATTGATCTCCTCCCAACGATGGTTTGGCCTTAAATTTACGCCGAAATCTTGTTGGTCGATTGCGTAATATCCGTATGAATCAGGGCCTGTTGGTTGTCCGACTGGCAATTGCGCCATTTCAATTGTGAAAGGAAGGTTGGCGGTGTAATTGCCCTCACATGTGACTTGGAGATGAAAAGGCAATAGTGAACCGAATAGGGCGTTCTCATCAAATAGCACCTGGTAAACCTGCTGTCCTGTTGAACCCGTTTCGCCTACCATCAGGGTATCGTAACGTCCCTCGCCTTCGAAAACTTCAGCATTTTCGCTATCACTGAAAAGTACAGCGTCTGTAATCCCCAGGTCAACACTTCCGCTATTTTTAAGAAAAATATCAAAAAACGGCATTTCGTTGGGAGCGGGTGGATTGGCGAGATCGGTCCTGACAACTGTCCACCGGGCACCTTGCCCGGCAATATCAAATACTAACGACCATTCTGATTCACCTTGACGTGCAACTAACATAAAGCGGACATTTTCGCGGTCAGGAAAATCAGAACCGGCCAAAATCTGGAATGAAGCGCTTGCGGCAGAATTCGGGTTTATCGCTTGCTGAATTCGGTAATTTGCCTCCTGGATATCAACAAATTCAGATTCGGTGCTCAGTTGACAATCCGTCGGAGAGGGAATAGCCTGTGAACCGATATTTAACAGGCTTACAGTGACGCCGAAAATTTCATTCGGTTCGGGCATTCCGTTGCCGTCTCCGCGTCTTGGAGCGCGATTATCTTCCTGTACGTTAAAGGCTTGCAAGACCAACGTCTGGTTGGGTCGGGACAATTGAATTTGGGTGGATGCAGGGACGATTTTATCGCCCGATACTGTGATCGTTCCGGCGCCGGGCGAGACACGTCGGTTGTCGAATCGAATGGTTGCCTGCCCATCTTCATCGGTGATTGCCGCACTTACAACTTCATTGCCCTTTGAAAATCCAACTCTTGCGTTAACAACGGGCTGGTTATTGTCAGGATCTACAACAGTCACATTGAACATTCCCAAGCCATAACTGATCTCTTGCGCAGCCGTGATTCTTACTTCCTGCGGCATTCCCCGCCAGATAATCGTCGCCGGATCACCCATCAGATTTGTCCAAGCCGAATGATCGACGGTTAACTCACGCTCTCGCGAACCGTATGTGGCCATCAATTCAACCCGCGCATGGTTCAATGCCCAGCCTATGCGATATATCCCATTATCCAACACTCCGCGAAAGTAAGATGCGAGCATTGCATTGTTGAAATTGATGCGGCTCTGAGCACCCGCAACCCCAATAGCGGCAATAGCGCCTCCTTGGGCGCGCAACAGGGCTTCGGTGAAACCTGTCTGCTGGCCTGCATAGTCCCCGCTGTTGCAAGCGAGCAATATCGCAGTCGGGAGGTAGTGGTTTCGCAGAGCACCCGCTTCAATTGGCGACCAGTCTTCGAGACCCGTCCAGCCGCGGTAAGAGACATAAGCCACTCCGCGATTGAACTCTCGTTCCATGAAGTCGCCAATCCGTCTACCCATTGTGTACCAGAGTGTATCGACAGAAGTGAAATCATTGAAAATCAGTTGGTCGCGCAACCACTTACTGACAAGGATGCTCGAGTAACCGCTTATTCTGCTCCCAGCCACAACCGCCCCCCTACGAAGCCACTCTTCATCCTGAAATTCAGGGTGTTGCTCATAATTCAATATTTTGTCGACAATCCGCTCTAACTCAGCGAGGGAGTTATAGGAGATCCGTCCAACTGCCGCGTCCGGTATCCGATCTTCGCCATTGAGAAAGGTGTAATAGTAGTCGCTTTCTATCCCTCGAAATGGTGTCGGAACGGGGAAATTCCCAAGCACATCGCCTGCAAGCAATATGTAGTCGATCGGCGTCTCTGGCATGTCGATGTTCAGCAACTGTTGCATCACAAAATCTGCGTTCGCCCAATCGGGGCAACTGATTTCGCGGGTCAGATAACCCTGCTGTCTGCGCCATTGTATTAGAGGGCTAATGCGGTTTCTTACATCGTTATTATCAGGAATGACATATACATATAGGCCCCCAGTCGATTCGTTGTCCCGATCTCTCGACGGCTGTTCACGATTTAGGATCAAATCCCCCCACATCTCTTCCAGTACCGGTCGCATCTGTTTCGAATGCATATTGCCTTGAGGAATCTCGATTTCTGTAGTAATAGACGCAATACATTCCTGTGAGTTGTTCTTGGTCTGCGTAACTGAACGAAAAGTAACCGGCACAAGCCGCACACCGCGCTGAATGATCGGCTCTCCAACCTCAACCGCGTCTGAAAAATCGGTGGACGACCTAGCGCGAATCAGTTCCGTGCCGTCACCGTCAAGTAGCGTGCTTGATGTGCTGACAATAGTAGGTAACCCGTCACCGTCAACGATTATCCAGCGGGTTAACGCAGGGATATCCTCTGGTTCGGTTACTTCGTTCATCCATGTCGGATCGAACTTGCACGTAACAGACAGGGATGAACTTCCTGTATTCACCACAGTTACAGTCCCGTGAGTGCTCGCACTTGTTTGAGCGAACTCAGTACCGGGAGCCGCGAGCAGCATCGCCGGGAGCAGGACTGTGAGCATTATGTAGGTGATTCGCATCCGTATTTACCGCCTTCTTTTGCATTTAACCGCCGTCAGCCAAAAAAATAGACAGCGATGGAAATTAACTCTATAAGTTAATAAAACATCGCCGTCTTGACAAGTGATATGGCGCATCTTAGAACATTTGATTCAGTCGATGAATAGCTTCAGCGGTCTGTTCCGGTGGCAGAATCGTGAAGCAGAGCCTCGCCCAACCATGGTAGTCGTGCCCGAAATACTCTCCCGGCGACAAAACTACCCCGCCATCGAGCATCCGGTCGATCTTCAGCTCAGGCGGAAGGCCTTCCCAGCCGGGCGGCAACTTCACAAAAAAATAAAATCCACCCACCGAAGGCATAAAGTCACACTTCAGATGGTCGCGCACCCATCGCCAGGTCGGTGCATAATCATGGCGAAACGTCAGCACCGTCTCTTCATAACGTTGTAGTCCTCGCCAGGCGAACAACTGCCCCAGTCGCCCAGGCTGATAGTATCCTCCGACAATCCCCCGATTGATCTGCGAAACGACTGAAGCCTCCGCGACGACGTAGCCGATTCGCATCCCTGAAGCCCCGAAGCACTTGGAAAACGTATAAATTGAGATCGTTCGCTCAAACATCCCCGGTAGCGACCCTATCGAGACATGCTCGCCGCCCTCCCAGATGAAATCTTCGTATGCTTCGTCCGAGAATATCCAAAGGTCGTGGGCTCGCGCAAATTCACCGATCCGTTCCAGCATCGCTCTGTCCATCAGCATCCCCGTCGGGTTGGACGGAGTGTTGATGTAAATGCCTTGCGTCTTTGCGGTTATGAACGGCTCAAGTATCTCCGCCGGATCAACGAACCAGTTCCCATGACTCCCCACCGCTTGCGGGGGGGGGAGGGGGGGGTGTCCTACAGAATGACTTGCCGCCTTATCCCAAAACAGCACTTCTACCAGCTTCATGTGCGCCTGATCCGCCACCTGCCTCAGGATCGACCAGTAAGGCGCGAGCACCAGCACCTCTGCACCCGGATCAATCAGCCGCGAGAACGCCGCTTGCAGCCCCGAAGTCGCCCCCGCCGTCACCTGAACATTTTCGATTCCGTCGATAGGCAGGTTGTTCCTGAAGGCGGCTTTCTGCGCTATCAACTCACGGAGCGGTTTATCGCCGTAGGTATCCGAGTACATGTTGAGGCGCACAATGCCTTTTCCTCCACTGCTTGCAGCGTGAGACTTATTCTCCCCACCACTTGCAAGGCGTCCTAAATTCTCCCCACTGCTTGCGGGGGGGGCAGGGGGGGGTGTCCCTCCAAACAAATAGTCTTCGTCTGGGATTGGCTCGGTCAGACCCTTCGGAAAAGGCAGGTGCGTATCGCCGACATGAATGGCGAAGACGTTCTGCCCCATTGCGGCGCGAGCATTCGCTTCCGCTTCGATCTTGTTCCAGACCGTTGGCGGGAGTTTTGTGCGTGATGTGTTGTTAGGTTTTGGCAATATTTTTCAATTATGGGGAGGACAGACATTCCTGTCTGTCTCCTTTATCCAGTACGACAGACAGTTTTTGCATCAGGGTGTTCTCACCCTGATGCAAACCAGCTATTGTTTCAACAGACATTTCTGTCTGTCTCCTTTATCCAGTACCACAGACTTCAGTCTGTCTCCTTATTCCTTACGGGCGAACCTTCTGTTCGCCCTACTTCATTAAAACTAATTTACGAACAGCCACCTTCGATTCCGATTCGAGTCGCACCAGATAAACCCCCGCCGGACAATCTGATGCATCCCAGACAACGGTCCTGCGATCCCCCCCTGCTATTGCAGGGGGGGTAGGGGGGGTAATTTTTCCTCTTTTCGAATATCCGTACCCGTCCATCAAATCCACCACCACCCGCCCGGAAAGGTTGTAGATGCGTAGCCCGGCTTCCCCGAAGCCGGGAGTGAGAGTGAAAGTGATCGTCGTGCTGGAGTTGAACGGATTTGGGCTTACACTCAGGAGGACAGGCGTCCCTGCCTGTCCAACCTCTTCATCATCCTTGACCCCATTCGGAACCCCCCTTCCGGTAAGTGAGACACTCACATTTCTCTGCCCACAATGAACAATCAAATCGCTGGCATACTCCCGGCTCGTGTCTGGCCTGAAGGTAACATAAAGCGCCGCCGAATTACCCGCTCCAATCTCTAACGCTTCTCCTAAATCACACCAAAAGCCAGACCCGGTAAAAGACAGGCTGTCGATCACCACTATCTTATCGGCTTGATTCGAGAGAACCAACTCCCACGTTACAATTGAGTCAGTCGTTACCTCGCCAAAATCGTGACTTTCCTCAGACGCTGTAACATTCCACCAACCGGAGATCGCGCCAACGTCGTAGACGCCGATTTCGTCCATATCTGCCGCATAAAGGTAACCATCTTTTGCCTCTACCATCTGAGTATTTCCCGGTGTATCGATGGTGCCAATTAATGCGGGGCGGGTTGGATCTTCAATCGAATAGGCGTAGATTCCACGATAGCCACATGATAGGTATAGGTTATCATCAGCAATTTCAATTGCCTTCACACCGTATGGCGCGTTGAGAGTGCTAAGAAAACGCGGATTACTTCTATCTGAAACATCGCAAATTCGGACTCGTCCGACTCCCGGTATATTTGTAACGACGTAGGCGATATCTCCATAAATCACAACTTCATCTGCCAAAACCCCTTGATCGAACGGCAACACACCCAAAATTTGTAAGTTTCTGGGATCGTCTCGATTATAAATTTCGAGACCATCTTGAATGTCGCAGACATAAGCATGGTGCTCATCAAGGGCAATGCCTCCATTGGTTCGATCCTCTTGATGAACAACCACGTCGATCATCTCTGGGTTTTCAATATCCGTAATGGAGTAGATCCTGATGCAACGAGCCACACCAAAAACGATATCGCCATCTATCTCATAATCATCTGCATTGCCGAAGCCGTCGTTAAAATGGTGACGGAACAGAGGTACCGGATTTTCGGGGTCTTCAATAGAGAACGCACTGACGGTTCCGTCACACGAAGTGTATAGTCGGTCACCGAACACCTTTAAGCGACCAAATGGTCTGCGAAAAAAGATTCCATCTTCAAATTCAAGTGTATTGACTAGGTGTGGCGCAGTTGGATTGTCAAGTGAATAAACACGGAGACGATATGAGGATCCAAAACTCCCGTTCCAAGGCAGCCAATCAACAACGTAGAGAAATCCATCTGTTGCGGTGCATTCTGCAAACCTACCTCGCGGATCGTAAAAGCCAGTCATCCGCACATTTTGAAGGTCGGAGATATCGAGAATCGAAAGTCCGTAGGTCTGCTCTGCAATAAATGCTTTGGATTCCGTCACGTCAAAATATTTGCCATAGCTCAAATTGTTGTGCTCGTCATGACGTGGCTTACTAAAATTAAGTATCTGTCTTGGACTAGTAACATCAGAAATATCATAGACAATGAAGCGTCTGCTATGTGACTTGTAAAACAAATCGTCCTTTATTAAAAAGCTGGATCCTAGATTCAAGCTGCCTTCCTCAAATGTCCCAAGCAACCGTGGCTCAGCATAATCTGAGAAATCATAAGCACCGTCCCCAATTATGATAACATCGTCTTCAGATTTGGCGGCGAATTGTCCAAGCAATGGATTTGGATTGTCATAGCTTACTATTAGGTGGCAATCATGAATATCAGCGATGTTCCAAATGAACATACGAGAATCCACATTCATTTCGAGAGCGAGGGTATCGTTATATATGGCAAAACATTCGCATAGGCCTGTCTCAAACCGGTCTACAAATTCTGGTTGATTGGGATTGGACACGTTGTAAACGTAAACAAAACTACCCGGCACTTTACTCGGGTAGATAAACGCAAGATCATTATGAAGAACAATATCACCCGACCCATCATGAAGCTCAACGTTGGCGATTAACTTGGGATCTCTTGGATCATCTGCAAGATCATAAACAATCAAGCCCGCGTATCCATCGACAAGAAACAGAACGCTGTCACGCAAAGCCAATCCAAGAGCCACACCAGGTGTCGGCAAAATGTTTATTGGGGTCGGCCTTGCCGGATTGGAGATGTCCATCACCACAAGCCCGTAGTAGTTTGAACAATAGGCAATCTCATCGTTCAAGACTTTAACGTCATAGTAGGTGCCGGTAATACCGCTGGAACCTACACGCGCGATGTTCTCGCCCTCCTGAGCATTTGCATTCGCACTCAGCACAACCAGGGCAAAAACTATGAATTGAAGTTTTTTCATACCCTTAAAATATAGATCCTTTACCCCAAAAGCAAATGCAGGGCGTCCCAAAGGTGAGGGATGCCCTGCATACAGTTTTTGCATCAGGGTGTCCTCACCCTGATGCAAACCAACTATTGTTTCAATGGGAAGTCAACCCCTTACTCCGGCAGATGAACCAGGTAACCCACCAACTTCTTAACCAAGCCGTTTTCCATTTCAAAAACATCGCAGAAAACAGCGTGAAGAGGCCCGCCAGCCTTAAACTGCGCTTCGACACTGCCTTCGGCGCATACGATGTTGTTCTCTTCGGTCATTCGCGTAATCTTCACTTTGGGCATTCCCACGAAAGCGGGATTCTCGATTTCGCCATCGAATTCTTCTTTTCCAAACAGATGAAATCCGCCCGGCATGAGCCATTCGACGTCGTCAGTCAGGCACGACAGAATCTGAACATGGTCGCTCTTGTTGAATCCGTCGATGAATTTCTCGACGGTAGCTTTGTTAGTACTCATCCCAAGTTCCTTGAAATGTTCTTATAAAAGAGGTGGGAACACTCGAAATAGGTCCAATCCTCTTGACTTTTGTGATAATATGTCGTATATTGTCTGCGTTGATTGTCTGCTAAATAACACAACAGTGACCGATCTTTCGATGTGTCACCCATTAATCACACTAACGTAGCCCGGTTTCTCCGAAACCGGGGTTCACTTTCCCTATTTGTGACCAATGTGACCGAAATAACACCAAAATCACAAATCGATCACGCCCGTAGCCACTATCCAATAAGCCTTTCCAGACTCCTGTGACTCAGTGATCGATTTTTGATATATCCGTCCACTAAAACCTTTCCGACACCGACTTCGCTTGCGTGAACAGCAACAGGTAGTCCCGTCCGCCAGCTTTCGAGTCTGTCCCAGACATGTTGAACCCGCCGAACGGATGCACTCCGACCAAGGCTCCGGTGCATTTCCGGTTCAGGTAGAGGTTCCCGCAATGAAGCTCGCGTCTGCCACGTTCAAGGTGAGCCCGGTTGCTAGTGTAAAGTGCCCCGGTCAACCCATATTCGGTTCCGTTGGCGATAGCGATTCCTTCGTCGAAACTCTTGCACTTGATAATTGCCAGCACCGGCCCGAAGATCTCCTCACAGGCGATCTTGGCGGTGGGGGGGACGTCGGCTATGACGGTCGGTTCGATGAAGTAGCCTTCTTCGGAGCCTTTCTTTCCACCCGTCAAGCATCGCCCGTCTTTCTTCCCCGATTCGACGTACTCCATGATGCTTTTATGCGCCTTGGAGTCGATCACTGCACCCATAAACACGCCATATTCTTCGGGATTGCCAACTTTAAGCGTCTTGGTTCTGGCGACGACCTTCTCGACAATTGCATCATACACTTTTTCATGGACAATCGCCCTGCTGCAAGCCGAGCATTTCTGTCCCTGAAACCCAAATGCTGCCGCCACGATTCCTTCTGCCGCCGCTTCAATGTCGCCATGTTCATCAACGAGAATGAAATCTTTCCCGCCCATTTCGAGGATTGTTCGCTTAATCCAGATTTGGCCGGGGTTGACTTTTGCGGCGCGTTCCTGAATTCGCAAGCCAATTGCTTTGGAGCCTGTAAAGGCGATCAGGCGGGTCTTGGGGTGATCGATGATGGTATCGCCGATTGCGCCGCCATCACCCGGAACAAAGTTCAAGACTCCAGCGGGAAGGGAGACCTCTTCCATTACTTCGAAGAACTTCCAGGCGATGTAGGGTGAGGTCGAGGCTGGCTTAAGGACGACCGTATTGCCAGCGACAATTGCCGCGCTGGTCATGCCTGCCATGATTGCGCAGGGGAAGTTCCACGGGGGAATTACTGCGCAGACGCCGAGGGGGATGTAATAGAGTTCGTTCTCTTCGCCGGTGTAGGAGGTGACAGGTTGGGGAGATCCGATGCGCATCATCTCGCGGGCATAGAACTCAAGGAAATCAATAGTTTCGGCGATGTCTCCATCGGCCTCAGCCCATGACTTTGAGACCTCATAGACCATTACTGCGGCGAACTCGAACTTGCGACGACGGATACTGGCGGCGGCTTTCAGGAGGTAGCGGGCGCGTTGATCGGGGGAAACGAATCTCCACGATTCGAATGCTGACGCGGCAGTTTCAATGGCTTTATTAGCCATTTCGCGATCAACTTTCGAAAAAGTTCCGATGATTTCAGACGTCCGACCCGGGTTGATAGAGTCGAAGGTTTCGTTCGTGAAGGTCTTAACACCGCCGATGACAACCGGATATTTTTTGCCTAATTCTGATTTGACTTTCTTCAGCGCCTCTTCCATCGCGGTGCGATTTTCGGGGCGGGAGAAGTCTGTGAACGGTTCATTGCGAAATTCTGGTAGCATAATTGACTCTTTTGATGAGTTTAGGAATTGATTATTGGAGAGTTGAACGTGAAATTCTTTTCGTCATTTCCACAATAGATTTTACCTCAGTAGTAGAAATGAAGTTGTTTTAACCTGAAAATTTGTCAGTTCTTTCGGTCGAAATTCGACGAAATATGAGCCGGACGGGAGGTCTTTGGCGTCGATCGGCATCCTGATATGTCCTACCGGGAAAGCGCCTTGGTGCAGTTGAGAAACTTCCTGACCTAAAGAATTGTAAAGCTTAAGTGTACCGGAAAATTGGTGCGGAAGATTGAGAAGAAGTGTTACTCCGCCATTCGTTGGAGAGGGAAATGCCGCCATCGAAAAAGGAGTTGGCAGCAGTCCATGATCAGGGTTAACTCCCTGGGGACATGTTGCGTAAAATATTGTCAGTTTATCGATATTCCAGCCATCTTCCTCGACTGTTGCATCTGTATCTATGTGAAAACGAAGCCTTAACTCTGCATCTTCAAGTCCAAGACCAGTGAGATCAATGTACGTTGTATCCCAATCTGACGGGGGAAAGCAGCTAAATGAGACGAGTGGAATCCATCTGCCGTTTACGACATCGAATGCTTCGACGCGCCCGAAATCTTCACCCGGTTCAAAGTAGGGAATATGAATAATTTCTATCATTGCAGGATAATCCATTGAGAGAATTACACCTGTTTCGATCATTAACCAAGGCGAGGAATTTGCTTCGTAACTTCCTGTATCGCTTTCAGTTAGACAAGATCGACCCCCCCAGTTGGAGATACTCCATTCCCCCACCATGCCCCCTTGTTGCCAGCCATCAAAGTGGTCGAAATCCTCCTCGAAAATTACCTGATTACGAACAAGCCTGAGTGTGTCGCTTTCCGGTTTGGCAATCGAAATGTTGAAATAACGCGGTAGGTAGCCATCTGCCCGAAGAAGCATACGATGAAAACCCTCTGGAAAAACTATACTTCCGTGACCATCAATTTGATGTTCGGTATGAATCTTCCCCATGTCCGAGAGCAGTGAAATTCTTGTCGAGATCAACTCGCCTGTTGAATCGTCAAGAAGAGTGAGGGAGAGGGAGTGAGTGGGGAGCTTGGAGAGCGAGATATCGACTACTACATTACCACCCTCTCCGATCTCACATCTGTCGAGGTCAAATGGTCGATAGCCGGGGTGCTTGATGTGAAGCTCGTACATTCCTTCTGTTACAAGTCTGTCAAATCTACCGTTCAGGGGATCGCAAGTTAGCGGAGCCAACACTTTCGAAGGCTCGGGCCCAAGCCAAATTTCGGCTGCCAATGGATCTCCCGTTGAGGAGTCGTGAACAATAACCGATATAAGACCAAGTCCGGCCGGATGAACATCGCCAAGGGCAAGGTCCATTAAGTAAAAGGCTGCTGGTAAATTGTCATCGCGGACTTGAGTCATTACAGAAGAATCGGGATGAATATCGGCTCCGACCTCGACCATGTACATCATACAACCAGCAGCTTGGTATGCCCAATCCTGCTCTTGACCGACTCGCAAGGTTGCCCGAACAGGTAGATAAGTATTATTAACATTTTGCATCGGAATCAATTCGGCTATTGCAGTGGCAAGCCCGTAAATTGCTCCATCTCCCGGAGGTCTTTTTCCATCCCAGCTCCAAGGGCCGATGACCAATTCTGCGTTACGACCGGAGCGCGAACTGTGGTAGGAAATGGAATACTGGAACTTGCGGCCAAGCATCAGGTCTCGAAGGCATTGTGTTTCAGGTTCAGAGAAAGGGGCGGGGCCACGATAATAGTTGAGCGCGTCGTCTAAACCGTTATTGAAAAAGAGGCTATCGCCGCGATCCCAATGCAAGCCGAAATTGCGATTTAGATCTACGCCAGATGTGTCGCGACCCAAACCACGCAAATATCGAAATTCCCCGTCACCGACATTATCGCGACAGTTTTTTCTAAAGGTCACATCTATGTTGCGATTAACAATATCCCAGCCATCGGGGTTAAGCGATAGGATAAAATAGAGTTCCAAGCCTTCGATTCGTCTACGGAAAGCATCGTCGTCACGATTTTCGACAATAATCCTCATCAATTCAAGCACAATCTCAACGCCAATCACCTCTTCGGCGTGAACCTGCCCGATGAAGAGCAGTGCTTGTTCCGGCTCAATCTCATCTGGATTATCAGAGATCTTTATCAACCAGATCGGTTTGCCAAGCTCCCCACCGTAGCCGATTGTGTCAATGGAAAGGATCTCTGACGCACTGTCAAGGAGAGCGAGGATCTCTGACATGCATTCGTCGATATTGTGGAATGCTGGATCGAGCGGAGGTTGCGACAGACTCTTGTCAACCGACATCACCAAAGTGAGTAGTAGCACAAGAACTGACAGATAACTGCGACGAAAGATTATGTGATCTCGAACGATATTGAAACTCAAAGGAATGCAAAACCGGGCTACCCGTTTTCGTCGAGTAGCCCGGCTGTCTATTATTAATACCGGGTCAAGGTCACTTAACGAGGTGGACCTTGTATTCAACACTGCCGGCCGATGTTTCAAGCCTGGCAATATAGCTACCCGCCGAGAGATTTTCACCTTGAAGTAGGATTGTGTGTCGACCTGCATTTCGGTATTCTGAACCGTAATCGAGGACGAGCCTTCCGGAAATGTCATACAACCCGATACGAACATCGGCTGCTGTTGCTAATGTGAACAGCATCCTTGCTGTCGGGTTGAACGGATTTGGTGCGACAGACTCGATTGCGAAATTTGCAGGGAGAAGGGGTCTGTTCGATTCACCTTCTGCAAGCGGTGCCGGTTCAAGAAGCTGAATGTAAACGTTCGATAGCTCTTCCTTACCAGTGGAACGCTTGTCTTCCCAGAGCGCTACCGCTCCTGCTTCGCCAGTCGGAGTGAAGTTGATAAGTTGTACAGCTTCCTGCTTATGGAAAGCGCTGGAGATGATGTTGCCATGCAAGTCCCAACCGCGGTATGGTCTCCCGAATGGATCGAGATGGATCCCGTAAATATCCGAGTGGATACCGATTGTTCTGAAGTCAGACCAGGCGACATAGGCACCTCGCTGTCCATCATGAACGATTGACGGATTAAGCTGGTTGTAGGCGAGTGAGACAAGTTTTCTGCCGTAGTCGGTATGGCCTGCTGAGTCGGCGAGCAACATCGTCAAGCGCTCATCGGGACGTTGGGGCGGCATGAACTTGTTAACATAGATATCGATGTGTTTGGCGCTGTTGATATTACGGTGATCTTCCCAAACGAGCCAAACCTTGCCTGTCTGCATCTCCACGGCTATATCGGGATTATCCTGATGTTCATCGACATTGACGAGTACCCAGCCATTAGTTACCCAGGCAATTTCGCCATTCGGTTTGATGAATTGACCATAAATATCGTTGCCGGGTTGGCCATCACCTAAATCGTCTCTACCATCAACCCAGACAGCCATGAATCCAAAAGGATGCCTCGAAATCTTTGAGGTACGCTGTCTGCCAATAGTGCTGACGACCGGTATGCCATTACCACCTTCGCCCCATGATCCAGCACCGTCTGAGTTGACGCGATTCGCCCAAATGTTGTCATCCCATTGGAAATCTTCCAAGTCGAGGGTGCTTTTGATCCAAGTGACAACGAATCCATCCTCCCCGTCCGAAATCATCTGCTCGATCTGTTCATCAGATTCGGTAGAAGCGAGAGTTACTCCGTTGTTTCCCCAGAGTCTCTCGCCTGCGGCGTTAAGCCTTTGAAGAAATACGTTATTGTCACCTTCTGCACTTGCACTGCGCCAACCGACATAAGCACCGCCTTGCTCATCAGAAAGGACATACGGGAAGCTCTGTTCGTCGAAATAGTCGGCAACTTTGATACCGGATTGTCCCCACAAGAGTTCACCATTTTGGGAAATTCGCTGAGCATAGATAGCGTAAATCTCACCTAATCGATGGTCTTCCCAAACGATAATCGTACTGCCATCAGCACCTGCACATGCGTTGGGGTTAATACCGCCACCTTCAGTGCCTACCATTGCAGGAATACCGTTGAACGCAAAGAGAGTCTCAGGAGCCGCTGCACCATTTCTGATAGATTGGATAAATGGAATCTGACCGTTGCCACCATATCTGCCGTCAAGCCAGTAAAGAGTGATCGAACCGTCTTCACGCGCGAATCCTTTGGGCTTGGTGGCATTTCCGCCGATGCCTTCGACGGTGGGGAAGCCATTTACTTGATGGCCAATTTCGCCTTGTGAGCTAACTGTTTGACCCCAGATTTCCTGACTACCGGTGCGATAGTCGCCCCAAGCAACAACCATACCGCCGTTTCCAAGTCTGCGGACAAGCGGGGCGTTCTGTGTGTTGACAGCCCGACAGATTGGGATTCCGTTGACCTGCCAAACGGGTTGACCGGCACGGTTAATATGTTGTGCCCAAATGTCGATTTCCGGGTAACCATGTTCACGTTCATCTTCCCAGACATAGTAGGCACCACCTTGTCCATCAGGGTAAAGACGGGCCTGCTGTTGGTTGTTGTTCTCAACGGCAACGGGAACGCCTTCGGGCGGGTCCCACTCTTTACGCAGGCGATTGGCACCGCTGATGCGCATGCTGTAGATATCGGTAGTCTGCCCATCGGCGCGGTAGTCACCCCAGACGATGATTGCTTCGCCGACTGCGCTGTTCACAATTCGTGCTTCGGACTGTTCGCGAGCGACGGTGTTTAGAGCTTCGCCGTTTTGAGCCCAAAGCAATTGACCGTCGGCAGTCACACGCTGAGTGAAGAGGTCTTTGCCGGAAGCATCGAGGTTACGGTCGTCAACCCAGACAAAGAAAGCACCACCTGCGCCGTCGGGGCAGACTTTGGGAGCCTCTTGATTGTGCGCTTCGGCGCAGACGCGAATGCCCTGCCCTGCACCCCAGAGTAATTGCCCTGATGGAGTGACTCGCTGTGCCCAGATGTCGAAATTTTGGGCTTCACGACCGTCACGCCAGCCGATAATCATACCTCCGACACCATCGGCATCGGCTGTGTGGCTGTTTTGAGCGCTCTCAGCGGTTACGATTGGGATTCCACCAACACGCCATTCGGGATCGATTCTTCCGTCGGCAAGGATGTGCTGAGCGTAAAGGTCAGCCGTGTCACCACCACGCTGGTCGATCCAGGCGATGATACAGCCACCTTCACCGTCGTCAACGATACGAATATCGAACTGGACGCCGTCCCAAATGCAGACGGAGACTCCTTCTTCACCGCCCCAGCCTTCAACTCGACGACCTTCGCTGTCAATCTTGGTCGCGTAGATGTCGCCAAGTGTGTCGGCGTCAAAATCTTCCCAGCCGACATACCAGCCGCCGTCACTTGAGGGCCAGACCTGTGGATCTTCCTGTCGATTTATGGCGTCGGTAATTTTCAAGCCGTTTTCGCCATATCTTTTGTTGCCGTTGGGGTCGATAACCTCGAGGTAAACGCCACGGTCACCGTTCCGGCAATCTGACCAGACAAAGGCGACTTCGCCGGCGTTGTTGCCGGCATATCGACCTTCACCGCCGCGATACCATTCGACATGGTATCCCTGCCGGACAGCAACGCCGTCTTCCGGCAACCAACCGACCCAAGACCGATCAGCGAATGCAGAGCTTGCAACAGTCGCCAAAATTAGGGCGGCGCTGAGGAGATTAGTAAGTTTGCGAATCATGAGATCCTCCCGTCGTCTTTTTTGCCTGGCTGATGTCGTGGCTGAAAATAGCTCCGACCTTCGCATGGCTTTTGTGAATTTGTAAATAATTGTAGAAAATGGGTTTGATAATACTTTTCCTGTTGAAATCGCTTTAGCGATCAGGTGACTATCAGCAAATTATACGAACGAATAGATCACTACATTAAGATTTGTTCGAAATAAATTAGAATTGGCTACAAAGTGGCGTTTGGAGCATCGACTTGTTCAGGAGTGGAATCGACTGGCTTAGCATCTGTTTTTCGAGTGGTCTCATCGACATAGTTTAACTTCAAGTCCGAGAGAATTTGGTCGAGAAGGCGGGATTCTTCGTTTGTCAGGTTACCTTTGGCTTTATAGCGCAACATATCCAAAGTATCGATAGTCACCCTCGCCTGGTCGAGATTAATTTCTGCCTGACCATGAACCGGGTCAACCAGTTTACCGAGATAGTGCATCGCGGCACTATGAAGAGAGATTACAAGTTGAGAGAAAAGGATTGTATTTTTCTGTTGGGTTCGTTCGTCCGGACTCATGGGTTGCGAAATTCCTGGTGTGTGGTGTTAAACGGTAGCTCGGGTTCCGCCGGTTTCCTTTTGAAGCGCACGAATTTGGTCTCTGATGCGGGCGGCGTCTTCATAAGCTTCTTTGTCAACCGCGAGTTGGAGATCTTTGTTTAATTTGCGCAGTTCATCTTGAAGGTCGACCTCGGCGAGGGTAATCTCTTCGTTTTTGCCAGCCTCGATGAGTACTCTCTCTTCGATAAATATCTGAGCATGGGATTTTAGCGCGAGGGCAACAGCATCCGATGGGCGGGCGTCGATTTTGCCGCGTTCGCCTCGCTCGTTAATGATAGCTACTTCGGCGAAAAAAGTTTCTTCTCTGAGGTCTGTCACAGTGATACTTTCGACAGCGAGATTAGCAGATGCAACGAGAGAGCCTATCATGTCGAAGGTCAACGGTCGGATGGTTTTCGCTTTCTTAAGGAGGACAGAGATGCTTTGCGCTTCAGGTTGACCGATAAAAATCGGCAACCAGCGAATTCCGCGTATCTCACGAAGAATCAACAAATATCCTTGATAAGGCGGCGCTACAGTGATACCGATTACCTCAGCAGGTACCCTGCTCATGCATAAACCCCGGATTGAAAAGTTTGTCCGCTCAAATTATCTTGAAGATTACCAATTCGAGTGGAAAAGGCAATATACGCACTGTGCGAACGTGAAACAAGTTATGGTTTGGTGCAACCGATCAGTAGCGACGATATAGGCCGACGACCTTGCCTGCGATGATGAAGCCGGGGGTGTCGTGATCGACTAATATTGGGCCAAACATGGGATTTGCTGGTTCGAGGCGAACTCTGTCGGTTTCCGGATAATATCTTTTCACAGTCGCTTCTTCACCGATTAGTGCAACGACAATCGAGCCCGGTTCGACCGGCAGATTGGGTCGGGCAAGAATGACGTCGCCGTCCATTATCCCGGCGTCGATCATCGACCGTCCTTTGACACGCAAGGCAAATCCATCGGTGTAAGGGAAGTAGTCGCGGTCGATCAGGATGTCGCCTTCAAGGTTTTCGAGAGCTAACAGCGGCATTCCGGCGGCAACTCTTCCGATAATTGGTACGGGGACGGTTCCGCCTGTTCGCTTCGATGCACCCACGATTTCGATGCCTCGAGAGAGGTTGGGACTGCGGCGGATGAATCCCTTCTTTTCAAGAGAAGCGAGAATGCAGCGAACACCGTTGGTTGAGCCAATTTCAAATTTAGAGCCAATTTCGCGCAGGGTAGGGGGGTAGCCGAATTGGGCGGAATGGTCGCTGATGAAACTGAGGACATCGCGTTGATGAGTTGTGATTGCTCTAACGGTAGTTCTTCGATTCAATTTATCTCCTCCTTAAGATTGCCTGATAGGTTCTACGGATCGAACTGCAGATTATGCGCGCATTGTTGGATTAATGCTTTCTAAATATACTGCTTCTTTGTGCCGTAGTCAAGAGAAGATGGCAGAAGCCCACCTTGCATCAATATAGACCGCGCACGAGTTGACATAAGGCTTGGGTTGCTGTAATTTGATAGTGCAAAGAACAGGCCAGTCTTAGAGGAATACTTGAATCAGCAGAAAATCAGCCCGGAAGTTATCCAGAAGGCATCAAGAGTCAAGTTGATTGTGCTTGACAATGACGGAGTGTTTACCGATGGTTGTGTCTATGTGACGAATACCGGAGTTGAATCGAAGTCGTATGATATTCGCGACGGGTTCGGGGTAGTTATGGCTCGCAAGCTCGGAATCGAATTCGCGATTATTACCGGGCTTTTGACACCAATCGTCGAGTATCGCGCCAAGCAGTTGGGAATAGAAGAATTACGTCAGGGATTTACCAATAAACTCGAATTGATCAAAGAGATTACTGCCAAATTTAATTTGGATCCGGAAGAAGTGGCTTATATGGGGGACGATCTGTTCGATCTTCCGGTAATAAGGTACGTAGGACTTGGTGCCGCGCCAGGGGATGCTTATCCATTTGTTGCTCAGAATGCCGATTGGGTATCGACAAGCAAAGGTGGTCACGGAGCGGTGCGTGAATTGATCGATCTTGTCGTTCAGGCTCGAGGGGAATGGGATTCTGTGTTAAAGACATTCGCTGGACTATGAACTTAATTATAACTAAAATGATACTTCAAATTGTTGTATTGTTGCTCTTTGGGGTTCTTTCCGGATGTAGCAAAAAAGAGAGCAATGTTCCGGTAGTAGCATTCGAAGGAGGCACGGGCTTTCCCGATCAGGAGTTATTTCAAGCGGTGGTCAGATTAACAATTGAAGACAGGCCGAGATTGACGCTGGTGGCACCTCACATGTCGAGGTTTGAGTCGCAAAGCATGTTGATTGTCGATGGTGGCATTCGTGCGGATATGTTTGACACATTCGGGAAACATGCGGGGGTATTGACCTCTGATGAAGGAGAAGTTGTCGAAGGATCGAACAAATTGGTTGCGCGAGGCCATGTGATTATTGTTTCTGATTCTGGAACAGTTTTGCGGGGGGACGAGATCCAATATAGTCCTGAAGTAGGGCGGATCACGTCCGATGGCTTTGTGACAATCACGTCACCAACAGATAGTCTTTCGGGCTATGGGTTTACTGCTGCACCCGATTTGACAGATTGGGAAATAAAGAATACAAGTGGCGCAACGTGGCGAAATCTTGAGCGAGACACGACAAAGAGTGAATAGACTATTACAGATAAGCCTGGTTCTGGCGGGAAGCCTATTGCTTCTTGCGGCAATTCGCAATAAAGGGGCTCAAAGCGACAAGATCGTTCTGGAGCATGCCGATACGTTACGGAGCAGGAATAACGTCAGGGAGTTGGTGGGTCACGTAAAGGTGACACGGGCGGGCACGACGATCAGAGCGGAGCAGGCGATCTATGCACCGGATCTTGGCATGGTAACTTTGACTGGGTCTGTTTATTTAACTGATCCAGAAAGAACAATGCGGGCTGAAAGTGTAGAGTATGACGAGCGAAGCGGAAATTTCGACGCCCAAGGATCCGTTGATATTAATGCACGCGACAGTATCCGCATTCGCTGCAAGTCGGCTCATTTTACCGATTTTAATCGGACGGCTGAGCTTTTCGATGACGTAATTATCGATATCTTCCGCGATACATCACGGATAACGGGAGACTATGGTCAGTTTCGGACTAATGACTCGTCAGGTTGGGTGGAGGGGAACGCAAAATATGTCAGACCGGAACGAGGAGATGACGGCAACGACACCTTGTTAATCACTTCAGACAGACTCTCATTCAGCCGAAAAGATAACTCGGCTACTTTTAATGGGGACGTTAAGCTGACAAGGGGAGATATACTTGCGGTATCCGACAGCCTGTTTTATATGCCGGACTCGAACCAGACCCGTCTAAAGGGCGCACCTTTAATTTGGCGTGGCGCCGATGAGTTGACAGGCGATTTGATCGATTTGAAATACGACAAGCGCGAGCTAAGAGTTATCGAGGTGTTGGGGAACGGAGTTGCCCTTTCACCAGCTTATGAGGGAGACAAACGCCGCAACCGATTGGCTGGCAGGAAATTGACGCTTGAGGTGTTGGACGATAGTAGCCGCGTTGTTCTTGCGAAGGGAGACGCTGAGGGGTGGTATTATGTATTTGATTCTAAAAATGGATATCAGGGTGTGAATATAGCGGGGGCAGAATTGATTCAGCTCGACATTTTGGGTAAGAAAACAACTAAAATCCTGCTGGAGGGGCAGACCTCAGGAGCGTTTTATCCACCGGGGCAGGAACCACCAAACGTGAACGATGTCGATGGAAAGAAGATGGACGGCATAGGTTGGGGGGAATTGTGAGACTTGGCGCGAATGGACTATCCAAAACTTTTGGCAAACGTCAAGTTGTCAATGATGTCTCGATTTATGTTGATAAAGGTGAAATTGTCGGATTGCTAGGGCCAAATGGTGCAGGAAAGACAACCACTTTTCACATGATCACAGGCTTGATAGTGCCCAATGCCGGCAAGGTGTTCCTTGACGATACCGACTTGACGAAAATGCCGATGTTCAAACGAGCAAGGCTTGGGGTTGGCTATCTGGCGCAGGAGCCGTCGATCTTTCGTAAAATGACGGTCGAGGACAATCTGATGGCGATTCTTGAGATGCTGCCGCTTAAGAAAGCTCAGCGCATTGAGAAGATGGAAAAATTGCTGGAAGAATTTTCCGTTACCAAACTACGTAAAAGCAAGGCGAATACGCTTTCAGGAGGGGAGAGGCGTCGCGTTGAGATAGCAAGAGCCTTGACAACCGACCCGAGCTTTATCTTATTAGATGAACCGTTCGCCGGGATCGACCCGATTGCAGTCAATGACATTCAGGAGATTGTCAAGAGCCTTTCTCAGAAGGGGATCGGCGTTCTGATTACCGATCACAACGTCCACGAAACGCTCTCCATCGTCAATCGAGCGTATCTCCTGTTTGACGGGAAGATATTGAAGTCGGGCGACGCAGAATTCCTGGCTCAGGACGAAGAGGCGCGGACGCTCTATCTGGGTGAGAAGTTCAGGTTGGAAAGGTGACAATGAAAGGATTTGAAATGTCACACAGAGTTGCCGATATGACTGTAGAGGAGCTTCGCGAGACGATTCGCGATGTTGTTCAAGAGGATCTTGATGAAGATGAAATACTGACTGATGAGTTCGCGGCCGAATTGGAGGAGCGATTTAAATCACCCGATTTGGTTGATGCTGAGACCGTTTGGAATTTCGAAATGACCAATCTTGCCGAAACGGGCATGGACTCATATTTGCAAGATCTCGATAAATATGAATCGAAATTGGCTCGAGGTGAATTGAGTCATTGAGCCTTCCCGAAGAACTGCAGCTTGCGCTTGCCAAAGTCGATGCGCCAGTCGAAAAGCTCGATCAGGGGTGGATCTTCAACTGCGACAATCGGTTGGTGTTTGAGTCGTTGCCGGACAACTCGATTGACCTGATTATCACTGATCCGCCGTATAAGGACTACCAGTCGAACAGGCCAGTGAAGCATGAAAAGGTGAAGAAGATCCTCGAGTCTGACTTCGACCTGCCCTACTTCATAGAGCAGTCGGCGCGGGTGTTGAAGCCGGGAGCGCACTTTTACTGCTGGTGCGACCATTTGACGTTTCCGGGGATAGTGGGGGAAATGAAGCGACAGATGGAACAGCAGATTGAGCAGATTAAGCAGAAGGATATGCGGCATTATCTGACCTACAAGAACATGCTGGTCTGGGTAAAGAACAATCACGGGTCGGGGGACTTGAAGGGTAACTACGCGCCTCAGCATGAACTGGTGATTTTTGGGTGCAAGGGGGATAAGGGGCGGAAGCTGAACGGGAAGAGGCAGCCGAATGTGTATTTCAAGCGCGATTCTACAAAAAGCGCAGTCAAATTTTTCAGCAAGGTTCCAAATACTGTGCATACTCACGGAACTTCAAAGCCTGTAATTATTCAGATAGAAATGATTGAAAAATCTACAAAAAGAAAAAATTTAGTCCTTGATCCATATGCTGGAAGCATGTCCACAGGAATGGCTTCGAAGAGGATTGGAAGGAGTTTTTTGCTTGTCGAATACGATTCGGGGCACTACGGGAATGGAATAGAAAGACTTAAGGGAAATAGTCAACGAACAATTGAGGAATAAAATTGTGCGCGCAATACGGCGTTCTGAATGATCGAGATTACCCGGATCACTCTGAGTATCTTTGGCATTTAACTGGTCGACCTAAGCCACTTGTTGGATTTGGAGATCCTACAAGGGATAACGCACTTGCATTGAAGGGCAGGTTGCATGAGCCTCGCTCCCGACTGGTTTCAATACTTACGGAAGACGCAAACCCAGTAATTTGGGGTAGTTTTCTCCATTATATGGGACAGCAGTATCAGAAACAGCAGTCTCCAAGATGTGTCTGCTTTACTGAGTGCATTCCAAATTCCTTACTTCAACATTCTAAGAGGTATAGCCGCTGGGGTTTACTATTTTCGAAGGAGACTTTATACAGGCTTAACGCACGCCCTGTATGGTATGTTGATGCTGTTCTGATGAATCGATTTGCGGAATGTCTTTATCCATACCAGCGAGATTACCAAAAAGAATTGTCGTTCCCAAACGAGTATTTACATCTACTGATGCCATTCGCGCCAAGGTATGGGAAGTACAGGTTTGGCGGAGTTAATCGACCTGATACGACCTTGGACTGGATGGTTGAACGTGAATGGCGAATTAGAGACGATTTTGTATTTGAATATGATAATATAGCTGCCCTGATCGTTCCAACTGAAAATGACATGATTCAATTTAGAGAGGAGTTTCCACGAACAGCAGGAATCGGATTCATAGTCACTGAAGATCTAGTCGGAATCGAGGTAGAGCATAAGGACTTCAATTGCTTCATTCGATCTGAATGACAAGACGTGTGTTTATGATAGGTTGGAAAACAATCCTTATCCCGAAGCACGGCGGGTATCGGAAACTGAAGAGCTACTAAATTCCTTCAAATTTAAAGAACAATGATCCATCGCAATAGCATACTGTCCTTATCCCGGCGCATCGCACAGGAGTTCCACCCTGAGCGGGTCATTCTTTTCGGCTCATACGCCTACGGCAAGCCGTCTGCAGAATCGGACGTCGATCTTCTGGTCATCATGCCATTCGAGGGTGAGGCGTTCTGGAAATCGCAAGAAATCCTCAATCGTCTAAATCCAGAGTTTTCGGTTGACATAGTCGTTCGTCGCCCAGAGGATGTTGTGCGACGATATAAGCTTGGCGACCCTCTTTTGCGAGAAGCCCTTGATAGAGGTAAGGTCCTTTATGAATGAGATTGTCTCTGAATGGATCTCCAAAGCTGAAAGGGATTTTGAAACCGCCGAACGCGAGTCTTTGGTAGGGGTAAACGCCAATTTTGATGCTATATGCTATCATTATCAACAATGTATAGAAAAGCTCATGAAGGGAATCATTGTTGGACTTGGCGAAAATCCACCTAAAACACATAATCTGGAAGTTTTGAGTCGGATTATTGCGACACATGTTCCAAATTGGCACGCTTCAGCCAATGACTTAAGACTGTTGACCCATGCTGCAAGTGATTTTCGATATCCGGGAGAAACCGCCTCTCAGTCCATTGCTGACAGGTCAAGCGAAGTTGCTAAATATTATCGGACAGCGTTGTTGGAGCAGATCAAATTGATCGATGAATTGTGATGATTTCCATTGGATCCAACTTTAAGGAATAAATACTTTTACAACCTTTAACTTACAACTTTCTAACTAACACAACTTGCAAGGCTTAAGACTCGAACAACGGATGCGGCAGGAGCTGACCCTTCAGCCGCAACAGATACTCCGCTCGGAACTGATCCAACTGCCTCTCCTCGAACTGGAGATGCGGGTTCAGGCTGAGCTGGAGGAAAACCCGTTTCTCGAAGAAACCGACGGCTCGGCTGATGAAGAGTCGGCGGCAACGTCCAATGACGACCAGGACGGCAAGCCCGAAGAAGAACGCGA
>CAMBDS010000025.1 GCA_945865405.1 Caldithrix abyssi DSM 13497
CTATCAACGGAACCGAAACAATTACCGATTTAATCACGGTTTCCTGCTTCACAAAAAAGAACATCAGCGCACCAAGCCCGATGATCATCAGAGACCCAACCCTCGGCGCTGAGTATGCTATAATCGCCGCAATCAACAACAGTCCACCCGGCATAACAGCTTTAATTAACGCTTTTTCTATCCCGGCATGTCCTTTAAGCGTCGAAACAAAACCGTAAGCGACCCAGGCAAACGCGAAGTAAAACGCCACTTTTTTGGCAAGATTGCTGTACATTCGTATTTCTCCAGAATATTTTCACCAATATACGTTATTGCTTAGCTAAAAAAAACTCGAGCTGAACCTCTCTTTGAATAGATTCTGCTCGAGTTCTCAATCAGGGCTAAGTGTTCGACAAACTTTATCTGATAAGCTTCACCTCACTCATGACCGACGCGCCATTGTGAGTTATCCTAACAAAATAGGAGCCTGATGGAAGTGCGTTGGCAGACCATATCAGCATTTGTTCGCCTTCACTCTGTTCAGTATCTTTCAATGTCGCTACCAACTGTCCAACAGCGTTGACAATTTGAACGGTCGTCAATCCTTCGGACGGAAGCGAATAGCTGAATTTGATGGTACCGTTAAATGGATTCGGATAAAATGAATCAACACAAAAGCTCTCGACGGTCGATGAAAACTCTTCGAGCGAGATTAATGCCAGATCGTCTTTTTGGTAACTGCCGTTGCCTTTGGACCATTTTGCCGAAATATCAAACTCAGCCTTACCATTCCATATTCGGAATGTGATATTCTCCCCTTCTAAAGCTCCATCCTTCTCGAAGGTGGTAACGTCGTCTCCCCGTACCGCCATGCCTGATCTCTCGCCATTGACCAACTTAACTGCCCCCAAAATGATTCCATCAGAGGTAAAAGCTCCCAATTCGCCATTTACATACATGTTACCATCGACGATAATGCTCATATCGCTACCTGTCGGTTCTGTTGTAGGAAAATGGACGGTTATCTTTTGCTCTTTGGAGGGTTCGCGAAGACATTCGATGAAGTTATTGCTCCAAACAAGGTCGGTTTCTCTGGCGCATCGAAGGCTATAACCTTCCCCGCGAGTAAGTAACGGCATATTTGAAAATCCGCTTCGAAAATCAAAAAAATCACCATGATCATTTTTGACCATTATAAGGTCGTCTCCTAACAACTGAAGTGCGTCTTGGACAAGCAACGATTCCTTTGGCAAATATGAAACAATGTTCCACCCTTCGCGCAGTGGAATTGGAGTATTTGAAGGAATCTCATGGCTTGCAATGACAAGAGAATCTGCACTGGACAACTTCACCGAATATCCCTGACGAAAATTCCACTTCGGAATAGCATTAAATCCAAACTGTGGGGCATAAAAGTTGCCAATTTGATCCTTCACTAACATCAAGTGATTTGCATAGACGACTTTTTCCCAAACCTCTGGCATCGTCAATGAGTAAACTGGTAAGGGTGAGGAAATAAAATTCCAGCCCCTGTCAATGTTAATAGTGAAGGAACTATATGCGTCTGGATCCGGCGTGGTTTCGACTACCCACACGTCGCTATTTCCTGCACCGAACGATGTTGTGCTACCAATTATCGCAAAACTGCCATCACTTGCCTGGATTAAAGATTTACCTTCCTCACCCAAATCTCCTCCGAAAGATTCCGACCAAATCAAATCCAGGTTCGTTTCAAATTTGGTAAGCCAAAAATCTCCATATTCTTCATCAACCGATTGATTAGAACCCGCAAGAGCGTATTTTCCATCCATCGTTCGAATGATATCTCCGAATTTGTCAATGGCACCACCACCTATAAGCCTAACTGATATTAATATCCCGTCTCTATCGATAAGTGCAATCCAACCGTCGATATCGTTTCCATTTGTTGCATTTCCGGCAAGCACAAAACAATCGTCATCCGTCGCGAGAATTGATGAAATGTAAAGATTATCGTATCCGTCGATTATCTTTGTCCACAAGGTATCAGCATTTCTGTCCGTTCTGACTAAATAGCCATTCTGCCCAGCAATACCCGCCATAAGAAATCCACCATCGACTGTTAGCGCGATATCATGACAAGTTTCGTCGCAATCTTGAGATCCGTAAGTTTCGGAAAAGACTTCAAACCCTTCTGAATCAAGCCGGATCAGCCAAAAATCTAACTCAAGATCTGCTCCATCACCTCTGCCAAAATAACCCGCCAATGCCATCCCGCCATCTGGTAGTTCCGTTTGAGCAAACCCGTGATCGGTAGGTTCATTGGCAATTGATTTCACCATGGATATGGTTGAATCTTCATTCATTAATATTAGCTGTAAGTCGCAATTCACACCTTGCAACGGAGAACCTCCAAGCATTGCGTACTGCCCGGTAGAGGTTTGAATCAATGACTGAATGTTAAAGCTTGATCCTCCCGTATGCAATGGATGATCCCAAACGAGATCACCTTCTGGAGTGATTTTCATTAGATGATTGACAAGGCCATGTTCTTCGTTGTATTCTTCACGAACGAAAATCATATCATCCGAATTGGAATCTTTGACAAAAGTATGATGCCAGTTTAGGTCAAAACCTTCAGCACCATAAAGAAAAGATCGGAGAGAATCAACCTCGGCCCTTGCCACAGAGGCAAAACTGAGTAATCCAAAGAGAAGTACGCGCAGTAGCATAGCAAGATTCCAGAGCTGATGTAATATCGGATATCGAACGGACTCTGATTGTTATCATTTTGTACAATCTGAGGCTGTCATAGTCCAAGCAATAATCACGCCTGATTCCTAAAAACCCTTGTTGCAAGCCGATCTTGACTTATCATAACAACATCACTCCGTTTGATACTTTGTTACGATTTCAAAAACACGCATGGGTGTGGTCCCGTGCGCATATACTGCATCACCGATCGCGCATTGTCGCAGCAAATGCATTGCATGCAATGAAAATATTTGGTTTATTATAGTGAAAACTAGACGATAACGTCCTCTTCCCTTACTTCCAGCAGGATACAATGACACCGACCCAACCCTACAATATCAATCTTGACATCAGACATCGCCACCTTGAATTAATCGATATCGGCGCTGAGGGCGACGCAGTTAAAGAACAGTGGTTCAATCAAACACTCACACAAGTCAACGGCAGCGTCGTCCGTTTAGGAGTATTCCTCGGAGAATTTCACTTCCACAAGCATGACAACGACGATGAGTTTTTCTATGTGCTTGAAGGTAAGCTACTGCTTGACTTAGAAGACAAAACCGTCGAATTAACCCCAAAGCAGGGCATCACGATCCCCAAAGGGGTTGTTCATCGAACGCGAGCCCTCGAACGAACCGTCGTCATCATGATAGAAAATGCCGGAATTGTCCCAACAGGTGATTGAAACACCTGATGCAGAGATTTAGATTAACCCAATAAAGCAAGAAACCGTCATAACTTCCAATGAAGTCATGACGGCTCTTCTTTTATAGGGCTAAGTTTATGGATATACTTATAATTTAGAAAACTACGCCGCCTCTGCAAATTGTAGCCGGTAAAGTTTTGCGTATAGTCCGTTCACTGCCAGCAACTCTTCATGCGAACCCGTCTCAACGATCCGCCCGTGATGCATTACTAAAATCTTCGACGCCTTACGTATTGTCGAGAGTCTGTGTGCAACAACAAGGGTCGTTCGTCCTACCATCAGCCTGTCGAAGGCCGCTTGAATCTTCTGCTCAGTCTCTGTATCGACCGCAGCGGTAGCCTCATCCAACAAAAGCAAGGGCGGATTCGCAGCAATCGCTCTGGCGATAGAAAGCAACTGTTTCTCCCCCCCTGATAGCATAGCCCCCCGCTCGCCTACTGGCTCGTCGATCCCATTTGGCAACTTCTCGACGAATGACCACGCTTCCGCCTCAATGAGAGCTTTCTTCATCACGTCACGATCTCGAGAAGGCTCGCCAAGACCGACGTTGCACGCCACACTTCCACTGAACAGGAAGGTATCCTGCAACACGACCCCAAAGGACTGCCTCAATTTGCCGACCGGATATTCACAAATGTCTTTGCCGTCAAGCAATATCCTCCCCGATGTCACATCCCAAAAACGCATCATGAGGCTAATCAGCGTCGTCTTACCAGCGCCAGTGGCACCAACAACAGCTACCGTAGTACCCGGCTCAATCGTGAAGCTGATATCTCTTAAGATAGGCTCGTTGGCTTTATACTCGAACGAGACATTTTCGAAGTCAATTTTACCAACAACAGATGTTTTTGTTTGAGGTGGCACATTGACCTGAGCCTTTTCACCAATCTCAATCTCATGATCCATAAGCCAGAAGACTCGTTCTGCCGCTGCCATCGCCGCCTGCATGATGTTATATCGCTCACTTAAATCCCTGATCGGTCTGAAGAAACGTTCGGCATACTGAATAAAGGCGACCAATCCACCCCATGTCAGAATCGTCGCTTTTATCATTAACCCACCCGTCAAAAGGATCAGCGCAGTTGACAATGATGCGAGGAATGTTACTGCTGGAAAAAAGAGCGCATAATATCGAATTGTTTTGATATACGCATTTCGATACTCGACGTTATACTCCCCGAATTGCCTGACGACATCCTTTTCTCGCCCAAAAAGTTGCACGGTGCGGATACCGCTGATATGCTCCTGCACAAACCCATTAAGCTTCGCAATCGCCTCACGGATTATCCTGAACTGATTCCGTACAGCTTTTCTGAACTCTGAAACGACCCAAATCAGTAATGGTAGGACAGTAAAAGTCACCAATGCCAGCTTCCAATTCATCCAAAGCATGATCAGAACAATCCCGAATAGCATGAAAAGGTCACCAAAAACCGAAACGACAGCTCCTGAAAACATTTCGTTCAATGTCTGCACGTCGTTGGTAATCCTTGTCATCCACCAGCCGACAGGCCGAGAATCGAGGGTCTTGATATCGAGGCGTTGCAATTTATTGTAGAGTTTGGTTCTTAGGTCAAGAACCACATGCTCGCCGATCCAGGACGTGAGGTAAACTTGATAATATCGAATGAACATCCCGGCGACCAGCAACGCCCCAAACAGTAGCACTATGTCACCAAGTCCTTTTGTTGTGCCATTCGCGATATAGTGATCGATCCCGTATTTGATAACCAATGGCCCTGCAAGTTCGACAGCTGTGGCGACAAGGAGGAGAGTAACTGCTCCCACGACAGCAACCCAATACGGCTTCAAGTAGCCGAGCAAACGCTTCATCAACCGGGAATCGTATGCCTGACCGATGACGCTATCGTCAGGCGCACCCTTTGTTGCATCAGACTTTGTATTGACTGGTATTGCTTTATTCATTATGTACTCGCCTCGATTTCTTCTGAGAGTCGTTGGCGTTTGTACATTTCGGCATAGACCCCGTTCAAAGTCAGCAAGTCTTCCGGCGCTCCAAATTCGACAATCTTGCCCTTTTCCAGCACAACGACAAAATCGGCAGCTTCTGCGGCAGCAAGTCGATGCGTAATGAGCAGTGTCGTCCGCACTGTTTTTGATCGTTTCAGGCGGCTAATGATCTCTGCCTCAGTGTCTGTATCGACCGCGGAAAGCGCGTCATCCAGAACCAGAACTGGCGCGTCGATCAAAAGTGCCCTTGCAACCGTCAATCGCTGCTGCTGCCCTCCCGAAAGCGTCACCCCTCTCTCTCCAATAATAGTCCTGTATTGCTCCGGGAATTCCTCAACATCACGGTCAAAACAAGCTGTATGCGCTGCATCTGCAATTTCCTCGGCCGTAGCATCCGGCTTTCCGAGACGCAGATTGCTGTCGATTTCTGTCGAAAAAATGAATGGCGTTTGGTCAACATAAGCTACTCCCGCCCTCAATTGTTCGACAGGGACGTCATCCCAATTTTTCCCGTCTATGGTAATTTTTCCCAATTGTGGTTCATATAGTCGAACGAGAAGCCTCGCAACGCTGCTCTTCCCTGACCCTGTCTGTCCGACTACCGCAACAGTTTTACCTGAAGGAATAACAAACGATACATCCGTCAACACATCCGGTCCTTCCGGTCGATAGCGGAAGTTGACCCCTTCGAAGGCGATTTCCGGAACCTGTTCAGAACGTCTCCTGTCCGACTTCCCATCTATTTCAATAGGCACAAACTGTCGCGGCACGTCGAATATCTGGTTCAGTCTTATATTGGAGGCTGAGCCGCCTTGATAAAGGTGAACTACCCAGCCAATGGCGATCATCGGCCAAGCCATCAGTGAAAGATATCCCATAAATGCGATGAAATCTCCTAACGTCATACTTCCTTCAGCAACATGTGTTCCACCAATCCAAAGGATTCCAGCTACTCCGACACCGATTAGAAACGTGATAAGAGGAAACATAAAGGCTTGCAGTTGAGCAACCTTCAAACTTCTCGTGAAGTAGCGCTTGCAAACTTCGGTAAATCGTTCGGCTTCGTAATCTTCCCGTGCGTACGATTTGATAATCCGTGAACCAGAAACATTTTCTTGAACCACTGTCGTCAGCTCGCCGTATACTTCCTGCTGGCGCATATTGGCTTTATGAAGAAGTCTTGCAATCCAAAGCACTGCCCCACCCACCAGTGGGGTCAATAAAAGAAGCATCAACGCCAGCTTGTAATCGACATAGAACATCATGATTGCGCTGAAGAAAAGTGTCAGTTGAGTATTTGCAGTGTACAGTAGCCCCGGACCAACAACCATACGAATCCGTTCAACGTCGCTCGTCGCACGTGCCATAAGATCGCCGGTATGGTTCTTGTCGAAGAAGGCTGGCGGCAATCGCAACAGATGCTTGAAAAATTTCTCACGTATATCTGCTTCAACCCACCTCGACACACCAATGATAACGTCTCGCATCTGAAAGCGAAATATTCCTCCTATTGCCGATACTAACACAATCAATCCGGCAATTCCCCATAACCAAGAGTTGGGTTTGCTAGCTTGAAGCGCATCGATACCAAACTTGAGCAACATCGGTGAGGACGATTCCGCTACTGAAGCAAAAACAGTGGCAATCAGGCCGATGATCAATCGCCTGTTGTATGGGCGTGCTGCTTCTGCAAGATTTCTAAGATATACTGATGAGGTTTGAGACATAAATTCTATGGATTTGTGTTCCGGTAGTTAGTCGAATAGATGAACTACCTTATACCCGGATCGCTTTTGTAATTCGATTGCGATAGCTTTGGTTGGTACTATCGCGACAACATCTGCCTTTATTGAGTCGAGATCGAGATCTCCGAACAATCGGGACTCGTTCTCTCGGCTCCAATCATTATTTGGATCTACTGAGTTTGACCTTCCCCGTGACTGAAAGTAAGGACGATCAATCTCGGAAAGAGACCTATATTCTGTTTCAGTGCCATAAATGACCGGTCGGATTCCAAGCCTCTGCAAAGTTTCTGTACGAACAGCTACTCCAAATGGCTGAAAGCTATCACCACGAAGTCTCGGATTATACCGGTTGAGAGCCATCAGTTGGTATGGGTCGTGTGAACTGAACGATAATACCGGGTCGCCACCGCGAATGATACTGCCACTCCCGCGTAAAATGGCGCTGTTCAGGATATACGTTAGCGTCGCCAATTCATCGCGCGGATTTCCTGACTTTTCTTGGGTTAATGCCGTAAAATAGTCGGAACTCATCTCTCCTCGCCAAGGTCCGTAAACTCCTCTAGTCAAATGTATCAAATGTTCCTGCCACTCAAAGCTCATGCCACATTCAGACATTGAGTGTTTTGTCCAATCAGCAGAAATAATTGCTTTGGGGTAATCGACCCGGAATTCATCGTCAACTTTTTCAGCGTTCGCAACGACTTTTTCCCAGTAACCACCTGATCTGATGACAATCGGAATGAATCGATCTGACAAACCTGTTACAAGCAAATCTCTAATACGAAATGCCTCTTCCCTTCTCAATTTTCCATTGGGAATAGGCGCAACAATTGTTGTAAGTTCCATTTTTATATCGAGATCGTTACAAATTTGTTCTGCATACGTAGCCACTATGTCTGCTGTAGTTGGAGGCAAAATGACCAATAACTTCGCACCAAGATTTCCAGCTACCCATGTAAGGTAATCCCAGCCCGATAACCCGACCGAAGTCACCAACGAGCCTTTCTCTGATTTGACTCGATTAACAGCTTCACGTGCCTGCTTCAGCCAGACATCCTCGCTATTCCATCGTGTTGGTAGCCGGGACAACACCACCGCCATGTTGTTCTGTCGAAGGGTAACATCCATCGGCGAGACCATCAACGCTTTGATATTGGGCTGGACTATTCTTAGGATAGATTGACTGATGCCAAAATTGGCAATGTCTTCTACTCGCCAATTCATACCTCGCCTCATGGCTTTTCAAATGAAAAAGGGAGTGATAGTTGTCTATTTGACAGCCTTCACTCCCGAGTCTTCGGATAAAAGCGAAACCTAAGCTTCTTGGAATTGTGTACGCCCTGAAGGAATCGAACCTTCAACCTAGTGATTAAGAGTCACTTGCTCTGCCAGTTGAGCTAAGGGCGCAAGAGTGATTGTTGTAATCGCCATATTATCATCAAGTAGGGAAATATAACAATATGAGCGTATAGGGTCAAGTCCACTCCACGTCTTAAGTAGAGACTAAGGATTTAATCGAAAGGTAACATTCCGTCTTATCTAAGTAACCGACTCATTCCGTTTATTATCTTTTCTTGCTAAACGGTGGTAAATATGTTAATTTACAGCGATTCGATAATTTTAGATTCTCATGAAGGTTTAATCCGATTTCAAGCACGACACCAACCGATCTACCGTCAATCCATGCCAAACATGCCCCGCATGTATTAATTGTTTAGGATGATCCGGAACTCTCTGAATGGTTGTGCGTTTTCTTACCGGTCTAAATTATCAGGTAGCGCTTGCTTGCGACGGCATGGAAGGGTTGAACCAAGCCCGACTACTTGAGCCAGACCTTATCCTTCTCGACCTCAATCTACCCAAGCTGAATGGATTTGCAGTTTGTCGCCTTTTGAAATTCGACGATCATTTCAAGCATATTCCTATAATTATGTGGACTTGGCGCGAAACTTTACAGGATAGGGAAATGGGAGTCAATGTCGGTGCTGACTACTATCTTCCCAAACCGTTTTCCTTGGAAGCACTTCAAGACGTAATCGAGTTAGTTTTAAGTAGTACAAAGAAATAATGAGATCTATCTCATTTATTTCTATTAAATTATAATGTTATCAATTTCCCAATAACCAAAGTTCCAAATTGAGGACTCAATGACAAATCTAATCATGGCAATGCTAATTGCCTTCTCCTCCGCTCCTCCGCCAGATCATAAGGATGGAAATCTTCCCGTTTCACAGCAGGCACGATTGAAAGAGTCTGTCTCCGCCAACGAAGTCGATCTCTACGCTATCGGGATAGCAGGCGGCCCAAAAAAATATCGCCAAACTGCCGCTGTGGTTGACGCCAAAAAATCTGCCGTCTACTATGTCCTATACCTCGGAAGTGATCCGATTCTCCGTAGCGAAAGCGAGAAAATGCGCTTCAAACAGTTCGAGCAGAACTTCTTTGAATTCGAGAACATCCAAAAATTCATCAGCTATGAAAATCCCGAATTCATCGACAGGGTTGCTATCGACAAGAAATCCCGTCTTCGAGTTGAAAAGATCATCCGCGTCAATGTTGGTCGATTGAAGGAAGACTTAAGCCTACTCGGCGTGATCGAGACGACACAATCTATCGTTGATGATATTGGTCGCCCTAACATAATGGTTATCCCCGAGGCACCCTCTGGTGGTGACCCACTCAAGATGCTTGCCAACGATCCGGCAGTCTCGCAAGCCGCAGCGTCAATCGAAAGTTACCTCACCAGCCGCCGGTACGACGTAATCGTCCCCCAACAGAATGCAATGCTGGGTGATATGATCGGTCAGATGGCTCGTCTTGATGGCATCGCCGACGATCCGCAATATAAACTGGCTCTTTCGCTTGGAAGTGATGTCTATATCACCTACAAGATCGATGTCACGACCCGCCAGGTGGGCGGCTCGACTGTCACAAAAGCTACTGCGGCAGTTCGTGCATTTGAAACGGCTACAGCAAGACTCCTTGGCACCGAAACTGGATACAGTCAGGAAAGACCGGAACCGCCCGGTGTTATAGTTGAGGAAGCAGTGAAGGACGCTATAGATAAGGTCTTAAATCGAATCGACGGTTACTGGAAGGACGACCGAGCCAGAGGATTACAATACAGATTGGTCATTAAGGTCAGTAAACAGTTTGACCAGGACTCGCGAAACAAATTCACCAACCTGATTGCTGACTACCTCGACAATAATTGTGCGCAGACGAAGGAGAATGTCTTGTCGGCTTCGACCCTTGACTTTCTCGTTTGGGTTAAACGAGACCAGTTTGATAAGTCACGAAAACTTGCTGACGCGCTTGCAAGATCGTTTAACAACGATTTCAAGGGCGGTGAGCTTCACCAATTGACCATCAACCGGAAGCTTATATTAATGGAATTGAAGTAATCTTCCAGCAAAGCTGATAAGAAAAAGAGCCCTGTTGACACTTCAACAGGGCTCTTTTCAATTAGTACAATTTAGCTTATGCCGCTACAACGGGATTTGACAACCGCCCAATTCCCTCTACTTCAACTAAAACCTGATCGCCGGGAATGATTCCTCCAACTCCGGCTGGCGTGCCAGTAGCAACAACATCTCCGGGCAAAAGCGTTACAGCTGACGTAATTTCCTCAAGTAACTCTGGCACTTTCCAAACCATATCGTTCGTGTTGCCATCTTGTCGCAGTTGGCCATTGACCCACACTTTGATGTACCTCCCATTGACATTCTTTATTTCATCTGGTGTGATTATATATGGACCAAAAGGCGCAAAAGTATCTCGAGATTTCGCCTGAAACCACGGTAACCCCTTGGCACCGAGCGACTTCTGAAACTCTCGGGCAGTAATATCATTCAGGACGGTATAGCCGAGAATGTATTTCTCAGCATCAGCCGCGTTAATCTTCTCCGCTCGTCTGGAGATTACAACGGCAAGCTCCCCTTCGTGATCAACTCTGCCAAGGTCAGTCGGAACTCTGATCGGCATCCCCGGAGCCAATGCACAATTGTCGGTCTTGGCGAAATATATTGGCTTTTCCGGAACCTCGCCTCCACCCTCTTTGGCATGTTCACTGTAATTTCTTGCCACACAAATGATCTTGGTTGGTCTGTGGCACAATGTCGGCTTGATGTCGTCTTGATTCAGTTTAAAATTTCGCCCTGAATGCGATGCCCAATCGAGCAGTTCCTTCAGGAACTCGTATTCGAAAAAGCCATTGTTGAGGAAACTTAACAGCAACTGCTCGGGATCGCTTCGTTCACCGCCAACTTCATACTTTTGTGCCTCGATAATCGCCCCATAATCGACAAACCCTTCCCCCCGATCTACCCCAATGACAAAACTATCCGAAACAATAAACCTGGCAATCTTCATTTCTAACTCACTTTAAAAGGTTGAGGCTTTTTTTCAAGGTACTGACAATCGTCCCAGAGCGGACAAACTTCGCACTTCGGTGAACGAGCTGTACAAATAGTTCTTCCAAATTTCAAAAGATTCAAATGAAATGATGCCGCCTTCCCTTCCGGCATTGAGGATCGAATTGCAGTAAATGTCTTTTCGGCGGAAGTCCCTTCCTTGACCCAACCCAACCTGAGCGCAATTCTATGGACATGCGTATCGACAGGACAGAGATCCCTGTCAAGTGAAAAAGCGAGAAGCACCGCGGCTGTTTTTACTCCCACTCCCTTTTGAGAAGTCAACAACTGAATCACCTCATCATTTTCCAGCGATCGCAAACCCTGCAACGACAGCGATCCAAACCGTTCCTTCACCCAGGCCAACGCCCCCTTGATACTTGTAGACTTTTGATTGGAAAGGCCAGCCGGTCTAATCGCTTCTTCAATCGCAGAAATTGGGGCATCGAGAACCTCCGCCCATGTCGGGAATTGGTTTCGTAACCGTACGTAGCCGTTATCCCGGTTCCGGTCATTAGTATTCTGGGATAAAATCGTCAGGATCAACTCGTCAAGCGGATCCTTTCTTCGCCAGTTCGGTATACCAAACTCAGATTCAAGTAATTGAACAACTGTTTCGATTTTTGACGATGTCTCGACGGTCTTTATAGGCTCTTTCGTTTTAACGGCCAATGCAAACCCGCCGCAATTCGTTTGCATCGACCGGTACCGCTCCAATTTCGGCAATAACAATACTCGCAGCGTAGTTGGCTATCTCCGCCGCCTCCTTGAAATTAGCCCCTCCAACCAAAGCCGCCACAATCGAAGCAATCACAGTATCGCCTGCCCCCGAAACATCGTGTACTTTGTGAGCACGTGTCGGAATGAACTCTGTCCCCTCATGAGTGAACAGCGCCATCCCTTTCTCGCCCCTGGTGACCAGCAAATAATCGACGTTTAAGCTCCGCAACACATCCTTTCCAGCCGCCAATAACGAGGCGTCATCCTTCAACTGAGCTCCTACCGCGACTTCAAGCTCTTTCAAGTTAGGCTTGAAGAGAGTCGCACCTTTATAAGCCCAGAAGTTTTCCTTTTTAGGATCGACACCAACAATGATGTTTTTCGCCCTGCAAGCAGCAATAGTCTTCCCGATAACCTGCTCGGTCAGTACCCCCTTGTTATAATCCTCCAATATGCAAGCCTGACAAGATTCCAGACTCTTCATCATATTCGTAAGCAACATCGCCTCTATTTCGCTGGAAGGCTTCGTCGCCCTCTCATGATCGATCCTGACAACATGCTGATTGTGAGCAATGACTCTGGTCTTAACGCTTGTAGGGCGTGCCGGATCCGAAACAACACCTTTGTCGCTAATCCGGTTATCGTTGACAATCGAACGCAACAGTTTACCGTCAGCATCATCGCCCACAAGCCCGATTAGGGATGCGCGAGCCCCCAATGAACTGATATTCGCGGCAACATTCGCAGCTCCCCCAAGGTTGGAAGATTGACCGGTCTGATTGACGACGGGTACTGGAGCTTCCGGCGATATCCGATCAACCACCCCCCAAATATAGCGGTCAAGCATAATATCGCCGATTACCGCAATCTCAGATCGGCTTATGCTGGAAAAGATCGTTTCCAGACGTTCTTCTGCAAATCTCAAAGCTAATTCCTTTTATATAGTAACTCAATATAGTTGGCTTCTACCGTGATTGGCAAGTAGATAACCCCATGCACAAACAAGTTACCTCTACTTCATTGAAACTTATGAAGTGGAGGTTGGATGACCAAAAGGTAAGGCATGGCAATCGACGATGGAAAATATCCACGGTATGATGGTCATTTATTGAAGTACTGTAGAGAAAAATGTTCCGTTCAGTCAGGATTAGCCTCTCGAGAAGTAAGAAAACCTTACGAGCAAATAGAGAATCCATAAAGTGTTTCAGCTAAATTTTATACTAATAGCACAATAATATCACTATTATTATCAATATATTAGATTTCAATACCGTTCTTCATCAAAGAAAACTCTGCCGAAGAGAGTAATTTGTCTCAAAGATTTCTAAAGAATAGTTAAAGTTTCAAACCAACAATGCCGATACCGTAAGTGAAGATAAAATTAACCCCGGCAAAGGAGGTGCGACAGATGGCAAAAACGATCAGCGCTGCTGAATCACACTACTCGATCAGCCAAGTCAATGCCCTCACCGGTGTGCCCAAGTCAACCATTCGCTTCTGGGAAAAAGAATTCAGTGATTTTCTTAATCCCCTCCGCAGCGAAGGCAACCAGCGACGGTACGACAAGGAAACTGTCGAGACAATTCAGACAATCGACAGGCTGGTAAATGATGAAGGATACACTTTGGAAGGGGCACGACGAAAACTGAAACCGGTTGAAAAGGTTTCAGCTCCCGAAAGCCCTGGTGGCGACGATACAAAACTGAATGAACTGGCAGAAACCATGTCCGACTATCTGCTACAAAAAATCTTCGAGCGGGTAAAGACGGAAGAGACACGCAGAACAAGTTTTCAATTCAAGAAATAAGCTAAAACCAAAAGGAAGGGACGACTAAAATGGCCATGAGAATTAATCACAACATCCTGTCAATGACTGCGCAACGCAACCTGAACGTAAATCAGGGTCAGCTTGACACAGCAGTCAACAGGTTGTCGAGTGGACTCAGAATTAACAATGCCTGGGAAGACCCGGCGGGACTCGCGATTTCGGAACGCTTCCGCGCACAAATCAGTGGACTTCAGGAAGCTGAAAGAAACGCAAACTACGACATCAACCTCCTTCAAACCGCTGAAGGTGCGCTTAGTGTCATCGACGAAAAACTCGTCAGACTTCGTTCACTCGCAGTCCAGGCTGCCAACGGCTCGATAACAGACGACGACCGCGCCATTGTCAACACAGAGTTCCAGGCACTTAAGAGTGAAATCACCCGTATCGCCAGCGTTACCAACTACAACGGCATCAATCTCCTGAACGGTGACTACTCCAACACGACAATCCGTTTCCACATCGGCATCAACGCTACCGCCAATGAGGACTACTACGACATCAACCTGTTGGAAATGACATCCTCAGCACTCGGCCTCGAGTCGATCAATGTAACATCTACCACTGCCGCCGCCGCCGCATTGACCGCCCTCGACAACGCTATCGACTCCAAGGACACCGAGCGAACCCGTATCGGTTCTTATGTCGAAAGGCTCCAGAACACGATCCTCAACCTGCAGATCAGCCACGAAAACGCCACCAAGTCCGAATCACAAATTCGTGACGCAGATGTCGCTGCTGAAATGTCGAACTTCACCAAGAGTCAGATCTTGATGCAGTCGGGTGTTGCGATGCTTTCGCAAGCCAACCAGGTTCCGCAGATGGTAGCACAGCTGATCGGTTAACGATCAAATTGATCCGGTCCTCGATGCTCGGTAACATCAGGCCCTGATCGAACCTATGGTGCGGCGAAAGCCGTGCTTCCCAGACCGGCCGGGGAGGTGTCCTCCCAAGAACCCCCTCCCCGGCCATCAGCAAGGGGTAAGCCCGCCGATCGAAAGGTCGGCGGGGTTGTTTTTGCCTTAACACCCACTTCCTGAAGAGCGGCTATTCAAGCCGCTCTTACTCTTTTCACTGGAGGGCAGACTTTCAGTCCGATCTTCTTCACTTTTTAAAGTGCAACTCCTTGAGATCCTCTTTCCTTATGTAGTCCAGCCTCACGCAATCCATTACTCCCAAATTACTTGCAGAATAGAATCCCATATTTTGAACTTTACCACAACCACAAAACAAAGTATTCTTCCAAATTCATTTCAAAATAGTTAAAGTTCCGAATGAACATTGCCGATACCATAAGTGAGAGGACAACCGACCGCATCGACACTAACCAGGGTCGGGAGTGGGTCAGCGAACCAAAAGTTTTAATTTCGCAATAAACAAAAGATCAAAAGGAAATACTCCAATGGCAATGAGAATTAACCACAACATTCTGTCGATGACAGCCCAGCGCAATCTGAACGTAAATCAGAATCAGCTCGACACAGCAGTCAACAGATTATCAAGCGGCCTCAGAATAAATCAGGCATGGGAAGATCCAGCGGGCCTTGCCATCTCCGAGCGTTTCCGTGCCCAGATTGATGGCCTTCAGGAAGCCGAGCGTAACGCAAACTATGACATCAACCTTCTTCAAACTGCCGAAGGCGCCTTAAGCGTCATCGACGAGAAACTTGTCAGACTTCGTTCCCTGGCAGTTCAAGCCGCTAACGGTTCGATTACAGATAACGACCGCGACATCGTCAACACTGAGTTCCAGGCACTAAAGAGCGAAATCACTCGCATCGCCAGCGTAACAAACTATAACGGCATCAACCTTCTCAACGGCGATTTTTCCAGCACCACTATCCGCTTCCACATCGGGATAAACGCCACCGCCAATCAGGACTATTACGACATAAACTTGCTTGAGATGACCTCCTCTTCTCTCGGTTTGGATGCCATCAATGTCACTTCGACAACATCCGCAGCAGCAGCACTGACAGCACTCGATGACGCAATCCAGTCGAAGGACACCGAACGCACAAGAATCGGTGCCTATGTTGAGAGACTTCAGAATACAATTCTGAACCTCCAAATCAGCCATGAGAACGCCACAAAGTCCGAATCGCAGATCCGCGATGCAGATGTCGCCGCTGAAATGTCGAACTTCACCAAGAGCCAGATTCTTATGCAGTCAGGCGTCGCTATGCTTTCGCAGGCGAATCAAGTACCCTCAATGGTTAGCCAATTGATCGGATAATGAGCATCTCACAGTCCGGGATGCGGTAACATTCCGGACTGTGAGTTCATTAGCCCAACAACATCCGCGTTCTCGACCAACCGGGGAGTCCTCCACCAACTCCCATCCCCGCAAAGTCATTTGCTAAACCCACAGATTTTTACTGTGGGTTTAGCATTTTTATGAACCCGTAGGCAGATGCCCTCGTCTGCCTGTACAATGCACAATATGACTCAGAATCAAAGAAGTCACCCCGACCCATCGGGATGACTTCTTTACTGTCGATCATAAAACTAATCGTCGAGCGTTACCCGCCGTAAACCTGTTCGATCAACGTCCCCGGATAGTAATGCTTCAAGATCTCCTTCGACTTCTTGTCCTGAGTGGCCATTACCCCGGCGCCTACCTGACACATCCCTACTCCATGACCCCATCCGGCACCTCGCAGATGGAAACGAACCGGACGTCCATCCTCGCCAACGTCCGACTTGATCGTGAAACATGCAGATTTCAAGTACTTCAGCGACAAGGTTGCTCTGATGTTAAGCTCCCGCTGAATCCTGAGGTTCTTCTTACTTCCATGTATTTCGATTTCAAGCAATCGCCCTGAGACTCCACGACCAAGCGGAATGACGTCGATCAACTGCCCGATATCCTCCCCACTCTTGCGCTTGATGATGTCTTCCAACTCCCGTCTTGTGTAGGTCACTTCCCAGCGGAAATTCTCCTCTGAACGCCGAAGGATATTTGGCAGATCCGGGAATTTTGCCGTGTTGCACCACGCCGCTGGCTTCGAATCCACCCACCTGTTCGCGTCAATTTCACTGGTCAGATTGAGCTTCTCGAACTCTGGTCCCAGGCTGTCTGGAGCGTCCCACCCACCGCGTAGATGATCGGCCGCAGGAGGATTCCAAACGTTCAGCTTATCCTCTGTATGCCCTCCACACGAGGAACTATAAACAGCCTCTGCGACTTCTCCGCCCTTCATCAAAACTTGCCCGCGTGTCTCATCGACTGCTCGCGAAGATCGCTCGTCCTCATTTGTGCAACCGGTGTAGGCCTGACAATGGACATGGGCGCAAAGGTCAAACGGGTCGTTCGGATGTTTGACGCCTATCTTGGCAAGAACTTCGCTTCGAGCTGCAATCGCCTGGGCCTTCAATGACTCCAAAGGAAATGATGCAGGCATTTCCGAAGGTACTACTCCCTTGAGATACGTCTCAATTGAGAGTTCTGTGAACGCCATCAACAATCCGCGGTGATCGATACGCACTTCGATGATACCGGGATAAGTTCTGTCAACCTCTCGCTCCCAGTGGAAGCCCGTTCCTTCCCGAACATCGAACATGGTTACCTTAGAATCGCTATCCTTGGGGATAATCCGGAAACCCTCCTCGACAGGCGTCGAAAATCCGTCGCTTTCGCGCGAAAGTTCAATCGTTCCGGTAGCTTGTCTAACGATCTGTCTGATAACCCGCGGAGCAAAACCTTCCCGAAACGGGTCGAGGTGTTCGCGAGCCTCGCGCTCAGTGGCATACCTGCCAACCAAAACCCGGTACTTCAGATTATCTGCCACCTTGCGACCATCGATGTAAATCTCTTCCCCGATTTCAGCAATACGAGCCTGCTCGTCAGCAGTCGAGAGTTTCCGTCTTAGATCGTCGGCAGAATCTCTATCTGCGAATGCCGTCGTCAAAATGCTAAAGACAGCCCTCGCCTCTTCGGTTCTATCTGGAGCTACAGTCCACTTCACTTCCTGAATGCTCTCAATCTCAAGAGGTTTTCCCGTCAGTGAGACGAATTCAAATTCGCCTTTTACGGAAAAAGAAAGCCTGTCATATTCTTCAATTAATCCGATTCGGACTATTGGGTCAGGGCCAACCAATTCGCGACGATGGCTCTTATCAGCCCGTCGTGAAGTGGTTGATCCTTCTGTTGTTGTTGATTTTGTTTTTGCCATTGATTCCTCGGTGAATCGCTTTGAACAACTAGTAGAAAGTAGTGTGAGGAAACAGATCGTCAAACCTGCCCCAATCCAACACCCTGTTTCTCTCGTTAACCAGTAGTGCAAATGATTTATTATTAAGGGATTACCCTTGGTTAATTTCATAAAATGAAATACTTACTGTTATTTTCTGACATTCTCGACTGAATGTCTTTCAATCAGCCCCGTATGTAAAATAATCGAATGCAATTGATTGATTGCCGCCTTCCCACTACCAAAATCTACCACCAAATTGAGCGCTCCTTCAGAACGAAGAATCGCATGTGGCCTAAGTAAGGCTAAAACCGCTTCACTCAGGCATACTTCCACAACCTCAGCCTGTAACTTTCCACCCCACCCGACCACTGTCACAACATCCGCTGGCTCCCCTTCTGCACCGTTGTTAAAGGCAACCGAGCACCACTCATCGTTATGCCAGGTAAACAGCTCGGGGGAGCGCACGACCGTCCTGCCGGGCGACTTTGAGCTTTTTCCTGTTTGGAACTTACCAGATCTCAAGGTTAGCGCAGAGACTACAGACTTCGTCAACGTCCTATCGACAACCAAAGTTCCTCTCGTCCCATCTGGCGCATTAATCGACAGGATAACATTGTGCTCTTTCGCCAGTGCTGCTGCCCTTGGCTGAACCACCTTGGCTCCTGACTGGGTCATATTTTCAAGTGTTGTGTAGTCGAGTTCCGGTAACAGTTGTGCGTCTTCGACCCCTAAAGGATCTGCAGAAAAGATTCCGCCCTTCGCCTTAATCAGTTCGCACCGCTCCGCGCCAAGCGCAGCCGCAAGAGCAACGGCAGTAGCATCCGACCCACCCCGCCCCAATGTCGTAATCTCCTTCTCAATCGAAATGCCCTGAAAACCAGCAATTATCGGGATCTGATTGTCGTGTATCGCTTCCCGAATTCGGAAACCTTTCACCTCAATGATGCTGGCATCCGTGTGATTGGAGTCGGTAATAATGCCAACCTGAGAGCCCGTAAACGAGACCGCCCTGAACTTCCCCTCGGCATTTATCGCCAAAGCCAAAAGCGCCATTGCCATTCGCTCCCCCACTGAGAGCAACATGTCGAGTTCCCGTCCCTCGGGATTGTCGCTAACCTCTGCCGCCCGACGTAACAATTCATCAGTCGAGTTTCCCGGTGCCGAGACCACAACAACCGGATCCTCCCCTCTCAATTTGGTCTCGACAATATAATGAGCAGCCTGCCTGATTTTCTCAGGTGACTCAAGCAATACACCGCCAAATTTTTGTACAACTATTCCCATCGACTCATTCTACCGAATAAATATCTTGTGTCATATAGTATCCGGCCGGTTGCTTGACGATAAACTTCAATGCCCTCTCGATACCGCTTGAGAAGGCTCGTCTCGACCATGCGCGATGAATAAGCACCAGCTCCTCATTGACCCCGACAAACCTCACTTGATGTTCGCCTATTGCTCCCCCGGCACGCATCGAGGCAATTCCCGGTCGTGGCGCATACTCAGCAATTCTTTCCGCTAATCGAAGTGCCGTTCCGGAAGGAGAATCCTTCTTGGCAATATGATGAAGTTCGAATATTCCCGCCTCAAACGAAGTAGGTAGCATCCTCGCCGCTTGCATACTGATACTTTCAAGAACCCCAACACCGGCCGATAGATTGGAAGCCATCAGTACGGGGCAATGCTTGGAGAGTTCTTGCAATTCCTCAAGTTCTGCTATGCTATATCCAGTTGTCGCAAGCAATACCGGCTTGCCGATTACCGCAGCCTGCCTCACGTGCTCTACTGCCGGACTGGCAAAGCTGAAATCAAGCCAGACATCTGCTTCGGGGAGATCATCGGAATTAGCAATTATCGGTATACTTTCAATAAAAGTGCCTATCTCAGGATGCCCATCCCTTTCAATTCCTGCTACAATGGTAACATCTTCCAACCCGGCGATTTCCGAAACAGTCATCCTCCCCATTCTGCCGCAAATGCCGAAGAGATTTACCCGGATCAAATTGCTAACCCAAGTTCTTGTAAGGTTTTTTTGATCACTGCTTTAGTTTTGGAACTGACCGGCACTAACGGCGCTCTGACGGCACCAACCTTTATGTCTGTGAGGTTTAGCGCCTCCTTGATTGGCGCAGGACTCGACTCCAAGAAGAGAGCGTGTATCAATGGCGCAAGTTTTCTATGCGACACAAGTGCTTCTGAGTAATTTCCAACACTCGCGTTCCGTACCATGTTAACCATGATTTCAGGCACTAAATTTGAAAGCACCGACACTGTCCCGACAGCTCCAACCGACATCATTGGCAGTGTTAACCCGTCATCTCCTGCAAGTACAGTGAATTCTTCTGGGGCAAGTCTTGCTATCTCTGACACCCGCGACACATCACCTCCGGCATCTTTAATGCCCATAATATTTTTGTGACGGGCAAGCTCAAGTACCAACGGTATCGATATCCCAACGGCGCACCTGCCCGGAATATGGTAAAGAATTATCGGAAGTTTCGTTCTGTCGGCAATCGTAAGAAAATATCGACGAAGCCCCTCCTCGGTCGGTTTACTATAATAAGGCGTCACTACCAACAACCCGTCAGCACCACACTCCTCCGCCTGATCCACTTGCCTTAGGACGTGTGCAGTGTCGTTGCTTCCGATCCCGACGAAAATCGGAATCCTCTTGTTAGACGTTGCTACGGCACGAGCTATCAAGATTTTACGTTCTTCAAACGTAACAGTTGGTGCTTCTCCCGTCGTCCCAAGGACAATTAATCCGCTGATTCTCGCCCTGATACTCCTCTCTATAAGGAGATCAAGCGATTCAAGAGCCAAATTCTTGCCTCGAAACGGAGTCACCATAGCCGTCCATACTCCGCCGGAAATGTTAGGAAATCGATAGTGTTCTGTCATAGGCGCAATATAGTGACCTGCTTTTAACTTGTCAAGCTGTTCGATATGTCTCAACAACTCTATTTTGGCTTGATTCATCCTCTCAACGGTATTATAATGTTAGACTACAGAGTAAGAGGGTCACTTGACCGCCACCCGTGCGACAAAACCACCTCAAAAATTATTTTTTATTTTTTTTGGCCAATGGCTCATTCATACACACCTGGTCTTCGCGTTTCAAAGATGACCCGCGTAACAAAAGAGCGTCGTCTGCCTCTTCGCGGAACCGTTCTCGTCAAAATGGGCGATAAGATTACCGCCCGTGATGTTATAGCTCGCTCCGAGCTGCCAGGTAACGTCCACCCCCTCAATTGTTGTGGTCAACTCGGTATCCTTCCAGCCGACATCGAAACAGCTCTGATTGTCAAAAAAGGAGCTGCGATTACCAAAGGACAGGCTCTTGCACAGTCATCATCTTTCTTCGGCTTATTCAAAAACCGGGTCGATTCACCCATCGACGGTTTCCTCGAAAGCGCCTCGCCGATCACAGGCCAGTTAATCCTTCGCGAGCCACCCATCCCGGTCGAAGTTACAGCCTACATTGACGGCACTGTGACCGAAGTATTTGCCGATGAAGGCGTGGAGATCGAGACTACTGGAGCCTTCATTCAAGGCATCTTCGGTATAGGTGGCGAACGATACGGGATCATCGAGCTTGGAGTCTCTTCCCCTGACCAAATCCTTGATGAATCGATGATTAAAGGTGATTCGAAAGGAAAAATCCTGATAGGTGGTAGGCGGGTAACTCTTGAGGCATACAAAAAAGCCACCGAATCCGGTGCCGTCGCGATCGTAGTAGGTGGGTTCGAAAATTTCGATCTGAAGAAACTGCTCGGTTACGAGCAAGGTGTCGCAATTACAGGACAGGAAGACATTCCCACCACACTTATTCTGACTGAGGGTTTCGGTGACATCGCCATGGCATCCAGAACCTTCGAACTACTCAAAGCAAACGAAGGTCGGGGTGCTTCCGTTTCTGGTGCTACCCAGATCCGCGCTGGTGTAATCCGCCCCGAGGTCATCATCCCGCTTGCAAGTACAGCAACTTTTCAGGAGACAAACTCCAAGGCTGGCTTGCTTGAAGTTGGTGACGTAGTACGTGTCATCCGGGAACCTTACTTCGGAAAACTCGTCAAAGTGACCGATCTGCCTCCCGAACTTCAGGAGCTTGAGTCCGGCGCTAAGGTTCGCGTCCTAGTGGCTGAGTTTGAAGGGAAACGCGTCACTCTCCCACGTGCCAACGTCGAGATGATCGAAGAATAGGTGCCATCACGAGCCTCTAAATCCGGTCACCTGCACCATGTCGAAATTTACGTCTCTGATCTCGAAAGGTCACGCCAGTTTTGGGGTTGGTTACTGTCGGAATTAGGATACGAAGAGTTTCAGAGCTGGAAATCTGGATTCAGTTTTAAATTGGATGAAACGTACATTGTCTTTGTCCATACTGAGGAAAAGTATCTGAAGTTAGGCTATCATCGTTGTTCGACCGGATTAAACCATCTCGCTTTTCATGCCTCATCTATTGTGCAGATTGATGCAATCAGAAGTATCATTGCTCAAAATGGTTGGCATGAGCTTTATCCTGAACGATTTCCCTACGCTGGCGGCATCGATTACTATGCTCTGTTTTTCGAGGATCCGGATCGTATCAAGGTCGAACTCGTCTTGTCTCAAGAGCCGCTGGTTGAGTGATATAAAGATAGCCGCAGATGTCTGACGAAAGAGGTTTTAGGGCAAGCAACTTCGCGCTTCAGCTCGGCAAGCGCACTCTTGTGATGGGGATTCTCAATGTTACCCCCGATTCCTTCTCCGATGGCGGCGAAAGTTACGCTGTTGACGCCACAGTAGAGCGTGGCCTGCAGCAGGTTGCGGCAGGAGCCGACATTATCGACATCGGTGGCGAGTCAACCCGCCCCGGCAGCGAGCCAGTCACATTGGATGAGGAACTTAGGCGCGTCATACCGGTGATTGAGGAATTGGCGTCGAAAATTCGCATACCAATCTCGATCGACACATACAAAAGCGAAGTCGCCTCTCGCGCCCTGAAGGCTGGCGCGACAATCGTCAACGACATTAGCGCCGGGCAGTTCAGCCCGTCGATGCCGTCAGTTATAGCAGGCGCAGGTGCCGGAGTCATCCTTATGCACATCAAGGGCACTCCGCGGGATATGCAAAAGAATCCTTCTTACGTGAACGTTGTATCCGAAGTGGGTTCTTTCCTGAAACTTGCCGAAACCAACTTTATCAATTCCGGCCTCAACCGCAATCAAATTTTGGTCGATCCGGGTATCGGGTTCGGAAAAAATATAGCGCACAATCTGGAGCTGATCCGCAATTTGCGCAGCTTTAACGACATCGGAATCGGCATCGTTTACGGCCCCTCGCGCAAGTCATTCATCGGCTTACTCACTGGCAAGCCCGTCAAGGATCGCCTGGCAGGTACTTTAGGCTCTGTCATTGCCGGTGCATGGCTCGGCGCAGACATCGTCCGGGTGCACGACGTTCCCGAAACTATCGACGCCTTGAAGGTGTCCGATGCGTTGCAACACGGCTACAACGTTGAAAAGTGACGCCACTTCGACTCAAAAAGTACTATTCGTTACCGGGGAGACTCAGTTGGACTTAATGTGGAAGTATGATGGCGTGGTTTAAACGTTCGCAGGGTTTGCCGGAAGGCCCAAAAAAGAACATCCCGGATGGTGTCTGGGTCAAATGTGATTCATGCGGTGAGATTCTTTATCGAAAAGAACTGACCCGTCAGGGAGACGTGTGCCCCAAATGCCGTCATCATTTCAGAATCCCTTCCAAAGCTTTTATTGAACTCCTGCTTGACGCCGACACTGTAAAGGAATTTGACGCCAATCTGACCCCCTCTGACCCGCTCCAATTCAAAGACACTGCAAAATACGCTGATCGCATTACGAAATCTCTTGCTCAATCAGGTCTTACTGATGCGATTCGCTGCGTCTCTGGATCATTGTCGGGACATCACGTACAGCTGGGAGTTATGGATTTTGGGTTTATGGGTGGGTCGGTTGGAGCAGTTGTCGGTGAAAAGCTTGTCCGCGCAATCTATCGTGCGGCTGACAATCAAAATGCGTTGGTCACCATTTCCTGTTCAGGCGGCATGCGTATGCAGGAGGGCTTGTTTTCGTTGATGCAAATGGCAAAAGTTTCCGCCGCTTTGGTAAGGCTCTCTCGCGCCAAGCAACCTTACATCTCGATCATGGCAAATCCTACTACCGGAGGAACAACCGCCTCGTTCGCTATGTTAGGTGACATCAATATCGCCGAGCCTCGTGCTCTGATTTGCTTCGCAGGCCCAAGGGTCATCAAGCAGACAATTGGTCAGGACCTACCGCCTGGCTTCCAGTCTTCCGAGTTCCTTCTCGAAAAAGGCTTTCTCGACCTAATAGTAGAACGTACACAACTGAAGGCTACCCTCGCCAATCTGATCGGATTGCTGAAGGGCGAGCCGGAATAAACCTTAAAAATTGTTGTCGGTAGTTAGTTTGGGGTCTTCTGTCGGAAGGTTTGACTGATCAACTGCTTCTCAGCTTGAGTCAACAACCCGCTCAAATTTGAGAAAGGACGTTCAGAATTTTCAATGTAATCCCTTTGAACATTATGCAAATCGTCAGCCGATATCAGACGTGACGGGCAGGTAATAGATAGCCGATCCAAAATGAATTTTAGTTCGCTGATGTTTCCAGGCCACTCATAAAGTCTTAAAAATTCCCGAACAGGCTGTGAAATATAAAAGTTCCTCCCGCCCTTTACAGCAACTATACTCTGAAAAAAGAGTTGCGCAAGCGGGACAATACATTCGGTTCGTTCTTCAAGGGTTGGAATAACAATAAAATCGCTGAAACAATTCCAGAGATTTTCAGCTACTAATACATCCGGATTGCTGAATCCTCGAGGAATATCAAGAATCCCTAACAGACGAAAATTATTGTATTTGGTTGCATAGTGATTTCGCGTCAATATTTGCTGCAAAACTTCGCTTAACTTTTCCATCGATTTCGGCGCAATATTCTGAATTCCATTCAAAACAACTGTTCCATAGCCTTGCTGAATCAGGTCATCCGGAAAATTCTCCAGCGATATAGTTACACCGTCTGAATGTTTGAAATTCCCGGAGGTCAAAAGCGATTCTAAATCCTCAGCATTGATCTGAAGCAATAAACTTTCTTTGCCGTTGCCATTAAAGTGCATGATTCTCGACACAAACCGTTTGCCCGTTCCCAATTCACCGATTATCAATGTCGATGAACCTGCTTCTCCAGACTTGATAATGCGTTTTTTCACTTCTCGCATAGCTGGGCTGACACTAACGAGATTGTCCAAATGAAATGAGCGGAGTCTTTCGTTTGCAAGCAGCCGGTAGGCCTGGCGCAAGTCGATTAACTCCTTGACCCTGATGATAATCCTTTCCAGTTCCACAAAGTCAAATGGCTTGTTGATATAGGCATAAGCACCCATATTTAACGCCTGAATAGCCGAATTTACCGAACCATAAGCCGTTATTATAATGACTTCACACTCATTGTTGAGTTCCTTGATCCGTCTAAGTACCTCAAAACCATCCATTCCCGGCATTTGTAGGTCGAGAAAGATTAAATCGTATTCGACTCTTGCAAACTCTACAAGCGCCTCTTCTCCCGATGCTCTCGCCTGAACCGGGTAGTTTAGCTCCGAGATGAACTCGGTGAGGAGTTTTCGGACGCCTTGATCGTCATCGACGACTAATATGTTCATTTGGAAATTTTATGCAAAATGTTCGTTTTCTTCGCCCAATTAACTGAAAATCGGGTTGAATTCGGTAATTGAATTTACGAATATAATTTATTACTTTCCAATCCCTATCAATCACGACAGAGATCACTCGAAAAATCTTCTGAAACAGGACGTCAAAACGTAATGAATCAGGTCGAATTATTATCAAATCCGGCAGTCAGGCCGGCAAGTCTGGAAGAAGCAAAGGCTCAAGGTCTTACCGCCGACGAATTTGCCCATATCCATCGCATACTTGGACGCACCCCCAATGTTACCGAAACCGCGATCTATTCGGTCATGTGGTCGGAACATTGTTCATATAAGAACTCAATTCTTGAGCTAAAGACTCTCCCCCGTTCTGGCTCCCGCCTTCTTGCTGAAGCTGGCGAAGAAAATGCCGGTCTTGTTGACATCGGTGACGGTTGGGCAGTAGCCTTCAAAATCGAAAGCCACAACCACCCTTCCGCCGTCGAACCATTCCAGGGTGCCGCCACGGGCGTAGGTGGGATCCTCCGCGACATCTTCACGATGGGAGCCCGCCCACTCCTTATACTCAATTCCCTCCGGTTTGGTCCCCTGACTGAAATTCGCAATCGCTTCCTCTTCGACGGCGTCGTCCGAGGTATCGCCCACTACGGCAACTGCTTCGGAGTACCTACAGCCGGAGGCGAAGTCATGTTCGACCCCTCCTATAATGGCAACCCCCTTGTCAACGCTATGGCCGTCGGAGTCGTCCGCACAAACAAGATTACACGCAACAAAGCTAAAGGTGTTGGCAACCCCGTCTTTTACGTCGGCTCAAGAACCGGTCGCGACGGTATCCATGGCGCAACATTCGCCTCCGAGGAACTTTCTGAGGACAATGAGTCCAAGCGCCCCTCCGTCCAAGTCGGCGATCCCTTCGCCGAAAAACTCCTTTTGGAGGCTACCCTCGAACTCGCTCAAACCGATGCCCTCATTGCTATTCAAGATATGGGTGCTGCTGGCTTAACCTGTTCCTCAAGCGAAATGTCAGCCGCAGGAGGCATGGGCCTCGACCTCTATCTCGATAAAGTCCCCCTCCGTGAAGCCGATATGCACCCTTGGGAGATAATGCTCTCCGAGTCCCAAGAGCGTATGCTCCTCGTCGCTGAAGCTGGCAAGGAAGATCAGGTCTTATCGATCTTCGCCAAATGGAACCTCGAATGCGTCGAAGTAGGCCGGTTGACAGCCGACGGAAACCTTCGAGTCTGGCAGCACGGCGATTTGGTCGCCAATATCCCCGCCGATACTCTTGTCCTCGGTGGCGGAGCCCCCCAATACCGCCGCGAGTCCGAGCCTCCCGCAGAACTCGATGAGCTTGCCCGCTTTGATCCCCTCTCGCTCACTGCACTGATCGACCCCGGAACAGCCTTGTTGAAGCTTCTCGCCAACCCGGATATTGCCTCCAAGAAATGGATCTACGAGCAGTACGATCAGTCCGTTCGCACCAACACTAAACTCGAAGCTGGTCGCGGCGACGCCGCAGTTGTTCGTGTTGAAGGAACACTGAAAGGTTTGGCCGCATCGACTGATTGCAACGGAAGATACGTCAGGATTAACCCCCGTCTTGGCACCGAGCTTGCCGTCGCTGAGGCTGCTCGTAACGTCGCCTGTGTCGGAGCCAAACCAGTAGCAGTCACCAACTGCCTCAACTTCGGCAACCCCTACAAACCGAAGATTTACCACTTCTTCCGCGAGGCAATCGCCGGAATGAGCCGCGCCTGTCGTGAGCTTGACACCCCCGTCACCGGCGGCAACGTCTCTTTCTACAACGAGACCAATGGCGAACCGGTCTTCCCCACTCCTGTTATCGGCATGTTAGGATTGATGGATGATGTCTCAAGAGCCATTCCCTCCAGTTTTCGCTCATCAGACGACGATATTTTTCTGCTCGGCAGTGCGTCCGGTCACGGGCTTGGAGGCAGCCTCTACCTGAAGGCATTCCACAACACCGTCGCCGGAGCACTCACCCCTGTCGATTGGCAAGCCGAACGCTACTTGATCGAGCTACTTGTGGAGTCTGCCTCCAAAAAGATCCTCCGCTCGGCACATGACGTTTCGGACGGTGGTCTTGCGGTCACTTTGGCTGAATGTTGCATCATCGATCAGGAGAACCCAATCGGAGCCCATGTGGAGATGTCAACCGCCGGATCGAGGACCTCCGTCCTGTTCGGCGAGGCTCCCGGCAGGGTCGTTGTTTCTATCAAGCCTGAGTACCGTGACGAGCTTATCTATCTTGCCAACAAGCATGGCGTCCCCTTAAGGCAGCTCGGTACGACAGGCGGGGTTCGCTTCACATGGAAGGACGAGTTCGACCTCCCCGTCTCGGCGATGTCCGACCTTTTCTATGGTGCGATCCCCAAACTCATGGCAACCTGAGTCTTAATTTTACAATTTACAATTTACACTTTATACTTCTTTTGCGCCCGTAGCTCAGTTGGATAGAGCGCAAGCCTCCGAAGCTTGAGGTCGCGCGTTCGAATCGCGCCGGGCGCGCATAGAAAACCCTCCGCAAGGAGGGTTTTTGTGATAATAGCACACTACTCAAAAATCGATCACATCAGTCACACGATCCCAAAAACGACTGTCAGACAGGCACTTTCAGCGTGATCGATTTGTGACTGATCGAGATAATCTGTCACAAGACGTAGGGGCACAAGGCATTGCGCCCACTCGCGCCAAAGCGCGTCATCCCCGTGAAGGCTGGGATCCAGACCGCATCCTGATTGGGTCGTAGCCCGGACTTGATCCGGGGGAAGGATCTCTGTTTTCGGTTTGTTGCCAGACTCCGTTGGTAGCACCGCCGTCTCCGGCGGTCAGTAGGGCGCGGCGTCTCGACCTGCCGTACGACAGACATTCCTGTCTGTCGCCTTATCGTACGGGTGAAGCTCTGCTTCGCCCTCGTCGCGTAAACCGTCCCGGTTGACTAAGGTGGACGGGTCTCCGTACCCGTCCACGAGTCATCCTGAACGGGTCGCAGCTCCGGACTTGATCCGGGGGAAGGATCTCTGCCTTCTCATCATTCCGGCGAAAGCCGGAATCTATTCATTCCTGCCTGTCACCTTCTGTAGGGGCGCAAGGCATTGCGCCCGCCCGCGCCGATAGGCGCGTCTTTGCGAAGAACGAGGTGACGAAGCAAACTCATCATCATTTCGCCTAAAGCAAGGGAGCCAATCGTGCCATTACTTAGATCATGTCTGAATTTTCTGGTGCATACTTAAATCAGAGCCATAAAGAAAACCATATCCGTATTTGTCGTCTCCATAGTCTAAAGGTCTCTTGGAAGGATTTGGTAACTCGTTTAAATTCAGAGCAAAATTCATTCTGTCTTCATATCCATAACCCTTAAAGAAAGTGATCTCCGTGAAACGTGAGTCAGGACGGAAATCGTCAACTGTTAGAATGAAACCGAAAGGCGGAAATGAAAATTCAGCCACATGGTGAGGTACATTATCACATTGAGGGATCAAAAGACCACTGAATCTTCTTCCAATATTCCCTTTTAAAAAGTATATGTAAATTCTATGAGAAGGTTCCATTTTGTCAGTTAGTCGGTCAAGCAAATAATCTTTAAGTCCCGGAATGGAATCTACCCATTCGGGAGAAGAAATCGAACTGAAGATTACATAAAGTTGTTTGATAATGCGAAGCGGATAGATTTCGATTAATGGCGAAATTCTCCTATGGGATACTCGCAATGCAGCAATTCCATCTCTACAAAACTTAGAGAATGCTTCATTATAATCACGTGCTGTTGCCTTGTTGCATCCTTCGCAGAGTGAAAGGAAATGCAATCCGTTTTGATGAGTGATCCTTCTAAGATCGACCCTATTATATTGGAGGATATTCAGCACTCCAATACTGGAAACAGGCCCCACATTTCCAGCGTATTTCGGTGGGGTATGTTCTTTTGTAAGCGGAAGCTCGTTGCCGCAGATGTGGCATATTCCTTTGGTGTTTGTCTTCATTTCCTCATCCGCCAGTATCGAAGCGCCAGATTTGCCCTGCGTTGTGCGCGCCCTTGGCGTCGCGGGCGACGACCTTCCAGTAGTAGGTTGTATAAGCCCGCAAACCAATCACCTGAAATCCCTTCTGCGGCAAATCACGGGCGAAAAGAGGAGGAGGATAATCGTAGTAAGCGCCGAAATAAAGGTCATACGAGAGCCGGTCCCCGTCAACATCGTAACACTCCCATTGCAGCGTGAGGGTCGTAGTAGTATTGCGCTTTAAATGTGGCGGATACGGGGAATAAGGCGGGACGGGAGGATTGTTCACGTCTTGCGGCAACACAGTTATCTGCACCGAATCGCTGTCAGCCGCCTTTCCATCGCTCGCCGTAACCGAGACGAAGAATATTCCGTCCACGTTGGGAGCAGTCCATCGGGCTGTGTTCCCGGCTGGTAAGACAGTCCCAGCCGCCGCGCGCCAGGAGTAGGTCAAACTGTCGTTATCCTCGTCGGTGACGATGCAAGTGATGTCGGCAGACGCGCCTCTGCTGACTTGGGGCGGGGCAGCGTAGAGACTTTGGATGGTCGGCGCATGATTCACCGTCCCAGTCGGCCCATTGTCCTTGGAGTCTTTGGAGCACCCAACCGTCAGAACAAGCCCGACAATTAGAAAAGCGAGCGATTTCATTTAATTCTCTCTTGTTAATAATTGTGACAGACAAGAATGTCCGTCGTACTGAACGGGCGAGACGCTCGTTCTACCGAAGGATTCGGCGATCCGCCTATGCGGCAGGGCAAGAGCGGGATGCCCCCCCAGAGCTTCGGTACCGGCGATTTCAATCGCCGCTTCAGTCGGGCGAATAAATTCGCCCCTACCCATTCACCTATTGCTCTAAATTAAGATACTCTTTGACTTAGCAAGATGCAATGGTCTTGAGTGGAACCATAATCTTCCACAAGGCGTTAGCTCTTTGTCTGTCGCCAATCTGAACCAAGAATTAAGGATTCATGTCCGATACCAAGCACATCCTCTGGGTCGATGACGAAATCGACCTGCTCAACGCCCATATCCTCTACCTCGCCCAGCGCGGCTACGAAGTCACCCCCGTCGCCAACGGCCCCGACGCAGTCGCCCTCGTCCGCGCCAAGCCGTTCGACCTCGTCCTGGTCGATGAGCAGATGCCCGTCATGAACGGAATCGAAGTCCTGAAGGAACTCCGCGCCGTCCGCCCCGGAATGCCCGCCGTCATGGTCACCAAAAACGAAGCCGAAGAGCTTATGGAACAGGCCATCGGCCTCCATATCGAAGGCTTCCTCACCAAGCCCGTCAACCCGTCGCAGATCCTCTCAGCCCTGAAAGGCATCCTCGACCGCCGCCAGATCACCGCCGCCCAACTGACTCGTCGCTGGGCAGAAAGCTTCAGCGAACTCTCTCGCCTGATCGACGACGACCTCGACGCGGCAGGCTGGCTCGACCTCCACACCCGCCTCTCGGAATGGGAATTAGAACTCGACCGTTGGGGCGAAATTGAGCTGGTAAAGATGTTGCGCGGACTCCGCGAAGAAGCCGACCGCAAACTCGCCAAATGGATAGAGTCGAACTACCCCAAGTGGATCGCCGCCAACCAGGGCGACCGCCCGCCGCTTTCGATGGATGTTGTCGATAAATGGCTGTTGCCATTGCTAAAAGAAGGCAAGCCCGTCCTCTTCCTCGTCGTTGACTGCCTCCGCCTCGACCAATGGCTCGCCATCGAACCTCTACTTAGCGAATGGTTCACTATTCAACGCGACGGCTACTTCTCGATTCTCCCGTCGGCGACACCCTACTCGCGCAACGCTCTTTTCAGTGGCTTGTCACCTTACGAACTTGAGCGCATCCACTCCGACCTCTGGGCAAAAGGTGACGAAGACGAGTCTTCCTCCAACCGTTTCGAGCGTCAGTTTCTTATAGCATTACTTGAACGACGCGGCATAAAGATAAAGCCAGAACCAAAATACGTAAAAGTCCTTGAAGCCGATGAAGCGACCGACGTTGAGAAGAAAATCCGTGAGTACACCTCCCAGCCCCTCACCGCTATGGTCTATAATTTCGTTGATATTCTCGTCCACACTCGCCAGACTGTCGAGGTCTTGAAGGAAATGCTTCCCGATGAAGCCGCTTTTCGCTCAGTCACCAGAGCCTGGTTCCAGCACAGCTCCCTCAACCGCATTCTCCAAGCCTATGCTCAGGCAGGCGGTGCTGTCCTCCTCACTTCTGACCACGGCGCGATCCGCGGCAGACGCGGTAGCCAAGTCATAGGCGACCGCCAAACCTCATCCAGCCTTCGCTATAAACACGGGCGAAACCTGAAGTTCGATGCCAAGCAAGGCATCCTCATAAAAGAACCGGCTAAATGGGGTCTTCCAAGCCGCGGCAACAACACAGAATATCTTATTGCGCGCGAAGACTATATCTTTATTTACCCCACGAACTACCACCACTATCTTGATCTATACAAGGATAGTTTCCAACATGGTGGTATCTCATTAGAGGAGCTTGTTTTGCCGGTTGTCACTATGCGTGGGAAGGGGTAACTTCGAGCGGCAAAGAAATTTTGCAAAGAATTTGCATTTGCTGTTTGGCTTACTTATATTCATTGCAAATAATGAAGGAGCTACTCGCGTGATCGCCACCACCACCTCAATGCGAAAGTTAAGTCAAATGACTCCAGTAAGAGTGGGTTCTTAGGGCGGCGCTTGCGCACGTATCAGCTTATCTTCTCAATAAGACAGCTTCCAATGAACCACCCCAAAGGTGGTTTTTTTATTACTTATTCAAGCTCATTGAAAGGTTTCCAATGAAATTCAGCACAAAACTTATCCACAGCGGCCGCCCCGCCGACTCCATCACTGGCGCATTGACTGCTCCGATCTATCAAACTTCGACATATTCACAAGAATCTCCCGGCTCGCCACGTCAGTTTGAAGGACGCGGGCTATCCTACGCCCGTACGGAGAACCCGACTCGTGCGGGACTTGAGAACGCTCTCGCCTCACTCGAAGACGCCCAATACGCTCTCGCCTTTGCCTCGGGACTTGCCGCTTGCAACACGATCCTGAACCTACTGAAGTCAGGCGACCACGTCATCGCCGGGCGAGACCTTTACGGCGGCTCGTACCGGATGTTCACCAAGCTTTACACGAAATTTGGCGTCGAGTTTACCTTCACCGACATCACGGACATGAACGAGATCGAGAAAGCCTTTCGGTCGAACACGAAAATCCTCTGGCTGGAAAGCCCTTCCAACCCCTTGCTTAGCATCGTCGATATAGCCGCCGCCTCCAAAATTGCCAAAGCTCATGGCGCGCTGATCGTCGTCGATAACACCTTCGCTACCCCCTACCTCCAATCGCCGCTGAAACTCGGCGCTGACATCATCCTCCACTCTACGACCAAGTACATTAACGGCCATCTCGATGTTCTTAGCGGGGCGTTGGTCACCAATGACGAAGCTATCTGGAAAGAGCTAAAGTTCTACCAGAATGCTGTTGGAGCTGTTCCGGGACCACAGGATTGCTTCCTGATTCTGAGAGGTTTGACAACTCTTGACATTCGAATGGACAAGCACTGCACCAATGGCAAGAAGGTTGCCGAGTACCTCGACGGCAACAAAAAAATCAGCCGGGTCTATTACCCGGGCTTAAAGTCTCACCCGGGTCACAAGATCGCAGCTATGCAGATGAAAGACTTCGGCGCTATGGTCTCGTTCGATCTGAAAGACAAAGCGCAAGCGGTGACCTTCCTGAAGAATCTGAAATTGTTCACTCTCGCCGAGAGTCTTGGTGGCATCAAGAGCCTTGTCTGCCATCCGGCGACTATGACTCATGCCTCGGTGGAACCTGCGATGCGACTTGAGGCGGGAATTGGTGATGGCCTGATAAGGTTGAGCGTTGGTCTTGAAGATCCAGAAGATTTGGTGGCTGATCTCGATCAGGCACTAAAACTCACTCTCTCCTAACGAAATCATAATGAGTCAACCACAAACTGTTAAAATCGGCTTGCTCGGCTTCGGAAATATCGGAGCCGGGCTGGTCGATCTGATTCAGCAGAATAGACAAGCTTATCTCCAACGAACGGGGCTTGACCTTGACGTAACTATTGCGCTTGTTCGTGATTTGTCAAAGTCGAGACTTTATGGCGGCGTCGAACTGACAACTAATCCCTCTGATATTTATCAATTCCGTCATGTCGATATTGTTGTCGAGCTTATGGGAGGATTGGAACCAGCACGAACTCTTGTTCTGGAATGCTTGAGGCGTGGCAAGCATGTCGTCACCGCCAATAAATCGCTGTTGGCATGGCACGGTAAAGAGATCTTTCGAACTGCGGCAAGGTTAAAGAGATCGGTTGGATTTGAGGCGTCAGTTTGTGGTGGAATTCCGCTTATTCGAGTGTTGAATTCCGGGTTGATTGCCAATGAAATCGACCTGATTTACGGCATCGTGAATGGCACAACGAATTACATCCTGTCTAAAATGCACCAGGATCGACTCGGTTACAAGCAAGCTCTCGCTGAAGCTCAAGAGGCTGGCTTCGCTGAGCCAAACCCTCACAATGATGTGAGTGGGATCGATGCCGCGGAAAAGCTGGCGGTTTTGGCGGGACTCGCCTTTGGAGTGGATGTTTTACCAAATCAGATACCCTGTCAGGGAATTGAACGACTGACACTTGAGGATATTCGATCAGCGGAAGAGATGGGCTACGTTATCAAAATGTTGGCATACGGAAAACAGTCAGGCCGCAGTCTCGATCTGCGGGTTCAACCGACTCTCATCCCCAACTCACACCCTCTCGCCAATGTAGCGAATGAAAACAATGCGGTCTTTATTCATGGGAGTGCCGTCAGCGATATGATGCTCTACGGCAAAGGTGCGGGAAGATACCCAACAGCAAGCGCTGTCCTTTCGGATATTGTTGAAATTGCCAGGAGCGGGTTCGTGCCGAGTCGAATCAACGACAATCAGTATATCTCCAAATTGACAACCCAAAAGTCGAGATTCTATATTCGCATCGATATTCCTGACCGACCAGGCGCTATCGGTAAAATCACCACGCACTTTGGCAAGCACAAAATCTCGATCAGCCATGCCGCCGCAGATCTTGTCAAACGGACCGGATCGCGCGGAAGGGTCACCATTCTGACTCATGACGTCTCGGAAAAACGTTTGCAAAAAGCTCTTTCCGAAATTGAGCAGTGGCCGGACCTCCATAGCCATCCCCTAGCAATTCGAGTCTTTTAGGTTACTGATATTTATTATACTTAAATCTATTCAGCAGTAAATATGACTTGGAGAATAGTTCGCTGTTTGCTACATTGTGATGCCATTTATTACCTGAGATCTTCATGAACTCGACTCAGCCTACCTCAAATCGCAATTTCATTCTCGGCTTTGCGATTCTTGCGGCCATCAGCCTCACCTACGGTCTCCTCAATTTCCACAAAGCCTTGCCGGAAGTCGGTATCGACTTCAAAATTTCACGCAAGGAAGCCCTCCAAAATGCCCGGACTTACCTTGAAAGTCGTCACATCGACCTGAATGGTTTTCGCGAAACCATCAGTTTCAGCAGTAACGGCGGCGATAAACTCTACATCGAAAAAGAGCTTGGTGTCGCCCGACTAAGCTCTCTCTCCGAAGACACCCTCAATATCTGGAGGTGGCGCGCTCGATTTTTCAAAGCATTGCAAAAGCTTGAGTATCGGGTTTACATCGATCCAAAAGGTCGGATCGTCGGCTTTGAGCGCGAGATCGATGAATCCGCTAATGGCTTAAGCCTCGATACCCTTGCCGCCCAGATATTGGGCGAGGCGTTCCTCTCCGGCCCTACTGGAATCGTTCTCGAAAAGTGGGAGTTGGTTGAGACTACCACGATTGACCGACCGAAACGCCGCGACTACTCGTTCACCTATGAGCTGAAAGACTTCAAGGTCAAGGAAGCGACTTACCGCCTGACAGTTGAACTTCAAGGCGCTGAAGTATCGCGCTACTATTTCAGCCTGAGAGAACCAGAGGATTGGTGGCGCGACTGGGATAAGCAACGTGCACAAAACGAGTTGTTCGGCAACCTCGCCACCGGGGCGATGATGCTGACGCTGATCGGCATCTTCTACTACTTCTTCATTCATGTTAAAAAGGGCAGAATTCCCTGGAAAACAGGGATAATGTTAAGTATTGTTCTCGGCGTCGCTAACTTTCTGGCAGTTCTCAATTCGATTCCGATGCAGCTTGCTTTGGTTGCGACGACAACCTCGTATGGCGCTTTCATAACCCAGCAGATCATCCAGAGTCTCTTTCAGGGGCTTTTTATGGGTTTGACTTTAATCCTGCTTTACGGTGCAGGAGAGTACGTATATCGCACTGACCACCCGACAAAGTTGAGTCTTACCGGCATTTTCAGTAAACGTGGAATGAAGTCGAAGGAGTTCTTCGAAGCCACCATTATGGGCTACCTTCTCTGCGCGTTTATCATCGGATTTCTCACACTTTATTACATAGTCGGTTCGAAGTTCGGATTCTGGTCCCCAGCTGATGTCAAATATGACGAAAGTGTTTCCACCTTTCTTCCATGGATTTATCCCCTTGCTATTTCGCTCTATGCGGCTTTAACGGAAGAGTTTTGGTTCCGTATGTTTGGTATTTCACTCTTTCAACGCCTAACCAAGATAAAATGGCTTGCGATCCTGATACCTGCGATTATCTGGGGCTTCCTTCATTCATCTTATCCCCAACAACCGGGCTATGCCCGTGGTATTGAATTGACCATCGTCGGTGTTTTCGCAGGCATAGTGATGTTTCGCTTTGGCATCTGGGCGTCGCTCGTCTATCATTACGTTTACGACGCGATCTTAATCGGACTTTTTCTGTTCCGGTCACAAAATCTCTACTTCTGGACTTCGGGGCTAATTGTCTGTGGCTTTGTCCTGATTCCCGCGGCGATTGCCGGGATCTCCTGGCTGAAACGGAGACGGTTCGAGGATGTCGATGACCTTCTCAATCAGGCTCAACTCGACCCTGAGCCAGAGGTGCAACAGCCCCTACCCTCTTCGGAAACCTTATCGATTTCGGCAGAAACCAGCCACCTGGCTAATTCGCATAACCTTTCTGCACGTTCCCGCAAAGTTGCCATAATCATCGGATTAGCGGGACTGACAACACTCTTGTTGCCATCAGCTCGGCAATTCGGGGATAATTTCGAGTGGAAAGTTGATCGGGCAGAGGCTGTCAATCGCGCCTCACAATTGGTCAGCTATCAATACGGCATCGATCCAGCTGAGTACAAGATCGGTATTGAAACTCGAGGCCAATCTAACACGAGATTGTCCGGCATCAGACTTGGGCTAACTTCCAGAGATTATACGATTTCCTATCTGAAGGCTCATGCTTCACTGGAACAGGCTGAGGAGTTGCTTCTGAGCCCCAATGGAAGGCCACTTTACGCTTGGTCTGTCATTTTTAAACGACCACTCGACGCAACCGAATACCATGTCACCGTTCCAATGAATGGAACGGAGAGCAGCGCCTTCAAGCTTATCGCAGATTCTCTTGCTGGTGCCGATCTTCCGCTTGACTCGGCGAAAGCAATCGCCGCGGATTTCATCCGTTCAACAGTTTCCAATGCTGCAGATTATCATCAGGTCGAAGAACGCAGTATCAAGCGCCCCAATCGACGGGACTGGTACTTCACTTACGAATCTGTTCAACCGGTAGCTGGTGAAGCGTTCTTGCGCCAATCGATTGAACTTTTGGGGTCAGAGCCAACTATCAGCGCTCGATGGATCAAAATCCCGGAGGAATGGCGACGTGCGGAGGAGAACAAGGAGGTCGGGGCGGCGATCTTTCAGGGCGTCGGGGTACTGGTCTTGTTTTTCGCTGTCTGGTTACTCTTCAAATCGCTTGGTAAAGAGATGAAGCAAGGCAATGTTAATTGGGCGAATGCTCGCAAAATTGGCTACATAGCAACGGCCGGATCAATGTTACTTATACTGTTGACAACGCCAAGCTTCTGGATGGAATATGACACCGCAAAGCCTGTCTCAAGCATTTTTATCGAATGGGGAATCAGTGCCTTCGTCATGATGATCCTCGTGTTCGGATTTGCGATGCTGTTAGCAGCCCTCTCGGAGTCGCTCAGTAACAGCCAATCCGGGACAAACAGGGGTTTAATGTCCAGTCTGAAGGAGATCGGTTGGAACAGCAGTGACTCAAGCATACTGATCGGTTTAACCGGGGGAATCATAGGATTAAAGACGCTTATCGATTGGCTAATCTTAACTTTCGGATTGCCGACGCATACTTGGGCAACTAATCTGCCCGCAACTATTGGCGCTTATCTACCCTGGCTCGCAGCAACCAGTTCCACTATTCCTTCAGTATTGATTCAGGGAACGGGCGCGGTGATCATATTTCTTCTGATTTCCCGAATTATCAAAAAACCAATTCATCACCTATTCGCTTGGATCGCAATTTTCTTGATCACATTTGGACCAAAGTTCGGTTCGATGGGAAACTGGACAACTGGCGAGACAATCTGGACGGCGATCCAAGGCGGTGTGATTATTATCCTCGGTTATGCAGGGCTACGTGCGTGGGTCGTTGGAAGACTCCACGCTATGTTAGCGGCTTTATTGATTACAGGACTGATTTCAGAAGGCTATGACCTTGTCCGACTGAGCGGTTCAAATTACGTCACGCAAGGCTGGTTCTTGATTTCTCTGTCGATCATGCTGTTCATTTGGCTGGTTTATCGCGGATTTAAGAACGAGCGACATATGAGCGATTTTGCCAACTCATAGGCTCACCCAAACGTTGCCCATATCGAATCTATCCGATATCAATTCTAACCAATAATTGAGGTCCATAATGCTTCGCACAGCAATCACAACAGTATTGGGGGCTCTAATAATGGCTTCTGCATCAAATGCTACCATTCGCACAAAAACCATAGAATATATCCATGACGGCGTCACTTTCGAGGGGTTTCTCGCATGGGATGACGCGCACAAAACTCCTCGCCCCGGCGTAATGGTCATACACGAGTGGAAAGGTCTTGAAAGTTATGCCAAATCGAGAACCGAGCAACTCGCCGGACTGGGGTATGTCGCCTTTGCAGCCGACCTCTACGGTAAAGGGATTCGTCCGCAGACTCCAGAAGAAGCTGGCGCACAGGCTGGCAAGCTCAGAGCTGACAGACCACTAATGCGGGCGCGAGCACTAGCTTCACTCGAAGTTCTGGCTGGTCAATCAATTGTTGACAGGAATAAACTCGCCTGCATTGGTTTCTGTTTCGGTGGTGGCGCTACGCTTGAACTTGCCAGAAACGGCGCGCCACTCAAAGGTGCGGTCTCCTTCCACGGCAATCTCGACACTCCAAATCTCATTGACGCCAACAACATTAAGGCGAAAGTGTTGGTTCTTCACGGGGCAATCGACCCGGTCATCTCCCCCGAATCAATAGCTACATTCCAAAAAGAGATGACAGATGCGAAAGTCGATTGGCAATTCGTCTCGTACGGTGGTGCTGTACACGCCTTCACCAACCCCGCCGCAGGTGAACGATACCATCCCGATGCGGCTCGTCGCTCATGGGAGGCAATGAAGGACTTCTTCGACGAGATTTTTGAATAATTGCCAATAATGCATGATCGAACAGCGCTTAAGTTAGCTCGTCTGGTACGTTACAAAAGTACAATCATAACCGTCAAATTTGATTGACTTTAGCCACATCCACCATTAACTTAGGCGCTGTATTATTTACCCATAAATCTACATCCTCCTAATTTCTCACCAACCATAAACTTTAACAATTTTCATACTAGCTACTCCCATCGACCTTTTCTGCTTTCCCTGATGCTGTTGATGGCTTCTTTTGCCTTTGGTCAAGATTCCAAGGGTACTGCCGTCGTTATCAAAGAAGGCATGACGATGCGCGACATTTCCAAGCAATATCTTGGAAATCCTGATCTTTGGGAGGACATCCTCCGCGCCAATAGTCTTAAGAGTATCGGCGATGTCAAACCCGGCATGACGATCTACATTCCCGTTCAGGCGATCACCGGCGCAACAAAGTCAATCGATCAAGCCGCCGCGATGATCCAGGAGGCTACCAAAACGGGAGCGAGGATTTTTGCTGGAGAGCAGATCACCAAAGCAATTCAACTCCGCGATTCAGCTATTGAAAAGCGTAAAGTTGGCGCATGGGCTGAATGCGCGAAACTCGGAACAGCTGCCACCGCCGAAGCTAAAAAAGCCCTCGACTTATCCCTTGCCAACAAGAATGTCCCCGCTGAAGCGGCTTTGGCATTCAAAAAAGGCGATGTAGAAAAGCGTAAGGCTGTCGAAAACGCGTGGAAACCACTCGCTCTACACGGAACTCTGATCGAAGAGGAACGCGTCAGGACTTTAACCGAATCGTATGCAGAAATCCTCTTCCGCGACGACAGCCGAATTCGCCTCAATGCCAACTCACAGGCACTTATTAAGAAAATGCGCGCCAACCTCGTTGAAAATAGCGACGAAGCTTCCGTCAGCCTGATCGAAGGTGAGGTAATGGCATTGCTTGCCGGTGGAAAGAAGGCTGGTAGCTTCAAACTTGAAGTTCCCAACGTTGAGACTAAGATCAATTCCGGGCGATTTTGGGTCGGAAGAAACGATGAGTCTGCGAAGTTTGCCAACTTCAATGGCGAATTGGAGGTCAGTGCGGGCGGCGGTAAGGTAACCATCAAAGAAAATCAAGGCTCAATCGTCCCCAATGGCCAGAAACCTACTCCACCAAAGGAGCTTCTTCCTGCTCCTGCACTTCTCTCACCCGAAGCCGACATTGAGTTGTTCGACCTAAAACAAGAACTGAATTGGGGTTCCGTTCAGGGAGCTTCAAACTACCGTCTTGAAATAGCAACGGAAAACGGCTTCACGCGGATGGTATCGTCACGAGATAGTAAAGCTAATAAGCTTGCGCTACATGAAGAGTTGGCCGATGGGCTCTATTACTGGCGTGCTACCGCAGTCAGCAAGGAAGGTCTTCCGGGCAATCCAAGCAACAGCAGAATTTTCAGGTTTGTCACCGACAATTCTCCGCCCTTCTTGATTGTAACCTACCCTGCCGAAGGTGAAGTTTTCACTTCTAATTCCGTTACAGTCAAGGGTTCTGTTGAGTCTAAAGCCGCTTTGACGACCGGATCGGAGCCCATTCAGACCACTGTTGAGGGTGAATTCAACTACACGTGGAAGCTCTCGCCCGGTAAAAACTCGATCACCTTTAAAGCAGTTGACCGTGCTGGAAATGTGACAGAAGTTAAGAGAACCGTTGAATTCCTGGCTGATGAAAAAATTCCTTTGAAGCTAAACCTCGATATGCCGAAGAACTCTAAAGGTGAATACCTGATCCGCTCCAACGGCTTCCTGGTCACAGGAGAGACAACGCCCAAGGCAGAGATCTTCTCCAGTTCGGTTTTAGGTCAGGTCAGCACCGGCGCTATCGCCAAGGAAACAGGCAGGTTCGAGCTGATTCTAAATCTGACCATCCCGGCAGACGAGTTTGTTATCAAAGCCGTTTCCCCGACCGGACTTGAGACTTCAACTTCTGTCAAATTTGCCATCGACAATGTTCCACCGAAACTAAATTTGGATGAATTCCCTACATCTACAAACCAAATCCAGATAGCTATCTCCGGACTGGTGACTGATGGAATACTTTTTGAGCGAAACGGAATCGGAATTTCCTTATCTGATGGAAAATTCAGCGATACGATATCGCTAAAACCTGGAGAAAATGTCCTGCGCTGGACAGCTTTCGACGAACTCGATAACCGCGTCGATGAAGAGAGAACGGTCTTCCTGGATAGCGACGCCCCAAAGTTTGTCAAGTCATCCTTTACCCCGGCAACAGCAGTTGGCGGTGAGTCAATTGCGCTTCATGTATGGGCTTCGGACGCCTCACTCTTGCGAAAGGCTGCTCCATTCTCGCTTGAAATTGGCACATTCAAATTCAGCGATAACCTCCTTCTTACCGATCCCTATAAGGGTCTATACACTACTACCGTGAAAGCACCCCTCAATGCCAAAGGCCCCGTTAAGTTGACTACATTGAAGCTCTCTGACCAGCTGGGCAACACGCGTGACTATCCACCGTGGGATCAAAGATGAGGCACGATAGATGCCATTTGCGACTTTTTCTGCTCCTGATACCTCTCCTCTTTTCAGGATTGTTATCAGCACAGGAAACAGCTCCGCTAATCA
>CAMBDS010000026.1 GCA_945865405.1 Caldithrix abyssi DSM 13497
TTATTGTTTTAAGGCGAACCGTAAGGCAAAATCTTTTGTAATTAAGCAAACGTGTCCTTAGAACGGGGAACCTGTTGCATACTCGAGCGTATGTAAGTTAAATTGTGACCAAAATCACCCCGATTGTGGTTGATTGCTGTTGCAAACTATTGCGACAACCTACCCCTTAATTCTTCCCTCATTCGGAGGGCTAATAGACTTTGATGGAGATGCGATGATTGAAATCAGTCATCTGACAAAAATTTATGGAACTCAAAAGGCGGTGAACGACATTTCGTTTAACGTCGAAGAAGGCAAGATCATCGGGTTTCTCGGACCAAACGGAGCCGGAAAATCGACGACCATGAAGATCATCACCTGCTACATGCCACCGACCTCGGGCGAAGTAACGATTAGCGGCTTGAAGGTGACCGAAGATTCGATGGAAATCCGCAGGATGATCGGATATCTGCCAGAGCTGAATCCGCTTTACCTTGAGATGAACGTCCTCGATTTTCTTGACTATATCGCTGAACTACGTGACATTGGCCCTGACAAGCGCCGTTCAAGGATCAACGAGATGGTCGAAATGTGCGGACTTGGCAATGTCGTTCACAAGGACATTCACCAGCTTTCCAAAGGCTACAAACAGCGTGTCGGGTTGGCTCAAGCAATGATCCACGACCCGGCAATCCTCATTCTCGACGAACCTACCATCGGTCTCGACCCAAATCAGGTTGTTGATATTCGTAGCTTAATCAAGCAGTTGGGACGCGAAAAGACTGTTATTCTTTCGACTCATATTCTTACCGAAGTTCAGTCAACTTGCGACAGGGCTGTCATTATCAATAATGGCATAATCGTTGCCGATTCATCATTGATTGATCTTCAGCGTGACCTTGCTGGTAAACAGATCATCTCAGTTGAGTTATTGGGAGCCACAGGCGATGTTGCACCGACATTCGAAAGGATCGGTGGTGTCGAAACGGCGACCGAAACGTTCCCGGAGGATCGGATTGGTCGTTGCTTCAAGGTAATCGCAACTGCCAAGGTCGATCCTCGCGAGCAGATATTCAGAACAGCCGTTCAGATGAACTGGACAATTGTGAAACTGACACGCGAGATGCGTAGCCTTGAGGACATCTTTCATCAATTGACAATGGCTGCATAAGCAGCAATTCGGCATACGGCATGTTGCCGGAAATTTCTCTTCCAATTCATAATTCATAACATCAAATGATTAAAGCAGGCAAACCTAACAGGGCTTGAAATAATTATGTCATCTGCAATGCACAACGTCTTGCCCATTTTCAAGCGAGAGTTGCGAGGATATTTCGACTCACCCGTCGCGTATGTCGTTATCACGGCATTCCTCCTTGTGACGGGGTGGTTTTTTACCACCAACTTCTTCGTCGTGGCGCAAGCTGACCTGAGGGTGATCTTTAGTATCATCCCCTTTATATTCCTCTTTTTCACTCCAGCGATCACAATGAAGCTGATCTCAGAGGAGAAGCGAGGTGGCACTATGGAGCTACTGGTCACCATGCCGATCAGCGAAGGTGCAATCATTGTCGGTAAGTACCTTGCGGCTCTGGCTTTGCTGGTCGCTTCGATTCTTCCGACCATCGTCTATTTAATAACGGTAGCTTTTCTGGGTGACGTCGATCCGGGACCGGCTATTGGCGGTTATCTGGGGCTCATTCTTATGGGCGCGGCTTATCTGGCGATTGGAACGTTTGGGTCAAGCTTGAGTGATAGTCAGGTTATTGCCTTCATAGTCAGCTTCTTCATCACCTTCATGTTTTTCCTCCTTGACAAGATACTTTTCCTGTTGCCGACTTTCCTTGTCAGTTGGGTTGAGTATCTCTCAATCGAAAGTCACTTCCAAAACATTTCCAGAGGTGTAGTGGACTCACGTGATCTCATTTATTATCTCTCGCTGATCGGTATCGCGCTCTACTTTGCGTCGCGATCACTGGCAGCGCGGCGTTGGCGGTAAGGAAACGAACAATGAAAATTAAGAAAAGCGATTTCTACTCCCCGCTTGGTATAGTGCTAATACTCGGCAACCTCGTCATTCTAAATCTCGTTTCGACGAAATTTTTCGGGCGATTGGACCTTACCGAAAACAAGCTCTATACCCTCTCGGATGTGACGAAACAGATTCTTCGTGATCTCGAGGAGCCGCTCACTATAAAAGCGTATTTCACCCGTGATCTGCCTGCACCATACAACAATACATCCCAATTTGTGCAGGATCAACTTGCTGAAATGAAAGCCTATAGCCGCGGCAATTTCCGCTATGAGCTTGTCGATCCGGCTGATCAGGAGAAGCTGAAAGCCGAAGCGGATAAGTTCAGGCTTGAGCCGATCCAGGTGAACGAGATGAAGAAGGATAAAGTCGAGTTCAAGCTGGCTTACCTTGGAATGGTACTGCTTTATGAGGACAAGCAGGAAGTCATTCCAACCATCCAGTCCCTTGACAATTTGGAATATGAGATACTCTCGAAAATTCGACGCGTAACAAGCTCAAAAATACCGACAATCGGGTTTCTCGAAGGTCATGGAGAAACTCCTTTGAGAGCAGACCCATCCCAACCCGGTAGCGAATCGATGGGCGGACTCGACCGTGAGTTACGAAAACTCTATGATATAAAGCCAGTCAATCTCGAAGCACGAAGCGAAGTGCCGGAGGGCATCGATCTGCTCTGTATCGTGGGCCCCAAAGAAGACATTCCGGAGCGAGACCGCTTTGTAATCGATCAGTTTTTGATGCGTGGTGGTCGAATTTTACTGCTTGCCAACAAGGTGAAAACCGAACTTCAACAGATGAGCGCTACCAAGGGCTCGCTTCGCATCGATAATTGGACTCAGCAGTACGGATTCAAGATAAATGATGATCTGGTGTTGGATCGAGCTTGTCCTACATTGCCATTCCAGACAATGAGCCAGTACGGTCGTCAGATTACGATGGTCAACTATCCGTTCTTCCCCGAGGTTCAGACGTTCAATCGCACCAACTCGGCGATGAAGATACTGCGGCAGGTAAGGCTATACTTCCCGTCCTCAATCGACACGTCAGTTGCACCGGGATATAATTCTATTACCGTTACTCCGCTCATGTGGTCGTCCGACAAGGCGACGACGATGGAGGGAACTTACGACATCGATCCGTTCAACATGCGGGGTAAGTTTACCTTCGATAAAGGTCATATCCCGCTCGCTGCTCTGATTAGTGGCAATTTCCAGAGCTACTACACCAACAAGGAAATTCCGCAGGACGCCGAAGGAAATCCGATCTCGACAGGGCCAATTCTGAACTCTTCACCAGACACTCGAATTGTGGTGATTGGTGACGCTAATATGATTAACGACCTATATCAAGTGCCGGGGCTCGATAACCTTACGGCAGTGTTGAATATCATTGATTGGTTGGCTCAAGATGAAGCATTGATCGGAATACGCTCACGCTCAGTCGTCAGTCGTCCTCTTGGAGAAGTTTCCGACGGCGCCAGGCAGGTTGTCAAGTACTCGAATATGCTAATACCGCCACTGATCGTGATTGGGTTTGGCCTGGTACGTTGGAGAATGCGTAAATCTGCGGCCAAAGCGATGATGCGAGCTAATCCCAGTGCAGGTAGCGGGGGAGATGCTAAATGAAAAATCCGATTGCAGTTCTTATCAGCGTCATGATCTTCGGGTTGGCGGCATATCTTCTTCTTTCCCGCAACCCAAATCGTATCGAATCCAAAGCGAAGGTTCTTTCGGTCGATTCGACGACAGTTAACTTCATCCGGGTGGTTAACAACGACGGCGACGTCACTCTGAAAAAGGTTGGCTCTCACTGGCGAATTGCGAGTCCTATTGACTTTGGCGCAAACGAGACTTATGTCAAGACCTTGATCGAGAAAGCGATAGGACTTGAGTATGAGTCGCTTGTCACGAAAAACAAGGAAAAATTCAGCCAGTACGAGTTGGGTGACTCTGCTATTTATGTTGAGATCGGCGTCGAAGGCGGCAAGATCGACAAAATCTATTCCGGTAAACCTTCCGAAACCTATACACATACGTACATGCGCCGTGAAGGATCTGACGAAGTCTGGCTTGTGAGTGGTACTCCGAAATCTGCTTTCAGCCGTCGCCCGACGGACTGGCGTGACAAGAAGGTGTTCGAGCTTGACCGCACTCTCGTCAACCGGATCCTGCTAAAGTTCCCTGATGAGACGCTCGAAATGAAGCGGCAAATTTCAGCTCCTTCGATGGATACGACCTTAACTGCGTCTGATACGATATGGATGGTCAATACCCCCAAAGGTGAGTCGTTCCAGATCAATATCAAGCCTTTCAACCGTATCATGAACACCATCACTCGAATAAACGCGACTGATTTTAAGGATGCTCCCATCGATACGATGCCGAACTTCAATCAGCCCGACTTCGCCGTTGAAGTTTTCCTTGAAGGAAACCAGCACGAAAGACTCGATTTCGTGCCCGATAAAGCTGGTGATGCAAGCCGCTGGTATGCGAGGAAGAACGGTGAGGAGAAGACTCTCTACCTTATCTACCAAAGCTCAGTCAAGAACTTGATGAAGCGTGTTCCGGAGCTAAAGACTGGCGAAGAGCCCCCCAAGCCGAAAGACCCTCGTGATAAATAGACTGTAAAATTGAAGCGTGAACAACTTGGAGGACAGGATTGATCCTGTCCTCCTTTGTTTTTGGGAAATGAAAACGAGTTAATTGAAATTATTTTGATAGTAGTTTCAATCAAGCTTGGAGCAGAAAAATCTTTTTCCAAATCAGGCGAAAATGTCTTACATTAAAGACCTAAACGTTACCGAACTGAAATTCGGGCATATAACTTGCTATACAATAATTGGTAATGGACAACAAATCAGGAATGTCAGGACTACCGCCCGCGGTGGTAACTTTGGTAGATAAATTGGCAGGCTTTCCGGGGGTAGGCAGGAAATCAGCGCTCCGAATGGCACTCTTCATCCTAAGGTCACCGCGTGATAAGGCGCAAGAGATGGCCGATGCGCTTATTGCTGTAAAAGATAAAATCTCGTTTTGCCGCACCTGCTGGACGCTCGCCGAGCAGAATCCCTGCCCGATATGTGCTGATCACCGTCGGGATCACTCACTGATCTGTGTCGTTGAAGAGCCGGGCGACGTGATCGCTTTGGAACGAATGGGAGCCTGGAGCGGCGTCTATCATGTACTGGGCGGGGCAATTTCACCGCTTGACGGAATCGGACCGGATCAGTTACGCCTCGAGCCACTTGCAGGGCGGGTGAAGGGTGGAGGCATCAAGGAAGTTGTCGTCGCCACCAATCCCAACGCGGAGGGAGAAACGACTGCGCTCTACATTTCGAGAATGCTGAAAGAGACGGGCGTCTCGGTCACAAGGATTGCCCGTGGCGTTCCTGTCGGCAGTGATTTGGAATTGGTTGATGACACAACATTGCAAGCGGCGATGAAGGGGCGGGCAGGAATATGAAATAGTATTAAGTTTTAGTAATTAATGAGGCGGGTCTAATCAAGAATTATTTTTATAAGATAAATATTTACAATTAATTAATAAAGTTTCGAAACATCGCCTCATTAGATATAAAAGCACCGAGTATAACAATGTCACGTCCTCTCGTCACAATTGACGGCAACGAAGCGGCCGCCTGGGTCGCCCATCACACGAACGAAGTAATTGCAATCTACCCCATCACCCCATCTTCGAACATGGGTGAATGGGCTGACCAATGGTCGGCGGAAGGCCGCCGCAACATCTGGGGAACTGTCCCCGAAGTCGTCGAAATGCAGTCCGAAGCCGGTGCTTCGGGCGCTGTCCACGGAGCACTGCAAACCGGTGCTCTGACCACCACCTTTACAGCCTCTCAAGGTCTCCTGCTGATGATCCCGACGATGTTCAAGGTCGCTGGGGAGCTCACACCTACTGTCTTCCACGTTACAGCCAGAACCCTCGCCACACACGCCCTCTCGATCTTTGGCGACCATTCCGATGTTATGGCAGTCAGGTCAACTGGCTGGGCAATGCTATCCTCGAACTCAGTTCAGGAAGTGATGGACATGGCGCTAATCTCGCAAGCCGCCTCACTCGAAACCCGCATCCCGTTCATTCACTTTTTCGATGGCTTCCGAGTCTCGCACGAAGTCCAAAAAATCGAACAACTGACCCCTGAGGACATGAAAGCGATGCTGAACGAAGAGGCTATCTTCGCTCACCGTCGTCGTGGAATGAACCCGGAGCACCCGGTACTTCGAGGTACATCCCAGAACCCGGACGTCTTTTTCCAGGCGCGCGAAGCGATGAACTCTTACTATGATGTTACGCCGGTAAAAGTTCAGGAGGCGATGGATAAGTTCGCTGGTATCGTCGGTCGCCAGTACCATCTCTTTGAATATGTCGGTGATCCCAATGCAGAAAAGGTCATCGTCATCATGGGTTCCGGTGCCGAAGCCGCCGAAGAGTATGTCGATTGGGCAAATGAGAGGGGCGAAAAGCTTGGCCTGTTGAAAGTCAGGCTATTCCGCCCGTTCTCAGTCAAGCACTTCACTGAGGCTCTTCCTGCTTCTGTCAAGAATATTGCAGTCCTTGATCGCACCAAAGAACCGGGTTCGGAAGGCGAACCTCTTTATAAAGACATCGTTTCTGCTGTCGCTGAGTCGTTCGCAGACGGTCTTTCGAACTTCAAAGAAATGCCTCGCATCATCGGCGGGCGGTACGGTCTTTCTTCAAAGGAGTTTACTCCTGCGATGGTAAAGGCTATTTATGAAGAACTTGGAAAAGCAGAGCAAAAGCGACGCTTTACCATCGGCATCAACGATGATCTGACTCACACAAGTCTTACCTACGACAAGGAATTCTCGGTAGAGCCGGACAACGTCTTTCGCGGTCTATTCTACGGCCTCGGTGCAGACGGCACTGTCGGAGCGAATAAGAACTCGATCAAAATCATCGGCGGCGAAACCGATAACTACGCACAGGGCTATTTCGTGTACGACTCCAAGAAGTCTGGCACGATAACAGTCTCCCATCTGCGCTTCGGCCCCAAGCCAATTAAGTCGAGTTACCTCGTCAACAAGGCCAATTTCATTGCCTGTTCGCAGACGATCTTCCTCGAAAAGTACGATATGCTTGCTGAAGCTGTTACAGGCGCTACATTCCTGCTCAACTCATACGAATCAGCGGACAAAGTCTGGGACACCTTGCCCCGCCGCATGCAGCAACAGATTGTCGATAAGCAGATCAAGGTTTTCGTCATCGACGCCTACAAAGTAGCAAGCGATACCGGCATGGGCGAGCGCGTCAACACCATCATGCAGACTTGCTTCTTTGCCATTTCCGGCATCCTGCCTCGCGAAGAGGCAATCGCACAGATCAAAAAGTCGATAAAGAAGACTTACGGCGCTAAAGGCGACAAAATCGTCGAAATGAACTTCAACGCAGTCGATCAGACCCTTGTGAACTTGCACGGAGTAACTATTCCGACTCGGATAAATGGTTTCGAGGTTCCAGAGCCAGTCACCGCCGATGCACCCGATTTCGTAAAACGAGTCCTCGGAACTATCATCGCCAATAAAGGTGACTCCCTGCCTGTCAGCGCCTTTCCTATCGACGGTTCATTTGAGACTGGTACTGCCGCCTTTGAGAAACGCAACATCGCCCTCGAAATTCCTGTCTGGCTCGAAGATCTCTGTACGCAATGCGGCAAATGCGCCATAGCCTGTCCCCACGCTGCGATTCGGCAGAAGGTGTACGACCCTTCGGTCTTGGTAGGTGCTCCGGCTACCTACAAATCTGCCGACTATAAAGCTTCCGACTTCAAAGGGTTGAAATATACAATTCAGGTCGCGCCGGAAGATTGCACCGGGTGCGGACTCTGTGTTGAATTTTGCCCGGTTCATGACAAGAAGGAAGTCAAAACCAAAGCCATCAACATGGCTCCCCAGCCACCAATCCGCGAAACTGAGCGAGAGAACTACTCCTTCTTCCTCGACATCCCCGAGGTTGACCGTCGTCTCGTCAAAGTTAACACCGTCAAAGGTTCGCAGTTCCTTCAACCTCTCTTCGAGTACTCTGGAGCCTGTTCGGGCTGCGGTGAAACGCCCTACGTCAAGCTCGTCAGCCAACTTTTTGGTGACCGCGCGATCATCGGGAACGCAACAGGCTGTTCATCGATCTATGGCGGCAATCTTCCGACAACGCCCTGGACTAAAAACAAGGATGGTCGCGGTCCGTCTTGGAACAATTCGCTCTTCGAAGATGCCGCCGAGTTCACGCTTGGCTTCCGGCTAACGCTTGACAAACACCGGGAGTACGCGGATGAGCTTCTTGACCGTCTGCGTGAAGAGATCGGCGGAGATCTGGTTGATGCAATCAAAGCCAACCCGCAGGCTGACGAAGCTGACATCTACGACCAACGGCAACATGTTGAAGAATTGAAAGCCAAACTTCTCACCACTGATAAGTCGGAAGCCAGACACCTCTTTGAAATCGTCGATTCGCTTGTCAAGAAGTCGATCTGGGGGATGGGCGGCGATGGATGGGCTTACGATATCGGTTATGGCGGTCTCGATCACGTTCTTGCATCGGGACGAAATATCAACCTACTTGTCCTCGACACCGGCGTCTATTCCAATACCGGTGGTCAGTGCAGCAAAGCGACCCCGCTCGGGGCTGTCGCCAAGTTTGCCGCCTCTGGAAAAGGTATCCCGCGCAAGGAATTGGGACTGATGGCAATTGCTTATGGGCATGTTTATGTCGCGCAAATCGCTATGGGTGCTAACGACGGCCAGACCGTCCGTGCCATCCTCGAAGCTGAGCGCTACAACGGCCCATCGCTGATCATCGCCTACAGCCATTGCATTGCCCACGGTATCGATATGTCGAAGGGTATGACCCAGCAGGAATTGGCAGTCAAGTCTGGCATGTGGCCGCTCTATCGCTTCAATCCAGACCTTGCGAAAGAGGGAAAAAATCCGTTAATTCTTGATAGCAAACCTCCCTCGATCCCGGTTGAGGACTACACAATGACCGAGACCCGCTTCAGGATGCTGACCCGCTTCAAGCCGGAGCGAGCCAAGGAGCTCTTGCAAGGTGCTCAGGACAACGCCAAAGCTCGCTGGAACTTCTACGAGCAATTGGCGGGGATGCATTACGGGGAAAAGGTTGAAAGCTGAAAGTCGTCAGTAGGGCGGATTGCAATCCGCCCTACTACCTTACATTTTAATAATGTAGAGGCACAGTTTACGGTGCCCGCGCACAAGAAAATTAGAGGCAGGAGGGTCGATTTGGTGATGAAGGATTCATTGAAATCCGTTATAGGAATTTTGATACGCAGTGAGGTAGTAGAAATATGATGCAATGCGAATCAAAATTTTCTACTCCGAGAGGTAATAATGCGTAATCCCATAACAAGGCCCTGCTTGAAGGATTCTATCTGATGCCAATAACCAAGCTGTTTTCAACGCATTTTGGAGCCAGTAGAGTAAGTGTAATAAAGCCATCACCTTGGCAAGAAGCTAGAGTTGGGTTTGACTATGCTTGGCTTGTTTGGGATGGTAATAATAGAAATACAAAGAACCAAGTAAGTGTTTTTGAGAAATCCATCCGAGATCGACTAGTCCGTGTTGACGGGAAATTTATTGCATATTGTCTTCAATATAAAGTAGTTGAACGAATGGAAAAGGCATATCCGCCATTCGCTTACTATTACAAGAAGCCATATTATCGTGCAAAAATTGATTTAAAACGGAATGAGCACACGGGACTCTCACAACATGAAACCCTTAAGATCCTATCATCCGCTGGTAATTGCGATGTAAATTATGCATGCCCGATGTTGTTCCATAACGAGGTTGTGCTACAGGGACTTATGGACGAGAACAGAATTGACTGGGAAAACCTTCAGCTTGTTCCACTAACCGATGCCCCAGATTCATGGCCTGATGGTACCGAGCATCATATTTGTTTTGACAGCCCGAACTCTAGTCCGAGCTACCTGAGCGAGCGTATCAATACAACCTCAAAAACTGTTCCGGAATGGATTGCACACTGGCAGCAACCCTATACTGGGAAAGAGGTTCTTAATATTATTGACTCCTTCAGGCATGGTGTCGCATCTATTTTTGGAAGAATTGATTACCGTCCACGAAAAATTAGCCTTCCAGCTTCGTTTGTAATCATAGAAATTGAACAATATTGAAGATCTTTTTGATACATCTTCACTCTCTTTCCCACTCTCACATAAAGCAAGATCTTGTCCAAGTTTTCTAATAATAAGCGATTACATTTAAATGCTTGAATTACGACCCAAAATAAATCAGATCGAATTTGAACTCGCGCAAGACACCAAAGAGAATGAGTTGAAGCTTGCTGGATTTCGAAAACTTGGAGTGTTTCGGCGCTTCTTACTGAAAGCGCCGCTAAACGCAACCATTTATTCGACGAGTTCATTTCCAAGTTCCTTTTTGGCTGGAAAGCTGTGTGATTGGAAAGAAGCACAAATAGACATTGATGAGGTAAAAAGAAATTCCATCACTTGGCTCTACTATGTAGATGGAAAATTGGATAGAGTGACCATTGTCCATACAGATGAATCAAAACCAGATGAATCCTCACCAAGTCTTATGTTGGTTGGTACTTTTTTGAACAAATTGAAAGCTGTTTATGGTAGACCTGAATTGGAAAAAAATCCTAACGGTGAAAAATGGCTTTGGTCCGACAACGATTCGGTCGTTATTGTTGAATGGGATGAAGTTGGGCCGCATTTTACTTTAACTTGGGCTTATGTTTCTGAAAAATTGTGGCATAAGCTAAACAAACCTTAATGCCATTTCAAATTGAGAGTAAGAATCCCCATGCCCCGTGAATTCGTCATCGCGATCTATCGCCCGAAACAGGGCATGGACAGCAACTTACATAGAATTATCGAAGACCACGTTCCGAAGCTACGACGGCTTGGATTGGCTACAGATTATCCTGCCACAGTCCTGAAGTCACGGATTGATGGCGCACTTGTTGAATTCTTCGAGTGGAAGTCTGTCGAGGCTGTGAAAGCGGCGCATGAGCATTCGGAAGTGCTCAAAATGTGGGACGAGTTCGCTGAGGTTTGTGATTATGGCTCGCTTGCATCCCTGAAGGAAGCCGGCAAACTATTTGCTCATTTCGATTTTGTCGGGCAATTTTAAGCTGGTGCCGAACACAAAACCCGACCTGTTCGCTTTGGTTACAGGTGTAATCGCAGTCTTGTTTGTTACCTGTACATTGCATGGTTGTAGTGGTGAACTGAGCGACGATGAGTTGGCAATGGCGGCATATCTATGCGCCGATTCGCTGATCGCAAATGGTTATTGCCCGGCGAAAAAACGTGACTCATTGGCAACAGAGATGACAATCCTGCTATTCCGACGGGCAAATCGGGCCGAGGGATTGATCGGTATCATGAAGGATACACCTGAGTTAAAATCGAATTCAGCCGCCCAATATGGATTGGCTATTGGCTATGCGATGCTCGAGGAAGAAGCAAATGCGCGGCAACACCTCGATGCTGCGGTCGCTTTGGGTGACTGGCATCTTTACCTTGACGACGAGCGAGCGAAATTTCAGATATTTGCCGATGATCCATTGTTTCAGGACCTTGTGTACGAATCCGAGTCAAATCACGACCGAATGATGCTTATTGCTGGAATGGACGCCGTCAAAGTGAGAAAGCGCCGTCAATCGGTAGAGGAAGGACAACAGTACAAGGGTCGCTAAGATCGAAAATTAAATAGTCACAATTTATGGCTATCAAAAACTGATTTTTATAGAAAAATCTCAATCGTTTAAAATAATTTCGAGTTTCAACGATGAACTTATCAACAACATACTTGGGTTTAGAACTCAAAAACCCTATTGTCCCATCATCTTCTCCTCTGATGAGTGATGTGGCAAATATCAAACGAATGGAAGACGCCGGAGCCGCCGCAATAGTTCTACACTCGCTCTTCGAAGAACAAATCACCAATGAAGCGCTGGAGCTCCACTACCACACCACTCAAGGAACCGAATCGTTCGCGGAGGCGATTACCTATTTTCCAGAGCCAACAGAGTATCGCTTGGGAACCGATGATTACATCGAACATATCGCCAAAGTTAAGAAGACAATCGAGATACCGGTCATTGCAAGTCTTAACGGCGTCTCATCCGGCGGGTGGACAAAGTATGCCCGACTCATGGAGGAAGCTGGAGCCGATGCACTTGAATTGAATCTCTACTATGTGGCAACGGATCCAATGGCTGATGGTAATTTCCTCGAAGCCGCCTACCTCGCGACTTTAATGGATGTTCGCTCACAAATCAAGATACCCATCGCCGTAAAATTGAGTCCATTCTATACTTCACTGCCAAACATGGCAAAGAAACTGGTCGATGCAGGCGCAAACGGACTCGTCCTCTTCAACAGGTTTTACCAACCGGACTTCGACATCGAAGAACTGAAAGTAAAGTCAAACATTATCCTAAGCCAGTCTTCAATGATCCGCCTCTCCCTGCGATGGATTGCCATTTTGCATGGAAGACTTAGTAATGTTTCGATGGCGGCAACCGGCGGAGTCCATAATGGTAGCGACGCTATCAAACTCTTCATGGCTGGCGCAGACGTTGCCTATACTTGTAGCGCGCTATTGAAGGAGGGACCTGGCGCGGTGGCAAGAATCTTAAGTGAAGTTAGTGATTGGATGACAATTCATGAATATGAATCGGTTGAGCAGATGAAGGGTTCAATGAGCCAGAAATCTGTTGCAGACCCGGGGGCGTTCGAACGTGCACTTTACCTGAAGGAATTGCAAAGTTTTCACTGAATAAGTATTGAATTGATCGTGAATGGCGCAATCGATTTCGATATTTCCTAAATTCCACTTGACAACAGAAAACAATCTCTTTACATTGATTCCAAAGGGATAGTTCGCTTCATCCATTAACAGAGGAGATTCTGGTTGAAATTCAAATTAATAATAACCACATTGCTATTCGTCCTCGCTTTGGTGGGGATTGCAGCAAATCCCGTTACAGCTGCCTCTGTTGGTGGAGCGGTAATGGACGCCAATGGGAGCCCAGTTGTCGGCGCAGTTGTCACCATTCAACAAATCGATGTTCCTCGCGGGCAGCGTCCTTACGCTGCTCGAATCGAGAGTGGTAGAGGCGGCCGATACGTATTTGATGGTATCCCCGGCGGACATTTCGTGCTTCGTGCTCAAACTCGTGTCGGATCAACCCGTGGCGAAGCCACCGTTCGTGCGAACGGCTCGGCTCGCGTTCAGTTGGTCCTTACGGGAAGACGCGGCGGTGGCGACATCCGGGATTAGTTTGCAACTTATCCTACAAGCGTTAAAAGACGAGCCCGTGTTGAACACGGGCTCGTCTTTTTGCACACGGTTAAATCTTTATTTATGATTATTGTTGCTTAATATTACCTGTCTGACAATTATTAGATAATATAATAAACTGTAATTCTTATTGATAATGAATAGTTTAATCAACTATTTAAATCGAATAATACAAAAGTTGTATTACAAATATTAATCACATTATTCCAAATTATGTTGACATCACTTTGATATAATACTATATTCAGAATGTAATTTATTTTCAGTTACCCTCATCGAAAGAACCCCCAGTATTGTACGCACGGACTCTCTCTGCAGCCGTTCAAGGCATCGATGCCTATGTCGTGAAAGTTGAAGTACATCTGGATACCGCTCTCCCTGCCTATACAACTGTTGGCCTTCCCGACAATGCAGTAAAGGAGTCGCGCGAGCGCGTCAGCGCGGCGATTAAAAACTCCGGTTTTCTTTTTCCAGCCAAAAAAATTACCGTTAATCTCGCTCCCGCTAATATCAAAAAGGAAGGTTCCTCATTCGATCTTCCCATTGCCCTCGGCATTTTGGCTGCAACAGGCCAACTCTCCACTGATAATCTTAATAAAACGATCATACTTGGTGAACTTGCCCTGGATGGGACTGCCAGACCGATCAGGGGGGCATTACCAATTGCCGCATCACTAAAGGGCAGGAAGATCGATGGTATTCTCGTTCCATCAGCCAATGCCGCAGAAGCCGCCATGGTCGATGGTACAATAGTCAGGCCGATAAAATCTCTTCGTCAGGCAGTCTCCTTTCTCAACAATGAAGAAGATATTCCGCCTATTACTGTTGATATCGATGCATTGATGACCGACTCAGCAATTTATCACGTCGATTTCAGCGACGTTCGCGGACAGGAAAACGCCAAGCGGGCACTTGAGATTGCCGCCGCTGGTGGACACAATATTTTGATGATCGGTCCGCCCGGCTCAGGCAAGACGATGCTTGCCAAACGGTTACCGACTATACTGCCGAACCTGAGTCTCGACGAAGCGCTCGAGACGACGAAAATATATTCCGTCGCCGGTCTGTTACCCGTCAATAAACCGCTTCTCGCAGTTAGGCCATACAGAAGCCCTCATCACACCGTCTCGGACGTCGGTCTGATAGGCGGGGGGCAGGTTCCGCGTCCCGGGGAGGTATCCCTTGCTCATAAGGGAGTGTTGTTTTTGGATGAATTACCAGAATTCCACAAGAATGTACTCGAAGTATTAAGGCAGCCGTTGGAGGATGGAGAAGTTACGATTACCAGATCGAAGATGTCACTCACTTATCCTGCTAATTTCATCCTGATTGCCGCAATGAATCCTTGTCCGTGTGGTTACTACGGTCACCCGACTCATGAATGTCGCTGCTCAGCAACTATGGTGCAAAAATATTTGAGCCACATATCAGGGCCGCTGATTGACCGAATAGACCTTCATATCGAGGTACCAGCAGTGGAGTACAAAGATCTCGCATCAGACGTTAAGGGTGAATCTTCTGAGTCGATTCGTAGCCGTGTCTTGAAATCCCGGCGAATCCAGACCGACCGATTTCAACAAATTCCCGGAATGCATTCCAATGCCGATATGACAACTCGTGAAGTACGAAAGTATTGTAAGATCAATGGTGAAGGTGAGAAACTACTCCGACAGGCGATGGATTCGATGGGATTGTCTGCCCGTGGTTACGATAGAATACTGAAGGTTTCCCGTACCATTGCAGATTTATCGGGGTCGTTTGACATTCGACCTGAACATCTTGCTGAAGCAATACAGTATCGCAATTTAGATCGCGACAATTTAATTTAGAATCAACCAGAGATATAGGGAGGATAAATGGAAGTTCAAGATTCCGATTTCTTGAAGAAGTGGCGAGAGAAGCTTGGTGTTTCTCAGAAACGTTTTGCGGAGCTCGCGAAAATCAGTTTGACAACTTTGAGACAATTTGAGATTGGCTCGCATAAACCACAACGAAAAACTCTTAAAAAACTGACTGAAATTATGCAAGGGATCGAAGCGGGAAAGTTTGAAGTTGATTCAAATCACCCGACAAAGACACGAAATCAAAGATCTAATTCAGAAAATGGAACAGAAATGTTATCAGATGTAAATGCACCAGAATTACTGACCCCAAAACGGAGAGGCAGACCGCCACGTGCAGGCAGGTTAATTCACGAAACCAAGATAGTTGCGCCGGTAAAAGACGCAAATATACAAAATTCACACTCTACGAGTCCGATTCATAGCCAGACAATTCAACCAATTGCAACCAATGGACTCGGCGTAATTCAACTTTCTAATCTCGATCTCGAATTGATTAATCGTGTACTTAACATGTCGGGAAAAGACAAGTTGTCGCTTCTTTCGCAATTGATGTGATCTGTTTTGGAAGACTAATCAGGTTTCCTTCGTTAGCGAGTATTTTGGATCAACAAACTCTTTAGCATTGGCTCAAATTTGACATTTACTTTGTCAATTTTGAGCTAATATATTGAATATCATAGAAGCTACTTTGAACGTTCTACACCTTTTCGAAAAATCTGCGGCAGAAAATCCTGGCTCGTTAGCCATTAAGCATTCGGCCGGCGAGATAAGTTATGCTGTTTTGTTGGATGCAGTTCGACGACTGGCTGGAGGATTGGTGCGAAAGGGTGTAGGAAGAGACTCCCGTATCGCACTGATACTTCCCAATATACCTCACTTTGTTATATCATATCTCGCAATTTTTCGGTCGGGTGCGGTCGTCGTACCAATCCAATATGGGTTGTCAGAGTACGAGCTTTTACCGATGCTCGAAGAAGCAGAAGTCGATACGATTATCTGCTGGTCCGGAGATTTGTTATCGGTACAAAATGTGTCACGTAAATTACAGAATGTAAAACGAGTAATAGTTCTCGGCGAAACCAAATCGGGTACTACCATTTCTTTGACGAGGTTGATTTCTCAGAGCCAACCTCTCCTTGAGCCAGTTGAGATCGATGATGATGATGTGGCGTTAATTCGGGTCTCAAATGGACGTACGGGAAGACCCGTAGCCGCGGAATTCACCCATCAGGCACTTTTCGCAAATTGCGTTGCCTTGAGAGACACTCTTGAAATTACACAAAATGATTTGATCGCAACTCTCATTCCTTTGGCTGATGTGACGGCGGAAGGATTGGTTTTAAATTTATCTTTTTCTGCCGGTTGTGGAATTATTTTATCTCCGGGTTTTGAATGGAGCAGCTTTGCTTCACAATTGAAAGATAGTGGTGCTACGCTTTTTGTCGGATATCCATCTCATTTTATCGAATTGGCAAAATTTAATTTTGAAAATTTTCATTCTACAACATTAAGACTCTCATTATGTACGGGCGGCAGCTTGGAAGAAGAGGTTCTAAAAAACTTTGAACGGATATTCGGAGGCTATACTCTTGAGGGGTACGCTCTTGGCGAAGCAGGGCCGGTTATCGCTCTTAACAAATGGCGGACGGGGCGTCGGGTTGGTTCCCTTGGTCATCCTTTGCCCGGAATAGATATGCGGATACTTGGAAAGTCTGGTAAAGAGTGCTCGATTGGTGAAATTGGAGAGATAGTAGTTCGTGGGAGCAGTATTATGCGAGGCTTTTCCGGCCGACAACGACTCTCGACACTAAGAATTACAGACAGATGGTTAAAGTCTGGTGATTTTGGCAGAATGGATATTAACGGATTTTTCTATTATTCCGGTTGTGAAATTGACAGAATTGTTACTGATGGAAAAGCATTTTATGTACATGAAATAGAAAGGCTATTAAATCTTCATCCTGGGGTAGCGGAATCTGTTGTGGTTATTGTTGAAGACGACGGTATGCTCTTGCTTAAGGCGTGTGTAGTGCCTTCAGCGATATATGAATTTTCAACAGAAGAGATCGATGAGTTTCTCCATCGACACCTCTCAGATTATAAATGCCCCGATCTGATTCGTATATACAAAAGCCTGCCACAAATGAAAAATGGGGAAGTCGATAGAGAAGAGCTTTCAGGAGCTGTCCACGATGATTAACCAGCATATTGTTGACAGAGGTCACAGTCGTTCGACTTCTTTGCTGGTATCTTTACGACTCAATATTGGTGATTAATTGTAATCTAATACAAGTAAATTTGTGTGAAATTTGTATAAGTGATGTTATGCAATTCAGGGTATCGAAATTTTAATCTCAAATTATACATCTTTGTGATCAATTTCAGGATTTACTATATTTTCTGAAGATAAACATAGAAAAAGATTTTGCGTTCCTAACTGAAACTACAAATTTCTGGTAAACGCTATCTGAAAAATTAATAAAGGAAGCTTAATAGTGTGCGGAATTATTGGCTACATTGGCCACCGCCAGGCAACAGGAATACTCCTCAACGGCTTGCGGAGGATGGAGTATCGAGGCTACGATTCTGCTGGAATTGCAGTCTTAAATAATGGCAGTATAAATATTTCCAAGGTTGCTGGAAAAATAGCCGGGCTGACCGAATCGCTCGAAGGAAAATACCCGATTGGCGACGTTGGACTTGGTCATACTCGCTGGGCAACCCATGGCGAGCCTAATCAACTCAATGCTCACCCCCATAATGACTGTACTGGTAGAATCGTTTTGATTCATAACGGAATTATTGAAAATTACTATACGATCAAAACAGCCTTGGCGGCAAAAGGCCACGTTTTTCGGACTCAAACTGACAGCGAAGTCCTTGTACATTTAATCGAAGATTTTTACGAAGGTGATATTGAGCGAGCTGTGCGCCTCGCCCTGACTCAAGTACAAGGTACATACGGAATTGCTGTGCTATGCCACGACGAGCCAGATAAGTTGATCGCGGCACGCCTCGGTAGCCCGCTGGTGTTGGGACTTGGTACTGGCGAAAACTTTATTGCCTCAGATCTCGCTGCGGTAGTGGAATATACTCGTGATGTGATCTTTCTCGATGATGGTGAACTTGCTGTAGTTACAAGAAATCGTGTTACCAACACAACGCTTGACCGGACAATCGTCGATAAAAAGGTTGAACAGGTCTCATTCGGTTTGGAGGAGATCGAAAAGGGTGGTTATCCACACTTTATGCTGAAAGAGATCAACGAGCAACCCAATTCGATCCGCGATGCGATGCGAGGCAGACTAATCGAAGAGGAGGGTAACTCCAAGCTGGGTGGGTTGTTAAATCTGGAGAGTCAGCTCGAGAGCGCTAGAAGATTTATCATCCTTGGTTGTGGAACTTCATGGCATGCAGGGTTGATCGGAGAATATTTGATAGAAGAACTTGCCGGTATTCCTGTCGAAGTGGAGTACGCCTCCGAGTTTCGCTATCGCAATCCCGTTATCGAACCCGGAACGATTACAATCTCGATCAGCCAATCTGGCGAAACAATCGACACGCTTCATGCAATGCGCGAAGCTAAGAAACGAGGAGCGCTTGCGATTGGAATATGTAACGTCGTTGGCTCGACGATTGCTCGTGAGACAAATGCCGGCGTTTATAACCACGCCGGGCCAGAAATTGGTGTAGCATCAACTAAGGCTTTTACATCTCAAGTAATGACTTTGACTTTGCTTGCTTTGAAATTGGGCAGGCAGAGAGGGTTGTCTTTAGAGCGTGGACGAGAGATTGTCCGGGAGTTAATGGCACTTCCCGAAAAGGCTGAGCGTGTTCTTAAGCGTTCCTCAGAGATTATGGAATTGGCTATCCGCTTTAAGGACGCGCCAAATGCACTTTACTTGAGTAGGGGCATCAACTATCCGGTTGCACTCGAAGGTGCCTTAAAGTTGAAAGAGATCAGTTACATCCATGCTGAAGGCTACCCTGCGGCAGAGATGAAGCATGGACCTATTGCGTTAATCGATGAGAACATGCCGGTTGTCTTTATTGCAGTCAATGGAGCAACTTATGATAAGGTTATCTCGAACATTGAGGAAGTGCGGGCAAGGAAAGGCGTAATAATCGCAGTAGTGACCGAAGGCGACGATATTATTCGACGATATTCAGATTACGTCATTGAAGTCCCGGCAACTGACCCATACTTAAGCCCAATTCTCTCTGTGATACCCTTGCAATTACTTGCGTATCATATTGCCGTTCTACGTGGCTGCAATGTCGATCAGCCGCGCAATCTGGCGAAAAGTGTCACAGTTGAGTAGGAAGATGGTGTTTCATACCTTGTCATTCGAAATTGCACCGGGGGTAAGGATCGGTGGAGGAAATCCACCGATCTTGATTGCAGGCCCGTGCGTGATTGAAGGGCTTGAAATGATATTGAGGCATGTCGAGTTTCTTGTTGAATTGACCGGTAAGCTTGGTATTCCTTTTATATTTAAGTCCTCCTATGACAAGGCAAACCGAACATCTGGAAGAAGTTTTCGAGGGCCCGGGTTAGATGGCGGGATGGAGATATTTGCTCGTATTAAGCGTGACTTTGGGATACCTATTTTGACAGACGCTCATTCAGTTGCCGAGGTCGAGACGGTCGGCGAGCTTGTCGATGTGGTGCAGATCCCCGCATTCCTCTGTCGTCAGACAGATCTATTGGAAGCGGCAGCGAGGACGGGAAAGACTGTAAATATAAAAAAAGGGCAATGGCTGGCTCCGGAAGATGTGCCATACCTGATTGAGAAGGTCAACAACGCGGGTGGAGAGAGAGTTGTGATTACCGAGCGAGGGACGACCTTTGGTTATAATAGGTTAATAGTTGATTATGCAGGGATCGTGAAAATGCGGTCGGCTGGGTGGCCTGTGATATTTGACGCAACTCACTCAGTACAAACTCCTGGTAGTTCAGGCAACAAGACCGGTGGTGACCGGACACTCGCACCATATCTGGCTGCAGCCGCAGCAGCGGTTGGTATCGATGGTCTTTTCGTAGAAACCCATGAGGATCCTGATAATGCACTATCGGATGGGCCTAACATGATAGCTCTTGCTTCGCTCGAACCTGCCCTACGCAAGTTTATTGTTATCTCTAAACTTTCATAAAGTCGCTCTTTGAAGATCGATTTGCACGCCCACTCAACTGCTTCCGACGGATCGTTTTCTCCCTCCGAACTAATACATCATGCCGCTTCACTTCAGATAGAATTGATGGCCCTGACAGATCATGATACACTCGATGGCCTGGAAGAGTTTCATGAGGCTGGCAAGATGATGGGAATTGAGACGCTAAGCGGTATTGAACTCTCGGTTGACTATGATGGCGGTTCGCTTCATTTGCTCGGATATGGTTTCGATATTTCGAATGTCGATCTAAACAGAGTATTGGTCGAATTGCGAGAATCACGGGTTGAGCGAAATGAGAAGATAATAAATAAACTTCGAGAGTTTGGCTACACAATAACCTCCGAAGGAGTGGCAAAACGTGCAGGAAACGGCGTTGCGGGCAGGCCACATATTGCGGCTGAGCTTGTTGCAACTGGGGAGATAGAATCGGTCTCCGTTGCGTTTTCTGAGTTGCTTGGTAGCGAAAGTTCAGCTTACTTCGATAGAAAGCGCTTAACCCTTGAGGATGCTTGCAATCTAATTCATCAGGCAGGTGGGCCAGCGGTTTGGGCTCATCCAGGACTGCACGGTAGTAAATTGCCAGATCTCTTGTTGCGTGTTGGCGAATGGAAAATGAAGGGAATGGATGGGTTGGAATCAGATTATTCCTCGCATTCATTTGAACTTCGAGATTTGCTGAGAGCGATTGCCGGCGAGAATAAACTTATCGCCACAGGTGGGTCGGATTTTCATGGCAGTTATAGGCCAAATGTGAAATTGGGGCAAGGACCAGAGGGGCACCCAATTCATGACGAATGTTATTATCAACTATTTGGACGTATAAATGAAATTAGAACTAAATTACTAACTGGGAGATGACTTGCGTTACATTCTTTTTTCATTGTTGCTATTTGGATTGGGTAATTTTGTGAGCGGTTGCTCCTCAGAGCCGCGATCACCTACTGCAACGCAGAATCCTGATACTACCGGGCAGGGTGGGGGTAATGGAGGTGGGAATCTATCGGGGTATGGCACACTCTATTTTCAAAGTAGCCCTACAACAAGGTGGCTTACGAATCTTTCGACTTCAGTCTCTAACGGTGTTTTACTTGCTGAGAATGAATCTGCTGATACGTTAATTACATCAATTGCGTTAGATGGAGCAATTGCTTTTGGCAATAAGCGTAATCTCTATTTTTTGTGGCGAGTTGGAGTAACTGGAAATACAGTAATAACATTTTACGTCTCATCTGATGGGATACATTGGCAGAATGCGCCTTTCCACCCTGATTCCGATTGGCAGGTTGCTCCACATATTCTCTTTACGGCAGATGGCGTTCCCATTACCTTTAAATTCGAGTTCAAAATTCCTCCCGGTGGTAGGGCTCGACTAACCGAAGTAAGAGCATATGGTAAATAGTTGCCCCAATATTATTTAGTATATGCTTGCACTTCTCTTTAATTATATCTTTAGCCTAGACTATCCTTCCTACCAAATACTTCTTCCTATCTACCTTGATTTGATTGACTCAAATCAGTAACTTCTACAATACCTATAAATTAAACTGGATTTCACAATATGCGCATCGGAGCGCGAGGCAGTGATCTCGCACAAGTTCAAGCACGAATGATTGAATCGATGTTGAATCAAGCGGGATTTGAGACCGAAATGATCATTATCAGCACACATGGCGATCGGGTTCTTGACCGACCCCTTAATCAGCTTGGGACACAAGGGGTATTTACCAAAGAGATCGAAGATGCATTAGTGCAAGATCTGATCGATCTTGCTGTACACTCTTTTAAGGACGTCGCCTCTGTTCAACCAGGTGGATTAGAAATTGTTGCCGTGACTGAAAGAGAGGATTGCGCTGACCTTTTGATCGCCAGGCCGGAGTGTTGCATCGCCGGGGAATACTTCCTGCCTTTGCGCAACAAGGCAACAGTTGGGACAAGCGCCGTTAGACGCTCAACTCAATTAAAGGCGTTACGACCTGATCTCGAAGTGCTGGATTTGCGAGGGAATGTCCCGACCCGTCTCGATAAGTTGAGGCAAAAGGAGTATGATGCAATCCTACTTGCTTCTGCCGGAGTCAATAGATTACAGCTCAATTTGTCGGAATTCAGTGTCTTTCGGCTCGATCCTCAAAAATTTTTGCCAAGTCCCGGACAAGGCGCTTTGGCAATCGAAATGCGTGTAAACGATCCTTTCAAAGCCAAAGTGCAAAGTTGCCTTCATCACGAAGCGACACATCAAGCGACGGTAATCGAACGGGGTTTGCTGAAGTGTTTTGGTGGGGGATGTAGCTTGCCGTTGGGTGCATGGGCACACGTCGAGAATGAAGAATGGAGACTCCAGGCCTTCTGGGGGGGAGGCTTCAAGCCAAAATGGACATCAGATATCGGTACAGATACTGGGAAGTTGGTATCTGAAGCTTTTAATGAACTGAGCCTCTCAAGTTAACAATTGATGCAAAAAGTTCTGATTACTCGTGACGCTGCGAAAGCTGCATTTTTGATTGATCTCCTTGCACAACATGGAGTAACCGGAATTCCTTTTCCAGTAACGGAGATTCGAGCTATTCCTCAACTCCATCCACTTCCCAATTTTTCAGACTTTAATGGAATAGTATTTACGAGTGCCACTGCAGTGAAGATTTCTGGCGACCTTTTTGCATCAGTAAAAACTGAAATGACAGCCTCGATGAAATGGTTTGCGGTTGGCGAGAAGACAGCATCTGCAATAGACAAATGTTTTGGGAAGAGCCCTGAGATTATCGGCTCAATTGGCGGGGAAGAGCTTGCAAAGCAGATATTCGAAAAATTTGGCAATTCTATTTCGCTAATTTTGTGGCCTTGTGCCAATGAAGTTGCGTTCAACATCAAGGAAAGTCTTCATTTCGTTGGAATTGAGTGTATTCCCTGGGTAGTGTACGAAACTAATGCCATGCCTGAAGAAGATCTTCGCAAACAATGTCCAAATTTTAGTCAGATCGACGCAATTTTCTTTGCTGCGCCGAGCGCTGTTTACTCATTATCGCGATTGGAAAGTGCGAAAGCCATCCCGGGAATCGCTATCGGAGGTCTGACCAATCAAGCTATGGGGAAATGTGGGTGGCGCAATATTACCCAAGCTGATACACCGACAGAATCGGCTATTCTTGAAGCAATTCTGAGTTGCTTACAACACAATTGAGATAGTCGATAATAACTTCGACATAATAAAACGGAAGAAAATTGGCATTGAACTCCGATTCAGCCAAAGGGGCACATTATCACTAATAATACAAGTATTGAATTTCGCAGAGCAAATTCGCTCTACCTACAAGCTGCACGCTGTCAAAAGACAGATAAGGTACCGATCTGGCTCATGCGGCAGGCTGGCAGGTACTTGCCGGAATACCGTGAAGTCAGGTCAAAACACTCATTTCTCGACCTGTGCAACATACCGGAAGTTGCAACTGAAGTGACACTCCAGCCTATTCGCCGTTTCGGGTTCGATGCATCAATACTCTTCAGCGATATCTTAATTCCTCTCGTTCCAATGGGAGCCAAGCTCAGTTTTGAAGAGGGAAGCGGTCCTCATATTTCCAATCAGTTACGCACCGTTCATGACGTTGATGCTATGAGATCTATAGAACCGGAAAGTGATCTTAAACAGGTAATGAGTGCGGTAAAAATGATCCGGAAAGAGTTGCCGGAAACAACTGCATTGATTGGATTTGCCGGAGCACCTTTCACTTTGGCTTCGTACTGGGTAGAAGGAGGTAAGCCTGATCCGTTTGTCAATCTGAAAACGATGATGTATCGAGAGCCTGGGACATTTCGTTCGATGCTTGCCAAACTTGGTGAGACAGTTTCCCGAACGCTTACAGCAATAGTAAAGGCGGGGGCAGATGCCATTCAGGTATTTGATACGTGGGGTGGGGTATTGGCGAAACATGAATTTCGCGAATACAACCTGCCCGTGCTAAAGGGAATATTCGCTCAACTTCGTCCACTTGGTGTCCCGATGACCTATTTCGTAAAAGATGGAGGGCATCTTTTAAGCGAGGTTAAAGAGACGGGTGCAGATGTTATCGGAATCGATTGGCGAACCAGTTTTGGAGATGCTCGTAAAGTCTTTGGAAAGAAAGTTTCAGTACAAGGAAACCTTGACCCGACAGTGCTGTTCGGTGATGAAAAGACAATCCGAAGGGAGACTCGCCGGGTACTTGAAGAGGCGAAAGGCCAGGCCGGACACATATTTAATCTCGGTCATGGAATCCTTCCTAAAACTCCAATTCAATCCGTAGAATTCCTTATCGATGAAATTCGATGTGCCAGATGATCGACTCAGAAAAACACTTTGGGATTTCAGAAGAAAAATTGTTCGATTTGGTTGAACGTCTGGACGTTCGTGGCCCAAGGTATACTTCTTATCCCACGGTTCCAGTCTGGAAGTCGGAATTTCCGGCATACTATTTTGAGGAAGCATTAGCCCGCGTTGCCACTGATCGCAAACCCATCGCAGTGTATCTTCACTTCCCTTTTTGTAGCAAGCGCTGTCTCTTTTGTGGTTGCAACAGCCATATCACCCACGATAACGAACGCATCACCCACTATATTTCGGCACTCAAAAAAGAGATTGAAAAGTCATCAGTTATTCTCAATGGCAAGGTTAACTGTCAATGGTTGCACCTCGGTGGAGGGACTCCTACCCATACACCTGCCAAACTTTTGGCGGAGTTACTTGATTTCCTGTTGGTTCGAATTCCTCCGGTAACTGATGCAGAGTTATCGGTCGAGGTAGATCCTCGCGTCACTACCGACGAGCACTTGAAACTCCTTGTGGATAGAGGTTTTCGTAGAATTTCTATTGGGTTGCAAGACCTAAATCCTGAAGTACAATTGGCGGTGATGCGCGAGTACTCCTTTGAAAAAATGAATGAATTCGTTGCCAAATGTCGGTCGTTTGGGTTCACCTCTACTAACATCGACTTGATCTATGGATTACCTCACCAGACCAGGACAACCTGGTGTCATACGCTTGAACAAGTAGTGACTCTTCGGCCGGACAGACTTGCATGCTTTGGCTATGCCCATCTTCCTGAAAAAACACGACATCAAAGAGCAATCGACGAAACTGCCTTGCCTGATCCAAGGCAAAGATTAGGGATGTTGCTCGATGCAAACGCCTTCTTTGTCAGCAAGGGTTATGATGCTATAGGTTTTGACCATTTTGCTTTACCTGATGATAAGCTCTCGAAAGCACTCAGGAATGGCAAAATGTGGAGAAATTTTATGGGCTATACAGAAATTCGAGGGCTTGAGATGGTCGGTTTTGGAGCTTCATCGATAAGCGAATTCAATGAGTTGTTCGTCCAAAATATTACTTTACCAGAAGATTATAACGCTCAAATTGAAATGGGAAATTGGGCTATCGCAAAGGGATATTCACATAGCGATGACGATCTCATGCGAAAAATTCTTATCAACGACCTGATGTGTAATCTGCTCATACGAGTTCCCCCGGAAGCTTCACTCATGCCGAAAGATTTGATTGATCCACTTAAGGAGACAATAGAGTCGCTCTGGCCGTTCGAGTCGGAGGGGTTGATAACTGCATCCGCCAACGGAGAATATGCCGTTACCGACATCGGGAGGCTGTTCCTGCGCAATCTGGCAATGCCTTTCGATCAATATCTCCCGAAGCAATCTACTGTCAACTTCTCTCGCACCATCTAAAATAATGAGTCACAGGCGAGGAATACTGCTAGCGAATATGGGAGGGCCACCTGATCTGGCAGGAGTCAAGCCGTTTCTCAACTCCATTCTCAGCGATCCATTCATACTTGGAATGCCAACAATCTTCAGGATTCCGCTCAGTCGGTTGATCGTCAATCTGCGCTTGAAAAAGGTGATTTCACGCTACAAACTAATCGGTAGTGGTTCTCCCTTAACAAAATGGTCAGATTTATTCGTCAAAGAATTAAGAAACGAACTTGATCAGAATGATTATACAGATGTAGCTATTGACTATACCTTTCGTTATTGCCCGCCAACAATCGAAGAATCATTGAACAAATTCAAATCCGCAGGGATCGACGAAGTAATTCTTTTCCCACTCTTTCCCCACTACACACGAGCAATGACCGGCTCGATCTCAGCGTTGGCCCAAGTACAATGTAAAGAGCTGAGGATATGTCTGCGCGAAATTCCATCATGGGGATTGGATAGAGACCTTATAGCACTTCAGATGAGTTACCTTGAAGTGGCACTCAACGAAGCCGGACCTGAAGCAAGAGTGCTCTTTGTTGCGCACGGGATTCCATTAAGCGAAATTCAACGAGGCGATAGGTACAAAATTGAGGTTGAGAAGACTGCTAAGTCGTTGGCAGAACGCCTGCCGGAGGGAGTAGAGTGTTCATTGGCGTATAGTAGTCGACTTGGGCCAATGAAATGGCTGGAACCTTATCTCGAAGACGAGTTGAAGAGGCTGGGAGGATCGCCAAGGCCGCTTATCATTATGCAACTCAGTTTTGTTTTTGATTGCCTCGAAACACTTTACGATCTCGATATTGTTGCTGTCAAATCTGCTCGTGAAATGGAAATTGAAAAAGTGATAAGAGTCCCTTCATTCAATGACGACCCACGTTTTGTTAAGATCATTGCAAAAATTGTTCGTGAGGCACTTGATGCCAGCGCCTGATGGTAAGACTACAACCATAGTAGTAGTAGGGGCTGGGGTCTCAGGACTCTCATCTGCGTGGCTGATCAGCCAATCGGCAAAAGCAAAGAATCTAAAGATTGACTTGAAAGTGCTTGAAGCGACCGAACGGCATGGCGGGGCGACCAAGACAGATTTGATTGAGAATTATCTTTGCGAATGGGGGCCTAACGGGTTCCTTGATAATGAACCGGCAACGCTAAATCTGGTGAGAAGTTTGGAACTGGAGGGCGAGCTTGTCCGAGCGAGTGAAGCTTCGGCAAATCGATACATTTACCACTCTGGTAAGATGAGAATTGTCCCGACCAAACCACTCGCTTTTTTAACTTCTAATATCCTTCCTTTTTCGGCAAAACTCCGTATTGCAATGGAGATTTTCATTAAACCAAGAATAGACGGGGTTGATGAAACTGTCAAGTCATTTGGCGAGAGACGACTCGGGAAAATGTTCACTAAATTTTTACTCGATCCGATGGTTTCCGGGATATTTGCCGGGAATATTGAAGAACTCTCTCTAAAGGCGATTTTTCCGAAGATGGTTGAAATGGAGCGTGAGTATGGAGGATTGTTCAAGGCGTTGATTACCAAAGGCAAAGAGGCGAAGAAGAACGGTAAAAAGGCTGCTGGCCCGGCTGGATCTGGTGCGACTCTGCACACTTTCCGAAAGGGAATGGGGCAATTGACGGATGTGCTCGCTGAAAAATTGGGCAATGCATTAGTTATTAACTCTGAAGTGAATGTGATTGAGAGAGTTGGGAATCGTTTTTTGGTGAGATCGAGCGTCGGGACAATTCTGGCAGATATTGTCGTTTTGGCAATACCATCATATGCGGCCGCAAAGATCTTGAGGGAGATCGACTCAAGCGTAGCAGATGCATTGTGTCAAATAACTTACGCTCCAGCCGATGTAGTATGTAGTGGATATGAAAAGAGCCAATTGACAAATCCACTCAACGGTTTTGGAGTCTTAATACCACGTTCGGAAGGAATCCGCTCGCTTGGAACTCTCTGGAGCGATCAAATTTTTCCCGGACAAGCTCCGAACGGTAAGCGGCTACTAAGGACGATTATCGGCGGTGCACACGATAAAGGGATAGCGAAGATACATGAAATTGAGCTTCTAAAGATCGCACAAGCAGATAACCAGAAGGTAATGGGATTGTACGGCATACCTCAGTTCAGTAAGATTTTCCGCCACCCCCAAGGAATAGCACAATATAATGTCGGTCACCTCGAAAAAGTTGCAACTCTTGACAAATTGGAACAGGAATTGCGTGGACTGTATTTCACAGGGGCAGCCTATAGGGGAGTCTCTGTGAACGGTGCAGCCAAGGATGCCTATAGGGTTGCTGGCGAAGCACTAAAATTTGAGGTGAATTGATGGACTTAATAGTTTTCAGGCTTTTACCAATAGTAATCTTTTTGGTTGCAGCGTTTCTTCTTGCCTGGTGGGTAAGGATATTTTCGCATCCATCCCGCATCGGTGAAGAACGCGCAAGCAGTTTCGGTGGGGTTGTTTCTATTATTTTCATCGGTTGGGCAATAGTTGCAACAGTTGTCCAAGGTCAAGCACCTGTTCTAAATATTGGGCAATTGCTTTTCTTTCTGGGAATTCTCATCTGGGCAGCTCAGAGTTATCTTCAATCAAAAGTTCGTCAACGTATGCTGGTTCTATTGCCGTTGGTGGTGATAGTCACGATGTTTTTATCGGGAATATTATTGGGAACTGGCCGCCCGGAGAGGATCGCCGAAAATCTATCAGGAGGTACTACCGGAGTCCATATGGTTCTGTCAATGGCTGGTGTGGCAATGCTTTTAGGCAGCGGTGTCTTTGCAGCAGAGCAATTGACGCTTCACAGGCATTTGAAAAACAGAATCTTCGGACGATGGTTCAGCTATCTTCCATCGCTTGAGGACCTTGACCGTCTTCGACGGCATTCCTTAAAGGCGGGATGGCTCATTGTTACATTCAGTCTGTTGATGGCGCTTGTCTGGATGCAGATAGGCAATTCAACATCAAGCGCTCTCATCTCGCATCTTCATCCTATGTTGACCTTATGGACAATCCTGACGATGTTTGTTCTCGCGAATAAGTATGGTTGGTTAGCAATCAATAGACTGGCGGCAACATCACTTTTCCTTTCAGTCCTCGTGCTTGTATTGTTACTGGTATCCCTATATGAGATATTCGGGAAGGATTTCGCATGAGACTGGAGATGATCGGGTTAAACCATACAACTTCTTCTATCGATATCCGTGATAAAGCTGCGCTTGGGCCGGATCGAATTGAAGAGACGGTGAAAACTTTATTGCGGGTTCATGACATATCTGGAGTAGTGATACTATCGACCTGTAATCGTACCGAAATCTACATTTCGCCCAAATTTCATACACCACAAGCTGATTTGCGTGAGATGTTCGAAGCATTGACCGGGATCAGTTCAATAGAAGCAAATTCGGCATACATCTATCAAGACGAGGAAGCAGCAAGACATCTTTTTCGAGTCGCTTCAGGGTTGGATTCACAGCTTCTGGGCGAGGTGCAGGTTCTATCCCAAGTGAAGGACGCCTATCACAAAGCGCTCGAACTTAATTCATCAAACAATATTCTGAACAAGCTTTTCACAAGGGCATTGGAGTGCGGCAAATTTGTACGCAGTAATACCGGTATCTCCCAAGGTGCAGTATCGGTAGCGAGTGCCGCCGTTCAGCTTGCAACAAGAGTTTATGGAAGCCTTGAAGGTCATAATGTGTTACTTGTTGGTGCTGGCGAAACGGCAAGGCTCACCGCAAAATACCTTGTAAAATCAGGGGTGACGTCATGGCGGGTATCAAATCGAACGGTTGCGAATGGGCAGGTTGTTGCCGATTTGATCGGTGGAGAGGTGGTCAATTTTCCGCCAACAGCCGAGGATATCAGCTGGGCTGATCTGGTAATTACAGCAACAAGTTCCTCCGTGGCAGTAGTTACCATGGAGACCGTCAGCTCGGCATTAAGGAAGAATAAAGAGCTTAAACTTTTCCTTGACCTTGCCATGCCACGTGACGTTGAATTGGCAGTTCGGAATCTTCCTAATACTTATGTTTATGCAGTAGATGATTTTAAAGAGATGGTTGCATCTTCGTTAAAGGCGCGTGAACAGGAAGCGGTTAGGGCTGAAAAGTTGGTAATGAAACAGGTGAAGGACTACGTCGATTGGTATAATTCAAATCGGATAACTCCTGCTATTCAACAACTACAGGAAGTTTTTGAAACGATTCGGGTAAGGGAACTCGAAAAAAACATCCGACACTTTAACGAAATCGATCATGAACAGATTGACTTGCTCTCGCGAAGTCTGATGAAAAAGGTGACTAATCACATCATTGCAAATCTTCGTCATGCGAACACAAACGGTGACGACATTAACCTCGCCAAAGCCCTGAGTAAGGTGCTGGTGAGCGAGGATGAAGAAAACTTAAACGAAGTGCTTGAGCAATTGGACTATGAGCTTTCCCACTGATCGACCGCGCCGGTTGCGCATCAATGAAACAATGCGCCGACTGGTACGCGAAACAATTCTGACGCCGAACGATCTGGTACAACCGATTTTTGTGGTCCCTGGAGAGGGGATAAGACGCGAGATCAAGTCATTGCCAGGTCAATTCCACTTCGGCGTCGATGAGGCTGTTAAGGAAGCACGAGAGATATTTGCCTCAGGTGTTCCGGCCGTGATTCTCTTTGGAATACCTGGAAGTAAAGATGCCACTGGAAGCTTAGCCTGGGATCCAAATGGTGAAGTTCAGCGAGCGACACGTAAGATCAAAAAAGCGGTTCCCGAACTTCTCGTTATCACCGATGTCTGTCTCTGCGAATACACAGATCACGGGCATTGTGGCGTGATCAAGCAACAACAAGTGTTGAATGATCCAACCCTCGAACTACTCGGTAAAACAGCGGTTTCGCACGCCAGGGCAGGTGCTGATATTGTTGCTCCGTCTGATATGATGGATGGGCGAATAGGCGCAATACGCGAAGCACTTGATGAAGCGCTTTTTCCGAACGTTGCCATATTGTCTTATGCCGTCAAATACGCCTCTGCCTATTATGGGCCTTTCAGGGATGCTGCCGGTTCTGCACCACAATTTGGCAATCGAAATGGATACCAGATGGACCCGGCTAATTTTCGTGAGGCGCTGCGTGAGGTTGAACTCGACATCGAAGAAGGGGCAGACATGTTGATGGTGAAGCCGGGTACCCCTTATCTCGATGTGCTGGCAAAAGTGAAAGAGACTTTCGGAAGAGTGACTGCCTCGTATCAGGTCTCGGGTGAATATGCGATGATAGAGGCGGCAGCAGCGATTGGATGGATAGACCGCAGGCGATTAATACTGGAGACATTGACCTGTATCAAACGAGCCGGAGCCGATTTTATCCTTACATACCATGCCAAAGAGGCTGCTAATTGGCTTAAGAATGGTTAAGGTGCCAAGCGAATCGCAACGACTCTTCGAACGTGCCAGAAAAGTCCTGCCGGGAGGAGTAAATTCACCTGTCCGAGCCTTCCGCGCTGTCGGTGGCAATCCAAGATTTATGTTTTCTGCGTCGGGAGCTCATTTAACTGATGTAGATGGCAATACCTACATCGATTACATCGGTTCCTGGGGTCCGATGATACTCGGACATACCCATCACGAAGTGACCGAAGCCATTATACGGGCGGCCGAAAGGGGAACGAGTTACGGTGCGCCTTCGAAGAATGAGGTTGAACTTGCTGAATTGATTGTCGAACGGGTTCCTGCATGCGAAATGGTACGGTTTGTTAATTCAGGCACCGAAGCAACCATGAGCGCCATCCGCCTTGCCCGAGCCGCTACTGGAAGAGACCTAATCGTCAAATTCGCAGGAGGTTATCACGGTCACGCCGACTCATTCCTTATACAAGCCGGTTCCGGTGTTGCAACTTTTGGTACTCCTGACAGCCCTGGTGTAACAGTAGGAACCGCAAAAGATACGCGGGTCATAGAATACAATGATATAAATGCAGTGACTGAGCTATTCGAAAGTGAAGGAGATCTGATAGCCGGGTTGATTGTCGAAGGTGTTCCCGGAAACATTGGCGTGGTTCCTCATGAAAGTGGTTTTCTTGAGTTTCTTCGCCAGATTTGCTTGAAGTATGGCACATTGCTCATTTTCGACGAGGTCATGTCCGGCTTTCGGGTACACGAAGCAGGTGCACAAGGGCTATACGGCATCGCACCCGACTTATCGACATTTGGGAAGATCATTGGGGGAGGCTTGCCTGTAGGGGCTTACTGTGGCAGAAGAGACCTGATGGAGATGATCGCGCCAAATGGGCCGGTCTATCAAGCTGGCACCCTCTCCGGCAATCCATTGGCTATGGCAGCAGGATTGACTACATTGAGGTTGCTTAATGAGGAAGCTTACGCAAAGCTGGATATTTCTGGCGCAGCAATTCAGCAAGGGATAGAACAGATCGCCCTTAATATCAACATGTCACTGACTGTCCAAAGGGTTGGATCGATGCTGACATTGTTCTTTACAGATCAAAGTGTAAAAAATTACTCCGATGCCAAAGCTTGCGACCATGCGCGATTTGCAGCTTTCTTTCAAGGAATGCTGAACGATGGCATCCACTTACCTCCCTCAGGCTTCGAAGCCTGGTTTGTCTCAATCGCTCACAGCCCATCAGATATTGAGCTGACCCTCGCAGCAGTAGAACGACAGTTGAAACAATTAAGCTGATAGTGGGTTACGGGTTTCGTTAAGCTTGACAGTCGCTGAGAAGTGGGTTAGATTGGGGGGTATTGATCAAGCCCTCGTAGCTCAGTAGGATAGAGCGCTGGATTCCTAATCCGGAGGTCGCGCGTTCGAATCGCGCCGAGGGTACAAACCCTTCTATTGAAGAAGGGTTTTGTTGTTTTTGACGGGAATTACTTCCATTTTAATGCCAATAGCGTCATATCGTCGAATTGTGGCAATCCAGCCTGAAAATCTGTAACCTCTTTGATTACAAGATCGCACAGTTCTTTTGCAGATTTTTCAGAGTTTTGTTCGACCAACTGGGCAAAGCGATCATCGCCATACTCTGCACCTGCAGCGTCAATGGGTTCGATCAAGCCGTCAGTGAACATCATCAGCGTGTCACCTGAGGCAAGATTGACTTCCGCCGAACTATATTCCATCCCGTCCATAATACCCGCCACAAGTGACCTCATAGCAGGCAAGGCAATCGCTTGTTTCTCAGACGAATTTCCCTGGTAGAGCAACGGCATATTGTGCCCTGCCGACGAATAGACAATCTTGCCAGAGTCGAGATGAAGTATACCGTAAAATATTGTGATAAACATATTTGCGCCGGAGTCAAGCTTGACCAGACGGTCATTGAAATCTCTCAAGACGATCTCGGGCGGTGTCCCATCAATGCTCAGTACACGAAATAGGGTTCGGCATACTGCCATGAAAAGCGCAGCCGCTACCCCCTTACCAGTCACATCTCCAATTACCAATGTATACCGATCTTCACCGATGGGAAAGAAATCGTAATAATCGCCGCCGACTTCCCGTGCTGGTGAGCAAGTTCCGTAAATTTCAGCATTTTCAAGAATCGGGAAAGTTCCCGGAAGAAAACTCTTTTGGATATTCCAGACGAGCTTGAGTTCGCTCTCGGCCCGCTCTTTCAAGCGCGTTGTTTCAGTCAGTTCGGCGATGTACATGTTCAAATCGCCGATCATTTTTTGAAAAGTTATCGCTAATGTACCGATTTCGTCTTTTCGCCCTACAGCGCTGACTTTCGTCTGAAGATCGCCGGATGCCAACTGACGTGCGGCAACGGTCAATTTTTCAAGCGGGCTCGATATTGACAAGGCAACAGCGATTGATCCAATAATGGCTATCAGCAAACCTATGGCCACCCAAAAGGTCAGGTTCCGCTCCATCTGAAAGACGGCAGCATAGGCCTGGGCCTCGCTCTGCTCGACCACCACAGCCCAATCAATGCGGCTCGGAAAAGCGTAACAGCCAAGCACCCTCTCGCCTTCGGGAGTTACTGAGGGTTCGACGCTGATGGTGCGGTTTTTGGTGAGAAGCAGATCTTTAGCGGACCAGACAAGTTTGCGCTCGCTCAAGTCGGCGCGGGATTTGTGAAGAATTCGCTGGCCTGAGTCGTCAATCACAGCTAAGAATCCACTCTCGTTAAAAGGGAGTGCATCGATATGTGTGCGAAGACGTTCAAGATTGATCTTGGCGGCGAGTAAGGCAGGTCTGCCAAAAGCAAATTCCTCCATCGGAACGATAATCGTCAGAAGCCAAGTATCGGTTTTTTCGAGATGGGTGAGATCTGCAACGAGATCATTTCCAGCGGCACGTGAGTAGTAGCTCTCGTCTGGGGTGTAGATCAGCTCCTGAGTTGCGGAATATCCGCTATCGGAGAGTTCGTGGGCGAATTTGTCGCGGACGCGATGAGTGGCTCGGAGATGCCTTGAACAGAGATTTGCAGGGTGACGAAGTCGCTGATGACGCGCATGCCTTCTTGAAGATGAGCCAGTTTTTCTGCAATACCAAGACTACCGCTCTCAACGCCGCTCAGGATCAATTTCAACGGTGTAATTATATTATTCGTCGATCTGTCGTGATATGTCGGTTCCGACGCCGAGAAGTTTATCGTTGGCGGCGCTTTTTAATTCATTACGGGAAATGGTGTTCAGGCTTCTCCCAGCAATGATTAGCGGAGCGAGAGCAAGAAGAATGAAGAGGATGAGGAGCTTATGACGGAGTTTCATCGCAATTTAGTCGGTATGTTTCGAAATTGTGACGAGTATTTCCTTGGTTACTGTTCCCGATATAGTGTTTGTCCATCATTTAACTTCAGTTTTGCTTTATAAATTCCGGGCTTGGCGTAAGCGTGTGCGATCTTGGGACCAGCGCCGATGGTACCGTCGCCAAATTATCACGAAAAGGTTATAGGATCACCAATACTATCTGAAGAAGCTGATGCGTCAAAGATGATCTCGTCGTGAGCACCCCCGGCGAAGCTTTCAAAACGATCCAATATGACAGGTTGCGGTGGGTTGTTGCTACGAACGAAAATCGTGTCAATTCCATCAGGACAAGGTGAGTTTGAGTCATCTGTAACAGTCAAAATCGCATTGTAATGTCCGGGCTTTTGGTAGGAGTGCTGCACCTTGACGCCGTTTTCGATTGATCCATCTCCAAAATCCCAGCGATAATTCGTAAGTTTGCCATCGACATCGAAGGAGGAAGTGGCGTCATAGAGAGTGGCTTCACCAGCCGAAGCGATCCGATCTGTGCCGCCATTGGCAACTGGTTTGGTATTGACGATAAGGGGTTGGGAGGCAATTTTACGGCCGTTGGCGGCTCCTGAGCCGTCGTCTGCGGTCAAGGTGAGCAGATAGCGACCCGGTATCACCCAAGTGTGGGAAATAGTCTCGCCTTCACCAACTGAGCCATCACCAAAATCCCATTTATAGTTTGAGATGCTACCGTCTGCATGTTAGCGGACATAAGCGTTGACCGACCAGCACAGACGTTGGGATCGATGCCGATGACCGGGTGGGGAGCCGAGTTGACTATAACGAGAATTGTATCGATGTGCGAACTGTTTTCCAATCCTACATCGTCCGAGACGGTGAGAAGAACATCGTAACGACCATCTTTGGTAAATGCATGTATCGGCTGAACTCCATCAGCTTTGATTCCATCACGAAATTCCCATTCATAACGAACGATAGCACCGTCAGAATCGCGCGACTCTGAACCGTCGAACAGGTTCAATTCCTCGACAGCGGTCAGGCGGGCGGCTCCACCGTTGGCGACTGGTTGGCCATTGATAATAATCTGGCTGGAATAGACGGTCGAATTGCAATTCGTTTTAGAGTCGTTTGTAACCTTCAATTTTGCATAATATTTTCCGGGTGTAGCATAAACATGTTTAATGGTTGCTCCTTCACCGTAAGTAGAATCTCCAAAGTCCCATGCATACTGGATGATGTTCCACCGCCTCCTCGCGACATAGTTGCGTCGAACGTGACTGGAAGCCCGGAAGAAGCTCGAGATGGTAAGGTAAAGGAGGCAAGAGGCGCTTCAAAGACATCTACAATCATGTCATCAGTGTGCGTGTTATCGCAATCTCCAACCCTGTCGCCGGTAATTGTCAATGTAACGCGATAGACGTCGGGAGCAATAAAAATATGGGTTGGAGTAGGGCACCGGCGGTTATACCGTCGCCAAAATCCCATAGATAGTTATAGACCAGTCCATCTACATCCCAAGATGCCGAACCATCGAACAAAACAGGTGTCCCGGCGCAAACTGTCTGGTTAGGGCCAGCTTCAGCCACGGGAGACTGTGCTACACGAACGATCATTTCATCAAATGATGTATTGTTGCCCGGTAACCCCGAGTCACTATTATCCGTAAAGTGACCCGATAGACGCCACCAATTCAGTAAATTTTTGTTGGGTTTATCCCCTCGGCGAAATTTGAATCGCCGAAGTCCCAGAATTATCTGAGCAGTCCACCTTCTGGGTCCGCTGAAGCACTACTATCGAAAATGACGACATCGCCAGCGCATGTTTGTCGATCAGGCCCTGCCATGGCGGAAGGAGTTTGGTTGATATCAACTGTCAAGGTCGAGGAAGAAGAGCTGTTAGCAAGAGCTAATCCGTCATGGATGCCCAACATAACAGGATAGCGGCCACCTTTGGAGTAGGTGTGATTTACAGTGACGCCCTGAACTTTAGAGGAACCGTGTCCAAAATCCCAAGTCATGGTGAGAGGGTCGCCATCTGGTTTGATTGAACCCGAACCATTGAATGTGATTGTCTGTAAACTGGTGTGGACGTCATCCCCGGCGCGGGCAACAGGGCGATTATTGACTCGGACTGTCATCCGGTCGCTAGCTGAAGAATTGCCGACCTTATCGTTATCGACAATTGTCAATGTTGCAGTGTAAATCCCATGTTCTGAAAAGGATCGGTTGGTTTAACAGATTTGGCAGGCGAATCGCCGTCACTGAACGTCCATTCAAACTTATCGATTTTGCCGTCGAGATCGAATGATCGGCTTCCATCGAAGAACACCTTTTGACCTGGAGCGACAATTTGATCCGGTCCAGCGTCAGGTACCGGTTGGTTGTTGATCCTAACTACCGACTGGTCATATCCGGTAGCAGATTTGTGTCCACTATTGTCTGTAACAGTTAAGAGTACTGTGTAAAGTCCTGGTGCAAAGTATGAGTGAGTCGTTATCTCACCACTTCCGCTGCCACCATCGCCAAAATCCCACTTAAATGATCCAAGTTCACCATCGAGATCGACCGATCCCGAACCATCGAACAGCAGTGACTAACCTGGCGCGGCAATGAAATCCTGTCCGGCATCGGCAATGGGTGAGCGGTTGATGACTACGGTCAGTTCATCCTACACTTTTTCAGTGGAAGTTTTTGAATCGTCGGTAGTAGTCAGTCGGACAGTATAAGTCCCCGCATTTCCATAGACATGTTTTGGTTTTGGGCCATGCGCAGAAGAGCCGTCACCAAAATCCCACAAGAAGTCGGTGATCCAGCCGTCGTTATCGTAAGATTGACTGCCGTCAAAATAGACTTTAGATTCAGTCTACCATTGATCCTGACCGGCAACGGGAACAGGTGGATGATTGATGATGACAAAGGCACTATCGATATCAGTATCGGTAGTGGAACGCGAGTCATCCTGTACTTTTAGGATTACGCAATAGGTTCCTGGCAACCTGTATGGATTAGCTACTTTCATCCCGTGATTTGCTGTGCCATCGCCAAAATCCCAATAATAGTCGATTAGTTTGCCGTCCAGATCACGAGTTTTTGAACCATCAAAAGTAATTACCTCATCGGTAGCAACTCTCCATTCGCGATTAGCATCGGCAACAGGGGGTTCGTTGACGAAGACATGGAGTGTATCCCAACAGTACCTATTTTTCACCAGAGCATTATCAGTCAATTTAACAATAACTCTATAAAAACCAGATTTATCATATGAATGAGATACATGCATTCTCTCTGCCTCATCTCCATCGCCAAAAGTCCAATGGAATATATTGATTTTTCCGTCACTATCCCGGTAGTTTGCTGCAGATAGTTGAACGAGTTCGTCGATGGTGGTGATGAGATTGGGACCAATTTCGACTATCGGCGAGGCGTTCACCCAGACATCCATGTAGTCGCGACTAAAGGGGTTAGGGCCCGGGGAGTCGTCCTTCACGAGAATTGTCACGCGATATTTACCGGGTGAGGCGTAGGCGTGTTTGGCTGTTTTGCCCTCTGCGCGAGTGCCATCCCCGAAATCCCATTGGTAGAATATGATTTCCCCATCAGAATCGCTCGAATTGGATGCATGAAAAACAGCTATTTCATTAGGTGCAAGTATCTTATCTTTGCCGGCATCAGGAATTGGAAGTGTATTGATTACAAATGTAACCGGAACTCGAGTTGCGCATCCAACCTGCCCTGAATTGTCCGTAAGCGTTAACCAGACGGTCTTTTCACCTGCTGATGTAAATCTATGGGTGATTCGGCTACCCTCAATTTCCCCTGTTACTCCCTCCACATTCCACAAGAATTCGATGTAGTCGTTGTCGGTGTCAGTACTTTTAGAGGCGTCAAAAACCATTGTATAATCAGGTAGTTCGGTAACCTCTACAATGGGATTGGGACGATTATTGGGCTTCCAAAGGTAAAAAGGAAGGAGGATTGGAGAGAGGTTTTGGGCGTCCAAAACGACAAAAAATGTTGCATCATTGGGCATTTCACGTCCACCTTCAAAATGGATAGCAGTAGAATGAAGTTCATCACTATTGAGCTTTAGTATACTTTCAGACCATTCATCAATTTTTCGATGACACTACTGAAAGCCCCGAACGGTAATAGGTTTCGACACTGAGGGGAGCCTCAGCGAGATCAAAATTGTGAATTGAAATTGTGCGGCCTTCGGTATTATTATTAGTAATAAAATTCGCATCGAAACGCAATTCTGCGAATGTTCCCAACCTTGGCACGCGCAAAGTGGGCGTAAATGTATATAATGTCAGGTCTTTAGGATAAGAATTATAATCTGGTTTATCGCTGACGCGCACTTCATAAATATTTCCGTCATCTCCAGTAAGACCCTCAACTGTCAATTTGAAATAACTCCATCCGTCAATAACTTCACCTTTTTCAGGGAGTACGGTCCAGAAATTAACCCATAGATTGTCGTAAAATGGATTTGATCCCGTCTCTATTTCACCTAAAATAGTACCGCAAGTGAATGCTTTTTGATTTAATATTGCGGATTTTGTTCCCTCTGTGCTATACGCACCAGCACCTCCATAGAGTCGAAATCGAGTAGTACTGTTCCAACCGGTTCCATAAACAGCGTCGAATGTTCCTCCTACATCTGGATCGAATAGGCGAATGTACAGCGAATCGCGGTTGGAGGCTGGGATTTTGAAGAAAAATGCCTGTTTAAAGTCATCGTCACCTTCACCTGTCTTAGAT
>CAMBDS010000027.1 GCA_945865405.1 Caldithrix abyssi DSM 13497
CTGTGCCGGCTATGCGCAGTTGACGGACGCCGGCTTCCCGGTTGGCTTTGCGGCCTGGGGTGACGACATCAACACGGAAGAGGTTGTCGAAGGCTTTGTGGCCGGTCAGGCGATGTCTTACCGGTTGTGGGACACGGAAGCGGGTCGTCAGTACAGTGCAAGCGCTAATTACGAGCAGGGTGAAGGCATCTACTCGGCAAACGGATTTGCGCTGTTCAGTCTTACCTCGATCAGACGTCTAGGTCCTGCTGCAGTAATGGCTAATAGTGTCGAGCCGGGCAACTCGATGCCAGTCTTCGTTCGCTTTAAGCCGGAAGAAGTACGAAATTACGAAGCCAACTTGAGCGTCTTTACAAACGATCCTTATCAAGGTGAAGTCGTCTCAAGAGCTACCGGTTCAGGTATTCTTACACCTCCCGAAGCGACAGTATCTGATGACGCACACGACTTCAGTGGTATATATGTCGGCGAGACGAATGATTGGGCATTCAGCATTGGTAACAATGGTATGAGTGACCTTGAGGTCTCTAGCATTACCGTTGACGGTGCCTACTTCAGCGTCGATAACGAAGGCGGATTCGCAGTTTCGCAGGGTCAATTTGTCGATGTGAATGTAAGCTTTGCTCCTGAAGATGGCGGTCAGTACGGCGGAACCATCACTATAGCTTCTAACGACCCGAACGGCGATCTGACAATTGGATTAAGCGGAAGTGGACTCTGGTTCCCGATTGTTCGCATCGAGCCAGACCCGCTTGATTTCGGCGAAGTTTCGATTGGCGACTTTAACGATATGGATGTCAATATTCATAACGATGGTCGAGTTGCGTTGAACGTAGCAGATATGTCATCAAACAATGAAGTCTTTGTTGTTGACTTTAACGCTCCGCCTTTGGATTTCAACTGGGAGTACGTCCAGACAGATAACAATATGTCTTTGATTGCTTCTTCCGCCACCATTCAAGGCGAATCGCTGGTTGTCGGTGACTACGTAGGTGTCTTCACGCAGGGCGGGATTTGCGCCGGTTACGGTGTGGTGACTGCCGAAGGTTTCCCGGTCGGTTTCGCAGCTTGGGGCGACGACGCTGCAACTGAGGATGTGGTCGAAGGATTTAGGGTTGATGAAGCGATGGTCTTCCGCCTTTGGGATTCTCAGGCTGGTCGCCAGTATTCAGCACGTCCGACATTTGAGGATGGCGGCGCAAATTATGTCAGGGACGGTTTCTCGTCCTTCTCACTCGAGTCAATTCGAAGACTTGGCCCAGCAGAAGTTCAGGCAACTTCGGTTGAGCCAGGCGCTTCGATGGCGGTTTCGATCAGGTTTACTCCGAATGCAGTGACGGAATTCAATGGAGTTCTGACGGTCGTAAGCGACGATCCGTACAACTCGGAAGCTACGGGCGGGCTTTATGGTGTCGGAATTATGACTCCTCCGAACATCACCGTTAATGAGACGGACTACGACTTTGGTGGAGTCTATGTCAGCCAGACCGGTGAATGGATATTGAATGTTGGGAATGATGGACAACGCAATCTTGTGGTTGAATCAGTCTCAATTGGCGGCGAGTCCTTTGGTCTTGGTGACGGGTCTGGATTTACGCTTGGAAGTGGTGAAACTCGTGACGTGATGGTGACGTTCTCGCCGGAGCGCGGCGGTGACTTTGCAGGACAGGTTACGATTGTCAGCAACGACCCTGAAGGCGACGTAGTCATTTCACTTTCCGGATTTGGCTTAGAGCCGATAATCAGCGCCGACCCGGAGCGTCTCGAGTTTGGCGGTCAGCTTACCGATAATTCTCGCCAGCGTTCTGTTACCATTCACAATACTGGTAACGCGGAATTGGTTATCGACGATATCATCTCTTCACACGATGACTTCACATTCGCAGTACCACGCGAAGGAGTCTTTGAATGGGAATACATCGAGTCTGACGGCAACATGTCAATCCTTGTGACTGCTGCGGCTATCAATAACGGAAGCCTTATCAGCGGTGACGTTATAGGTGTCTTTACGCCGAATGGAGTTTGTGCCGGTTACACTGAAGTAACCGACCAAGGCTTCCCAGTCGGAATCGCTGCTTGGGGTGACGATCGCGACACGCAAGTGATTGAAGGATTTACCGCAGATCAGGTGATTGGGTATCGCATCTGGGATGCCGGCGCAAGAAGTGAATACGCAGCAGAAGCAAATTATGAACAGGGTCAAGGGATTTACGCTCGCGATGGATTTGCTTTGTTGAGTCTAAACGTGACTGTTGAGGGTGAATTTGTTCACGACTTCGGATACGTCGAAACCGACGGCAATCACTCCATTCTGGTTTCGGACGCAACTCTTGATGGTCGTTCGTTGATGGAAGGTGATGAAATCGGTGTCTTCACGCCGGATGGCTTGTGCGCAGGTGCGGTTACACTTGTCGATCAAGGCGAAGGTGTCTATCCTGCCGGAATGGCAGCATGGGGCGACGACCGCAACGCACTGCCCATCGACGGGTTTATTGAGGGTCAAGGATTCTCGTTCAAGGTGTGGGACGTTTCTGCACAAATAGAGGCCACAGCCGATATTACGTTTGAGTTTGGACCGGAAGCTTACACGAGGGATGGATTTACTATTGTGAATCTGAGCGCCCGTTCACCGCAATTCCTGCCGGTTGAACTTCCACAGGCATTGCGCTTGAACCCGGGTTCGGAATCGGTAATCAATGTATATTTCTCTCCGACTCAGGAACAGGAATACAACGAGACGCTGACATTCTTCTCAAATGATGGTCACAACCCAGAGTATTCCGTTGAGTTGAATGGTATTGGACTTCACCGAAATCTTTCACCTGAATGGTCGGAAGAGGTTGCCGATATTAGCGTCAATGAAAATGAAAGATTGACTTTCAATGTCGTTGCTACCGACCCCGAAAACGACGAATTGACTCTATCGGTAGTCGGCAATTTACCGGAAGGAGCGACTTTTACTGACAACGGGGATGGAAGCGGCACTTTCGATTGGACGCCTGGATTCGAAATGGCTGGAGACTACAACGTCGAGTTCAGTGCTTCTGATAATGAATATGCCATTCACACATCTACTAATGTTCATGCCATAGATGTTAACAGAATTCCTGAATGGTCACGTGCCCCCGCCTTGGTCGAAGTGGGCGAAGGACGTATCGTTGACTTTACGGTTGAAGCAATAGACGCTGATGGCGATGATCTTGATATTCAGATCGACCGAGGCAACCTGCCTGAAGCAGCTCAATTTACAGACAACGGCAATGGAACAGGAAGATTTACCTGGCAAACTACCTTTGACGATGCAGGTGATTATGACTTCGCATTACTGGTAACCGACGGCCAGTCAAACGTTACAACCGATATCACGATTGCAGTCAGTAACGAAAATCGTGCACCAGTTTGGGCTAATATTCCGAACTCTGTTCAGGTCAACGAAAGCGAGACGGTTGCGTTCCAGATTGCGGCTAACGATCCGGACGGTGATCAGGTTTCCCTTACACTCAGCAGGGATGGCCTCTCTGAAGCGTTGCAGTTCACTGATAATGGCGACGGTACGGGTAGTGTAACTTGGGAAACTGGTTTTGCTGATGCCGGACAGTATCGCGCTGTCTTCACAGCCAGCGATAATGTCCTTTCTACCGACGAAGACGTAATCGTTATCGTGATCAATGTCAATCGTCCGCCGGTTGTTGGTGATATAGCGCCAATCGCAGTAAATGAATCAGAGATGGTGAGATTTACTTTGACTGCTTCAGATCCAGACAACGAGAATCTTCGGTATTCGTTCAACAGAAATAGTTTGCCCGAGTCGGCTAACTTCACAGACAATGGCGATGGAACGGGTGAATTTGTCTGGCAGACTGACTTTAGTTCGGCTGGCGAATATGCTCCAAGTTTCACTGTCAGTGATGACGACCTGACCGATGAAGTAACTGTTCAAATCAGCGTTATTGATGTGAACCAGACTCCTGTTTGGTCGCAAATTCCCGAGGCGGTTTCTGGTGAGGAGACCTCGACAGTTCGCTTCGCGGTAGTTGGTGCTGATCCCGACGGTGACGCTCTTACAATTAACTTTGGGCGAGATGGACTTCCCGAAGCCGCAACCTTCAATGATAACGGTGATGGCACTGGTGAATTTGTTTGGGAAACCAACTTTGATGATGCCGGAGTTTACACTCCTTCATTCATCATTACCGACGGCGAGTTCTCTCCCGAAAGCGCTGTCAGGATCACAATTGACAATCTCAATCGCGCTCCAAATTGGGTTGAAGCACCTGAATCGGTTCAGGTCGATGAAGCCACAGAGATTCGCTTCAACGTGACTGCCGAAGATATTGACGGTCAGGCATTGACACTGACCTCGACGAGTGAGAACCTCCCTGAAGGTGTGACGTTCACGGACTTTGGCACAGGCACTGGTGAGTTTGTCTGGCAGACATCATTTGATGACGCTGGAGAATATTCAGTGACGTTTACTGTTTCTGATGGTGATTTAACAGATGAAGTGATTGTTCCGATCACAGTTATCAACAGTGACCGCGCTCCGGAATGGGTGACATTCCCGGAAGCCATCGACGCAGTGGAAATGGATATGATTAGCTTCACAGTTGCTGCTGTTGACGCCGACGGGCAGGCTATGTCGATCTCGTTTGGAAACGACGGCTTACCGGAAGCAGCGACCTTCAATGACAACGGTGATGGTAGTGGCGACTTTGCCTGGCAGACATCTTTCAACGATGCTGGCGATTACTCTGCTACGTTCATCGTTTCGGCAGAAGGATTGACCGATGAGATTCGCATACCGATTTCAGTTACCAACCTGAACCGTGAGCCTGTCTGGACATCATTCCCGGCCGATTTCGAAGTCGCAGAAGGTTCATTTGTTGAATTCGATGTTGCAGGTTTCGACCCAGACGGAACACCTGTCTCAATCGGGTTCGACATCGATGGATTGCCTGGTAATGTTGAATTTACCGACAATCAGGACGGAACCGGACATTTTGCATGGCAGACCGAGTTCGTCGATGCCGGGACCTACCACCCCGAATTCGCTCTGAGTGATGGTGAGTCCAGTGTTGCCCGTCAGCTTGAGATTCAAGTTGGTGACCTTAACCGCCGACCTGTCTGGGTAAGCGTTCCAGAAGTAGTTGAAGGCGATGAAGGTACTTTGTTTGAATTCACAGTTGTCGCCGAAGACCCCGATAATGATGATTTGACAATCACCTTCGAGCGAGGCGGATTGCCAGTAACAGCGACATTCACTGACAACGGTGACGGTTCGGCGACCTTGAACTGGCAGCCTGACTACGATGATGCTGGAAATTACTCACCGGTATTCACAGTTTCAGATCGCTCGCTGAGCGAAGCGGTCACAGTTCCAGTAAATGTAAATCATGTCGATCGTTCCCTTGTCTGGGAAATGGAACCACCGCGCGACGCACCGGTCGTCGGATTTGTAGATGAAGCCATTACAATAGACTTCGAGGCCTCCGACCCGGATGGTGATGCGATTCGTTACTCCTTCGATTACGTAGGTAATCCTCCAGCCCGTCCCGAAGCTGGTATCGAAATGATTGATAACCGCGCCAGATTTACGATGCATCCCAACCGCTTCGAGTTTGGTGAGTATGAAGTGATGTTCACGGCTACATCAGGCGGCTTTTCGATTGAGACTCCAGTCTTGGTAATTGTCAAAGTCGATCACTTCCATTTCGCCGAAACCGGTCGAGTTCACAACATTCGATTGGAAAATGTGATGTTCGCATTCGGCGACCAGGATAATCAACCCGATCCAATGGACGAAGTGGGTGTCACTACTCCTGCGGGAATGATCGCCGGTGTTGTCAGGTTCGATGAGAACCAAGACGCGCCATGGGGTCTTCAAGCTTGGGGTGACAATCCAAACACACAAGAAGTCGAAGGATTTGCTAATGGCGAATCGTTCAGCTTCCTCTATTGGGATCATTCAGATGGTCGTGAGTACAATTCAATAGCCACAATAGTCGCTGGCGACAGGTCATGGAGACTCGAAGGGTTCTCCGTGGTCAATCTTTCTATTGGACCAGCTTTGGTTGCTAATAGAGAGTCACTTGAATTTGCTTTTCAGCGAACTGGTAGCAATACAAATCAGGTATTGCGAATTACCGCCGCAGGTAGCACTCCTGCCGAAGACGTGACTGTTGAGGTAATCGGCGAGGGTTTCACCGCTTCACCTGCAGGACCGTTTGATCTGGCGGTTGGTGAGTCGCGCGATATTACGGTTACCTTCAGACCTGACAGTCATGGCGAATTTGCAGCCGATCTGGTAGTAGGCAACAACCACACAATACTCGATATCGAGTTGAGTGGGTATGGAATTGAGCAGAACCATTATCGTTATGCAGTAACAAATATCAGCGAAACGATTCATGTCGTTCAGGCTGACTTTGAAGATGAACCGCTAAACGATGGGGATGAAATAGCCGTCTTAACTCCCAACGATCTCATTGCAGGTAGTATTGTAGTTCATGAAGGTGAGTCGTGGGATCTATTCGCGTGGGGCGACAACCCGGCAACGCAGGAAATAGACGGTTTCCGACAAGGTGAAGTAATGCGGTTCCAGATTCGTGATGCCGCTACCGGTCAGGAGCTTGTTGCTGCTGCTAACTTCCTTGAAGGTGATGATCGTTGGGCACGAAATGGGTTTGCCGCAGTAAGTTTGACAACGAGGAGAACTCACTTCAACCCGACCGCGACGAATATTCGACATCATATCGTCGTCAACTCAGTTGACTATTTCGATGGCGTGCTGGTCGATGGTGATGAAATTGCGGCAATAACCCGTCGAAACATCGTTGGTGGTAGCGTTTTGATATCAGGTGACGGACCATGGGAATTCGACGCTTATGGCGACAATCCCCAAACACCTCAGGTAATTGAAGGTTTTGTCGATGGGGCATTACTTTACTTCAGGTTGTGGGATCAGGAACAACGTCGCGAAGTTTATGCCGACGTACGAATTGTACAAGGTCCGGATCGCTTCCAGCGAGGAAGTCGCACGGAAATTGAGTTAACCGCTTCGAACAACGAAAATCCTCCGGCATGGCGTCAGGCTCAGGCAGTTCAGGGTCGTGAGAATGAGCAGATCAACTTTGTGGTGACTGCTATCGATCAGGACAACGACCCGATAAGTCTTTCGCTAATTGGAATAGATCTTCCACCGAGCGCCAGGTTTATCGACAATGGCGACGGAACCGGTAGATTCATCTGGACGCCAAACTTCGATCAGGCTGGTGACTGGGTCTCAAGGTTTGCCGCATTCGATGGATGGACTCGAGTTAATCTCGATGTTAATATCAATATTCAAAATGTGAACCGCGCCCCGGAATTGGCCGCCATAGGTAACATTGCAATCGACGAAGGACAAGCTTTCAACTTGGTATTGAACGCAAATGATCCTGATAACGATAGATTGACCTTTGGTGCCGAACGTCTGCCATTTGGTGCGTCTATAGCTGATGGAAACATCTTCCGTTGGACTCCAAACTTTAACCAGGCAGGCTCATATGACGTTATTTTCCGCGTTACCGACCTTGGTCAGCCACAGCTTTCCGATCAAGAGGCACTGACGATTACAGTTCGCAATGTTAACCGAGCTCCTGTTTGGGCTGCAATAGATGAAGTTGTCGTCCATGAAGGTCAGAGGATTATCCGAAACGTTGTTGCAACAGACCCCGATGGCGACCAAATTCAGTTGGGAGCAGATGATCTTCCCGAGGGATCTGCGTTTGTCGATCGTGGTCTTGGGCGAGGTACTTTCACATGGCAGACGAATTTCGTTTCTGCAGGAAATTACCACCCTGAACTCTCCGCTACGGATGGAAATCTCGTTTCGGTTAGACAAATTGACATAACAGTCAACAACGTCAATCGTCCGCCACTCTTGAATCGTATTGGAAACTTGCAGGTTACAGTTGGTGACATCCTCGATGTTATCATCACTGCTACCGATCCCGATCCGGACGAAAGAGCAAGACTTGTCTTCAGCGCAACCAACTTGCCGCGTGGAGTTGACCTTGAAAACATTGGTGGCGGCGAGGCTCGCTTGACATGGGAACCGACCTTTAACGATGTAGGTTCTTACGCCAATGTCCGATTTATGGTCGATGGGCCATCGGGTGGTCACGATGAGGAACAGATCATTATGACCGCTGTTCTTGATGATAATGAACCTCCGATCATTTCCGAAGCTCTTCCTGTAAACGGTGCAACAATCAGGTCCAACAGACCGACAGTCTCAGCTAATATCATTGATCGTGCAACTCTCGTAGATAGTATTGCGTTCTTCTTTGATGATAGTCGAGTTGAAAACTTCAGCTACGATGAGGAAAGTGGTGACTTCAGCTGGACTCCAGATGCGGCACTGCGAGAAGGTGAACACGCTTACCTGATTCGTGCATTTGACTTTAGCAACAACATGTCCGATGTAACGGTTCGCTTTACCGTCAATAGCACTGCTGGTCAGATTACAATGAATGCAGTATCCGATTATACCATTCATAACAACATCAATCTTGCTGGAACCGGTGAACCATTACTTTCGGTACAATTGATTAAGAATGATCAGGTTGTGCGTGAAACTTCTGCATCAGCCCGCGGAGTTATTCGCTTCTCCCAAATACTTCTTGACGAGGAATGGAATCACTTCCAGGTTGTTGGTCGAGATGCGGCAGGTAATGTTGCTGTGCCGGCTGAGTTCAGCGTCTATGTCGATATTGTTCCTCCGACAGTAGAGGTCATCACTCCCGAAGTAATGACCAATGATGCAACACCTGAAATCTTTGCTTTGGTTGAAGATGCAGGCGTTGGTGTCGATGAAGAGCAAGGTCTTGACATATCGTTGGATGGTGGCATAGTTGATGACTACATCTTCCAGAACGGTATATTGTCCCATGACGTTGAGGAAGCGTTAACAGAAGGTGAGCATTTCCTTTCGATTAGTGCGGTTGACTTGTTGGGTAATGCACCGGATGCAGCTGAGGACTTGCCGTTCTTTGTCGATAGTCGGTCGCCGTACCTCTCGCAGAATGAGCAAAGCCTCCTCGATGATGAAGTTGACTCGCTTCAAAACCGTCAGCCAGCATTCACAATTCCAATTCTTGATCCTGAACCTGCTTCAGGGATCAATTGGGATGAAGTATCGCTTTCACTTGACGGCAATCAGTTAGAAATTGTCATTGATGAAGTTGATGGCTCAATCGGATACGATTTTGAGAATGGAGATCCGCTTGAGGTTGGAGATCACACACTCTCCATAGTTGTCGCCGACTTTGCTGGCAACAGATTTGAGGATGAGGGTAACTTCTATATCACCGACATTCCTGATGACGATCCACCGTTTATTGCGAACTTGGATCCTGCTGAAGGTGGTGTGGTAGGTGGAGGCTTTGGACCCGAACGGTTCAACAGAGCACCTGCTGACGCCTTCGTCGCCGATACGATGACCGTGGTCTTTGGTGACAACGACGCAGGCGTCGATCCCGCAAGTATTGTACTCACGCTCAATGGTAGTCCTATCGGTGGTAGATTCGTGAACTTCGTTCCTCCGGGTCGGGTACAAGCACCACTATGGGCAATTAGGAATGAGGAAGGTCGCCAACTCATGCCGGGTGAGATGCCGGGTATGGAAGAAGGACTTAACTTCGCTAACGCCTTTGGAGCTGACGAAGAAGGCAACGAGATCGAACAGGAGTGGAACTTCTTCTATGACGGAACCGCACCACAAGCACCGAGTCTTGATGCACCAGAAATCGAATTCGTCAATAATTCTGAGATCACGATATCTGGGCAATCCGGTGGGGATCAACCTGAATACGATGAAGGATACGAAAACGTCCCGATGGTCCGCATCTATCGGAACAATGAGTTGGTTTCCGAGCAAGAGATTGAGTACGATGCCGACTACTCAGTGGCTGGCGTACTACTCGAGTCTGGCGTTAACGTTATCGAAGCGACGATTTTGGATGCAGGTCATAACGAATCGGAACTTTCTGAAGCTATCGAGATATTCCTCGATTTATCGGAACCCGGTATCGATAATTTCACTACCCGCGGTGGTCGCTTTGTAGCGATTAACACTCCAACATTCACAGCAGAAGTTGTAGATCAGGGTAGCGGAATTGATCCAAATGGCTTCACTCTTGTAGTTGAAGGTCAGAATGTTGAAGTTTCGTACGATGCTGAAGCAGGAATTGTGACCGGGACGTTGCAACAGCCGGTCGACGATGGCAACCATACCGCTGTGTTGACTGTCCATGACCTTGCTGGCAATATTTCAACATCTGAGTTCAACTTCAATGTTGATGCAGAAGAGCTTGAACCACCGCAATTCACTCTACAACCATTCACTTCCGAGAATCGGATAGTCTTGTCAGGTACGGGCGTTCAGGGACAGTATGTGTTGGTTTTCCTGAATGATCAACCTATCGAGCTAATTTCTCTTGCGGAAAGTTCTGATTTCACTTTCCGATCGACACGTCCGAATATGCCTGATACTTCATTTGTTACGCTCAGTGCATTGAATGAAGCGGATATTCAGTCCGAGCTGAGTGAGCCGCAACGTTTGATAAAAGATAGCTTCGGGCCACGTTACAGCAGTTTCTCACCAGCGAACGGTGCGAATATCGAAGCGAACCTGATACAAGAGATCAAAGTAACAGTTACCGACACTTTGACCGGAGTCGATCTGGAAGGACTAACCCTCACGATGCGCGGCGAAGAATTGCAGTATTCTTCTGAAGAAATCCAATACGGATACCGAATTACGGCCGATGTCAGCGGCTATGAATTCGACGATAACGAAACGATTCAGTTGCGCGGTACGGCTTCAGACCACTCGATTCCACCCAACCGCAGGTATCGTGACTGGCAGTTTGTCTCGACGATAGGCGATCCGCCGAATATTCAATTCCCTGATACCAGTATTGCAGAGGATGAGGAAATTCAGGTCTATGTTCGTGATTTCCTGCAAGACCCGGACAATGGTTGGGCGGAACTCACGGTTACTCCAGCAATAATTGATGGTGCCGATAATGCGGCAGTTTCAGTGGATCAATACGGCTTCCTTACCATTACTCCGGTCGCCGATTGGTTTGGTCAGTTGACTCTAAGGTTGCACGTCGAAGATGTGACCGGTTTGGAAGATGCTGACACTTCTATTGTTACAATTACCGCAGTTAACGACAATCCCATAATGGAAGAAATTGGCGACACGATCGCTATCATTGGTCGCGAGTTCAGCATTCAGGCTTCTGCATCAGATGTTGATCCAGAAGACGAGTTGACCTTCAGCGACAATTCAGATCTCTTCTCGATATCTGCTGATGGAGAGATTTCATTTACTCCGACTGAGCAGATGGCGGGACTCTACACAGTCTCGGTTTATGTTCATGATGAAGCTTCTGACAGCGACTCAACTTCCTTCCACCTCTTCATCACTGCAGTGAATGGAGAAGTAGCGGTAGTTGGAGATATGCCTGATGTCGAAATCGATGAAGATTCACCACCAATTGAGTTGAATGATCTCGATGAAGTCTTCAGTGACGCCGATGGTCAACCGCTAGCATATACGCCTTCATTCGGAGAAAATCAATCCGGAATTCGAATTGATATCGACAGAGATACACATGTTCCAGTCCTCACACCAAACACCGATTTCTTCGGTGACGTCAACGTGCGTATCTCTGCTAACGATAACTCAGGGTCAATCGCCTTTGTTGACTTTGTGGTTCATGTCGCCGCTGTCAACGACGCTCCGAGAGTGATTAGATCTTTGCCACAACGCGTTAGCTTGAACGAAGATTCAAACCGTAGGGAAATCGCCGACCTCGATACAGTATTCAACGATATTGAGCAGGATGAAATTCAATATGTTGCGAGCGGCGTAGATCAACTCGGAATCCAGATTTCACAGGACAATGTGATTTCCATTCAGCCTACTGCAGATTGGAATGGCACCGAAGTCATTACACTGACAGCCGACGATAGAGGTCAGGTACAGCGCGGTCCTCGAAGAGTCATCGATGGCGGCAACGCCCTTAATGGCAACGCCCTCGAAGGCAATGCTGGCGGCTTCAACTGGCACGGTAGTCCGTTGCCCGTCCGTGACGCAACGATAGTCGAAGAGATAACCGTGGTTGTCGCGCCAATGAACGACGCCCCAAGAAGACTGGTGAACGATCCATTTGAAGTTGAAATGGATGAAGACCAGGATCCGATGGCTTTGGCAGTTTCTATTGCCGAAATGTTCAGAGATATCGACCTCAACGACGTAGTCGCGGTTTCCTGGCAGAATTTGAACGGTGAGGTGGCACTCTCGTTGGATCAAAACCGTGAATACATTATTGCCACCTTGACAGAAGCAAACTGGTCTGGTGAATTGGATTATCCGATTACTGCAACTGACCGCTCGAATGCTAGTATCGATCTGATACTTCACTTCACTGTTAATCCGGTTAACGACGCCCCGGTTGTTTCCCGTGGAATTGCCAACGCGACTCGTGTAGAAGATACTGGACCCTGGGTGGTCGCCGATCTGGATGAAGTCTTCTTCGATGTGGAAGGTGATGAACTACTCTTCGGCGCGGATGTCGAAGATCCAGTTGAAGCCGCCATTGATGGACAGACACATCAGCTTACGATTACGGTTCCGGCCAACTTCAATGACAACGACATTCTCTTTACCATCACTGCTGATGACCAACAGGGTCAGGGTATCGCGATGGTCCAGATGCGCGCCTTACGTGGAACAAGCGCTCAGGTTGTAAGAGATGCCGGTCCGGTCAGAAGTCTGCGTACCACAACAGGGAATGCTATCGCCAACTTTGGATTTGAACAGTCTAATTCCGATTGGGATTTGGCACCTCAGCGAGACGATGTCGCCGAGGATCAGTTCCTATTCACTATCACTGCTGTAAATGATCAACCGATCTGGAGCAATGTTCCCGGTGCTCAAGGCGTCCAAGAGGGCGATCTTGTTCAGTTCGATGTCACTGCAGACGATGTTGACCTCCAATATGAAGGCGACTTCATCCGGGTCAATATGTCAAATGACAACGGGACAGTTGAGCGCGGTGCCTCATTCGAAGATCGTGGAAACGGCGTAGGTCGCTTCACATGGCAGACTGATAGTACCGATGGAGGCGGCTACAGCCCCGAGTTCCAGGTTCGTGACCGAGCCAATCTGTCACGCCGAGTGACAGTTCAGATCAATGTCGGAGATGTGAACAGGCCGCCATATGTACGCAATCAGATACCGGACGTTCAATTTGATGAAGATGGTGCTGAGCGTCAAGTCTCGATCTTGAACCAGAACTTCACCGACTTCGATAACGATGCAATGGCTTATCGCTTCGTTGGAAACCTTGTCGGATTGCAAGGTCGGATCGATCAAGGTAGAGCTTACCTGCGACCGGTTGCCAATTTCAATGGAGTGACATCAGCGATCATCGAAGCTAATGACGGTCGTGGCGGAATTGCTACCGACACGCTTTCGATAGCAGTTCGATCGATCAACGACCTGCCATCAGTGTTTGCCTTGAACACACCTGTCAATAACGACACACTCCGTGGAAATCTGGTAACATTCCGATGGTTCAAGTCTATCGACACAGTCGAAGACTCATTGGTGACTTACTCGATTGTAATCAACTTCAACGGAACCAACCATTACTATCCGGTGAACGACACTCTCTTGAGAGTTCGTCGTCAAGACCTGGTTAACCCCAATCCCGATGTTGCCAACCAGATTCGCTGGTGGGTATGGGCGAAGGACGGTCGGGTCGCGATGGCGGGAGTTGACTCGGTTAGATCTTCCAACACCAATTCGTTGGTAGTATTGCCTCTTTCGATTGAAAACGAAGATGCAGCGATACCGACAGAGGTTGCTATTGGACCGGTCTTCCCGAATCCGTTCAACGACAGGATCACCATAGGATACGCTCTACCAAGGGCCGGCATGACCCTTCTGACCATTCACGACCAACAGGGACGTACAATCAGAACACTGGTCAGCAGTCCGGTTGAGGCTGGTCAGTACCACGTCGCGTGGGATGGTGTCAATGAATCGGGGATGAAGGTTCCGTCGGGTCTATACTTCGCAAGACTGGTTACTCCGGAAGGCGTCAAGATGGAACGGCTGGTTCTCCTCAGATAATCCAAGGGGGTACCGGACCGGCCGGAGGCCAAACAGCTAACATGCTCGAGGCTTCCGGTCGGTCTGACCTCCACATTTGTACCGAAAATGCCGGTTGATGTGCCTGTTATGTCAAAGTGAGCCAATCTTGGTTCATGCTGTCTTGACAGGAACGACAACCGGCATTATATTACGATTCACGCGACAATATGCGTAATCGGTTGCTGCGCTCGATTGTTTCCCGACTGGAACTGTGGCGCAGGTCTTCATTGACTTGGGGCATTAGCTCAGCTGGGAGAGCGCTTGAATGGCATTCAAGAGGTCAGCGGTTCGATCCCGCTATGCTCCACCGCCCAATTTTTTCGGGATCGGAAAGCTCAATTTCTGAGCGGAACATAAATGGATTTCCTGCTCGTAATAGGTCTTGTGGTAGTTCTTCTTTCGCTGGTACGGTTGGCTCGCAGTCAAAGCAAGCAACTTCGGCGAAAGAGAAGAGACATTGTTGAGCAATATCGCACCAGACTCGAAGAGAGTCACGATCCGGACAAAGGCACAGATGCCGACCAACCGAATGAGTCGGGAGATTCCTTAAAGCGAGAGTAACTCAGTGGTAGAGTATCACGTTGCCAACGTGAAGGTCGCGGGTCCGAATCCCGTCTCTCGCTCAACATTGCAATCAGCAGATCGACGGCGGATCATTCTGGTTGCAGGTGGCACTATTGAATCTTCAAAGCGGCGTCGGAATGACGCCGTTTTTTTTATATCAAACTTCGATACCAACGGAATAAGTTAATGAAACGGTTTGAGATGCGGATCGATCCGCTGACTCAGGAAATATATTACGCTGTGCCTTTCAAAGGCTATTCATTGATGCAGGACCCACTTCTGAACAAGGGTACCTGCTTTCTCAAAGAAGAGCGTGCCGAATTCGATATGATCGGGCTGCTTTCGGATCAGGTTGGGAATCTCGAAAGCCAATTGGAACGCGCCCGGACCAACCTTCAGATGAAGAGTAGCGACCTTGAAAGATATATAACCCTGATGGGCTTACTCGACAGGAACGAGACGCTCTTCTATGCGTTTCTAACCAAACACCTTGAAGAGATGCTGCCGATTGTCTATACTCCTACCGTTGGGCTTGCCTGCCTGAAGCTATCTCACATCATCAGGCGGTATAGGGGGGCCTATATCTCATCGCAGAATGTGATGTCCACAGAGAGAATATTGAAAAGCGTCGGACTTCCCGATATCTCACTGATCGTTGTGACTGATGGAGAGCGGATTCTTGGCTATGGGGATTTGGGAGTCGATGGAATGGGAATTCCAATTGGGAAAATCGCGCTCTATGTTGCAGCAGCTGGCATCCATCCGGCATCGACCCTGCCTGTTTGTCTCGATGTTGGCACTAACAACGAACGACTGTTAAATGATCCATTATACATTGGTATTAAAAAGCCACGACTGACCGGGGATGCCTATTGGGAGGTTGTCGAGAGATTTGTGCAGGGGGTACGCAGGACGTTCCCGCGGGCGTTGATCCAATGGGAAGATTTCGGCAAAGAGAACGCATTCACACTCTTGGATCGCTACCAAAGCCGTATTCCGAGCTTCGATGACGATATACAGGGAACAGGGGCAGTTGCAGTTGCTGTCTTAAAGAGTGCCACCAAACTTACAGGAAGGCCAATTTCTGCAGAGAAGATCGGCATCCTCGGATTTGGTCAGGCAGGGTCAGGAGTTGCCAATGCAATTGTGACGATGATGGTAGAAGAAGAGGGTATCGACCTCGAAACCGCTCGCCGCCGAATTTATGCAATTGATATGCCGGGTCTGCTGTTGGAAGGAATGGAAGTAGAACCCCAGCAGAGGTACTTTCTTCAACCCCTCGAATCGATCCAGAATTGGCCAATCGACCATTCCAGAGCGCCAAATCTCAACGAAGTTGTCGAGCATGCGGGTATAACGGTGCTTATTGGGGTTTCAGCAAAACCAGACGCCTTCGATGCGAAAATTCTTGAACTCCTCGGAAACAATGCAGAACGTCCTATCGTTTTATCTTTATCAAATCCGACATCCAGAAGTGAAACGACGCCTCAAGCCGTAGCCAAAGTGATCGGCAAGCGGGCACTGATGGCCTTCGGAAGTCCATTTGATAAGGTGAATTATGCAGATGGGACAAGCTTTACTGCGTCTCAGTGTAACAACCTGTACGTTTTTCCTGGTGTTGGTCTTGGGTCTATTGTATGTCAGGCAAGCCGTGTAACGAGCAGAATGTTCCATGCGGCAAGCGTCGCACTTTCAAACATGATTTCGTACGAAGATCTTCTTTCCGGAAAACTCCTCCCTTCATTAAAGAATATTCGCGAGGTGGCTCTTGTAGTCGCATTATCCGTTGCAAAACAGGCGCGCGATGATTTGATTGGAATGAACGTCTCTGACGATCGACTCGAAAAGTTGATACGTGACGCAATGTGGGTGCCGAGGTATTATCCGTACAGGTATCACCCTAATCTTGAATAAAGTAATAGTTCAGACAATTTCAGAATAGAGAAATATCCATCATTCGATGGACGGATAATAACACAATGTGCAATGTCCATTGTCATTAAGGAGTTCCAGTGAGCAAGCCGGTTGTCAGTCTTATTTCCGAGTTAAAGCGGCCTTCGCCAAAATTTCCGCGCCGTTTCGTGCCGAACGATCTGGCTGTCGATGAATGGTCAAATCTCGATCCTTATTTTGTTAAGCTTGCCGAGCGTCAGATAAACTCTGACGAAGAATTAGCGTCGTGGCTACTCGATATGAGTGAGCTTTATGCCATCGTTTACGAAGAGGGATCTCGTCGATACATCGGCATGACCTGCGATACGAATAATGAAGATATTGAAAAAGATTATCTTAGGTTTGTCGAAGAGATCGAGCCCCAATTGAAGTCCTACTCGAATATTCTCGATAAGAAATTGGTGGCTTCTCCTTTCGCCTCAAAACTGAATCAGGAACGTCACGGAATTTTACTGCGTTCGGTAAAGAACTCGATTGAGCTGTTCCGCGAAGAAAACATTCCACTTGAAACGGAAATTCAGAAGCTTTCCCAGCAGTACCAGAAAATACAGGGCGCAATGACCGTTCAATTCCGGGGTGAGGAATTGACAATGCAGCGAATGAGTGTTTTCTTACAGCACAATGACCGGGAAACAAGGCGTGAGGCATGGGAGGCTATAACTGCGCGACGCTCGCAAGACACAGAGGTGCTCGAAGAACTCTTCGACAACATGTTAGCACTTCGGTCACAGGTCGCCAAAAACGCCGGATATGATGATTTTCGGTCCTATCAATTCCGCCGTTACGAAAGATTCGACTATACTCCCAAAGACTGCGAGAATTTCCACAAGGCTGTCGAAGAATTTGTCGTTCCTGTTAATCGTGCCAGCCTTGCTGATCGACGAAAGGCTCTTGGCGTTGACACAGTGAAGCCATGGGATATCGCTTGCGATCGATATGGCCGGGATCCACTCACTCCTTTCAAGACAGACCGCGAACTTGCAGAAGGCGCTCGGGAAGTCTTCTCGCGTATCGATGAGAGATTGAGTGCCAAGTTTGATCTATTGCTTAACAACGGTTTGCTCGATCTCGGCAGCAGAAAGGGCAAGGCTCCCGGCGGCTATCAATCAACGTTGGATGAAATTCGTCTGCCGTTCATCTTTATGAACGCGGTAGGACTGAACGGCGATGTCTTCACGATGCTTCATGAAGGTGGGCACGCTTTTCACGCGATCCAAACTGCTGAGGAGCCGTTGGTTCAGTATCGCGGAGCACCAATGGAGTTTTCTGAGGTCGCTTCGATGACAATGGAGCACCTCGGCGCACCACACCTTGAAGTATTCTATAAGCCTGTAGATGCGGCAAGAGCACGCTATGAACATTTTGAAGGTTCAATTGCGTTACTCGCATGGATTGCGACCATAGATGCCTTCCAACACTGGATTTATACTAATCCGGGGCACAGTCGAAAGGAACGTGGAGACTACTGGCTGGAGTTGAGCAAAAGATTTGGGTCAGGAGTCGATTTTACAGGTTGGGAAGATGCACTGAGGTATCGCTGGCACGCGCAGCTACACATTTTTGAGTACCCGTTCTACTACATCGAGTACGGCATTGCTCAGCTTGGTGCGTTACAGATCTGGCAAAATTCGCGCAAGAATCTGCGCGGGGCTGTAGATTCGTATTTGGCTGGCTTAAAGTTAGGTGGTTCGAGACCGCTTCCGGTTCTGTTTCAGACCGCAGGAGCAAGGTTTGACTTCAGTGCCGATACAATCCGTCCAATTATGGTTGAGGTACAGCAGGAGGTTGATCTCCAGAGGAAGCTTGAACAGAATTAACATTCTGATCTAAATTTTCGATAAAAAGGCGCTGACTACAATAGTCAGCGCCTTTTTAGTTTTGAATATGACAAACACTTATCAAATACGAACTTGAGCCTTGGATTTATAGCATATCAGCGAGGAGATCCTTGATATAAGAATCGAGTTCACGCAGATCGAATGGCTTGGTGATATAGTCGATTGCACCCATAGCTATAGATTCTTTTGCCGCCTGAACATCATGCATTCCGCTGACCATAACGACTTTGACATCTTTGTCGAGTTCCCTTATCTTTTGTAAGGTTTCGATTCCCCCAAGATCAGGCATCATCACATCGAGCAAAACCAGATGAGGTAGAAACGTCCGGCACAATTCTATAGCGACCGTACCGCCAGACGCCGCTTTTACTTCATAACCGGAAATCGCGAGGGCGCGCTCAAGTATGTCACGGACATCAAATTCGTCATCAACGACCAGAATGCGATATTTATCCATAGCTCAGTTCCAATTTCTAAAAAGTTATGTAACTCTACCTTGAAAGTGATATTTCAAACAAGGTCAGCAATACAATGTACAAAAGCCAATATAGCATGGTTTGATCTTGGTCACAATACTGCGATATGCTATCGGCAATTCTTTATCGGGAATGGTATCCCTTGGCGTACCAGCAAAGAAGAAAGTATGCCTGAGCGTTTCCGCTTATTGTCGGTTCATTCGTCAGGTAATCCATTCGGTCGTCATGATAGACTGCCGCTTCCGACTGGAGACTGAGTAATGGATCGGCGTTTTCGAGCCGGATGCTTGCGGCATCAAATTCTTTGCGTGAAATTGGACCTTCCGCGATTGCCCCTGGTAAAGTCACCTTCTTAATAAATGCAACTTGATGATGAAAGTTCCGAGCAAAGCGATCTCCCACACCCGAAAAGTAACTTATTCCAAATGGATTGGCTCCGAACAGCGCATCTCTTTGTCGGGCTGCAAGATACCTGTATCCATCACCACCACCAGCAAGCTCATAAACAGCCGCCAGTATTCCGATACCGCTCTGTAAATTTGACGATCCCCAAGGATAAAAATCAAAAGGATAACAGTAAGGGTTCTTCTCACCATTTTTTCTATACTCCTCCAAGGCACGCCCGAGGTTTTCGCGTGCATCAGGATAGTATTCCGCAAGCCGAAAGGCTGCCAATCCTTGGACGTCACCCCATGAGATCCAACCACCAGCCCCTATGGAATCGGTCAATTGCTTCGATATTTGTAGATACTGAAAGTCATTTGTAGCTCTGTAAAGTTCGATAGCACCAAGCGCGATGTTGTCGGAAGAGTTATTATCATAGTAATTCGAGTCGGGACGATTCTCCCGGTCTGGAAGGGCGTTACTAAGTGTTAAAGCGAATATCTGGCTCGCATGTTGGAGACATTTTGCTGCGAATTGGTCGTCTCCCCGCTTGGAAAAAATAGCAGACCCAAGTGCTAACGCTGCTGCGGCTGATCCAGCCGTGGCTTTTGAGGAAAACTCCCATCCGACTCTTGTGTCGGTCAAAGGATCCGACTCAGGTAGTCGCCAGCCAATGTCGTGGTCGAGGCTACTTTGGACCTGACTAATCAGTCTATTTTCCGTCGGATGGGCTTTCATCAACCATTCAAGACCTATCTTCGCTTCTTGCAACGGCGCTGGTAATCCGAAAGAAATCCAATGATCGAACAGTTCCGGAAACTGCTGGTAAGCAAGTAGGAGAAGGTAAGTTGAGTATGCGGTCGTCAGCGTGAATTTTACATAATCGCCTGCATCGTGCCAACCGCCATTTAGCTCAATGCCTGGTGATGTACCAGTAGGTCCTTTGATGCTTGATGCATCTTTCATGTGGCATTGCCTGTGAAGTAGTGCTGAGGTGGTGCCGCATCGCTGGACCGCAAAGAAGCGTAATACTGAGTCCGGTAGGCTCTTATAAAGGTTATCACCGATCTCGAATTCGTCAGAGTCAGTTGCTCCAATCCTTAATCGGTAATGGCCACTCTTTTTTAAGCTTGTAAAATCAGCAAGGTAATGATGGGCATGTGCAAGATAAATTCCCTTGTCCTGCGAAAGGTAACCTCGAAAAGCGATCTTATCATGATCGACAATTTGATAGGACAATTCGGGAAGTGCTTCCGAGCTTGCAATAACCGCAATTTTGTGGTCCTCCAAAAGGTAACCATGTTGGTTGAGTCTGATCGATGGGATACAATATGAGGTGACAGGTAAAATTATCAGCGTCGAAACTGCTATGAAAAGAAGATCTCTCAGATTACCGGGAATCGTGAGAGATCTCTTGAATATTACAGCTTTATTGAACCTATTCTTAGTGATAATCAGCAGTACTCCAGTGAAACAACTCGTTCTCTTTCGACCAATTAAGCCGGTAGCAGGGCTAGGGCTTCTTCAAGCTGAGTCACCCGGTGATCGAGCGTTTCGATTACCGATTGGATCGGTTCGGGAGAAAGTAGATCCACTCCCGCTTTGCGCAACTGTTGAAGCGGTTCGGCGTTCCCTCCAGATCTAAGAAGGGTAAGGTATCTACCTACCGCCTCTTCCCGTTGTTTGGAGCTAACCGCCGGGTTATTCGGGAGGATATTTTGAACCAGATTTGCCGAAGCCGCGAAGCTTGTGGCATACTGATAAACATAGTAGGGGGTTCGATAAAAATGGGGGATACGAGCCCATGTAATCTTGTAAAGATCATGCAGATCGACCGAATCGTCGAAGTACTCGCGCAATTGACCGTACATCAGGTCATTCAATGTTTTCGATGTAACCGGTTTATCTTCTTCGATGAGTCGGTGCGCCTCACGTTCAAAATCGGCAAATCGAACCTGAGCGTAAAACGTCCCGGAAATGTTCTTGATCGAATGCTCGAGGAGAACGATTCGCTCGACGGGGTCGGTCGTTAACTCCAACAAGTGCTCAAGTAACAACGCCTCATTGAGTGTCGAAGCTACCTCAGCAACGAATATTGTATAGCCGGCAGTTGCAAAAGGTTGAGCCTCTTGAGAGTGCAGTGTATGCAGAGAATGCCCGACCTCGTGAGCAACAGTAAACATATAATCGAGCGTATCGTTGTAGTTCAGCAATATGTAAGGGTGAACGCCGTAAACACCGGCAGAATATGCTCCCGAGCGCTTTCCGTCATTCTCATAGACATCGATCCAGCCGCTCTGAAATGCTCGCCTGACCTTTTCCTGATATTCATGTCCGAGTGGCGCTACCGAGTCGATAATATGCTCTTTAACAGAATCGTAGGGATACCTTTTATCTGTCTTCATCAAAGGTATCATTCCATCGTAAAGGTCATAATTATCAAGTTTTAGAGCTTGCTTGCGTATCCTGTTATACCGCTGAAGTGGTGCTGTTCCTTTTCTTGTGGTCTCGATCAAGTTTGTGTAAAGTTCTGTTGGAACTGCATCGTCCTCGAGAGCGACGTTTAGCGTGTCCTGATATTTTCTCGCACGAGCGACGAAGAGGTCCTTTTGGCAGGTTGAGGCATATAGCGAGGCGTATGTATTTTCATTAGCTTTGAAGACGTTAAAATGCGCTTCAAATGCCGCTTTACGATCAGCCTGTGACCTCACGGTTTCTAAAATTTCTGTGTAAGTGGAAGGGGATATTGTCTTGGATTCGCCATTCGAAAGTTTGATGGATGGCCATTTAACGTCTGCCGATGAAAGCATCTCATAAATTGTCGCGGGAGAATTTGCAAGACGGCGGGAGTAGGAGAGAAGTCGTTCACCATCCTCGTCGAGGATATGAGCTTTTCCACGATAAAGCTCTGTGATTGGAAATCGATATTCTGTCAGGAAAGGGGAAGACTTGATCCATTTGTCCATCGTTTCCCATGGGATCGTGAGCAACTCTGGTGAAAGCCAGGATAATGCAATGGAGATTTTAGCCCCAAGTAGTTGTGATCTTTGTTGTTGGGCGTTTATCTCTGTCTCTCGTTGATCTAGATCGAAATGGAGGTGTGCGAATGCCCCTACCATCATCATCACCTTGGAGATCGTCTCAGCGAGCCGGTAAGCTTCTTCGACGACAGCCGATCCGTCTGCAAGTTTGCCCTTAAGTGCCACAAGTTTTTCTGTGAGCGGTTCAAGGCGATTGAGGTCGACCTCCCACTCATCCCATCCGGGGTAAATGTCGCCCAAATTCCATTTGTATTCCTGTGGAATTCGGTTTCTATCCATTGTGTCGGGTCTGAGTGTTCCCATTGAAGCTAATTGTGCCATGGGCGAGAGTTTTCGGTTCGATGAAGCCGAGTCGGATGAACCGTTCGACATTTTCAACTCCAGAAGATAAAGGGACTTGCAACGATGCAACAGATACTCAAATCGAGGATCGTTGGATAATTCGTGAATCAAAACTACGGACGTTTTTTGACCAAAAGTTATTCGCAAAATCTACGTTATTAACGTCGAATTTCCAAATTTCTTCAAGGCAGTAACAGGATACTTTTCTAACAAATTGCACTGAAATTAAAATTCTTTCAGAATTGAGATTGTCTGCCAAAGGAGAAGATCATTTTGTGATGATCATCTTTCTTGTGGCACTGAAATTACCAGCTTCAAGCCTGTAGAAGTAGAGCCCGGTCGATAACTTCGATCCATCAACAGCAATCCGGTGCTGGCCAGCACTCTGAGACCCGGAGACAATGGATTGGATTTTTCTGCCTTGCAGGTCGAACAACTCGAACTTCACATTTCCGTTTTCGGCAAGCGCGTAGTCAATCATTGTAACCGAGTTGAAGGGATTGGGAAAGTTTGATCCGAGAAAATACCTGTTCGGCAGCTCAGGATAATTGGGAGCTTCATTCTCGAGAACCGAAACAACATCGAGGGTTACCGGTATGCGTGCAATTCCGTCATCTGCGTTGTGCAGGAATTCGATAATGACGCTATACCTGCCGGTGTCTAAATCGGTACTCTCTATAGACATTTCTATCTGCACGCTTTCAAAACTACCCAGTGTATCTTCGTGTGGCTCATAGCTAATCCAACTGGAGTTATTCGCAAGCTCGAAGACATGCACCTGGTCTCCTTCGGGACTGTCCAGAATCGTCGCCAAACCCCAGACGAGGTTATTCCATTTCGGTGTGATAACCATGCCTGTGTTACCTTTGAGTTTGGCATCTTCAAGTCCAAAATCGGTAACAAATCTTATTTCCCCCGTGAGTGGGTTCATTTTGAATAACGCAACATCAGCGTGCGTGGAATCTGCTTCCGCATTGGGATCAACGCCCGATTCATGATTGGATATGATATAAATCTGATATCCATCAGGGTCGTCTCTGAACCACGACAATCCGTAACCATGAATCTGTTCGTTCGAGCCGGGGAATTTGACCGGATACTCACCTATTGCCACCATAGTGGTATCACTTTCGATTTCCATTTCATACAACCCAGACGTGGTTGAGGAGACCCAAAAATGACCGGTAGCAGGATCAATAGCCAAATTTCGTATATTGCGAAAATCAGCTGGAAGTTTCCATTGTGAAACTATTTGATAGCTAACCGGATCGATCGCCACAATAATTGAAGTTCGATCAATAAAATAAGCAGCAAACATTAGCCCACTGTCAAACTCTAAATCTCGATAACCAAATGCCCCGGTAGTTGTCTGAGGGATTCTATTGCCGTTGAACTGGCCATTTCGACTGAATTCGTAGAAGTAATTCAGCGTATCTTCATTCCCAATATGTCCGCCAACAACAACCCAATGATCGCCGATAAAAGATAGACCTTGCAATCGTGAGTTTTCAATCGGTTCGGAGGCGTTCCATGACAACAGTATATCCCACTGCTCATCGGGATCGTCGCGCCCCAACTCAACTTTTTTGTCAATTCCACTGCTTCCCAATAATTCCCCTACATTGAAAGAGTACCGGCTTGTGAAATTGAGCGGGCCATTACCTGTGTTCAACAAACTGAAGGAAGTGCCGGTAGAGGAGTCGGGAAGCATCATTTGATCCACTCGTTCGATTTCAAGAGTGAACTCAGGATGAAGAAGCCCCAACTGAAACCACAGAGTTTCGGCTTCCGCCATATTGAATCCTTCCTCATTATCGCCAAACCAACTGGAATCGTTGAATCCTTGGGCACTTACTGTAAGGCGATCATAGTGTCCAGCCAGAATGTCATCGAGATAAGCGATTCCTTCCTGATCAGTTTCTCCCCAAAATCCCCTGTCTGTCGTTATTTGGGCGTTCTCGATAGCAGCGCCTGTGTTGGCGTCCGAAACCTGAACCGCGAGTACGCCGGATATGAATTGAACGCCGGTCGTAAACTTGATAGCCAACCTATCCTCGAGCCTTTTTGCCCCCATCGCGTAGGAGTTGTAATAAGTGTACTCAAGCCCGTCAAGGTCAGTGGGGCTGTTGATGCCGACCGTGGCATAAGGAGTATCATGTGATTCACCTTCACCAGCAGAGTTATTAACGTCCTTATACTGGAACAAGATCATACCATCGCCCGAATATGTGGGAGATACGTCAGGATCATAAAGGACCAATTCGAAAGTTTGTGATGACCCGTCACCCTGCGAGGTCATTCCGTTCCATTCGACGATAAATCTGCCGTTAGCTTCGTCGTAATATGTCAGAATTCTGCCTGTTCGCAAGTCGTCCCAAAGTACACACAACTGGCCATCCGGTCCTTCGCCCGAATTGATGCGCCGGTTTCTGAAGTCTGAAAGTTCACCCCAGTTACCAAAAGCAAACCATCCATTTGTGCATACTGTGCCACGGTTGAATGGCTCGCCGTAGTACTGAAATTCAAAAGGCAAGTTGATCACCTGACTCTGGTCGGCGTCTTCAGCCTGGTCTTGAAGGTTAAGCAGTGTTCCATCAAAATGATTGTTCTGAACATTGGGATCTATCTCTACCCATTCATATTCAGGAGCCATTTCCCAATCTTCATCACCTGAGTCAAAACAGATATACCCATACTTATCAGGCCCAAAAGGTGCATTGACCCTCTGGACGCCGACATTTACCATATAAGTTGTGGTGTCTCGGAATCCAGAATTTGTCTCTATTGCAAGTTTAAGTTTCGCCTTCATACCAGGTATCGCCAACGGATGTGCCCGGATTCTGAAGCGATCTCCCTGCGTTCTTGCTGACCGACCTGCCCTGATAGCAGGGTAAGATCCGCCTTCATTGGTAACTATAACCTCCGGAGTTTCAGACCATAACTGGGCAGAAAAGTGTCCAATATCAGCGCTTCCTACGTTAGACAAGTCAAAATCGATATCTGCATGAGCGCCGGGATCTACTCTGTCATTTGCGATTATTGCCGTAACAACTTCCAAATTGGGCGAGGCGGCTTGAATAGCAGCCATTGATCGCCAGGTCGTTTGACCATTTGTGACAAAAACCCCAATCGGTATCGGAGTCCGATCAGGAACGGCGCGATCTAACTCAACGTTCAATTCCATTCCAACAGACTCGCCGTGCTGTGGAGCATCCCTAATCACAATCGCTCGATCTCCCACCGTTGCCCAATCCGTGTACGATTCGAAAGTTACTACCAGGCTGTCGTCCAGATCTTCCGTGCCAAAATTCTTGATAACCAATGCTAAAGTCACCTCTTCGCCGGGATTTGCAACCCCATCTTCATTATCATCGTGTTGGATTTCCCACGTCTCGGCCCCAAAGAACTGTTCTTCCTGCCCGATAGAAATTGTACCAAGGTAAGGTTTCATATTGTGGCGGGTAGCTGTAATAAGAAGATTGCCAGCACTTAGTGCATCTGAAGCAATAGCGAAGTCAGCGATTCCGCTCTCATTGGTATGGGAGACCACTTGAAAGTCATCATTGGCTTTATACAAGCAGACTTGTGCGTCAGCTATGCTTAAGTCACCACCGTCATCTGTCAAGCGAACAGTCAATCGTGTCGTTCCCAGTGGAACATTTTCTTCGTGTTCACAATTGACTATCTGCGGTATATCCGTGAACATCTCAGTTGCCGGATCACCCATAAGGTTAGCCCAGTACGAGAAGTTATCTACGTTCTGGTCTTCAAAACCCGCATACTGTCGAAAAGTGTTGTAACGTCCATAATTACAGGCAGATCCAATATTGTAAAGCCCCAGTTTCAAAAGTCCGTGCCAGATCCCGGTAAAGACGGCATTGTTGTAAGGTACTTTGGTATTTGCAGTTGCAAAACCTATCGAACCTATCGCGCCACCTGGGGAGCGGAAGAAAGCCTCAGTCTGGCATTCAGTCCCAATGTATTGGCCAGATTGACATGTCATCGTCGTTGCAAAGGGGTAGCGGCGTGTTGCTTGAAATCCCATTATTTGCTGGGGACTCAACTGTTCCATTCCTATCCAGCCCCGGTAAGTCGCATAGCTAATTCCACGTGCAAATTCAGAGGCGAAAAAATTTGGTACTGACAGACCTTGAAAAGGGGCATTAAAATACCATTCATGAACGTTTTGCCAGCCGCGATCCATCGTCTGTCTGCGAACCCACTTATTGACAAGGATTGTCGAGAGACCAGATATGGAATTACCAGCACAGACCGCGCCCTGCCGATACCAATCGGTGTTATCCATAAATGGGTTTGATTCGTAGTTGACAATTTTGGCGACGACCCGATCGAGTTCCTGAATATTGAGACATGAAATTCTGCCGTAATCAGCATCGGCGAGAATGTCATTGCCTTCAAGTCGAGCGTAATGGAGGTCTGTTTGGTCATTGGCAAAAGCAGGAATTCCACTCCCGCCCCAATCTGGGTCACCGACCAGAGCGATCATTTCCGGCGGAACATCCCATTCATCGTAAGCTCTCTGGATCAGAGCTTTTATATCATTTGCCTGTGCATTCACTTGGACTGCCATCGTTTCCACCTGCCAGCCCTGCCGCTTACGCCACGTTATCAATGGAGCGAGTGAATTTGCAATTCCATTGGCATTGTAATAAACAAGAAGGTAAGCACCGCGCTGGTGATCATCACGGGAGAGAGAAGGCGGATTGATAACCAATGATTCAAGGACTCTATCAATGGTAGATGAAGGTCTCGGTCGGGCAGGATTGGTTATCTCGTTGGTTCCCTGCCCAGAGTAATTCAGCTCAAAATCGACGTTTGTATTGTACTTGATTTCGCCGGTCTGAGGATTGATTTGCATTGGATAGACGATAACAGAAACCATCCGGTGACCCCGTAGAATCGCCGGTTCACCGACCTCTATCGGGTTTGGTGGCCAGAATCCGTCAGTATTCAGGTAATCTAAGGAGGGGCTACCCGAAAAATCTAAATCAACAGTTCCATCAAGAACAGGCACTATAAACGGAGCATATCCGGTCTCGGTGAAGCTTTCGATACTATTGATCGTTGTCTGAATGCCACCGGTGGGGGGGACGAGAATAAGGCGGGAGATCATCGGCAGTTCGGGCCAGCCCGGGCGGGTTGTCATCGGCTCGAGTTCAAGTCCAAATCTATTGACTAATTCACCTTCGGATGTTGATCCTTCGATTCGTCCCACACTCGGGACTCTGATGTTCAGGTGAGTGGCGGAAAAGTCATTTCGGGGTATTTCTACTATGGCGAGGGGAAGGGTTGACCCCTCGAGCTCATTGGCTGCAACGGAGGATCGACAAAGTCCAATTAGAAGAACTGAGGTGAGGAAAATCTTTGATAACAAACTCATTACACCCTCCGGGATCGCTACGGTTAAATTTACTATCAATCAACTGAATCATTGACTTGATAATTATGAACTTGTGGAAAGTGGCAATACCGGAAATGGATGCCACGTTTAAGTAACAAGGCTGTGCGAGTTGTTCGGGATATGTTGTCTGTTGATATTCTGGTGGCTTAACCAGATGCACGGTTTGCATGGGGAAAAGCCACACAGAACACAAGTAAGTGTCAAACCGCAAAATTAGTGCCTTAATATCAGGCTTCGCGGCTGGCTTGGCAGATTGCAGGGGAGAGGTACGAACAAACAAGTTTATTGATTCATAGTCCTGAAGAATTCTTCGTTGTTGCGAGTCGATCTGATCCGTTCGAGAATGAATTTCATCGAATCGATTGGGTTATAGTCGGCGAGAATGCTTCGTATCAGGTGGATTCTTGCCAGTGTGGGGTCAGGCAGCAAAAGCTCTTCCTTACGAGTTCCAGATCGGTTTGTATCGATTGAGGGGAAGATTCTGAGGTCTGAGAGTCTTCGGTCAAGAACCAGCTCCATATTTCCGGTTCCCTTAAACTCTTCGAAAATCACTTCATCCATTCTGCTACCAGTTTCTACAAGTGCCGTTGCGATAATTGTGAGGGATCCGCCTTCTTCGATGTTACGTGCAGCACCAAAAAATCGCTTAGGCTCATAAAGAGCAGAAGCATCGACACCACCGGATAGGATCCTACCCGAATGAGGCATCACGGTATTGTGGGCTCTGGCAAGTCGGGTTATAGAGTCGAGTAATATCACCACATCCTTGCCGTACTCCACCAACCGCTTGGCTTTTTCGATCACCATGTTAGAAACTTGAACGTGACGATCAGGCTTTTCGTCGAATGTAGAGCTGATTACTTCGCCTTTTACAGTCCGTTCCATATCGGTCACTTCCTCTGGTCGTTCGTCGATCAGAAGCACAATCAGGAAAACGTCAGGGTGATTTTCAGCGATAGCGTTGGCGATTTTTTGCAGTAGGACGGTCTTACCGGTTCGCGGAGGTGCTACGATCAGGCCACGCTGGCCCATTCCTATCGGTGTGAAAATATCCATGATACGCATTGAGAGGTCGGGAGATACCTTGGACTCAAGGCGGAATTTGCGGGTAGGGAAGAGTGGCGTCAGGTTGTCGAAGAGAATCTTATCTCGCGCTTCGTCTGGATTCTCAAGATCAACCGCCTCAACCCGAAGCAGTGCGAAAAATCTCTCTGAGTCTTTCGGCGGACGGATCTGGCCGGAGACCATGTGTCCTTTGCGCAATCCGAACCGTTTGATCTGCGATGGAGAAACATATACGTCATCGGGGCCGGGCAAAAAGTTCGATTTGGGAGACCTAAGGAACCCATAACCATCAGGGAGAATTTCCAAAACCCCCGATGCGAACGCATTGCCAGTGCTGTCTGACTGCTTTTCGAGGATCTTGAAAATCAGATCCTGCCGTGGTAACCCACCGTACTCTGCTATATCGAGGCCCCTTGCGATCTCACTTAGCTCATGGATTTTCATCGTTTTGAGCTTGGTAAGATCAACTATCACCTGAGTCGATGACCTTCCAGCAATCAATTCTGGATCGATTAAGCTATCTTCTTGTATTGGAGGTGGCGGCGGTGCGGGATCCGGAGTAGAAGCGATGGGGCTATAAGCGGGTTCTATGGTTCGGACAATTCGTCGAAGTTTCGGTTGAGCAACTCCATCAGTAGTAGAATGGAGAGGACTTACACCTGTGCGGAGAGGACTCTTGCGTTGAAGCATTCAGATTAGTGTGTTAGGGGATTAATGATTGAAGGTCAGGGAAATGTGGTATCCGATAGGACAGGATCGCAAAGTGAACAAGTATCTAATTGCATCTGTAATATGGATCACAGGAAGTGTCGCGGGGGCGGTTAATCCATTCCCGCTGCGAAAGAAATCTACCATCCTCAGGCAAATGTATAACATTAAAAAGCAATTGTCAAGTATAATTTAGAAAATAGTCCGGCGCAATAATCGGATGCATCTGAAAAGCACCAATTTCGCTTTAGAATCGATTGCCTTCACCAAAGGAGACTGAGAAAAAACTATGAAGGCGTAATTGTCAGTAAATGTTGACCCTTCTCCACTGATTGTCCGGAAGTAACACCAATTTCAGAAACAATCCCTCTTGTCGTTGACTTAATTTCGTTCTCCATCTTCATCGCCTCTATTATTATGACGCCGGTTCCTTTTTCAACTAACATCCCCTTTTCGATCTCGATTTTGATGATTAGTCCAGGCATCGGGGCTTTTATTTTGGAAGCTCCGGTCTCCTTACCAGATGTACTTCGAGCAAGGACTTTCTTCTTCTCGCGAGTTTCATCGGTCACCGTCGCACGCAGATCCCGTTCGTTTGTGCGGACAACCCAACCATCGTCATCAGCAATAGCATCGACAGAGTAACATATTCCATTGAGAATCAGCGACGCCGGACTACCGACAGATCCGGGGCGGTAATCGAATTCAATTTCAACGTCATTGACTACAACTTTTCCCCCCTTAAGATCGGCCGGGAGTGAAATGGTGAATTTATTCTGAAGTATTTCGACGAACTGGTTCATTAAGCAGATAAAAATTAGGATAGATGAGATTTGTACGCCTAATTTACGTCGGAGATCGGTTTAGACAAAGCCCACCTGAATAATTCAGCTTGGAACGCTCGGATACATCACTTTTTTTCAATTACTGGCTCCAAGACTTGACAAGTGACTTCCGACACATTAACTTGGTTCTCGCCCTGCTTGAAACGGTCGCTACGTTTCTAAATAATTAAAATAATTTACCTTAAACTGTTTTTCGGGAACTTCAGCAAAGCTTAGGCAGTTGAAGTATTGAACTCCCGATAGACTAACCACCAACAGGAATCAACTATTGCCCAACCGTAACGGATTTCGCTTGATGTTGCTCGCAGACGGCTCTACGAAGTCGCGCACGCTGCGTCTGACTCGTCGGCTCGTCATCGCTGGTTGCATAGCGGTATTTGTACTCGGTACTTTGGTCACAATAGGTACAGGCAGAGTAATCGCCGGGTTCATGACCCGTCAGGCGATGGCTTCGGTTCTTGAGGAAAATCGGACACTTCAACGGCAAATCGGTGGTTTCACCGAAAAGTTCGAGCGTGTTCAGAGCGAGATGTCTGTTCTGGCAAAAAGCGACGACGTCTTACGTCTGCTCGCCGACATGCCTCCCCTTGACTCTGATGTTCGTGAGGTAGGTGTCGGTGGTGCGGTTGTACCAAATGCTGGTATTGGCTCCGTCAATCCCGAAGCAGAGTTGCTCACTGTCGATATTGATAAGTTAGAGCGTGAGATTCAGCTTCAAATGCTTAGCTATGCAGAGATCGAAGATCGCATCAAGGATCGCAAGAGCCTTATCGATCATACACCCTCTATTCGCCCGATGGACAAAGGTTATTTTACTTCCAGTTTTGGCAACCGCAAAGACCCGATGAATGGCAGAAAGACTTTCCATAATGGCCTTGATATATCCGTTGAGCGTGGGACTCCGGTTATGTCAACTGCAGAAGGAACCATCCTCTTTGCAAAGGCTACTCCCGGATTGGGTAAGCTGGTCGTGGTTGACCACGGTTACGGGTTCCGGACCGCTTATGGTCACCTTTCCAATATTAGCGTCAGTAAAGGTCAGACTGTAAAACGCGGCCAACGCATTGGGCTTTCTGGTTCATCAGGCCGTTCGACCGGACCTCACCTTCATTACGAAGTTCACGTCAACGATAAGCCTGTCGATCCTCGTGACTTCTTCCTTGATGGTTCGGATGATTTGTTTTCAATTAAGTAATCTCGTTCTAATGCCAAATGGCTTAATCTGATTTTAAAAAAAAGGTTCAATTTGAACCCTTTTTTTATTGTTGCAAAGTTAGTTAGTATAGACTCGTCAAAATTTGCACGATCCTTGATTTTGAAAGACATTTCTTGCACAGTTGTAAATTTCGTCCGAGAGTTGTGAAGATCGCTTTAATAGGTATTGTCTCGTACTCATAGGCTAAATTTCGGAACCATTACAGATCCGGTGTTAAAAATAGACTTATTTCAATCAAAAAAATCAATGAACAAATCAGGCCTCGATACACAAAGAATCTTTTGACTTCAGCACGGTATTTGCACGCCGATTTATTATAATGGTTAACTGCCTAATAGACTTGAAAGTCGTTCGTATTTTGTGACGTACGACCACATAATAAATTTAAAATTTGATAAATTACTTATCTATCAAATTTAATTCCGGTAAGATCATCAAGTTTTGTACCCTCATAAGACTATCACACATTAACTTCCCTTTACGGGTAAGGTAAAATGAAAATTTTCATTAGTATCGGCTTCTCATTACTGCTATTCGTCCAGTCAGCACAAGCTCAACTTCAATTTGACAAAAGTCCGGTTGATGTGAAGCTTCTAAGTCGTGTTGACGGAATGAACGTTGCATTCAGCGCGGAAACCGTCGATCCCGCTTTTGTGAGTAAGGGTGGCAATTCTTACCAAGCATTTACACTGCCCGGTGAAGGAACAACTTTCGAGCTTGACAGACCGATCCTTCCTTCCATTAGCCGCTTTGTGATTGTCGATCCCACAGCCGGTCTTGAATTGTTTGTCGAAGCCGACTCACCCGTTGAGATTAAGTCAAAATTCCCGCCCGCCCTTTGTGACGAAGAAAAACTTACTCCGACTGCTGGCGAACTTACAGGGCTCTATCCGCCAAACTTTGCCGAAATCTCAGATCCGGTAATCATCCGTGGTGTCAGGATGGTTAAGATCACAACCTATCCTTACCAATTCGACGCTGCAACTGGCAACTACCTCCATCGCAGTCATATCAAGGCAGACATCCGTTACAACGATTCACCTCCGATAAATCCGGTAATTCATCCACGTTTACCCGGACGAAGCCCCGACTTTCAAAAATTCTTGAAAGCTTTTGCCGTAAATGGTGAAGATTACTTTCGCGACAACCCCGACTTCCCGACACCTTATACCGGACACTATCTAATAGTTGTTCATATTGATGCACTAATTTGGCATCAACCTTTTATCGAATGGCGACGCAAAGCTGGTTACAAGGTTGATATCATTGCCCTGAGTGCTAACGATGCCAGTAGCCCCAATACCATCAAGAACGCTATTCAAGCCAAGTACAACCAATACATCAATGCCGGTCAGGAACCCTTTGATGAATTACTCCTGATAGGAGACAGAAACGGTTACGATAATCTGACTACTGCTCCAGATAAACAACTGGCTGCCGAGCGAGGTGAAACGATCTGGGGCGGGCCTGACCACGCAGACTACAAGTTTGCCCTGCTCGAGGGCAACGACCAACTCCCCGATGTCAGTTTTGGTAGAATGCCATCCGGAAGTCAGGGAATTGCCGGTCTCGTAGTTGGACGTACACTCGCCTATGAAATGGCGCCGAGAATGCAGAATCCACAATGGTTTACTCGCGGACTCAACTACTCGCAACACTGGGGAAACGGCGTCGAGTCAGCTTGGCACATTACCATCCATACAAATGCCCGCTGGGGCGAAGAAGTCTTAAAGAGTCTCGGTTTTGACGATGTCAATTTTTATGAAGACCAAAATTGGGATCAACAAGGCAACAGCATTGGACCAGTGATCCGCGATGAACTTAACGCCGGATCAAATTTATTGGTTGGTCGCGCTGAAAATTATTACTGGCGCAACAGTTTCCAAGGTGTCGATGCCAATACCGTTTTTCCTATCAATATCTGTGTATCGGGGCACGGTGAGTGGACGGCATGGAATATGTTCCGAACTGGAGCTGGCAACAACTTGAAAGGTCCCGTCGCGGCAACCTTCGGTTGGGGAGGCCCACCCACCGCCACATCCAGCTATCTTTGGATGCAAATGGTGAACGGAACTCTCCAAAAGGAGATGTCCCTCGGTTGGTCACGAATGTATGCAATCACTTCGATTGAAAGATTCTTTCCCAACTTTAACGTTGGGCAACAGATGTATGGTCATGTGAAAACTGATATTGACATGCACGGTGATCCGGGAATTAGGCCTTGGTTTGGTGTGCCAAGACAGTTACAATTTACAATGCCGCAATCGGTCTCACCGGACGTTAATATGATTGAAGCGCGTCTTACCACTGTTCAAGGTGGCAATCCGGCACCAGGAGTGCAGGTGACTCTCTATCATGAACGCAATATGCCTTTTAATAACGCCGGCCAGTATGCCGCTTATATAGATATCATCCGTAAAATAGCCTACACTGATGATAATGGTGTGGTTAGATTTTCGCTCGATTCTGAGGTTTTGATCGCCGGAAAACCACTTTACATCACAGCCACAGGGCGCGATGTAAGGCCCGTACTTGGTCAAATAGCTGTATCCGTTCCGAGTGCGACTATCGAACTGCTTTCACTTGGTGAAGATGATATTGTTGAAATCGATGGTGATGGAGACGATATTCCTAATCCTACCGAAGTGATAGATGTTACTCTGCACGCCAAGAACTTCGGTAATCGCGA
>CAMBDS010000028.1 GCA_945865405.1 Caldithrix abyssi DSM 13497
TGCTCGTCGTCCATGAAGCTGATGTTTGGCATATTGAGATCGCCGATATGAATCGAATCACCAAGTTGAAGTCCCGACACGTCTATCTCTATAAACTCGGGGATATTCATCGGATCACACTCGATGGAGAGTTCGTTGAAACTATGTTCGAGAACACCTCCGCCATCCTTCACGCCAATTGAAGTCCCGATTAGCTTCACAGGAACTGTAACAGTTATCAATTCGCCTTTGTGAATTGCAAGGAGATCGATATGAAGTGGCTTGGAATCGATTGGATCGCGTTGAATCGACCTAATAACACACTGTCGCGGTTCTCCCCCGCCGATGTTGAGCATCAATGTCGTATGACGATGCCTTAACATACGACCGAGATCATAATCGCTCACAGTGAAATGGATATTTGTCTCGTTATGACCGTAAAAGACGCCGGGGACCATCCCCTTCAAACGTAACTGGCGGGCTCCGCCCTTGCCAGAGACCTGTCTTACTTGGGCGTCAAGAATATTCTCGCTCATGTATCTTACTATTTCTCTTAATTCCGTCTGCAATGAAACTACGGTTCTTAATTAATTGTCCGCATAGATTGCGGGGGTGTTCAACTCAAGCACCCAAAGGTGTCCGGGTTAAAGTTCTTATTATGGGAAAAGGTCACTTAGCGATTCACCCATGTGAATTCGCTTGATCGCCTCACCGAACGATTCTGCCGTCGAAAGCACTGTAAATAATCCACTTGCTTTCGCTTCTGCGTGTAGCGGAATTGTGTCTGTTACAACAAATTGCGTCAATCCAGCAACCGCGAGCCTCTCTATCGATTTTCCAGAAAGTATCGGGTGCGTACAGGCAACATGCACCTCAACAGACCCAAGTTCCTTAAGTCTCTGAACTGCTTTGCAAATTGTTCCGGCAGTATCAACAATATCATCGATGATAAGAGCACGTTTGCCAGCCACATCTCCAATGACATTCATCACTTCAGATTCGTTGTGACGTGCTCGACGTTTATCGATGAATGCCAAATTTGCGCCAAGTCGTTGCGCATATGAACGCGCCATTGCAATCCCGCCAACGTCAGGCGAGACAACGACGAGATCTTCTTTGGCAAATTTCATAAAATATGGAGCCAGAATCATCGACGAGTAGAGGTGATCGACAGGTATGTCGAAAAATCCTTGTAGCTGCGGTGTATGGAGATCCATAGTCAGGATCCGGTCCGCCTGCGCAGCTTCAAGAAGATTGGCGATCAGCCTCGAGGTGATTGCAACTCGAGGCTGATCTTTTCGATCCTGACGAGCATAGCCGAAGTACGGTATGACCGCCGTAACCCGCGCAGCAGATGCTCGCTTGGCGGCGTCGATCATTATCAGTAGCTCCATCAAATTATCCGCAGGCGGATGAGTCGGTTGAAGCAAAAAGATATCCCTACCTCGGATATTCTCTTGAAACTTTACCCAAAACTCTCCGTCGGAGAAGCGGCGGCGGTCAATTTTGCCGATTTCCATACCGAGATACTGGGCAATTCTATCACCCAATTCGGTATGCGCCGACCCGCTAAACAGTTTCATCACAATTTCTCTTCAGTCAGTATAAAGTAATGCTGGGGCGGAAGGATTCGAACCTCCGAATGCGGGATCCAAATTCCCGTGCCTTGCCAACTTGGCGACGCCCCAGACTACTCCGGATTTCCGACGGGGGCACCCAACTCCAGTTGATGATTATACTCTGTCAATATGAGAGTCTCCATCCGCTGGCGAAATTCATTAGAAATCGGGTGCGCTATATCCTTGTAGCTGCCATCGGGCATCTTTCGAGATGGCATGCAAACAAAAAGACCAGAATTACCCTGAATAACTTTTAACCCACGAACTACAAAAACATCATCGAACGTGATGTTGACGAAAGCCTTCAGCTTGTCTTCATCACGGATATTGATGTTAACTTCAGTAATCTCCACTCTAAGCCTCCTTTGCTTTTTTGTCCTTCCGGGTATCCAAACAACGTATGTATCAAACCACTTCGATTACTACTTAATGGTGGATTAAGCTATTAACACGAATTGATTTAATACATTAAAAAGGACGGCAAACAAAGCTTTGCCATTGTGGTCGCTGGATAGCAGCGGCCATCCGTGCCTCAGATTCGCCGTCAAAGATTGCGAACAAGGATGATCCACTACCGGCAAGCCCTGCTGAATAGGCACCAGCCTGCAGTAATTTATCACGTGCTTCGAGAAGTGCCGGGTGAGCTGAGAAAATAGTTGACTCAAAATCATTCAGATAGTGCCTATTTTCCCCTTTCGGAGCAACGCTAAGCGAACGAACCCCTAAGTTAGTGATTCTTGACGCTTCTGTCAAGGAGTTATCAAACTCTAAATATGCTTGAGCTGTTGAAATCTGAAATCCGGGCCACATTATCAAAATCCATGCTTCCGAAGCGAGACCATTCAGAGGTGTAAGCTCCTCCCCTAAACCGCTTCCAATAGCGGCGGAAAAGTCATTCAAGAAAAACGGGACATCAGCTCCAAGCGAAATTGCAAGTTTTTGCAATCTCGGATCAGCAACATTAATTACGTAAAGCTCCGCTAAAATTCGGAGTACCGCCGCAGCGTCGCTTGACCCTCCCCCCAATCCTGCTCCTGTCGGTATTCTTTTGGTTAAGGCTACCTCGACCCCTTCTTCAATCTTATACAAGTCTAAAAATTGTGAAGCAGCCTTAACTGAAAGATTGTGTTCGGGCGATTCCGTCAGTTTTGGGCCAAAATACGAGACACCAGACTTTGCCGGAAATATCGTAACTACATCTGAAAGGCTGATGCGTTGAAAAATTGTTTCGATATTATGATAGCCATCGGGTCTATTTGACCCGATAATCAAGCCGAGATTGATTTTTGAATATGCGGTCTGAGTCAGGATTTTCATTGCTACTTTTTATTTGCTTTAGCCTTTAGTTCGGCTTCTTCAATACCTTTAAGTTCGCTTATATGCAATCCTTCGCGCCACATAAACGGTAGTCCAAATATTATATAAAAGATTACTGAGACAGCGTGTATAACAAGTGCGAATCCGGCTGCCTGATCGGTAGGCACATCGAATAGCGATAACCCAAAAATAACAACTGCATGAAAAGTGCCTACTCCAGCCGGAGCGGCAGGTAATGCTATTCCTATTGCACTGATAACCAAAATGACAAAGCTGGCAAGAAGTGGCTGCTGTCCAATCAATGGATAGAGAACCGGGAAGTCAAATGCGACTAAAATCAGGTAGCCTTGTAGAGCATAAAATGCCCAAAGCAATAACGTCTCAAAGATTATTGCCCAGTGATGCTCAGTCTGCCTGAACATCGCAAAACCAGCGACAAACTCTCCCCCTTTCTGGCGAACGAGACGGGCAATCCTTCCCCCACCCAAAAGTCTCCCGACGATTCCACCGAAAGGATCCTTATCGACAGCCAGATAAAATGTGACGATGATTCCTACGGCGGCAATGATACCGAAAACAACTGCCCCCTCTGCCATTTCCTTGGGAAAGGGAAAAAGGAATCCTATTACGGCAGCAATAACCAAAAGAGAAAACATGTCCAATATTCTCTCTATCAGCACAGTGCCTAAACCGGAGCTGGTTGGGATTTTTTGGCGTTGTGCAAGCATCGCCCCGCGCACGACATCTCCCATTCGAAGCGGAAGCAATGAATTGGCAAGATAACCTACCATCTGAAGACTAAAACTATCGAAAAGTTTTAGTTTACTGAGATTCCTAACCATCAATACCCATCGATGCGAGCGTGTCAGCACATGGAAAGGCGAGATTAGAAAGCAGATGATAAGAGGAGCTAGGTGGACCTCTCGTAAAATCGCCATCAGGTGATGAAGGTTCAGCCGTGAATCACCGAAAAGAGCTGATTTAAGGTCAGATTGCCCCGAGAATAGAGCGCCAAGGTGCGGCTTCCATAGGATCAGGTAAACAAAAACAGCGCTTAGTATCAGTCCGAACAGGACTTTTCTGCGACCAGCTAAAATAATTAACTCTCAGAAGTGTTTAACGAAGGTCGAATAGCTCGGCTCCTTCCGGTATTGTAAAGGACGTTTCTTTAGGAACGACTGGCTTGTCAATTACGATGTTCTGTAAGATATACGTTGTCCGATTGCCGTTCAAGTCATCCATCTGCATTTTATGGATAATTAAATCAGAAGTCGTAACCCAAATCGCAGCCTTCGACATAAATGACTCATCGGCTTTTAAGGGATCAAGCGTGAGTCGGAAACCTTCGCGTCCCTCTACAGAAATCGGACTGAGTTCGGTAGCTTCGAATTCTCCACCGAATTCGAGCAAGAATCGTCGAGGCAACAGGTTGGAGGCTTCCTTCACTGATTCAATCATTACCTGATTTTTCAGTAAATTGTATCGAAAAAGGCTGGTGCCGTCGCAAACCATTACCTGTTCAGGAGTCTCCATTCGAAATCGATCCCCTTCGGCTGCTATCATCGTTCCGTTGCGAGTAACCAGTTCCCCAGTGAACTGCCACTGAAACTGTTCGGTAAAGTCACATCGAAAGTTTTTGATCGACTTATACTGTTTTCTGATATCCTTTAGTACGGCAACAGGATTCTTCGGCATCGTTGCAGCAACATGGGTTACCAGAATTAGAATCAGAGCCGCCAGATACTTTACTCTCAAATTTCTATCCCATATCGATCTTTTAACTCTTCGGGAGTCACCAAAACCTGTCTCGCCTTGGAACCGTCAAACGGACCCACAATTCCTGATTGCTCAAGCTCATCTATCAATCTTGCTGCTCGCGAGTAGCCAACCCGCAGTCGTCGTTGGAGAATGGAAACGGAACCCTGATCGACTTTAACAACAATTCTTGCTGCTTCCTCGAAGAACTCATCAGATGAACTGACAATATTTGCGTCAGCAATGCTGCCTTTAATCTTAGATGCTTCAGGATCAGGCAGGACAAAATCATCTGGAACAGGAGGCTGAGATCTGATAAATTCGACGACCCGCTCGACCTCCTCGGTTGTAGCCAATGCCCCGTGTGCTCGTTGAAGGTAGCCGCCCGGTCCCATAAACAACATATCACCTTTACCAAGAAGTGCCTCCGCACCAATTGAGTCGAGAATTGTGCGGGAGTCGGGTCTTGCTGCAACTTGAAATGCTATTCGTCCTGGGAAATTTGCTTTGATCAACCCGGTTACAACATCGACTGATGGGCGTTGCGTAGCTACGACCAGATGGATTCCGACGGCGCGGGACATCTGCGCAAGTCGAACCACTAATTCTTCGAACTCTCGTCTAACGCTCATCATGAGGTCGGCAAGTTCGTCTACGATTACAACGATATAGGGTAAATGTGGCCTCTTACCTTCTGATTCGACTATCTCTGCGGGGTGCAAAATTCGCCAACGATTGTACTCCTCGAGCCCGCGAACCCCGACTTCAGCAAGGATATTATATCTTCGCTCCATTTCGGCATGAACCGATCTCAACGCCAAAACCGCATTTTCCGGTATGGTAATAACATCCTCACCAAGACCACGGGGAGAAATCAAGTGTTGATGAATCAGGCGAGCGTAGAGCGAAAGCTCCAATTTTTTAGGATCTATCAGTACGACGCGAAGGTTGTTAGGGTCACTTCGATAGAGAAGGCTTAACAAAATGATATTGATGCAGACAGATTTCCCGGATCCAGTCGCACCCGCAACAAGTAAATGGGGAAGCTTTGCGAGATCGACGAGAAAGATACTACCTTCCGCATCCTTGCCGAGCGCGACCGTTAGAGGCCCTTTGGCATTGCGAAATTCATCGGAACCGATAACTTCCCTGATATAAACTGTTTCAGGATAACGGTTAGGTATTTCGATTCCAATTGCCGCCTCTCCGGGTATCGGGGCAAGAATACGAATGCCTTTTGCTCGTAATGCCATAGCGATGTCATCAGAAAGACCCGAAATTTTCGACACTTTTACTTCAGCGGAAGGCTCAAGGTCGTAGCGGGTAATTACTGGCCCCGGATTAGTCTTGATTACCTTGGCGTTCACTCCAAGGCTTGCCAGTTTTTCTTCCAACCTCCTCGAGTTCTCCTTCAGTTCGGTTTCGCTAAGAGTCTGACGTACCTCTGGCGGTGAATCGAGAAGTCTCAAAGGTGGCAATTCACGATGTCCTTGAACCTCGGCAAGCGCTCCCTCGTCGAACAGTCTCGCTTGAGCCGTAGCCTGTGGACGTGGTTTGACGGGTTGAATCTTGTTTCGATCAAAAGATTCAACTACAACCTTCCGGTCGGCAGCTGTTGGAACAATTGCATCATCTTCATCATCAAACGGTTCCTCAAGATCGTCTTTTTCCTGCCTTGTGGAGTCACGGAGGAATTCACGTATCGAATTTACGATATAAGCCGGGAAACGATAAAAGATAAGCTCGAGCCACTCTGTCAATTTGAAATCGAACAATACCACAGCGAAGGCGGCAAGCACAGCCAAGGCTAAAAGCGCGGTGCCAGCTCCATACAGATAGTAGACCGAAACGTGTAAAAGAATCTGAGCGAAAGCTCCCGTTGCAATGACGTTCTCGGCGGGAAGATGAAGAAAATATCGGGTTAGTGCAGTCCCGAAACCAACATAAAATCCAATCACCAAGGCTATTGCAATCCAGCGCCAAGGTTTGAATTTCCATTGACTAAAACGTCCTATTAACAATAAACCCAAAGCAGTCGGGATGGCCAGCGTCCCCCAACGACCAAACAGATTGGTAATAAAAAAAAGAGCAACCGACCCACCAATTTTACCAAATAAACTGGTTGCGATGCCTGATGCGTTAATTTCGAAAGTAAAAATCGTGATTAGTAAAAACGCGAAGCTAAAACTCAACAGGAGGTAGAAGAGCTGACCAGCCTTCCTGTTTGGTGCGTCTGAAGACGGTTGGGGAGGGATGACGGAAGTTTTTACGGGGTGTTTTTTTGAGTTCAAGTGATGGAATTATGGGTGATAAAACAATCTCAACTCGAAAGGATAGCGAGTGGGAAATTAGTTTCTACGATACTTCCCACTTAACAAGTTTTCCATCATTCAAAACTGGAACTACTTGCTGAACTCCTATGGCGGCACAATCTGCAAGGTCGCTTTCCATTCCAATGCTTACTAAATAGCGACCGTGATCGGAGTTGTTTAGGAGACCTAAAATATCTTCGCCACAATCTTTTGCCATCAAACATGCAGATCGTGCTGCATCGTTCAGATTCGGTTCGCCATCCAATCGGTTCTTAAGTTGTTCGATCAGCTGACCACCGCACACGGCATCCTCTATTGAGAAGCGGTTCAACTTCCCCGAGCAAAGTACAGCCAAAGGATAAAGCTCCGATTCGTGGAGCATGGAATCGATAACGGCTGGTAAATTGACGAATCCACAAAGGAATACTGCGCCCGAACCAGACGACTTCACGACAGAAGGTGTGCCATTCGAACTACCGAAAATTAACGTTTTACCGCGAACACGTTCCCGTGTGTAGTCGGCAGGTGAGTTGCCGAGGTGAAACCCATCTATTAGTTTTCCATCGCGCTCACCACAAAGCAAAACATCATCCCTCGCAAGTTGCGATGCGAGAAGGGTTGCTGCTGAAATCGAACTTACAGGAATAACTCCGCGTGCGCCATTTGCCAGAGCGAGAGCAATGGAAGTAGCAGACCTTAATACATCGATAACAACCGCAACGCGATAGGTTCGAAGTCTCTCTTCGGTAACTTCCGCCGGTGAAAAGAAGAGGTCAATGACTCGTTCACCAGCATGACGTAAATTTGTTTCTTCCAGCTCTTTGATCTTGGATTTCAAACTGAACCTGTAAATTCTCGAGTCCCAAACATAACTTAACATACAAGACAAGGCTATTGCAAACCGTTACTTTTGTTATGCTCGATCAGGAGATGTTAACTGTACTAAATCGCAATTCGTAATATACGACTATTTTGACAGTCTCAAATAATGTCGCTTGACTATTTACTTCTCTGGTAGAACGGAGTCTGACTGATCAACGCTTTGACCTGACGTCCGCGCACATCGAGCGCTATCTCCGTTCCGAGGACATCGAAAGGTTTATTGATGAAAGCCAGTCCTATTGCTTTGTTCAGAATAGGGGAGAAGCCGCCGGAGGTGACTTCGCCTATTTTCTGACCGTCCAGCAAGACGTCGGCATGCTGTCGTGCAATCCCTTTTTCCGTAAGTATGAATCCCATTAGTTTCCTGGTCGGATTCTCCTTTGCTTTTAGGACAACATCATACCCGGTAAAACCGCCCGCCTTCTTCATTTTCGTTATCCAACCGATACCAGCTTCGTGCGGAGTTGTCGTCTGATCGATGTCATTGCCATATAAACAGTAGCAAACTTCAAGCCTTAGCGAGTCTCTGGCACCGAGGCCGATTGGCTTCAGGTCGAGTGGCTTGCCTGCCTCCCAGACCGCATTCCAAAGCGTCAGTGAGTGGGCTCTATCGATATAGATTTCAAACCCGTCTTCCCCAGTATATCCCGTTCGCGAGAAAATGACTGGAATGCCTTTCACGTGCCCTTCGATAAAGTGGTAGTACTCAACACCATCTGTTGGAACATCGGCAATATTACGCACCAATTCAGCCGCACGGGGACCTTGAATCGCAAGCAGGGTAGTGTTCTCAGAAATATTGCGAATCGCAACGTCACCACCAAGGTGGCTTGAAAGCCATTCAAAATCTTTGTCGATATTTGAGGCGTTTACAACAACCAGATAATGATCGTTGAAGCGGTAAACCAAAAGATCATCGACGACCCCACCAGAATCGTACAGCATGGCTGAATATTGGACTTGTCCGACCGTTAGTGTCGAGACATCGTTTAGAGTCATTCTGTTGAGCCACTTTTCAGCATCGGATCCGGTTACGATAAACTCGCCCATGTGAGAAACATCGAAGATGCCGACCGTATTGCGGACGTGAAGGTGTTCTTCTATAATGGAGGAGTATTGGACCGGCATATTGAAACCGGCGAAAGGAACCATTTTGCCACCGAGGGCGATATGCTGATCTTCAAGCGCGACGTGATTCATTGGAAGGTTACCTAACCTGTTTGGAGTGCCGTGAGTAAAAATGTGTTATATATTGATATTATTGGATGTAATGTATAGCATTCAAATTTATCGTCACATCTTCACAATCGTCACAGGACTTATCAGCATGGATTCTTGGGGATTTTTTATTTTTAATTATCTTCACTAACTTCACGAAACCTTTCAAAATTGATGTATAGCATAAGCAACTCTTCTAATTATTTCAGCACTAAATATACAACATTCCTACGCAAAAGTCAAGCAATAATCAGAGTATTTTGGTCACAAGGACTCATCCGACGCTTTCCTTGATAGCAACTATTTCCTTGGCATTATCAAGGAAAATATCTACTATCGTCGGATCGAAATGCTGTCCACGTTCGGCGCGAATCATTTCAAAAGAATCTTTATTGGAAAAGGCTTTCTTATATGGTCTCTCGCTCGTCAGTGCATCAAAGACATCAGCAACAGCACAGATACGACCTTCAATGGGGATATCTTCACCTGCCAAACCGTTGGGATAGCCCTTTCCGTTCCATTTTTCATGATGTGACATCGCAATACGCTCACCCATCTGAAGAATAGGAAATGCAGACCCGTGTAATATCTCAGCCCCCATCTTTGTGTGCTGCCGCATAATAACCCACTCAGTTTCAGTCAACGGACCTGGTCGTATGAGAAACTCCTCCGGCATCCCGATTTTCCCAATATCATGCATTGGACAGGCATATAAGATCAGCTCGACAATATTTGGGGCAAGTTTCATTTTACGTGCAACAAAAGCCCCAATCATTCCTATCCGCTTGATATGAGCTGCTGTACCACGATCCTTAAATTCCGTTGCATTGACAAGACGGTGAATCGTTTCAAGGTTTGCCTCGTGGAGGTGCCGTTGCTGTTCGACAACCTTATCGAGTGCTGTACGCAGCGCTTCGGTGCGACGCTCTATTTTACGCTCTAAGTCGAGTTGATGATTCTTCAATGAATCGTGCATCGACTTCATTTTGAGTAACGTCGTCGAGCGAAGAAACAACTCCGTATAATCAATCGGTTTGGAAATAAAGTCGTTAACGCCTGCTTCCGCGGACCTGATCCTGTCACGACGATCAGTCGAGCCTGTAACCATTATCACCGGTACGTCAGCAAAGCGCGGATCATTTCGAATTCTTGTCGTAACCTCAAAACCGTCCATCCCAGGCATATTGGCATCGGTTAATACGAGATCGATATCAAGCTCGAGTTTCGCCAGCGCCTCAAAACCATCGGCTGCTGTTTCGACTTCATGTCCAAACGAGGCAAGAATTTCGGCTATTACAGTGCGAATATGCTCGTCGTCATCTGCAACGAGAATCCGCCTTTTATCGCTCAATTGATTTTCCTTAACGGGGATAAAATTTCCGATTCATCTAAATATACGTTTTAAAACCGAAGCTATAATTTAGCTTTAAATACTCCTTCAAGTCAATAATGAGCCAGCCTCAACTCAATTTTTCTATCTTTGAGACGTGATTTCATCGGCTCAGCCTTATTCTATTATAAGTATGGTATATGACCATCAAGTATTATTCGTATCGATCAGTCATCTGAAGCCTTACGCTTGAGAGACCTTCCCGCCAATATTTTTTTCAGATACATTCCAGTATGTGATTTCTTCACTGCTGCAACTTCCTCAGGCGTTCCCTCAGCAATAATCAATCCGCCCGCCTCGCCTCCTTCAGGTCCCAAATCGATAACCCAGTCGGCACATTTAATGACATCGAGATTATGCTCTATCACAAGTACGGTGTTTCCTTTATCGACCAGTTGCTGAAGCACGCTGAGCAACATCTTGACATCTGCAAAGTGCAGTCCCGTTGTCGGTTCATCCAGAATGTAAATTGTCTGCCCGGTGGCAACTTTTGAGAGTTCCGAAGCGAGTTTGATCCTTTGAGCCTCACCGCCAGAAAGAGTCGTTGCTTGTTGACCAAGGTGAATATAACCAAGACCGACTCCTTTTAAGGTTTCAAGCTTCCGTGACAATAAAGGTATCTCTCTAAAGAAATTGACGCCTTCTTCAACAGTCATATCAAGCACATCGGAAATTGTCTTACCCTTGAATTTGACTTCGAGAGTCTCTCGATTATACCGTTTACCTTTGCAAAGATCGCACGTTACATAAACATCGGGAAGAAAGTGCATTTCAATTTTGATAATGCCTCCACCCTGACACTGTTCGCAACGACCTCCCTTGACATTGAACGAGAATCTTCCCGATTTATATCCACGCATTTTGGCTTCGGGCAATTGGGCATAGAGTTCTCGAATCGGGTCGAATAGTCCGGTGTAAGTAGCAGGGTTCGATCTCGGAGTTCTACCTATTGGTGACTGATCTATATCGACAACTTTGTCAAGCAACTCAAGTCCTTCGAGCTTTCCATACTGTAACGGTTGTACTCGGCTCCGATAAATCGATCTCGCCAAAGCGGGATAGAGTGTTTCTATTATAAGCGATGATTTGCCCGACCCCGAAACTCCTGTAACACAGACCAGCAATCCAAGGGGAATCTTCACGTTGACTACCTTCAGGTTATTGCCAGTCGCATTTTGAATGGCGAGAACCTTCCCGTCGATAGGCTGGCGTCTCTTTATCGGGATGTCAATTTTTTCTTTACCCGACAAGTATCTACCTGTAATTGAGGCTGGATTTCGTTTGATCTCGTCGATAGTTCCAACCGCAACGACCTCGCCACCATACCTGCCTGCTCCCGGACCGAGATCGATAACCCAGTCAGCCTCCTCCATAGTTTCTTCATCATGTTCGACAACTATGACTGAATTGCCAAGATCTCGCAACCTTTTTAAAGTCCCTATCAATCGTAGGTTATCTCGTTGATGAAGTCCGATGGACGGCTCATCAAGAATGTACATAACTCCAACCAACCCACTGCCTATCTGAGTGGCAAGCCTAATTCTTTGAGCTTCGCCTCCGGAAAGACTCCCGGCGGCACGACCCAACGATAAATATTCAAGCCCTACGTTTAACAAAAACTCGAGCCTCGCCTGAACTTCCTTCAGTATCTGTTTTCCAATCTGAATATCCTGTCCGCTAAGTTCCAGATCGGTAATAAACTTCGCTGCTTTGCCGATGGAATATTCAGAGAGAACAGAAATTCCAATGCCACCCACTGTAACAGCCCGTGCCTCAGGCTTCAATCGCTCACCATGACAATCAGGACAGGTGACATTCCCCATGAATCCTTCGATCCACTCGCGGATATATGCTGATTGTGTCTGTTTATATCTACGCTGGAGGTTGGGGATGATTCCTTCCCAGATTCCTTCGTGTTCCCACTGTGACTTACCGTCTGCCGAAACGTGCTTGAACTTGATCTTTTTGCCTTCAGTACCATAAAGGATTATGCGCTGGTGTTCGCTGGAAAGTTTTTCAAAAGGTGTCCGTATGTTAAACCCGAACTGTGAAGCGGTCTGCTCAAGCAAGCGCAAATTCCAGCTTTCTATACCGCTGTTGAAAGTGGCGAGGGCTTTCTCGGCGATTGAAAGGGATTGATCCGGAATAACGAGGCGGGGATCTATCTCCATCTTATAGCCAAGTCCGGTGCAGGTTGGACATGCACCGAAAGGCGAATTGAACGAAAAGAGTCGGGGCGTCAGCTCCTCGAAGCTTATCCCGCAATCGGCGCAGGCGTAAAGCTCACTAAAGAGATCTTCCCTACCGTCTTCGTGCGCTATGATTACCAATCCTGCCGACTGTCTCAACGCTAATTCTACCGAGTCGGCAAGTCGATCCCTGACATCAGACCGAACGACGAGTCGGTCAATTACGACTTCGACGTTGTGTTTCTTTTTCTTATCGACTTTTATCTCTTCATCGAGCGCATGGAATTTTCCGTCGAGGCGAATTCGTACAAATCCTTCCTTAGTGAGGCTTTTAAAGAGATCGTGAAACTCGCCTTTTCGTCCACGAACTATCGGCGAGAGGATAGATATTTTTGATTCTTCCGGAATTTCCATTACATGATCGATAATTTCCTGCGCCGATTGCCTTGTTATCGTTTTGCCACATGAAGGACAATGCGGAATCCCTATTCGAGCGTAGAGAAGTCGCAGATAATCATGGATTTCTGTGACTGTTCCGACAGTTGAGCGTGGGTTCCGAACGCCTGACTTCTGCTCAATGGATATTGCTGGTGAAAGTCCCTCAATCCTATCGACGTCGGGCTTTTCCATTAGCCCGAGAAATTGACGGGCGTAGGACGAGAGCGACTCGACAAATCTTCGCTGACCTTCAGCGTAAAGTGTATCGAAGGCGAGCGAAGATTTCCCGGACCCAGAAAGCCCAGTGATTACAACAAGTCGATCACGAGGAATATCAAGGTTTATATTTTTTAGGTTATGCTCTCGTGCGCCAACGATACGAATGAAGCCGCTGGAGGAATCGATGTTTGATTTCATCAGAAGAAAACTATAGATTATTTTTAAGAATTTTGGAGATAGAAAATTATTTTCCAACAAGAGCGAGGCGCGTGAAACTACCGCGCTTGCGACAGAATCTAAGGAAATACCTGCACTAATGTCAAGATACGAATCGAATCAGATCGAACAATCCGCAATCATCTTACTGTTTCCCTTGAGATAGAATTTTTCACCGCCCATAAAGGCTTGACTTGTGGTTCGATGTTTCGTAAAATATTAGGAAGCGAAAAATAACTGCACTACAGGCAAAACCCAATGACCCGACTCAGAAATTCCAAATTTATGCGACTCGGCATTCTCCTGACCACTTTGACACTTTTAGGCGGATGCGCAGAACAGCCGTATGGATACATCTTCGAGCCTACGCAACGGGATCAGATTAACGTTGCAAGGCAGGCAGCCAATTTTATCAGCGCCCTCTACGATCACGCAGATCAAGCCACTGCTTTGCTTGAGAAAGCTGGCCTCACAGACGAGTACTCAACCATTCTGCCCGAAGGTTGGGTGGATATCACTCCAAGGGACAGCCTCGGCCTTCCACGAATTCCGTACTATCGCTTCTTTAAGAACTATCTCGACAAGCAGTTCACGGAACTTCAGATCGATGTAGTCCCACTCCCCGGTGCAATGAGATCCCCTTCAAGTTTACGATATAACTATTCGACAACTGCCTCTATCCGAAATGAAGCTACCAACATTATCTATGGAACCATCGATCAGGTTCAGAAGGCAGATATACGTTACTCCGATAATTTACAGAATCTTAAATTTGTTGATGGCTGGTACTCGATCAGTAAATCGGTACCTTTCGATCAGGAAATCGAAATTCAGCAACAGGGCCGAAGCACCAACGTAACTTATCAGATTTACCTCAATGTTGGTTGGTCACTACAAGTTGAACGGTACAGCATAGATCCCAATGACCAGTCCAGCAAAATAATCATTGAAGGCGTATTTCCGATACTCGATGATGAGGGAGTTATTCAAAGATGCCATGTTTCCGGTAACTTTGAGGTCAATTCTTCAGGAAAAGGCGGCGGCGATATCTGGTTGTATGGTCGGCCGACGGCAAGGATTTCCTTCACTGGTCGATCATTTGGATTCAAAGGGGAGTTTACACTTTTTTCTGAGGAACACGAAAACTCCTACAAACTATAAGATTTAGGTTCCAAATCTTTTACTTTTAGTCGGTAATTGAAAGTAAACCATTATTCTGCCAGTTGCTACGCTTAAATCATTATAGCTATGCATCTCGGCTCAAGTATATTGCCGAAACAACGGAGTCCAGCTTAAGTCTGTTTCCAGCTCAAAATACTCAACGTGACCATAAACACAACTTTTAGTCAGAAAACTGAGTTTATTTTGCATCGAGGGGAAGAATGCTTCTGAATGAAGTCATTTACAAACTGCAAGGAATTGATATGAAAAACAATAAAAAATTCACTCTTATTATGCCTTTGGTGGTTCTTGGAATCGTCGGAGTGGTCTCATCGTCGTTCTCATGGACCATTCAATCTCGGTTTATGGCAACAGATCCGATGATGTTTCCTGTTGGTAAAATGGTTCCTGGTGACCTGTCAAATGCCGCAGATCTCGATTTTGAAAGCTTTGAACCTTACTTCGAAATGCTACTCGATGAGAGTCCGGACAGTGCTGATAATCAACCACTCATCTATTTGGGTGTGAGACTTGATGCAAGCGGTGAACCAATATTCACGGTCAGCAGCGACCGATTTCCTGCTTCAGCAATTGCTGGCAGGTGGCTGAATAATGCACAACTTGCAAGAATCCCTGAAATTGCCCTCGGTGAAGGCGGAGATCAAATTAATGCCAATGCATTACTGCCTTACATTGACGGTGGAATGCTGAAAACCGGGCTCTACACCTTGACGGTCGTCGTCTCAAATACTCAAGTGAATCAAAACAATTGGGATCAGGTAGTTGCCGACAATTTAGGCATAATGTCAGCACCAATCTTTGCTCGAAATACTTCTCAGATTTCAATACTTCAACCTTCAGATAACGATATCATTACCTCCAATCCAATTTTTCTTTGGTCATATCCTCGCAGCGCAGGGGTTCAGTTCGAGCTTATCATTGTAAGTGGAAATTCCGGCGATGACCCGAATGGTGCAATCGAATCAGCAAATCAATCCAATACTTATGCTAACATCAGAATACCAAATATCGGAGCTGGTGGTGATTTCAGTGCTTTCTCCTACACCGGTACCGGTGATGAACGATCTCTGACGGAAGGTACTTACTTCTGGAGAGTCACTGCACATGTTCAGACGATGTTCCCCGATGATGTTCAAGACATCACTAGTCCGGCTTATGCATTCGGCTATATACCTGCCGGCGGTGGTGCTGGTGGCGGTGGCGGTGGCGGCGGTGGCGGCGGTGGTGGATTTGGCGGTGGTGGCGGTGGTGGCGGTGGTGGTGGCGGCGGCGGCGGCGGTGGCGGCGGTGGCGGCGGTGGTGGCGGTGGTGGTGGAGGTGGCGGCGGCGGCGGAGGAGGAGGTGCCTTGGGCGGAGGTGGTGAAGAGGGTGGTGGTCCCCCACAGGAATCGCAAATTTTCACGTTCTTGCGTCGAGTCCTTACTGCCGAACAAGTCGAGAATCTGCTTACTCAATTCCCTGAAATTATTAACTGGAACCTCGAATCGATCAAGATTGACGGCAATAATTCGGACTTAACGGCACTTGCTCGACTTCTGCTTGAAGGCAACGCCCAGATCACTACAATATCTGTAGAGTAAGGAAACTAATCATGAATTTATTCAATAAGATGATGATTGGGTTCCTCGGAATTTTCCTAATCACCACAATTTTGGTTAGACAGATTGAAGCGGCAACCGAATCGAAAGCTATTGCGCTTGTTCTGAAAACAACGGGCGAAGTGAAATTGAAAAAAGCTGGCACTGATCGCGTCCTACCATTGAAGTTTGGTTCAACTCTCGACAACGGAGATTGGATTAGAGCCGGGGATGACGGTTTTGCAGTACTTATGTTTACAGACGACAAGAGCCAAATCAAAATTTCAGCAAAGACCGAAGTTATCATCGAAGGCAAACGCGATGCCAATTCCAATATTACCAAGAGGGTACAAATGGAAGTGGGCCAGTTGCTTGCCAAAGTCGATCAGCAGCGTGGTAGCCTTCAGATTGCCACACCAACTTCTGTGGCGTCTGTTAAAGGAACTGAGTTTTGGGTAGTCGTATTAGACGATGGTACAACTCAAGTGATTACTCTGGAAGGATTGGTTGAACTTCTCAATACCCAATCCGGAAGAGTGGTAGATGTCCAACCAGGACAAAGGGGCGAATCAAGCCCGGATGGTGAAGTAAATCAGGATATCCCTCCAGAAGAAGATATCCCGGTAGATCAAGATCCTGATCAGGAAACTCCTCACTCAATACAAATCGATGTTCAGGATGAAGAGGGTCGGACTCGTCACGTTATAATCGAATATGAGGAGAGGTAGTACACCTCGTAAAGCCAAGGGGGCTTATTTGTTTCTTTCGGGCGCATCTCATTCCCGGCAACAGTATTGGCGTGTGATCAGTTTCTATGCATTTGCAATCGCATCGCAACTCGCTTTTGCCGTTGTAGGCTTTGCTCAGGGAGCAAGGTTGATTCATACTACTCCGGTTCGAGCTGAATCCGGGGCACCAATTTCCATCATTGCAGTCCTCGAAGGTTCTTCAGAACTCCCCACCGAAGGGCGAATATACTACCGTCTTGAAGGAAGCGATGCCTTCGCGTATTCAGAGATGAAAGTTGAACGATACCAACTTTCAGGAGAAGTCCCTAGTCATGTTATTATTAACGGCGAACTGGTTTACTATATATGGGTGGAGCTTGACGGAGGTGCAAATTTAAGCTTTCCAATGGGAAGTCCTAACTCGAACGAGTTTTATAGAGTTGTTATTCATTCCAATGAGACCGAAGTCAATGGAAAGAATGACTCCTTTATTATTTTAAGCCCTTCACCTGGGTCGAATCTCGTTGGAGAAGAACTAGTTGTTGCTGCTTCTATACTTGGCACAGCCGGCAAAATCGATATCGCATCGATAAAAGTATTTTTTGACGATAATGATTTGACTCGCTCTGCGAAAATTACAGAGGATTTGATAGTACTGCTGATTCCAGCAGTAAGACCAGGACCGCATTCAATCAAAATTACATTTGAACGAAATGGAACTCAGGAAGTTCTTCTCGCATGGTCGTTCAAGGGACCAATTGAAAAACGCTCCAAAATGGAAGCCGGACCTATTTCCGCGAATGTTACATCCGGCGTAGGGTTCGAAGAGATATCCAGTCAAGAACGTAAGATGGCTTTCCTCGATGCAAGAGCAAACGGTAACTTCGGAAAATTGAACTGGGCTGGTAAGACCTATGTAACCAGTTACGAAAGTAAATATCTTCAACCTCAAAATCGCTATCTTGGCGTTCTTGAATATGGCGCTGCCACCTTAAAAGTCGGAGATGCCCATCCTCGGTTCTCGGAATTTTCTCTTTGGGGCGTCCGAACTCGTGGCGTAGAGTTTAACTTTCATGGATCCGCATTCAATCTTGATATCGCGCATGGAGAAATCGTACGTGGTTTGGAAGGAACCTTCCGATCAGATACGACAGTAGTGATTAATGATTCAACCGGCGATACCCTTCGATCTGAGACAAATCCCGGGCAGGATTCTATTATAGTCGCCGATGTAGTAGCCCGTTCAGGGCGTTACAAACGAAATGTTATAGCAATTCGCCCTGGTCTATCGCTCTTCAATAACACAACTTTATCATTGAACGTAGTCAAAACAAAGGATGATATTGAGTCAATAAAGTGGAGTCGATCTCCAAAAGATAATTTGGTACTTGGCTTCGACATCAATGTAATCGCTGCCAAAAGACGAGTGATGTTTAATTCAGAAACTGCGTTAAGTCTTTTCAATTCAGACATCAGTGACGGTGCTATGGAAGACGCAAAACAAGTCGAATCGATAATTATCGTCAATCAGTTTTTTGAACCGCTTCCGACCGACTCTTCTATACTCGAAGGTGGTGTAGATCAGGCGACTCTTGCCCAGAAATTGTTCGCTGAGCTGGTGAAATCGTCGCTTGCCCACCGTACTAACCTAACTCTTAACTTTTTCCATAATGAGTTAAAAGTTGGTTTTAAGACAATCGGACGAAGCTTCCGTTCTCTCGGCAGCCCAACAGTTCAAACAGACGTTGGAGGTCTTTCATTTGAAGACCGAATCCGCCTTCTCAATTCGCGAGTTTATCTGACACTCGGTTATGAAGCGTACACTGACAATGTAAACGGTCGAAATGCAACAACGACTGAACGGAATATTTTGAGAGCAAGTATCGCCATTTATTCTCCTCCAAATTTTCCTAATGTCAATCTTGGTTTTAGGATGTATGATCGAAGTAATGATGGAGTCAGAATAGTCAACACATTGCCAGATAGCAGCGAATTTATTACTGATTCTCGAATAGATAACAAACAAAGCCAGGTTAACGCAAGTATAGACCAATCATTCCGGATTTTGGGGCATGACAATCTTGCCGCAGTCAGCTATTCAAGCGTTATGACAGACGATCAAATTAACCCGGCGCTCGCTACTGATTTAACCAGCACTAACTTCAACTTTCAGGCTCGAAGAATTCCATTTGAATGGAACGCTTCGCTCGGTATGACATCACAGTCCGCACAAAATGGGGCGCTCACAATCGATTATACCTCGATTTCGTTTGGTGGCAAATACACAATCATCAAGAATAAGCTCTGGATGAATGCGGGTGTCTCCTCCAATTCGGGTGAGGGTGGCAACGACGAGCTTACACCTTCAGGCAGTCCAGCATCTTCAAATAAAGTTTATCAGGTTTCTTTCCGGAGAATGGAGATAAACGCCGGTGCTGAGTTCCAATACAATCTTTCCCATAGCCTCAGCGTCTCGGTTTACAACGCAATGCATTCTGATGATGGCTACATCGAAACTTGGGGCGGCGTGAAAACTCTAAATAAGAATTCACCCAATTTTATCAGTCAGGATGACAAATCGGTTCGTTTAACCTACAACTACAAAATTTAGTAGGAACGCAACGCTATCGAATAGTTTAGGGACCGACCGGCTCATTGCTGGTCGGTCTCTCTCATTTCTTCAATTCATCTGAAATCAATCAATAAGCTATACTTATGTTTGAAAAAATGAAAAACAAAGGAGCATTGACTCCCACGTTATTAGTCATTGTCGTAGCGATGACAGCTTATCTACTCTCTCTAACAGATATGCTTCTCGGCTTGGAGTTACGAATCTATGATATCATTTTTCAACGACGTGGACCAATTCCAGTCGAAGATACCCGACTGGCTATTGTTGCAATCGATCAACCTACCTTCGATGTCCTTGCATTCCCCATAGATCGTTTGTATTATGCACAACTTATCGAAAAATTGACTCTACTCGGCGCAAAGCAGATCATTTTTGATATTCTCTTTACGGGCCCAAGCAATATTCCCGCATCCGACTCCATTTTTAAGCAAGCAATTGAAGGTGCCCGCAATGTAGTGCTCTGCGGCGAGTTGTCGCTTATTTACCACAACTCAATTAGTAAACCTATAACCAGTCTAATCCCCCCCCATCCATGCGTTCTGCCCAAGGACGGTAAATGGGGACTGATCAACGACTTGTTTGATCATGACGGAGTTGTTAGGCGTTATCCACTCTTCTTATCTGGGGCAGATACTTCAAGAATCTCACTTGGGTTGACGGTTTTTTCACTTGAAAAAGGAGTTCCTGTTAGTGATACCGACAATTTTCGTGATGGAGATTTCCATTACAACGGCGTCGCTATCCCCCGCGTTCATGATCTCTCTTCGACCTTACTAAACTACAGCGGTCCTGCCGGTACATTTCCCACTTACTCTTTTATTGATGTTGTAAATGGCTCCTACGACCTTGCCGCGATGTGGTCGGCAATGAGTGAGGAAGAGAGAGAGGTTATGCGAAGTTCCGGAATGGATAGCCTCTTCAAAGTAAATCCCTTCGAAGGTAAAATAGTCCTTGTCGGAGCTTCAGCGGAAGATCTTCAAGATAACAAGATCACCCCCTTCTTCTCAGCTCTGAACAAGCGACGAACTCCCGGGGTTGAGGTTCATGCCAATGCATTGCAAATGTTTGCGACAGGAAATTACATAAGGCCAGTCTCACTGCTTTATGTACTGATTTGCGTCCTTTTAGGAAGCCTTGCGACGTTTATGATTGGCAAACACTCCACACAATGGAGTGGAATCGCGATTACAGGTGCACTTTTCATAATTATCATGTTTAGCGGTTATATGCTCCTCGTCCACCACGGGATGTGGCTACGCCAGGTGCCGCTTCTCGCTGCCGTTGGTTTGGGGTTTCCAACCAATCTACTTTATAGATTCATTCACTCTCAGCGCGAAAAGGCGATGATTCGCGGTATGTTCACGCAGTACCTCCCGAAGAGTTACGTACAACTACTGATTCAAAATCCTGAAATGCTTAAACTTGGAGGCGAGCGACGACGAATGAGCATGTTGTTCAGTGATGTTAAAGGGTTCAGTACGATCTCAGAGAAGCTGACTCCTGAAGAACTTGTCGCACTGTTGAACGAATATCTGACCGCAATGAGCCGCATAGTTTTCGAATTTGATGGGATGGTTGATAAGTACGAAGGCGATGCAGTCATGGCAGAGTTCGGCGCACCGATCTGGAGTCCCGACCATGCTGCTCAAGCTTGCCGAACCGCTCTTGGGATGCAGACAAAATTGGCGGAGCTTAGGATTAAATGGAAAGCGGAAGGGCGAAACGAGCTCTACTGTAGGGTTGGCGTTAATACAGGTGACGTAATCGTAGGAAATATGGGATCCGATGAAAAGTTTGACTACACCGTAATGGGTGATGCAGTGAACCTTGCCAGTCGTCTCGAAGGCGCCAATAAAGAGTACGGAACGGCGATCATGATTGGATACAATACCTGGCTTGACGTCAAAGATACTTTCATCACCCGGCCTCTCGATCTCTTGCGGGTGGTAGGAAAGCTTGAACCTGTCGCCGTCCATGAGTTGATTGCTGAAAAACCTGAAGATGTCACACCTGAAAGGTTACAAGTAGCAGAGATATACACCCGTGGCATCGAATTATATAGAAAAATGAAATTCAATGAAGCTCGTCAGTTGTTCGAGGAAGCGCTCGCCATTGACCCAAAAGACGGACCAGCAAAAGTTTACGTTGGCAGGTGCGACCTCTACCTCGGCGCACCGCCCGGGGATGATTGGGACGGTGTCTGGATACTAACCTCGAAGTAAGTAAGACCGATGATGATTTGCCTCCGGCAAAATCCCGTGTTATATTTGTTTCGTAAAGATTGTTCTTTAAATCATCGACAGGTTTGATTGCGGCTCAAGTTGATGTGCCTCCAACCCCCGGAGAATACATCAGTTTGAGCAGGAATCCCGTGTAAATCGGGAACGGCCCCCGCCGCTGTAAGCGTTGACAAGAACGGCATTTTGCCACTGGTTTGAGGGATCTCAATCAATTTGAGGTTCTCATACTGGGAAGGCGCTGTTTACGGAAGACGCGCGAAGTCAGAAAACACGCACAAACCTGATCGCTTTCCTTAACGGGGTTAAGGAGGGTGCAATGGCTCACGTCCATTCTCCCACCCGTTCAATTTTGGCGGGTTTTTCATTATATCTCAATAAAATAGCCTCAAGTCATAAGCCGCAACGATTGCCAGAATATGCGATGCTGTGCGTTCTATTCTTATCGATGTCCGCTTTTGCAGAAGTTGGAGTATCACTGATAGGAATGGTCGTCGATTCGGCAGGAATGCCCGTTCAGGGTGCTTCGGTCATAGCGGACCCAAGTGAAATGATTGCAATAAGCGACTGGTCAGGCTCGTTCGAACTGAGTGGGCTGACAGATGGACGCTACAATCTCACTGTTTCGCATCTCGGATTTGCACTCGTTCATTTAGGCGCAATTAGAGTTCGAAAAGGTGAAATTTCGCGGATCCGCATTTCTATGGCGAGTGCACCAATTTTGCTTCCAGATGCAGAAATCATCACCTACCAACATTCGAACGGCCTGATAGCAAATTCAGAAATTCTTATTTCGCGAAAGGATTGGGAGGCATCTGGCGCAAGGGACTTGGGAGACGCGTTACGCCAGGCTCCCGGCGTCACAGTCCTCGAGGGCGGTGGAATGACTCGCATAACGATCAGAGGCAGTCCATCCCGCACTGTGGAAATCGATAGGGACGGCATTCCGCTGCAGGACGTGTCAACAGGAGAAGCCGACCTATCCTCTATCCGACTCGAAGACCTCGACGCAATCGGTATCGAACCAACAGGTGCTGGTGGCAAAGTTCACCTTATCAGTCGTGAGTTAATCCCTGTTGAATCAAAAGGAAAGATCGTTAGTGGATCTATGGAAGGGTACTCAACCAAAGGTTTGCGTGTCGATGCGGCCTATGGTTTCGATATATGGAATTCCAGTCTGGAATTCGGCCTGGGAGGTACCAGTGATCAGGGCGATTACCAATACACTCTTGACGATGGCTCTCGACATGACAGAATCAATAACGGATCTGAGTCTTTCTCTGGTCACGGTAGGATTGGCTGGCAAATTGGAGTAGTGAAGGTCACCGGAGCGGTTTACCTTGACCAGTTTGACAGAGGCATTCCGAACCTTACCTATGATCCTCCTACGCCCGATGCGAGTTTAGACAGCAAGAGGTTTACCACCCGTGTTGGTGCTTCGCTGCCGTCCAATAACAATCATGTTGATTTGTTCCTCTATACTCAACATTACAGTGGTGAGTATGACAACCCAGAGTTCCAGATTCATCCTGAAACGGGGCAGACACTCCACTTTAATCCTGAAAATACAACACAGAAGGGATCGAGAGTTGGACTCACTTTGAATTACTTTCAAAGGGTATGGAGTACTAACGCACGGATAAACTTGCGACTGCTGCAAGACGAGTTTATCGGCAAGGACATCACAAACAATCGCGTAAATGTTGGAGTAGGTTACGGATCGGCTACGCGGAACACTTTGGAAGTTGAATCTGGACTAAAGTTTAATAAAAACCTGAAAAACTGGTCGTTTGCACTTTCGCCGGAGGTTACACTCAACAGTATCAATGATGAAGGCGGAAGCAAATACAATAATTCCCTCCCTTCACTTTACGGATCCATAGAAAGACATTTTGGTTGGGGAACTTCATTAATCGGATTCCGGTACGGACGCAGTGTTATTGTGCCCGCATTCAATGCGCTACTCATCGCCGAAAGTCACTACGCAGTCGGAAACCGCAATCTGAAGCCTGAGCGCGGCGAATCGTTCGGAATGAACTTTGAGGTTTCTGTCGATTCCAAATTTGTGAATAGCAATTTTACCGTTACTTCCTTCCAAAGAAAAATTACTGATTTAATAGTATGGCAACGAAATTCTTTTGCAAAGTATTATCCTGACAACATTTCAGCTACTTTCGCCAGAGGTATGGAGACTACACTTTCTATCTCACTATTGAATGATGAATTGAACGCTTTTGCCAATTATATTTATAACAAATCGACAATTGAAACTCCGGGCGATATTAATCGAGGGAACTTTACCCCGTTGAACCCGACCCACAGCGGTTCGGCATCAATTAACTTCAGGCCTAATCGATGGGGAGTTGTTCTTGGTGGTAGGTGGGTGGGGCGAAGGTATTCGACAATGTCTAATTTTGACCCCATTTCTACAGCCGGGATGGGATTACCACCCTATTCGCTTTATGACCTCGAATTAGATTATTCATTATTTTATAGTGTTGGAAAAGCAATTTTTACGGCTGGTTTGGACAATATTTTAGGAAGTGAGTACAGGATTATCGAACGCAGCCCGATGCCGGGCAGAATCATCTACCTCCGCGCCACTGCGGAGATCAATTGAACCCGAAAGGAACCAAATTCATGAGAATTTCTCTCACTAACAATCTTCTTCTGACAATCTTATTTGCTGCATTCGCAGCGATAAACCTCTGGGGTTGCGGAGATAGCGTCACTCAACCGCCTCCACCACCACCTGGCCCGGGACCGATGCTTTTCGTCGCCAATGACGGCAGCGGGACGGGCTATCTGTCAGGGATTGACCTCGATAGCTCCAACTCTGTTAGACAAGGTGTTGCTGGTTTGGGACGCGTCCCGAACAGCATCATCAGACAGGGCGATAAAGTCTTTGTTTTGAATTCCAATTCACAGGACATCAATATCCTGCAACTCTCCGACTCAAATCTCGTCCGTTCCATCGATACGGTCGATGTAAGTTTTGGCGGAGCAAGATCACCAGCATACGCAGCATTGGCGGCAACCGGCGACATCTATATCTCCAACTTCGATGACAACTCTGTCGCCATTTTGAAGACATCTACTCTTACCATTTCTCACATTATTCCCAATGTCGGAAATGGTCCACAGGGAGTATTGGCGCACGGCGATAAGGTCTACGTCTGTATAAGCGGTTATCATAATGACGAATTAATCGACTCATCAGGTTCTGTAGCAGTAATATCTACCGTCAGTAAAGAAGTCATCTATCATATTCCAGTAGGTGTAAATCCCCAGTTCCTGATCGAGGACAATTCAGGTATCGTTCATGTTGTTTGCACTGGAACATACGGCGATGACAACGGCGAAATCTATAAATTCAGTGCCCGTGCGGATACCATTACACAGGTCATCAATATCGGCGGCTATCCAGGGGACATCGCAATTTCCGGATCGTTTGCCTATCTGGCAAATTGGGGTGATGCAAATAATGGGTTCCTTTATCGTTACGAAATCACGACAGGACGTATTTTAAACAGTCCATCGAGTCCGATTCTTGTCTCAACTGGAGCATCAAGAATAGTCGCTCGGGCGGATGGATCGATTTTTGTCTCTTGCTGGCAGGCTGACAAAGTAGATGAGGTGGTAGGTACTACAAGACGAAGGAGTTGGTCGGCGGGTGATGGACCTGGCCCAATGTTTATATTTGAGCATTGATTTTGCGGAGAAACTCTTGTAACTTGGTGACAACTATAGTGCGTCACTCTGACAAACGGAATAGTTATCACCAAGTCTATAAGCCTTAAAGGTTTCTTCAAGGAGATCTGCTATGTTCGCGGCCGTTTCCATTTCCCGGATTGCGATTAATCTCACAATTGTTTCGCTCCTGACTCTTTCGACTATAGCTCTAACCGGGTGTGGTGGAAAGAAGATGATCCCTCGCGATGTAAAAGATTACATGGAAGCCGAATTCAAGGTTGACCGACGGAATTTCGACGTAACATTGCCGTTTCGGACAACTCTAATCAGACGCTCAAACTCAGTTCCGCTACTGTCTGCGCGGGACGGGCAGGCGGAGTTCATCGGGAAGTTCTTCGGATACTGTCAAAGGGATGGCGTTACCAATTTCCAGAATGACACGTTACTCTTCCTTTTCCGTCTTGACAGCAACCCCGACATCAATCTGAAGTATTTCAGCACTGCCGATGATGCGCGCGAAGTAGTCAAAGGCGGCATGGACATCGACACGTTTATCGAGCGCTGTATCAAAGAGGAGAACTGGTCAGGGGATCTGGGTTAGGTGGGTGAGACCAACTACCAGCACCGTCAAAGTGGCAAAATGCTGAAGGTCGTGATGCTCATTTTGGTGGTCATCATGGGCTACATGATCTTCACACAACCCGGCATTCCCGGTCAATTTGGGATATTGACCTTGGGAGTCATCCTAATAGTATCATGGTTGTTTGGAAGTCTCAATGTATTAGTCAGCTCCCGCGAGATTGCCGTCGCGTTTGGACCGGGCTGGATCAAGCGACGCATCGCTGTTTCCAGCATCGTCAGCGTAAAAATAGTGCAGAACAGTTGGCTGCTCGGCTGGGGTATTCGCGTCATCCCCAACGGACTGATGTTCAACATCGCCGGATTCGATGCGGTCGAATTGGAGCTTAGGAATGGCGGGGTGTTTCGGATTGGTACCGATGAACCGGCAAGGCTTGAATCGGCTATTCGCGAAGCAATGCAGATGAAGGGCGTTTACTAAAGGTTCTTCAGAGTATGCCTGAAAAATAGAAACCGTCATCCGTTAGCTAACGGATGACGGTTTTGCTTTACATCTATTGTTTAATCAACCAACGAATTTGTAGCCACTCGCATTGACAGCACTGGCAACAACCTCCGGAGTAACTTCACCGGAAGCATACGATAACCGAAGCGTTCCAAGTTTTGCGTCTGCCTTGGCTTCTGTTACGCCCGGAACCTTCATCACGGCGAGTTCGACTGATCTTTCGCAGCCGCCGCAGGACATTCCCTGGATTTTGTAAATTGCGCTTATCATTTGGCAGGAGCCAGAAGTGCTGCTTCTTGTATGATGCTCTCTTCTTCATGAAGTGGCACATCTTTGCGACGGAAAACCACTATCGGCGCGCACTCCTCGCCGTAAGCGACCATCCGCGGATTGTTGCCCAGATTAGCAAGCACCAGCATAAATGCCCACGGTGGAATCGGAACCCGCCCGCAACCCTTGACAAGAACCCGTTTATCGGCAAATTTAGTCCAGTCCTCACGGCGGATGGCGTCCCGGAACTCCGTCTCTTTGAATGGCCCGCCTTGCAGATAACCTCGTATATCGATCAATTCAAAAAGCTGACCGCTCTTTTTGGGAGCCGGTGTGATCATTTTCTCTCCAACTTGAGGAAGTAACGATAATCCTCAAGTTTTTCGATGACTATTGTGTTGCCTGGTTGTAACTCCGCCGCGACAACCCATTTTCCGGTACCACGATTGCGCGATTTGTTACGGAATACTTTGGAATCGCTGGTAATATCAGTTGTGAATGACCAACCCTGATCGGTGTCGATGGTCAGTTTGCGAGCCTTGATTGTGACCGGCTGCGCTCGATCAAATTCGGGTGCCCCGATAGAATCAGGTGGAAAAAAGCTAAGAATGCCAAACAACGGTATAGACTTTTCCAGAAACCAGATGTTCCTCGCCGTTACTTCGATAGACTTGCGTTCGCGGGCAACTTTGTCCGGTTTACTTTCAGGAATCTCATTCAAAGCCGTTAAATCGATTTAATTGCCCTGAAATTTTGGCATGGTACTGCCACAGAACGCCGCCAATTCGAGCTTGGCGTAAAGTTCATGCGGAATCGAAGGGCCTTTTGCGCTACAATGCTGATTAAACAGATCAGTCAACAATTCCGCCACCTGGTCGGCGGTTCGTGACTCGATGTCTCTTCGGTGTACCATCGCGGCTAACTTCCCGTCCTTAAACAGTGCCATGGCAGGGCTTGAAGGCGGAAGCGGCGCGAGAATTTCGCGTAGTCTGGCAACGGCAGCCTTCTCCATACCAGCAAAAACTGTATAGAGTCTATCGGGTATGCGAGAGTTCTGAAGTGCCGACGCAACACCGGGTCTGGCGTTTCCAGCAGCACATCCACAGACGCTATTCAGCACAACGAGTGCCGTACTTTGTGATGTACTCGCTTCGAGAAGTGCCGCATCGACCTCCTCGGGGGTCAGCAGTTCTTTGAAACCGACATCGGTAAGTTCCTTACGTATCGGTAAAACTGCAACCGGATCGTAGGTAGGTCGCTCAATGGTGATCATGAATTATCCGCAAAATGATTTGCCGCACCCGCAGGTCTTGGTGGCATTGGGGTTAAAGAAGGTGAAGCCGGAATTCATCAAGTCGGTTGAAAAATCGAGTGTTGAACCGTCAAGATGAGGAACACTATCATGATCGACAAGGACTTTGATACCGGATGATTCATAGATTTGGTCGCCATCAAGGATCTGGTCATCGAGCGCAAGGAAGTACTCGAGGCCTGAACATCCACCGCCCTGAACGCCAATGCGAAGGTGTGAGCCTGGCTGATTTTGTTCTGTGATAAGATTCTTGATCTGCTTGACCGCTGTTTCGGTTACTGTTATCATCTCAATACTGTAATTTGGATTGTTGATTAGAATCGTGCCATATTGTAACGGCACCACGTTCGAGCATGTAATACGATTGTCCTGAAAAGACGTGGGGGAATATCTCCTTTGGTTGATGTTTGTTAGTATTAATGTAACTGCTTTCAATTCATCAAGCCACGTCTTGTCGAAAGAAGACAAAGTTTGTAAATTATTTCCCATACTAAGATGAAAAACAACAATAATCACTCAGACAAGAGCAAGCGAATTGCTATTTACCCGGGTACCTTCGATCCGATTACCTTCGGGCATATCGATATTATCCGCCGCGCCGCACCTATATTCGAAAAAGTACTGGTGACGCTCGCAGTGAACAGCTCAAAATTGCCTCTATTCACTATCGATGAACGGATCGAGATGATCCATCGCGCAATTGAGGGAATCGAGGGCGTCGAAGTCGCGATGTCGAAAGGTTTGGTGGTCGATTACGCCAACTCGGTTGGTGCTACTGTCTTAATCAGAGGATTAAGAGCTGTCAGTGATTTCGAATATGAGTTCCAGATCGCACTGATGAATCGCAAACAGCAATCCGGTGTCGATACTGTCTTCCTGATGCCTGATGAACGGTACACCTACCTCAGTTCAAGCCTCATCAAAGAGATAGCGCGACATGGTGGATCGGTCGATGAATTCGTTCCTGACTTTGTTGCTCATCAATTGAAATCCAAGTTCCAAAATAACTCTTAAGTATTTATATCACAAAGCAATGAAAAATATCTACATCTCTGCAACAGAACCGCGTAGCGGCAAAAGTGCCGTCGCGCTTGGTCTTTACAAATTACTCAGTGAAACAACTGATAAGATTGGTTTCCTGAAACCGATAGGTCGAAACGACGGTGATACAATCGACGCTGATATCACTCTTGTTAAAGAGTTATTCGATATCGATGCATCGCACGAACTCATCTCTCCAGTAGGAATGAACGAGGCAAAAAGCTACATCGCGTCTGGTAACACAGACGGCTTGCTGACAAAAATACTCCGAGCCAGCCACACCATCAGCGACGGTTGCGACATAACTATTGTCGAAGGAACCGATTTTACCGGCACTATATCCGCTCTCGAGTTCGATATAAACGCCGATATTTCCAAGACGCTCGACGCACCGGTGATTATGGTCGCAAATGGTCAGGGGCGTTCGGTTGAAGAGATTATCAGTCAGGTCAACGCCGCCCGTCAATCTTTCGATGCACGAGGTTGCGATTTCATCGGAGCTATCGTAACGAAGATCGATCCAGAAAATCTCGAAAGTATTAACACCGCCTTGGAAACAGCATTTTCGCGCACCAAACTTGATCTTCTGGGAATATTTCCGTATGACCCGCTTCTGGGCAGACCGAGGATGAGGGAGATCGCCACCAAAATTGGCGCGAAAGTGCTTTTCGGGTCTGAGTACCTGAACAACCTCGTCTCAGAGACAAAGGTTGCCGCAATGACCATCGGCAACGTCCTCGGCAGGCTGAGCGACGGCATGTTATTGATAACCCCTGGTGACAGAGACGATATGATACTTGCCGCGATGGTATCGAGGGTTTCTGGAACTTATCCCAACATTTCCGGGGTAGTGCTAACAGGCGGGCTTGAACCAGCTGATTCCATCAAGAAATTGATCGGTGGTTTGACAGGGTTCAGTATCCCTATCCTTCAACTTCCGATGGACACGTTCGAATCGGCAATAAAGATTAGCCAAATGGAGGTCTCGCTATACGCAGATGACAGCCAGAAAATCGAAGCCCTTTATCGTGCCACACGCAAGTATGTAAAGCGAGCCAAATTAGACAATTATCTGAACTTGGTGCGAACTCCGAAACAGACTCCTATTGCCTTCCTGAACGACCTTATCGAAAGATCACAGGGGCAACGGATGCGTGTGGTTCTGCCTGAGGGTGAAGAAGACCGTACTCTTAAAGCAGTTGCCAGAGTCCTCGAGGAGAAAATGGCTGATGTAATTCTCCTTGGAGATCCTAAAACAATAAAAGAGAAAGCTATCCGTCTCGATGCAAAAATCGACGGAGCTGTGATCTTAGACCCGGCGAATTCAGAGCGGCTTGAAGCCTATACTGACGCCTACTACGAGATGCGCAAGCATAAAGGAATCACACGGGATCATGCTCACGACGTTATGATCGATCCTATCTACTTCGGCACTATGATGGTCGAACTGGGAGATGCAGATGGTCTTGTCTCAGGTGCGGTTCATACAACCCGCCACACAATTACCCCCGCGTTCCAGATCATCAAGACAATGCCCGGTATCTCACTTGTTTCAAGCATCTTCTTTATGTGTCTCGAGGATAGAGTATTGGTTTATGGTGACTGTGCAATCAACCCAAATCCTTCGGCTGATGAACTTGCCGACATTGCAATTTCTTCATCTGAAACAGCCACTGCTTTCGGTTTCGAACCGTTGATCGCCATGTTATCATATTCGACGGGTACCTCTGGTATCGGGCCCGAAGTCGAACGAGTCGCTCAGGCTACTGAATTTGTAAGGCAAAAGGCTCCCGGTTTAAAGGTGGAAGGTCCTATACAATACGATGCGGCTATTTCACTGGAAACTGCAAAGACGAAATTACCGGATAGTTCGGTTGCGGGGAGGGCAAACATTTTCATCTTTCCGGACTTAAACTCTGGGAATACTGCCTATAAAGCAGTTCAACGTTCGGCTCACGCCATTGCCGTAGGACCGGTGCTGCAAGGTCTCAATAAACCGGTTAATGATTTATCGAGAGGATGCCTTGTTGAAGATATTGTTTACACAATCGCCATAACAGCCATTCAGGCTCAAGATGTTTTAAAAAAGGCAAAGCCCTAAAATATCAACAGGAACTATCGTTTTTCGGCACACGATTTGCTAAATTAGTGCATTGGGATGAATTCGACTGCCATATGACAGGAATCACTGTCAATATGGCAGATTTCAACCACATTATTAGCAATTTCAGAATGGAAACTCTCGTTCTATGCCGACGTACGAATATCAGTGCTTTGACTGCGGAGAGAAGGTCGAATATTTTCAAAGCATGCAAGAGTCTCCGATCACAGAGTGTCCAACCTGTCATGGGAAATTGGGTCGCCTGGTTTCGGGTGGTACGGGATTGATATTTAAGGGGAGCGGTTTTTATATCAACGATTACAAGAAATCCAATAATTCTCTGACGCCTCTGACCAACGGGAAGATCACTACCTCAGAGATTAAGTCGGATTCAAAGCCAGGAGAACAAAAATCCACTGAAACAAAAACGGTAACTACAGAAAATTAATTTCTAACGTTGATCCCTTCTTCTCAGGAATATTTGCTTGAAAAAACTGATCTTCGATTCCATGCCCGATCTCAAAAAAATGATCGATATATTCGAAAAACATAATCTTGAGTACAGCTGGCATTTTCTTAATAAACGGTACGAGATTCATCTTGGTGATACCAATCCGGATCATGTCAAATTGATACTCAAGAACATGGGTAATACTATTCCTTTCAAATGGGGTGATTACTATTGGTAAACCAAATTAAGACTATTGAGAGCTTCAAATGAGAATCCCGAAAGAACTTCCCAAGCCAATGTTCATTAGAGCTAACGATTATGTTACCATAATGGGTGCAGATTATATAGTCAAGCGCAATGAATTCAATCAGATGGTTGAGGTGATTGGCAGAGTTGCACGTCGGCTTCCTGCTGAAAAGGAAATCATTTGGGCACTGAAGGCTCGTCGTCCGGTAGCCTGTTGGGGAGCGAAGTACTTTATGTATGAGTTTATCGATCAGGAAGTCATTGACCCTATCAAAGCTGCCATCTGGGAAGCAGATCGTCGCCGGGGTATTCCTGTACCAGATGCCAAACTTACCAATACTTCCATGTACGATTAGTCAATCCAATAAAGACAAAAAAACAGTCCGTCAATAGATGGACTGTTTTTTTTGTTTATGGTTGTCTGCGGTGTTCTACTTATCACCCTCTCGTAATACTCTGGCGTATGCAGCCTTGACGACTGGATCGTACTCCTCTTCCATCTGAGCCTCAATACGGAAACGGCCCTTTTTGTTGGAGTTTCTGTACATCGCTGCCACTGCTTCCGATCTTAGAGTCGGATCGTCGCTTCCGAGATAATCATCGATTATGTTCAAGGCTTTTCTTCGTGCGTCTTTGTCTGAGGTCAAAGAACTATCGGAGAGTGACTTCGCTATCCTACCCAAGGCATTAATCGCCAGCCCCTTACCAACGACTTTTTCCTGATGAAGATAATCGCTTAGGGGCGAAATAGCTCGTTTCCCGTAGCCAACTACCGCCTCCCACGCCGAGGCTCTCACGCTGAACATGGGATCGTTCAGTTGGCTCACGAC
>CAMBDS010000029.1 GCA_945865405.1 Caldithrix abyssi DSM 13497
TTTCATCATCTTCTGCATCTGCTCAAACTGGTTCAGCAGCCTGTTAATCTCTTGCACCGATCTCCCACTCCCCCGTGCAATCCGTTTCCGTCTGCTCCCATCGATGATCCGCGGCGTGTTCCGTTCGTTCGGCGTCATCGAGTCGATAATCGCGACTAATCCCTTGAACTCACGCTCATCAACCTGCACACCCTTCATCGCATTCTTGACGCCCGGTATCATCCCCAGCAAGCTATCGAGAGGCCCCATATTCTTAAGCTGCATGAGCTGTTCCTTGAAGTCATCCAGCCCAAACTCGCGCTTCATCAACTTCTTGGCGAGTTTCGCTGCAGACTCGGCGTTAACGGCCGCCTGAGCCTTCTCGACAAGACTGATGATGTCGCCCATTCCAAGGATTCGCCCGGCCATCCGGTCGGGGTGGAATGGCTCAAAATCGGACGGCTTTTCACCGACGCCGATGAACTTGATCGGGCGTCCGGTTATGTACCTGATCGAGAGTGCCGCGCCTCCGCGAGCATCACCGTCCAGCTTGGTCAACACCAGCCCTGTGATCTCGATTCGCTCCTTGAACGCCGCAGCTGACCTGACTGCGTCCTGCCCGGTCATGCCGTCCACCACCAGAAGCGTCTCCGGCGGCTTGATAGTGGCTTGCAGTTCTTCCAGCTCTGTCATCAGTTCGTCGTCGATGTGCATACGTCCGGCCGCATCGACTATCAGGCAGTCGAGCCCTTCCTTGCGAGCATGATCCCGAGCCGCTTCATAGACTGAACGCGGTGATTTTCTATCGCCCGTAAAAACCGGTATTGAGAGCTGTTTCCCGAGCGTCATCAACTGCTCGGCGGCAGCTGGCCTTCGGGTGTCGCAAGCGACAAGCAGCGGTTTGCGGCCACTCTTCTTAAGGTTCAGCCCCAGCTTCGCCGACGTTGTCGTCTTGCCAGCTCCGTTCAGACCAACGATAAGGATCGGTGAAGGTGACTTCCCGAACCGGATCGGCTCCCATTCACCGCCTAAAAATAGTGCCAGTTCATCCCGGATGATCTTGACAAGCTGCTGCCCGGGAGCGATCCCGACCAGCACTTCCGCCCCAAGCGACTTCTGCAGGATCCCATCGACGAACGCTTTGGCTGCGGGAAGGCTGACGTCCGCCTCAAGCAATATCCGCCGGACGTCGCGCACAGTGTCGCGGACGTTCGACTCGGACAGTTTGCCTTGGCCCTTTAGGTTGCGGACAAACCGGTCAAATTTATCTGTAAGCTCGTCGAACATCGTGTCTCAGTAACGCCGCCATCTTGGCGGCATGTTGCGCCGTCGTCTTGACGGCATCTCAAGCGCTCTACCCCCCTCGAATCGCTTCCACCAGCTTCGTCGTCGAAAGCCCCTCCGCCAACCCCAATCGTTCGACTCGACCCGCAAACTCCCGCCCGACGATCTCTTCCAGCTTGTAGTCGCCCCCTTTGGCGAGCACATCGGGCTTGATTTCGCGCAGAACTTCCCACGGAGTCGGTTCATCGAAGATCACCACCGCATCGACAGCCTCAAGTCCCGCGATAAGCCCCGCCCGGTCGCGTTCTTTGTTGATAGGCCTTTCGGGGCCTTTGCCGAGGCTTCGTGCTGAGGCATCGCTGTTGACTCCGACGATCAACCGGTCAGCGAAAGATGCGGCTTGTTCGAGTGAGTGAAGGTGTCCTCGGTGCAGAATGTCGAACACACCGTTGGTGAAGGCGATTGAGTGTCCTTCGGCACGCCATTTAGCTAGTTGCCTGAGCAACTCTTCGAGCGAGACAACCTTCTGTTCCGACTGACTTTTCATGCTTGCTTAGGCTGTCTGCAAGGCTGATTCGCTTACTCGCTCGTTCACTCTTTCACTTCCTTGGTGGGCAATACTGGACTTGAACCAGTGACCTCTGATATGTGAGACCAGCGCTCTAACCAGCTGAGCTAATCGCCCCATAAATTCGTTAATTGGTGCAAACTGCCAATCTAATACTTGGGGGCGGATTAGTCAAGGGAAAGTGGTGTGAAGGAGCATTTCCTTGCGGGAAAGTCGGTAAGAGTAATGAGGTTGACTCAGTACGACGGACTTTAGTCTGTCACCCTAAACGGAGTGCTGAAGCTTGCTTCAGCTTTTTCTTTCCTTCAATTCAGTACCACAGGTATTCTTGCCTGTCACCTCTTGCGTTGCATAGATATTCTATGTATATTGCTTCTATGGATGGCTCAGTCAGGTATTGAGCCTAATTCAACCACAACGGAGATTCATGGACATCGGCAAAGACCTCGTCGCGGCGTCAGCTACCCCGCTCGTCCTGGCGATACTGAGCGAGGGCGAGAGCTACGGCTACGCGATCATCAAGCGCGTCGGCGAGCTTACCCGCGGCGAGCTGCAATGGACGGACGGCATGCTCTATCCGATCCTGCACCGCCTTGAGCGCAACGGCTTCATCGAGGCGTCCTGGGGCACGTCGGAGATCGGCCGCCAACGAAAATACTACCGTTTAACCGACCAGGGCAAGCGCGAACTGGAGCAACACCGGCGGGAGTGGAATGTCGTCGATGCCGCATTGCGCGGCATTTGGCATAGCGAACTAAACCTTGCACTACAGGACGGCTGATGAAAAGCACCAATACGAGCGTCAGGGTGGAGGAAAGGCTGACCATCGAAGACCGCATCATTCAGTGGCGCGAACATTTGCGGCGTCACGCTGCTATCAGTTCTGTCGATGTTGAGGAACTGGAAGATCACCTTCGCTCGCAAATCAACACGCTGAGCGAAGCCGGACTAACTGACGACGAGGCGTTCCTTGTCGCAGTCAAGCGGATGGGCGACCTGAACGCGCTGTCGCATGAATTCGCTCAGGAGTATTCCGAGCGCCTCTGGAAGCAACTCGTCGCGCCAACGGGCGCCGGCGAACACTCATCCGGCAGCCTCCGCGACGCACTCGCCGCAGTGGGATTCGCCATAGCCGCCGGAGTCGCGGTTAAACTTCCCCATTTGTTCGGTGTGACGTTTGATGGTTCACCCGACGATGAGTCCTTTTACATAAGGAACATCAGCCTCCTGGTCCTGCCAATGCTTGCCGCATTTTTAGCCTGGAAGCGTGGCATGGATCGTGTCGGAGTCATGAAGGTAGCCATCCCATTCCTTGCCGCTGGCCTGTTGATGAACCTAATCCCGTTCGTCCAACTCGGCTCAACCGAGATTCTTGCCGCTTTGCATTTGCCGATGGCGCTTTGGCTTGTTTGTGGAATCGCCTATATGGGCGGCAACTGGAGCAGTCATACTCAGCGAATGAACATGATCCGTTTCACGGGCGAGTGGTTCATTTACCTTGTGTTGATCGCTCTCGGCGGAGGCGTCCTGACGGGTTTCACGGTTTTCACGTTCCAATCGATTGGGCTTGATGCGGAGTGGTTCGTCCAGACGTGGTTGTTGCCATGCGGAGTAGCCGGGGCGATTGTGATAAGCAGTTGGCTGGTGGAGGCGAAGCAGAGCATCATCGAGAACATGGCTCCCGTATTGACGCGTCTGTTCACGCCGCTCTTTGCGATTTTACTGATAAGCTACCTCGTGGCGATGCTTTGGTCGGGGAATGGCATCGTGATCGAGCGTGACCTGCTGATCGGCTTCGACCTGTTGCTGGCGTTGATTCTCGCGTTGTTGCTCTATTCGATCTCGGCGCGAGACCCAATGGCTCCTCCCGACCTGTTCGACCGGTTGCAGTTTCTGCTGGTGATTAGTGCGTTGGTGGTCGATGTTATCGCGCTGGTGGCTCTATCGAAGCGAATCTCGGAGTTTGGCTTCAGCCCCAACAAGGTAGCGGCGTTAGGCGAGAACTTGATCCTGTTGAGCAACCTTGGCGGAGCGGCACTGCTTTACGCGAGGTTTCTGCTGAAGCGTGGGACGTTCGCCTCGCTTGAGCGCTGGCAGACGTCCTACGTCCCGGTGTACCTTGTCTGGGCAGGCTTTGTGGTGGTGCTTTTCCCCTTCATCTTCAACTTCCAGTAGGGGGTCAAGACCCTCGCTCCGGTAGCACCGCCGTCTCCGGCGGTCACGTTCTATTCGGAGTGCTGACCCTTGCTTCAGCGTTTCCTTAGCCTCAGATACATAATACTCTCGTCATCGTCACAATGCCGTAATCGCCTGTCCAGTAACTGTTACAGCGTGACGATAAGCTTGAGAATTCGCTTAATAGTCTGTCATCCCCGCGAAGGCGGGGATCCAGTAAAAAAGCCGTCAACATTGGTTGTTGACGGCTTCTGGTTTCTGCGGAGGATGAGGGACTCGAACCCCCAAGCGATTTCTCGCGGCGGTTTTCAAGAGTGGCTTTTGCCACTTTTCGCAACAATATATCACACTTAACAACATGTAATTCAATGATCTATAAAATTTCTAATGTCGTATTTCGTGGCAGTATATGGCTGTGAATTGTGACAAAATGTGACAGAAGTGTGACAAATCCAATAATTAATTCGATCAATGGAATTACGACTTATGACATCTCATGGTGATTTTGGAGTGGTATAACCGGATCGAACGACCTGCTCAGGCGTTTCGACGATTGAGTCTAAATAGAGTTCTCTCTCATTTTTGGCGAGTTTATTAAAATCCTTATTTACAAGAAGCCTATGAAAACAAGCACGTACTATTTTCCATAATTCCCTCGATTTAGCAACGTTATTTTTCGAATTAGAATCCCAGACGTCATGCATCTGACCATGAATCAGTCTAGAACGGTAGTTGTATGATTTTTTGATTCTAGCCTCGGGGAAATCATTAGAGGTAAGATAGTTGGTGATTCGCTTACATATCTTTTCTGCTGCTTTGGTTTGATCCTTCTCAAGCCCAAATATGCATTCCAACGCTGCACTCCATAAGAAAATTGACCCAATTACATGTGAATCAAACATGCCTCGCATTAAGAAGAAGAGTGAATTGTGTGCACGTCCTTGAATCTCGCTCATCTCCTTTAGACTTGTAAACAGATCCTCGACATGTTTGAGGTCGGTTAGTAACAATAATTTGGCATCCCTCGCTTCGTCTTCTTCGTAACTAAAGATGTCGCGCATTTTAATCGATGGATTAAACGGAGTTCCTGGGTTTTCGTCAGGATAAAGGTATGAATGCAGAGCCAATGGATAGTCAAAGGCGATTCTGAATGCCATTACTAGAAGATGGAGATCCTGTTTGAAACCATCATATTCGATTAATTCGATACTCCATTGTGATTCCGTTCCTAATCGTTCGATGTCCCTTATTGAAAGGCAGGGAAAAAAGTTTAAATAATCTTCGATTAGAAATGGTACAATCTTTCCCGAGAAGCAACCAAATTTATATTCGCCTTTGGAATCGTCGGATTTGGAGTGATCATCCCAGATTAGGTTTAAGACAGGAACCAAAATCCGGTTGGAAATTTGCCTGTAATTGTGCATTTGAGCTTCGTTATATCTCAATATAGAAAGATTACCGGGCAATAAGACTGTCAATCGATATACTTGCCATTTGCCCCATTACGTTTTCAGGCAACTCAAACCGGAACGAGAAGTTCCCACCTTCGAGATTGTCTAAGGAAATTGGAACTCGGGTAGATATACGATAGACTGAATCTACCTCTGATATTAATACAGGCTCGTATAGTGATTCCTCAGGAACGCGAAATCCTCTATCGACAAACGAAAGTATTGCCTGTTGGCGTGCAGACGAATCAAGGCTAGATCGCCACTTTAACTGTAACAAGGCAGAGGTGACCTGTCGGTGTTTCATTTGTTCTGGGGATTCTCGATAAGAATCACCTTCGCGAAGTGGCACAGCTTTAGACTTAGGCGGTATGTAGTCAACCCAAGATCGTTTATCAACAACTGGGCCGAAAGCCTCTTCTTCGGATACAACCCTTCGGATCTTGACCTTACGTGAAAACCTAACATTGAGATATTTAAATTCAAGTTTAGATTTATCCAGGTGAAGCGAAACGACTAATTCACCTGTTATGTTCTGATGACTTGTATTTCGTAGAAACGCCTCAAATCGAACAGAATTATTCTCCGTATCCCACGAATGGTCAACTTGATCTATAAAGAGCTTACCTTCACTAATTGCTTTGGTCATTGATTGTTTACGGTGAAGCTCTGCCTGATGTATTCTGCTCAATTCGATGTTTTTTATGGCATTGGGAAGAAAGAAAACAAGCAATGTTAGTAGGAATATGCCCAATATTATAAAACCAAATTTCCTACGCAACTGCCTTTACCTCCTCAACCGTCTCATAGAGAAACCGCGTCAGATCGACTTCTGGTGACCTGCGTGAAAGATAGAGCATTTCGATCCCGACAACCTTTCCATCCTTGCTGTAGTCAACGATAATGCCGGGACTGACCTCTTCGGATTCAAAGGCGAGTGATTCGCCGAGAGTCAAATAGAGCGCGTCTGCCTGTTTATCGAGCATTAGTTTCAATTTGAAATCCTCTAACTCCTTGTGTCGGCAGAACAATTTTATAAGCGTTGTTTTATTATGGAACAGACTGGATTAATATAGCGGTGAAATGCAGTCCACGCAAGTGCTTTACATGGGTGACATGTTGAGAACCTGTCCTACAGAGAGATTCACCCGCTCGGCGAAGCTGGCCGCCTGGCTACAAACAGTAAGTAGGCACAAGCAAGCTTTTGCACTCCGTGATGTGTTGCCGACTGCGGCGGGTCGGCAGAGGACGGGTACGGAGCCCCGTCCCCTACTCCCTCAACAACCTTAACCCGTTCCCAATAACCAACAACGCCACTCCGGTATCCGCAAAAAGTGCCATCCAGAGCGTCGCGTTTCCTGTCACGGCGAGGACGAGGAAGACAGCCTTCACCCCAAGTGCCAACCCGATATTGGCGGCAATTATCCGCCGCGACCGCGTCGAAAGCCTGTGCAGCCACGGCAGGCGGCCAATCCCGCCACTCATCAGCACCACGTCGGCAGTCTCCAGTGCCGCATCCGAACCCGTCCCGCCAATCCCGATCCCGACGTCCGCCGCCGCCAACGCCGGCGCGTCGTTCACTCCGTCCCCAACCATCACCACACTCCCGTATTCCTTCTGCAAAGCCCGAACCGCATCGATCTTCTGTTCCGGCAGAAGTTCCGACCTGACGAGGTCTGCTCCAATCTCCCTCCCGATAGCCTCTGCCGTCCGGTGGTTGTCGCCCGTCAGCAACGCAACGTGCCGCACTCCCTGATCCTTCAGCGACCGCACCGCCTGCGTCGATTCAGGCCTGATCTGGTCGGCAATCCCAATCAGCCCGATCAAACCTTCCTGTCTCCCGATCAGCATCGCTGTCGTCGCCGATCCCTCCACCCCCGCAAGCACCTCGTGGATGCGTTCGTCGCAAAGCCCGCGCTCCTCAAACAGCGCATGGCTCCCGACATAAACCTGCTGTTCACCGACGGTTGCTTTGGCACCCCGTCCCGGTATCGTCTCAAAGTTCGTCGGCGCAGTCAACTCGATACCGTCCTCCTTAGCCCGTGCCAACACAGCGTGAGCAATCGGGTGCTCGCTATGAAACTCCACCGATCCGGCCAGGCGGATCATCTCACGCGGCGCAACTCCGTCCAGCAGGTGGACGCTATCGACGGCGGGCCTCCCCAATGTGATCGTTCCCGTCTTGTCGAACGCTATCACTGGTATGCTGCTAAGCACCTCAAGGTACCTGCCGCCCTTCACGAGGACGCCTCTTTTCGCCGCGCTCGCCATCGCCGAGACGAGCGCAATCGGCGTCGCCAACACCAGCGCACACGGGCAGGCGATCATCAACAGCGTCAAAGACCGATAAATCCAGACTCCCCACGCTCCAGCTCCAACCAATGGCGGGACAACTGCGACAAGCACCGCCATGGCAAAAACGGCTGGCGTGTAGTATTTTGCGAAACGCTCAATCGATGTCTGCAAAGGCGTCCGCGTTCCTTGCGCTTCGGTAATCAGACTGATGACCCGGTCAAGCATCGTCTCGCCCGGAGCCTTTTCCGTCACCACCTCTATTGCCCCCGAGCCGTTGATCGACCCCGCAAGAACCGCGTCGCCGATCTTTTTCTCGATGGGCATAGATTCCCCCGTCAGTGACGCTTGATTGGCGCTGGTTTGACCTGAGACGATCTTCCCGTCAACCGGGATGATCGAGCCGGGCTTCACGAGGACGCGGTTGCCCTGCTTGAGCGAATCTGCGGCAACCTCTATGGTCACCTGACCGCTGATGAGAAACGCTTTCCGCGGAGCGAGCGTCATCAGCGACTTCAATTCCTTGCGAGATCGTTCAACGCTAAGCTCTTCCAATAACTCGCTGACCGTATACAGCATCACGATGACCCCCGCCTCGGTCCACTCACCAAGAGCGGCAGCCCCGACGGCGGCGGAACTCATCAGGAAGTCCATGTCGAGGCTGAACCTCATCACTGACCGGAAGCCATTGACAAAGATCGCCCGCCCAGGCAATGCCCCAACCACGATCAGCGGAATGGTCACAAAATCTGACCAGCCGAGCCACCGCCCAATCCCACCCACCGCTATGGCAAGCGCCCCAAGTCCTATCCATAGAAGGTTGAGCCGCTGTTCCTTCGAAAGCCACGACGTCGATAAAGCCAATTCAATCTTTCCTGGCGACGGCTTGACCGCCTTATAGCCAAGCTCCTTGACCGTCGCTTCGACGACCTCAGCGGGTACGGTTTCGTCGTTAACCCGCATCGACTTGTTGATATAGTCGACCCTCACCGACCCCGCGCCAGCGATTTTACTAACAGCTCCCTCGATCTTGGTGGCACAGTTGGGACAACACATCCCCTCGATATTCCAGCGGGACTCAGGCATCGGGCTGCAATTCCTCAAGACGGACCAGGACCTTTTGGAGTTTGGCAGAGACTTCGCTGGCAACTGCTTCAAGCTGGTCGTTGATAATGATTGTGGACATCACCTCCGGGTTCAGCACCGACACGACGCGATGTGTGCCTTCATCCCAGACGACGACGTTGCACGGCAGGAAAACGCTCACTTCCGGGACTGCCGAGAGCGACCGATGCGCGAATGCCGGGTTACAAGCTCCGAGGATGCGGAACGGCTTGAAATCGACATCTATCTTCTCTTTCAATGTTTTCGTCACGTCTATCTCGGTCAGGATGCCGAAACCTTCATCTTTCAGAAACTCGGTCGCCTTGTTGATCGTATCATCAAATGAGAGGGATGTCGTCATCTGGAAGCCGTAATTACCCGTACTGTTCATCGAAGTCCTTTTAGGTGTTTATATTGATCTGTGTTCATGCGAAGTCTTAGATCGACTCACGGGCATGATCCCTCGCTACTGCCAACAATGCCGAGACATGGCTGTCGGCAAGCCGATAATACGACTGCTTCCCAGCCTTCCTGAGTCCAACGAGGTTTGCTTCGCGGAGCGTCTTGAGGTGATGCGAGACCGTCGATTGCGTGAAGCTGGTCTGAAGCGCAATATCGCCGACGCACAGCTCCGCCTCTTGAAGCGCCTGAATGATCTTCAGCCGCGTTGGGTCGGAGAGGATCTTGAAGATCTCCGCCGTCTTCAGCGTCAGATTGTCAGGAGTTCTTTCATATTGATGTTCGTTCATATGTTATATGATAACAATTCCCGCATTGATAATCAAGGGCTCATTACACAATTTCCTAAGTTGCTTGACTTAATGTCCGGCTGGTCGCTATTTTCATAGTCGTGCAGTCAGACGTTTCGTCTGACTGGTATAATTCTGGAGCAATCATCCCGATAAAAGTCATCCGCGCCACCGCCGAAATGAGCCGCTATGCCGCCGACCTCCAGTCGCACGGCAGGCGACTCGGCCTTGTCCCGACCATGGGCTACCTCCACAAGGGCCACCTCAGCCTGATGAACTTGCTGGACGGGCAGTGCGACGTCAAAGCCGCCTCGATCTTCGTCAACCCGATCCAGTTTGGGCCCAGCGAAGATCTTTCCCGCTACCCACGCGACGAGGCGCGCGACTTGGAGTTGCTCGAAGCCGCCGGGTGCGAGGTTGTCTATTCTCCGCCACCAGATGAGGTTTATCCTCCCGGCTTCCAAACCTACGTCGAGGTTGAGGAGTTGCAGAGGCCGCTCTGCGGCAGTTTCCGCCCCGGTCACTTCCGAGGGGTTGCGACGGTCGTGCTGAAGCTTTTCAACGTGACTGGGTGTTCAGTCGCCGCTTTCGGGCAAAAGGACTTCCAGCAGGCGATGGTGATCCGGCGCATGGTCGCCGATCTGAACGTCCCAGTGAAGCTTATCTTCGGGCCAACTATCCGCGAGAGCGACGGGTTGGCGATGTCGTCGCGAAATGTCTATCTCTCACCGGAAGAACGCGCGAGTGCGCTGACTATTTCACGGTCATTGTTTGCCTCAAGGGAGGCTTGTTCTGCGGGCGACAAAAATGCACGAAAATTGGCGGCGGAGATTGAAAAGGCGTTGCAGAGCGACTCGCGCATCAGGATTGAATACGTAGATATAGTCGATAGCGAGACCCTCACGGCTATCGAGAAAATTGCGCGACCAGCCCGCGCCGCAATCGCCGTTTACGTCGGCAAGACACGCCTCATCGACAACATAGAACTACTCTAAACACACAATGCCCAACAACTTCGCAACCATCATCCTCGCCGCCGGAATGGGGAAGAGGATGATGTCCGATCTCCCCAAGGTCCTTCACCCGTTCGCCGGAAAGCCGCTTATCCACCACGTTATCGATCAGGCAAAGTCTGTCGGGTCCGATAAAATTGTGCTTGTGATAGGCCACGGGCGCGACCTCGTCATCGAAGCAACCACGGGAATGAATGTCGAGTACGCGATTCAGGAGCAACAGCTCGGAACCGGTGACGCCGTTCAGGCGTGTAAGAATCTATTGGGCAGTTATCGCGGCGACGTACTGATCCTCTCCGGTGACGTACCCCTGCTAAAGTCATCCTCCATCGTTGAGGCTCACAAACTTCACCAGTCAACCCAATCGGTTGCCACAGTTTTCACCTTCATTCCGGCGACGCCCGAAGGCTACGGCAGAATCTTGCGAGATGGTAGCGGCAACCTTGTCGGGATTGTCGAGCATAAGGACGCCACGCCCGAACAACGATTGGTTGGCGAGGTCAATGCCGGGATCTACTTTTTCGACAACGCGAAGATGTTCAAGGCGTTGGAGAACGTGAAGAACGACAACGCGGCTGGCGAATTTTATCTGACCGATACGATAGCCGTCCTTGCCGGGTGGGGGGAGAAGCAGGCAGGTTATATCGTTGCCGACGCACTCGAAGTCGAAGGAATCAACAGCCCCGATCAGTTGAAGGCGTTGGAGTCGGAATGGTTGAGATGCAAGTCGAGTTGACTTTAGCTCGGAAATAGATTAACTTAACCCTGTATGAGCTCTAAATGCAGCCAAGCGGACGTCCTCGTCCGTCTTTGGTTCCGCTGTCAGACGCCCTCGTCTGACAGCAAGAAACATATATTGGGGAGGACAGACATTCCCGTCTGTCATTTTCATCAGGAATTCAATCGATGCGGAACTTTCTCTTAGCAATCACCTTCATTGCCCTTGCTGCTCTTTCGGCTACATCAGCCCCTCGGTATGGTGGCGGATCGCCCTCTTTTGGCGATTACCTCGGCAAGGCGACCCGGTCGTCTTCGCTTGGGCTGATCGATCCAAGCCGCGTCACCTTTGACCACTCCGTGCAAATGGGCGTAGTCGGCTTTGGTGGTGGATCGCTGATGCAGAGCCTTTACTCATCGACGGCTCATTACCGCGTCTCAGACCCCGTGTCGCTAAGTTTCACCCTCGGCATGATGGGAACGCGCTACAGCGGTTCCGGCGCGCCAGCCATGTCGTCCGATTTCATCGGCGGCGTTGCCTTGGATTATCGCCCGTCGAACAATATGCACTTCCGCATCGAGATCGCTCAGGCTCCCGGATATTACGGCTTGAACCGCTATTCCGGTAGGAATTCGATGTTCGAAAGCGCCGAGTCTGTTTTTCCGGAGTCTCAGACACCTCGTTAATGTTCAAAGAAATGCTGAACCGATTGACCGGAGCAGAATTGCTTCGGTCTTTTTTGTATATTAGGTTTGAATAAGATTGTTGAAGAGTCTTCGGGGAGGACAGACATTCTTGTCTGTCTCCTTGGAGGGCGTGGTTTCAACCCACCCTTCTTTCCGGAGTGCTGAAGCTTGCTTCAGCCAAAATTGTCCAGGCACACGCCCCCGTGCGCCGTCTGATGAATCTCCGCTGGCAGACGCCCTCGTCTGCCAGCACTGAGTACGATTCTTCCTTTTCCATTTCAAGTTTGTCGAAGTATTTGTGACGTAAACCTTTACTACTTCGAGTAATGCTCTGAAATCAACAAAGATAGATTTATGAAATTTCCTACAGAAGATCCCGAACGTCGGACTCGCATCCGGCTCGACTTTTTGATCGCTCTAATGGTCGTTCAGATCGTCCTCTCTATTGGCCTTTGGGTTGACCGCTACCGGGATCGTTCAGGCGGCTCGGCTCAAGTGGTGGAAAAGCAAGACGCTTCGCTGGACGAGCTTTACACCGAATCCCCATCGAAGGGTTACGTCAGCGAGCCCGGCGTCACCGAGCTTCCTGTCAGTGAACCTGTTCGCGAGCCCGTCGTTGCCTCCAAAGTCAAGGTGCAAATCTTGAACGGCTGCGGCAAAACCGGTATCGCAAGACGCGCCCAGCAATGGATGGAGCGCAACGATTACGACGTGCGGGACGTAGGCAACGCCGACCGGCAGGACTACCGTAGCAGCGAGGTCCTGAACCGCAGCGGCAACGCCTCCGCAGCACGCGACATGGCACGAATGCTCGGCATCGACGAGTCGAAGATCAAACGAAAAGCCGCTCCGCCGGGCTTGGATGTCGATCTGACGCTTATCATCGGTTCCGATAACAAAAGGCTTCCCTTTGGCAGGTAACCCCCGCAAATTACTCCCCAGAACTATTGCCCGTCGCGCAGCGTTGATGGCCGCCGAAAAACAGGCTTCCGATATCGTCCTGCTCGATCTGCGCAAAGTAACCGACTTTACCGACTACTTTCTGATCTGCACCGGTTCGGTTGACGTCCATGCACGAGCTATCGTTGATCACATCGAAGACGAGTTGCGCAAGATTGGCTGGAAGCCGATCCACGTCGAAGGAGCTGAAACCGGCAAGTGGATTCTGATGGACTATGTCCATCTCGTAGTTCACGTCTTCCAACCAGAGGCGAGAAAGTACTACTCTCTCGAACGCCTCTGGGGCGATGCGCCGCAGATCGAGGTGAAAGGTCTGGAGGAGTGATTCGAAGGCCAATCGAAGATCAGATTGTCGGGTCGATAAAGGCTGTTCTTGCAACGCTTGGAGCATCGACCGAAGGCGATGTCAAGCTGGAGATTCCCCGCCAGAAAGGTTTTGGCGATCTTTCGTCAAATGTGGCGATGATCCATGCAACCGAAATGGGAATGAAGCCTCGCGATCTTGCGGAGAAAATCATCGAGCGATTTTCCGCAACTGCCGACGGAGTGGAAAAGGTTGAAATAGCTGGCCCCGGGTTCATCAATTTTCACCTCAGCAACGACTACTTTCACACACTATTGGCTGAAATACTTGCAGACCCGGAACGGTTTGGCAGTAGTGACGAAGGCAAAGGCGCTAAGTGGAACTTCGAGTTTGTCTCCGCCAATCCGACAGGCCCGTTGAACGTCGTCAGCGCGAGGGCGGCTTCGATTGGCGCAGCTCTGGTCAACATCTTCCGCAAACGAGGCTTCGACGCACGGAGCGAGTACTACTTCAACGATGCAGGGCGACAGGTAAGACTGTTAGGTGCTTCGGTCAAAGCGCGTTACCACCAGATCATCGAGAACCTTGAGACTGCCGTAATCCCCGAAGACGGCTATCATGGCGAGTATGTCAGGGATATTGCCCAGGCGTGGATCGAGGCGCATCAGTCTATCGCCCAAGACCACGTTGCTCCTACACTTCATCACATTTCAACCGATTACCTGGTCAAAAACACGACCGACGAGCAGATCGGTAATTGGGCGTCCGACTGGATGTTGACTCAACAACGGACGCAACTCGAAAGATTCCGCGTCGTTTTCGATTTGTGGTACAAGGAGGGGGCGCTCCACAATTCAGGTAAGGTCAGCACTGTAGTTGCGAAGATGAGGAATACAGGAGATGCCTACGAAAAAGACGGGGCACTCTGGTTCAAAAGCTCGGAGTTTGGCGATACCGATGACCGCGTAATGGTCACCTCTGAGGGAAGACCCACCTACCGCGTCCCCGATATGGCTTATCATATCGATAAGTTCGAGCGTGGCTTTGAAAAGGCAGTGGTGTTGTTGGGTCCCGATCATCACGGCGCGATCATCACTTTGACTGCCGCATTGAAGGCGCTCGGTTTGCCAGACGGATTTTACATCGGGACGATTGTCCAGCAGGTCAATCTGATGCGTGACGGCGAGCCTGTCAAGATGTCGAAGCGAGCCGGTCAGATGGTCACGCTCGACGAGCTGGTTGATGAGGTTGGCGTCGATGCGGCGCGGTATTTCTTCCTCCGTCGCAAAATATCGACCCCACTCGACTTTGATATCGAGCTTGCCAAAAAGAATTCCGACGAAAACCCGGTCTTTTATGTCCAGTATGCTCACGCCCGAGTATGTTCCATCCTCAGGCAGCCCGGAGCCGAGGGCTTGGGGGCAAACGCGACCGCGCACTACCCGCTTTTAAGTTCTGCCGAAGAACTCGACATGATCCGCGCCTTGGCGCTCTATCCCCTGACGTTATCTTCGATAGTGCGGAGCCTTGAGCCGAGCCTGATGACGACCTACCTCGCCGACGTCTCGAAGGCTTTCCATCACTTCTACCAGAAGCATCGCGTCATCACCGATGACAAAATCCTCACTGCCGCAAGGCTTGACCTCTGCCGGGCGGTAGCTTCCGTCCTGAAAAACGGCCTCGCCTTGATCGGCGTCGAAGCGCCGGAAAAGATGTAACTGATTCGGGGAGGACAGACATTCTTGTCTGTCATTGATTCCGGGTAGGGGCGACTTCAGTCGCCCAAATTTCCTAAAAGAATCCCGCTGCCAGATGTCCTTGTCTGTCTTTTTCTTGGATGGCAGACATTCTTGTCCGCCCGTGCTGTCACACGTCTCGTGTGACAGCTTTCTAAAATGTTCGGCCAGGCGGACGCCCTCGTCCGCCCCTGCTCCAAACACAAATATCCCTAAATAACAGCTAACTAAATCACCCACTTGGCAAACAAACTTCATATCACCGTCGTCGGCTCAGCCGCCCTCGACACAATCGAGACCCAAAGCGACCACGCCGATAATGCTCTCGGCGGCTCGGCACTTTATCTTGCCGCGGCGGCGTCGCTCTTTGCCCCGGTGCATATTGTCGCTGTCGTTGGCGATGATTTCGACATGGATCAAATTGAATTCCTGAAGGAACGAGGCTGCGACCTCTCCGGCTTGGAAGTCGCCCCTGGCAAAACCTTCCGCTGGCACGGACGCTACCACGCCGATATGAACATCCGCGACACCGTCACCGTCGAGCTTGGCGTCTTTGAGGGCTTCAGCCCCAAACTCCCGCGAGCAGCCGCTCACGCCGAGATTCTGATGCTCGCCAACATCCACCCCGATCTGCAGGAGGGAGTCCTCGAGCAGATGAAAGGCAAGCGTTTCGTCGCCTTCGATACGATGAATCACTGGATCAGCGGCACTCGGTCGGGCGTTGAGAGCATTCTGAAAAAAGTCGATCTTGTCCTTTTGAACGACGAAGAGCTGGCGCTTTTGGTCGGTGGAAACTCCATCTTCGAAGGTGCCGCGAAGCTGATGAAGATGGGCCCCAAGTATGTCGTCGTCAAAAAAGGCGAACACGGCTCTGTTTTCTTCAGTCAAAAAGGCGTCCCTTTCCTTTGCCCTGCTTTCCCGCTGGCGAACCCCAAAGACCCCACCGGAGCCGGTGACAGCTTTGCCGGAGGCATGTTGGGTTACCTCGCCGCAACGGGAGATTTTGACCCGATGAACATGCGCCGCGCCGTCGTCTATGGAGGGGTCGTCGCCTCATTCACCGTCGAAGAGTTCAGCATGCGCCGCCTTGAGACGTTGACCGAAGAGGAAGTCCATGAGCGTTACCGTCAATTCATTGAGATGACCGAGTTTTGATCCCTTTCCCTCCCCGTTCAGCCATTGACTATCGTGATGGCAAGATTCGCTTCATCGATCAGCGCTACCTGCCAGGGCGGTTGGAAATAATCGAAACTGATGATTTCCGTGTCGTTGCCAAAGCTATTAAGACGCTTGCCATCCGGGGCGCACCTCTGATCGGCGTCGCCGCGGCATTCGCAGTCGCCTCTTACGCCCGTATCGTCGTAGATCATCCAGATGCTGTTAAGAGATTGATTACATCTATCGAGATCTTGAGAGCGACCCGCCCAACGGCAGTCAATCTCTTCAACTCTCTCGCTATTATGCAGTTAGCCCTCGAATCAGCTCCTGTCGAAGCACTTGTTTCGACTCTCGAATATGCGGCGATCGCTATCCACGACGACGACCGCAATCGTTGCGAATTGATCGCCGCGGCAGGTCTTCCCCTTGTCCCTGCTGACGCCCGAATCGTCACCATCTGCAACACCGGCTTTCTCGCAACGGCAGGCATAGGCACAGCACTGGGCGTCATCACCAAAGCATTCGACGCCGGTAAAGTCAGCGAGGTCTTCGCCCTCGAAACAAGACCTTTACTGCAAGGCGCAAGACTCACCGCTTGGGAGCTTATTCAAAGCAACATCCCCGCAACGTTGCTGGTCGATGGAGCAGCAGCAAGTCTCCTGAAGCGAGGCGGGATCGACCTCGCTATCATTGGTGCTGACCGCATCGCCGCTAATGGTGACACAGCTAACAAGATTGGAAGCTTGCAACTGGCGCTCGCTTGTAGTAAATTTGGAGTTCCCTTTTACGTTGCCGCTCCCTTCACGACGTTTGACTCCGGAACCGCATCGGGAGAGCAGATCGAAATCGAAGAGCGAGTCGCCACAGAGGTGACTCATTTCGCTGGGAAAGAATCCGCGCCGCCCGGCATAGCTGTTTACAACCCGGCATTCGACGTCGTTGACGCCGGGCTTATCACCGCCTTCGTCACCGACCGCGGGCTTTTCAAGCCCCATTACAGCTTTTAGTTTGCCAGGGAGTGCGCAAGCTTGCTTGCGCCTCCACTGCCGACCCGCCGAGGTCGGCAGCATGATCACCTTGGAGGGCGGACACTCTTGTCCGCCCGATGAACCATACCGAATCATATTCGAGGTACCAATGAAATTTACCAAATCCCTCCTGACCGGAATTACACTAACAGTCTTGATCGCCGGCTGTATCACGCCCGAGCTTCGCACCGCCCGCATCGCCGTCAATGAACGCGACTGGGATCGCGCCATGGCCGCCATCAACGTCGAGCTCGCCCGCACAGGCCCTTCCGCCGAGCCGCTCTATCTGAAAGGCATGATCTACGAACAGCAGGCTCAAATGGCCGAGAAAGACCCCACCAAGTCCTTGCTCGATCTCTACACCAAAATGTCCGCCTGTTACGATTCTTCGCTCGCTCTCTCGAACCTTTTCGCCGAAAAAATTCACGAAAGCCGCGACATGCTCTTTCGGAAGTTTCTGAAGCGTTCCGCCGACGCCGCCGACACCTCGAACTTTGACGCGGCACTGGCAAATGTCGATATCGCAATTGCCATCGAACCCAACCTGAGAATACTTTACCAGCACGCCGCAGTCACTTCCTACAACGCCGAAAGGTATGATCGGGCAATCAGTTATGCTCTCATTGAGGTCTCAAAGGAACACCCCGACTCAGCCGACATAACCACCCGCGAAGTTCTCGTTGCTTCCTATAGCAACAAAAAAGACAACGCCAACACAATGAAATGGGGCAAAGATCTTCTGACCCGTAGCAATCCGGTCGCTGACAGCGCCACTTACCTCCGCACCCACGACCTTTTGCTTGCCGTCTATGAAGAGCAAAATAACCACGACGGCGCCATCGCCCTGATCGACGATGCGACCAAACACTTCAAAAACAACAGCGCCATGCTGATGAACAAAGCCCTTTTCCTGATCAAAAAAGAAGACTTCAAAGGCGCCTCCAAAATCTATCGTGAAGTCTTGGCAATCGACCCCGAAAATTTCGACGCCAATCTCAATCTCGGAACAATCCTCGTCACCGACAAAATCTGGAAAGAATCGATTCCCTTCCTGAAAAAGGCACACGAACTCGATCCGAAAAACATGGTAGCCATCAAAAATCTGATGGCCGCCTACTATAACAGTGAACAGGTCAAATTGGGTAACGAGATCCGGGCAAAACTCGACGCTATCCAAGCGGGTAAATAGCTCTTGCTCGGCAGGCGGTCTCCCGGTAAAACAAGTACGGCAAACGTGCCTTTGGACGGGACGATACCACGCCATATCGCCTTCATTATGGATGGTAATGGCCGCTGGGCGGGTGAACGGGGGTTGCCGAGAGTCGCAGGACACAGGCAAGGCGTAACAACTGTCCGGAAAATGGTTGAAATAGGCAGGGAAATCGGCGTCGAAGTGATGACGTTTTACACATTTTCATCGGAAAATTGGCGCCGTCCCGTCTTCGAGGTCAAGGCTCTGATGGAGCTGTTGGTCGAGGCTATCGAGCGCGAACTCGAAGATCTGAAGAAAAATCGCGTCAGCCTCCGCATAATTGGCGAGCTTGATTCCCTCCCCGAAGGTCCTCGCCGCGCAATGGAGCGAGGCGTAACTGAAACGGCAGGTATGGACGGATTGATCTTGGTTCTCGCCCTCTCCTACTCAGGAAGACGGGAAATAGCAAGGGCAGTCAATCGCGTCATTGCTTCGGGACAAAAAGAGGTCGATGAAGTCGCTTTCGGCAACTATCTCGACACCGTAGGGTTGCCCGATCCCGATATGCTGATCCGAACAGCAGGAGAAATGCGCCTCAGCAATTTTCTCCTCTATCAATTGGCTTATACGGAAATTGTCGTCACTCAGAAGTACTGGCCCGATTTTGGCCGTGCCGAATTATTCGATTGTATAAGGCAGTTCCAATCGCGTGAACGGAGGTTTGGTATGACAAGCGAACAGGTGAAAAGTGAGCGCGGCTGAAGGAGCGGCTGGGGCAACTCCCGCCAATCCCGAGCGACTCAAAGAACGCCTCAAAGACCTCTTGGGTATCGATCTATGGGTCGATGCCAACTTTCCGGCTATCGCACCTACCAAAGAGACAGAAGTCGCAAAACTTCTGCAAGGTTATCCGGGTGAAGTCATGGTGATCGGTCAGGGAACGAGTTTTCCGCAGGAATTTTCGCCGCCCACCGACGCACTGATTCTCTTGACGACCCGCTTGGTCGAACACTTCGAGTATTCTGCCGAAGATCAGGTCGTCGAGATCTCTGCCGGTTGGGGGCTTGCCGAATCGCGGCAACGTTTGGCAACCGTCGGCATGGTCGTACCGGCATGGGAAAGATTCGAGAACGGGACTATTGGCGGACGTTTGGCAGGCATCTCCTCCCGCCACAGTGGCGGCAGAGATGGCTGGACGCAGTCCCTATTGGGCATAACCGTCGCCATGCCCGATGGCGAGCAACTGGGTTTTGGCGGACGTTGCATCAAGGATGTTGCCGGGTACGATCTTCGCCACCTCTTCACCGGCAGCCGTGGGAATCTCGGCGTCATTCTAAAGGCGATTTTTCGCTGCCAGCCTCAATCTGAATGGAAATCTTATGGATACCCGATTACACTGCCCAAAGCCGCTGGCAGGATATCTCCGGTGTTGCGTAAGTTGTTGGATCCCAAGGGGCGAATGCGCTCTGGAGTCTGAGGTTTGAATGCCCATGAGAAGTTCACCCGCGTTTTTGCTGTCATCTTCACTCTCGGAATGCTGGCGCTCTTTTCGCTCGCGGTATTCTGGTTTTTTCTTGGCGGCCGCGAACGCATTCGCTCTGAAATTGTCTCCAACCTGAGGCCATTATTGGGCGAGACGTTCGACCTCTCTTCAATTTCGCTATATCCCCGCTCCGTCGTTCTGCACGATGTGACGCTTGATCCCGCGCCAAACCTCCATATCAACCTCAAAGCCGCTTCGATTCGACTTTCGCCCTACGATCTCCTTCAAGGCGTCTTCGATTGGGAAGGCGCAATCGAAGAAATCGAGTTGATCGAACCCCGTTTTTCAATTGTTTCGACCGATTCCTCCGATACTCTCGCCAATATCTTCGTCTATAAACCCTACGCACTAAGGCAACTTTCAGCCCTGAAAGTGATTCGCCGCATCCGTGTAATCGAAGGCTCTGTCGTCAGTGACCGCGCCGACAGGATGCTGGTCGAGCAAATCACCGGGCAGATCGATCTGATCGACCCAACCCATTCCGTGCTAAACATGAAGGCGACCATTCCTTCTCTGGGACAGACCGACATTAATGTCGATGGCAGTGCTGATGTTACTACGGGCGAATTCTTCGCGACTATACGTACCGAAATTCCCGAGTTACAAAAAACCCACATCGCTGATAAATTCGAAAATCTTGAGCTTATCTCCGGAAAATTAGCTCTGACAATCGATGTCTGGGGGGGTGCTGATCTTCGATATGGCGGCAAGTTTTATGGTGACAACATCAGCGCAAATTTTGATGATAAACTCGAAATTTCAGCCGGTACCTTCACCGGTGACATCTTCGGCCAGATGGTGCGACTTGATGGTGAGGTTCTACTCAGCGAAAACGAGGTAAAGTTCAGGGCGACCATCGATGACCTCTTCAATCGATCATGGTCCGCATCCCTCACATCGCGAATGGATCTGGCGACGGTCGACGACGTCTTGGACAGCGAGGCGGGTCTCGAGGGCGGGGTCGATTTGACGGCCTCATTAATCGGGCTGGGGGATCATTGGGGGGGTAGTGTAGAACTCGAGTCTGATAGAATCGGCATTTCAGGTGTAAATTTGGATGAGATTCACTCATTAATCACAATTCATGATGGCGTCGTAACTACTGATGCTTTCAGTACATATATTGAAAATGGTAAGTTAAACATCACAGGGGAAGCAGATTTTTCCACCGGAAATGTTGATTTAAAAGGGCAGTTTTTAAAGAAATGGAGCATCCATGAGACGCCTCTCTGGTCCTCCATTTCCAGTCCTGAATTATCAGTAGTTTTCGATGTGACAAGGGAGGAAGATGAGTGGCGTGGTGGAGGAGAGGGCTCCATAATGGATGAAAAAGGCGCAAAACGACTTGAACTCTTAATGACGCTTGCAGACAATGAGTTAGAGGTCAGATCCGAGTCTAAGGCCGAACAGCGCGGAAGCCTTTCTTTTAGCTATAATTTTGAAGATGAAATCCCATTATTGTTATCGGTTCGAGATCCGCAATATCTGTTGCAAGATATTGTTAAATCAGGATATTTACCGGATAAACTCTTTCAATACGACATAAAAATTGATGTGCGAGGCACGTCTTCAGACCTCGAAGGTTCAGTGATTGCCGAATCCTTGAATCCCTTATCTGGCGCGGAGTTACGCTGGAAAGTGTCTAAAATCGGAACCGATTGGGTCGGCTCTTTTACCACAGTTATCAATCTTCAAAACCGACAAAAATTGAGGGGTGGAGCGAATGTAAAAATATCCTCGCAAAGTATTGAATTATCGAAGGGTACGTTGAAGACAAGTGATGGAGAAGAGGTTCTGGCTGCGAACGTTTTCTACCAATTACCACTCCATCGCTATGAAAAATTTGATGTTACGGCAACAAATTTTCCGGTAATCGGGATATTAAGGCTTGCTTTTAGTAATATTGAGACGGGACTTACTGCAAAATCAGATTTTAAGATTAGCGCACAAGACGGAAACGTTGCCTGGAAAGGAATATCTGATATTGCTTTCTCTGATGAAGTGACTTATATCCTTGAGTCGGAAGGTGTCATGGAAGACAATGTAATTACAGTGATACAAGCAACATTGAGTAATACAGCTTCCGATTCGCAATTCTTTAAGGCTTCAGGTTCCTATAACTTTTTGGCAAAAAGATTTGACTCAGTTGTTGTGTCTTTAACGCAATTTAGCGCTGAGCGAGCAATTGCATTAGCCGCTCCAAAACTAAGTGGAAAGTTTGGTGGGTTAATCAATGCGCATCTGGAATTGTCGGGGCCACTTTCGTCACCCAGTCTATCTACCGATATTCACGTAACTTCCGGCATCATTTACAGCGATCCGGGGTATTGGGCAAACATGAGCCTAAAAGGCGACAGCGGTAAATATCAAATAGTTAGGCTAAATCTTGGATATAAAATTTCTTCACTTTTAACAGGTTCCGGCGATTACAACAGTGATAAAAACCGTATCAATTTCACAGCTTCCGGGCGCGACGGAGAGGTTGGCAGATTGGTTAAAGCCTTCTCAGGGTTGAACATACCAATTTCCGGAAAGGGTGATTTCTCTATTAATCTCGATAATACTGATACTTCGCGTCAGGCACGCGGAACATTATCAATGAATTCTGGCAAGCTTGGCCCTCTTTCTTTTAGAAATCTATCTGCTAATGTATCTTTATCAGGCTTAAACAGTCATAATCCTGTTCTTAATTTTGATTCCCTTATAGTTGACTGGGGTGAAGCATTCGGCACGGTTTCAGGGGAACTCCCACTTACTTCGCAGCGTTCGATTGATATGGATATTGCACTTGAAGGTCGCCTGATGAAATTTCTGCCCCAACTGACGCCACTTTTCAGCAATTCAGTCGGTGAAGGAAGCCTCGATTTGCACCTCGGTGGGACAATTAAAAAGCCTCGCTTTGTCGATGGACAGCTTATTATGCACAAAGGAGGTGTGGAACTCGATCAGGTAATTCGTAACGTTGGAAATCTTGAAGCTGACATTTCATTAGATTCTCTTGGTAAGGTTGGAATTAACCGATTGGATTTCACCATAGATGACGCACCCGTGACCATTTCCAACCGCGACGCAAACCCTTTCAAAGGTGAGGAGCCGATGGTGGTTTTTGGTTATAACATAGGTGTTTTTCAGATTTTAACTGAACCGGATGGCTTCTGGATAGTTATTGCGGGACTAATGGAGAAATCATGGGGCGGATATCTTGCATTATCAGGGGATTATAAGAGTGGAATGTTCGAGTTGACCGGCCCCGCAAATCGTCCTCACGCATATGGGCAGCTCAACCTAAGAAATGCCATAGTAACCTATCCGATGCTCCACATGGGCGGTCACATACCTTCTTCGACAAAAGCTATTATGGGCTGGCTGAGCAGAATTCGTTTACATACAAGATTGACCCCGGATCTCGGTTGCCGATACTTCAGGGAAGTTTCCGGGCTTGGTGAGTTACGGGGATGGGGGGAGATAAAGAACCAGATAGGGGGAGGATTATTAGATCCCGATTTAAAAATTACCATCGATTTGCGTATTGATGATAATCCTGTCGGAATAATATTCAATGGATTTTTTTCGGATTCGCTTCAAATGTCGGGCGAACTGACTTCAGTTCAGGGGACAGTAGAGTTTCTTGATCTCAATTTCGATGTTGAAAAAGCAGGAATCGAGTTCAATCCTGCATTGATCGATCCGATACTTTACGGTACTGCAACCACCACTGTGATAGACTCTTCGGGAATATCAAGACAAGTAAGAATAAGGCTGATGAGTGGATCATCCGAGGCCCGTGCAGAGGATAGATCCGAACGGGCTCATTTTTCGGATCTGACAATCATATTTGAGGATGATCAGGGGCATTCCCAAGAGCAAGTGCTTGCATTATTAGGCTATACACCGGAACATTTGCCGGAGAAACTGTCCGGGCTGGGTGGTCAATTTGTTGAGTCTGCAACTCCCTTAAAAAAATGGCAACGTGGTTTTGAAAGGATATTGGAGCAGTGGACGGGGCTTGACAGAATCGCAGTCCAAACGAATGTTGCGCAGAACTTTATTGAGCGCCAGATCAATCCGATCAACAACATCAACCAGCAGGGTGGGGGGTCGTATTGGAATTTGCTGTATGGGTCGAGGGTGACACTTGGTAAATATGTTTTGCCAAATCTATACCTTTCCTACACCGGAGCACTCGCCAGCCAGACAGAGACATACGAACAAACGAGACTCGGCATCCTGCATAGCTGGGATGCGAACTACCGGCTGACCAAAATTTCCAATAATCTCGTCTTAAATTATCGCTACGAATATAACGAACTTGCAAGATCGTCTGCCAATAGCATACTTATCAGGTATGGTTGGGTTTTCGATCTCCAATCACATTTAGCAAAGGTCTGGAAGTGAATCGTGCTTTCGATATGAAAAAGGCTTGTTTCCAAAGTGGGATGTATGTAACTTGTCAAGTTATGAGAAATCCTCCCAAAATCATCGCGTTTCTACTGTTTGTCGCCCTGCTTGTTCACTTCACGGCACAAGCACAGTCCACTGCCGAATGGAAGCTCCTCGGAGTCTCGGTTGAGGGCAACGACCGAACCGATCCAGGCCTGATTATCGCTACGAGCGGCCTGGTCGTGGGTGACGTCCTTACTGGCGAAAAAATCCAATCATCGATACGAACCCTCTGGACATTAGGGCTTTTTGCCGACATCAAAATCGTTGCTGAACAGACTACCGAATCAGGCATCTATCTAGTGATTCGGGTCGTCGAATCACCAAGGCTTGAGTTTGTCGATATAGTCGGCGGGAAAAAGCTCGGCAAGGACGAGGTAGAAAAAGCCATCGATGTCGCCAAGGGTCAGGTTTTGAAGCCGTCCGACCCCGTTAGACTTCGCCGGAAGTTAGAGGCTCTTGCGGCCGAGAAAGGCTACCTGTTGGCAGATCTGACAATCGACATTCAGGATGGGTCGTCCCCCAATCTGAAGACGATCAAGGTGACGATAGAAGAAGGTAAAAAGGTTAAGATCAAGAAGATTAACTTTATTGGAAACCTCGCTTTTACTGACAAGAAGCTCCGCAAACAGCTCAAGAATACCAAAGAGAAAGCATGGTTCCGATCGGGTGAATTCAAGCGTGATAAATTCGATGAAGACCTTACCAAATTAGTCGAAATTTATCGGGAGCAGGGGTATCGGGATTTCGAAGTCGTTAAGGATTCTCTCTACTACTCTGAAGACCGTAAGTTTATGTACATCGATATCAACGTTATCGAAGGCGAACGGTATTACTTCGGCAATGTGACATTCGAAGGAGAGGTTCTTTACTCTGACGCTGAGTTGAGGGAACAGCTTCTGTTTAAACCGGGTGAGATATTTAATCAGACTAAATTCGACCTGACGCGATACGAGAAACTGAGCAATCTCTATTACGATCACGGCTATATTTTCGCTCAGATTCAGACTGTAGAGACGCCACGGGGTCGGGATACACTCGACATCATTTATCGTATCGATCCGGGCAACAGGTTCAGCGTTCGCAAGATCAACATTTCGGGCAACACGAAGACGCGCGAAAAGGTGATCCGGCGAGAATTTTCGCTTAAACCGGGTGATACATTCGACGTATCGAAGTTACGTCGATCAGTCAGGGACGTGACGATATTGAACTTTTTCGCCGACGTCAAGCCGGACGTCGAAGATGTGAGCGCGGATGAGGTCGATCTCTACGTGAAGGTTGAGGAGAAACCGACCGACCAAGCGAACGTCTCCGCCGGTTATAGTGAGCGGGACGGGGTTATTGGAGCGCTAGGTTTCACTGCGCCGAACCTTTTGGGAACTGGTCAACAACTGAACTTTGACTGGAACTTCGGTCAGCAGTACGGCTCTTTCTCCGTCAGCTACACCGAGCCGTGGCTCTTCGACACCGAGACGCTCGCCGGCGTATCATTTTATAACGTCCGGAGACGCTGGGTCGATGGGTTCAGCGAAAATCTGCTGGGTGGATCGCTCAGGATGGGGAAGCGGTTCCGTTGGCCGGACGACTATTTCCGCGGCGATTGGGTTTATCGGTACGAACAGTCGCGCCTCTACGATTTCTCTGAAACATTTCAAGAGAATAACTCGAACAACATCGTCGAAGGTGAGACAAGGCATTCGAGCGGCATTACGCAGATCATTTCTCGCGACAGCCGGGACTTTCCGGAGTTCCCCACTTCCGGTTCGGTATTCAGCTTAACGACCGAGCTTGCGGGCGGCCCGTTAAAGGGGGACGACCGTTACCACAAGCATGTCGCGTCTGTCGAATGGTATTCGCCGGTTTCTCCGAAATTTGTCATCTATAACTCTTTCCTGATCGGCTATCTCGACGCTCTCACAGGCAACTCACGCGATATACCTTTGCTGAAGTACTTCTATATGGGTGGAAGCGGATTGTCGTTAGGCGCACCGTTAAGAGGTTACGACGAACGAACGGTAGGACCGCCTCCGAGAGGCTCAAGTAGTACGGCGCTTGGTGGAAAATCGCAATTGAAGTTCGGTAGTGAAGCTCGCGTGCAGATACTCAATAATCCGACGATCTACGGGCTCGCTTTCGCAGAAGCCGGTAACACATGGCTGACGTTCCAGCAGACAGATCCGTCCAATCTTCGCCGCTCGGCAGGATTCGGCATACGTCTCTATATGCCGTTGATAGGTCTGATCGGGCTTGACTACGGTTACGGTTTCGATTATTACAACAGCCTTGGTGTGCGGAAGGGTCGTTGGTTGCCGCACTTCCAATTTGGCAGACAATTTTAGTACAGCGGGTCCTATTTCCCGCAACTTGCAGAATGGAGAAAATCCCGTGAACTCTGTCACGTTCAACGGTCGTAATCGGTCATATTTCGCGCTGGCAACTGTTGTAACCTGCCTCACTTTGATGGCAGCTCCACGTCACGCAAGCGCACAACTTAAGCCGCAATCATTGAAGATCGGTGTGGTAAACTCCGAAGCACTTTATCAGGCGTATCCCGAATTCCGCAAGATCGAGGAGAAGCTGGCAAAGGAAGCAGAGGGGATGGAAGCGTCGCGTAAGGTCTGGATTTCCGATATGGAAAAACGACAGGCGTCGATTGGCGAGAAAGAGAATCAACTGAAGGCGGGAGCGACTACATTCGCCGCGGCGCGAAAGGCGTCTCTTCAGAATGAGATCGACTCGCTCAAAATGAACCTGCAACAACGATATAACGATCAGGTTACGGCTGAGCAGGAGAAACTTCAGACACGGAAGGCAGAACTGCTATCAGGCGTTCTTGAGGCGGTCAACAAGCAGATCGACGGGCTTGGCGAGCAGGAAGGGTACGACCTGATTATAGATGCGTCGAACGGAACGGTAGTCTATGCCCGTGACCCGGAAGATCTGACCGACAAATTGCTTCGTAGGCTGAAGGAGAAGTGATGTCCGGCGCATGGGCCCAGAAGGGACTCGCGGTGATTCTGCTCTCAGCGGGGTTGTTTGTCGTTGGGTGCGCTGGAACCGGGCCGGGAACTTCGCCGGGATCGAACGCAACTCCTGCAACAGGGGGGACGAGTTTCCCGTGGTCATCAGGTGGCAGTAAGCTGGCGTATGTCCGGTCGGATGTAATTTCGCAGAAGCTTCCGGATTATCGCGATGTCGATAACGCCTTGAAAGCCGACAACAACCAGTGGATGGAAGAAGCCGCCAAGATGGAGTCGGAACTTCGGGGGAAGGAATCGCAACTGGAAGAGCTGAAGCTGATCCTGAGTGCTGACCGAAGAAAGCAGCTTGAGGACGAGGTGACTTCGGGTCGCAAGGAGTTGCAAAAGTTTCGTCAGACGACGTGGTACGACGATAACAGTCGTTATCTGAAACGTCGGGAAGAACTGATGAAGCCTATCGACTCAAGGGTCAATGACGCGATATACAAGGTTGCAGAAGCGCGTGGGCTTGATATGGTTTTCGATACGGTTTCTGGAAACGTTGTTTTTGCGAAGCCGGGTCTTGACATTACCGATCTGGTTTTGGAAGAGTTGGAAAAATGAGAGCCCTAGTCCTTAGTACAGGAGCCTTGGGTGATGCGCTGGGATGCGTCGTGGTTGGGTCGCGTGACCTTGAGATTGCGGGGATGGCCACCATACTGGAGGCGCATCCAGACGAATTGACGTTTATCGCCAATCCGAAATACCGCCAACAACTTGATCGATGCAAGGCTGGGGCGATCATCACCAGTCCTGCCGAAGCGACTCCGGAAGGAATCGTGCGACTTGAGACGAAAAGCCCGTATCCGGCATTTCGCAAGGCTCTTGAAATACTGTATGAAGGACTGGAGCGAGACCTGCCACAAGGAGTGGATCGAACCGCCTCCATCAGTGAGACTGCGTCGGTTGGAAAAGATGTCAGAATAGGTGCTTTCGTGACGGTTGAGGCGGGGGCCGTGATCGGCGACCGGACGGTGCTCTGCAACGGTTGTTACATCGGCAGGGGGGTCTTTGTTGGGGAAGACTGTATCATCGGGATTGGAGTCACGCTCCGCCATGAAGTGCGCCTTGGGAACAGGGTTGTAATTGGTGACCAGTCGGTGATCGGGTTCGATGGCTTCGGGTACTCGCCGGAGGTTGACGGCTTTCATAAGATTCCGCAGGTGGGGACAGTCATCATCGAGGACGACGTCGAGATCGGGGCGAGTTGTTGCGTTGACCGGGCAACTATTGGTGCGACACGTATAGGGCGGGGGACGAAGCTCGACAACCTGATACAGGTCGCTCATGGAGTGCAGATCGGAGCTAATACGGTAATTGCGGCGCAATCGGGGATCTCAGGCTCATGCACAATCGGAAATGGTGTGATGATTGGCGGACAGGCAGGAATGGTGGGACACGTCGATATCGGTGACAGGATGCTGATTGGTGCCAAGGCTGGCATCACCAAGTCATTCGACATCAAGGGTCTCATTTCGGGTTACCCGGCAAGGCCGCAAATGGAAGCAATGCGCATCGAGGCTTCACTGAATAGGCTTCCCGAACTTCTTAAGCGCGTCAAGATTTTGGAAGAGGCATTGAAGCAGTTGCAACGATAAGAGTTTCGAAAGGGATAGTGAGCCCGCGACTTGGGCTACAGACCACTCTCAAACATTAAGCTCAATTTGAACTCTGGAAGCAGAATATCCTCTCTCACGGTTAGCTTGGTAGTCGCTGGACGACTCGCCACTGCTGCCGCCCTCCCCGTCATCGAGATGCCGAAGTATGTAATAACCGGCGTCGAACAAGCTACAGCCCTGTCCGGCAAAAAAATACCCACACTCACTTCCGCTAAATTCCTCGTACCCGAATCTACACCCGAAGTTCGCCCCGCCTTATCTCTCGAAATTCTTGACAGCCCAACCGATTCTCCACTATTGTTGAGACCTGTCGGTGGAGGATACACCGAAGTTGAAGCGGCAACAGGCGCATTTGGTTTTGCCAAAGGTCGATTTATCACTGCTGGCGAAGGAGATCTAACGGGTTACCTCGTCGCTGCCGGTGTCGAGCGTTTCCCGATGCGAAATGCGACTGGTCCCAAATTGGACGGTTTTGCAAAGGGTAGTGGCGTTCGTTGGTTCGGAAAAGAGACGACTATTGCACCAGGATTCGAGGCGAATCAGAGTACTTTCGTTCGAAAAGGTGTACCAGATAGCGAGACAAATAGCCACTTTTCTTTCTGTCTCAATGCTTCGATGACACCAGTTCAGCTGTTCGACGGACGACTGAAAAGCCTCTTTCAGTTTGATCTGAACATGCTCGACAACCGTCGCAACCTTTCTGCCTCTCACGATCGACTTGTCCTCGACTATTCGCGAGCGGCATGGAGAGGATGGCTTGAATCGCGGATAGAACTCGAGGTGGAGGCAGTTTCGGTCGATAAAGAGAGTCACTCTCTTTACTCCATAAAATCGATTTACACCGAACCGATTGGTGACAGATTGATCTGGCGGGGAGGATTAACTGCCTACACAGGTAATGTTATCTTACAGCCAGCGTTTGGCGATTCAGGTCATTCGGAAAATCGGAATGGGGCTGGCTTGCTTTCCGGGTTTACTTGGCAGGCAACAAGTGAGGGCACATTAGATATTGACTTTTGGTCGCAACCTCGTTTCGAGAGCTTC
>CAMBDS010000030.1 GCA_945865405.1 Caldithrix abyssi DSM 13497
ATTCGTCCAATGCCCGCCAGAGATACTCCCCCAATACCCCCATCATCAGCATTTGCATCCCCCCAATAGTAAGGATTGCGACCATGAGCGAAGACCAACCTTCGGTCGGTTTGCCGCCAAGTAGAACGTTCATAACAACGTAGCCAGCAAAGATGAACCCGGTAAGCGCCACCACAAAACCGACGATCGACATTAATCTAACCGGCAGGAAACTGAAGGAAGTGACCGAATCAACTACCAACTTAATTTTGCTGCTGATGCTCCAGCCGGACTTGCCGTGAATCCGTGCCTGTTTATCATAAACAATATTGTCCTGCCGAAATCCCATCCAAGTCAGCAATGCGAGGACGCTGGCGTTTGACTCGCGGAAGTTGCAAAACGCGCTGATTACCCGTCTGTCAAGCAGGAAAAAGTCTGCTCCGGACGGAGGAAGGTTATCGAGCCCGACTATTCTGCGCATTATCCAGTAATACAGCTTTGCAAAACCGACCGTCGAGGTCGATTCACCTTCTCTTTTGCCACGAACAGCCCAGACAACTTGAGCACCTTCGCGCCATTTTTCAAGTAACTGAGGGATCGTTTCAGGGGGGTCCTGCAAGTCTGCCGCCATGATGATGGCGCAATCGCCTTTCGCCATTTCAAGGCCACAGACAATGGCCGTATGCGAGCCGGAATTGCGCGCCAACCGGCAACCGCGTATGTGGGGGTCTTGTCCGGCGAGCTGGCGGATCGTTGCGAATGTCGCATCACGTGAATGGTCGTCGATGATGATCCACTCCCAATCGGTATCGATACCAGCAACTACATCTTTGATGCGCTCGGACAACAAAACGAGATTGGCGCTTTCGTTATAGGCAGGGGTAATGATCGAGAGCAGCGGTTGTCTGGTGCCATTTTTTTCAGTTCGTTCAGTCATCATCAGCCGCTGAAGAAGCTTTTGAAACTGGATCAGGAAGATACCCTTCCCGCCAATGAATGAATTTTGCGGGTACGCCAGCAACTATTGCAAACGCGGGTACATCCTTATTGACGATCGCGCCAGCACCAACAATGCAACCTTTACCGAGAGTAACTCCGGGTAGAAGCACTGCATTAGTGCCGACATCAGCCCAATCTTCAACTCGAACTGGTTTTATTATAAGATCGGTCTGAATTACCGGAAGTTCGACAGGAACTCCAGTGTGTGCCGATCCGAGTACCTTGGCGCCAGGTCCCCAACCGACGTACTCACCCAATATCAGATCTCTCGAGTCAAAGTAAGACTGTGGCCCTATCCAAGTATGGCTTCCGATCACGGTTCGACCATCGAAACGACCTTGAATATAGGCGTGATCTCCAATAAAAACGGCGTCACCGATTTCAAATGTTTCGAGATGCTTGAAACCAATTCCGACCCCGATTCGTACTCCGTGACCGAAATTCTTGCATGCTGCCCGCCAGATCGCTCGCCTCATTAGACTATCAAACTCACCGGAGCCATTGGAGTATCTCTCCAACAAGGCCAACAATTCCCTAAAAGAATGTTTTTCTTTTAGGAACCGGGAGAGCTGAATCTCAAAATCAGGGTCAACGGGAGCTTCTCGAAGGCCATGAACTGACTGAACTTTTCGTCCGGTGGCATCCGCCATTTATTTTTTCCTTTGCAATGATCTATTGCATCCAGAATAGGTCATTTTGGTTTTCGTTGCCCAATTGCCAATAATGTAAGCCCGAACGGAATTGGCAGAAACATATTGAAACGGGATTCGAGGTAGAAAATATTCTTTAACGAATCATTTATGGCAGGTGACGGGAGGTTCATTTCAGCGATATTTTCGTTTTCAAATTCTTTAGTGCCAAATTTATCGCGAATTGCCATTATCAAAGCTATCGGGAAAGCGATTGTGCCAAAATAATGACCCGTTTTGTAATTCAAGTCTGCCTTTTTGAAGAACGTCTTAAAGTCGCTTAGCTGATAGCGAGTTTTAGCCGAGTCGATAATATCGTGGTTGCGAAAGAGAACCTTAAACGCCGGTTCAGTCAACAGAACGTATCCGCCTGGACGCAGTAACGTTCGCACCTGCTTCAGTACCTCAACGTCATCGACGATCCATTTATGATAGAGTACGTTGAAAAATGTGATCAAATCGAACGATTCTGGTTCAAACTGACTGGCGATTTTGTTAGCATCGGCTTCGATAAAGGCAACGCCGTCCATTTTCTTCCGGTTGGCAAATTCGAGAGCGTCTTTGGAGAAGTCAATGCCGGTGACTCTGCCATATTTTGCCAAAAATTGCGTTGTACCGCCCGTACCGCAACCGACATCCAGTATATTTGCGGTCTTCGGAAGATTCAATCGTTCCAAATGCCGCTCAACCAACATCAACCTCGATTGATGCCACCAATGCGTATCTTCGACTTCACTAAGCTGCTGATAGGCTTGCGGGAGCACTAATTGTCATTCAGGTAAATGAGCAGTTGCTCGTAGGAGTCTAACATTGCTTGATTACCGCTGTATCCGGTGTCAGGGTGGGTATTAACGACGATATTGCCATTGATTTTTCGTAGCCATTTGAGCTTGGGTGTCCAGAAATTGAGTAGTTGATCGGGCTTATAGCCGACGAACAGAGGGTATTCATAAGGTACAGTGGAAGGAATTTGCAGGAGGCCGCCATACTCAAATCCCTTGGTCCAGAGGCATCCTCCCTGGCCACCGGGGCAGAGGATATCACTGTCGAGCCTACTGAAGTCTGTGCTGATGTAATCTTTCAACACATCGAAAAGCATCGGTGTTCGTAGCCACGATGGAGAACGGTAGCTTTTCATTCCGTATCGCTCGATCAGGGGCTTGCATCGATCGAACCGTTTTCGCAGAGCATCCTCGCTTAAGAAGGCGTCCTTGTTGTCGTGATTATAGCCATGCAAACCGATCTCGAAGCCGTCCTTCCGAAGCTCATCCAAGGCGTCGTAGTCAATCTTGTAAAGGTTGCCGACGACGTTCCAAAGTGATCTGAAACCGTACTTTTTTTCCCGTGCTGCGGTTTTCAGCGCCCACTCGAATCCACCACGGGTGTCGATGTCGTGAGTAAGGAAGATCTGCCCCGAAACGCTCGACTCCCAGCTTGCAGTGCCACCATTATTGCAATAAAGATAGTGCAGTAACTCAAAGCCCTGCTCGATGGGGTGACCCGGGAAATCGGTCGGTTGAGTTCCCTTGTTTTTGTTCAGTGCGAGAAGAAATTTCAACGCCAGGCTCCGTACTCGCTCCGGTACGTAGTGGTAATGGAAGGGCAGTCTCGCGTAGAAGGGGGCGGTCTGTCGAGTATAAGACTCCAGCAGAATGAATTGCTTCCATTGCTCCCAATCAAATTGGGTTTCGATTTTCCCATCATCGACGCTTAACAACGGCACTTTCTCGCCGTCTCCCTCACCCCAGGCGATTATGTCGCCCGGCAAAGACCGGAACGCTTGCACGGGTATCGGAATCTGCGCGGAATACTGGCCATCATACCACTCAGGAAGATAACGTTCCGCACTGGAAACTCTCAGCGTTCGAATGAAGCCTCCCGGTAAATGGTCTGCCGCAGGACGTCCCTATCTTGCGGCAGAAGATACCCTATCAAATCGCCTTCTTAAGTTCCTCGACAACTTCTTTCACCTGTTCCGCAGTCAATTCGGGGAACATCGGAAGTGACAACTCCTCATCGCCTATTTGCTCGGAGACTGGGAAATCACCGCGCTTGTGGCCCAGTTCGGCGAAACAGCCAAGCAGATGCACCGGAATCGGGTAGTGAATTCCGACGCCGATGCCAGCGTCCTGAAGTTTCTTCAAGACGGAGTCGCGGTTCTTGACGCGTATGGCATAGACGTGGTTGACGTGACGGGAATAGTCCATAGTTTTTGGAGCGAGGACGCCAGCGACGTTCTTCAGTAGCTCACCGTAAAGCTTACCTGCATTGCGACGCCCTTCTGTCCACACTTCGATGTATGCCATCTTGACGCCAAGCACAGCGCCTTGAATGCCTTCCATCCGGTAGTTGTAGCCCTTCATGTCGTGGTAGTACTTCTTCTCAGCGCCCCAGTCACGAAGTATTTTGACGGTTTTGGCGAACTCGTCATTGTTGGTGGTTATTGCTCCACCTTCGCCGTAGGCTCCAAGGTTTTTGCCCGGATAGAAGCTGAAGCCGGCAATGTCGCCCATCGAGCCGCAACGTCTGCCTTTGTACTCAGCGCCGTGAGCCTGAGCCGCGTCTTCGATGACGATCAGATTATGCTTTTTGGCGATGGCGAGGATCGGGTCCATATCGGCTGGTTGGCCGTAAAGATGAACCGGCATGATCGCTTTGGTTTTCGAGGTAATCGCCGCTTCGATCTTCGACGGGTCCATCGTGTAGCTTTCAGGGTGGACATCGACCAGAACCGGTTTTGCGCCAGTGTAATCGACTGCCATTGCTGTCGCTACGAATGTCATGGCCGGGATGATGACCTCGTCACCACGCTTGATGCTAGCCGCAAGCAACGCCAGATGCAACGCGCTGGTGCCGGTACTGACAGCAACGGCGTGCTTGCATCCGGTGTAAGGTGCGAACTTTGTCTCAAAATCTGCAACGGCAGGTCCAAGGACAAAGGACGCGTTTTCAAGAACTTTGCCGATAGCGGCGTCGATCTCGGGTTTGATACTACGGTATTGAGCTTTCAGATCAACGAAAGGTACCATTAGAAAGAGCTCCTAATTTTTTAATTCTATCAGGCGGCCAAATTGATTCATCGATTTGGTGGCGGCCTCGAGGATGCGGACGATACGAAGTCCAGAGTCAGCACTGGTGATTGGCTTTTCGCCTGTTGCGACGCAGTGAACGAAGTGTTTCGCCATCAACCCCAAAGCTTCCGCCCCGTCCAGCTTGGGGCTCCACATATCGCCGTTACGATAACCGACGCGCATTTCGTAAATGTTCTTTTCGTCGTTGGCGAACGTTAACCCTTTGTCGTAAATCTTGATCTTTTCAGTCTGCTCAAGGTCGTCATAGACGATCATCTTTTGGCTCCCGCCAATCAACGTCTGGCGAAGCTTCACTGGTGAAAGCCAATTGACATGGATATGGGCGATGATCGGCTTGTCGAAAAAGAGCGTGAGATATGCGACATTCTCCGGTTTGCCGGGGACATGCTTGATGCCGGTCGCTGAAACCGAAACGGGTTTGTCGGTAAAGATGAAGTCGAGGATCGAGAGATCATGAACAGCGAGATCCCAGATCACGTTGACGTCGTGCTGGAAGAGCCCAAGATTGACGCGGACGGAGTCGTAATAATAGACATCGCCCAATTGACCGCTCGAGACTATCTCCTGAATTTTACGCACCGCCCCGGTGAAGGGAAATGTATGATCGACCATAATGATCAGCTTGCGTTTGGCTGCTTCCTCGATAAGTAGTTTTGCCTTTTCTGATGAGTCAGAGAGAGGTTTTTCAACGAGGACGTGCTTTCCTGCCACAAGAGCAGCCATAGCAAGATCGAAATGCGTGGAGACCGGGGTCGCAATGGCGACAGCGTCGATGTCATTTCTGCCGAGTAATTCTTTGAAATCGGTTGTAGTCTGGATCGATGGATATCGCGACTTGACTTGTGCAAGTCGTGATTCGACCATATCGGAAACCCATGTAACCTGAGCGCCCGGCGTCTCCATGAAATTCCGGACCAGATTGGGCCCCCAATAACCGTAACCGATGATTCCCATACGGAGCATATTATTATTCCTTAGGTTGTGATAGGTGCTATTATATAATAAATCGATCATTTGGCAGATTAGAGAACTCTGCTGGCAGACGCCCTCGTCTGCCAGCAAAATTTCACTTCTCCAACCACGTCCACGACTTTGTCAGGGTTGGATGTATTAGTTCACCACTCCAAAATTGCGCACTTGACAACTTCCATTCCGTGGTTTGCGCTGCAAGTCCCGCCTTAACCGGATTGAAGTGAATATACTCAAGACGGGTCTGTAGCTGGGCTTGATTTTGGATTAGTCGATCATCGAATCTGACCTGCCAAATCGATCCCTCTTTCCGAAACAATTTTCTTGTCGTAAGTGATTTTAAAGATTGCATAAACTTCGATAGTTGTAATCCACCATTGCGACAACCAACCAGTAAATGAACATGACTTGGCATTATAACGTATCCCAGTAACGCATCAGCATAGCCTGGGATATACGAGAACAACTCGGATTCGAGGCGATCTTTTAGTTCATCATCATGAAACATGAATTTATGATCTTTTGTCGAAGTAGTCACGAAGAATAGGCTTGGCGAGACTATAAGCGAACGAAATCGAGATCTCATTTTATTCTAAGTCGTTCAGTGTTGCTGGCAGACGAGGTCGTCTGCCAGGGGGAACTAAGTTCCTAGCTCTTCCGTGCTTCACCGCGCAGTCGAGCCGGGACTCCCGCTACAATCGCATTCGCCGGGACATCTTTGGTAACGACCGCACCGGCTCCAATCAGAGCCTTTTCACCTATCGTGATACCGGCAAGTATTACAGCTCCTGAGCCGATAGACGCGCCTTTCTTAATGGTGGTCGGAATCACCACCCAGTCGGCTTCAGTCTGCAAAGCTCCGTCGGCGGTCGCGCGAGGATAAAGGTCGTTGATGAACATAACGCCATGCCCGATGAAAACTTCATCTTCGATGGTGACCCCTTCACAGATAAATGTGTGTGACGAGATCTTGCAGCGTGCGCCAATAAAGGCGTTCTTCTGAATTTCTACGAATGCGCCAACCTTGGTGTCGTCGCCAATTTGGCAACCGTAAAGGTTGACAAGATCGGGCTGGAAAATTCTGACGTCTTTACCGAGAACGACATCGTTTTTAACTGGCATAATGAATTCCTTATTGGAATAGAAAATGAAGGATGGTAGCTGATGCGTTGCGGGTGGATTTCCTTCACGATTCACCGATCTTTAATGTAGCCAAACCTTGTTACTATTATCAATAAAGTTAGGTGAAATTTTGTTTATGTCTGACTTTTGGATGCTATCCCAAAGCCGTTAAGTTGCCATTTTATATTGTGAATTTTGGTTGAGTAAAAGGAAGTGATTTTCGTCAACAAACCCCCCTACCACGCTTCAGGTAATTCGAGGTGTTTCCAGATTGCCGCGATTGTGTCGCCCGGCTTATCGACGAAACAATAGTGCCCCGCTTCTTCGATAATCAATAGCTTCGACCCCGGAATCAGCAATTGCATCGCCTTTCCCATCCAGACAGGCGTCGCTGTGTCCCGTCTCCCCCAGATTAGCAACGTCGGGCGTTTGATCTCCTTCATATCACAGGAAAGATCCTCATCCAATACCTTACTCAGTGTGCCACGCATCAACGGCGAAGCCTGCCGCCAATCTTCCGACCCGAGTTGTTGGCGTTTACTTTCTATCTTTGCTTCTATCGATCCACCGAGTAACCCGCCGAGCATACGAAGCTGCTTCGAATATAACCGCTTCAACTTCACATTGAGTGATCGTTTCGGTCTAAGTCCCGTACTACCTATCAACACAAGCCGCTTAATTAACTCGGGATACCGGCCAGCGAGGCCAATTGCAACTCGTCCGCCAAAGCTGTGAGCTACCACGTCAAGCGGTTGGTTTGGAAAGCGTTCGACAATCCAACGTCTAATGACATCCACGTAGTCCCATGTTCCCCACGGGGATTGTGGTTCCGGGGATTTGCCGAAGCCGGGCAAAGCAACTCTGATCGTCCGACGATGACCGGCGATCCTGTCGGTTATCAATCGAAGGGTTGTTTCGTCGCCTCCCCAACCATGCAGTAACAACAACGGTGGCGAACCGTCACCTTCCTCGACTGCAACCAGATTTCCCGTAGAGTAGTTGCCTTGTTGACTTGTCGCCAATTTAGCCTCTGAATCAGCCATCGTCCAGTTCCTTTCGCTTCGTCCAGAATTCTCTTGCCAAAGCTTCCCAGCTCCCTTGTTGTTGCTGAATCTTCGTTTGCCATTGTTGCGGAAGCAATGAAAAAATGGGATCTCGCCCGAATCTGTCGTCGATCAACAAGACTATCCCCCGGTCATCATCTCTGCGTAACATTCTTCCAGCCGCTTGTACAACTCGCCTTAAGGCAGGAATCACGAACGCAACCGAACCCCCATCGACCCCTTTGTCGTACCAGTAAGCCGCCAGCGCTTCTCGCCAGGGGTCAGTCGGCGGCAGGCAAGGCCCAACTATCACCACACCTACGCAAGCCTCACCTTGATAATCCTCTGCCTCGCTGAATTGACCGCCAGCCACTACAAGCCCTATGGTTCGCCCGCTGACGCCAGTCAATTTTTGGCGGAATTCACGCCTATCAAGGGGCGCCATGTCAGGTCGTTGCGCGACGACGTTAAATTTTGTTGCATCTAATATAGTAGAAATTTTGTCGAGATACTCATAAGAAGGGAAGACTGCCAGAATTGCCCCCGGTGAAAGTGAAGAAAACTTCTCTATCGTCTGCGCCACTTTTCTGGCTGTCAGGTTTCGCGAACGTCGTCTTGTATCGATTCCGCTTGCTCTCAGCACCACGAGTCTCTCGTCGTCGATCAACTCCTTCCTTGCCTGAATCTCAGCAAAAGGTCGATTTGGCTCACCGATCTCCTCCCGGAACTGGTCGATTGGGCCGAGGGTGCCGGAAAAAAGGACAAAACCTCTCAATCGATTAAAAACATCTGCAAGCTCAACAGAGGGATCAAGGCATTTTATTCCAATTGAGTTACTGTCGAAATCAACATAGTGGAGGTAACGCCCCCGTTCGAGTTGCACGATACGTGCAAAATGTCCCAATGTCCCGAGAAGCCTATTTAGTGAGTCGCGTGCTTCCGGGTCAAAGCGCTCGCCGGCTCCGGCATGGACGTAACCAGCATTTATGGCGAGTTCTTCATAAAGTTTTTCGGTTGTACCGGGAGAAAATTCCGCCTCGACAGGCATTCCCGGCTCGCCTCGCGATAATTCGTTGTCCAATTGTTTGCGCAAATTCTCGAAAGCGGAACGCAATACTTCTGTCGCCGGAAAATCATTAAATCGCCAAAGATCGTCGTTGACAATCGACCATTGGCGATTTAACTCCTTCAGATTGACTTCTGCCGACCAATTCTCTCGTGACCGTTCCGACAGATTATGTGCCTCATCTCCGGCGAGGTACCAGTTTAACGGTTCATCCCGCTGAAATTGTTCCAGTCTGGCTCCCGGATCGAAGAGGAAGTTGTAATCGCCTACCAGCAAGTCTGCTTGAGCTGCTGCCGCATGTGCCAGAGCCGTTGCGCAGCAGCCGTATTCATCAGCAAGTTTGACAAAAGTTGTGGTGTCGAAGATGCCACCATTCTTTAATTCAGGGATCTCATCGGGTAGATAAGAACCTTCAATGGGAGAGTCCTGACGGCAAAACTTACAAAGGGAGTGCTCCTTCGTGGTGCCGCAGATTTCTTCGTGTGACGCCAGAAAGACGACCCGCAACCTGGACAGCGACGTAATCAACTGTTCGACCGCTTTGCGGGGAGGATTCCTGCCACCGCTTTTAGCGGTCGCGAAAAATAGTTGTGAACCGTTGGCAAGGGAGGCTCTCAGGGAGGGAGTCAACACGGCAAGCGTCTTGCCGCTGCCGGGAGGAGCCTCGATCAATGCATCGCCGCCTTCCTCGAAAGCCTTCTCGACTGTCTCTATGATGATCTGTTGGACCGGTCGTACATTTTCAAAAGGGAAACTGATCCGGCGTGCGAGCGATTTCCGCCGCCTTAGTTCGCGTAAACGATGAGCCTTCGCCTTCCGAAGTAGCGCGATCTGATCTTCGAGCAGAGCTTCCACTTCTACTGCGCTCCACTCGACCTGCCAGTCAAGGCTCTCGTTGTCGGAGATATTGATACAACGTAGCTCAGCGCTAATCAGATCAGTGGGAGTGTCGAAAGCTTTATGGAAAAGGTAGGCGTAAACTTTGGTTTGGATGAGAAACGAAGTGGGAGGCTGGGTGAGGGATGCAAATTGCGATGGAGTGAGTGCAATGCTTTTCAGTTCTATCAGACGGGTAAGTTCCTGTGATCGCTGAACAAGGTCAGCGCGTCCGGTTATTAGAAGGCAATCATTACGGACAGAATAATATGTGAACTTTAGATAAAGTTCGGACTCCCACCCGACATGGCGTTGCTGTTCCTCCAAATGAATTGACCGGCCAATTCGGGTTCTTGCCGGGATGTATTGGTGCTCTGTTGGATGGTTGTCACGGAAGTGATCGGCTATTTCACCGGGCGAGACTGAAAAGGATGATTTCAATGAGGTTGGGTCATTACAGAATTCTCATCGAAAGGGTGGTTGCGGTGGCTTAGACGTAGATCACGTAGATGATGAGGAAGAGTGAAGAGAGCCCCCACATGACACCTCCGGTGACTCGGTGGTTGGCAAAGATCGCATAGTCTGCTGAGAGTATTCGACTTAACAGCGAGCGATCTGCGTTCACGGGTGAATCCGAGAAAGTCCGGTTGCCAAATTCGTTCCACCGGACGAGGAGGAGGGGAACGAAGAAAAAGAGAGCCCCCATTCCAAAAAGGAAAATTCCAATGAACAAAAGCAGATCGGAAAGTAGTGCGAGAAAGTCCATCTTTAAAGGTTGATCTCCTGCCGGAAATTAGGGTGAATGATTATTTAACGAAACACTAATATAACTTGGATGAAAATAGTTATCAAAGTCAAATTGACATGTTAAAATTCATCTGCTACAGTTTCTCGCCAATGAAAGAAGTCTTTATCCGTCCCACCGCCGCGATACCGGATCTCCTCCACCTGCCTCGTCGCTTCGCCAACGACCGCAGTCGAGGTTATCTTGTAAACATTGACACTGGTGAGGCTGTAAGTGTTCCTGATCGTTGTCTGTTGATTCTGTACAGTTAATGTTCCGCCGCCAACACTGATCGGCCCCAGTGTAGTATTGGAAGTACTCTGGCTTAGTCGCCTACGCCCCCATTGAATTCCGCCGTCAGCGAGGTAAAAAGCTCGATGAGTTACAAGACGTTTGGCTGTGGCATTTGCGTCGATGATCATTCGGGAAGCCATCAACGCCTCAAACATCGTAAGAATTGAGATCACAATCACGACGGTCACGAGAAGTTGCCCTTTGCCGAGTCTCCTTTGAAAAAGTGGTAAAACAGAATGCGCATACTTTTAGCCACCCTGCTTACGCGGAAAGACCGTCGTTCGGAAACGCATCGGTTTATGATTGACGGTACGGATTAGCACAATCGTAACGCGCTCTTTTGTACCAAGTGTCGTCTTTGAAAAGTTTGTGCTACTCGCTACTACATCACCGTCAAGTACGTAATAGAGATTACCCCACTGCCAGTCTCATTCTGGTATGTGAATGTCGGCGAAGAGATATTGTAGCGGGTCCTCAACAGATCATAATGTGTGTACGTGGTGAACAGAAGCGTCCGATGAAAGTTATCTACCTGATCAAAATCGAGAACCATTGATGAAGCAGCGCTCGTCCAGGTATTCAATTCTCGTAAATCACGGGTCGCCATCTCCATTACCCTCCGACTGTCGATGTGACGCGTTTTGCGGATACCGTTGTCAACGTATATTTGAGTTGCACTGACGAGGATGTTGGTGAACAGGTTCGTCATTATCGAAATAATCGCTATAACTACAACTACTTCAATGATTGTGAACCCGGAGTCGCGCCTATATTTACCCTGCTTCAACATTTTATAGCGATGTATGGTCAAGAATTATCGTCGTCAACACTACAGGTGGGATTAGCTCGTGTGTTACCCGAACCGTAATAATCTTGGAGGGATAGGATGCGCTGCCAGCCAGATTTTGGCTTGTTACTGTTACCGTTCGCCCAAACGAATTAAAGGGTGAAGTCGGATTGACACTGGCATACTTTGCTGTTGTGATGGCAGAGTAACCGTAGCCGGAACCTGTTCCCGCTTTGTTGGCAAGAATAATCTCGATTTGTTCCTGGGCGAGCAAATTCCCGTCAGTCATTATTTCGGCATTGAGGCTGTGGCCGGAGACATTTACAAATAAGCTCACTATTCCAGATTGCCAGCTGTAACCTGGAATATTCATTTTCCCCGCCGAATCGAATTCAAGGGTTCTGTTACCTGATGAGATTACAACGCGAGTCCCAAGATCGACGATGCACTCTTCAAGTCCAACAGGATTATTGATAAATCCACCTGATTGATATTCAAGAGAATAGGTCTTGGGGTCGCCGGATTCGAACACTTCTCCCCAACCTCCCCCACAAACCCCCCCCGCTTGTGCATCGGAAACAATAAATTCCGATACGATAATAATTGGCATTAAGGCAAGCTTAATCAATGCTTTGACAGGGGGAGAATCTTTGACAAAATTCGCCAATTTTTCGCCATTTTTGTAATACCAACTTATGAATGCTCTTCCATGCTCAAATTTAATTAAATATTGTTCTCTTAAACCCCGAAGAGTTCTGGTCTGGAGAGCATTTTCACCATAGCAAACCGTTGCTACGAAACAAGTTTGAGAAGGTAATTTTGGTGCCGCGGTTTTCGAGTATTGCCATTTCCTGCGCAAAAGAGATATCACTTATTATTCGATTTGCGGCCCCCATTATCTGGTTTTGATCACTGGATGAATACCGAATGATCGCGACAGTGGTCAAAATTCCGACTACCACAATGACGACTATCGTCTCAATCAGCGTAAATCCTGCCTCTGAGTACCACGAAAGTCTTTGCATTTTCGTTGAGTAGCGTTTCAGAGCGAATCTCCAGCCAGAATGGAATTCAGAACATCGTTGATTTGATTGGTTTTTACAGTTCTTTTTATGGTCAAGCCCTTTCCATACACATTTAACATATCGTCAATTTTCTGTTTCAAAACATTATCCGTCGTCACCTCCCGCAAACTTCTTAGGAAATCAATAGCGACGTCCCGATTGCCTGCGCCTATTTCAAGCGCAGCAGCAAGCTGAATCACAATTGTCGGTACGCCGGGGAAGAGCGCCGCTTTTCGGATGTCTTCTGCCGCACCAGCCTTGTCGTTTTCATAAAACAGCCTAAGGAAGCCACGATGGTAGAGAGGTTCCCAAGCTTGAGGGCAGTTTTTAACCCCTTTGTCGATGATCGCCCGTGCTTCATCGTAACGCCCATAAATCATCGCCAGACTTGTCGCGGCATAGATATAGGGAGTGACAAAGGTCGGATCGAGATCAGTTACTGTCTCAACCAGTCCCAGTAATTGAGGCGCATCCTGACTGTTCAAGTTCCAGAAAAATATCGACGTCAGACGTGGATCGGCGCGAAAATCTGCTGAAGAAAAACTCTTTTGAGACTTCCCGACATTTGCCGGTGTCGCCTTGGTTTTCAGGTCTGAGTAGTACTCTTCCTGCTTTTCCTCGACGGAATTAGAGGCAATGTAGAAGACCCCACGCAACCAGAGAAGATCGCCGCCAGTTGCATCATCAGCCAGAGCAAATGCGTGGATCACGTTCTTATGCGGCAAATATAGCATTTCGAGCGATGGTTCGCGCAAAGTGACGCGATCGAGAACGCCTTGCAACCCGATCACTCCGGCAATTGCCAGAACGCCGACTCCGATTATCAGACGATCTATTAATTTCTCGTTGATAAAAACCTCAAGCCAGATCTCTTTTGCGGAAGACAAGAACCGCAACTGTCAATATTGCAATGCAATATATTGCTCCGTAGAGCGATGGAACAAGAATTCGTTCCGCACTGATCGGCAGATTGTGGACAGCCTCAAGTCTGATGTTGAATGCTCCAAAATGGGGTAGAATCGCATAGACGCTCTCCAGAATCCACCTGGAATAAGCGAGAGGATTATCGGCTACATAGAGCCTGATATCGTTGCTGAATCGTCCGGCAATGAACAACATGATCGTAAAAAGCGCACTTAAAGTCGGGGAACTGAACGATGAAAAAAGCAACGCCAGTGCAGTTACGATCAAGACCTCCCACCATGAGAGATAAACAGCCGAGAGTATCTTCATGGAAGCGCCTTCGCCTACAACGGTGAGTAACAGAATCAGCAATAGATTCATCCCGGCATAAACGAGCGAAACGGCGCTGGCGAAGCCGAAAAATTTTCCGATAACATACTCACGACGCGGAAGCGGTTTGGCAAGTATAGGCAATATTGTTCGATGTTCGACCTCGCCCCAAACGAGCACGATACCGCTGAAAAGGGCTATCGCAACCCCGGCGAGCGTTGTCACGGACAAACCTATGTCACTGATGATCTTGCCGGGTTCACCGAGCGACCAATTGCTGACAACCCATCCCAGCGCCATCATCGCGGCAGCAAAGCCGAAGAGGTGCAACAGGACCTTGTTACGGATTGTTTCCCGAAAGGTAGTCACTGCCACAGCATTGATCCGGTTTATTGCTTCCATTTTTCCAGCTCGGAAATGAATGCCATCTCAAGAGTTTTTCTTTGCGGAGTGACCGCATAAATCTGCAAGTTACTATCCAAAGCAAATTTCATCAACTCCGTCAAGTTCTCTTCGTGTGGTACAGTGATTGAGGTGATCGAATCACTTACGGTGTAACTCCAGCCTTTGGACGCGCAAAAGTTGTGCAGCGAAGTTGGTTCGGGCGGGTGCCGAAGTTCGACTTCGAAACCCGATTCCTGCATCACTAATTCGGCCATACTTCCCGATGCCACAAGTGTCCCCTTGTGGATGATTCCGACACGGTCGGCAACCTTTTCCGCATCATCAAGAATATGAGAGCTGAAGAAGATAGTTCGCCCTTCTGCTTTGAGCGAGCTGATGATGGCATGAAACTCATAACGTCCTTTGGGGTCGAGGCCTCCCAACGGCTCGTCGAGAATCAACAATTCCGGCTCGCCGATCAGAGCCTGTGCCAGACCGACCCGTTGAAGCATTCCTCGCGAAAAGCCATTTAACGGTTCGTTCTCGCGGCCTTCCAGCCCGACAAGGCTGAAGAGTCGGCGGCTCCTGGTCGTTCGCTCTGATTTGTGCAGCCCATGAAGCCTTCCGAAGTAATCGAGAAGCTCAGAAGCTGTTAAAAATCGGTAGAAATTGGGTAAATCGGGCATGTAACCGACCTTTGTTCTCGAATGTGGAATCTGAGAATCGACTCCAAAAAGAAAACAACGCCCGGTGGATGGCCGGGCGTGGTCAAGTAACATTTTGATTGTGGTGGTCTTGCCCGCGCCATTAAGGCCAAGAAAAGCGAAAACTTCGCCCGCTTTAACCTCAAAACTAACATGGCGCAACGCTTCGACAGGACGCCGATTTACTCCGAGATAGTAGGTTTTACCAATACTATCAGCAATAATTGCAGCGGTTTCAGACATCGAATGGTATATGAACTATTTTACGGATGCGATTTGGTTACGCATGGGTCTTCACGCCCTGAAAACTTATGATAAGTTAACAGGATCGATCAGCATTGCGTTTGTGCCGGAACACGTTCAATAAAACGATCTAACTTCCTCTACTTGCGATGGCAAATAGGGCTATTCTACATCCCGTGCTGCGAACAATCGATCTGTCCGCTGGAGAGGGAATAGGTTCCAGTCAAAGGGCAAACCGGCACCGAACCTGTTGCGAACATCGAGTCATCGAGGTCGCCGACTACGGCAGTGCTAAGCCATTCAGCCTGATTCGGGTCGTTGGCGACCATAGCGGCGTATGTCATGGAAACAGCGGAGTTGATCGCTCCACGGTTGGCAGCACACTTTGCCTCTTGAGCAGCACCGGTAAGGTTGATAAACTTTGGTACAGCGACCGCAGAAAGAATTCCGACGATCACGATCACCATAATCAACTCAACCAAAGTGAACCCAGTCTCAGATCGGTTCATAGTTATATTCAATTTAGTCTCCCTTTTATTTAAATATGATACGCGCAAGACTCATAAAATACAAGTATTCTATAAGCGAGAATCAGATTTTTACTAGTTCGTATTAAATTAGTTGTGTATTGAGCAGACTGATTGACCGTCAGCTATCGACAGGGTGCCGTGTTGCGAACATATCGGGATTTGGCCTGTAGTGAACATGGAGTCATCCAACACAGCCATTGTGGCATTGTCCAGCCAATCTCCCTGCGTCGGGTCCGCCAAGAGGATTGCACCGTAAGTGACCGCAAGCGCTGAGTTGATCGCACCTCGGGAAGTAGCACAACGATTCGATTCGACCGTCTGGTCCATCAGATTAATAAATTTGGGAACTGCCACTGCCAGTAAAATTGCTAAAACAACAAGAACAAGTATCATTTCGACCAATGTGAACCCGGCTGAGTCTTTCGAACGGTTCATAGTGCTATATTCCGGGTTCAGTGTGGGACTTCGAATACTTCCTTCGGTGACAAAGCCGGCTCCGCAGAGACCGGCTTTGTCAAATTTGAAGGATGTATTGGATTACATACCGTGCTGGGAACAGTCAACCTGACCGCTTGAAAGCGAATAGGTTCCGGTCAAGGGGCAGCCAGGGATAGAGCCGGTTGCGAACATGGAGTCGTCGAGGTCGCCTACTGCGGCGGTGCTGAGCCATTCAGCCTGGTTTGGGTCGTTGGCGACCATTGCGGCGTAGGTCATAGCGACGGCGGAGTTAATCGCACCGCGGTTGGCTGCGCACTTGGCTTCGTTGGCGGCGCCGGTAAGATTGACGAACTTCGGTACGGCGACAGCCGCAAGAATACCGATGATCACGATAACCATGATCAACTCGACCAGGGTAAAACCTTTGTCATTGCGAACGAGATTAGAAAGCATTTCTTCCTCTAGTTATTGTTAAATTTATTTTGGGCACTTTGCCCGTGGTTGCTGTTCTGGTTAATGTAAGAGCAATTGGTGTGCCAAGTAATTTTGATTTGTGTATGTTCTTGATTTATAATGATATGTGTAGATATGCTATTTGGCTGGTGATAGAGATCACAGTGGCTGTTTTTTGAAGTGTTCTAATTTTGAACAGATTCCTTTCGACATTTGTTCGGTGTACAGATACAATACAGAGCTGAAGGCGGTTACTTTACCGGTGCTTTACCCAGACAATCTTCAAGCCACTTCGCCGTCTCCGGATCGGGGGGAGTGGTGCGGCTGATCGGTTGGCGGATTAAACGAATGCCTGCCAGATCACCATAGGGCGGGACAATCATCGCCTCGAACGATCTGCCGCTATTGTCCGGGTGCAGAACGATGCATGTTCCGATTTTGAATGGGGTAGCTGAATAAACCTGTGGGCTTGAGGTTAGTGCAATGTCAAAGGCGTCGGTGGTTTGCAGGAAGCGGCGAAGACTTGCCTCGTCAAGGTCGGTGAGTAAGATCGACAAATCAGCTTCGGAAAGGCGGGCTGAGTCTAATTGTTCATGGATACTGTCTGGCGCAAGGGCTGTCCAACTGCCTTGTTCGATTCCGCTCCTTGGTTGGACGGGAAGGGTCAGGCCGGTCACGATTATCTCTCTGCCACCAAACGAAATAGTTAATGACCGATCGTATAGACTCTTGGACTTGTCAGCATTCAGCACAATATTGCAAGAAAGGAGCTTGACACCCGTTTCACTTGCAACATCAGAAAGGAACTTTGTCCCATAGAAGAGATCACGTGAACTGACAGCGATAGCCTTAAGCTCTTCGCGAGCCAGTCCCCTGATTGTACATTTGCTTCGATACATGCCTCCCTCGGGATCGAGGTCGAGGATACCTCCACAATCGAGAGCTATATATGACGCGTCCCCAAGCTGTTGTTTCAGCAGGGTAGTCCTGCGGTCAAGCCCGCCCTCAGGCCCGGAGTTGCAACCGCAACCGTTGGCACGGCCTCGCATACCTCCGGTGTAAACGACGACGAGGCTGTCGCCGAAGGAGTGGGCGAGGAGGGACTGCTGGAGTATCAGACAACCAACAAATGCCAGTACCAGCCTCACCGCCGGAAGTTGCTTAGAATGGGAGATCGTCCTCAATGTCCCCGCCATCACCGCCATGTTGGTCAACGGGTGATGGGGAGTTCGAGTAACCGCCATCGTTGCGACCGCCGCCTGATCCGCCTCCTGCACCGCCAGCGCTATCTTCACGACGTCCGAGGATACGTACAGTGCGGGCGACGATTTCGGTGGTGTAGCGCTTGATCCCGTCTTTTTCGTAGGAGTCGTAATGGATTCTGCCTTCGATGTAGAGCTGTGAACCCTTGCTGGCGTTTTGGCCAAGACTTTCGCCAGTCTTACCCCAAACGGTGATGCGATGCCACTCGGTGATATCTTCCCAAGTGCCATCATCGCGCTTGCGACTCTCGGTTGTTGCCATGTTTAACTTGCAGACAGCCATCCCGCTTGGTGTGAAGCTAAGCTCGGGGTCACGGCCGAGATTGCCGATAAGGATTACTTTATTAATGCCTCTTGACATCAGTAGTTCCAATATGTTGGTTGTTAACGATCTTGTCAGCCTTTTTGGCTGGACTGAAAGCGAGGTAGAGTCCGATGAAAATTCCGGCGCCTACCAGATTGGCGATTTCATCAGCGATGCTGGGATAGCGGAACGGGACGTAGATCTGGAGGATCTCATTCAAGCCTCCGACAGCGCCGCAGAAGGCGAGGGTCGTGAGGCTGGCTTGAGTCTTCTTACCGATGAAATGCCTGTAAGAAAAGTACTTCATCATCAAGGCGGCCAATATTCCGTATTCGATTCCGTGTAGCCACCAGTCAAGGCGGTACTTCTTCACCAGAAATGCGGGTGGGTTGGTCACGCTTGATAATCCGAAGGTCGAAAGGGTATATATGATAATGATCCAGAGCCATACGGTCGCTTTTTTTTCGTTCAAACTCAAATTCTCAATGCTGCTGGTAAGTGTGAAATGATGTCGCCGGCGATCATACTCCGTTCGCCGAAAGTATCACGCGCCAAATCGCCCGCCCGGCCATGAATGTAAGCCCCTGCCCAAGTTGCTTCGAGCGGCGCAAGACCTCCGGCAAGAAGAGCGACAATGATTCCGGTCAGGACATCACCGCTGCCACCGGTTGCCATGCCGGGGTTGCCGGTAGAGTTGATGAAGACAGTGCCATCGGGTGAAGCGGTGATGCTGGGCGCACCCTTGAGGTGAATGACGACTCCCCATTCCGCTGAATATTTGCGAGCCGTCAGGACGGGATTTCTCGTGATTTCTGCTATTGGGAGACCGGTCAGACGGGAAAATTCGCCAGGATGAGGCGTTAAGACTGTTTTACCCGACAACAATTTCATAAGTTCCGGCATTTTAGCGAGTATGTTCAGTCCGTCAGCATCGATAACAAGAGGTTTCTTAATTTCCGTTAGGATCGCACCCAGCAAATCTCCGGTCTCGTCGTCCTTGCCAACACCGGGCCCAAAAGCAACTGCATCAGCCCATACCAACCGCTTTGCGACCAATTGCCAGCTATCACGCGCAAGCCCCCCGGACGCGGTCTCCGGCAAAGGATCGGTCATCGCTTCAGTCAGCTTTACTTCGAGGATTGGGTTGAGAGACTTTGGGACTCCTACCGTAACAAGCCCTGCCCCTGTCTTTAACGCCGCTTCGGCAACAAGTGTCGCGGCTCCAGTCATCCCCGGCGACCCAGCCAAAATATAGACCAGCCCGGCGTCACCCTTGTGAGCATTGGACGAGAGGCTCGGCAATAGACGGGAATCATCGGTCGCTTCAACATGAAACAACGCAATGTTTTGCCTTGCAACCACCTCCGTCGGAATGCCGATATCGGCGACAGTTACTTCACCCGCGTGCATCCTTCCGGGTGGGAGGATTAGCCCCGGCTTCAGCAAGCCAAAGGTGACAGTCTGCTTTGCATTTATCGCAAGTTCGCCAATTTCACCGCTATCCCCCGAAACCCCGGAGGGTATATCGACGCCAAGTATGGGAATACTGCTGTCATTCGCCTTTTGAATTAGTTGCGATGTAAAGGCATTCAGTGGCGGAGCGAATCCGGTCCCTAACAGTGCATCGACGATCAGATCAGCGTGCCAATCGATCCGGGAAATCCCGGCCCCGGCAGCAACAACATTAATCTTTCCACCTGTTCGCAACCAGAAATCGCGATTCAGTGCCGCGTCACCTTGAAGTGATTCAGGTTGACAAGTAAGATGCACCTCAACTTCCGCACCCCAACCGCGAAGATGCCTTGCCATTGCGAAACCATCACCGCCATTGTTACCTTTGCCACAGAGGCAGATAACGCGTTTACCTTTGGCGTCGCCTCCCAACATCTGGCGAGCCTTTTCCGCCGCCGCTCGTGACGCCGTCTCCATCAGGACGATGCCGGGGATACCGATCTCTTCGATGGTGACTCTGTCGCACTCCCGCATCTGACCGACTGTCGCGACGAGTTTCACCGGGTCGTCTCAAGCTTTACTATGTCGTGCAAGTGAATGATGCCGACGAGTTTGCCATCGCTCTCAACGACAGGCAAAGTCGTAATCGAGTGTTCTTCCATAATCCGCAAGGCTCCTGCCGCGAGTGAATCGGGGGGGAGAGCCTTGGGGTTGCGAGTCATCGCCGCGGACACATTGAATTCAAAAGGATTCGACGTCTTCTCCAGAAGCCTCCGCAAATCGCCATCGGTGAAAATCCCCGTCAGTTGCCCGCTCTCATCGGCCACACAGACCGCACCAAGTCGCTTCGCCGTCATCTCCATGATCGTCTGTTTCATCGAAGCATCGGGGCCTACCAGCGGGATTTCCGCACCTTCATGCATCAAGTCGCGCACCTTCACCAGCATCTTCCTGCCCAATAAGCCTCCAGGGTGCAGCATCGCAAAGTCTTCCGCCTTGATACCTCTGCGCACCAGCAGAGCCACAGCGAGAGCATCACCCAGTGCGACTGCCGTTGCGTTGGACGAGGTGGGCAAAAGGCCGAAGGGCCACTCGTATTTTGGCACAGAAACGTCGATATGGAGGTCTGCGAGGGTCGCCAACGCTGACCCGGGTGCGCCAGTCAACGCGATCACACTAACGCCGAGCAGCTTAAGGCGGGGGATGAGGTCGGTAAGTTCTTTGGTTTCGCCGGAGTAGGAGATCGCGATGATCGTGTCGCCTGTCGAGACGACGCCCATATCGCCATGGATCGCTTCGGCGGCATGGAGGAATAGTGAGGGGGCTCCGGTAGAGGCTAATGTAGCGGCAATCTTCTTGCCTGCGATACCCGATTTACCAAGTCCGGTGACGACGATCTTCCCCTTGCAATTGTGCAGCAGATCGAGCGCCCTAAGGAACTTATCGTCAATATTTTCCGCAAGATCACTCAGAGCTTTGGCTTCGAGCTGGATTAGCCGTCTGGCTATCCCCAGCAGGAATGCCGGGTCACTGTTTCCGGTTCCGTTAACTGCTATTTCCTCTCGGTTCGGGATATCGTCGTCCTATTACTTGGAGGGCGGACACTCCTGTCCGCCCGTAACGCTGCCGTCTCGGCGGCATGTTCCGCCAGCGTCTCGCTGGCAATAAATTCCGCAGGCAGACGCCCTCGTCTGCCTGCAAATAAAGCTCTATTTAACCAACGCCACCTTTTGGACGATCACGCCACCCTCGTAAGCGAGTCTAAACATGTACACCCCGGCTGGCGCTACTTCCGCATTCCAGGTAAAGACCCCGTTGCCTGTCGCGCGACCTTCGTGAAGCGTCGCAGCGACCCGACCGGAAATATCGACAACCTGAAGCGTGAAGTCGCGGTTGGGGACAACGTTGACTCTCACCGATGTCTGCGGGTTGAACGGGTTCGGGTATGGCGTCGAAAGGCTGAACTCGCTCGGCTGGATCAGTTTCGCATCGACAGGGGCTGAAAGGACGTGGAAGTGGTCAAGCGCCTTCTCGAGGAACTGACTGCGTGTCGTTGTGCGTCCACCGCCGCTCGCCGCTTCGAGGGCGAAAGCGAGATAGATGACGCCGTAGCCGTCACCCTGGAAGTAAGTCCCGCCGACCTGCCCGCTGGTGTTGTAGGTGAAGAGGGTATCTCCACCGTTTATCGGAGCGATTGCTGATGGTGAGGAACTGTTGCCAGCGCCGCCGCCGCCGATCAGGATGAACGAGAGCGAGTCGGAGATTGGGTTGCCCGGCTTCACGGTTAGTTGACGCTCGCCAACATTGTCGGCGATGTGACGCGCGTGCAGAACATTCTGGTGGAAGTCTGTCCCGCCGATGTCCTCGCTGATGAACTGCCCGGTCAGAATCAGGCTCTTGCCGCCGCCAGTCAGGTACGAAGTGAGGTTATTCTGTTCAGGAACGGTCAATGCATTGCGAGCGTTGCCGGTTTCCCAGATCAAGTGGGTGTAGAGATTCATTTCGGCAAGGGTTGGCGAACCGGCATCGCTCACCCGCCAGACATCGTGAACGATCGGGCGAGCCAGCAAGTCACGATGGTAGAGCGAGTCGAAAGCAGCTCCGCCGTCGTCATCAACCAACAGGTAGCGCGGGCGACCGATAGTCATCGGAACCAGCATCGTGTCAATATGTCCGCTTTCATCGGTGACGGTCAACGTGAAGGTCGAGTAGTGTGGTCTGGAAGTCGCACGAACCATGAACTTGAGGCCATTCTCACCGCCGTTAAAGACCTGCTGTCCGCCACCAAAATCGCCCAACTGGACCTGACCGCGTTGAATCACAATCTGCGGGTCGGGATTGGTGAGGGTAGCTCGCGCATTGATTGCCTCTTCGTAGCCTTCGCGGTTTTCGACAACAACTTCAAGAACACAGATCTCTTCGGGATCGGGTCTGCTGTCATCGTTGCCGGAGACTTCGAAGATCGACGTTTCGATCAGATCGAAGCGTGGATGAACGGCATTGATCGCAAAATCGGCGTCGATGCGGTAGCGGATGCCGTTGAATTGAGCATTGTTCTCGGAAATATCTTTAGAGGTTCGTTGCATCCATTGGAGTAATTCAGCCTCATTCAAATCCTTGACCGAGAGGATCAACGCCCCGAGCCCCGCCGCAAAGGGCGACGCCATCGATGTACCGGGGTAGGAGGTGTAGGCATTGTGGGGGATAGTCGAGAGAATTGCTTCACCGGGAGCGACAAGATCGGAAAAGGCTCCGTAATTTGAAAAATCTGCCTTGTTATCATTGTCGTTCGAAGCCGAAATTCCGATAACTCCGGTATAAGCAACTGGATAAAAGTGTGTTCGGTCTGCCGCACGATCTTCGGTGTTATCATTCCCGGTAGCACAAAAGATGATTACGCCACGGTTACGGGCAAAATTGATAGCATTTTGCTCTGCATTCGACGGTGCCGACCTACTTCCCCATGAACAATTAATGATATTGGCTCCGGCTCGAGCACAATATTCGATACCGGAATAGCCTCGCACAATGTTCATATCATTTTCAGGTGAATAACATGCCGCGATCATCAGACTCGCAGAGAATGCAGCACCGGCAATACCAATCCCATTATTCGTTGTCCCGGATGCAATCCCTGCCACATGCGTACCATGACCAGCTCCACCTCGATCAGCCCAACCATCTTGAGGATAGTTATTGTTTTCGGTCAGGTTCCAGCCGTGGAAGTCATCAGAATAACCGTTATGATCGTTATCTTCGCCGTCATAATCATCGACAGTGATAACGCCGTCATTGTTGACGTCTTCTTCAGGATTTACCCAGATGTTGCCGGCGATATCCTCATGAATCTGCGGATCACCAAACTCATCGTAAGGCATATCCATGCCACTATCGACAATTCCGATGACGATATCTCGCGAACCATGCGTCTCATCCCAAGCCGCCGGGAACCCGCAGTGGCGCAGATGCCATTGAGCGTTATATCGTGAGTCGTTAGGAGTGAAGTACTTGGTAGTGATCCTGACAAACTCTACTTCGTCAAGTACTTTACACTTCTCAAACTCGAGGCCGACCGCTATGACATCTTGATATTCCGAGAAGTAGAAAGTGTAGTACCTCGAAAGATCGGGCTCGTTGGGATCCTTCGGAGTCTCTTTCATATAGAACGCCTTCTCGATCTTGGTGATGCCATAAATGTCGATCAATGCATCGAGTGAAGTAACTCCGGTTAGCGGGACATTGTCGTAAAAGTTGACGTTAAGGGGCGCATAGTCCGACTTAACAAGGACCAAAATCTGGTCCGTCTCAACATTTTCTCCCGGTTTTACCCAATCCAACTCGGAACGGATATATGCCTCGGCTGCGCCAACGATAATTAGAGGCAGCATCAGCAGTGCGATCAGGCGCTTGAGGTTTGTAAAAACCATTAACTTCCTCACAATTTCAGCAGTGATATGCGTAAAGACGGTTACCCAACGTTCACCGTCAAACTGGGTTTCGATTTATTAGTCTCGAACCCTAAATTTACAACAGAATCCCCCAATCGTCAACAGAACCGGCGTCACTTCATTTGACTGTTGACATAACGAGGGAATAGTTTTATATTTGTCTTTTTTCCGGCGGGGTAGCTCAGTTGGTTAGAGCACCGGATCCATAATCCGTAGGTCGAGGGTTCAAGTCCCCCCCCCGCTACACTCTTCCATTCCAATTCCATTCATAATTCTTAATTCGTAATTACTTTTCAGTTCCCCCGCCTCTCCCAGGCAAAACTGCGCCAGCTTCCGCATGACGGGCAGTGCGTCCTGAAAAGCTCCTCGTGAAACCCACAACTTCCACAAAAATAACCTTCCCCGACCGGCGCAAGTGTGTTGGCGATCTCTTCCAACCGTTTCTCAAATTCTTTTGTCGATCCTTTGCGTCTGAGCAGGACGAGATGCCGCAATTTCAGGCTCAGGTCAGCCGGTGACGTCTCCAGCGCCCGTTCGCACTGGTCAAGTGCCTCGTCGGCTTCACCCTTTTTCATCTTCAAGGCTATGATTGCGTGAGCCAGCGCCACGTTGGTAGGGGCTTTCTCAAGTGCTTCGCGCAGGATCACCTCCACCTCGTCGAACCTCCCCAACCCAAACAGCAGTCCCTCTAACAGCGGCAGAGCGTCCTGAGCGCGTCCCGGGGATTCTTTGATGAATTTCGTCAGCCACCCGAAAGCGTCGTCGGTGCGGTCTTCCTGAATGTATGAAGCGGCGACGAAGAGCATTGCTTCGACTGCGGTCGGGTCAGTCTTGAGAGCTTCCTTATAGAGCACCCGTGCGTCGTGGCCCTTGCCCAACTCCTGCACCGCCAGTCCTTCCTCGATCTTGTAGAGGGCTAACTTGACCGGATCGGGTTTGCCGGTGAGAGTGATGTGCTTGCGTAGCACCTCGCCCGCCTCTTTCCACCGTTTTTGCTTTTCAAAGATTCGCTGGCGGATGACGAGATCGTCACCGTTGGAAGGGTCGAGCTGGCGTGATTTGTCGAGATGGCGGAGGGCTTTGCTGGTCGTCCCGGTCTGTTCGAGGTCGAGGGCTAACTCACGATAGACGTTGGCGAGCGTGTAATTGGGCAGGTCGGTGCGGATCGAAAGGTCGAGGTGGATGTGCGAAGCCCTCTTGGGGCGACCAAGCCGCCGAAGCAGACTTCCAAGCTTCAAATAGGCGTCGATATGGTCTGGCGACCGGTGAGCCGCCTCGGTGAACGAAGCTACGGCTTCTTTCAGTCGCCCGTCGAGCATCTGGTTCAAGCCTTCGGTGTAGTAGTCGCGCAGAGGCGCAGGGCGCGAGTTTTTCTTGCGCCACCACTCGAATGCCGCAACGCCAGCGACGGCAAGTGCTGCGAGCAGGAACATCCAGAGCAAGCTGTAGTCGGTGTGGATCATTGCTTGGCACCGCTGGACGGATCGCTTTCGTCCTGTTCATCGTCATCATCAAGCAACGCCTCGTCGAGGCTGACGCGCCTGAGGCGGCTAAGCTCTTCCTTCAGTCGCTTGATTTCGCGCCTTGAACGGTAGAGCAACACCTTTTGCTGAACCTGATTGATGCCGGCGACGAGCGCGGCGACAAGAATTCCGGCGGCAAAGGCGAAATAGGCGACGAGGTAGAGCGGGGTATTGCCCGACTGCCACGTCCAGATTTTAAGATCGACCGTCGCCGTGTTCTGCAAGGCAAATCCGAGGATCACCAGCATCACAAATCCGACTATCGTCCAGCGCACGATCCACAAAGGGGTGACCTCCCTTAGTCTTTTGAGTTGGCGTCAGGTTTTAACCTGACGCAAAAACCTTAAACCTATCCGATTTCTGGAGTGCTGAAGCTTGCTTGAAGTCATTCACCCCAAATCATAAAATATATCTTAATCGATCAACAAATGCAAAGACTCAGACAAAGAAAGCAATAAGCTATTGGGATTGGCATAAACATCCGGAGTGCTGAAGCTTGCTTGAAGCCCTTTTCCGTAGGTCAGGTTGTCTCAACCTGACAATTCACGTGTAGCCCGGCCAGCTTTGCTGGGCGGGTCTCCGTACGGGCGAAGCTTGTCTTCGCCCTCCTACTTTCCTTTGGAGGGGGGACTTCAGTCCGCCCTCGCCTCAATTTTCCTCAATCGTTCCAAATATTATTCAATTGCACTTGTTAAGTCCTTTTTTTTTTGCACATATTATTGTCGGCTCGTTTTCACAGTCGACTCTTTCCTCCAAAAGTTGATCGACTAGCGACGCCTGATCATGCTAACTGAAAGGAAAGAAAATGAAGAAGTTTGCAATGTTGCTGGTTGTACTGAGCTTAGTACTAATGGGAGGACTCTCAACAAACGCCTATTCTCAGGTGACGTTTCGAGCTAAAGTGCATTTCCAAAATGAATTTGTCCGCGACACATTCCACGAAAATGTGTACTTGCGGGTAGTGACCACAGGCGAGGACGGATTATTTATCTATGACAACGTACCAATGTTTCCTGAGGTGGGTGTTGGTGAAGAATTCGAGCGCTACATTGTTGTCTTTGGAGCAGATCCCGAGGCAGTGAAGTGGCGTGTCACTGCAACTGTCGATGACGGAATGCTCCTTGATCAGTACATGATTGAAGATGATGACAATATCGATTTTCAGAATGTCAACGACCTTGAAGATGTAGATGTATTTGAATTCACAATTGACCCCTTTCGTGAATAGATCAGAATCGATGCGGGGAGGCGGAAACGTCTCCCCTGCAACAAAACCGCGGTAAGTTTTTCCAAGAAAATCCGCTTGCCCTACACATTCTCACATAATCGAGAATCCCCATGAACCGCCGAATCACCGCCTTCATCACCCTCGCCACTTTCTGCCTTACTCTGCCCGCATTCTCCCAGCCTGCAATCGAATACCTTCGGCAATATGATACCGGTCGCAACGAAGGATTTCATGACGTTTACCCCGTCTCAGATGGCGGATTCATCGCTTGTGGAGGAGCATTTACTGAAGAAGCGGACTATTCAGAATGGCATACAGGCGACCGGTACGTCGTACGAACAGACAGCAGTGGACGCGAACTCTGGTCACTGCGACTTGGTGGTCTTGTTCGTGCTAAGTCAGTCATTGAGACCGATGCAGGTGATTTCCTTGTTGGTGGAGGAGTTGATAATCATTTTTTCGCTTTTCGGGTTAGTGCAGATGGCGATCTATTGTGGTCAAGAGACTATTTTGCAGGTAGTTGCAACGCCGTTATCGAGTTAAAAGATGGCGACTTTCTGCTCGCTGGAAGGAACATCCCGGGACGTGATGCAAATGGCTGTTTGGTAAGGATTGATGGAGATGGCGAAGTTGTTTGGACTAACAATTACGATCCTCCGTTTCAAGGTTACGGCAGCTTATATGCAGTTCGCGAAACCGAGGGCGGTGTTATTGCAGTCGGTGGAGGTTGGGCATGGGCTATAAAGGCTGAATTGGGGAGGGGTGAACTTATTTGGAGCCATGTTTACCGTGATGGTCCGGATCGTGGCTCAGTAAACGGGGACGCGACCACTCTCATCTCCAGTCACGACGGTAATTTTATCATGGGGGGGTACACAGATGGCGGCTTCATCATCAAGTTTGATCTGGAGGGAGAGCAAATTTGGTGTAAGCGAGCGACTGACCGCGACGCCTATGTACTTTGTCTGTCGAGAATTGAAGGGGGAGGATTTGTCGGCATCGGCCCTGTAATGGTACGTATCGATAACCGAACTTCATTTAGTCGTTGGGCGGCCTGGCGCTTTGATTCCGATGGCAACCGGATTTGGGAGCAAATCTACGCTTTCGATGAGGACGACCGATATGCCGTTGCTTTTAATAGACCCTATTCTGTAGTAACCTCCGGTACTTCGATAATAGTTGCCGGAGCTCTAAGAAATGAGGGTGGCGAAGGCGATTGGGATGCGGTTTTGATGCGCCTTGAGCCAGATGTACTTGGCCCGCAAGTGTTTTATCGATTGCCCGAAGATTCTTTACTTACTGTACTTCAGCATGATAGCGTCACTTTCGTCGTCCGCGCGAGGAGCCGTTATCATGAAGAAATGAATTATAAATGGTTTGTGGATGACGATGAACGAGGTAGTGATACAACCGAGACTATCCGCTTTGATGATTGGGGAGTGTCTGATGTCGTTTGTCGCGTCTCAAATGTAGATGCGACCATCAACGTCCGCTGGCATGTCACCGTCACAGAAGTTATTATCACGGACTTCACACCCGACGACCTCAACCTCACTCTTCGGCGAGGTTCGGAAGTCGATTTTGCCATCGACGAAGTTCGTTACTCTCCTGGTGGCGAACCAGAATACCATTGGACAAAAATCAATCTTGTCAGTAATGAGAGTGAAGATTTAGGTCAGAATTCTCATGCTACCATAGACTTCCCTTGGTCAGGTGATTTTACAGTGGAAGGCAAAGTGTTCCATGGTGAGTCGCGTGACAGCGTCCTCTGGAACGTCGCCGTTCGCGGAGCGATTTGGGGATATGTCCCTGTGCCACTGACGTTCGATGTTGAACCCGACAACGTTGTTCACTTCGAGATTGTGCCGAGCGAGCCTGAGAATGAAAGCTTAAGCATCCAATGGCTTGTCGATGGGGAGGTTGCGGCGGAGGACACCGTTGCGCTGGAGTGGGCGTTTGGTATTGCGGGCGGTGAGGCGGACAGCTGTCCGCCTTACCA
>CAMBDS010000031.1 GCA_945865405.1 Caldithrix abyssi DSM 13497
GGCGTCACCAAGAAGTCTCTTCTCGGCAGTCCAGTCCATCGGCCCGTTACCAGTGTTGGTTACCGTGAAGCCGAGATCCCAAGATTGATTCACATCGAGAAATGTTCCCAACATGTCGTGAGAGATGGTGAACTCGGGGTGCAACAGACCAAAAATAATCTCAAGGCTATCGTCTTCAGCGACTTCAAGATCATAATAGACCGAGTCATTATAGCCCTGTTTGGTGCAGTAAATCGTGAACGGAATTGTAGCAAGGGCTTCGCCAATTCGCCAGTATCCTTCGGCGTCTGTTGTTGCAATGAAGCCGTGCTCAGTGAATACTACAGCGCCTTCGATGCCGCTACCTGTTGCTTCATCCAATACCATACCGTAGAGCGTGCCAGCTTTGAACTTCGGAGAAGTTGAAAAGAGCAAAGCACGATTGTTCGCAATTGGAGCTGATGTAACGGGGCGTACGTTATTGAACAGGTAATTGATCCCGGTATCGCCGTGGGGGCTTGAAATACCGACTGAAGCGTAGGGTACTTCGTTGGCCCAGCCTTGATTGCCTACTACGTCACCGACTGATCTATATTGAAAGAGGATGCTCTGGTCACCAGTTTCGGTTATCCAAACTTCGTGATCGTAAAGGATAACCTGGAAAGTAAGATCGACATTGCCACCATTTTTATGACGCAAGCGCGACCACTCAATGATGAAGCGGGAGTCTTCGTCGTCGTAGTAAGTGTAAACCTGACCGTTCTGGCCAAGCTGCAACTGATCCCAGAGGGGCGCTAACATGCCGACGCCACCACCGATAGCGCGATCCATCGGCCAGTTTTGGAAATTGGTGATTGTGTCCTGGTTGCCGAAGGAAATAAAGCCGTTGGTAGCGACGCTGATTCTGTGGTAGATATTGCCATAGTATTGCGTTTCGAATGGAAGGTTAACTCCGAGTGCTTCGCCGATATCCTGATTTGACTGGCCGCGGAAGTTAATGCGGGTGCCGTCAAATTCTGCATCTTGAGCGCGAGGATCGATCTCAACCCATTCATATTCCGGCGCGATATCCCATGCACCATCTGTGTCATCGAAACATATATAGCCATAGGCGTCGGGACCTTGGGGAGCATTGGCGCGAGGCTGAAGAACTTGAAGCACAAACGTTGCTGTATCGATGAAACCATCTTCTGTCTCGATGATCAAAAGCATCGGATTTCGCCAACCGGGTACAACTACCTGACTGCCGCTTAGTAAGAAGTGTTCGTTTCTGACTAATGTGGCAGGTCTTCCGACGGCTACTCCATTGTAATGAGCGTCGGCACCGACAACAGTCACACCCATACCCGCGTTGACAAGTCGGGCCGTTGACGGAGAGGAATTAATCGAACCAATATTTTCGATTTCTATATCTTTTTCAACAGCCTCGATCGGGATAATAATCCCGCCAACTACAGAGCGTACTCTGAAATGAGGAGCTTGATTTTCGATCAGGATGCTGGACTTCCACTCCTGGTCACCGCTATGGAAAATGACATCGATCACTGGTCGTGTAATCGGGCGACTCGCGCCGTCGGGGCAGGAGCGCGAGATTTCGAATGCGACGACTGATTGAGCTTCTACCTCTTCACCAGTTGGAACGTCGCCAAATGCAACCTCTTCCTCGTTGATAGAAATCCAGGGTGAAGTGGAGCTGACAAGTGCCGTTACTTCAGCAAGATCATCACTATTGCCGATGTTCTTAGCTTTTAGAAGGAGTGAGAAAGTCTCGCCGGGGTTGGGAATACCATCACCGTTGCCTTGCTCATCGACCAATTCCCAATCACCAACTTCAAGAGTTGATTCGGGTACCCGAACAACCCGGTCGCCGAGTACGGGGTATATGTCACGCCCCGTAATAGTATAGTACATGCGGGAATTGACGACGAAAGTAGTCCCTTCATCGAATACCCAGGTCGCCATTCCGTCAGCGTCTGTCTCTTTGGTCCACATCTTCATATCACGGTATCCGGCATAGTTCTGGTGGTTGAATGCCGGGATAGATCCGGGAGCATAGACGGTTACTCGTGCACCTTCTACTGGTTCGCGATCAGCGTTCATAACCTGAATTGATACCTGACGGGTGGAAGGAGCTACTTCTTCGGTAAACGTAGCAGTTAATCGTCGCGGTATGCCGACCCATGCCTGAATTCCAGGATCTCCATAGAACTCCACATCAGTAGTAACTTGGGGGTAGGTTTGAAAAAAGTCAGGTATGTATGTGGTTGGAGCAATCAATCCTTGCATTCTTGCCCAACCGTATGGAAGATCCCGCAGCACCATTCCGTTGACAATCTCCATCCAGATGACGGAATAAGGAAGCGTTTGTTGCCCACCCCAGCCTGTACAGGCAGCGACGGGTCCAACCTTGCTATTACCATCCATACTGCGGAGCATCCACCAGCATGACCACTCATGATGACCTGCAACATCCAGATCTATCGGGTAAACACCGTTGGCTTGAACTCCCTGACCTACGAAAGTAGAGCGGAAGTAATAATTCTCCGCACGACCAGCCATGATGGAAACACCAGCATTGAATTGATTCTTGATAAAAGGCCCGACGACCTCTCCGGAGCTCTCCTGCTGGTCGATGTTCTCCTGCATTCTGACATCGGTGTAGCCAACACTCTCCATTGCTTCTTTAGCCCATCGGACGTTAGTGGCAAGAGTTACGTGCCAGTTTCCAGCCCATTTTTGAGAGTATGTCGCAGCGCGGTTGTACCAGGCATTATTGTTGGCGTTATTATTGTCGAATCTGGGATTTCTCTCATACTCAAGTGTCCTTCCAACGAAAAGTGCCATACTGGCTTGATTACCGGCAATGAAGCGGGAAACCCCAACTTCGGCGAAATCGTCGTTGTTTCCTTCGAGGTTGCCATAATCCCAATCGTAATGTGCGTGATTTCCCCAGATCGGTCGGCCCTGAGGTGAAGCCAGGCGAGTTTCTCCATCACCTAAAGTTCCGCATCCATCATAAGTGGCATGATCACCTATCAAAAGGATGTTATCGAATGGATCAACGCCAGCCTGGAGATATGCGTTATAGCGCTCGCGAATTCTCGTCTTGATTGCTGAGGCGTCCGCAAGTTGGTTTTCTGCAATAACCAGAATATCGACCTTGTAACCGCTTCTTCTACGCCATTCGATGAATTCACCTGCGTATTGTACAAGGTTTGCAGGCGTTACGATCAGATAGTGCCCAATATATTCTGGTTCGCGATCAAGGTCAGGGTCATCGCGACCGATTTCGTCTGCATTTAAGGCAAGTCCGCTCATGAATTTCAGGAAGGTCTTGCTTCGGTTGCGTCTGACGGGATAGCTTGCCGGGTTAACCGGCTGGTCATCGGTGAACACGATTTCAGCATTAATTCTTTCGTGCTGAATATAACTGTTTGAGGCTGGGTCGTACTGCACGGGATAAGTTGTGACGCGCACCAAACGAACGCCACGAATTACTATCGGCTCTGACATCTCGGCTACAACAGGGGGAAATAAACCACCGGGGCCTGTGCTGACCGCTGCTTGCGGGGGCTCGGGAAGGTCTGCCTCGTCACAGATCACCGGTGAATTGGTTGCTCGAAGCATCCGGGGAGTATCCGCATCGATGTGCAGAGCCAATCCTGCATCACCGGGAACGACAATAAGTCGGCTGACCGCAGGAAGAATCGGCATTCCCTTGACATAGGTGAACCCTTCGTTTTCTATCTGAAACGATTCTCGGGAAGCCCCATTTTGTTCAATAGTCTCTTGTTTTACTTGAGTTAGATCGAAATCAAGACTTAGAGATGTTGCAGATTTTGCAGCAATTTGAACGCAACTCGAATTCTTTTGCAATTCTGAAGCATTAAGAAACGAGGCGCTGCAGAGCAGCAACATTAGAAAATAGGATACCGATTTGTTCATTATAAATTCCTGTTAATCGAGTCAAGTTGTTTGGTGTTAGTGTTTACTTGGGAGACCTTCAAAAAGTCTCGGCGGAAATTTCCGGGTGCTAAAAGCTACGAGCAAAAATCATACCCTATATTCTATTGCTCGTAATAACATTAAATTGAACTTTTTTTCGCAATCGAATTATGTATTCAATGCAATTTGTGCATCAAATGTTGCAAAACTATCACAACATGAATCTAATCATTTTCGAATTCAATTCAAAGCCAGCCTTCTGTTAAATTATTATACGCCATGAGTCGAAAATTGGTAGGATGTATCCGACTATTTTGGCTTATACCAGTATATTTGACCTACAACCAGTTATTCGATAGTCACGAAATGCCACCAGATAATTCCACCGCCAATGGGGCCAATTCACCAAGGCGCGGATTGACGCTCAAAAACCTGTTCAGGCGTATTGTCCCGACAACTACTCACCGCTACATCGCTTACGCGGCGATGGGTGGTGCGGTTGGGTCATTTCTTGGGTTTGGTGAAGTCATCGCTCGCAAGTCCCTCCACTCTGGCGGGCTTGCCATTACGATGCTGACGATGCTCGCTCCGATTGCGAGCCTTTCGACGCTCTGGTGGGCGAGGCTCTTGGTCGGTCGAAGCCAGCGCAAGCTGACTCTGCTGGTTGGTATGGCTGGAGTTCTCGCGCTCGCCAGTGGATTCTTTCTCACCAGCATCGAACACCTCCTCCTGATCTATCTCGTCTTTTTCTCATTTGTCAATGGTCTCTATGGTCAAGCCGAGAATCGCGTCCTTCAACAGCATATCAGCTCGAGCAAGACAGGCAAAACTTTCGGGATGGGTCAATCGATGGCTCAGGCTGTCGGTGCTCTCGTTTCCGCAGGAGCTGGCTTTTACATGGATAAGGTCCCGGAGGGCTACCAACATCTCTTCCTTGCTTCGGCAATTATTGCCATGATGTCGATGGCGATGCTGGCGTCGATCAGAACGACTACCGGCACATATGACGAACGAGCGAAATTGGATAGGAAATTCCTCGTCTCACCGCTTGCGAACATGTACAGGTTACTGAAACGAAGGCCCGATTTCTTTCGCTTCGAGATCTCCTTTATGTTATACGGAACTGCCTTCATGATGGTACTGCCGGTTGTACCGCTCTATCTGGTCGATGACCTGAAATTCAGTTATTCTCAGATCGGAATGGCTCGCGGCATGGTGACGCAATTAGTGATGATTGCCGGAGTACCATTCTTCGGTCGCATCTTTGACCGGACAACCCCGCACCGTATGGCGATATGGATCTTCGCCTCGTTGGCTGTTTATCCTCTCGCACTTCTGGCTGCGTTGCCATTGGTAGGGGTCTGGCGGTCTGCGGCGGTCTATTTCGCTTACGCCTGGTTCGGCCTATCGATGAGCGGCCTGACTGTCATCTGGAGCCTCTCCTCAATGCGGTTTTCCGCCGGTGAAGACTCCGGCATATTCCAGTCCGTTCACGTCGCCGCGACAAGCCTCCGCGCCTGTTATGCTCCTCTACTCGGCTTTGTCGTGATGCACTACTTCGGCAAAGTGACAACACTCTTTGCCGCAGGCGGCGTCTGGCTATTGGCAAGTGCATCCGTCTATTTCATGCGACGAATTGATGTGAAGCAGGGTGCTTACCAGTCCTTGCGAGCAAAGTGACGGATTAAGATGTCGATGACTTTTAGCCGCTTCACGCGCTACCTTCGGCAGGGTGAGTTGACCACCGCGCTGTTTGCCACGCTCAGTTTTGGAGCCGTCGGAGGGATCTTCGGTGCTTCGCTTAACAACTATCTCGCCGATGTACACAACCTCGATGCCTCGGCGCGAGGCTGGCTCGAGTTTCCGCGAGAGCTGCCAGGCTTCTTAATAATGTTTATCGCAGGAGCCATGCTCATGGTTCTCCGTGAGACGCAGATGGCGGCTCTGGCAATGCTATTCGCTTTTGTCGGATCTGTCGGGTTTGCCTACTTCGGGGCACCGACCGCGATGATGGTGCTCTTCATGATGATATACTCGATAGGCGACCATGTTATTTTCGCTGTTGAAGGTCCAATAGGCTTAAAGCTTGCCAAGGCTGGCGGCGAAGGCAGACGGCTTGGTCAATTCGGCGGAGCACGCAATCTCGGCACAATCATCGGCGTTGCGGCGGTATTTTTACTGGCGAAGTTTCTTGGGGATCGGTACGACCTGATTTTCGGTATGGCGGCACTTTGGGCAATTGCCGCCGGGATTCTCTACTTCAAGCTGAGAGTCGGTCACGAAGATGTCCGCTCCAACCGGATCGTCATCAAAAAACGTTATGGCCTCTTTTACGCCATCAGCGCCGTCTTCGGCATCCGCAAGCAGATATTCCTCGTTTTCGGATCCTGGGTATTGGTTTCCCTTCACGATGTCCCCGTCTCGACTATCGCATTACTCTATTTCATTGCCGCGACAATCGGCGTCTTCATAAGGCCCCTGCTTGGCGATGTTATCGACTGGCTCGGTGAGAGGACTGTACTGGCAGTCGATGAATTACTTCTCTTGGTGGTCTGTCTTGTTTACGCCTTCGCGTCGGATCTGCTCCCAGCTCCTCTCGACCTCTATCTGCTTTACACCGCCTACGTCGCCGACAACATCCTCTTTGCTTTGAGGGTCGCTCGCACCACTTACCTGCAAAAAATCGCCGAGGATCCCGCCGACATAACTCCCACGATCTCCCTGGGTATCACAATTGACCACGCAGTAGCCATGAGCCTTCCGATTTTTTCCGGTTACGTCTGGGAGGTTTGGGGATTTCGTTGGGTCTTCCTGATCGCGGGAGCTATAGCATTGGCAGGCTTTTTCCTCTGCTTGCGGATCAGAATTCCGATTAGGCAAGTTGCCGTCGGATTGTGATTGTTAATTCAAAAAATTGTACGATCAATTCGTATCTCATTTATTAGATAATAGCTATTTCAAAAAAGCGTTATCGTGCCTTCATCTCTCAATTTGGATTAATCCCATGATGGACACAAAGACAATTCCGATGCTCGAGGAGACCTTACGCATCCGCAAGGAAATCGAGGCAAAACAGGAAGAGCTGATCGCATTACGCAAGTCATTGCCACCACAGCGAGTGGATGATTATACGCTTAAGGACTGGGAAGGCAAGGAGGTCCGATTGTCGGAGATGTTCGGCGATAAGACCGACCTGATCGTAGTCCACAACATGGGCAAACGCTGCAGCTACTGCACGCTATGGGCTGACGGCTTCAACGGGTTGCACATGCACTTAAACGACAGAGCTTCGTTTGTCGTTGTATCTCCGGACGCACCTGAGGTACAGCAACAGTTCGCGACAAGTCGCGGCTGGCAGTTCAGAATGCTCTCGGGGCACGAGGGCAATTTTATCAAAGAGATGGGCTACATAGACAAGGAAGACGGTTCGTATTGGCCGGGAGTATCGACATTTCGTCGATTGGAAGATGGTACGAAAGAACGTGTCGGAGCCGATATCTTCGGTCCCGGCGATCCATATAACAGTCTCTGGCATTTTTTCGACCTGCTTGACGGTGGATCGAAAGATTGGCAGCCAAAATATAAGTACGATAAATAACAGGAGTTCGAATATGGCAGTAAGATCTGGAAGTGCCGTCTGGAATGGGGATTTGAAGGGTGGAAAAGGTCATCTGAAGGTTGACAGCGGGGCATACGATGGCCCCTATAGCTTCAGTTCACGATTTGAAGAAGGCACCGGTACAAATCCCGAGGAGCTGATCGCGGCGGCTCATGCAGGCTGTTTTTCAATGGCGTTGGCAAACGGTCTGGCATCGGCTGGTTTCACTGTCGAAAAAGTTGAGACCACTGCCAAAGTCCATTTGACCGCTGGCGTTGGGATCGGTCCGATTGAGCTTATCAACCGGAGCCGTGTTCCCGGCATTTCATCAGCTCAATTTCAAGAAATTGCAGCCGCCACCAAGATCGCCTGCCCGGTATCGAAGGCGTTGTCGGCAGTTGAGATCACATTAGAAGCGCATCTTGATAGTTTGGAAGTCGCTTTTTGACATTAATTTAGTTGCTGACTCTAACTAAAAGAAAAGGCGTCACCTCAAAATGATTGAAGTGACGCCTTTTTATTTTTTGTCATTCAACTGAGAGTTACTTCAACAACAGCACCCTGCTGTTGGCGACTCCATGCTCGGTCGCAATCTTAACAAAGTACACCCCGCTACCGACTCCTGTTCCAGCAGACCAGGTAAATAAGTGCTCGCCAGCAGTCAGACTGCCCAAGGCTTCACTGAAGACCGTTCGCCCCATAATATTGTAAACCGATATTATCGCCTTACTATTTTGCTGAAGTTTGAACGGGATGACGGTTTGGCCATTGAACGGATTTGGGTACGCCACTCCGATCTCGACAGCTCGCGGCAAAGCCGATGCTATCGGATCCTGCTCGCCCGGAACAGATCTATTTCCAGCGGCAATAGCCAACCCGATTCCCCCGGTCCCTTCGCCGAGCACCGCATAAACCATTCGCTGGCCATAAGGAGTCCCGAAGAGCCTCGATCCCATCATAAAGCCACCTGCTTCCCAACCTTCTGCTGACGGTTCCAGAATTGAGCCGCCTGTCTCTGTTCCAATGTGACGTTCAAAATTCTGCGGATCGATGACAGTAATCATTCCCAAACGACCGACAAAATCCTCTCCCATTCCCGAGTAGGTTAACCAATCCCCGTTTATACCTAGATAAACATCCGGTGCAAAGCAGACAAACGCGTCGAATGTTCCCGCATCAAAGGTTGGCAGTATCGTTGGTTGGTCATCCGCGATCCAATTTACGAGGTTAAGCGAGCGAGATGCTCCCAGCGCAACAAACCCTTGTTGGGTTGTTCCGCCATAACTGCAGATGTAGGCATTCCCAAATTGCAATAGGTCTATCTGACCGAGCGGGAATATACCAACGCACCACCCGCCGGCGCGAATGACTGGATTTGCCGACACTTCCCAATCGATTCCGTTATCGCTGGTAGCTTTTCCAATGGAGATCTGCTCGTTCTCAACGTCGCCGTCACTGGCGGCAATCATCATTAAAAATCCGTCATCAACGCCAATGACCGCCAGCCCAAAAGCCCCGCCAGCCGCCCAACCCTGCTCAAAATTAGGAATGACCGGTTCAGGTCTTTTCGCCCAACTTTCGCCATAGTCAAAGCTTACAGCCCGGCCAACCCCGATAGAGCCTACCCCAGTCCCGCCAATATAATAAGCGACCAGAGAATCACCGTATTCGATAATATCGATTGATGCGATTCCGCCAGCATCCCAAGCCTCCTCAGTGCCGACAAGAACCGGATTTCGCGGGAACTTGATCCACTCGCCTGGCGAACGAAGGTTAATCACTATTTCAATGTCGAAGTGCCTGTTACCTGCGGCATTGGCGACTCCCTCCAATATTATCGTTGCATCATCAACTGCATCATCCGGAATTGTAACCACAAACGGGACTCGGGGAGCCGCCTCTTGTTCGCCGTCGATATCCGGGTAACCGACAGCACCTTGTGGCTCGACGGTAACATCAAGCTCCCCGTTATAGGCAAGTAACAACGAGACTGTAGTCGCAGTTTGCTGACCTATGTTGCGGAGATGCGGAACTATCGTCAAAGTATCGCCCGGTTCTAAGACTCCATTGCCGTTCTCACCATCGGAAATATCCAATTGACCGAGTACCAATAACGGCGCTTCAGGCGGCGAAATCTGGATGTCGCAAATGATATTGTTGCCTCCAAAGCGAACATTCGAGACGCTTACCAATGTTGGCTGACCGGTATAGTCCGAGCTCGACGGAGTCGTGTTGATCCCAAATGTAGTGCGGGATCTTGCTCCTGACCAGTGTGCTGAATCGTCGGATATAGCTGTAAATCCAGGCCAGAGGTCGCCATCATCACCGCGATTTGGGTTGTAGAGTGATTTATCAGTAGGGCGAATGCGATCTCCGTCTAGGTGTTGGAACCATGATCCATCTTCCAACCTTATCGGTGATGCTTCTTCTATGTCAACTTTCCGATGCGAGTCGTCCTCGTTGCTACCTTGCTCATCGTCGATGTGCGTAATAAGTAACCCAATCGGCGCAGGCAGGTCGTATTCTCTTTGCCGACGGGTAAGACCGGCGTCGAAGCCTATCCGCTGGCGATTCTCCAACAGGAAATACTCGGTTCCCATCTCACCATTGCGCCATGCTCGAACAACGGTTCGATCTGACTCTAGTGGTGAGATTACAACTCCGTCAGCGTCGTCCTCGATATTGCGCACCTCAACCCAGCCCAATTGCGACTTTGACCAGCCAGACATATGAGACGGGCAAGTACCGAGCGGATCTCCAGGACGAAAACACCACCCACCCCCGCCCATCAAATCCCACTCACCAACTCCTTCAGATGATCCGTCTGTATCATACAAGTCGGGCAGTCCCAGCGCGTGACCGAACTCGTGGCAGAACACCCCCACTGTCCCGTTCTCCGGCTCCATTGTGTAACCAGTGATAAAGACACCGTCAAGTTGTCTCGCCTCTATCTGCCATTTGTGAGACCAGATGTACGAAGCCCCAGCATCTCCAAACTCTTCAGCTCCTGGTCCGGCGTGAATGATAAAAAGCGCATCGACAGCGCGATCTTCGTCATTGTCAAAATCAGAAAAATCGACGTCCCTGTCTGCAAGCTGAATTGCTGCCTCGACGAGTCCCTGGGCGTTATTGGGCGATTGCCCGAACCCGAAGTCGTCGCCAGTACCCGCTTCGCCGTCCTGATTGCAGTAATAGCTGTAATTCTGCGGAGCTCTGTACCATCGCGTCGCAACGCCGGTAACGGTAAAATCGTCGTAGGAAATTTCTTTATAGTAATCCCGCATCGACCCGGTAAATTCACTCGTCGAACCCGGGTGAGCGTACTCGCCTTCCGAGAAGAGCATATCTCGAAAATGATTGGTCGAGTAAGCCCTGTCACCATTGGAAAAATTTGTGTCGTTCTGATTATCCCAGGTATAATCGGGAAAGTCAATTAAGATTACGAGACAGTTCCACTCGCCTTCCAGATCTGGATTGTCGCGGTTTAATCGTTCAACCGTCGGAGAGTTGACTCCTGCTGGATAGTTCGGCTCAAATGTACCATAAATCGGTGGCATCGAATAGCCTATGGTTGAGGCAACCAGTAAGGCAATGATACCGATCAGTTTTATTAGTTGCGAAAACACGGGATGCTCTTTGAAATATTCTTAACAAAATTTACGGAATTTCGCGCTATCATCAAAGTCAATTACTGCTTTGGTTTTAAGTTCGCAACAGTGTGTCATAATCCGCACTACGCGATCCGGGAAACCTTATGAGAATGAATTTTGAAAAAAAACTATTTGGCTCTTCACAAATTTACCATTTAGTTCATTATAAAAATGTGATTAAGAAAATAATTTTGTGCTTAACCACTCAATAGAACATACTAAAAAAGAATGGCGCGATTGTTGCCAATGATAGTAACAGCAAACGCAAGTTAGATTTTATTTAAGAATCGTTTTCCATGTCATTTACCTCCATCCTCATCTTTTTTATTGCCGGTGCCGGGCTGGTCTTTGCCGCACTTTTGATAAACGGATGGGTAGCACCACATCGACCCAATCCGATCAAAAACTCGACATATGAGTGTGGCGAGGAACCTGTCGGTACACCGTGGATCAGGTTTAATACGCGTTTCTACGTGATCGCGTTGATCTTCCTCGTCTTTGACGTCGAAGTGCTGTTTCTCTTTCCCTGGGCGGTAAACCTGAAGGAAATGGGGATGTTTGCCTGGTATGAGATGGCAATCTTTGTCGTCATTCTTGCTGTCGGTCTGGCGTATGTTTGGGGTAAAGGCGATCTGGAATGGGTAAGACCACGAGGAAGTTCGGCCGGGAGAATATCTGCCGATCGCATCAATGCTAAGCTTGATAGAGTAACCAAAAATTAATTTCCTGATAACCTTCAACTGAAATAGATAAATGGGCATTATAGAGGGCCGTTACGGCCCAAACGTAGTCATCACCTCTGTAGATAAACTGTTCAACTGGAGCAGGTCAAGGTCGCTCTGGCCGATCACCTTCGGGCTTGCTTGTTGTGCTATCGAAATGATGGCGACTTCTGCTTCCCGCTTCGATCTCGACCGACTGGGAATCTTCTTCAGACCAACCCCCAGGCAGTCGGATGTGATGCTGGTCTCCGGAACAGTCACTGTGAAAATGGCAGAACGGATCAAGCGTCTTTACGAGCAAATGGCTGATCCGAAGTGGGTGATTTCGATGGGCTCGTGCGCCAATTCGGGAGGACCTTACTGGGAATACGGGTATCATGTCGTTAAGGGAGTCGATCTGATTATCCCCGTCGATGTCTATATTCCCGGTTGTCCGCCGCGACCGGAAGCACTGATCGACGCATTTATCCAGTTGCAAGAGAAGATCGAACGCGAAACAATCGCCAAAAAGGTCTGATGATGATGCCATTAACAATTGAAGATGTAGCGACAAGGTTAAGTACCCAACTCAACATTTCTCTAAGCCTTGAGCCAAATTCGCCAGCACCATTGATCATCATTCCCGCAGATCTTCTTCGCGACGCCTCGAAATTTCTTCGCGATGACGACGCCTTAAGGTTCGAAAGCCTGAACTGCATTACCGGAGTCGAGCGAGCCGGAGCCTACGAGATTGTGATCACCCTGTACTCAGCTACAATTCCTCTGATGTTGAACCTGAAGGTGAAAGCCACTGGTGAAGATCCTGCCATCCCAAGCGTCACCGATATCTGGCCTGCCGCAGACTGGCATGAACGTGAAGTGTTCGATATGTTCGGCATCCGTTTCGAAGGCCATTACGATCACCGCCGGATACTTTGTGCTGATGATTGGGAGGGTTTTCCTCTGCGCAAAGATTACCAACCTCCGTTATTTTTCCACAATATTCCTGTCACGGTTAATGTCCCCGGTGGGCTTCAGATACCGCTTACGAGGATAGCGAAATGACCACCAGAGATGTCGATCTGCCTGTCGGTTTGACTCCCGAAAAATGGTACGAAGCAGTTGACGCCATCGAGTCGGTTCATGGCGAAAAAATGGTGCTTCAGATGGGGCCTCAACATCCCGCGACGCATGGCGTTCTCAGGCTCGAACTCGAAACCGACGGTGAGCTGATTGTCAAAGCTACCCCTCATATCGGCTATCTCCACCGCTGTTTTGAGAAAGTTTGCGAAAACATGACCTGGCCGCAAGTCGTCCCTTACACCGACCGTCTCGACTATTGCGGGAGCATGAACAACAATCTCGGTTATGTATTGGGAGCCGAAAAGCTGTTCAGTATCGAGGTTTCCGAGCGAGTTCAGACCATCCGCGTTCTTGTCTGTGAAATGAACCGGATCGCAAGCCATCTTGTGGCCGTCGGAACCTATGGACTCGACATCGGAGCCTGGACGCCGTTTCTGTTCCTTTTTCAAGCCCGCGAGCATATCCTCGATCTATTCGATGAACTCTGTGGTGGCAGACTCCTTTACAATTACATCTGGATCGGCGGGTTATCGCACGATCTGCCCGATGGCTGGCTGAAAAAAGTGCGAAAGTTCATCCCTTATTTTGAGCCGAGAATCCCCGAGCTGAATAGTCTGCTTTCCTATAATAAGATTTTTGTCGAGCGACTTGCCAATGTCGCAGTCATTCCAGCTGATCTGGCAATCCGCTATGGAGTGACTGGCCCCAATCTTCGAGGAGCAGGTGTAGCGTGGGATTTGCGTAAAGCTGAGCCCTATTCTGGCTACGAAACCTATGAATTTGAGATCCCGGTCGGCAGAGGCGAAGTCGGGACAGTCGGCGATTGCTTTGATCGATACATTGTTCGCGTCAATGAGATGGTTCAATCTATTCGAATTATCGAACAGGCTTTGGATCGCCTCGAGAAGATGGAGAAGGACGATGTCCAGGCCGCCATCCCGAAGACCTTTGCCAAGGTACCCATCGGCGAACTCTACTTCCGTACAGAGGCGACCAAAGGTGAGCTTGGCTTTTACATCATCTCGGATGGCAAACAAAAGCCGAATCGGTTGAAATGCCGCGCTCCTTCATTCTGTGCGCTTTCGGTTATCCCCGAGGTTTCTCCTGGATTACTCATTGCCGATATGGTTGCCTTGATAGGCTCGCTGGACGTAGTACTTGGTGAGGTTGACCGATGACGTTTTCGACTGCAATGACGTCCCTGATCCTGAAGAGCAGTTTCGCTATCGGCGTGGTCACTTTCGTCAGCCTCTTCGTCTTATTGGCAATCTGGCTTGAGCGTAAAGTAGCCGGTCACATGCAAGATCGGCTCGGCCCGATGGAGACTGGTGGCTGGCACGGCTGGAGTCAGACGATTGCCGACGCAATCAAACTGCTTATCAAGGAGGATATCATCCCCGATGCCGCCGATAAGCCCTTATTCAAGCTTGCCCCCTATATCGTCTTTGCTGGTACAATGGCGTCGTTTGCCGTGATACCATTCGCAGCTATGCTGATCGGTGCCGACCTCAACATTGGCGTCTATTACCTCGTTGCGGTTTCATCGTTAGTTGTGATCGGTATTTTAATGGCTGGTTGGTCATCCAATAACAAATGGGCGTTGTACGGATCGATGCGTTCTGCCGCTCAGATGGTGAGCTACGAGATTCCCATCGGGCTGTCGTTGTTGGTTCCGATCATGTTGGCAGGGTCGTTGTCGATGGGCGATCTGGTCGGGTTGCAGGAAGGCGGCATGCATCATTGGACGATCTTCTCGCACCTGCCTTTTGCGTTGATCGCCTTTGTCATTTATTTCTGGGCAAGCCTTGCCGAGACGAATCGCACTCCCTTCGACCTGCCGGAAGCCGAATCCGAGCTTGTAGCCGGCTACCATGTCGAGTACTCCGGTATGCGGTTCGCAATGTTTTTCCTTGCTGAATATTGCAACATGTTCGTCGTCGCGGCGGTCGCCACAGCCCTCTTCCTTGGTGGATGGTACGCACCTATTCCATTTCTGGATGGGCCTGATGTTGGAGCTAACTCTTCAATGTTGACACAGATCCTTAGCAACGGAATTGGCTTTTTCTGGTTCACGTTTAAAGCAACGATGCTGGTCCTTGTGCAAATGTGGTTGAGGTGGACTCTTCCGCGTCTTCGCGTCGATCAACTGATGCACATCTGCTGGAAGGTTTTCCTTCCGTTTAGCTTTGTCAATGTTTTACTCGTCTCTCTTTGGATTGCGCTAAGGAAGTAGAACAACAGATTTTAACAGGCGATAATCGCTATCCCCTAATCTGTTGTCCAATTTGAATTATCAACTTTCGACTATAAATGTCTTATTTCAACGACGTATATACCGGCGTCTCCACAGTCTTAACCGGCATGTGGATCACCTTCAAACATCTTTTCGCGCCGACGATAACTATCCAGTATCCTCGCGAAAAGCTCGCGATGTACCCGCGCACCCGTGCCAGACTGGTCAATCACATCGAGGACTGCGGCTTTTGTATGTCGTGCGCGAGAGTCTGCCCGGCGCACATCTTCACGATTAAGGGCGTCAAAATGGAGCCGGGTGATCAAGAGCGAATCATGCCCGACGGCAAGCCGAAGAAGATGCATGTCATCCAGTTCGATATCGATATGTCGAAATGCCTCTATTGCGGATTGTGCGTTGAGTCTTGCGATACAAGGTCGTTGCGCTGGGATCAACCACAAGAACTGGTGGCTTGGAACCGGGACGAAATGTTCCGTGAATTTTCTGATTTCACTGCCGCACAACGTGCCGAGCTTATGGCGAAGGAAGAGGCCCGCAAAGCCGCCGCAGCTGCGGTAAAAGCCGCTGGTAGTACTGGTGTCCCTGCCGGTAATGTCGGTGGGACGGTTGTCCCGACCGTAAAGCCCGCTGTCTCATCACCGCAGGTGATAGCAGATACTCCGGCCTCCCCGGTGACATCATCGGTAAACGAGGTAAAGCCGTAATGGAAATATTACAAAACATCGTTTTCGTTTTCTTCGTTCTGCTGACAGTCATCTCAGCAGGGGTGGTAGTCTTCCACAAACGGATTATCTACTCCGCCTTTGCATTGCTTTTCACATTCTTCGGCGTCGCCGCCCTGTACGTCTATCTCGCGGCAGACTTTCTCGCCGCATCTCAGGTGTTGATCTATGTTGGCGGCATTCTGACCCTGATAATCTTCGGTGTATTTCTTACAGCAAAAATCACAACCCTCGAGATTCCCGACGAGACCCATCAGCGCTACATCGCACTAATTCCTGTAGCACTATTAGGTGTCGGACTCTTCTGGATGATCTTCTCCGCGCCGTGGGACAGCACTTTGCGTTCTGTCGAACCCACCACGAAGCCGCTTGGCAAGCTATTGCTGACCGAGTACCTCGTCCCCTTCGAAGTCGCATCGATGCTTCTGTTGGCGGCGTTGATCGGCGCAATGCGTCTGGCCCGATTTTACAAGAAGGAAGAAGTCTAAAGCTTCTTGCTTCGCTGGCAGACGCCCTCGTCTGCCAGCAATAACTATTAATTGAAATGCAGTCACACGGGGGCGTGTGACTGAGGAATTACGAATGAACAACCTAACTACATATCTCGCCATCTCTGCCGCCCTATTCCTCCTCGGAGTGCTGGCAATGATGACCCGCAAAAGTGCCGTCTCAGTCTTGATGGGCGTCGAACTGGTGCTGAACGCAGGTGGGCTCAATTTTGTCGCCTTCAGTCGCTTCGGCAATGGGAGCCTTAATGGTCAAGCCGCAGCACTTTTCATTATGATAATCGCCGCCGCAGAAGCCGCCGTCGCATTGGCAATATTCCTCAACCTTTATCGACTGAAAGCCTCGGCTGAGGTCGATAAAGCGGATACTCTTCAATGGTAGAGAAGTCTTCAGTACGACAGGCATTCCTGCCTGTCAGCTTGGCAACGAAATGTTAGGACTCGCACTCTACATCCTACTTGCCCCTCTTGTCGCTTTCACTATCGTGATCTTCTTCGGCAGGAAACTCCCTCGCGGCGGCGACTTCATTAGCCTCTTCGCCATCTGGTCGGGGTTGGCGGCTTCGCTATACCTCTTCTTCACGCAGATGTTGGGGCATTACGACCCTGCCTTCGCCCTAAGCTATCGCTTTGACTGGGTGACCTGGGGGACCTACAAGCTGAACATCGGTATTGCAATCGACAATATGTCGATGATGATGCTGGTCGTGGTCACATTGGTGTCGTCACTGGTTCACCTTTTCAGCGTCGGCTACATGAAAGGCGACCCCAAATACCACCGTTTCTTCTCCTTCCTCAGTTTCTTCAGCTTCTCAATGATCGGACTTGTCCTTGCTGACAATCTCCTGATTATTTACGCCTTCTGGGAACTTGTCGGCTTATCGAGTTACCTGTTGATCGGTTTCTGGCACGAGAAAGATTCCGCTTCCAACGCCGCCAAGAAAGCCTTTGTCACCAACCGTGTCGGCGACGCCGGGATGTTGATAGGGATGTTGATCTGTTTCACGGCTCTGGGAACACTAAATCTGGTCGAATTGAAGGATGGAGTCGCACAAGGACACCTTGCCGGAGGACTGCTGACCGCCGCCGGAATCCTCCTGTTCATGGGAGCTGTCGGCAAATCGGCTCAATTTCCCCTGCATGTCTGGCTCCCTGACGCTATGGAAGGTCCCACTCCGGTCTCCGCACTAATTCACGCCGCAACGATGGTCGCCGCAGGAGTCTATCTCGTCGCAAGGCTTTTCCCGATCCTGACGCCTGACGCCAGTCTGGTTATCGCCTATGTCGGAGGCTTCACCGCAATCTTTGCCGCAACGATAGCCGTCGCTCAGAATGACATCAAGCGAGTGCTCGCCTATTCTACAGTGAGTCAGCTTGGCTACATGGTGATGGCATTGGGCACTGGTGCCTTTACAGCAGGTTTTTTTCACCTTGTCACCCACGCCATGTTCAAGGCTTGCCTCTTCCTCGGCTCCGGCTCAATCATCTTTGCGATGCATCACGTCTTGCACAATATTCACAGCCATGACGATGCACAGGACATGCGCAACATGGGCGGTTTGAAGAAGTACATGCCAGTCACCTTCTGGACCTTTCTGATTGCCACAACCGCTCTTGCCGGAGTCCCCTTCACATCAGGCTTCCTCTCTAAAGACGCAATCTTAGGCGGGACGCTGGCATTCGCTATGGAGCACCCTAAGCATTGGCTGTTGCCTGCTTTCGGCTTTGCCGCGGCGGGTTTGACAGCCTTCTACATGTTTCGACTTGTTTATCTGACTTTCTATGGCACTTTCCGCAAGGGGAGCGAGGCCGAGAGCCATTTGCACGAGTCACCCCGGGTGATGACTGTGCCGTTGATTGTCCTTGCATCCCTATCGATTTTCTTCTTTTATGCCGCTCCTGCCTTCAACCCAACAACTCCGGCTGGTGGTTGGTTCGCTACGTTGTTCCCGACGCCGGAGAACGTAACGCTGGCCTCCGGCCGGTACGTTTCGCCGGCTTCCAGCCGGCTTGGTGATGAGGCCGTCGAGCCGACGGCGGAACATGCCTCCGGGACGGAGGCGCTACACTCAGCGCACTTAGAGCACTTAGCCCACAACTGGGCAATGCTGATTTCAATCCTCGTTGCTGGTCTTGGCATCTGGATTGCTACTTTGGCTTATTACAAGTGGAAGATCGACCCGGAGAAATGGCGGCTGAGGTTTGGAGTCGCATATCGTGGTATGTATAACAAATGGTGGTGCGATGAGGTTTACAAAGCTACCGCAATTAACGGGACACTTGGCCTCTCAAAAGGCTTGGCTTGGTTTGATGGAGCGATTCTGGATGGGATCGTCAACGGTTCGGCAACTGTAACTCGACTTTTCTCGACAGTACAAGGTTGGTTCGACAACAAGGTAGTGGACGGGCTTGTCAATCTGACAGCAATGGTAGTCGGATTTTGGGCTCATTTCGTGCGCAGCTTCCAGACCGGGCAAGTCCAGCGTTATCTGCTCTACACTTTGGCAGGCGTGGGGATAGTGATAATATTAGTTGTTATCTAAAAATATTTCTTCTCTCGCAAGTAGTCACAGCCCCAAAACACAATAACAATTTCTCGAAATCGAATAGAACACAATGGGCCCCTTAACAATAATCACATTCCTCCCTCTCGTCGGAGCAGCGGTAATCGCCCTGCTCCCAAAAGAGTCTATTAAAGCCGTCCGCTGGACTGCATTAGGCACGACCGCTATCGTCTTGCTGATAACGCTCAGCCTCTACCCGCAGTTCTCACCCGGGCTGATCGGCATCAACGACCCTGCTTCGTTTCAGTTCGTCGAGAAAGCAGATTGGATACCATCACTCGGCGTCAGCTACTATGTCGGCGTCGATGGCTTAAGTTTCCCGATGATCCTGCTGACCGCGTTACTTTGCTTTCTCTGCATCCCCGCCTCTTACGGGATAGTCAAAAGCGTCAAGGGCTACTTCGCCATGTTCCTGTTGCTCGAAACCGGCATGATGGGAGCCTTTGTTTCGCTCGACTTTTTCCTCTTTTACTTCTTTTGGGAGATCATGCTTCTTCCGATGTATTTCCTGATCGGCATCTGGGGCGGTCCAAGGCGGGTTTACGCGGCTATCAAGTTCTTTCTTTACACCCTTGTCGGCTCAGTTTTGATGTTGATAGCGATCCTCGCCTTCTATTTCAATGTAACCGACCCGGCAACAGGTCAGCACACCTTCAACATGCTGACCATGATGAATCAGGAGAATCATTCGGGGATTTTGTTAATAAACTCAGTCAGAAGTCTGCTTTGGTTTGCGCTTTTCATCGGCTTTGCGATCAAGGTGCCTGTCTTCCCGTTCCATACCTGGCTTCCCGACGCCCATGTCGAAGCCCCAACCGCCATTTCTGTCATACTTGCCGGTGTCTTATTGAAGATGGGGACTTATGGATTGTTGCGCATCAGTTACCCAATCCTCCCTGACCTGACGCGGAACTTTGCCTGGTTCCTTGCCATGATGGGGGCGATCAATATCATTTACGGAGCCTTCTGTGCGATGGCTCAAAAGGACTTGAAAAAGCTGGTCGCCTACTCTTCGATTTCTCACATGGGTTTTGTGTTGTTGGGTATGAGCGCCTTAACGTCCGCCGGAATGAACGGCGCTGTGATGCAAATGTTCAACCACGGCACCATCACCGCCATGCTATTCCTTCTGGTCGGAGTCATCTACGACCGAGCTCACCATCGTGAGATCAACGGTTTCGGCGGTTTGGCAAATGTCATGCCTCGCTATCTCGGTATTACAGCGGTTGCATTCTTCGCCTCAATGGGTTTACCTGGATTATCGGGATTCATCAGTGAGTCAATGGTCTTCATCGGAGCTTTTCCCGTCTGGCGTACATTAACGATCATCAGCATTTTGGGCATCATCCTGACCGCCGCGTATCTGCTCTGGACACTTCAGCGCGTCTTCTTCGGGGCCACCAACCCCAAGTACGAAGGCATTGCCGATATCAATTCCCGCGAACTATTCACCCTCATTCCTCTCGCTGTCATCGTAATCTATCTCGGTGTTTGGCCGCACCCTGTAATGGAGTTGATGAATACTTCGATGACATACTTGGGTAATTTGGTAAGTGGAAGTGGGCTCTAGCACCATGAACGTCGATCTAACCCCCTTCCTCCCCGAGCTCATCCTCGCCGGAGGTATCCTCGCCCTGATTGTCCTCGATCTCTTTCTGAAGCGCAATCGAGGCATTGTCACGGCAATCGGTGGCGTACTCCTCCTGCTGATCGTTGTTGTTGTGACGCTAAACGCCCGTCAAAACGTCGGTGTCTATCTCTTCGGAGCCGTCGTTCAGGACGGCATGACCGTCTTGTTCAGAGTATTGTTTGCCGCAGCGACAATCCTCTCAATAGCCATGCTCACCTTCAGCTTCCCCAAGGAGTCCGAGCCATACATCCTGATGCTCTCAAGCGTGCTCGGCATGATGTTGCTCGCTGGAGCCAACGACATCGTCAGCCTTTTTGTCGCCCTTGAGCTCGTCTCGATCCCCAGTTATGTCCTCGCCGGATACCATCGCAAAGACCCCAAGTCCGCTGAAGCCGCCCTGAAGTATGTCCTCTTTGGCGCACTCTCGTCTGGCCTGATGATATACGGCTTCTCCCTCCTTTATGGCGTCTCAGGCACAACCAACATCCCGAAGATGGCGGATATGCTTGCCTCACAAGGTTCCTTCGGCATGGTGACAACAGCCGGTCTGATCCTTGTCCTTGCCGGTATCGGCTACAAAGTCGCCCTCGTCCCGATGCACTTCTGGTGCCCCGACGTGTACGAAGGCTCCCCCACGCCAATCACCGCCTTCTTTTCAGTCACCCCCAAAGCCGCAGGCTTCGCCGCTCTATTCCGGTTGATGCCGGTTTTTGCCGCAGGTATGCCCGTCACTGGTGGGCTGATGACAGCAGTGACTTTGTTTACAGTCGTCTCAGCCGTCACGATGACTTTCGGCAACCTTGGCGCGATCTGGCAGAAATCACTCAAGCGTCTGCTCGCCTACTCATCCATCGCCCACGCCGGTTACATCCTGATGGGTTTCGCCGCAATAGCCGCCTTCCCGGCAGGTGAAACTCGTGACCTCGCTGCAATGGCTGTGATATTCTATCTTGTCACCTATCTCTTCATGAACCTCGGCGCATTCTTTGTCGTCGATTACATCGAACGGCGTGAAGGCAGCGACCAGATCGCCGTCATCAAAGGCTGGGGCAAGACCCACCCGTTGCCCGCATTGCTGTTGGCGGTGTTCCTCTTCAGCCTTACCGGACTTCCTCCACTGGCAGGGTTCGTTGGCAAGTTCTACCTCCTTGCCGCTGTTGTGAAAGGCAAGCTGTTCGCTCTGGCTATAATCGCCGTCCTGAACACCGTCATCTCCCTCTATTACTACATCCGCATCATCAAAGAGATGTTCCTCAACGACCCCGACGAAGCAACCATTCCCCTCTCCAAACCGACCCCACGCCTCGCCATAGCACTCGGAGTCGCTACCCTTATCCCAACGCTTTTATTGGGTGTCGCCTTCAACGGAATAGCCGTCTGGATATCCAGTTTGGTCAAGTAAGTCGGAAATCTCCCAACTTTGGCTGGAAATTCGAGCTATTATTCCTCAACTGATCCGAAGAATTTGGAAACAAATTTTGTATATTGCTATATGAACTAATTTCCCAATATCCAGCCTCCGGAGATTCAATGCGTTCGCTTTTCCTTGCCAGTTTCTGCCTGTTGTTCCTCACTGCCTGCACAAAACTCTACCAGCCGACCGACCTCAAGGCTGTCGCGCTGAACGATTCCACCGTCCGCCTCGAATGGGAGGACTGGTCGAAGGGCGAGGACGGCTATCTCATCTACGAAACCTCCCCCGGCCAAAGACCTTACGCCACCTCCCGTAAACCTGCCGACACCGAATCAGGCCTTCTTGAGTCCCGCCAGCCTGGAGTCCGCTACGAATACTACGTCGTCGCGATTAACGGCACCAAAGAGAGTCCCGCCTCGCAAACGGTTGTCGTTGAAACGCCCAATTTTCATCCCCAGCCACCCGCTTTCCTTGCCGCAAAGACTACCTCCGCATCCGAAGTCGAGCTAACTTGGAGCGACAATAATTCGCATGATATGGGGTTTGAGATCAGGCGGCGCGAGGGTGAAACAAACGACTGGACGACTGTTGCAAAAGTCGGTTCTAAGGTCAACACCTTCATTGACCGCAACCTCGACCCCGGCAAGTCATACTATTATCAGGTTCGCGCCGCCGGGAACGGCTATTTTTCCGACTATTGCGCCGAGACGATGGCAGTCACCCGCCCCAAAACCGGGATTAAGGTGCTCTACCCGAACGGCGGCGAGGTCATCTCGGGCCCCGAGCTGACAATTCGCTACAGTGCCGGTTCGACGTATGGCGGGTTCAAGGTTTACTTCTACAACGAGGAAAACTACTGGCTTAAGATTCGCGATTGGGCGACCAACGACGGCGTCGTCCTCTTCAACGACTTCGCCTCGCTGATTCCATCCAAGACCTACAAAGTCCGCATCGCATCCAGCGACCCCAACATCTACGACGACAGCGACGGTGTTTTTGAGGTGAAGTAGCAGTATAGTCAAAAATCGATCACTGAGTCACAGAAGTCCGGAAAGGCTTATCGGATAGGGGCTGTAGGCGTGATCGATTTGTGATCGATTTGAGTTTTGTGACTGATTTATGACTAATGTTGGCAATAGTGCGCACAAACACTTTACTCAAACAATACGCGTACAATATACGACAATATAGCGCAAAAAGCAAAAGGTTTTCGCGATTTCTGGCTGTTGATTGAAGATTGATAATTTATGGAGAGTCATCCTGAACGGTCGTCGCCCCGGACTTGATACGGGGGAAGGATACCTGTTTTCCGGTAGAACTAAATTCGTACGTCAGGCGTCCCTGCCTGTCTCCTCAGCAGGGTGGACAGTTGTCCCCCTCCTCATCATTCCGACGAAAGCCGCAATCTAATCCGGAGTGCTGAATCTTGCATTCAATTAACTTAATGATCGGCCACTTCCCAATCTTTGAGCAGAAAATGACATATCTTCATCTTCATCAAAGCGAGAACGTAAGATTGCCGTAAGTGAACTCCCATCAAGCCCCAATTGCAATGTTCTCAACTCATCAATGTATGAAAAGTCAATCCTCTTACGCACATTTATTTTACTAAATCCAGCAAAATCAGTGTAATCATGAACATGGTCATTTAAGGTTCCTTCTATACTTAAATGTTCTTTGTTAACTAAGCCGTGCAGGAGCAAAGATGCGGCACTTTCAACCTCGTTACTATTAGTTACATTTATATTAAACCCATCGCGTATTATTGAACCACCTCTGCTCTTAAAGACTTCGCAGAAAGTATTTACAATATTACCGGGAAACTCTGTAACTAAACTTGGATTCGATGTAACAATGGCAGTTGCTATTTTTGCAATTGGTATTGTCTCCGGCTGTTGTGATGCTGTTTGTGTGATTCGCCAGTATTCGTTGGATGGAAGCAAATACAGCAATCTACCTAACGTATAATTGATTTCCTTTGCTCTTGCTTTATTACCAAGTTCAGAAGCGATTTGTTTGGGATCAGATGGTTGATCCAGTACAGCTGTTAATGATTTTTTTAGCAATTCCATTTCAGTTATAATCTTATTTGGCGACAGTTTTACGGCAAGCATCCATTTTGCTACTGAATATCGCGCATTCCTGTAACTTAGCTTAGCAAAAAGACTTTTTTTATGGACAACTTCAATTCGTTCCCATGGCATTGCATAGCCAGCTTCTATCGCCATGCGTTTCACAGTTTCGTATACATCCTCTCTGAAAGATATTAAGACGGATAGGTTACGCATTATTGACTCAAAGGTAACCGCATTGCTTTCTGGTCTCTTATTTACCGCTAAATTATTGTCCCATTCATCAGCGGGCACAAAGTGAGTTTTGCTTTTATTCAATTCCGGAAGGATGTACAATTTGAGCTTCTCAACAACGAATTGTTTTATTGAATCGACTTCTTTGCTGTTACAGGTTATAGAAATGTCGTCAACATAACGGGTATAGCAAAATCCAAATTTATCATGCATGGCACTATCAAACTCTCGCATAGCAATTTGTCCTAGGAAATGTCCTGTACTTGTGCCAATTGGTATCCCAGAATCGCATTGATCCATCGCATAATCGAAAAATGTCAGCAATTTGCCTTTATCTTCAATCATACTAGATTGTTTAATAAGTGATTCGAGCGAGTGATGGATTTTAATTCGATCGCATGTTGGATAAAAATCTCTTAAATCCATAACTAGCACTCCATCATGGTTGTCAGTTCTGATCGTATTCGTAATTTGATCAACCCTAGCAAGATATCCTTTCCAGTAATACTTGAATACTCTTTTGTCACGACCAAATTCAGTTGGCCACAGATAGCTATATACGAATTGGGGCACCTGAAATATCGGGTCTTGCGCGAATCTTCTTAATATTAGTGATTCGGCTAAAATTGTTATCGGACTACCAGAAACGCACTGCCGGTATGTTAATTTTCCATCCCTAACACCCTTATAGATAGGATATTTGTGATATGCCCATTGGTTGTTCGTCAGTAATTTGCGCGTAATAATCGCATTCGTCCAAGAGGACTCAACGTGCTGTGATTGGCGCGATGCAAAAAGCCTTAATGCAATATAAGTCGGCAGATGTGCCAAGCGATATTCGTTCAGGGAACGACGAATTAGTGCCTTTGAAAGATCATCCATTAGAATCTCGAATACTTTAATACTTTTATATGTCCGGGCAGATCGCGACGCTGAACGAAATGATGATAGAAAAACTAAGAACCGACTGGTGAGTCGGGGTTTGATTTCATCCACGGCATCTTTAGAATCCACATTTTGATCTGTTTTAGTAATGACAAAGCTTGACTACTTTCCGGTTCAATCCAGATAACAGAGTATCTTTTGTGCCGAAGCCGCGCTAAAATTATCTCAAACGAGTTTGATAAACCAGGTAAAATGGCTTTACTGAAACCACTAAATGCATGAAATAACACAACGTACTCATCTGTCGCTGTATCTGCCAACACCACATTCATTATCTCCTCTGTCGATGAGATGCTCGATGCATCCCATGAGTTATATACTACTTCGACAGATATTCCAGATTCAGCCCAATAGGTAGTTAGTTTCGACATATTTTCCTCATACAATTCTAATGCCTTCCCCGAAATGTCACAAGCAACAACTCTGATGTTCAAAGGTAATAGCGGTGCAATTTCAAGCCTGCGTAATTCTGCGATAATGCTAATGATACAAAGAACACCTGCTCCTGATGCACTTGGCAAGTCTAGAAGAGTTATTGCTCCATAACTAAGTGAGACAAGAAAGTCTTGTGATATTTCGCGTAGATCCCCGTTCGGATCCAAGCAGAGGCATTGACATCTTGCTGCCGAGAGAATATGGCGCTTGGCAAAATATTCCAACGTTAACTCGTCCGTTTCTCCGCCGAAAACTTTATTGTTATGTGTAGTATCTTCAGCTTGATCTCTAAGACCATGAAAATCTATCATTTCCTCATAGGCAACGGCAAAACTTCGAGGAATGTGAAGTACACCTGAATCCAGAAGGTGTTTAGGTTTTTGGGTATGTGGCATAATATTAATCTAAATTAGTTGTAACAGGAGCACAAACTCTTCGGCTGGTGGCCCTTCTTCCTCCCAAGTTGGGTATCAATCTTCTAATGTGACAGACTTAAGTCTGTCGTACTGGATTCCCGCTTTCGCGGGAATGGAAAACCGAGAGTTTTCACTTCGTTCAGGATGACGGTCCCACTCCACCTTTGGCAATCCCTTCGTTGATTTCTTCGATGGTGCGGTGAATGCCTTTGGGATCAAGAATACCGACGAGTTCCCGCCAGTCCCGCCCAATTCGCAGAACCAAGCTACCATCTGGATTCTCAACCAACCTGACCTTTTGCCCGGCAAGGATGGAATGTCTTTCGCGATACTCGGCAGGGAGTTCAACCCGGCCAGCTTCGTCGATGGTGGCTATTTTTGTCATGGCGTTTCATTAAAACGTTTTTTTTGATGTGACTCTTCGACATGATGAGGCGACAGGCAGGAATGCCTGTCCTCCCAACCTCATTCAACTTAACACCGGAGGGGGCAAAAGTCAAGGAAGGGGCGGTGGTTAGGGTGCCTCAGTGACCCGGATGGTTAGCGGCTTGCGAATTATGAAAGGTGGGGAAAGAGTACCCTACATCGCCTTCGCTATTCTCCCCGCCCGCCTTATGACATAAGGCCCCGTAACCCGGTACCTCAGCGGCGAAGGGATAATCGCCGCGAGCCGGCAAGCCTGATCCTTGTTCAAGAGTCGCGCCGGGATGCCGAAATGGTAATGCGCCGCCTCTTCGATGCCGAAAATACCGGGCCCAAACTCGATGCAGTTGACATAAAGTTCGAGGATCCGGTCTTTGGTCAGGAGCCACTCCATGATGACCGTAATGACCCCTTCCCGTGCTTTTCTGATGTAACTGCGGGTAGGGGAGAGGTAGAGGTTCTTGGCAAGCTGTTGAGTGATCGTCGAGCCGCCGCGCTTAACCTTGCCGGACTTCTCATTCGACTGTCGCGCCTTCTTGATCGCATCCCAATCGAAGCCGTTGTGTTTATAGAAATTGCCGTCCTCCGCCGCTATCGCCGCACGGGTGACTGCCTTCGGGATCTGCTTCATCGGAATGAACGTATAATTCAGCTTCAGCTTCTTGTCCGCGTCTTCCGCTTGGTTGACCCGCATCCGCATCCAGGCAGTCGATTTCG
>CAMBDS010000032.1 GCA_945865405.1 Caldithrix abyssi DSM 13497
GGGTTGACCGAAAAATCCAGCCCGGCTCCTTCCTGATCGTACGAGGTGCAACCAATCCCCGCGTTCTTAGGTTGCTCCGGACACCGATGATCAGAACGAAGAATATCACTATCCCCGAAGTATTACAGGCAAGGGAAATCGCCGCGATCTACAACTTCGAAATGCAGATCAACACCGCTGAGTTCATCGCCTTATGTGAAGATGCCGAATTCGCTTACTCGCTTGGCTTAAAGGAAAATCGGCTCGAAGGCTACCTTTTTCCTGACACCTATAACTTTTACCTCAACACACCAGCCAATGCGGTGATCGAGCGGATGGTCGGGCGCTTTTTCGAGGTAGTCGATGACACCTTGCAGTCGAAAATCCGCGATTCAGGCATGACATTGCACGAAGTCCTCACACTGGCGTCGATCATCGAGGGTGAAGTCCAAATTCCAACTGAAGCTTCGATAGTCTCAGCTGTTTATCACAATCGCCTTCGTAAACGGATGGCACTCGAGGCAGATCCGACGATTCAGTACATCATAAAAGACGGCCCCCGCAGGTTGCGCCGGAGCGATCTGTTGCTTGACGACCCCTATAACACCTACCGTCACCCTGGCCTCCCACCAGGTCCGATCAACAACCCCGGCATCCGTTCTATCCGAGCTTCGATAGACCCGGCACAAGTAGATTACCTCTACTTTGTTGCGCAAGGCGACGGTTCTCACGCCTTCAACAAAGACTACACTGGTCACCTCGCTTCGAAACAGAAGCTCGATAAGATTCGACTTGAACTCTACCGCGAAAAGCAACGAGCCAACGGATAGCCCGACTCTTCACCCACACCACGGAATTCTAACCTCTGACCGCACAAAAATCTATTCCGCAACGCATTGAGGCAGAACTTAACGAGCCGCAGCGCGACGCAGTCCTCCACACCAATGGCCCCCTTTTGATCGTTGCCGGAGCTGGTTCAGGCAAGACGAGAGTGCTCGCCTACCGAGCTGCCTATCTGGTCGAAAAGGGGCTTGCGAGGCCGTGGGAGATACTTGCCCTGACCTTCACCAACAAATCGGCGGGCGAACTTCGCTGTCGCGCAAGCACCATGATCGGGCATGGTGGCGATAACCTTCAAGCCGGGACATTCCACTCCATTTTTTCGCGGATCATGCGTCAGGAAGGGTTGAACATCGGTATCGACCCCCGTTTCACCATTGTCGATGCCGATGACCGCCGCAAGCTTATTAAGACGATCCTGAAGGAAAATGGTTCCGGCGTCGATTCGGCGCGTGAGGTTACATGGTTCATCGAGCGAGCTAAAAATGACGCACTTTCGCCAGATCAGTTCTCTGCAATAGCTCACCGACCGCTCGAGATTCTCGCCGCCTCTGTCTATCATACCTATGAAGCCCGCCTGCGGAAGATGGCAGGACTCGACTTCGACGACCTGCTGCTGAGACCACTGGAAGCTTTCCGCAAGCACCCCGAATTCCTCGAACGCTTGCAGAATCGTTTCAAATACATCATGGTCGATGAGTTTCAGGACACCAACCCCGCTCAGTACAACCTCATCAAAGCTATCGCCCTCGGTCACCGCAATCTCTGCGTGGTCGGTGATGACGATCAGGCGATCTACGCCTTTCGCGGCGCAACAGTCGCCAACATCCTCGAGTTCAAGCGCGACTGGAACGAGACGAAGATCATCCGCCTTGAACAGAACTACCGCTCGCACAAATTCATCCTCGACCTCGCTTGGTCGGTTATCAAGAACAATCCACAGCGTCACGAAAAGAAGCTCTGGACAGCTCGCAAGGACGGCGAACCAGCACTCCTGATCGAAGCCCGCACCGATGAAGAAGAGGCGTTGGAGTTTACCGCCTTCATCCGCCACGAAGCTTCTTTCAAATCGCGGTCTCTGAAGGACTTTGCCATCCTTTACCGGACAAACGCCCAGAGTCTCGCCTTTGAGCGAGCTTTGCGCGGCGCAGGACTTCCCTATCAAGTCATCGGCGGGTTAAAATTCTATGAGCGTAAAGAGATCAAGGATATCCTCGCTTACCTGCGGGTGCTGGTGAACCCGGCAGACGACATCAGCCTCGACCGGATCATCAACTACCCCCCCCGCGGCATCGGCGATACCCTGCTCGCCGATATGCACCAGCAGGCGCACCACCAGAACGTCACCCTCTTCGACATTGTCAGAATCAACGCCAACAACACGTTGCTCGCACCACGCTCACGCAAGGCCCTCATCCAGTTCCTCGAAATGTGGTATAAATTCCAACAAGTATTGGGCTCGCTCAGTTTTGCCGAACTGGTTAAAACCATAATTATCACCATAGGCTTGCGGGAACGCCTTCTCGAAGAGGAGAAAGATGACCCGTCGCGGGCAGACTCCAAAGTCGAAAACATCGAGAACTTCGTCGCCGATGTAACCCGGTTCACTGAAACAACCGGTGATAAAGGCATCGCCGAGTTTCTCGAAGAGGTCTCGCTCGTCACGGACGTTGATCGGATGGACGAAACTCAGGAGCACGTCAATCTTCTGACAATCCACACCTCGAAGGGACTTGAGTTTCCGGTTGTGCTTTTGGGTGGGATCGAGGAAGGAATTCTGCCACTTACTTCGCCCGACGGCTCATCTACCGAAGTGGAGGAGGAACGCAGACTATTCTTCGTGGCGGTTACAAGAGCGATGGATCGGCTCGTTTTGAGCTACACTCGCGAACGGCTCCGATTCGGAACTCGTATGGGGATGATCGCCTCACGATACCTCCGCGAAATTCCACCGGAACTGCTGACCGGAACGAAACGTACAACATTCGCGCCACAGTCACAGCGATATTCGCCGCCGCGACCCTTCCCGGCCAGACCGGTTCAGGCACAGACTGCACCACTTTCCAACAGCTCGGGGACAAGGCTTGACGCTGACGAACTCCATAAAGGCCTGCTGGTCAAACACCCCACTTTCGGGCTCGGCGTGATTATCGACTTCCGAAAGCAGGGTTCGGATAGTAGTCTTGCCGTCGATTTCGATGAAGTCGGGAAAAAGACCCTAATTCTCAAGTATGCGAGACTCGAAAAAGTGAGGTGAATTAGATCTCACATTCTGCAGTCAGACGCCCTCATCTGACGGAGTTTGGAATAATTTCAGTCGGACGACTTATTTCCTGTAATATTACAACATCTGTGCATCTAACTATTGTAAAGTGATTGTGTTTTTGTTAACTTAACGTTTTAATAGCCATCACTAATTTTACCCTTAAGCTTCATTGAATATCCGCCTCGCAAAATCGGTCGTCACAGCCTTACTTGTTTCAGCGTTAGTCTCGTCATTTCAGTGGCTTATCGCTGCTGAAAACCCCGGTACTGACGACTACCTCTACGCCAGAAAACTGTTTGAAGAGCGTTATTATGACCTCGCCGCCGAACAGCTTGAAAGGTGCCTGCGTGATTTCCCTTCGCTGACCGATGCTGACGAGGCACAATTCATGCTCGGCGAAGCTTACCTCAGGTCGGGTGACCCGGATCGGGCGCGAGCCGCTTTCCTCCGCACCGCTATCGTTTATCCAGAATCCCCCCACGCTCCCGAAGCTCTGTTCAAAGTCGGCGAATCTCTCGAATCTGCCGGTCGCAACCGGGAAGCCGCACAAGCTTACGAACGTGTACAAGGCTTCTATTCCGGTTCGGAGTTAGCCCCGCGAGCGATGGCAAAAGCTTCATCACTTTTCATGCTTGCAGGCGATAACCTCCACGCGGACGACCTAACCAATCAACTTATAGAAAAATATCCCGACTCACCCTTCTCTTCGATGTCGCGGTTGGATCTCGCCAATCGGTTGGTCGAGCAAGGCGACTACCGTGCCGCCATTCAGTTCCTGAACTGGGTAGCCACCAGAGCCGGTACCGACAGTCTGGCGGCAGAAGCATGGGTCAGTCTTGGTAGGCTCTACAAACGCCGCTTCGACCTCTCATCCAGCCGTGAATCTTACCAGACTTGCATAGATCGTTTCCCGACCCTCTACCCGGCCGCCAAAGCAAGGCTCGAACTTGCAGGTATCGAAAACCTCCGAGGGTCGCAGGACGAAGCCCGGCGGGTTGTCGCGCCGCTCCTTGCTTCGAGTACTCCCGAGCTTAGGTTCAAAGCACTGATAGTTTGTGGTGACGCCGAGTACCTCCGCACTAACTACGAAGACGCTCTCGCCTTTTACGACACCGCCGCCGCAGGTTCGCATGAAGCTATGCTGAAGGCCGCTTGGACAACCGAACTTCTTGGCAGACGCAAAAGCTCACTTGATAGATACATCAAGCTTACCAGCGCCCCAGGCTCAATTGGCATGAGCGCCAAGCTTCGCGCCGCTATCCTCTCCTTTGATCTCGGTCAGCCGGACCGCGCTGCAGCACTTTGGGTCCGACTTCTTGACGACGACAAATACCGCGACACCACCGGACGAGCATTTCTTGAGCTTGCCCGTGCTCGCGCTGACGCTCGTCTCAACGGAGTCTCCGCCGCCGCCGATTCAATCCTTAGGGAAAATCGCACCAGTCCCTTTCTCGATGACGCTCTTTTTCTCTCGGCTCGAGCAGCATCCAGAAAAGGCGACCACCAGATCGCTCTCGACCGCTATGAAATTTTACTGAAAGAGTGTCCCGCGTCTCCCCTATGTGACTCGGCCGAATCGGGCATTCAGTTCATTCAAAATTTCCACCTTCGCGGCGATAAGCTGATCGAGCGCATGGCCGAGCTGTCGAGCCTTCCCCAAAACCGGACAAATCCGGTTCGTTGGGCGTTGGATTGGGGCGATTTCTATTTCGATGAGTTCAAAGATCCGGTTAAAGCAACAGACCAGTATGACCGTGTCCTCGATGACATTCTCGCCACTACCGCTGATCGCCTTTACGCGCTCCGCCGAAGTGGAATCGCCTATCAACTTCTGGCAGAATCTACACGGCGCGAAAAAGACTCGTTTAGCTGGACAATGTACTCCGATTCGGCGCACAGCCGCCTGACCGCACTGTCAAGGTTGGATCCTTACGGTCATCAGACGCTCGAACTCTCGATCCGGCTTATCGAATTTGACGCTTCACTTGCCAAATCCGGCTACGCCGCGCCGCACGTTATCGTCGCTCGTTGTGAAGAGATTATCTCAAAGTTTGGTGAAGATTCATTGCCGTCATTGACGACCGCCATTTACCTCGAATCACTCCTCGCTGCGGGTAAAGTCTCCGCAAAAAACATCGTCGCTCTGGTCGCCATAGCTGAACGAGGCATCAAACGCACCGACAACCCGCGATACATTGCCCGTTTGAAGTACTGGGAAGTCGACGCCCTTCTCGCCTTGGGTGACGAAACCTCTGCCCTCGACACTGCCGCCGGAATCATCAGGCAGTACCCCATGACTCGTGACGCAGCGCAAGCAACTCTTAAGCTCATATCATCCGAAAAGATTCCGCCGGTCAAGCGACTCGATTATCTCGCTCGTTACCGACAATACTACCCCTATTGCGTCGATGTGACAAAAATTAGCCTGCTCGAAGCCGATCTACTCGATGCAGTCAATCGTCCAATCGACGCCCTCGCCGCCCGTCAACGTGCAGACGCCGCAGCCGGTTGGGGGCGACCCAAGTTAGATATCCTCGAATTTCCTCCCATCGAGATTCGCCTGGAACGTGCTATTGCCTTTCGACGGGCCGGTCAATCTGCTCTTGCCGCTGAAGAACTGTCGATAGTCTTAAATAGTGCCCCCGAAGGAGAATATGCCCCCAAAGCACTCCTTGAATTAGCGCTGGTCGAGTCAGGTCGCCAAAACCCGCAAGGCGCGTTGCTATTGCTCGATAGCCTCGCCCTTCGTCACGCCGATTCACCTGCTTCGATCCAGTCCAAGTGGTTCCGACCGACGCTGTTGATGTTGCTGGGTAACTACCGCGAGGCAGAGAACGCTTACGCATCCCTCGCCTCATCGACTGACAATCAGGACAGCCTTTACATCTATGCCGTCAATCAGATCGTTTGCCAGTATCGCCTCGACCGTCTCGAAGACGCCAAAAAGACGGCAACTGACCTCTACAAACGTTTCAAAGATCGCCCCGACCTCGATCAAGCCAAAGCGCGCTTCGCTCTCGAAAAAGGCAACTCCCTCGACCGCGCCAAAAAGTTTGCCGAAGCCCGCGAAAATTACCTCCTCGTCCGTGACAAGTTCTCGCAGACGGCATGGGCTGACGACGCTGCCTACGCCTACGGTCAATCATTTGTCAAGGAAGGCAAGTACGAAGACGCCGTCAAGGCTCTCGATATTTTCGTCTCCGACTACCCCGACAGTTCATTGATCCTCGACGGTTTGCTCAGTTTGGGACTGGCGCAAAATCAGCTTGAGAAGTATTCCGAGTCGGTCGTCTCACTTAAAAAAGTTTGGGACTCCCGCAGCGACAATAGACTCTGGCAGCAGTCGTTCGAAGCCCTTTCATCAGTTTATCGCAACCTTCGCTTCTTCGACGCTGGCATCCGGTTGAACAGGGATTACCTCGTTCGCTTCCCGGAGGCTCCCGACGCCCTTGACCGCAAAATGGATATAGGCCAGTACTACATCGAGCTTAAAGAGTGGGACGAAGCGATCCGCCAGTACCGCCCCCTGCTACCCTTCACGGATGCAGAGCGTGAAGCCGAGATCCAATACTACCTCGGCGAAGCCAACCTCGGCAAAGGCGACTTCCGCACCGCTATTCTCGAATTCCTGAAGGTGAAGGTCTTGGGACGTAAAACCAAGCTCGATTGGGGAGTCACTGCGATCTATCAAGCTGGCTTTTGCTACGAAAAGCTGGGTGATTTCGAAGGCGCGGCGCGGATGTACCTGAAGATCATCGAAGAGACCGGCGAAACCTCTAACTACGGCAGAGCCGCCCGTCAGAAGCTCGAATCCCTCCCGACGGCATTGGCTCCGCCAAGCTCGCGCTAATCCTTGTTAGCTCTCTCGAAAGCCACTCCTCCAAACGCAAGGTTATCCCTTCCGTCATCCCTCGCACTCATTACGTTGGTGATCCAAATCTCATTGAATTCTCCCACCTTCTCCCAAGTCCCCGCATTCGACTCCGAGCGAGCATTCAAGCATCTCGAAGATCAGTGCGCCTTGGGGCCTCGAAATCCGGGAAGCATCGGTCACCAAAAATGCAAAACCTGGTTGATCGAACAGTTGGAGTCTCACGGTGGCAATGTCTCGCTTCAGTCTTTCACTGGCAACGATCCTCACGCCGGGCAGAGTCGCTCCCTGACCAATATCATCGCCCGCTTTGGTGACGCCGATAAACCACAACTGATGCTTTGCGCTCACTGGGATACCAGGCCTGTCGCCGACCGCGAACGCGATCCATTGCGTCGAGCACAGCCTATACTTGGAGCCAACGATGGAGCATCAGGTGTCGCAGTCCTGCTCGAGATAGCTCGAATCATATCCGTAAATCCCCCCGACAAATCAGTAATCATCGTCTTCTTCGATGGCGAAGATCTTGGTCGTGAGTCCCATCCCGAAGAGTACGCGCTCGGCGCGCGCTATTTTGCCCTTCATCCACCTCCCGACCTACCACTACCCTCTGAAGCTGTCCTGCTCGACATGATTGGCGATGCTGATCTCGAAATCCCGATTGAATGGTACTCAGGGCGACATGCATCGTCCCTCCGACGAACGCTTTGGAGTATCGCCAGCGAGATCGGTTCGACCGCATTCGTCGATGCACCAGGCCCGGCTATCGAAGACGACCATGTCCCCCTGATAAAAGCCGGTATTCCCGCCGTCGATCTGATCGATTTCGATTACCCCTTCTGGCATACTCTGCACGACACTCCCGACAAATGTTCTTCTTCAAGCCTTGGTCAAGTCGGCAGAGTGTTGGTCGAATACATTTACCACTGAGATTCTATTTCTTTTGCCCCCGAATTATTTTGTTTACAATTCTCAAAAGTTCTTGCGAATTGACAAGTTTTATATTATTTTAATTGAGACGATTGACTCGGCAAATGAACCATTTGTCGATCGCAATGCAACGAAAACTACCTGAAATACCAAGACTGGTGCTGAAAAGGCATCTGGATATATCTCCAGTGAAACCTTTAGGACCCGCTGAAAATGAATATTTTACGCTAAATTAACCGCGATCGAAAGGAAGGCATCCATGAACTCGAATGCGAAGAAATCTCTCCTCGCGATGCTATTCTTGCCAATTCTGATATTGCTATCAGCTCAACCCGGATTTGGCATCTGGCGCTCTCTTCTGAACGAACACTTCGACAACGACCAACGCGAGCTGGCCCAGCGCTGGCCTTGGAATACTCCATTCCAAAACGTCAACATCGGCTGGCACTACAACCCTCGCTCCCCCTACTATAATGCTGAAGGCGCCCATCGCAGTAACTATTGTTGGGGCTGGCAGAACTTTCTCTACAACGTCAACGTAGTTGATCGTGCCGAAAATCCCGGCGCGATGTGGTGTGCATATACCAATCTGAGCGACATCAATAACCCCCGCTGGCCCGAAGATGACGACTATGAAAATGGCCAGACCGCTTGGATGTGGTGGGGTCCCATGGACCTTAGAAATGCCGTCTCTGGTTCTGTCAGTTGGTGGATGGATGTAGATCTCGCCAATTATAATTATGACTCCCTCTCTGTAGTCGTTTTCACCCCCGCCAACCTCGCCACAATACCCGCCAATCTCGCTTATACCCAGCCTAACTTCCGCACCAACCAGCCTTTCGGAGCTATGCGCGATGGTGAAGGCGAATTTGACGGTCTTTCGATCTTCAACTCTACCTCTGATGGTTGGGTACAGCGCTCGTTCCAGCTCGACGACCTGAGGATATTGGATGCTGATGGTGAGATCGTAGATTCGGTTAGCTACCTTGGACGCAACAACGTCTGGCTCGGCTTCGTCTGGAACACCAACGGAGCAGGAATAGTCGGCAAAGGCGTCACAATCGATGACGTTATCGTCGGAATGGACGACGGCAGGTTCGATCTCTCGACAGATAAGAGCCTTTTCGGTTATCGACAGGACGAAGAGATCGACTGGACAGACGAATCACCTGCCTATGGCGAAGATGTCAAGTTGCAACTCAACTGGTTGGCAGATGGCATGGGCGAGACTCCTGCTTTCAACATCACCTGCACACTCGATGGTCAGGTCATATTCGAGGAGGAACGTCAGGTTGTCGCTGGCAATGGTCAAATTGATCAGAGCGAAACTCCCGGCTTCTGGCGCGCGACGGCCGGTCGTCATACCCTCCGCTGGACACTTGACCAGACCAACACCGTTGACGAGACTCTGGAAAACAACAATGTCGCCGAAACCGTCTTCGAAGTCCCCTGGGTCCCCCCGCCAACGATCTCGTTCATTCATCCTGACCGCGATATAGGTATTTTGGCAGACGCCGATTTTGATATCGTCGCTATGCTTGCCGACTCAAACGAAACCGATACGAGCCTCACCGGATACTTATACTGGACAAAAGACACGTCAGGCTTTGCCGCCGATCCACGCGTAATGTACGAATGGAACTACATCGGCCACAGTTTCGACCTGCCGCAGGGTGAATGGACGGTAAAAGTCAACTTTTATGAGGAGTGGTATGCCTTTGAAGTCGCATTAGATGACCGAATCTTCATCGCAGGCTTTACCTCTGATCAAGTTCCCGACAACGTCTCCTTCACAATAGCCACAGGTCAACTCGTAATCCGCGGCCTCGGGGTTGAGGACGAACCTTTACAGCCGGTCACCACTTTGCTTGTCTCTGCCTATCCGAATCCCTTCAATGGCGAACTCCGCATTGACTACAACCTCGTTCAGGCCGGGTATGTTTCACTGAAGATATTCGATCTTGGCGGGAGGGAGGTCGCTCTGTTGCTCTCAGAAAGCGAAGCCAAAGCAGGTCGACACACAGCGCAATGGAAGCCCAACAATCACGGTGCTGGCGTCTATGTCGTTAGACTTGAAACTGCGGACGGTGTACGCCTCCAAAAGGCTGTCTATACGCCCTGATGACGTTCCATTTGGTTTACTTTAGGGCAGGGCGAATTCGAAGCGCCCTGCCCTATTATTTTGATAGATTCGGAGTGCTGAAGCTGGCTACAGCTATTTTCACTCTGCTTGCAGACGACCTCGTCTGCAAGCAGAGACATCGTTGCCCTTGCCATTATTCTCATTGTTTCTTAAATTGTGAACAAACTCAACGGTGACCTTTTTTCGTATAACCTCCACAACATCCATCAACATCAATAGGCTCTCGATGATCCGTCGAAATTTACTTGCCCTGCTTCTCATCCTTGGGCTTTCCACCCAATCAGCGCTTGCACGCATCAACCACGTCCCCGAAAATTTTCTTACCATCCAGGCGGCTATCAACGCTACCCGTGACGGTGATACTGTCCTGGTTGACCCGGGTAGATATCAAGAAAATCTCGTTTTCAATGGCAAGGACATAGTTGTCGGTAGTTTTATCCTGACGATCGGCGGAGATATCTGGATTCGCGAAACGATTATCGATGGCAATGCCGATGGTGAAGTTGTCAGGTTTGAGGGCGAACACGCTGAGCGATCTACGTTACGCGGGTTTACAATCCGGAACGGGGAAACGGCGCTTGGTGCCGGTATTTATGTCGCACAAAACACCAATGTGAAGTTGGTAGACCTGTTGATTATCGATAACCACGCCAATCAAAAGGGGGGCGGTATCTATATACAGAAGTCAACTCCACAACTTACGAGAGTAAAAATAGAGCAGAACGATGCGGCAAGAGAAGGCGGGGGAATTTATGTTTTCGAGGCTAAGCCGATATTAATTGATTGTGAAATAACTCAAAACCAAGCTAATTCCGGGTCTGGTCTTTATTCTGAATCATCAGACCTCGATCTTCAACACGTTCTAATTGCTGGCAATATATCCGAAGAACGAAGCAGTTTTCACATGTGGGGCGGTTATCTACGTGGCGGAGATTCTTTCTTCGACCATGTCACAATTGCTGGCAATGAGGCAGGTGAAGGGCTCTCTGCTGGGCTCATTCTCGACACTGATACTGCAGAAGACATCATTTTGTCAGTAAAAAACAGTATTTTCTGGAATAACAGCGAAGATGACATCATGCTTGTCGATGGTGAGAATGAATGGGACGGCTCAGCAATTCTAAACATCGAATATTCTGATCTTGAGATGATCCAGGACTCGCTTCATTATCCAGAAGGTGACACCGTCATTTGGGGAGAAGGAATCATAGGTGACGACCCAATGTTTGCTGATGCTGAAGAAGGAGATTTCCGGCTTGACCCCATCTCGCCATGTATCGACGTCGGAAATCCCGATGACCCCGAAGATCCTGACGGCTCCCGGACAGACATCGGCGCGCTCGGCATATGGCAGGAAGGCATGCTCGTCCAAGGGATTATCCTCGACTCGGAAAATGACCATGTAATCCCCTTTGCGACCGGCCTGGGAATTGCAAACAATAACATTGTATTTCTAATCGATTGCGACAATAATGGCGTCTGGAGATTCGATTTTGAAACCGCAATCCATAATCTCGCCTTCCAAGTCCATGCGCGAGATTATCTCTCCAAAAGCGTTGAAATGGAGCTCGAGGAAGGGCACTCTTCGCCCATATTCACTCGCCTTGATCATTCAGAGTTCACAGCAGCCCGTGACACAATCACAGCAACACTCGATTCGGGCGAATTCAACCAGATGGCGTTCCGATTTAGAAATACTGGCAATGGCCCCCTGACCTGGCACTCTACCGTCCGAAATTCAGGTGAAAGTGGTTCACCCTCTTGGACATTGCGAGATCGAATTCGCGTAACCGAATTAACCGGTGATGCCGGGATACAGGGTGTAATATTTAACGGAACTAACTTTTGTTTTGCCGGAGCTAATGGACTGGCGGAAAGCCAAATATGGGTGGTAAATCGGGAAGGCGAGATTATTGATAGCATTCGACAGCCCGGCTCATCAAGGCTTGGTTTCAGAGACATGGAGTGGGATGGAGATTTGATCTGGGGGGCGGACGAGGACTCTATCTTTGCTATCGATTTGGAGGGTCGAGTTCATCATAGCTGGCCTGGACCGGAACAAACAACTACCAACATCGCTTACGACCCTCTTGAAGGCGTCGTCTGGATCTCAGGAACGACCACCAATATCGAAGCTTATGATCGTGACGGGAACGCACTCGGAAGATCAGTTGATCACTTGGGGATGAGGGTTTATGGGCTTGGGTGGCTGCCCGATGCACAGGATAGCATGCACTTTATTGTATTACAGAAGCCGGCAAATGGCCCCACAATCATTACCGGATTAAATCCATTTAATGCCGATACGTTAAATTACAATCCGGTAGGTATCGAAGAAAACAACTCTTTTGGTCTCTACGTAAGTCAGAATTTTGATCATTTTGCCGGAAGTGTTTTGATGTTAATGCAAAATCTCCCCGAAAATAGAGGAGGTGACCTCCTTGATATTATCCAATTCCACCCGAACTCCAGTTGGATCACCACCGATCCCCCCTTTGGCGAAGTTCCACCTGATGGCGAAAGTCAGATTAGACTGATAGTTACAACTTCGAGCGCGGCGGATAACTGGGGGCTTCGGGGTGGGGTGTATAGAGGTGATTTAGCATTTGTGCATGACGGTGTTGATGGAGAATTTTTATTGCCATTGGAAATAACCGTTATTGGAACGTCGGGCATTAAAGATGAGGCAAATCTCCAGCCTGAGACTGCATCGATTACGGCTCTTTACCCTCAACCATTTAATTCGACATTAAATATCGAGTATCAATTGCCGGGTGCTTCACCAATCAAGGTTAGTCTCATCGATCTTGGGGGTCGTGAAGTGATGCAAAAACAGTTTGACAGGCTTGAGGCTGGCTCGCATCGTATGGAGCTTTCGGCAGATCAATTGGGCTCAGGACTTTATCTGCTAAGGATTGAAGGTAATTTTGGCAATCTCAGCTCCAAACTTGTACTACTGAAATGATGCTGTTGCGTAAATAAGACATTAGTTAGAGCACACTATATCATCGTCAAGTTTACCTAAACCGGCGCGGAAGGGCGGATATGTCAAAAATCGATCACTGAGTCACAGAACGGCGTATTTTGTTGCGCTGCAACGAGAAACTCTGTGATCGATTTGTGATTCATTTTGATAATGGTGACTATACGCAACAGATAATTCATTGCGCATTTCCACGACCTTAATATACGACATATATCGGCTTAAAGCAACAGAAAAAGAGCGAATATCATTACTCTAACAAATTTTGAACGCTGAAGTGAAGGCACAAAAGTTTTCAAAAAACCGACCAAAGTAGTTCACTTGACAGTGGCAAAAACTTGTTTATCCAAAAAAGGTTTTGTAGATTATTACCTATGAACATCCCAACCCAAAATACTGCCACCCGAATAGGGCATCTCATACCGACGCAAGTCGGTATCTGCCTTCTGCTTTCAGCTTTCTTCTTTCCGCTTTCCTCCCTCGCCGACACAACCTTCGTCTCGGGCGCAGTATCGGCTGAGTGGACGCGGGACGGCAACCCCTACATCGTCGTTGACTCGACATGGGTGCCGGAAGGCGAGCGACTAACGCTAACGGCAGGAGTCGAGGCGTTCTTCAACGAAGGGCAGGGGCTTTATGTCTTCGGGACGATGAACGCCGAAGGACGGGAAAATGACTCGGTAAGAATCCGGGTTTCGGAAGGGGTGGAACACTGGAAGGGGATTCGTTCAGCAGAAGACTGTACTTTCGAATTTAGCTACTGTTCGGTTGCTTGCCCCGATACGCTGATGATACTCGATAGCGGTTGCGAGATTTTCATTAAAAACAGCGATTTCATGGATTGTCCGCATGCTATCGCGGCATGGGATAGTCAATTTAGAGATGTTGGATGGGTTGTAACAATTTTAGATTCAAAGCTTAGAAACGGCATAAATCTTTCATCTCGCGGTGGCAGAATTACTTTGGAACGGTCTTATGTCGAATTCAGGGAAGGAAATAATCGACCGTATCCGGGATTTTTTGGAGATGGCACCAGATATACTTTTACCGATTCAATCATCCGGGGTTGTTTACTGTCGCCACATGGGGGACTGACAACTTTTGACAACTGCCGTTTCCTTGCGATTTCCGACAGTAATCTTATTTCAATAGATGTCATTGGACGCGGTGGATACTTGAAAAATAGCTATGTTCAGGGGCATGTAGGGCTTGGGCCAACTTTTGGGCACAGCTTGATTTGTGACTCGGACACAATTCTGGGAAGTATTAATTCATTTGTCTGTAATCCAGTTATTACAAACTGTGTTGTCCAAAAAGTACAATCTCGTGGCTTGGTTTTGGCGGATGCTCAAGTGGCTGTAGTGAAAGGAAGTGAGTTCTGGGGTTCGGCGACTGCAGAGATATCGACACAATGCGGATCGATAGCTGCATCTTTAAGCGCTCCTTTGCTGCACACATATTAGACGATGACGATGAAACAACTCACTTTTCGATGAAGAGGTCGGTCGTACTGGATCAACTATATTTGAATGGCTATGGCAGCATCTATTTCGACCACAACACGGTTATCTTGGACAGCATTAGAGATAGCGCCATCAATATAGGTATGGACTCTCGCGGCCCATCCCCTGAAAACTATCATTTTGTAAACAATGTCATAGTTTCGATGATCCAGCAACGACGTCTATTGCATCGTCTCAGTCGCGGTATTCCGTTGTTCGAATACAACTGTATTTATGGGTTCGATTCATCTGGCAGTCGTAGGCCAGTCGCTATCGAGGCGTTAGGCGAGAGCAATCTGATAACGGATCCCCTGCTCGATAGAACCGGTGCTGTTCCAGTGTTAACGGAAAATTCTCCTTGCATAGATACTGGCGATCCGGAAGCGCCCCGTGATCCTGATGGCACAAGGTCGGATATAGGTGCCCGCTACTTCCACCACGAAGTCTCCGTTATTGCCGATCAGCCTTCCGCTTTCGACTTTCGGCTTTCGGCATTCCCCAATCCGTTCAATTCCAGCACCAAGATCACGTTCTCTCTCGCCCCCGGCTTCGGGGAAGCCGGGCTACGCATCTACGACCTTTCGGGGAGGCTGGGGGCGGATTTGCTTGACAGGCAGGGACGCCTGTCATACGGAAAAGAAGGAAAAATTACCCCCCCTACCCCCCTCGCAAGCAGAGGGGGAAAACAGTCGGTCGTCTGGGATGCTTCCGGGCAGGCGGCGGGGCTTTACTTCTGCAAGGTTGTGGCGGGTGGGAACACAGCGACTACGAAAGTGATGCTGGTGAAGTAAGGGGTCGTAAGGCAGTAGAACTTTAGTGCAAAGACCCGCGCCGAATCATCGGGGCGGGTCTTTGGTTATGAAGCTGGTGTATCTCTGTGGGCAATACTGGGCTCGAACCAGTGACCTCCTGCGTGTAAAACAGGCGCTCTAACCAACTGAGCTAATCGCCCGCGATGCTCCCGATGGTGTCATGCAGGGCGTGGCACACCAATTCAATCGCTACTTCTTGTTGCTCTTCTTCATTATAGCCATGGGAAATATAACGACATAAGCTACCAGCAACACCAGCGGAGCGATCGTGCGGGAGATCGGGTTGTCCCACGGGCCAACCGACAACAGCAGGTAGCCAATAATGCAAACGACGAATCCAAGCGCGTACAGGAAGACGTGGCGCTTATCGATGTCCAGTGGCGGCGGCCAGGCGGGAGTTACTTTTTTCTCTTTCATAAAGTCTCTGTGGTTACTTGGGGCGTTTTTTTTTTGAATGGTCGTGGTTGCTTGCGAACCTACGCTGAATGTTGTTATAATATAAGATCTATCGTAAAGATGCAAGCCTCAATCACAATAGTTACAACCAAACCGGGAGTTATCGTGTCACCGGGTCTCGATATTACACTGTTCTATATCACCTTCGCGTTGTATTTCGCAGGGTTTCTTGCGTTCTCCTTTTATGCCGCGTTCAAAGCCGATTTCTGGCATAAGCTCGGAAAATACCTGATGATGGCGGCACTATTGCCGCATACCGCCGCATTTCTTGTCAGATGGAGCCTTTCGGGCCATGTCCCGCTATCCAACATGTACGAATACATGTCGATGATGAGCTGGATGTCCGTCGTTACGATGCTCTGGATCTATACCAAGTATCATAAACCGGCTATAGGAACTTTTCTCACGCCAGTCGTGTTTATGCTGATGGTTGCCGCGGCACTCTTGCCGAAAGAAGTGAGCCAATCACTGATGCCTGCGTTGAGATCTGTCTGGCTGGCAATTCACGTTTCGATGGCCGCTCTCGGCACGGGCTGTTTCCTGATCGCTTATGCCGCAAGTTCGGTATATTTACTCCGCAAGAATGATCCGGTTCCCGGCAAAAAGAGCGACAACTCGAAAATGCTGAAAACTGCCTTGTTGACTCTTGTTGCCATCCCCATTGGCGCGGCCATTGTCCTGCCCCTGACCAGATTGGTTCCGCCAACTCCTGACTCAAGCTTTGGGCCTGCTGGAAGCGGATTCAATTCGGGTGGATTTTTTGTTATAGCCGGAATTGGCATCATCCTCGGGACGATTCTCGCCTCATACTTTTGGCCCGGTCGCAAGGGCGGCGACAAAAGTGGTTACGGTGGATGGATGTTTATCGCTGCGCTCAGTTCGTTCCTGATAGGGGGACTTATAGAGGGCTTCTTCCTACGAATCGGGTGGCTAACTCTTACCCACGACCTGCCTAATATGGTTGAGGGAGGCATGGCAAAATCAGCATGGCTGATCTTCGAGTTCTTCGGCGCGGCTTATGTCTTTGGATTGATCATCTCGCCTGCCCTGTTTGCATTGTTAACAAAGATGCGGAATATTCCTGACTCAAAGCTGCCGATCAGCCTCGAATTACTCGACGAAATCAGCTACAAAGCCGTCTCGCTCGGCTACCCACTGTACACGGTCGGAGCACTGTTTGCCGGCGCGATTTGGGCTGAACAAGCCTGGGGTGCCTTCTGGAGCTGGGATCCGAAGGAGGTCGGCGCACTGATTACCTGGCTCTTCTTCTCCGGTTATCTCCACGCCCGTTACCAACGCGGTTGGACAGGCTCCCGCGCCGCCATCCTCGCAGTCGCAGGTTTTCTTGTTGTACTTCTATCGTTTTTTGGCAACTACTTCTTCGGTGGTTTGCACGCCTATGCGTGACCAATTCGCTAACACCCCAATACATCGGAATTGACCTTTTGACTCGCAGGTTGACAAACTTAGCCGTGCTTACTGTAGTTGGACTTGTTGCGATTTGTCCAGCGCCTCTGCTCGCATCCTTCGGCCAAAATAAGGTGCAATACCGTTATTTCAATTGGGAATATCTAACCACAGAACATTTCGATATTTACTACAATCAGGGCGGCAAAGACATTGCCGATTACACCGCCGAGGTTGCCGAAGACGCCTATCGCCAGATATCGGGCAAATTCAAGTACTCCGGCTCCGGTGACTCCCCGATTATCCTCGTCACGTACCAATCTCACAACGACTTCGAGCAGACCAATGTCTCCGGGGGAGCACCGGAAGAATCTGTCGGCGGCTTTACCGAATTCCTCCGCACCCGTGTCGTCGTGCCATTCGAAGGCGACCATGAGCGTTACCGTCACGTCATCCACCACGAACTGACTCATGCGATGATGCTTAATCTCTTGTACGGTCAGGGCTTCGGAGCTGTCCTTACCGGCGTTGCGCAGACACGCGTCCCACTCTGGTTCACTGAAGGACTTGCCGAGTACCAATCGCGCGGCGGCCTCGATAGTGAGACGGAAATGTACCTCCGTGATGCCGTCGTCAACGACCTGTTGCCTGAAATCTTTCAATTAAATGAGCTTGGCTATCTCGGTGTTTACAAAGCTGGTCAGTCGATTCTTTACTATATCGCCTACCGTTATGGCGACGAAAAGATCGGCGAAATTCTCCACCAGTTGAAAGGATTGCGCGACTTTGACCGGGCGTTGAAAGCATCCATCGGCATCGACGAAGAAGAGCTATCGAAACGCTGGCGGCGATGGATGAAGGAACGCTACTGGGTGCAGGTTGCCAAGCTGACCCCGCCATCCGACGGAACGATCCCGTTGACGGATCATAAGAAGGAATATTGCTACATCAACAACAGCCCGGCGCTTTCACCAAACGGCGAGTACCTTGTCTTTCTCTCGGATCGCTCGGACTTTTTCGATGTATACCTGATGCGGACGCTGGACGGGAAGATTCTGCGGAAGCTGATCCATGGCCAACGGACGGGGCAGTTCGAGGAGTTGCACTGGCTGAGGCCCGGAATAACTTGGTCACCTGACGGTAAGAAAATTGCCCTCGCCGCAAAAGCCGGAGCCGACGATGTCATCTATATCGTCTCAGTTGAAGATGGCGAAATAGAACGAACTATCAAGCGGGAATCGGACGGTATGTTCAGCCCGTCGTGGTCACCTGACGGCCAAAAAATCGCCTTTGTCTATGTGCAAAACGGCAAGAGCGATCTGGTCAGCTACGATCTGACGACCGAAGAGTTCACCCAGCTGACAGAGGATGTTTTCGACGACGCCGACCCATCCTGGTCGCCAGACTCGCGTTCCCTGCTCTTCACGTCGAACCGAGGGAGTTTGACCAGCGCCAAAGATCTCCCGGATGGCAAGACGATGAAAGGCCATCAGGTTGCTTCATTCGATGTGTTTCAGTTAGACCTTGATACGAAGCAAATCACAAGGGTCACCACCATCGGTAAGATAGTCCGTACTCCGATCTGGACGCCGCAACCGAACACGATTCTGTTCGTTTGCAATCAGAACGAAATCTTCAATCTCTTCACTCATAACATCTCTACCGGTGTCTCCACACCACTAACCAATCAGGTTACCGGTGTTCTTCAGCCAAGCCTTGCCTGGAAGACGCATGCACTCGCCTTCACATCGTACTACGACCAGGGCTACGACATATATCAAATAGCAGATCTGTTCGCCATGCATCCGGCTGATAACCTTTTGCGGATCACCACCGCTGAAGTTGTCGCTCCCACCAGTCAGGCAGAGACAGATTACGGTATTGGGACCTCGGATTACAGTGAATTCGTCTTCGATAGAGCTTTACGCGAAGATGACAAGAAAGATCCTCATAAACCCGATTCGACCAAACAAAAGGAACGGTCGAGGTCTGAAAGTGGCACCTATCCGAGCCATGACTACCATGTCAAACTTTCGCCCGACATGGTCACCTTTTCTGCCTCGTACAATCCCTATTTTCGTATGCAGGGATCGGGGATGGTGCTGTTCACCGACGTTCTCGGCAACCATGATGTTTACTTAAGTGCCGATTTCAATCGCAATACAGAAAATAGCAACTTCTTCCTCCAATACGATTACATTGCCCGCCGCAGTGACATCGGGATCGGCTTTTATCACTTTGCCTACCCATTTTACACGACCCATGCGGTCAGACGCGACCGGAATTTTGGTCTCTTTGTCCAATCATCTTATCCGCTAAACCGCTACAATCGCTTCGATTTTGGCGCAGATTACATGACCGTCGAACGTTCCGACCTCGACTCTGAAATCGGATACGAGCGTCCCACCGTTCAGCGCACGACAGTTATGCCGCACATAGGTTACGTTCATGACACGTCGATCTGGAAGCGCTCCACAGCCCCTTCCAACGGTAGTCGTTACCGCTTTGACTTTGCCTGGAGCCCCAACATCAAGCCCAAGGGCGAGGGCTTCTCCTTCACCACTTTTGGCGTCGATTGGCGGAAATACATCTCCTACAAAAATGAATACTCCTTCGGCATCCGATTGAGTGGCGGAGCATCCTACGGAGCAGACCCGCAACGCTTTTTCATGGGTGGATTGCAGAATTGGTTCAATCCACGCTATGACAATAGTGAACGGAAAGTCTTGATCGACGACCTACAGGACATCTACTATTCCAACTTCATCGGGCCACTTCGAGGCGTCGGGTACTATAATCAGGTTGGCAGTCGTTACGCCCTTTCCAACGTCGAGTTCCGCTTCCCGTTCATCAAGCACCTCGTCTTTGGCTGGCCGCTTCCCGTCTATATCCGCGACCTTCAAGGCGCGCTGTTCAGCGATTGGGGGGCTGCGTGGTACCCAAACAATCGCTTCAAAAGCACACTGGCTCCTGAAAAGGGAGCTTTCGGCTTCGGGTTTGGGTTGCGCATCGACCTTGGGATCTTCCCCATCGAATGGGATGTCGCCTGGTCACCGGATAAGCGCTCCAACATGATCCCGCAGTACTATATCTCGATTAATACTGGATTTTAGAAAAAACATATAGGGGCGCATTGTAATGCGCCCCTACAACCTTGTCAGATATACTTACTTGCCTCTCTTAACGACAATCCCGACATTTTCTCACGATTCTCCTCAACGAACTGCCTGACCGCATCTTTATTCGTCTTCGAATACTCCCTCAGCACCCAGCCTATAGCTTTCCTGATCCAGAAATCCTTCTCATGCATCCGCTTCCGGCAGAACTCGAAAAGCATCGCTTCGTCGGTATCCTTCTTGAACGATAACTGACTGAGTAACGCTGTCCTGCGAATCCAGGTGTCCGAATCATCGATCCATTGCCACATTATTGGCTTGACTTGATCCGGGTATGTTTTCAACAACTTGCCAACCAGGTGCGATGCTATTGCATCGACAAAGTCCCACCAGGCGCCCGTCCTGATTAGAAAACGATAGAGCGGAAGAGCTTCGACGGTCTGGAATTTCTTGTAGTACATACATGCCGCGACTGCTGAATACTGTTCCTCGCGATACTCAGCATCCCACAATTCTCGCACTACTCGGTCAAGTTCAGTAAAATTATTGAGAGGATGAGCTTTGAAATGGCTTTTGTTGATCTGATCCAAAGGCTTGGACATTACTCCACGATACGGAAGTGCCGACTTCATGTAAGCCTGCATTGCTCCGGCTTTGGAAGCGTCGGCGGCCTCAGCGATTGCCTCACGGATGCAAGTGGTAAGGTGATGAGGGGTTGTTTCGTCACTCACAATATATTTGTCGCCTATAATATTGTTTGATTAGTCTAATTAACTTATTTTAGTATCAACTTAACCAACAACCAACGGATATTTCAATGAAACTATTTCTCTATATACTTACTTTCGGATTGTTTGCAACTCAAACTACTTCATCCATTGCCGATCAAAGAGCAAATGTCTGGACTTACCAGTATCAGACATTAGAGCCTGGTGCGGCGGAAATAGAGCATTACTCAACCTTTTCCACACCTTTTGCCGACAGTATCAAAGGCACAATGTCTGTAGAACATCAGCTTGAGCTTGAGGTAGGAATGACAAAACGATTTGACTTTTCGATTTATCAAGTTTTCGGGCAAAGTCCGGGCGCTGCTTCCCTTAAATACAAGTCATTCAAACTTCGCAGTCGCTACCGCACGGGCGAACTCGGCGGCGACCTTATCAGACCTATTCTCTATTTCGAATTCAAAGCGAATCAAGATTTCAGTGAACAAAAAGCGGAATTCAAACCGATTATCGGGAAAAAATTCGGCAAATTTGAACTTTCAATAAACCCTAAACTCGAGTGGGAGACGAAGCACAAAGGTAAATGGGGCTATGCCACGTCAGTTGGATATGCTATGGCTCCAAGATTCGGCTTTGGACTTGAGTTCACCGGAAGTGAAGCAGGGCACTATTTTGGGCCTACCATTTCACATGGAGGTCATGATGTCTGGATGGCCCTCGGTTCCGGGTTCGCAATTGGTTCCGTCGATGCTGGCAAGCCTGAGTTGCAAATCCGACTATTACTCGGAATTGGAGTTGCTGAACCAAAAAATGAATAGTTAAACTTCGCAAGCGAGGCGTCAATCGTGTGCATGACGCCTCGCATCTACCCCGCTAACATCGTTTTCGGCCTGTTTCGGTATTCCTGCTTCAGCTTGGCGCGCAATTCGGGGAAAGGCTCGAGGTCAGGCCACCTGTCAAGAGTCTCCAATGCCGAGAGGTGCGCTTTTTCCAGCAACTTGTAATCCATCGTCAGATCCGCCAGTCGGAACTTCACCCAGCCGCTCTGCCTTGCGCCCAATGGGTCTCCCGCTCCCCTTTGCCGAAGGTCTTCCTCGGCAAGCTCCAGCCCGTCCGACGTCGTTTCTAGCTTTTTGATTCGCGCGAAACCCGGCTCACCCTCGCGTTCCGATGAAATGATAACGCAAGTCCCCTTTCGTCCCGATCTGCCTACCCGCCCGCGAAGCTGGTGAAGCTGCGATAAGCCAAACCGTTCACCATTCTCGATCACCATGATCGTCGCCTCAGCCACATCAACCCCCACCTCGATCACTGAGGTCGTCATTAGCAGCCTCACCTCTCCCTTACGAAATGAGTCCATCACCCTGACTCGCTCATCGATAGGCATCCTCCCGTGTATCAAGGCAGTCGGGATGTCCTTAAAATCGATCTTGCTGTACGGGATGTACCGCGCCTCCGCCGACTCCAGTCCTGACGCGCTTTCGTCGATCACCGGGAAGACGAGGTAGCCCTGCCTCCCCTTCCTCAACTCCTCCTTTAACCAGCCAAACACTTTATCCCGTTGCGAGTCGTTGACAATCCGCGTCTGAACCCGTCGCTCAGTACCGGGAGGTGGCTTCAGAAAGGAAAACTCCAGATCTCCATAGTGCGCCAGTGCCAGCGTTCTTGGGATCGGTGTCGCCGACATCAACAGGACGTGAGGCCTGACGCCTTTACCAACCAGTAACGCTCGCTGCCTGACTCCAAACCGGTGTTGCTCGTCAATGACAGCTAACCCAAGTCGCGGCATCGCAACTCGCGCCTGAAACAAAGCGTGCGTCCCGATGACAATATCAGCTTTGCCGACTGCCGCCTCGTAAAGTGCGCGTCGATTCTCATCAGGGTCGCGACCACCGGTAATCAGCACCGCCTTCATACCGATTGGTTCACAATAATCAATCGCACTTTTATAATGCTGCCTCGCCAGAATTTCCGTCGGCGCCATCATCGCTGTCTGGTAGCCGGAGTCAGCCGCTCGCACCGCCGCGGCAAGCGCCACTATCGTCTTGCCAGCCCCCACCTCCCCTTGCAACAACCGGTGCATCGGATGACCGACGGCAAAATCCTCTTCGATCTCACCCAAAACTTCCATCTGACTCGGCGAAAGCTCGAACGGAAGCTGTTTCAGGAAAGGCGGATAAAGTTCGCCCTGACTCCCGATAACGATCCCATCCCCAAGCCTTCTTCGCCGCCGTAGAATGACCATCAGAAGTTGATGATGGTAAAGTTCGGTGAACTTCAATGCCTCAAGACTATGGTCGAAATCGCCCATCGCATCGGGTTGATGGATGGTGGTAATAGCCTCTTTCAATGTCGGATACTTGCACAACCCCCGGATATTATCGGGCAGATAAGGCCCCGCCCCGTCCCAAACCTGCAACACTTTGGTGATGAGTCGCGGCCAGGTTTGCTTGGATAGCCCAGCCTTCTCCCACTCCTCGCCCGACGGATAGACCGGCACGAGCGACGCTTCGCCGGGCAACGCTCTGTCACCGTCGAGGTAGGTAACCTTCGGGTGAGTGATCTGAGGCCCGTCGAAAATCGTCACCTTGCCACTCAGGGCGATCTTACGGCCCGGTTGCAGCTGCGGGCTGTAGAAGTGGTAGTTCTTGAACCAAACGCCCTGTAAGACCCCTGTACCGTCTGAAATGATGCATATCAGCCGACGCTTGCGACCGAACCCCTTCTCGCCGACTGCTTCGATAGTGCCGACGGCGGTGATCTCGCCGGCAGAAGGCGTAGTCAGCGACGCAAACGGTGCTGACTGCCTCCGGTCGATGAAGCGCAGCGGAGCCCTCATCAGCAAGTCGCCAATCGTTGCGTATCCTTGCGACGTCAGGAACTGCGCTCGATCCGTTCCAAGCCCCTTCAGCAATTCGACCGGGTCAGTCCACTTCAGCTTTTCAGGCGGACGTGCCGAAACTCCACCCCTGCTATTTGCAGGGGGGGGTAAAGGGGGGTTACTTTTTGTTTTCTCTATCGCCATATTTGAAGATAATAAAGAAGGCGGGCAAAAACCCGCCTTCCGACAGCACTCTCTTGGAGGGTGGACACTCTTGTCCGCCCTTAAATTCTATTTGTCGTCAGAATTGAATCTGACGACAAACCCACCCTTCACCTGACTAGCATAAATTCTTTCGTCACCGAGACCTTCTTTGATTGAAGCCTCAGAAAGTACTGACCGCTTGCCAAACGTGACAGATCCCCTGTAAAGTACCCCGCATCCGGTATCACCCCGGAACGTACCGACCTCCCCGCCCCGTCGAACAGGCTGTAGCTGTATGTCTGATTCGGAACTGCCGAATCAAACACAATCCTGAAGTGAGAGTTAACCGGATTCGGGTAGAGTTGGATGCTGAACGCCCCGGGCAGTGCTTGATCGTTACTGAAATCTTCACCCACCCCAACCGGTAGTACCTCGCCGATTTCACCATTGCGGTTGACCAATTGAAAGGTCGTACCATTATTGAAATCAACGTGAGTAATAGTACCGCCATTACCATCAGTTATTGCGGATAGACGAGTAAGATTCCTCGCCTGAATGACTCGACCACTATCCTCCCAAAGTCGTTCTCCTTCCAAGTTGATCCTCTGGCCCCATTGATGATAAATAAATCTGTTTTCCTGTTCCCCATCCTCGATGTTCTTCCAAACATAACATACTCCATTTTCAGAATCTACTCCGTTTAGGAGTGAATGCCCCGTTCCGCTTGTGATGACATCAAACGGATTATTCCAAAGAAGGTCGCCATCAACATTGAGAGCAACCACTTTGAATACATCAGGATAATCAATCCAAGCAATG
>CAMBDS010000033.1 GCA_945865405.1 Caldithrix abyssi DSM 13497
TAGGGGCGGTTCGCGAACCGCCCCTACGTAATTTTGTAACCCAATCTGCACCTCATGAAAACAATGAAATATCTCTCATATAGATTTGCTTCCCACACTTCAAGTCTATAAATTACACAGACTGATTTTTGATCCCTCCGCAACTGCTACCATATCTCATCAGATTTTTGAACGTACATTGATCTAAAGTTTGCTTCAACTTGGAGTATTTTGGGAACGTCAGCGAGTTTTGCTCGTCGAAGATGACCCACTCGTTCGCCAGACAGAGACCGAGTTGCTCGAGTCGTTTGGCGCGAAGGTAATTACCGCCACAACCATCAAAGAGGGCCTTCTCCTCGCTCAGCGCCACTCCCCGGACATCGCATTTCTCGACCTACGACTTCCTGATGGGGACGGATTAACCCTCCTTCGCGAGATGCTTGCCGCAGAAATCAACATCCCGGTGGTGATGGTTTCCGGTATGGGAACAATCCAGGAAGCCGTTACGGCCATCCAATTGGGTGCAATTGACTTCCTCGTCAAGCCGGTCAATGCCACCAACCTTGAGGCTGCCTATCGTCGCGCCTGCCAGATAGCGACACTGAGAGATGAAAACCATAGGCTTAGGCTCCTGAACAAGGAACCGAAATCCCATTTCCTTGGGGATTCGCAAACAATTCGTAACCTCATTGCAACGGCTGATCGCATAGCTCCCAGCGATCTTCCTATCCTCCTTGAAGGCGAAACGGGAACCGGGAAGCAGGTACTTGCTCATCATATCCTCGACCGTTCGGGCAGGGAAGGCGAACCGTTTGTTGCGATGAATTGCGCGGCAATTGTCCCAACACTATTCGAATCCGAGATCTTTGGCCACGAAAAAGGCTCCTTCACCGGAGCACTCCAAAGACGTTCAGGAAAGCTCAAACTTGTCGGTAAAGGGACGTTGTTCCTTGATGAGATTGGCGAACTGCCTCTACAAGTTCAAGCCAAACTCCTGACGGCAGTTGAAGACCGAACATACGAGCGAGTTGGTGGAGACCGATCATTAAAATTCGCCGGACGAATCATCGCCGCGACCAATCGTGACTTGGAAAAAGAGGTTGAGGAAGGGCGCTTCCGACGCGATCTATTCTATCGGCTCAAAGGTTTACGATTGAAAATTCCACCGCTTCGCGATCGTGCGGAAGACATCCCTATCTATGTTAAAAATGCGATACTGACTTGTCGCAGAAGACATGGTCGCGAGTATTCCATGCCAGATGAATCGATCCTAGAAGCGTTGAAAAAGTATCAATGGCCCGGCAATGTCCGCGAACTACAATTTCATACCGAACGAGCCGCATTACTTTCTGAAAATTTGACTATCCCGAAGTATCAGTGGTTATCAGGACTTTCTTCATCTACTTCACCATCCGGAACCGACTCGACCCAGGCAGATGATTTACATGAGGCGGTGGAAAGCTTCAAACAGAAGCATATCCTGCGAGTGCTAAAAGAAGTAGGCGATAATCAGACAACTGCAGCCGAACGCTTAGGCATCGGCAGGAGTCACTTAAATCGAATATTGAACGAAAAAATTCGCGGTAACGTCGAGTGAATAGTCACCTATTCTGGCGAACCGGGTTAATTTTGGTAGTGTTCGCTTCGGCTATGAGCGGCGTAATCTCGCTTTACAAAGTCCGCGATTTAGGTTTAACTTATGCCGACGTTAATGGACGGGTAGTGATTTCAGAAAAAGGATCCAGGTCGCTCAATCCCTCCTCCCCTCTCCAGATTGGAGATACACTCCTTTCGATAAATGAAATTCCGATAATAAACCATTTTCAAGCTTACAAACTATCGAACGGAATCTTTGGTACCGAACCGCTGAACATTGCAATTAAACAACTTACAATCTCTTCGAATGTTATTGTGGTTCCCGGTCGGACGCACACAATTTATTTCATACTTCTCAACACAGTTCTTGGGCTATTGTTCATTTTTGTTGGAATTCTTGTCGGTTGGGGGAAGCGTCGCGATCCAACCGGCAGAGCCTATTACCGATTGACCTTTGTCGCTGGATGTTCGATACTTCTTTCAATTGTCGAGAACCCTTGGCAGTTGGGAATTTTTCATTATTTACATGCATTTACTCGACTTACGACAATTGGTCTCGTTCCACCATTACTGGCAGATTTTCTGTTCAGATTTTGTCAGTTACGATTAAGAAATAAAAAGCGTCTCCTCCTATACCTCCCCTCCATTCTCCTCATTCCGACACTTTTGGCAACATATACAATAGCCGAATTGACAGGTTCACCTGGATCTATCTCTCGCTTTTTATGGACGTTCAGCGCATTTCTTGGTGCTTATATGGCTGCCTATTTTGCGCTGGCGTTGTTTATAGTCATCCGGCATTACATTCGGTTGGAAGAGCCTGCAAAGCGTGACCAGATGCGATGGCTATTGATTGTAACGGTTGTGGGGCTATTACCATACTTTTTCTATTACCGACTCCCTCCTGTTTTTGGATATGAGCCGATATTGCCATTATGGACAGTTTTCAGCCTGATGCTGATAGTCCCTACCGGATGGGGCATGGCGGTTGCTTCGTTTCGGATGCTTAACGTAGAATGGGCATTATCACGCACAATTATATACACCATTGCAATCATTTTTTCTTCTTTTTTCCTTTTAACGCTGCTACTGATTTTCGGAGAACCGTTCACCGAACTCCAAAACCTCACTGTCAAAACTCAGATTACTGCTGGCCTAATCTTCCTACTGGTAAGCGCTTCGGGCCTTTCGGCTCCGATTCGTTGGGTGATCGACAGACTATACTTTAGAGATTGGTTTAACGAACAGGAGGCGGTGCGACAATTGGGGGAGGAGCTCTCCAAAGCGATTATCGAGCGTGAGCTGGTAGAGATCCTTACTGTCAGACTTCCAGAACTTATTCATGTCCAGTGGGTGGTACTTGTGCATGGAGATGAGAAATTGAAGCTCTCCGGGGAGGGATTGACGAACGATTCTGATTGGAACAAAGTGGTTTTGGAACTCGTTCAACCACTATTAGTACAGGAGCATGGCAATAGTAACAAGCATTCGGATGGAATAACCGACCCGAATCTGGCAAGTCTTGGCTTTGATCTCGTGCTGCCGTTCAGGCATCGCGGAATACCAGTCGGGGCACTGTTGATAGGAAGGAAAAAGAGTGGAGCGCTATTCAGTGAAAAGGATTTCATCGTATTGAATGCACTATCCAATCATACCGCCTCGGCATTCGCGAACATTGCCTTGACGAGACAGCTCGTCGATCAGGAAAAACGTGCACTGGCAATAGAGATGGCGGGCGGGATAGCTCATGAGATCAATAACTCTCTCGCGCCGCTTATGGGTCAGGCGCAATTGACTGAGATGAAGTTACGAAGTAACCAGGCGGTCGAAGCGTCGGCAATTCTACCCGCGCTTGAAATAGTAATTCGGATGAGCGAACGGATCAAGCGGATCGCCAGTAATTTGAATCGCCTCTCACAGCCACCAACCCTTGAACCAGAGAAGTTAACTCTCGAATCGGTCGCCGAAGAGGCGCTTGCCATCATTGGCGAGACCGCAGGAAGAATTAAGCACTTCTCTGAAACCAACGACAATGCTCCACTTAAGTTGCGTCGTGAGTTGTCCAAAGATGGAAAATTCGTATGGGGCGACCGGCAACAGTTAGGTCAGGTTTTCCTCAACCTGATTGTCAACGCGGCCGATGCACTTGATGAACAAGGCAAGGGGACAATTGTGGTTGGTGTAAGATTGGATGAAAGTGATCAGGGTGTCATTGGATATGTTGCCGATGATGGTCCCGGCATATCTGTCGAAATTCAAGACCGGATACTCCAACCCTACTTCACGACCAAAATCAAAGGTAAAGGGACGGGATTGGGGCTGGCAATCGTAAAACAGATCATAGATCTGCATAACGGCGAGCTTAAGCTGATTTCAGCATCGGGTGCTGGAGCCCGGTTCGAATTTTTCATCCCTTTTAAAGCTAACTGACAGGGACGCACCTTCCTCAAACTACCGCTATAAATTTCAAGGTGTAACAGCCTTTCCTTATATAATCATTCAATTCAGTTTATACTACAAGTCATGTGGATACCGGCTTACGCCGGTATGAGAGACACTGTTCAATTAAATTGACAGGGTGTCGCTTTTTTGTCACAGATCACCGGTGAACATAAAATTTTAATATTAATATTTACAGCTACTTAAATATTGGCATGGGAATTGTTTATTCATTAGTCAAACAGATCGCAAACGAGAGGAAAAAATTCATGAACAGTAGATCGCTTATCTCGCTCATCATCGTCGCCCTGATGGTACTACCGACTTTCGCGAGTACCAACAGCAGCACCTGCCCAAGCTGTGGAGCTATCGGTCAAAGCGAGGGGCTTTTTTGTGGGCGGTGCGGAGCCAAACTACAAAGAGATATCGCGCCACCTCAATCTGCTCCCCAGCCTGTCACTAACAAAGAGACCCCTCCACTTGGAACACTCGACCCGTCAGTACATCAACTAATCAGCCAGCTCTCAGACCAGGATTTACGGCGGATCATCGAGATTATGTTACAACGGCTGGAGACTCGACAGGAACAGCTTGCCCTTGATCCGACGTCTGTTGCGATGATGTCACGCCGTGAATTGGAGGAACTATTGCAGAAACACAGCTACACACAGCCTCCACCTCCCAAAACCTCCTCGTTTACCGGTTTTCTACAATTCATTGGCGGGGCTGTACTGTTCATCCTTGCCATATCAATAATTGCATCGATTTAACCAGACAGGTAAATCTAAAATGAAGACTCTCTTAACACTCGCTCTCGTGCTAACACTCGGTACTTTGGCTACTATGAGTGCGGCAGATGGGAACAATATCATTTGCCCTCGGTGTCATTTTCCAAATGAGGCGCGATTTAAGTATTGTACGAAATGCGGTACTCCACTTCCCAAGCCAGAGCGAATAGCCTCAGCGGTCGAATCGACATCTGCACCAACGCATCTGCCGCAGGAAGCTGTACTGGAAATCGGCATGTCTCGACTTTTTCACCTTCGTGACAAAAATGTGATCAGTGGAAAAATCATTGATTTACCTGGCGATAGTATGGCGATAATCGAGACGGTCGATGGCAAGCTTAGCATACCCGCAAAGGAAATTCTGGCCGAGATTGTCGAGATATCGAAGGTCGATGAGACCCAGTACTCTGGGCCACTTCTCTCAGAAGATGAATACTCGGTCTCGCTTAAGACACCTTATGGAGTGGTGGTTGTGCTGAAGAAGGACATCCAGAAGATGGATCGATACTTCGGTGACACCAAAGTATCGTGGCAGGAAGAACGACAACGTTTTTTCACAGGTGAGGAGTTGACGACGATTTTCCTCGACCCGACGGCTTCACCGCTACCAGCCTATTCCTTCTATGTGAGCGGCCTCTCACTCGGCTATGGATTCACTGAGGATTTTACGCTCACTACGAAGTTTGGGAGCAATTTCAGTGGTGACCTTAACCTTGAACCTCATGTAAGGCTCTACCATCGCTCGACAGGATCGACCGATCTAAGTCTGGCATTGGGGTTGAGACTGTTTAGCTATCATAAATCACTCGATGAAGCTGAAAAGTACAGTCATTGGATTGTCAACAAGCGGACTGGCGTGCGCCGTGATGACTACGAGGCGGATGAGATCAGAGCAAAGAACATCGAAACAGAAGATATTCTGGTCGATCCAGAAGAGAAGAGATTCCATTGGGCGACCTATGCAGTGCTTAGCCGTCGGGCAAGTCTTGCCAACGGCAGGGGGAAATGGGGAATCCACATTGGAGCCGAAACTAACGCTCTAAGCATTAAAAAACCTGAGTTAAGATCAGACCCTTCAGACCCTAATAATAGCTGGGAATGGGACAAGAATTTCACGCTTCCATATCGAATTTGGGGAGCCTGGGATTACGACCTTAGCAAGCGAATCAAGTTCATGATGGAGATTTTCGCCGACAATGGCTACGAGGCGCTTACCCTCAGCCAGGCGCGACGCACCTATTTCGACGACACCCCATTCCATCTCGACAGCGGTGAAGGGCAGTATAAACCGGTTGACTTCGACTTTGGATTTCTTTGGACGATGAGCGAAACGTTTCGCGTGGGTTTCCACTGGCAATCACCCTACCTCGCCTTCTACTGGCGATGGTGATCCTTGAAATTTGTCGCATCCGAACAACCAAATTTTCTAACGAGAAATTCATGACAGTAACTCAGAATAGGAAATCGAAATCGGTTTATGTTGCAAGTAAGTTTGCTCTATCGATTGTATTCGCAGTATGTCTGCCACTTGCCGGCATTGCGGACGAAACCTCTGCAAATGTCAACCGAACCGACATCGAAAAGGCTCGTGAAATCAAGCTCCAAAGGATCGCTGTCACTTGGTATCAACAGCCGATGGATCTTCACCTACATTCCGGTGAAGTTGAGAGTGGCCGCTTGATGGTCTTTGAGCAAGGCGAGTTCCGATTGAAGACGCATGAAGGCATAAGAAATGTCTCATCACACAATGTCAAATCGGTCACTCTAAAAAAGCAGTCTGAAGACCTAATGCTTGTCGGATTGATGGGTATTGGGGGCGCAGGGTTGTTTTCTGCGGCGGTATCGCTTTCCACCAACGCTGATCACGGTAAAGTAGCTGTTGCTGCACTATTAGGAGCTGCAGCGGGGACGGCACTTGGGTGGAAGTTTTTCTATCAGGATATTATTATTCAGATTGAATGAAGTAATGGAGGATTGGAAAGAGCGGCTTGAAAAGCCGCTCTCCAAGAATCTCTTTAGGAATATCTGTCAAGTATGTATGATTCTGCTTATCTTAGCTGATTGATGCTGGTAGAAGAGGGCGTCTGCCAGCGGAAGTATGAATATTCAAGAACTCAAAAACCATTAGCAGAATTCATCATTTGACTGACTCTCAACAATTCCCCTTCGTCGAAATTCGACCCGGCTTCCGGCGCGTCCAGACCCTCGCCCGGACTCTGCTCAAAATACTATTTGGCTTGAAGGTATTTGGGCGCGAAAACGTCCCACGAACGGGTCCCTTCATTTATGCCTCGAACCATAAGTCGTATTTCGACCCACCAATCGTCGGATCGACCACACCCCGCGAAATTCACTTTGCGGCGAAAAAGGAGCTATTCGATGTGCCTTTGATGGGGAGGCTGATCCGCTACCTCAACTCTGTTCCGGTCAAGCGAAAAGGTTTTGAACGGGAAGCACTGGTCAGGCTTGGGGAAGTACTTGAAAAAGGCGGAGCAATCATCATATTTCCCGAGGGAACACGATATCTGGATGATAATCTACATCCACCCAAGGCTGGAATTGCTTTGATGGCGATGAAGTATAAGGTTCCGATTGTCCCTGTCTTCATATCGGGAAGCGCTTCGATTAGAAGACAGATCTTCAAGCGAAAGCTGACAGTTACTTACGGAAAGCCTTTTCTTGTCAGCGATCTCGGCGAAGTACCGGAAGGGAAAGAGAGCTACCCATTTGTCGCCGCGTCTGTTATCAAGCGTATAGCCGAAGTTGGCGGCCTCGATTCCTCGCACATAATTGCCGCAACTCCTGAATAATCGCATCTCTTACTTTCCTTCCAAATTTCCCTTATGTATATTAAGGGTTGCAATTTACCATTTTATCAACTTAACCCCGTGATATCGATTGCGGGCTGCCCCACCTCGAAAGGACCGCTTTGAGCGACGACCAGAATCTTACTCCTGAATTATCAGAATCCCCCCAACCAGATCCGATTGAATCAACTCCAGAAGTTATCGAAGAGATCATTTCAGCTCCCGTAATTGAAACAGTCCGACCGATGCCCTCCAAACTCTTCCATCCGACCACGACGCTGATGCGTCCTGAAGAGGAAGAGACGATCATCGACATCTCCGAAGCCTCTGCTATCGATGAATATACACCGGCAGAACGTGCTTCGTGGGAGACACGTTACACCGAGACGATGAAAGTCTTCCGCACCGGCGAGATCGTCAAGGGGCGTATCGTTGCGATCACCGATAGCGACGTGCAGGTTGACATTGGCTTCAAATCCGAAGGTGCTATCCCGAAGGTTGAGTTCCTGAACTTTTTTGACCTCAAAATCGGCGATGATATTGAGGTTTATATTGACTCGATTGAGAACACCGAAGGAACGCTAATCCTGTCGAAGGACAAAGCAGAGTTCATGCGGGTCTGGGAGAAGATCAACAACCTCTACGCATCGGGCGAGATGATCGAAGCACGCATCAGCCGCCGCATCAAGGGTGGTATGGTCGTTGACCTTTTCGGCATCGAAGCGTTCCTACCGGGTTCGCAGATCGACGTTCACCCCGTGCGCGACTTTGATGCAATTGTCGGCGCGATGATGGACTTCCGCATTATCAAGGTCAACCACGCCCGTAAGAACGTGGTTCTCTCGCACAAGGTTCTCGTTGAAGAATCACTTCGCGAGATTCGGTCAAAGGTTCTTTCAGAATTGGAAGTCGGTCAGATCGTCGAAGGAACCGTCAAGAACATCACCGACTTCGGCGTCTTCGTCGATCTCGGCGGCGTCGATGGACTCCTTCATATTACCGACCTGTCGTGGGGCAGGGTTTCTCATCCGTCTGACATCGTCAAACTTGATGAGAAGATCAAGATTAAGGTACTCCACTACGACAAGGAACGTCAGCGCATCAGTCTCGGACTCAAGCAACTCAAAGAGCATCATTGGGAAGAGATTGAGGCGAAGTATCCTCTTAACGCCCGCGTCAAGGGTCGCGTCGTCTCCATCGTCAAGTATGGTGCGTTCATTGAGTTGGAAGCTGGCGTCGAAGGACTTGTTCATATTTCCGAGATGTCCTGGACTCAACACATTAAGCATCCTTCCCAAATGGTCACTGTTGGCGATGAGGTTGAGGTTGTCGTCCTTAACATCGACCGCGAGACACGTAAGATCAGCCTTGGCATGAAGCAGGTCGAGGAAGACCCGTGGGAAAGACTTGAGTCAACCTACACTGCTGGGACTCGCCAGACCGGTACCGTGCGCGACCTTGTTCCGTTTGGAGCATTTGTCGAGCTTGAGCCGGGCATTGATGGACTTATCCACATATCGGATCTGTCTTGGACGCGCAAAGTTCGTCACCCCGGCGAGATCGTCAAGAAAGGTCAGGAGATCGAGGTTGTCGTGCTTAGCTTTGACCGCAACGAGCGCCGCATAGCTCTTGGCTTGAAGCAGATCGAGGACGATCCATGGGATCGTTTCGAGAAAGAATACCCAATCCGAGCCCGCACTGACGGAACAGTCATCCGTGTTCTTGAAAAGGGTATCGTCGTGATGCTGCCGTTGGGCGTCGAAGGGTTCATACCGAATTCTCAGCTCGGCAAGGCTGTATCAGGCGACAACAAGAAGAACATGAAAGAGGGAGATAACCTCGAACTCGAAGTGATTGAATTCGATAAGGGGAATCACCGTATTGTTCTTTCGCATCTGTTGCCGGAACGCGCCAAAGAACGAGCCGCATATCGTGCATATCAGGATGGAGCTGAAGAGGTTAAAACCACGCTCGGTGATTTCCTCCCGAACGAGAGCGGCGAAACAACCGACGAAGCTGGAGAAGCAGCTCCCAAGAAAGCCCGACGTCCTCGCAAAGAAAAGAAGGCCGACGCGGAGGCGAGCGAAGGGGTCACAGAACCTGAACCCGAAGCAACTCCTACCGAACCAGCAACACCTTCTGAACCCATTGAACCAGTCGAAGGCGAAAATAGCTAATTCCAGCGTTTTCCTCTGGTATCAAAAAATCCGCCTTACCAAATTTGGTGAGGCGGCTTTTTATCAATGCGAATTTTGCACACTATCTGCATAACATGCATAATTTTTTCAAAATTATGACATAAATCGCTTGACAATCGACCTGCTTAAGTATATCTTAACACAAGAGGAATCGGAGTAGCTTCTATTGTCTCGATTCCTTACCAATGTCGCAATCCTTTGCCGTGCTAACGTTGACGCGAGTTTATAGGTCATTAGAGACTTTTTTAAACCGAACAATGCAATCGCATCCCACATCCAATTATTCGCGGTCCCGAAAGCTGTATGCAGTAACAGCGTGCATTTTTGCGCTCTGTCTCTGTAGCTTGTTTGTGTTGACCGACGTTACATGGGCTGAAACACGAGTCAGTGGATCTGTTTCTGGCATTTGGGATGACTCGCTCTATATCGTTGAAGACCACCTTACTGTCGAACAGAATCAATCACTTGTGATCAGACCCGGCGTTGTTGTCCGATTTGACGGTGATTTTCGTTTCGATGTATCTGGTCTTTTTCGCGCTCTTGGTACCATTGCCGATCCTATCACGATCTACGCGGACAATCAGTGGCAGGGTATGCACTTCAATCCTGAGTCGAATCCAAACTCAATTCTGGATAATTGCATTTTACGCAATGCATGGGTTGGAGTTGAATGCGAACAAGCCTTTGTCACAATTCGATTCTCGACAATCGAAGCTGTCAGCATAGGGATCAAGTGCCTCCAGTCGAGCCCTGTAATTATCAATAATAGGTTGATCAAAGCAACTGGATATGATTCAAAAGCTATCAGCATCCACAGCGCCTCCAGTCCACTAATAACGGGCAACCAATTAATTGAGGCTTCAAGCGAGATAGGGGATGCATCGGGAATTTGGATCGAAAATTCCACGGCAGTCATACAGAGTAATTGGATCGAAGCGAACGCACCGCTTCGCCGCGCCATAGGTATCTATGTCAACCGATCGATCAAGGTTATAATCGAAAAGAATATTATTCGACTTCGTTCGATGGGTGACATGAGGAATATCTGGCTGATTTACGGAATTGCCGACATTATCAGCAATGACCTTTTCCTCTTGACTACCAGCGAAACTGGTGTCTGTATTAATGTCGATCAAGGTTCAGAAGCTCAAGTAACCAACAACATCCTATACGGTAACGGTAACAGCATTGGTGATAAAACTGATTTTGAAGCCGTTGTAAAGGAAGGTGTAAGCGGTTATAACGATTATTACAATCATCGCGAAGTTCATGTAGGTAACTGGAACGGCAATCACGATATCCAAGCTGATCCGAAATTTGTCAATCACTCTCAGAACAAAGTCGATTGCGACTATACTCTGACAATATTCCGTGATGATAATAACAAAATCGTGCTTCCGTTAAGCTCACCTTGCATTGACACCGGAAGTCCGGATATTCAAGACGATCTCCAATATGGTACCTTGTCTGATATAGGGCGCTATCCATATATTTACGACCCTGCTCAACTTGCTCTCACTATAAAGGATCCTGTTTCACGTCCGGTATCCTACGATGTTGTTACTGCTTTCCCAAATCCATTCAATCGATCCACGACGCTTACTTTCGATCTTGCCTTACCCGGGCAGGCAAGCATCCTCGTTTTCGATATGAATGGCCGACAGCTCAGCACTCTTTGGAACGGTCCATTGAGTGAAGGAAGTAATCGCCTCGTTTGGTCTGCCGAGGGATTTTCTGCTGGTGAATACCTTATTCGCTTAGAGTTGCCGGGTTCGATGCAGACAGAACGCGTTCTTTTTCTTCCTTAGATCTTCTGCGGGTTGCCCTCCTCACAAGGTCGTTCGACTGCCAGGTCGGGCGACCTTTTTGTTTTAACAACCCTCTATTGCCACGAGAAGTGTTCTATTAAAAGAAAACGGGACAAGTTCTTAACCTGTAGAGTTAAGAACTTGTCCCGTTCGATATGAGTTGTTCTAAAAGAGTGCGGAACTAGAGCCGATATTGTAATTATTCAAGCTTGAAGATGCATTCGACCGGACAAACCTCTATGCAACGTGGAGCATCGAAGTGTCCAATACACTCGACACAGGTTCCCGCGTCGATAACATAGATTTCAGAGCCTTCGGTAATCGCACTGGTAGGGCATTCAGGCTCGCAGGCGCCACAGTTGATACAATCTTCGTTAATATAAAGTGCCATTGTTTCTCCAAACTATTGAGTTAATATTTGGCATGACGAGGCTGTCAGGTTAAATTCTCGAAGGCGGTCACGCCAATATTTGTGTTATTCGTCCCGGATGTCTGCTTCCCGAGCTCTCAGGAGGTGGTCAATCTCGGTAATGTGGTGATCAGTATCCTTTTGAATCTGATCAAGTATTATTTTGCTCTCGTCTTCAGAAATTTCTCGCGACTTCTCGAGCTTTTTAACATGCTCGTTAGCGTCCCTACGCAAATTTCTGATAGAAATACGTCCATCTTCAGCAAATTTTCGAACGACTTTCACCAGTTCTTCCCGCCTGTTTGTAGTCAAGACAGGAATTGGAAGCCTGATAATCCGCCCGTCATTCTGGGGCATCAACCCGAGATCGCTTGCCATAATCGCTTTTTCGATGGCGTGTAAAGAACTCTTGTCAAATGGTTGAATTTGCAGTGTTCTCGGCTCTGGGGCAGTAATCGTCGCAATCTGTTTCAATGGTACATGGTTGCCGTAGTAGTCTACTTTGACCACGTCCAAAAGTGCGGGCGAAGCTTTCCCGGTTCGAATATGAGACATCTCTTCGCGAGTAAAGGCAACTGACTTCGTCATTTTCTCATGTGTCGCCTTAACGATTTCGTGGCTCAACGTTCTCCCTCCGTAACTAGTGTCCCGATTGGCTTTCCGCAAATGATGTGCCGGAAATTGCCAATACCCAGAATATTAAAAACCGCAATGGGGATTTTATAATCGCGGCAGAAGGTTATGGCAGTCATATCCATCACTCTAAGACCACGCTTAATTATTTCGTGATATGTGACTTCATCAAACTTGATGGCATCACGGTAAACTTTGGGGTCTCGGTCGAATATTCCGTCAACTTTTGTACCTTTCAAGATCACTTCAGCATCGATCTGCCTTGCGCGTAATGCCGCAGCTGTGTCGGTGGTGAAGAGTGGATTTCCGGTTCCTGCCGCAAAAATAACAACCCGGCCCTTGTTGATATGCCGGATTGCTCGTCTTCTAATAAAAGGTTCAACCAACTCGTTTATAGAAACGGCCGATTGAACCCTTGTTTCGACGCTAATTTTTTCGAGAGCGTTTTGTATTGCGAGGGCATTGATGACTGTTGATAGCATCCCCATACTGTCAGCAGTAATGCGATCATAACCGGTTTTTTCGGCTTCTGATCCGCGGAATAAATTCCCTCCACCGACAACTATCGCAAGTTCCAGCCCTTCTTCGATTACTTCCTTTATTTCACCAGCAATCCGTCCGACAACATTAAAATCTATACCATTTGATTCCTGTCCTTTTAAGATATCGCCTGATAACTTAAGGAGGACTCTTTTATATCGATGGTCAGGATGCAATTACTCGCCAATTGCGAAGCGGGCGAAACGACGGATCTGGATGTTCTCTTTCAGTTTTCCTGCCAATTCAAGAACAACATCCCTAACCTTCATTTTCGGGTCCTTTATAAAGGGCTGTTCCAAAAGGCAGACGTCCTGATAGTACTTCTCAAGTTTTCCTTGAGCAATTTTCTCGGCGATTTGCGCCGGTTTGCCTTCGGCTTCGATCTGAGCCTTGTAAATTTCAAGCTCATGAGCCACTTTCGCAGCCGGAATTTCTTCTTTAGTTAGTGCCAAAGCTACAGTCGGAACTGCAGCTGCGACCTGCATCGCCAAATCGCGGACTACGCGAAGGAATTCTTCATTCAGGGCCACGAAATCAGTCTCGCATGATACTTCGATCAATACACCGATTCTGCCACCGGGGTGGATGTAGGATTCGACAACACCCTGACCAGCCGTTCTACCAGACCGAGCCTCACCTTTGGCGATTCCCTTCTTACGAAGGTAGTCGATGGCGAGTTCAAAATCGCCATCCGTTGCTTCGAGGGCTCGCTTGCAATCCATCATGCCGAGGCCAGTCTTTTCGCGAAGAGTAGCCACATCCTTGCTTGATACCGCGCTCAATTTGAAGACTCCGTCTTAGGTGCTTTGTCGGCTGAAGCATTACTTGCGCCACCGCCACTTTTTCCACTATCTCCCGCAGGACGACCACCGCCACCGCCTGGACGACCCCCGCCCCCTCCTCCGCCACCAGGACGGACTCCAGCACCGCCGGAACGTCCACCGCCACCTCCGCCGCCACCTTGGCGACCACCGCCTCCACCGGGACGTCCACCGCCACCTCCGCCACCACCACCAGAGTATCCACCGCCACCGCCACGATTTCTGTCGCCGCCTTCATTTCTGACACCGTCAACAGCCTGTGGTTCGCCACCTTGACCGGGACCTCCCGGACGACGACGACGCTGATTGCGATCTCCACCCGGTCTTTCCCTGTCGCGATCTCGATCACGTTCTTCGTGGTTCATGGTCGCTGAGGGGACATCGCGAACAGCGCGTTTGCCTTCGAGAATAGCGTCAGTGATCGCGTGCGCGATCAGCCAGATAGACTTGAAAGCATCGTCATTTGCAGGAACTGGATAATCGATAAGATCGGGATCAACGTTAGTATCGACAATCGCGAAAATCGGTATATTGAGCTTACGGGCTTCGGCAACAGCAATAGACTCACGCTTGGTATCGACGATGAACACTGCCCCGGGAAGCCTACGCATTTCGCGAATTCCACCAAGCGTCTGCATCAACTTACTCTTTTCTTTTTCAATAGTAAGTTGTTCTTTCTTGTTCAACTTCTCATAGGTACCATCCGTTGCCATCTTCTCATGGCCTTCCAAAGTCTTCAAGGACTTGCGAATAGTCGAATAATTGGTCAACGTGCCACCGAGCCAACGGAAAGTCATGTAGGGGCTACGAGCCCTTTTCGCTTCAGTCTCAATTACGTCTCGAGCCTGCTTTTTGGTACCGACGAAAAGGATCTCTTCACCAGTCGCAGCAATCTTGGCGACAGCAGCGCAAGCCGCCTCAAGCATTACCTGAGTTTTCTGCAGGTCAATGAGATAGATACCATTACGCGCCATAAAGATAAAGCGCTTCATTTTCGGATTCCAACGTTGTGTCAGATGTCCGAAATGGGCTCCAGCGAGCAGTAGCTGATCGACCGAAACGCGCGGCCCGACATTCATCGGGAGCGCCTGGCCCATGGTCAGACTATCGCTTGGAGTATTGGAAGCGCTTGCGGGCGCCAGGTTGTCCATACTTCTTCCGTTCTTTTTCACGAGGATCGCGAGTTAAAAACCCGCCTTGCCTTAACACCGACTTCAGTTCGGGATTGAAATTAATGAGCGCCCGGGACATCCCCAAACGCATCGCCCCTGCCTGAGCCGCTTTTCCACCGCCATGGACGTAAACTTCGACGTCAAAGACGGTTGAGCCACCTGCGATAACAAGGGGCTGTTCGACTACCATCGTCAAGCTGTCGCGGTGGAAGTAGGCCATCATGTCCAATTTATTGACGCGAATATGCCCACTTCCTGGTCGCAACCAGACTCGTGCAACCGCCGTCTTACGACGTCCGGTGGCGTAGAAACTATCACCTTTCAAGCATCTCTCCCACTATCCGTTACTGAAGCCGAGGTTGCCATCAGACGGTCTTTGGATTTTGTGCGGCGTGGGGGTGAGCCGTGCCGCTGTATATTTTCAGCTTTTTGATCATCTGACGACCGAGAGGATTGTGAGGTAACATTCCCCAAATCGCCTTACGAACGACCCATTCCGGCTTCTCCGTCAATGCACGCCGCATCGGAACCATTGTCCAGCCGCCCGGATGTGTCGAATGCCGGAAGTAGGATTTCTGGTCGAGTTTGTTGCCGCTGACGCCAACCTTGTCGGCGTTTACTATAACAACAAAGTCACCTGTATCTAGGTGAGGAGTAAAAATAGGACGATGTTTGCCGCGCAAATAAATGGCAACGCGGCTTGCCAGTCTGCCAAGAGGTACTCCGGTTGCATCAACAAGCAACCATTCACGCTGTATATCGTGATCTCTTGGAATAAAAGTTTTCACTAATTCTCCGAACGAAATTGAAACAGTAAATATAATCCATCGTCATACCACTGTCAAGGTAAGTGGAATGCTTAATAATTCTTTTCAGAGGAATTATCAAATCGAATATTTTCAACATAGGTGGCTGACATTTGCATCTTTGTGTCTCGGTTACTATTTTACGGTGCTGGCAACCTATTTTCAAGCATCGGTAGGTATATTATCTATTGGGACGGAATTAACCGCGTTGGGAGCATGTTATCGAACTGCCTATTTTCATAGTTAATCAACATTGAGATCAGCCTTTTTCGAGAAATCAGCCTTCACAGCACTAATGGTGCTTATGCTTGCGGCAGTTAACCCGACACAAGCTGTTGACAACCCCGGCGAGAGTAAGCTTGCTCAAAACCTGCGCGATGAAATAGAGGTTCTCGAAAAAAGAATCCAAACGGGGGAAGCGGGTCGCAGAAGCGCAGTAGAACAGTTGCAGGACATCGACAAGAAAATCGAACTTAGGCGCAGGCTGATCGTTGAGCTTGAAGGAAACGCAGAAAGCTCGAATCGTAAGGTTGCTCATCTGGGTGGACAAATCGAACGGGTGAATCATGAGTTGCAGATGCTTTCATCGGATCTTTCAGTTGCCGAATCCAATCTGGAAAAGCTCCGGGCAGACGCCTCCAAACGTGCAGTCTATTTCTATAAGCGGATCACGGGCGTAAGGTTGGCGCTGCTTTCGGGCGTCGATGATTTGAACGATCTGGCGCGTCGTCGCAAGTATTTCGCCTCTATCGAGGGGTTCGACCGACGAAGTCTGGAAAAGATTGCCGCACAAGCGGCTGTCATCGCCGCTGACAAAAACCAGCGCGAGAAACTTCGGCAGAAACTTTCAGGGGATCAAGCCAACCGACTTGGCGAGCTCGAGCGATACCGGAACCTGATAAAGGATAAACGTACCGAAGAATCAACCCAATTGGGCGAACGGTCGGAAAAATCGAAGCTCCTCGAGAAGATCGAAAACGACAACAGCTTACTCAAGTCACTGTTGGAAGAGCGTCGCAAGGCACTGGATGAGATCGAGCGTGAAATTACCCGTCAAGAACAGGCGGTCAGCAAGAAGACCACACCTGACTTTAAGCCTGATACTCCCTTCAAAGATCTGGTCGGGCGACTCTATCCCCCGCTGAAAAATCTTGTCGTCGCCCAACCTTATGGACCATCAAGGCACCCCAAGCTAGGAACCACGACGGTCAACCCGGGAGTCGATTTCAAGGCACAGCCTGGAGAGAAAGTTTATGCCGCGGCGAACGGGCAGGTTACTCGAGTTGCCTGGCTTCGAGGCTTTGGCAACACGGTCATCATCTCGCATGGTGGGGGATATTATACGGTTTACTCCAAGCTCGAACAGGTTTTCCCGACAGAAAATCAAGTAGTCAAGGCAGGGCAAATCCTTGGTCATGTCACAGACGCCGGTAGCGACAGCGAGTTTCACTTCGAAGTCTGGTCAAAACGAGAAAAGCAGGATCCGATGAAATGGCTGAAGAGATGACAACGTCAGAGACAGCTCCATTCCCCGCAGTAATCGGACAGATTGAGCAACGTCAACTGATGGCTCGCATCATTTCGACGGGTCGATTGGCACACGCCTATCTTTTCGTTGGGCCAGAGGGTAGCGGCAAGCGAACACTTGCAATTGAGATGGCACGGGTTTTGAACTGCCCAAAAGGTGTGGAGACTTCGCTTGGTGGGTGCGATTGTCACTCATGTACTTCAATGATGAAGTGGCGTCACCCGAATCTCTGGACTATCTTTCCACTTCCCGCACTGAAATTGGGGGAAAAAGAGGAAGGCAAGGCGAGCGATGAAGTGCATAACTTATTACTGTCACAGCTTGCAATCGACGCATATACTCCCTTGCGTTATGAACGAACTGGGAAAATACTGATCGATCATGTACGCGAGGCACGAAAAAAGGTTTCCTTCGCACAAGGTCTGTCTGGGATTAGGGTTTTATTCATTCATCCTGCTGATGCTATGAACGAACAGTCGTCAAACGCATTATTAAAATTGCTTGAGGAGCCACCCGAGAAGTGCTTGTTAATCCTGACTACCGAAAGCACCCGTGATGTACTTCCTACAATTCTGTCTCGTTGTCAGCAGGTTCATCTCACTCCACTTCCGAGAGGCGACATTACTGAAGCCCTAATTTTGGCAAAGTCGATTGAGCCAACTCGCGCGTCAACAATAGCAGCACTTTCCAATGGAAGTTATACCCAGGCCCTTGAATGGCTTGGTGAAAAGACAGAAGAAATCGCATCGGATGGACTTGAGTTTCTACGTTCAGTCGCTACTGGCAATGTTGGGAAAATCACCGAGTTGATAGAAAAATGGGCTGCTGAAGACGCAACGCGGTCTGAGTTGAAGGGTCGGCTTGATATTACGAGTCTTTGGATTCTCGATGCGTTGACTGTTCTCGGAGCCAGCGACGGTAGTCCCCAAGTGCCGCTCCGCATACATGGCAGTGGACAAAACGTAGCGAGAATGGCAGAGCGCTATGGAGCCTCCAGGCTGATAGAGATACTTGGCGAGCTTGAGGAGGCGAAATTGGCAATCGATACCAACGCGATGCAAACTTTGGTCTTAACGACCCTTTCGATTAAATTAAAGAGGATTTTTCAATCATGAATGCTTCATGTTGCTGTTCTGCAACATCAGAAGACGACACCCGACCTATAGACGAAGGCATCGAGAGATACGCCAATATCCTGCTTGAGTTCAAAGGAAATCGAAGAGCATGGTTCGCCAATCCGAAACTGATTCATCTTTCTGTAGGTGATTGGGCAGTGATTGAGGCTGATCGCGGCGAAGACTCTGGCAAGGTAATAGCTTCACGGGCGACCTTAGGCTGTAGCCATCAATTGACCGAGTTTCGCGTCTTACGAGCTGTTACTGAAGTTGATCTAATTAGGATCGAACGCCATCACGAATCAGAGGAGGCGGCACGTATAACCTGCATCAATAAAATAAAGACTCACAAGCTTCAGATGAAACTGGTCGATGTAGAGTACCGACTGGATGAAATGAAGCTTACTTTCTATTTTACTTCCGAGGCGAGAGTAGATTTTCGCGAATTGGTTAGGGATCTTGCCGGAGTATTCCGCACTCGAATCGAGCTACGCCAGATTGGTGCGCGCGATGAATTGAAGCGAGGTGATTGGTTTGGAATTTGCGGTTTGAAACTCTGCTGTGGAAATCACCTCAATTCTTTTATACCGATCACTGCTGGCATGGCGAAGTCTCAACATCTAATTTTGAATCCGATCAAGCTTTCGGGTAGATGTGGAAAACTAAAGTGCTGCCTTGCGTTTGAGATGGCAAATTATTCGGATCCCGAAACTGCGCCGACACGGATTGACCTCCCTTATATGAATGACCCCGACTCCAAAATGGAAATCATCAGCGATTAATCCGGCAATTATTATACAATTTGTATTGTATTATCAACGCCTGCTAAAGACTCTCTCACCGTCCGAAACTGAAGGATCGGATTCTTCCGATAAATTTTAATATACAGAATGTCATCAAAATTTTACATAACAACTGCGTTGCATTATGTGAATGCAGAACCTCACATTGGCCATGCTTACGAAACAATTCTCGGCGATGTTCTATGTCGATATTTTCGACTTTTCGGCCATGATGTACATTTTCTTACCGGTGTAGATGAACACGGACAGAAAATCGTCGAAGCCGCCGCCAAATCGGGCTGTACCCCACAGCAGCACTGCGACATTTTGGCCGACAGATTTAGAGAAGTATGGGAACGACTCTCCATCAAACCTGATGTTTTTTTTAGAACCACTAATCCTCAACACAAAAAATTTGTACAGGACATACTGACCAAACTTAACAATCAGGGTGACATTTACTCTGCTAACTACTCCGGCTGGTACTGCACCCCCGACGAGCGCTTCTGGACCGACAAGGATGTTGTCGATGGAAAATGCCCGACCTGTGGTCGCCCGGTCGAACACCTGACCGAAAAGAACTACTTCTTCCGGATGAGTAACCATCAGAAGTGGTTGCTCGAATGGATCGACAGTCACCCGGATTTCATCAAACCTGAATCACGCAAGAACGAAGTCCTCGGCTTCCTGAAACAGCCTCTCGGCGACCTCTGCATTTCGAGACCACATTCACGACTCGCCTGGGGCATTCCCCTTCCTTTCGACACCGATTATGTCACCTATGTCTGGTTTGATGCGCTATTGAATTACCTCAGCGCAACCGAGATCCACAAAGCAGAGGGCTTCACCCCAGACCTCTGGCCCGCCGACCTTCACCTGATCGGCAAGGACATCCTGACCACCCACGCCGTCTATTGGCCGACGATGCTTCACGCCGCCGGATACGAGCCGCCCAAGACGATCTTTGCGCACGGATGGTGGCTGATCGATGGGGGGAAAATGTCGAAGTCGGTCGGCAACGTCATAAAGCCTCTCGACATGGTGGAGAAGTACGGCGCGGACGCTTTCCGCTATGTTCTGATGAGAGAAATGACTCCGGGACAGGACGCGACGTTTTCTGAAGAAGCGTTCATTAAACGTTACAATACTGATCTTGCGAATGACCTTGGAAATTTGTACAGCAGGCTGGCAAAGTTGTGGAGTTCTATTCGGCACGAAACGATTCCCGGTGCTGGTACCTACCAAACTGGTGCCGACTTTCCGAGCGAAAACCTTGAAAAGCTCAAAGAGACTGTCCATCAAGCGATCTTGAACTTCAATCCTAACCTTGCCATAGCTACTCTGATAGGCTTTGTCGGGGAGCTGAATGAACTCGTCCAAAGAGAGAAACTCTGGCAAGATCCAGCCTCAAAGCGCATTTATATAAGTAGTTGTCTCACGGCCTTAGGAGAGGTTGCTCGCCTTCTCGAGCCGGTAATGCCTATTAAGATGGCAAAACTAAGATTTTTGACACATGAGTGTAGGCCAGAGAGTTTATTCCCGCGTATCGAAGTCAAGCCGAAGCCAACACCCCCGCCTGCCCCCCCCGCAAGCGGTGGGGAAAAGAACAGTTCCCCAAGCGGTGGGGAAGAGCCAAGTGCCGCGCAATCTGACGAAATTTCCATCGACGAATTCGCCAGGGTAGATCTGCGAGTCGGTAAGGTCATCAAAGCACGACGTTTGGAAAATTCCGACAAACTGTTGGTGTTGAAAATCGAAGAAGGCGGCGGCGTCAGGCAGATCGTAGCTGGAATCGCCAAGAGCTACGACCCAGCGACTCTTGCCGGTCGGTCGGTCGTATTTGTCGCAAATCTGAAACCTGCGAAACTACGTGGTGAGTGGTCGCACGGTATGATTCTGGCCGCATCTGATGGCGAACGCCACTTTATTGTTGCCCCCGAGCAATCTGTTGAATCAGGCAGTAAAGTCAAGTAGGTTGTTTTCCACCCTTTTGTAACAGAAATCGATCTCGTGAACCGGAGTAGTAGGGTTAGTATGACACTTTCCATGACGAACCTAATAATCAATTTTTCCCTGATGGGCTACTCAATCCATTACTTAATACCGCTAAATACGTTATATTTCATTGTCAGATTCAGTTACCGCTAAAAAGAAGCAGATCGTATCGCAATCAATGGAGAGTGAATGAACGGTGATCCTGTAACTTCACAACAGGATAAAAAACCAGAGATAGACTGGAAATCGAAGAGGATCGCCCCACATTGGTCGCTCTTAGTTGCGGCGTTGGTGATATGGGTGTTCTTGATCGATATGATTCGTGGTTATCTGAATCCGATTACGATGTCAGCCGCCATTCTCATCCTTCTCTACCCTTCTCGCCGGATCAAAGCTATTAAGCCATTGCTGTTTCTGGCGTTAGTGACAGGATTGATCGCCCTCTGGTGGAGATTATCCTCGTTGCTTACACCCTTTATTCTCGCGTTTCTGCTTGCCTATGCATTCGATCCAATCATCGAGTGGGCTGTACGAAAACGTGTCAAAAGAATTATTGCGGTACTTGTGCTGATGTTGGGGCTGGCTGGTGCGTTGGCAGGAACTGTGATACTGTTATTTCCTCGACTATTGGAGGAAGTCAGCACTCTTGCACTTGCGTTACCGGACTGGATTGCCCTCCTAAAAAACTGGGTAACTGAGGTATTTCTGCCGTGGACTGTCACAATGGATATACCAACTGAAAAAATCTGGCTCGAGGTTCAGCCTCGTTTACCTACTATGTTCAAGTCACTGATCGGAGGACTTGCCGATTGGGGTGAACAGGCACTCTCAGTTGCGATGTCACTTTTGACCGGGATCGCAAATCTTATCCTAATACCGATATTGACGATTTACTTCCTGAATGACTTTGCCAGAATGAGAAGGTGGGCTTTTCACCTTTTTAATGACGATCTCAAGGAAGACGCCTTAAAAGCCTATAGACAGTTAAACGAGGTTGTTTCCGCTTACGTGCGGGGGCAGTTGCTCGTCTGTCTCTTTCTTGCAACATGGATCGGCGGGGGGCTTTTGGTGTTCGTCCAACTCCCCTACTCAATCCTGATCGGCGTTGCCGCCGGGTTACTCAATCTTATCCCATACGTGGGCACGACTGCCGCGCTAATCGTTACAATCGTCGTCTCGATGTTTCAGCCCGATCCGGTTATTACAGCACTCAAAGCGTTGGCAATCTTCGTAACCGGGCAAACGCTCGAAAGCAACGTGCTGACACCACGAATTGTTGGTGATAAGGTCGGGCTGCATCCGCTCGTAGTGATCTTTCTCGTATTACTGTTTGCGACGTTGTTCGGGATTATCGGGATGCTTGTGGCGATACCAGTTGGGGCGGGAGCGAATGTACTGTTGAAGGTCTGGGGGGAGAGACAGAAGCGAATTGCGGCAAAGTTCCTCGCTAATGCTTCTGAGTCTTGATTTGTCGTCAACTTATAACTACATTTCGGAACTTCATCTCCGGTAGATTACTTGCACAGCAACCCAGAAAATTCTATCCTCTAATTTGGATAACCGGACTTTGGCATAACACCTAACACGACAAGATGAATTTAAAACAAATCCTCATCGTTGAAGACGAGGAAATTGCGCGTGACGTTCTAATCCAGGCGCTTGAGATACTTGGTTACTGAACGATGGGTGCGATCAATGGGCGTCATGCTCTCGAACAGCTCGCCCAAAATCCCATCGACCTGATCCTGACCGATATTTACATGCCTGAGTTGAACGGCTTGGAACTATTGCGTAAGCTCCGTGAAGATGGAAACAATATACCTGTTATACTGATTACCGGATTCGATGCAGATGAAGCAAAACAAGTCGCGCAAGATTATCATGCCTCAGCCTTGTTGTTAAAACCTTTTCGGTTGGTGCAACTGCGAGAACTGCTCGACAACATTTTCGCCACAGTATAAGTTATGATTCTGAGTTAATTCTCTCCCAGTGCTTTACTCAACTTTCCGCCGTAACTATTTAAGATACCTTTTGCCGCCTCGCAATCTACCCTCAATTTCTCCATTACAATAGCCACTTTCACCGAGCCCTCTGCACTTCGAACCAATTCCAACGCTTCATTCCTCCCAAGATTCGTCAAACTCGAGACAATCCGTCCTGCTCTATCCAGCAACTTATCGTTTGTGACTCGCAACTCCACCATCAAATTTTGATATACCCGACCTGTCTGAATCATCAATGTTGTAGATATAGTATTGAGCGCAAGTTTGGTAGCGGTGCCTGCTTTCATTCGGGTCGAACCTGTCAAAACCTCTGCGCCAGTATCTATTAAAATCAGATGATCGACTTCAGGGGGCGTCTTCAGGGGGGAGCAGAATAAAAAAGCGGTTAAAGGGTGGGCATTCAATTGTCTGGCGAAGTTCAGCGCCCCCAAGACATAGGGCGTCGTACCACCGGCAGCGATACCGAGCACGGTGTCATAAGCGTTAAGATGTAGCTTTTCAAGCTCGGTGGCAGCTCCGTTCGGGTCATCTTCTTTGCCCTCACTTGATTTCCTCAAGGCGGAATCACCCCCGGCAATGATTCCGACAATCCGATCCGGTTCGATGTGGAATGTCGGCGGAGCCTCTGAAGCATC
>CAMBDS010000034.1 GCA_945865405.1 Caldithrix abyssi DSM 13497
AATGCCGCCGCACGTAGCTTATAGCCCGCGTAGTACTCGCCTGCACCGGGAACGATAGCAGAGAGCAACAATGCCTTTCCCGGTTGAAGCGATTTTGGGTCTTTTCCGCCAGGGCCGGTTGCGGACTCAGGTGCCGCTTTGCCGGGCCCGGTGATTCCTCCGTCAGCAAGCGCGAGAGCTGTTGGATTCGAGTGAAACAAACGGGTAGCTAAATTGGCTTCCTCCGCAATCACCGAAGTTATCAATGAGAGCGATATTAGCGCCGAAACAATACTTTTCATTACCCCTCCAATGGGTAGAATACAATGTCAAACGTTTGTCACGCTGAACCAGGAGTTCAGAATGACCTTGGTTGTTTATAGAAAATCAAACAGTATGGTCAGATACCATCGCCATTCTTTGCCATAATCCTGTACAATGTCGTTCTCTCTGACCGTGAACTTATCCAGACCGTATGCGCCAGCGAGCGAAATGTCGGTCGGGAAGCCGTACCAGCTGAACATCTTCAGCCTTAGCTCGGCTCCGACATCCTTGCGGAGTTGCGCATTGGATGCGCCGCTGCGCCAGGCATCACCAGCCTCGGCAAAGAGCGAACCATGGACCCTGTCAATGTATAGCGGCCCCCAATCGACGTCGATATTGGTGGCAATAGGAAATCTTAGGTTCAGCCTTCCGAGTGCCTTCACGGTGCCGCCAAGGCTGTAATAGCTATATCCACGTAACCCCATCAACCCACCGGCATAAAGGTGGAAAAACGGATCGACGGTCTCGGAAAGAAACCCCCCGGAAAACATCGGGTTTATTACCAGTCCGCCAAAGAGTTTGTGGTAATAGTCGATCTCGCCTTCGACCCGGTCGTAATTATAAGGTTTATAGACCTCAAGCAGGGTCAGCTTATCGGCGTCGATCTCAAAACCTTCGATGAAGCGGTTGTTCTCACGGGCATATTCAAGCCAGCCGCTCCAGCCTCCGGTCGGATGAATGTCGCTGCCGACTGATCGGTGGATAAAATTGCCGTCAAAATGCGCGATGTACGATTTGCCGCGGAGATATGTATAGGTGAAGTCGCCGCCATCATCGAATTTGAGCGCAGATTTGTAAGTCGAAAGCCGAACTGTTCCGGTTGCCGTGATATTATCGGCCAGCGGCAGCTTGGCTCCGACGTCGAATTCCAGCAAGTTAAACTTGTAATCGACACCGTACGTTCCGAAGATCGGCACGGCGACAGAGTCGATCAATTTTTCAGCGACGATGACGAACGGATCATCAAATCGCTCGGTCTTGTTGCGAACGACGTTGAAAGCTTCGAGGAAGATCGTCGGTTTTATGACGCGATATTCGAGCGAAACGTAAACGTCGCGGTCACCCGCCTGATTGGCTTGCACTCCGCCGAACAACGAGAGTTTATCGAGGAAATCGTTGGTATAGGCGTAAAAACCCGGCTTGAATTTATCGTAATCCCATGCGACTCGCGGCAGGATAAACAGCTTCCCAAACGGGGTTGTGTAGTTGATAGACTTGGTGCTGATTGTCGGCGGCGTCTTGAGAACGACGTCTTCGCGCTTTTCCCCGCCGGTATAGACAAGGCGTGCTGGTTCTATCGGTTGCGGCGAAGCTATCCAGTTAAGACCGTAACCCATGTCGCTGAAGTTGGCGAAGGCGAGAGCACCATTTTGATTAAGAGTACCCATGAACGCACCGCCTATGACATTGGTGACAGGCTCGTCCTTCAAGGTTGTCAAGTCGCGACGGTAGATATTGAAAATGCCTGTCTTGTCGGAAGAATAGTACAGATGGCGTTCATCCGCTGAAAAAACTGGATCCCGCTCGTCAAAGCCTGTCGCAATGAGATTATCCCAGTGCGAATTGGCGATTGAGTATTGGAACATATCCCGAGTCCCGAGGTCGGCGAACGACCCGACGATCATGTCCCCTTCAGGGTTGAAGCGAGGCTTGAAGATCTGTCTGCCATCGTGGAAATCAGTAAGAGGTTGGCGGCTTACATTTTTACTGATATCGATTGTCTTACCGAGCAAAATCGATTTTAAGCCGTCATTTTTAAGCGAAAACAATGAGTCCAATGGCGGAATAGCCACCAGTACCAAATTGTGGCTGCCATCGCTGTTGTGAACAGCGACAAGAGTTTTTCCGTTAGGCGAGAACGATGGGGCTGCAAGCCGCGAATCGATAGTGAGCTTGAATTCCTGCTTATTCTCGATGTTCCATAGGTAAAGATCGTCGAGGTGCGAACCTTTTCCATTTGGACTATCCTGCCGCGAATAGACAAGGAACCGACCATCCGGCGACCATGAAACGGGACTTTTGGCAGGGCACTCCGTTTTAATAAGTGTGTCTTTTTCGACATCGTAAAAGTAAAGCGAAGTGGTGCCGAGAAAGTCTTTTCCCTTATTGGAGATAAATGCGATCTTTTTGCCATCCGGTGAGAAGGCGGGGTAGAGGTTGCCAAATCCTTCGTCCTGAATGACTTTGCCTTCTACCCGATGGGCGTGAATGTTTTCGGTTCTGGCGCGGTAGTCTTCCTCAACAAAGGCGCGCCAGTCGCGGTAAATGTCGCCCTCATCTTTGCCAAGAACCTTCATGCAAGCCTGATCGAAGTCCCAGCGGCCCAAGCCCTGCATCGCGTGGGAAAGGTCAGATAGTTTGTCCTGACCGTATGTACTCGCAATATAACGAGTCAAGGCATAGCCCTGACAATAGACTAATTCCGAGCCGAGGGTTGACTTGCCAAAGACGTCCATCTCGGACTGTGACAACAAGTTGCCGCCCAAAGCTCGCACCCGGATCATCATATCGCGATGGCTGTCCCACCAGTCGTGACCGAGTCCTTTGATCTGGTACTGGGCGGTGCCTTCGGCGAACCACATCGGAATTTGGGTCGAGGTGACAGGCCACGACCCAATCCGGTTTGGAAAGCCGTACAGAACGTCAGGGCGACGCTCTTCTTCGTAGCCGATGTACTGGAAATAGACGCCAGGTAGCCAGCGTGGGCCTTTGCGGGAAGCTCCCAGCTGAATCATGTGGGTGAATTCATGCGTCACGACATCATAGAGCCAATGATGCGTTCCGCGCAATTCAAAGTCAAGCGCCGTTGCCCAGATTACGATCTTATTGTCGTAGTAATATGTTCCACCGTTCGAGTAGTCGTCGGTATCTCTTACGATCCAGTGTACCTTCCCGTCGGGGTGATAGTTGTAAAGTGACGTGATCGGCTCATAAACCTGCTCGGCAATCGCGGCAAGCTCCCTCGCCGTCCGCTCCGAACCTTCGTGGTAGTGTGTGAAGAAATGCTCGCTCTCGATAGTCTTCCAAACAAGTTCGGAGTGGTTGTACTGCTCGAATTGGGCGAACGAGGACGTGGTAGAACAGCAGATTACGTAGATCAAGCAGATTAGCGATTTTCGCATTACTTAACCACCGCGATCTTGACAGTCTTCCGCTCGGTTTTGCCGGAGCCAGTCGCTTCGACGACAGCCAGATAAGCACCACGGGCGACATTGGTCAAGTTCCAGATAATCTCGTTCGGGACGCCTGCTTCACCGGTGCCTGAAAGGCTTGCCACTTTGTCTCCGGCAATGTCGAAAATCTCGACCGAGACAGTTCCCGGAAAGTTCAGCGTGTAACGGATGGCAGTCGATTCGCCTTTTGCCGGGTTGGGCCAGTTGTAGCAGAGGTTTTCTTCCAGCAGTTTGGCACCGGAAGCAGCTGCGAAAGGCGTCGCGGGCTCCCAGATGGCATTGGAATTGTCGTTGTCGCGATAGGAGCCCTGCCACCAGATTGATTGATTGGGCCACCGAGATGTTGGGAGTGAATACGCTTTTATTTCTTTTGTTGATGCAATAATGAGATCATATCCGGGAATAGAGTCAATTTCTGCGAACCTGATCCATCCTGATTCGGATTCGATTGGAAAACCGGGGAGTGATATCTCATCGTTCAAAAGGCAGTCGTAGAAATGATAATTAGGTTTGAAAGCATCATTGAAATCCGCTGAATCGCCGATAGAAAAAGTCGTGCCTCTAACAACCAATCGCGATCCATTTCCTAAATCGAGGCTGGCGACATGTCTGTTGCCATTAAACTCATCCTTTCCGGTTGGATGATATTTGGGATAACCTTCGACTAACATTCCATTTTGCTCAAACGCATTCAACTCCATATCGAGACCATGGTCTTTAAGTCGATTTATAATAACATCAAAGCGACCATCATCATTGACGTCATAAGGAGGCTCTTCGAACACATAGTGCATAGGATTAAAAGAGTGAAATTCATTTGCTTTTGCATTAAGTGTTAACAGATCGTGAATTGTGATCCATGCTGGATTTCCGCCGCCTTGGAAAACGACGACGTCTTGATATCCAGAACCGTCGAAGTCTGCCACAATGGGTCTCATCAAGTAACTGTAAGTACCAGTAGGATCACGGTCTATTTTTTGTAAACCGGCATCTGTTGAAAGAAAAAGAGAATTATTTATAGTCGTAACAATTAAAAAAGTATCAGAACTTGTACTGCCAAGCCGATGAATAGAAAGGGGATATTGCAAGCGATCATTAAATCTTGGCAATGAATCAGATCGAAAAAGGGTCAGATCCGCTTGGTAACGATAAACCCAACTTGAACCATTTTGAATGGTTGTAACTAAAATTTCGCTCTCTCCTATAGACCCGCCACATGCGATCCAAAGAGAAAGTGCATCTTGAAAGTCAGCAAAATCTATCAATTGCCAATTATTATTTACATCGGAAATCAGAGCTGACAACTTTCCAATCGATCTAGGAGGTGTTTCCTCACTTACGCCCCAGATTATGTCGGTGATGCCATCGTTGTTTAGATCCCTTGCAGAAAAAACCGAGTTACCGATCAGTTCAATAACCGGTTGACGTCCTTGGTGTGATAACGAGCTATACTGATTGCCTTGTAAATCGAAAAATCTAATTGAATCATCGTCAAGTAGGCAAATTTCTTTTTGAGAAGCCGGCCCTATGAAATTTCCGACTGTGGCAAAGTTAGAGAAATCAAAATCATCTGAGGAAGCTGGCAATTTGATCGAGAATAACTCACTAGTTTTCTTAAACCTAAACCCCATCACATTCCCGCGCCGCGAGATGCTATCGACCTTCACGTGCGTGAAAGCCCCTGAGTTTGAGCGACTGTTGGGGTAGGAATCGTCGTTGAAGCTGACGGATTGCCCGCGATTGGCGTCCCGGTACGCACTGTTGTCGCCGTACCATGCATCCTCGAAGATGCCGTAGTCTGTCCCGTAGCCCGGCGTCAGGAAGGGGTAGTTACGCCCGATGTCTTGAGCACCGTCCGCCTCTTCGATGTCAAGCCCGCGTAGCTCATCGACTGAGTTGAAGCGTCCCTCGTCGATCAAGTTGTCCAACCCGCTGTCGTGGTGCCAGATGACAATTCCTGAACCGGGTGAATCGAAGTCGAGGTCGTCTGCTCTCACCGGCACCCGGAAGCCAGGCTCAACTTCAACCGAGTAATCGTCCTTGAATGTCATCCGTCTGCCGTCACGATCCCATGCATAAGCGACGCTGTCGTTTTCGGGGTCACGGAAACGACACTCAAAGATGAATTCCTCCTGACTCGAAACAGAGACTTTCAGCGAGCGGGGAGGAGCCGTGTCGTTTTCCATGTATTGATGAAAACGCGCCATGATCCGGTTGCCACCGGTCGCGGCGTCACCGATTGCAGTCCAACCCATATGACTCGCTGACCAAACATCGACCGGCCCCGGCAAAGCACCGTAGAAATTCCCAAATCCTCTGTCCATCATCGACCATTTACCGACGACCGGGTCGCCTTCGTCTTTGTCGTAAAGCGCTGGCAATCCCAGCCAATGACCGATCATCAGCGAAATCACGCCCGCCATCGAAATCTGGACGCCTTCGTGAGTTTCGGTTTCGGGCAGGATCAAACCACTCGCAACAAAGCCTGTATTATTGTCAATCGGAATTCCGTCAGGCAGGTTTAGTTGACTGCGGAAATCTTCCTTCACCATCCATGCTGACGGTAAGTCGTGCGGCGTTGAGGAAAAGCCGAGGTCAAATTCCGCGCCCGCCCCTGCATGAAAAATGATAATGAGGTCGTAGTTGTTCCAGACAATTGCCGCGTCGCTATCTGCTTCCTGAACAGCATCCCTGAATAGTTCTGCCAGTCCTTTGTCAAGTTGTGCAGCACCATTGTTGTAGTTATACTGCCACATCTGTTTCGGGAGTTGGTATGCGGCTCGAACACAAGCTGGAAAGACTTCGCACTTGAAGCCGAGGTTGCCGACTGACATTTTGTCCCAGTAAAAGTTCTGGAACTCGATATGGTCGGCAAAATAGAGTGAATCGTGGGGGGGAGGATCGAAATAGAAGGAATCGTTTTGGCCGTAGTCGAATCCACCGTCGCCAGTCGTTGTCGAGAGGGTATCACGAACAAACTCGACGCGGAGAGCTGCTACACGTAAAGGTGCGTCTCTGCGCGGCAAATCGCGTCTGGCATCGACTGATTCCGGTATGCGTGGAAGGTTGATCTTTTTGATCGCCATTTTCGGACTGCCTTGAGCAGCAGTCGCAAAAATCGTGAAAACAAAGCCCAAAGCCCAAAGCCTGAAGCCCTTAAAGGTCATTAAAGACCAATCGTCATTGAGAGCCGCATCGTATCGGTCAGTGGGTGTCCCTTACCTGCGGAAATATAGCTGAAGTCGAAACGGTAGGTCGAGACTTTGAACGAGGCACCGTAAGTGATAGGGAAGACCTTCCCAAGCTGGTCGTTCCAATATCCGGCTCTAAGTGCCACAAGGTCGCTGTACCAGTACTCTGCGCCGACATTCATGATGATGTCGTAAATGAAGGATTTGGTCGGGAGGCCGTCTTTGAAGTACTTCTCGTCAGTCCAGGCGGTGAATATCGCGGCATAAAAGGGATCAGTCGAACCATCAGCGTGTTTACGAACGAGGAGCTTATTAAGGTCAGTAACGAATGTGACCCGGTTGTATCCGTCATCCATTACTCTCCAAGCCAATCCGACTCGCAGATTTGTAGGGATCGGATCGGCCTGTGCCGCGTCGATATAGGACATTTTGGGTCCCATGTTCGACAGGTTTGCACCAAAATTGAGTGGGAAGTGAAAGAAGGGGTCGACCGTTTTATGCAGAATTCCGAGATCTACTGCGAAGTCGGTCGCGACCCCCGACCCTTTTTCCTGACCCGTTCCACGATCTGAGAGATGGCTGTAGATAAACTTTACGTTAAGCCCAAGTGCGGTATTTTCAGTGATCGTAGAGCCATATGATCCGCAAATTGCAGTCTCGAAGGTTCGGAACGTTCCGAGGTAGTTGTTGAGGTCGTCGCGTCGTTCTGTCTCGCCAAGATTAAGGAAGACCACGTTTACGCCAAATGTACCCCAATCCGGAACGGTGTTAACGTAAGAGATGAAGTCGTAGTAAAGGTCGCTCAAGTGGAAGGTTGGCAGCCAGTTGACGTGCATTAAGGTCAATTCTCGCTTATCCATCCAGGCAAGACCTGCCGGATTCCACCAGGTGGCAGTGGCATCATCAGCAAGAGCAACAAATGCCTCACCCATGCCGCCAGCACGTGCGCCGGGGGCAATTTGGAGAAAGATAGCTGTCGCCTCAGCGACTTCGCCGCGAGTCTGAACGGCGGAAACGAGTAGCAGCACAATCGTAAGCGCTGCCAGATGGCTTCGAAGCATTGGCCTCAATCCCTTTTTTGCGAACATAATGTTATTAAAACTCTAAATATAAACGAAATTTGTGAATCTTGAAAGAACTACAGGTGAAACATGTAATCCCAGCCGAAAACCGTCCGCACAAGCCTGCCTTGTTTTGGCGCATTGCCAACTAACGGATAAAGGCAATCCGGCCGAGTCCGTCTGCTTTTCCGTCATTTTCATCCCAAGCTTCGACATTGTACAGGTAAACTCCGTTGCCGACCCTTGCGCCTGAAAAATCTCTTCCGTCCCAAGATACGGAGCTTACAATGCCATTTCTGTCGGTACGCCCCTGAAAGCTTCTGATCAATCGTCCACCGACGGTGAATATCTTTATTTCGAAATCAGCTGGCTTGTTTATCGAAAACGTCAAAGCTGTCGTTTCGTTAAATGGATTTGGCCAGTTTAACACCCGATCTATAACGAGGCCGCCTGTCGCAGCGACAACTTCGATTTCGCTATTCAGTACAGAAAGATTGTTGTAGCTGTCCCAAGCCTCTACCTTAACCGGATACTTTCCGGGTTCAAAAGGTCCAATGCGTTGTTCAAGACTGCCTTGTTGGTAGCTGTCCATTTCGTATCGAAATGACTTTGTTAGGTTTATCAGCTTGTTGTCCCCAACAGTCAACCAAACCCCGTGTCCCATGGCTCCGGTGAGGTTGACGCCAGATGAGTCTGTCAAGTCAAGAATGACCAATGGTTCGGGACTGACTTCATCGCCTGAGCGATACCCGCGGTGGTCAAAATAGAGATGAATATTGGGTGGAAGTGTATCGGTTCCTGCGACAGCCCTACCTGCAAATTTGACGGTATCGATATAGGCGATTCCGTCGGTTTCATCGTTATAAAAGTAAGCTGTCACCCTTCCCTGGTCGCCGTTCAGTGTTACATCTCGAGGAACAATGAATTCGCCGTCAAATTGTCCGTCGTTAAGGCTCAGGAATCCCCTATAAGCGATTGCACCGGGTAGTCTATAATTCAACGTTATTTCCGACTCATCTTCACCGATCACATATTGGCGGGGAATGGAGCTGTCACGAAGCGTAAACAGGACCTCTCCATTGAAATTGGGATTGATCGATGCCTCGTTTAACAGGACATGACCAGAGACGGACGCCTTGCCAAGCGGCTGCAACGGAAATGGTGTTAGCAACGTGAATTTGCCCCGTTCACGTGGGATTGCTAATCTCAGTGACGGATCGCCGAGGAGATGATATGTCGGTGACGTCGAGCTTGCGCCGTCGTGCTTTGCGCGCCATAACGCTTCTCCAATTGTCAGCTCGCCTTCTCCGAATAAATTTCGATAGAAGGTTTCGGACAGTGTCTCATTCGGAGGAGAATAGGTCAATCGAGTAGAGGCGATTGCTGCGATAGCACCACCATCGGGATCGATAAGCAGTTGCTCGGGGAAACTCTGAGCCGAGGGATCGTCCCAATAAGCCCAATCACAAGTAAAAGCTATATAAAGCGGTAAAAACTTCGAAGGCTCTATCTTGTTGATATCGCGTGATAGCACAAAAAGCCTTTCGTGCGCCCACAATGTTGGGTTGCCATGCCCCATGTAGTTTACGATCAACGTGCCGTTATTGATACTCGAGAGTAGAGCATCGGTTGCCAAAGGTTTTTCCCTGCCCAAAAAGCGGCTATACTCTGTTTCATAAACTTTTACTTTATCGATATATCCCGGAAGAATTGCCTCTGCCAATGACTCACTGAAATCGATATGCATGTATTCATAGTTGGAGGTCTCGCTCGTCTCGTCGTCGGCGGCAAGCGTTATTCGATTGCGCCAAAGCCCAAACTCCGGTTCTTCGTCATAGGAGACGATCTTATTGGCTATCGCTTCGAGTTCCCATGCATGATTGGCGGTCAATCTACCATGAGCCATCTCAGGTATTAAATCGCGACCGGTTGGTGTGAAATCAACGAACCAATCATCGGTACAAATGACAGTTTTTTCATAGCCGGCTTCATAGGGAGGCATAAAGTCAGGATTTGCCGGGCGATCTAGATCTCGATAATTGTAATCGCCATCGCCGCAAAATATCACATATTGTGGAACGGAGGCCCAATTGTCTTTGGCGTAGTGCAGCATATTCCGGATAGCCGCAGGGTCGCGCAACCCCCCGGAGAAACGGTTGAAAACTTCAGAAAGTCGAATACGTGCTGCAATAAGCGGAGGCTCTCGTCTGCTATAGTGATTGTAGAGGGGCTCAATCCCTTCATAGAAATTATCAGGCACAATCAACAGAATATCGGCACGATTTCCGGTTGAGTATAGGTCGGGGATGTCTTCATTAGGAGGAAAATAGGCTTGAAAACGGGGGACAACCCGACGAAAATCAGAGGCTTGCGTCGAGATAAATCGTCGTTTTACCGGAGTGATACCCGTAAGGGCCAGGCTCCCATGACCAACTCTTACATTATTATGATTTGTGACATCAAATAGCCAAGGGTCGGGAAGCGAGCTTTTATAGGCAGAAACAACGTCCATTTGATCAGATACATTAAAAATCAGTGACGTACTTAACAATCCATCATACGAAAACTCAAACCAATCGAACAACGCATCAGCAGTACTCGATCGTGTCTGTTCGAAGCCGACAGTGTTTACTCCGGGATGCAAAACACCGGGGCGTATGGCAATTTCTTTGATCGCAGTTGTGTAGTAGTACTCCGGCCTCAGGGTTGAGTCGATCACTATGCCGTTTATCGTCACCCTGATGTTGGGGTCGGTTCCGCCTGTGGCCTTAACAATACGCACTTTAATTAATGCATTGCTTGCTGGATTTGCCGCAGGGAGGCTAATGCTGTATGAAATTCGTGAAGGCCCATCGAACGTAAATCCGTACCAATCGCGTCCCGCTCCTATGAAAGAAGTGCCTCCGTAGATAAACTTATCGGGTTCAAAGTGGCTGTTGCAATTTACAATCGAGACCGTGTCAGTAGCAGAATTTACGGGAATATCTTCCATCCTTTTTCCTCCTCCAGATGGATCGATGTTCAACCAATAGACATTTTTTAGCGTGTAATGGTTCAGAGAATATCGGACGCCATTTTCAACATCAGATACAAACCCGCCGGCTCCCCGCCCATAAAAAACAAACCAATCTCCAGGGCCAAATCGCCCGTCGCCGCCATCCGATACAAATAGTGGACACTCTTTCAAACCGACAGGTGCTTCACTACTCGGAGCGAGCGGCAATTCGACGCCGCCATTGCCGAATACTTTTAGCTGGCCTGATGGAATCTCCACCGAGACAGCAGCAACACCGTTTGCTGAAAGGTCTTCGAACGTGTACTTATAAATTCCCTCTTCTTCCAACTCGAATTTGTAGAGATACCCCTCAGGCCATCCTTCAACCGTAAAATCTGATGTCTTGTAGCTGCCCCAAGCGCCCGCCTGGTCGATGTTGGCAATCAACAACTTGTGCAGCCTGTTGATTTGAACCGGTTTACTAAAGTTAGTTTTTGGCGGTGAGTTGAAATTGACTCTGGCAACAATCTTTTTGGCGGTGGTCACTCCACTCGTGCCATCGGATTTTGTCGGATAGATCGGTATTCTGGCCGTAGCAAGCCCCAGCATGCTGCGAACTTCAAGCCTGCCGCCAATTTTTGATTCCTCAGAGGCAATCGAAACATGCCCATCTGTAGAATCGAGAGGTTGTACCGCAAACATCCCCTGAAGGTTTTCCGAGGCTACCCACTCGACAATTTGGTATGCCGGCTTCGATCCCGGCGGAACAGCAATAGTAACGAACCTGACTGGCTCTTTCGGTCTGCCGGGGATTGTTGCGAGAGCACCATCTGAAAGATTCAGAAGGAGGTTGCCCTTGGAATCGACTCCCTTGTAGCTGAATTCAGGGGTGTACTCAATGGTAACGCCGGAGGGATCGCTCAGAATCCTTTCTGCGCCAAAAAGTATGTGCGGAATGACGGCAAGCGTCACCGACAGCAAAAGAGTGATGGATGAAATGGGTATGGTCAATTCCGTGGTCTAGTAACAAAATTCCGGTCAGACGCCCGGATTTACAGGGAGTTAAATATCTCTGAAACTCAAGTGCCTATTTCGAATTCAAAACTCCTAACAATTGCTACTAAGCTACCCCGAAATGATTATTGGTTGGCTTGAAGAAAGGTGGCGGTAGATTAACACCGCACTTTAATTTACTGAAGAAATGGTGCTGTTGTCAAGTATTAAAACGATTCGGCTTCATCGATCAACATATTGGGAATGTCGTCTTCAACCTTGTATATCAATTTACACGCGAGACAGGTCAGCGTACCTCTCCCACTATCGTATTGCAAATCGCCCTTGCATTTTGGGCAAGCGAGTATGTCGAGGAGTTCCTGGTCAAGCATTTTCTGCTCCTGAGAGTGATACGACAACACTGACAAAATGACGGGAAGAGCCTTTTTGCACGTGGGTCGTTGATTATTTAATGCGAATGATGGTTGAGTAGTTCCCGAAACTCATCGGGCATTTTTGTCGGCTTGCCGGTCGTATCGATAAAACAGTGGGTGGTACGGCCTTCACAAAGCAGCTTCTGATCGCTGATTCTTGTCAATCTGTATTCGAAGATCAACCTGCTTTTGCCCCACTCGACAGCCGTCACGTCAACGCTGATCTGATCGTCGTATCCGCCAGGTGAGATGAATTTAATGTTTGCCTCGATAGCGACAATCGCAAATCCAGCGTTTTCAATTTCGAGGTAAGGCTTCCAAAACCAGCGAATCCAATCGGAACGCCCGACTTCGAAGTACTCCAAGTAGTTGACATGATAGAGAAACCCCATCCGGTCAACATCGCTGTAGCGAACGCGAATAATCGATGGCGGCCCCGCTATCATTTCTCGATCCACTGCCCCATTTTGCCAAACTTCTGGATTCTTAGGTCTATCCGGTTTTCTGGTTCCAATCCCAGAAGATCATCAAGAGCTCTTGAAACAGTTGATTCGACCGACTTCGCGATTGCCAGCGGGTCATTATGAGCGCCACCAAAAGGTTCCTCGATGATCCCATCAACCAATCCAAACCCATGCAAGTCTGGAGCGGTGATTCGCAAAGCCTCTGCTGCGAGCTGCGCTTTAGTCGCGTCGCGCCAAAGGATCGAAGCGCACCCCTCCGGGCTAATGACCGAATAAATCGAGTACTGCAACATAAAGACCTTGTCGGAAACTCCCAGCGCCAACGCGCCGCCTGAGCCGCCTTCGCCGATAACAACAGCGACAGAGGGTATTTTCAACTCGGCCATAGCATAGAGATTTTCCGCGATGGCACTCGCCTGACCACGCTCTTCAGCTCCCAGTCCGGGGTAGGCTCCCGGCGTATCGATCAATGTAACCAGCGGCATGTTAAATTTTTCTGCCAACCTCATGATGCGTAGCGCTTTCCGATAACCCTCGGGATGAGGCATTCCGAAATTCCTCAGAATGTTCTCTTTGGTACCGCGTCCTTTTTGTTGGCCAATGATGGCAACTCTTCGGTTACACCAATTGCCGATCCCAGCAACTATTGCAAAATCGTCTCTGAACAGGCGGTCACCATGCAGTTCGATAAAATTAGGCGAAATATGTTTGATGTAGTCGAGCGTGTAGGGTCGTTGCGGGTGCCGCGCGAGTTGAACCATTTGCCAGCGGTCGAGACGCGAAAAAATCTCCTCGCGAAGCTTATCAGCTTTGATGCGAAGTTTGGTGATTTCGCTGTCGATGCCTATCTGACCGCCGTGCGCCATCCGTTCAAGTTCGTCGATTTTATCTTCAAGTTCCTTGATTGGTTTTTCAAACGCAAGGGTTACACGATTCACTTAATGTCCTGACAAAAGTGTAGCAAAACGCTTCAACGAACGGCCCAATGCCCGGGGAAATAGGTAATCCACAGAGAGGAATGGGTTCGTAAAGTCTTGCGAGGTAATTTGATTAGCGTCGATCACCTTAAACCCGACACGTCGATCTCCAAAACGGGCGATCTGCTTTAAAACTCGATTATAATCCGTCTGGTCATAGGCGAAAAGGATCTCTTCTACCTCTTCAGAATCGATTAATTTGGGCAATTCTTCCTCACCACCGAGTACTGGGAGTCCCTCGATAATGCTTCCGGCATGTACATCATCGGGATCGACCAGACCGATTACCCGGTAATGGCTATTGGGATTGAGAGCCAACTCCTGCAACACATTTCTCGCCGCTTGTCCCAATCCGACAATAAGCGTAGGACGCTGGTAGAAGCGTCGGTATGATTCGGTACTGCGCAACAAATGAAGAAATTGCCTCCACCCCAAAAGCAATGCTCCGCCAATGAAATGCCCGAAGAGGCTGACAAATCGGGAATAGGAAATAGTCTTAAAAAAATAGGTGAAACTGCTGTTGACGAAAAAGGCTAAAGTTACACCTAAAATCAGGGGCGCAATCTGTCCGCGCTTTCGGACATAAGCTCCAACTCCTGCAAGACAAATTACGGTGATGAGTGCTTGAAAGAAAAGCGAGCCAAAGACGACCAGTGTCAGACCGACTTCACCCCACCGCAACCATCTGCCTAACGCCATAGCCCCGAATATCGCCCCAAAATCGATTGTTTGCCAGATGAATCTTCGCTTGAACTTGCTCAATCTGGCTAATACTTCGGCAATCATTATCCCGACATCGATCAATTTATGGCCGAGAATAGGATAGCTTTTCAGGAAGTGTTTTTCAACGAAAAGATGCATCGCTCCGTAAAACGCAAGATCACGGTCTAAGTTACTTCGTCGTGTTGATTCACCTTTGAAATGGACAATGCTGGCGACTGGTGCGTAATGAACTTCCCACCCAGCGAGGCTGAAGCGATAACTCCAATCGATATCTTCACCAAACATAAAGAAAGCTTCATCGAGCCCGCCCACTTGAGAGTAGGCCGCAGCTCTCACTATCATGCAAGCCCCGGTCAACACATCAACGATTGCTGGCTTTTCTGAATCAATATATAGAAGATCGTATTTGCTGAAAAAGGGACTGCGGGGGAAAAGCGCAGAAATACCGGAAATTCTACAGAACGCTGTCCATGGTGTTGGCAAGCCACGTTTTGATGATCTGTCGAATTGTCCATATCGATTTAACATTTTCGGCCCCGCTATACCGACTTTGGGATGCGAGTCCATATAATCAACCAGGGCTTTGAGGGACTCTTCACCGACAAGTGTGTCGGGGTTCAGAATCATCAGGTATCTGCCACATGAACGACGTAGCGCGAGATTGTTGGCTTTGGCAAAACCAAGATTCTCTTGGTTGGAAATGAACTCTATAGAGGGGAAAAGCGTGCGTAGATATTCATTTGATCCGTCAGTCGAAGCGTTATCGACAAGAAAAATCTCAAGAGTAATACCTTTACCCGCGGCAATTATCGATCTAAGGCATTGTTCTGCAAAGTGTTTGACATTGTAGTTGACGATAACAATGGAGAGATCAATTGATTGGTCGCCAACCACCATTCTTCCTCAATTTTCTGCGCTTGAACAAGCCCGCCAAACCTAACTTCCAGACAAGCATCACTGCTTCCTTAACTATAGCACGCGACATCTTCGATTTTCCAACCGTTCTATCTGTAAACACAATTGGAATCTCTTTAATGATGAACCCCGCCATCCACGTTCGCCAATTCATCTCTATTTGGAAGCCGTAACCACCGGCTCTCACTTTTCTCAGATCAATTGTCTCAAGCACCTCACGTCGAAAGCATTTGTAGCCACCGGTAGCATCCTTGACCGGCAAACCAGTGATTGTTCTCGCATAGACTGAGGCAAAGAAACTTAACAATAGGCGGGAAAGCGGCCAATTTATGACGTTAACCCCGGTAATATATCTCGATCCGATTACGAGGTGTGCGTTTTGAATAGCATTGAGGAATTTTGGTATTTCATCGGGATCATGTGATAAATCGGCATCCATTTCGAAAATGAATTCATAACCATTTTCCAATGCATAATTAAACCCGGCAATGTAGGCAGTCCCCAGTCCAAGTTTACCTGACCTGCGTAAGAGTTTGATATGTTTATCATTCTGGGCAAAACCCGCTATCATATCGCCAGTGCCGTCCGGAGAATTGTCGTCAACTACAAGAACATCCAGCTCAATCGGCTGCGCCAGAACTCTTCGAAGGACTTCATGTATGTTCTCGCGCTCATTGTACGTCGGAATGATTACAAGTGTCTTTAGGCGGTCGTTGGATGATGACTTCATCGGCGGCTACCTATAATTATTACTATTGTTCGCAAGATTTATAGAGTTGAAGCGATTGTTCAAGATCGAGAAAATTGTATGACAATTCTGATTCGGCTTTATTAATAAGTAGCCCGGAACGCAACGGTCTTTTCGCCGGTTGCTTTAGTTCGGCTGTGGTAATTGGAGTAATCAATGATTCATCAAGTTCGAAAAAGCGTGCAATTCTGGTGGCCATCTCGAAACGTGTAATGAAACTGCTCCCACCCATATGGTATAGGCCATGTTTTTCAAGTTTGATCAGGCGGCCAATGGCATTTGCGAGATCATCCGCGATGGTTGAATTTCCCCACTGGTCATCGACTATTCTGACTTTTCGACCGGATCTCAGTTCCCCCACCAACCAGGTCACGAAGCTCGATTTGATATTTTTTCCGAAACCATAAATAACAATAGACCGAATTACTGTTGGATTATTGCCGGATCCACGCACGACATTCTCGCCCGCTAATTTCGATTTGGCGTAATATCCACCGGGATTGGGAGTATCTTCTTCCGAATAAGGACCACTTTCGCCGTCGAAAACGTAGTCAGTCGAAATGTAGATTACTTTGGCTTCTACCTTAGATGCCGCAATGCAGATGTTCTCTGTTCCATCCACGTTGACTTTCCAGCACATTTCGCGTTCGGTCTCGCACGCGTCGACAGCCGTCATCGCAGCGCAATGAACGATTACTTCCGGCTTCCAATTCTTAACTCGGTCGGATGTCTCCCTGCGAGAGGTGATATTGACTTTCTGATACTCAATACTTGAATACTCTAAATAGGATGACTCCTGTAAGTCAAGTCCACAAACAATATGGTTATCCTTCAAAAGCCCGGCAACGAGCTTTTGACCAAGTAAACCATTCGATCCTGTGACTAAAATTCGCATCAGACCGAGATGGGAAGTTTGCAGCCGTGGGCACGGAAGGAATCGAGCTTGTTTATGAGAGTTTCATCTGAAAGGCTTAAAAGTCGCGCAATGAAAACTGCCGCGTTGATAGCCCCGGCTTTACCAACTGCGAAAGTAGCCACCGGCACTCCGCCAGGCATTTGCACGGTTGAGAGGAGAGCGTCGAGCCCATCAGAAATTCCTCCGGCAAGCGGAACTCCAATGACAGGCAAGTCGCTATTGGCGGCACAGACTCCGGCGAGATGTGCTGCCATACCAGCACCACAGACGATTGCAGAAAAACCTTTTGCCCGGGCAGAAGAGGCATATTCTACTGTTCGGGCTGGATCACGATGAGCTGAGGAAACGACAAATTCAGCCGCAATCCCAAAATAGTCGTAGTAGGGAAGAGCGGCCTCTAAAATCGCCGAGTCATTTTTCGAGCCCATCAGAACGAGGACCCGGTAATTATTCAATTTTTTATTTTCACTCAAGTGGGTATAAATTCCATACAGATAATATAAGAAAAATTTGGTTTTGTGTTCATTGAACTTTGCGATTGAATGCAAAGTGTAGTCGACTTTTTAGGTGATTGGCCAGAATTTACTATATTCTTTATTTTTCGAGAATGTAGTACATTCCTGAACCTTCTCCAGAGACAAAAGCTGTATAAAGCGATCCCGCGAGTGCGGTTCCCATTCGAAGTGGCGAGAAGAGTTTGTGTGTTGGGTTTGATTTCAAGTGAATTCCCTCGCTGAGAAGGACATTGTAAAAGTGATCCAGCGGGAGCAAGTGAGTGCTCACACGACTAAAGCCTGCTTGTAGAGATATTGCCTTTATCGTCGTTGGCGTGAAGTGCCATAGATGGCGGGGTGCATCAAGAGCTACCCAATCAGGCCCGTAAAAATCAGCGTCGTATGAGTCGATGTTTGGAAGCGCGATAAGCACTTTCCCGTTTGGTGTCAGCGCATCAGATACTTTCTGTAGTGCCAGTAGAGCTTCAGGAATATGTTCAAGAGCGTGCCACAAAGTTATCATCTCGAAGGAATTCGGCGCTAATGGCACTGAGTCGAGATCACCGGTTTTGATGTCGATATTGTAATTTTTTCTTCCCCATTCACCAGCTTGAATTTCTGGCTCAATTCCCTGACAGATCATTACGTCATGAATGGCTTTCAAGAACTCTCCCGTTCCACATCCAACGTCAAGAACCCGGCTTCCTTTGGGAACCTGCCTTAAAACAAGACGCCGCTTCCATTTGCTCGACCATTCTCTGGCAAGGATGTAGAGCCGATCGGTGATGCTTGGATTTTGAGAGAAGGATATGAACGGGTCGTAGCCCTCTTGCAAATGATGCGAAGGGGCCAGATCAAAAGGAGGACGCGGGCTGAGAAATATCAGCCCGCATCCGCAACATGACGTAAGAGTATGGTTATGAAGTGTCGGATCTTTTAACCGGTCACCACAAGTCAGGTAACGTTCAAATGCGGTCCCGGCAGGGCACAGCGGACACGAAACATCCTCCCATACTCCGCCAGTAAGGTTGCTCACCTGCCCGGGGAACGCCAATCGTTAGCAGGGTGGAAATAACCCCTGAGCGAAATCTTCACAAAGCCACCGGTGAAATCGACCGGAAGAAGTGATCCACTGGCAGAGTTCAAGTAGACCGGGATACGGTTACTGGAGTTGTTCGGGTCTTCATATTCAATTTTGCCAACTTTGGCGAGACGACCACCAACCTGAATATTGAGTCCGACCATTTCCCGTAACGGAATTTCAAGCCCAAATGTGCCAAGTGCACCCAATGATTTGCCAGTCGCGTCACTAAAACTACCGGAGGTGATGTGCGAGCCACCTTCCTGTGCGATATCGACCGATCTGTCAAGGGTAGCGTTGTAGATAGCGGGACCAGCTCCGAATGACAACTCCCAGCTTTTCCATGGGAAGTACCACGTAGCCATAGCGTAAAGCTCGCTACCTGACATGGTTTGCTCAGCCCATGACTCGGTCGAATTTCCATCGCTGATTCTGAACTTCTGATCAATCAGACTGACGAAGCGACTGTAACCGAACTGCCAACCGAAATTCGGCATTGAGCGGTAAAGGATTCCGACTCCAAATTGACCTCCGACCATCATTTCCTCGGCGGGAACAATTCCGGCGAAGTTGTTGGCGGGAATATAATCGTTTACGTCGGTGAGAAGGTGCAAACCACCGCCAAGTTGCAATTCAAGTCCGTACTTGTGGGACAATTCCCCAGCAGTACTGACCGACGGTGACGACCACACGAGGGTGGTAGCAACAACCAGCGCTCCAACTAACTTGCGCATTTTCGATGCCTCCGAGAGATGTTTGTTCGTGCCGTAGTTCGATCTAAAGACGTGACCCTTAACTGGTTTCCAATTCCTTCGCCCGGCGTATTCCACGCCCGTAGTACTGAAAAGCAATCGATCCGTTATACATAAGCGATTTAATCTGGTTGTCGTTCACCCTACGCAATCGCTGTACTCGTCTTCGACCCGTTATAAGATAAGGTAGAGAAATCCAAATCCAAATCCCTGCACGGCTTACTGCAAGAAACTTGACGAAATCAAGTCTAATTAGACAAAATAACGCCCAAATCGCGTCCATTGCAAGTCGAACCGGGAAGTATTTTAGTAGCAATGTCAGACTGTAGTTTCTGATAAGCATCGCGAGACTATTCCGATGGTTCAAATAGAGTTTTTGGAATGATCCGGTTTTGATGGTCGCAGCTCCGCGGTGCAGTACCACTGCTTCAGGGAGGACCACTACCGATTTACCCATCAAGTGAAATCGCCACATGAGGTCGATCTCTTCCATGTGTGCAAAAAACGGTTCTTCCAACCCACCTGCTTCAAGATAGAGCGACCGCCGGATCATCAGTGCTGCTCCTGCTCCCCAAAAGATTTCGGTCGGCTCATCGTACTGACCGCTGTCCACTTCGGTGAAGTCGAAAATCCTACCCCGTGCAAACGGGACCCCAAAGCTATCGATCAAGCCGCCACATGCAGATGAATAGTCGAACCGTGACCGATCAAAATAAGAGAGAATCTTTGGCTGAACTGCTCCGATTCGAGGATCTCGAGCAAGTGCTTCAGCGAGAATACGAATCGCACCGGATTCGGCAACTGCGTCGTTATTAAACAGGAATGAAAATTCCCCATGCGACGCTTCGACACCACGATTACATGCCGACGCAAAGCCAAGTTTGCACTCGTAGCGCAAAACTTGCACTTTTGGAAACGACGTTATTCCCCAATCTTCAGAATTCTCGCCCGATCCATTGTCAACTACCACAATTTCGAGATCAATTCCCTCGACAGAACGGAGTGAATTCAAGCACTCACTCAAAATTTCTATGCCACCGGCATGAGGTATTATCGCACTGACTGTCAGCAACTATTGTGCCTCTATCGTGGCTTACCCGCCACCATTCATCGATTTTAACTCAGATAGTTTCTTCTGAATAACCGGATCAGACGGATTGAGCGCGAGAGCAGACTCGGCGGTACTTAGAGCTTTTCGAATGTCGCCTGACTTTTTGAGTGACTCTAGTAGTCCATCAAGTGCCTGTCCATCCGACCTGTTTGCTTGCCAAAGCTCATCGTAAAGAGTTGCTGCAAACTCAGGCATGCCGATTTCAAGTGCGTCTTTGGCAATTTTCAGTTTGGTTGAGTGAGTGTTATTACGTGCGAGAGCGGCACGATACAAGTCGCCTGCGTATGCTGTGTCGCCTCCAAGCTGAACCCAAGTATAGGCAATTCTCGTGACGTTCTCGATATCAGGGTTGAGTCCGATTGATTTATCAAACATTTCGCGGCCATTCTTGGCATCTCGAGCATCGGAGAGGTAGTAAGCGCCATATTCATAGGCGCTTTGCGCAGTCAAGGGCTGGGATTCGGTAATCCTATCCAACCTGCGCGACAGTTCCTCAGGTTTACCAAGGTCGGCGTAAATTCTGCCTATTTGAAGTGAGAGAACATCATATTTGATTGGCACACGGTCTTCAGGAATAGTTTTGTCCATAAACTCGAGAGCAGTCAATGCCTTTACTTTGCGTGGCAGATTTTCAAAAGTGTCTATGCGACCCTGAAGATCAGAGGACGCGCCAGTCGTGTCGATATCGCCCACTTTTTCTGCTTCGGTAAGGTAATGATAGGCAAGTTGGATGAGACCCTGGCGGTAGTTGCCGAGCAGCTTCAGAATGTTATCGTCGAAGTAAATTGATGGATCCGACACTCCACGATACTTGTACTTTCGCATCATGTTGATTGCGACCATGTCAGGATTGAGGAGATCACACGATTCTGGCTTCAAGCGAAAAGTCAAACCTTCCATCGAGAGAAAATTCTTGGAAAGGTCGCGAATATTCCGTAATCCCACAAGATTGCCATCGGAAACAGTAACGGCAAAGTATATTGGTCGTTCCCAACCAGCAGAAGCGTTCATAGCAATGGTGTTCAAGATCATCAGATCCTGGACACGTAGGAAGTATTTTTGTTCGCCATTGGGGCCAACCGGGTAAGCCAATGGTCCGGGCACATCCCAAACGAGTTTCGGCAAAATGCTGGTAGCGCCTTCAACGGCAACCTTGCGGTTTGCAGACCAGACTCTGTCCATTAGGCCGGACATTTCGCGAGAATCTACGGTGTTTTCGATATAGGCATCAGTTACTTTGGGAGGTAGTGGGACCTTAGGGTATTTATCCCGGATCTGCTTGATGAACCATCCCGTGTTCAGCAAGCTGAGGTTAATAACCCTTACATCCGTCCTGACGCCATCGACAACCTGCAGATACCATAATGGGAAGGTGTCATTGTCTCCGTTTGTATAGAGGATACCACCTTCATCACAAGAGTTTAGTAGGTTATAGGAATAGTCCCACGCGACATAATTCCCGGAACGGTCATGATCGTGCCAGTTTTGTATTGCCATGTTCAACGGTACCATACCTGCCAACAAGGCCATAACGCCGCCCGAAACGACTTTGCTATTGAAATTTCGAAAAGTCTGAATTGCCATTTCTGCAATAGCAAGCGCGCCGATTCCTATCCAGATCGCAAAAGCGTAATATGAACCGACATAAGCATAGTCTCGTTCACGAGGTTGTGGGTCGTCCTGGTTTAGGTAAAGTAAAATACCGAGTCCCATCAGCAGGAATAGCACCAGATTGACAAATGCACCTTTCCGGTCGCGGTAGATGTGATGGACAAACCCAACGACACCAAGTATGAAAGGAATCGCAAGAAATCGTGCAAAGTCAAAGAATTGCCATCCGAGATACCGGATATACATCTGCTTTATCTGGTAGTCCCAGAATGGAGCTTTACGCTGAAATATAGTCAGGAATAAACTTTCTGTTCCGTACTGCTCACGGTTCAGGTAGGAGAGTAGAGCGCTCCATGTTTCGGGGTTGTTCTCATCGAGGAAAGGGTCCTGACCGGAACGTATTTTTATCAGCAGGAAGGTAGAATAACCAAGAACAACCAATAGTAATGAGATAACGCTGAGAGCCGGTATTCTCTGGTCATTCTTGACAAAGTAATATGCGGCATAAATTAAGCCACCGAGAATAGCCAGAACTCCCCAGAGCGAAATTTTGGTGATTAGAGTCGGCACACCTTGAATCACACCCGGATAGACCGCAAGTACCAAAATACAGCCAACAACTCCAATCAGTAAGAAGTTTCTGGGAGTCGGCTCGTAATGTTTGAACCCAATGATGTAAGCAATCGGGAGGAGGGCCAAAACTCCCATCAGCTGCACTCCTGACGAGAGACCAATCATGTAAAATAGTAGTAGTAATATCCGGTTACCTGTTGTGGTATCAGAGGCGTCAAGCCAGCGCAATGCGAGGTAGAATACCAGTGCAGTGAAAGTCGTACTCATCGAATAGACTTCTGCTTCGACCGAGTTGAACCAGAAACTGTGGGAAAAGTTAAGTGCCAAAGCACCGATGAATGCCGCACCGTAAACAAGAATTTTGTCGGTTGTAGTCACTTCGCGACCACGCCAGACTCGAACCAATCTTACAATTGTGAGGTAAAGAAGAAGAGAAGTAATTGCGGATCCGAGAACGGAAAGTAGGTTGACTCGCAACCCGATATCGGTAGCGATAGGAAGCATCGAAAAGAGGCGACCGATCAGCAGATAGAGTGGTGTGCCGGGGGGATGCGGAACCCCCACAGTAAAGGCTGCAGCAATAAATTCACCGCAATCCCAAAAACTTAGTGTCGGAGATACTGTAGCGCCAAGTGTCAGCAGCGCAATGAGAAAGACCGCTGCGGCGACTATCCGGTTTGCAGTCAAGTTAATAACAGACCTCAAAATCAAAAGGTTGAATTAGAATCACGTCAAGTTAGCTCTTTGCGAGTCTAAAATCAAGGAAAAATCGTGCAGATGATGACTTGTGTTGCACTACCTTTCAAACATCAGGTTCCGTTTAAAATTGGTTGGACTGCTCGCTGATGCAATTCCAGTCTCAAATG
>CAMBDS010000035.1 GCA_945865405.1 Caldithrix abyssi DSM 13497
TGCGGGTGCCTGGTATTGAAGGCGTTGTCTTATCTCTCCAGGGAGGTTGGTAGAGCTGGACGAGAGACAACTGGGACAATCAAATAATCGTAGAAAAAATAAAATACTTACAAATCAGTGATGCCGGCGGACGCCGACACGATCGTATTTCTCATCAGCGGGTTGCTTATAATGACGACCTCCTTAGCGTCTCGATACCCGGGCGCAGACGCGGGAAGTTGACGACCGCCAACGGCATCACTTGCATGTAATCTAATATCGACCGTTGTCGTTATGAGCTGTAGTACTGCGATACCAAATTACATTAAAAGAACCGCCAGAGTCCCGTGCTAATTGCTTCCATATTGGCCCCTCCCAAGCTACACACCGGCCACCAGCCCGGCTTCTCTCAAAGATGTACCGTGCCTGCTCCAGCCGTGCTCTCGGAGTGCATTCGGAAGATTCCGATGCGGTGCTAAGTATCCCGTGCAAACCTACCATTCAGTGCGTGTAAACCGTGCCTGTGACCCAATCAGAAGTAGTGCGTAGAAACCGTGCCGTAAGCTGTGCATGAAAATCGTGCTTGATGTTGTGCGTGTCGTAACTCAGAAGCTGTGCGAGTCAATCGTGCTGTAAACCGTGCCTGTCAGCGGTGCGTGATAGTTGTGCGTGGACCCGTGTCAGAAGTAGTGCTTGTAATAAGTGCTGAAGCTGTGCGAGAAAACCGTGCATGATGTCGATAAGTCGATTGCGCAGAAGTAGTCCATGATCTCAGTCAATAGCGCAGTCGGGTAAAATAGGAAGCAATACTGAATCAATTCGGAGCGAATTCTTTGTAAACCGTGCTTGCTGTCGTTCTGATTATAGTATGGCAAATACTATGCCACTATTTTTCGATCTGAATTTGACTTGGAATTGGCTGAAAAGGGGTTAATAGGCGGGTAACCGGGTGCATAATTTGCGCAAGCCGGTGGAGAATCTGCAAAAATATGACGAACTCTTCCATCTTGGAGCGCGGGATTTCAGCCCGCGCATCTTTCTTGGAGGGGGGACTTCAGTCCGCCCTTCCCCTCTACTTACCCTGAACCCCTCTCGCCATCACATCCGCCTCCGGCTTCCGGGTCAGAGCATCGAACGCAGAATATCCATAAAAAGAAATCGTCACTGAGGTTGAAATTATCGCCAGCCGTGACATAATCTGATAACTCTTATACGACGACTTAATATCATCGGGGTAAAGTGCCGCTCGGTATTTATCTCTCAATCCTGGCACCTCGGAATTGGCATAAATCGCTGTCGCCAACCCACCCCAGAATACCACTCCTTGAATCCAACCTGAAAGTACATGCCCTTTGGTAATCTGGCCGCTTCCCGGCAAAATCAGCGAGTTATAGCTCGCCCGCCTGCAGAATTCGGCTTCTAATGATACTTCACTTAATGCCGCCAATTCCGTGATCTGAATCCACTCAGTGCGAGCCCGCTCAAATACCTGCCGCACCTTGGGAGACCATCCAATCGGATCCGGCTTCAAGTTGGGGTTATATTTCAGTGCCGAAACAAAATGACGCCTGCTGTTTTCTTCATCGTCACTCGCTATCGCACAAAAGGCGAGGATAACATATAGCTCTGATAACTCAGGCCTTCCGAGATCACCCGGTGCATCTAGTGTCTTAAGCGCAAGGTGCTCCGCTTCGTCAAGCTTACCCGACTCGTACAATGCTACGACCTGCATTACAAGATCGGACTGAGCATCGACCTCACCTTTGGTCTGGCCCACACCATTCTCCTGTCCGAACGAAAGAGTAGGGTATGTGAAAGCCAGCGTGCAGTACATTACCGCAAATATAAGCGGTGCTTTAACCAAGTGCTTTCACCGCTTTTGTCAATACCGGTAGCACTTCAAGCGCGTCGCCGACAATTCCGTAATCAGCCATCTTGAAGATCGGTGCGTCCTTATCTTTGTTTATCGCCACAATCACTTTCGATGACCTCATTCCGGCGATATGCTGAATTGCCCCTGAAATTCCTGCCGCGATGTAGAGCGTCGGATTGACAACCTTTCCTGTCTGCCCAACCTGTTCCCCGTGAGGCCTCCATCCCGCATCTACCACGGCTCTCGAAGCTCCCACCGCCCCGCCAAGTGCTCCTGCCAAGTCTTCCACCAGATAGAAATTCTCAGGCCCCTTCAGCCCCCTCCCACCGGAAACGATTACGTCTGCCTCAGTCACGTCAAGCTTCCCGGCAGATTCAACGCGAAACTCAACAAATCGACTCTTGATTTTGCCTGCCGTATCGACGTTAAGAGCTGTGACAACCGGTGACGTCGCTGATTCTTCTTTCGCCAAAAATGCCTTGGGTCTAAGCGAAATAACCGCCGGGAAACTCCCTGTCGAAAGCGTTATCAAACATCTCCCTGCATAAACAGGTCGCTTGACGACGATCTTGCCGCCCTCGAATTCAAGGCTTGTACAATCCGGCAGAAAAGCAGCGTCCAATTTAGCCGCAACAACCGGTGCCAGATCCTTCCCCAGCGACGTCGCCGACATGACAACCACACTGGCGTCTGCCGCTTTCATGGCAGCCACAATTGCTTCCCTGTATGCCTCTGGCGAGTATCCGCCAAAGTCATCCCCTTCGACCACAAAAACCTTCCCTGCTCCGTATTTCCCAAGACTTATCGCGTTCGCCGCAGCACCTTCTCCAATAATCATAGCACAAAGCGAGCCCCCCAGCTTTCCAGCCAGGTCACGAGCTACTGTCAAAGCCTCCAGCCCCGCCCCGCGAACTTTCCCCTCGCGGGATTCGACGTATGTCAATACATTCATTTTAGACCTCTACCCTCTTATAAAACTTTGGCTTCTTCTCTCAGCAACCGCACCAACTCCGGCACGGCATCGACCCCCTGACCGACAATTCGACCGGGTGGCCTTTGTGGGGGATATGTGAGGGTAATGACTTCTACTTTTGGAGTTGAAATCGTTGCCGCGACCTCCTCGATCACTTTCTTCTTCGAAGCCATAATCCCTTTGAGCGAGGCATACCGAGGCTCGTTCAGCCCTTTCTGAGCTGTTATCAACGCCGGTAGGTTTGCTTCAAACACCTCGACGCCGCCTTCGATCTCGCGTGTAGCGGTCAGTTTATCGCCTTCGATATCGAGTTTGGTTACAATCGAAACATGAGGTATATCGAGAAACTCTGCAACCATTGCCCCGACCGCTCCACAATCGTCATCAACAGCCTGCTTGCCAGCAAGAATCAGGTCAAACCCACGCCCGCGAATGGCGTCGGCAAGCGCTTTGGCGATTCCGAGCATATCGAGTCCGCCGTTGCTTTTAACCTGAATTGCTTCATCCGCGCCAATAGCTAATGCATTCCTGAGTGCTTTGGCGGCTTCGTCACCACCCAGCGAGATGACCGTCACCTGCCCGCCAGCTTTCTCTTTCTGCCGAAGTCCTTCTTCGACAGCAAATTCGTCATATGGATTGAGCACAAAATTGATTTCACCGGCGGCTATTTTCCGTCGGTCAGCGTCGATTTTTATAGTCGCTTCAGTGTCAGGCACCAGCTTGACAAGTACCGCGATGTTCAATTGACCTCCCGTTCAGGTGTAATAATTTAAGACAATCTTAAATATAGCGTTCTCGCAAGCCTTGCGCAACGCAAAATCAATATCCGATAACAATCGAACCTTAAGATTCCCTCTTCAATTCGAACTTCCGAATTTCTTACTTCTTACTTCGTACTTAGTACTTCTTACTTTGTACTTCGTACTTCGTACTTTCTTCTTCACTTTTTCCTCTTTCCCAATCGCTACAAATTGCTTATATTGCGGATTGTCCTTTTCATGGCGGAAGCCTCCTCCACGCTGGAGTAACCGCCTTCAAGTCACTTACGAACGAGTCTTTTCATGCAATCCTATCCGATCCAAATCGGCTATCTCGGCGTTGGCAGGTATCTTCCTCCCAATATTTTAACCAACGCTCACCTCGAACGAATGGTCGAAACTTCCGACGAATGGATTGTCCAGCGCACCGGAATCCATGAGCGCCGTATCATGGGCGAAGGTGAGTCTGTCCTTTCGATGGCAACCGCCGCCGCACGGGAAGCCCTCGACCGCGCCGGAATCAGCGCCAACCAGATCACCGACGTCCGTGTCGGCGTCAACACGCATCTCCGCTGGCCCAGCCTTGCGACGATGGTACAGAACGAGCTTGGCATCGACGACGGCACCGCCTCCGACATTTCCGCAGGCTGTTCCGCTTACATCTTCTGTGTCGATTCGATCTATCAAAAAATGATGACCGAGTGGCTACTGGAAGGCAAAAAGTCTTACGCCCTCGCCATCGGCGTCGATGGCTTGTCGCTCATCACCGACTGGACAGACCGCCAGACTTGCGTCCTCTTCGGCGACGGAGCCGGCGCTGCGGTTATTGGCCCCGTCGAATCAGGCGGCATTCTCGCCACAACGACCCGCGCTCAGGGCAAGTACGGCGACTTGCTATACCTTACGCCCTACATCAAGCCGTCCCTCGACGATCCCGAAAAGATGACCTTCCATACCCGCACCGGCACGATTGAGCCGCTGATCTACATGGAAGGACGCAAAGTCTTCCCCGTCGCGGTTCGTTCGATGATGGCTGAAATCAAGACTGTTATCGAAAAGCACAACCGCATTTCTGGTGAGTCTTTGACGCTCGACGACATCGAGTACGTCATCCCTCATCAAGCCAATCACCGCATTGTTTCGGCGGTGGCTGAGGGCTTGAAGCTCCCCTTGGAGCAGGTCTATTCCGAAGGTGTCGTGAAGTACGGCAACAACTCGGCTGCTTCGATTCCGATTGGTTATGTCGAGAACATCGGCAAGCGCCCCGGCGCGCTCGAGGTTGACGTCGCTTTCGGTGCCGGTTTCGCCAGCGGCGCGATCTTACGCAGGAATCCCTCGTAACAATGTTCTTCTGCCGACCCCCTGTGGTCGGCAGCAATTTCTCGCGTAGGTTAACCGTCTCGGTTGACAAGGCAGTGGGGCGGACATTCTGTCCGCCACTTTTCGCGTCGGTCGGGCTTCCAGCCCGACAAGCTCTTGTAGGGGCGCATTGCAATGCGCCCCTACCCCAAAACCCATGAGGCAATTCCAATGAAATCCGAAGTGAGCCTCAATGGAGGAATCGCTGATAGGGTTCGGAAATCACGTATGATTCTCTTAAAGAGTCTTCCTTTCCAACTAACAGCTTTTCTAACCATATTTGGCTTGGTTATGTTGGTTGGGTCCTTTACATATCGACTCATTACAACTCGAAGCAATGAGCTCGAAAAGTACTCCAATCTTTCCCGGAAAGAATTTTCCGAAATCTCGACGCTGCTCCGATTGGAATTGGATAAAATGACCTCCGAGGTCGAGAAGGAGATTCTGTCACTCCAGAATGTCGAGTTGACCGATAGTCTGGTTTATAGTGTGATCAGACTAAACGAAGCGACCACTAAATTGTTTTATAGGATCGAGTTCGGTCATGAAACACCAAATGGCATAGTCACCTATAGTTCACAAAAATCAGACATGAGCGAATACTATGTCGATAGGTCAGTAGCTTCTTCGACTGAATCGTTCACTTATTTCCGGAATTTCTTGAACAAGCTCATGAGCGAAGGAAGTAATAATGGGTTGTCATTTGTTAGTGCACCACACTCCTTGAGACTAACCTCGATTTTCCCAGTAATGAGTAACCACGCCAATTCAGTTGGAATGTTGTCGGCAGAACTTGCCACGTGGCAAATCAATCAGCTATTCGCCAAACGGCGAAGTCACCTGGACACGCCGATAATTCTGATCAACGCTAACGGAAGTCTGTTGGCTCCTTCCATCGAAAACCTCAACATGTTTGGCGACTTAGGTAAACTGTCTGATTCGACGGGTATTTTGCAATGGGTACAGAAGGCGCGCCTTACGGCGTCAAACGATTCGTGCCTTTCTTTTTTGGCTGATGTCGGCGGTGCAGAAGGAAGCTATGTCTATGCAAAGCCTGTCGGCTTTCATGATCTTGTAATTGTGACTATCGCCCCAACGAAGCTGATATTCAAGAAATTCGAAGATCTTACGAAGATTATGCGAGCCTTTCGACTCGCTGGCGCGCTATTTGCAGTAATCGGAGCAGTCGGAATTATCGTTATAGTCTTCATATCCGTGACTTATTCCGAAAACACAATTGAATCCCTCCATCGAAGGACAAAGTTAAATTGAAGCGAACGAAACTGGAGTCATGACCAAACGCATCTTCCTCCAGACCTACGGCTGCCAGATGAACGTCCACGACTCCGAGCGGATGCTGGGCCTCATGCAAGCCGACGGCTACACCGTCGCCGAATCAGCCGAAACCGCCGACGTCGTCGTCATCAACACCTGCGCTGTCCGCGAGAAGCCTGAGCGCAAGCTCCTTGCCGAACTCGGCAACCTGAAGAGGATCAAGCGCGAGAACCCCAACCTCGTCATCGGAGTCTCCGGCTGTCAAGCTCCCCGCGACGGTGACTTGATCCGCGCCAAAGCTCCCCACGTCGATCTTTTGCTCGGCCCTCGCTCGATTGGCAGACTCCCGGCTCTCGTCAGGCAGATCGAACTTCAGCGCCAGATCGCGCCTTATGGTCACACATCTGATCGCATCGACGCCGTCGATATCCTGGACGACCCGACCCCCGTCACCCCCGTCCGGCGAGCGTCAACCATGGCCGCCTGGGTGGACGTCATGTTCGGCTGCTCGTTCGCCTGCACCTTCTGCGCCGTTCCTTCGGCACGTGGCCCAGAGGTCTCCCGCGCTCCGATGCACATCCTCGGCGAAATCGATGAACTCGTTGACCTCGGCTATCGTGAAGTCACCCTCCTCGGCCAGACGGTCAACGCTTACGGCAGGGATTTCCACTACCGCGTCCCTTTGACGCCTGCTCTCGAAAAAGCCACCGACGAGCGCGAACGCACCGACTTCGCCTGGCTCTTGCGTCAAATAGACAGCCGGGCCAAAGACTTGCGTGTCCGCTTCACCAGCCCTCATCCCCAGCTTTTCAACGACCGTCTGATCGGAGCAATCGCCGAACTCCCCTCGGTCTGCGAACACATTCACCTCCCCCTCCAGTCGGGTGACGACGCCGTCCTGCGCAACATGAAACGCGCCTACAGCTACGCCCAGTACGTCGCCATCGTCGAAAAACTGCGCAAAGCTATCCCCGGCGTCGCCATCACAACCGACATCATCGTCGGCTTTCCCGGCGAAACGGACGACCAGTTCAAAGCCACCGTCCGTTCCTTCGAAGAGCTTCAATTCGATCAGGCATTCATGTTCATCTACTCCCCGCGCCACTCAACCGAAGCCGCCAATTTCGACAACATGGTCCCGAAAGACGTCGCCACCGCCCGGATTCAGGAGTTGCTCGGCACCGCCAACAACATCTTCCGCAGCAAAAACGAAGCTTTGGTCGGCAACACTTACGAAGTCCTTGTCGAAGGCGTCTCCGAGAAAAACCCACGCAAAATGACCGGACGCAACCGTCACAACAAGACGATGGTCTTCGAGGGTTCGCGCGATCTGGTCGGCAAGCTCGTCTCTGTCGAAGCTGAAAAAGGATTCATGTGGGGATTTGAGGGATCTATTTCTGATTGCTGATTTCTGATTTCTGATTTTCAATACCTGACAATTTAAGAAAGACGTCTAAATGGGAGCCAAACAGTCTTTTGAAGAAATGGAAGTTTGGAAGGCCGCCAGGTCGCTAACTCATCAAATCTATCTAATTTCGAGTAGGACGGGGTTTGAACGTGATTGGACCCTGAAAGATCAGATACGCCGTGCTGCTATTTCGATCATGGCAAATATCGCTGAAGGATCTGAACGAGGAACTAACAAAGAATTTACCCACTTCCTTGATTATTCAATCTCATCTTGTGCAGAAGTCAAAAGTCATCTCTATGTCGCTTTAGATCTAAGTTATCTGGATACCGATCTTTTCAATAACACTGTAAAACAGTTAGATAGCATCTCCCGTCAAATTCGCGGCTTTCAAAAATTTCTTCGTCAAAACGACGACCACCCTGCCCGATAGGGATCAGAAATCAGAAATCAGAAATCGAAAATCTTAATCGCACCGTTGAACTGGGGGCTTGGCCACGCAACTCGCTGCATACCAATCATCCGCTACCTCGTCGAGTCCGGCAGACAAGTCGTAATAGCCGCTGACGGCAGACCTCTAAAGCTCCTTGAATCAGAATTCCCTGATTTACAGGTAATTCCGCTCCCCGGATATGATATTGTTTACCCAAACAACGGGTCGATGGCCGTCGCTATGGCACGACAGATCCCCAAAATTCTGCGTGCAATCTCAGGCGAAAACAAATGGCTGAAGGCATGGGCTGACCGCGAAAAACCGTCTCTTATCATATCTGACAACCGTTTCGGGCTTCACCACACAACCATTCCGTCTGTTTATATCACTCATCAGCTTAATATCAAAACCCCGGCCCGCGTCGCCTTCCTGCAACCGCTCCTCGCCACTTTGCACAATGAAGCCATCGAGCGCTTCACCGAGTGCTGGATCCCCGATTTCGAATCACCTCCGGGGCTTGCGGGTGACCTTTCCCACTCAACCAGACCACGTCGAAACGCCAAATACATCGGGCCTCTCTCCCGATTCGAGAAGCGTTCCGCGCCAATCCCTGTCAATCAAAATTCCGACGACAATTTCGATCTTATCGTTATCTTGTCAGGCCCCGAACCTCAACGCTCAATTTTCGAAGAGCTTATCCTCTCGCAACTCCCCAAAACAAAGCTGAAAGCCCTCGTCATCGCTGGCAGGTCGGAGGAAGACTCCGACGAGTGGGTCACTGACCGCGTCAGGCTTGTCAGCCGCATGACCTCTGCCGCACTGAAGGATGCCATCGACCACTCATCCGTCGTCCTCTCTCGCCCCGGCTACAGCACCGTCATGGATCTCGCCGTACTGGAAAAACGAGCCATCTTCGTCCCGACGCCAGGTCAAACCGAACAGGAGTACCTCGGTGAAACATTGCGAACAAAACCAGGGTATGTAGTCGTCGAGCAGCATCGGTTCAATCTCGGACAAGCCTGGCAGGAAATAGAGTCTAAAGCAGGTACGCCTGAAGTAACAGGAGAGTTCACCTCCTTCATCCCCCTTATTGAACGGTTTCTGACGGCAAAACCCCGTTGACATCAACATTGGAAATCAATAAACTTGGCGCTACTGCCAGCGGCTTCACTGTCGAAGGAATTGACCCGCGGGTGAAAATTCTGGCGTTCGCCTCTGCGCTCCTCGGTATTGTATTAACAGATAGTTGGCTTGGGATTTCGTTGATGGTTCTTGTCTCGCTTGCTATCGCCATCTCACTCGGCAATTTACCCCGCTTATTCCGCGACGCATGGAGCTTCCGCTTCTTCTACTTTTTCACAATCCTGATGCACCTGATCTTCGACCGCGGCGGCGAGACGCTATTAAGCTTTTATTTTCTTAAGGTTACCTCTGTCGGTGTCGTCGCCGGTTTTTTCTTTTCGATCAAAATCGCCATCATCGTCACGTTGGGCGGCCTCTTCACTCGCTCAACTCACCCAGCCGCCCTGTCCAAAGGAGTCGAAGGTTTGCTGCCAACCAACGGGACCGTCGCCCGACGCCTCGGCAGACCCGGCATCGTCGTCGGAGTAGCGATGCGGATGCTCCCAACGATACTGGCAGAATCCGATAGAATTCGCACCGCGCAAATCGCCCGAGGACTGAAAGTCAAGTCGAGCGGAGTGCGCAACAGCATCAAAAACCTCCTGCCGCTGATTGGCCCTTTAATCACAGCAACGTTGCGTCGCGGCGACACAGTCCACGCAGCAATGGTCAGTCGCGGTTTTTCACTCGATCAGGATCGCAGCCAATTTATCCAACTCCAAATGAGAGCCTTCGATTGGATCGTCCTCGTTTGCGCAGTCATCGTCTCATTCGCTTCGGTGATGCTGTGAGTGACGTGCTACAACCAACTGAGCGTCAACGATACAAATTCGTCATCGAATTCGACGGCGCCGACTTCTCCGGCTGGCAACGCCAGATCAAAGGCACCCGCACCGTCCAGGAAGTGATCGAAAATGCACTGTCCCAAATCCTCCAGCAAAAAGTCACTCTGCACGGATCAGGCCGCACCGACGCCGGAGTTCACGCATTGGCACAAATAGCACACGCAGATCTCCATCTCTCCACTATCACCCCCCAACGCCTCCATCTTGCCCTCAACAGTCTGCTGCCAAAGGACGTGCAAGCCCTTGCCCTCGAAGAAACATCTCCCTACTTCCACGCTCGCTTCGACGCCATGAGCCGCTCTTATCGCTACCGCATCGAACGGATTGAACGCCCGCTCCTCCGCCGTTTTGCCTGGACTCCGCAACACGAGTGGAAAGATGACCATATTCAAGAAGTTGTAAATCAGTTAACTGGTAGGCATTGCTTCAAGTCGTTCTGCTTGCAGAGGCCCGGCGAAGAGGGGTATTTTTGTCAGATTTTAGAGGCGAAGTGGGAAATTGAGGATGCGAGTGTGAACTTTTGGATCACCGGGGATAGGTTTTTTCACAAAATGGTGAGAAGCATCGTCGGAGCGTTAATGGATGTGGGAAGAGGGAGACTCGGAGTGGAGAATTTCAGAAAGCTGTTGCACGAACCGGAAAAACACGGCGCTGTCTCGATAGCCCCACCGCACGGGTTGACCCTGATGCGTGTTGACTATCCCGAACAAATACCGTAGGGGCGCATTGCAATGCGCCCCTACAAATACCAACCAAATTCCTACCTTAGACGCCGTACCAGTAGGAGGCCTTCTTCTCCAGATACCTCATCAAAGCATCCGAACTAAGCGGCTTCCCGGTCACGTGCTTCGTCAGGTCTGCCGACTTGTACCGGCGACCGTGCGAATGGATGTTCTTCACCAGCCAGTCAAGCATCGGCGCGTAAACACCGTTGCGGAAGTTATCCTCCTGCTCGCCGATATCGACGACAGCCTTCTCATAGAACTGTGCGGCGTTCAGATTGCCGATTGAGTACGTCGGGAAATAGCCCAGCAATCCGGCGCTCCAGTGAATGTCCTGCAAGCAGCCCTGCGCATCGCTCGGTACGTCCAGTCCGAAGTACTTCTTGAACTTCTCGTTCCATGCTCCCGGAACGTCGGCCGGCTTCAGGTCGCCGTTCATCAATGCTCGCTCAAGCTCGAAGCGAAGCAGGATGTGGAGGTTATAGGTCGTCTCGTCAGCTTCGACACGGATGAACGTAGGCTCAACGGCGTTGATCGCAAAGACGAAATCCTCAAGCGATACGTTGCGCAATTCCGAGAAATGATCCTTGGCGGACGGGAACCACTTCTGCCAGAACGGCAACCCGCGCCCGACGATGTTCTCCCAAAGGCGCGACTGCGACTCGTGGATACCGAGCGAAACGGCGTCGGCCATCGGCGTACCGGCATGTTCGGCGGGGAGATTTTGCTCGTAAAGGGCGTGACCTGACTCGTGCAGAGTCCCGAAGAGCGCGCCGTTGACGTGATCGGGGATGTAGCGGGTCGTGATGCGGACGTCCTTGGGGCCAAGCGTTATGCAGAACGGATGGGTCGTCTCATCGACGCGACCCCGTGTGAAGTCGTAGCCGATAGCGGTCGCAACCGCCTTGCCGAATTCTTCCTGCTGGTCGGGCGGGAAGTTACGGCGTAAGACCGACGTGTCGGGCCTTTTACTCGATCCGGCGATTCGCTTGACGAGTGGCACGAGCCTTTCGCGCAGATCGCCAAGGACTTTGGCGACTTCAGCGGTTTTGGCTCCCGGTTCGTACTGATCGAGCAGTGCGTCGTAAGGTTCTGCTTCCCAGCCGAGGCAATCGGCTTCGCGGCGTTTCAGGGCGACGATTTTTTCGAGCCACGGCTGAAAGGCGGCGAAGTCATTCCTGGCGCGGGCTTCGCCCCAGACCGATTGGGCGAACGAGGTCGTCTTGGTCATTTCGGAGACGAGGTCTTCGGGCAGTTTGCAACGTTTTTCGTAGTCACGTTTCCATTCGCGGACGTTGACGTCGCGTGGTTCGAGGCTTGCGCCCATTCCGGCGGCGGTCAGTCCGTCAAGGAGTTCACCAATGCGCTTGGCGGTGCCTTTTTGGTGGCGCATCAGAGCGATGTAGGAGGCTTGGTCGGAGCGGTATTCGTGCGCCTGGCTTGGAATATAGCAGCGCTGATCCCATTCGAGAATACTTTCGATAGAGCCGAGCAGTTGCAGCTCGTGTTGGAGCGCGAACAGTTCCTGGTAATTTGCTTCGGTGGACATGTAGTGCCTTTAATAACTTAATGCGTTACAGCATTATTGGAGTTCATGGATCAACCAATATAAGCATAAAATTTTCGGTCGGAAAATGGCGACGGGCACAAAATTGCCCGATCGTCAAATCGGGAGGATTGCCAATTTTGTCGCATATAAACGTATTTTGAGGGCCTGTTTTATCTTCACATCTTCACAATCGTCACAGGGCTTACCTGACGGGCGTTTCGGGATTTATTTTTCTTCACGTATCTTCACCAACTTCACAGGGTATAGTTAAAGGTTTAATGTTTAATAGTTTAAGGGATGATCCCGCCGAACAAACATCACGACGACAATATACGACATTTATGGACGGAAAGCAAGCATTGTCGTTATTATTTATGACGGGATGGAAGGATTGGGCGGACAACGGATCAAGCGGATTTAATGGATGGGGGAAGGGTTAAACTGAGTTTGTAAGCGAGGAAATCAATCTTCCGACAGGCGGGCGACGTGACGAATCGAAAGAATTTCAATCACGGTGTCTTTTATCCGATAGGCAATTCGATAGTTCCGATGATGTCTTTCGCGTAGATTTGGATTGCTAAATTTAGCAATAACTTGACCGATTTTTGGGAACTGACCTAACTCATACGACTTCACGAGCAATTGAGCCGAAACTCTTGCGGCATATTGCGGCGAGTCGAGCGCAATGTAGTCGTGAATTTCCGCAAGATCGGCTCGGGCACGAGCTGTGAGTACGACCTTCATATCTTGACGTTGTATTCCTTCATAACTTCTTCGATAGGTGTCACGCGCCCGGCGTCGGCATCGCGCAACCCTTCTTCGATCTTGGCATAGTAGATGATTTCTTCGAAAACGTCGTCAAGACTGGCGTTCTCGGGAAGACTGCGGATAGCCTCTATTGCGGCTTCTCGTATGGGGGACATTGAAACTCCTTGGGTTGGGGATTGCTAATAACAAGATACGAACCAGTTCAGCGGTTTGCAAATTTAGAGGTAGGGTTGTAAATTGAGTGTGCTAACTGGGGGATAACAAGGAGGACATGTTTAAGTCTTTACTTAATCGTACCCGGATAAATTATCGACGCTAAAACGTAAACTAACGGGGGAGCGTAATGGACGCAGAAAGACAGATTCGATGGCTGATCGCGCCATTTTTTTTCTATTGCAACCTAATTCTTGGTGCATGGCTCTCGGATTGTTGCTTTGTTCAAAGAATTCTATGCATGGAGGCAGAGACTACCACAGCAGTAATCGCTCTCGGCATTGCAATGACACTTCCATTGGGATACTTTCTAGGAAGCGTTTCAATTGTAATACTAAAAGGGCTTTTTTGGCTTTGCAATCTCGGCAAAAATAATCCAAACAGATACGATGCATGCTTCGAAATGGAAACTTGGACTAAGATTGAGGAAAAATTACACATTACAAATAGTAGTGTCACTAAGAAAAATTCTCTTTTTGCAGCAGCCTCATTCGATCACGGAACAATAGTCGAAGGAGTTCACAAGTGGATAGCTCGGAGGTGGAATGCCTTCAATACGGCAATGAATTGCGCCGTTGCGATAATTGCTTCGTTTATTAGCATTCCTCTTTTTGACAGTATATGCTTTTCATGGAGTTGGTTAATAACCTGTATTTTGACTCTCTGGGTTTTAGGTTGTCTTGCATTTGTTGCGTGGAAGGAAACAATGGGCATGATTGAGTTCCAAACCAAGATCGACCTTAAAAAAACCGAAGATAAATAGTAATGGTCAAATATGAAACTTCAGCGGTTACTGCTAAATCTGGCTTGAGCTTTGTAAGAGATGTTATCGAACGCTCTGGAAACATCTTTCATAAAATCGAACACGAAAACGATCTGGGAATAGATGCTTGGATCGAATTAATTTATGATAAAACTCCCAGTGGTAAACAGATTGCTGTGCAGATAAAATCTGGGAACTCGTTTTTTGATTACAATCGGGAACGTTGCCACATTACAATAGGAACACATCGGCAATATTGGGAGAAGTACTCGATCCCAGTTATCGGGGTAGTTTATTCACCTGAGTTACAAAAATCTTTTTGGATTAACATTAAAAGTTATTTAAAAAATTATCCTTCTGCCAAAAAGATACAGTTCACAATAAGCAGAGCAAATTGCCTTGATCATGAGTCAATGAAGACAATTTTCCTTCAAGTAATTAACAACAAGCCTCCAAATTTATCTCTACACGATGCAATTAATTGGTTATGGTCACCCAAATTCGATGAATCGGCTTGGGGGATTCGTACCTTATTTCAAGGTTACCGAATCGAAATTCAAATATGGGAAGAATTCATCAGATTTTTTGTCGAAAAACCAATTTCAGAGATCCCTGATGTATTGATAGCCTATCTTGCTGATATACCAGGACATTGGGATATGCTAAGATCAGGCAGTGATCTCTCAAACACCACTCGCAGTATTGCAAGTAAGCTCCTTAATGGCTTTAGTATGAATGAGATAATAAAATTGTTGCACTTCATTGATAAAGAAAATGTTATTTCGCGAGGTTCAATAGGGCAATCCGTGGAAATAATACTATCTTCGCTACCAAATATTGATTCTACACTATCGGAAATCATCCAAGATGAAGGAGTCGAATTGTTTTATCGAGAATGTTGTGCAATTATTTTTACAATGCATAACCAGATGCAATCAATTCCACTATTGCAAATACTCGCAAATTCTGGATCTCAACGTTGTCAATGGATTATAGAAGATCTCGAAAAATTTGGCGGGATAAACCCTTATCAATAAGGTGTTCCAAACGAACCCCTACGCCGGCACAGCCTCCAATTCGACCGTTTCGTAAAGTAGCTACTACCACGCAAGTGACGCCCTGCCCCACTGACTCACAGGAGACGGCGATGCTACCTTCCCATAAAACAAAGCAGTCATGCCGAACCTTCGGCATGACTGCTTTTATTTACATGCCCGGCAAAGCTGACCGTGCTACAAGCGGTTTTGAGGATTTCGCAGGGTGGGGACACCCTGCGACAAGTCATTAAATCCCCTACGCCGCTCTTAACGCATTGACAATGTTCATCCTTGCGGCGCGGAGAGCCGGGAGAAAGCCGCCGAGGATACCCATGCCGACTCCGAACACCAGACTGCTGACAATAATCGTCGGCGATAAGGCGAATGAGAAAGCGATCTCCGAGAATGAGTTGAAGTTGAGCGTTGAAATCTGGTAGAACGACAAGACCGACGCCAGCAACACACCTATCACCGACCCCGTGAACGAGATGAGCACCGACTCGGCAAGGAACACCGCCAGAATACTGACGCGGCTGAAGCCGAGCGAACGCATCGTCCCGATCTCTATCGTCCGGTTGGCGACTGCGCCATACATCGTAATCATCGCGCCGACAGTAGCTCCAATGCTAAAAATCACCGTGATGAAGATACCGAGGATCTTGATAAAGCCCGCCAAACCTTCCGACTGCTTGGCGAAATAAGCCGCTTCGGTGTCAGGCTCGAACTCGGTCAGGCGGGTGTCGGCGGCAAAAGCATCCTTGAAGGCGGCGTAGTCACCAGCACTGTTCAGCTTGATCGTCATCGACGAAACCGAACTCCCGCGATTGAACGCCTCCATCAACTGCACCGAATTGCCCCAAATCTCTGACTCGTAGCCACCTCCACCACACTCAAAAGTCCCGACAACTTCCCAATCATCACCCGCGAACCTGATCTTGTTACCGATGTCGGCTCCTTTGAACCGCTCGGTGACAGGCTTGCCGACGATCAATTCGCGGAGGGAGGGGTTGAACATGCGGCCATTGACAATCTTGAGTTGTGAGCGCAACTCCTCGACGGTTTCCGAAACGCCGCGAACAGTGATGTTGCTCATGCCACCGTCGGGTTTCTTAAGATTTATCACCACAACCGGCTCGGTTGAGACGATCTGCACAGAGCTTGCGTTCTGCTTGATGTGAGGCAAAGCCCGGATGACGCCCTGGGTCTCGCCCATGATGATGCTGGAGATTTCGTTGTTCGATCCCTTGCGGGTGACGATCACATTCTCCTTTGATCCGGTCTGGCCAAGAGTTTTATCGACCCCGTGCGCCATCATCAGCACTGCGGCAAAGACAAAGACCACCAGCGAGATACCGGCAACGGTCGCTCCGGCTGTCATCCTCCTGATGCGGAGGTTTTCGATTGCGTATTTGAATGGAATTGCCATTAGCCCATAAACCTCATGCCATCGACAATGGAAGTGGATGCGGCGCGGCGGATCGGGAAGATCGCCGATGCCAATCCGATAAAGATCACCGCTGCAATGAGCAGGGCCATGGTGATCGGCTCAATTTTGAAGACCGGGAACCAGCCTTTCGGGACGGCTGCGGCAAAACCCTTCACGAGCGGTGCAGTCAGGAGTAATCCCAAGGCACCACCGAGGATCGAGAGGACGAGCGACTCGCCCAGGATCAACCACGATATCTGTGGCACTGAGAAGCCAAGCGTCTTCAGGATCGCATACTCACGAGTACGTTCCCGCGCCGACATCATCATCGTGTTTGCCAGCACCAGCATGATAATCGCGACGATGGTGAACGACATGAAGTTCATCGCGCCAAGGATCGCTCCTGATGCTGAGATGAAACCGCGCGTGAACTCACCTTCGGTCTCCGATTTTGTCTCGGCGGAAGAGTTCATGAAGAGTTCGTCGATCTGGCTCGAGATGGTCGCCGCATCATCGGGATTGGTAATTCTCGTGACATACCAACCGACGTCGTTTGCCCTTTGAGGCATATCCTGGAGGATGCGCTCGTTCAGGTAATTCCACTGGAAGAACATCTGCGTCGCGTCGGTGTTATCGAACTTGGGCGTGTAGATACCACGAATGACGAAATCCCACCGCCCCGGGTAGATGTCGCCGTCGAGGCTCATCGGGTCACCAATTTTCAGGTTGTACTGCTTGGCAAGTTCAGCACCGATAACGCAGGCGTTGCGCTCGGCTTTGAAGGTGGCGAGCTGGTCAGGGGCAATCAGGAATTCAGGATAGACGTCGAACGCTGTCTCGGCATCGACCGCCATGCGCGCGAAGAAGTTCTTCTTGTCGAGATAAACCCCGCCGAACCAATTCATGAATGAAATCGCCTCGATGCCCGGAACGGCAGCGATTTTCTCCTTGTAGGCATAAGGTAGCGGGAAGATGAACGAGATCGCCTGCCGGGTGATAAGGCGGTTCGAAGCGGCCGCATCGACGCCCACATACCAAGCCGTGACGACCGTTCTCAGGACGCCGAATGCGGTCACAGCCACAGCAATTCCGATGATCGTCAGAGTCGCGCGGACCTTGTGACGGAAGGCGTTTTTAAGGATTAGTTTTAGGAACTTCATTTTGACGATCCGATCAGATCACCCTTCTCGAGATTGAGGGTCTTCTTAGCGCTCTCAGCGGCGTGCGGATCATGGGTCACCATGATGATCGTCTTGCCAAACTCTTCGTTCAGCCGCTTCATCAGGGTCAAAATCTCCTCAGCCGAGTTGCGGTCAAGGTCACCGGTAGGCTCGTCGGCGACAAGAATCTGCGGGTCAGTGACGATGGCTCGTGCGATGGCGACTCGCTGTTCCTGACCACCGGAAAGCTGCTTCGGGTAGTGCTTCATCCGGTCGCCAAGCCCGACGATGCTGAGGGCGGTCTCGATGTGCTTCTTCTGCTCGGCTTTGCCAAGCTTGGTCAGCAACAGTGGTAACCCGACGTTATCATATGCGGTCAGGACGGGGATCAGGTTGTAAAACTGGAAGATGAAGCCGATGTTGTTGGCGCGCCAGCGGGCAAGCTCCGATTCGCCCAGCTTGGCAATGTTGGTGCCATCGACTACGACTTCGCCTTTGCTTGGCCGGTCGATGCCGGCGATAAGGTTCAGCAAGGTCGATTTGCCTGAGCCTGATGGCCCCATTAGGGCGAGGTAGTCGCCCTTTTCGACATTGATATTGATGTTATTGAGGACAGGGATTTCGAAGCCGTCGCGCCAGTATGATTTGGCGAGGGCTTTAATTTCGATTAAGTGCGGCATATAATTGACTCCATTTGAGTACAAAAAGTGATTGGTTTTGGGAAAAAGAGCGAATGCGGTGATGTTGAGCGAGATGGAAGAATTTGGAGGGCGGACTTTCAGTCCGCTCTCACGTAGGACAAGCGTCTTACTTGTCTATTGATTCCCGCCGTCAGACGCCCTCGCCTGACGGAAATATCTGCGCTTAATGCTGGCAGACGAGGGCGTCTGCCAGCGGAATCAGGTTACTCGACCTTGACCTTCGCGCCGTTAATCAGTTCATCAGTCACGGTGCGGATAACGGTATCGCCAGCCTTTACGCCGTTGCGGATCTCGGTAAAGCCGTTGAACTTGTCGCCAGTCTGGACGGGATATTCGACAGCTTTGCCGGCATCAACTTTGAATACGACAGCGCGACCGTCACGCGAGGCGATAGCCGCGTCGGGAACAGTCACGACGGCCGGTCGAGTCTCCACTTTGACTGCGTCCGATGCTTTCAGGAAGGTGACCTTGGCTCCCATTTCAGGCAAAACCCGTGAGTCGTAACCTTCCTTGAACCCGATCTTCACCATTACCGTCCCTTTGGAGCGGTCGGCGGTCGGGATGATGCTGGCGACGAAACCGGCGTAAGTGACGGCGGGATTGGCGTCGAGGCGGATGTCACACGGCGCGTCGAGGGCGATTTTCTGGATGTTCGACTCGGAGACGTCAGCCTCCACCTGCAGCGACCCAAGGTCGGCAAGGGTGACGACGGCGGCGCGAGCACTGGCTCCAGCGGAAAATGGAGCGACGATTTCGCCTACGTCGGCGTTCTTCGTCAGGACTGTCCCGTCGAACGGAGCGCGGATGATCGTGTTCTCGAGAGCAACCTTTGCTCCTCCGACGCGAGCCCTCCCCATCGCTATCGAGGCGAGCAGACGGTTGTAAAGTCCTTGCGCTCGCTCGATGTCGATTTCGGTGTTGGTGCCTTGTTCGGCGAGACGCTTCTGCCGGTCGAGGTTGCTGCGAGCCTCTTGCGAGTCGGCAAGGCTCAGCGCGAGCCCAGCCTCTGCCTCTGCAAGCAAGGCGCGGATGTCGTTGTCTTCGAGGCGGGCGATGACTTCGCCTTCCTTGACCTGATCGCCTTCCTTGACGTTCAACTGCACCATCAAGCCGGTCGCCTTCGATGCAACAGCCGCTTTTCGCTGGGCAACGACGTAGCCTGAGGCGGTCAGGATAGACGCTTGCTCAGATGGCGAGCGGAGCGACGCCGCGATCATATTGACCGGGATGACTTTGGAAAATATTGCCCGGTAGCCCATCCTGCCAAAATAAAACACCGCGGCAAGGATCACGAGGGTGATGATCGGGGTGCTGAACGATCTCTTGCGACGAGGCGAGTGGTCGGCACCGCGCTGATGTTTATCGATTGTTAAACTGGAGAGGTCGGCGTGTTCTGTCTTCAAGCCTTTGAAACCGTTGATAAATGAAATACGAGATACGATTGAACTGACCGATGGTTGGCTAAAAATTATAGTGTCCAATCGTGCAGTTAATTTATACTTTCACTGTTAGAATTTCATTAACACAAGTGATAAAATTTAACGGAACTAAAAATATTTGGGTTAGCGCAGGCACAGGGGTTGGTTGAACCCAACCGAAGCATTGCTTGACATTGTGGGAGTAGAATGTTAACTTGGTGGAGTTAACAAATCGAAGGAGAAACAGAATGGCAACAACCTTATTGGAACCTCATGTTAAATTCCTGACTGACAAACGTGGCAGGCGGACTCATGCCGTTGTGCCTCTGAAGGAATACGAGGAACTTCTCGAAGACCTGCGCGACCTATCGCTTGGTCATTCCCGTCTGAGTGAGGAGGATATCCCCATGGAAGAGGCATTTGAGCGGTTGAGACGGCATGAAACGTAAAATTCTGTTTCGGCGGTTGCTTAACAAACATTTCAACAACGTTGCTTTTTCTGATTTTATCGATTTGATCGAAGCATTCGGATTTTCGTATCTTCACACCAAAGGCAGCCATCAAATCTATACCCATCCCTTAGTCGAAGATGCGCTTAACCTTCAACCGAGGAGCGGTGAAGCCAAACCCTATCAAATACGCCAATTCATAGAATTGGTTGAAATTTACAATCTTTCCCTGAAGGACGAAAATTGAAAGACTATCACATCAATATATTTTTCAGTGACGAAGACGGCTGTTACGTAGCCGATATTCCCGACCTGAAATTTTGCTCAGCCTTCGGTGATACGCCTGAAGAGGCACTTGCGGAGGTTGAGGTTGCGAAACAGGCGTGGCTTGAGGCTGCCAAAATGAGAGGCAAGGCCATTCCCAGACCTCGTTACCGCCCGGCGATTTATCAGCGGGCTGGGTAGGACGGGCTTCCAGCCGTCAAGGAGGACGGGCATCCCTGCCCGTCCATATTTAACGACCAAAAACACAAAGACCAATCCAATGAAAACGACTTCCTTTAGCATACCGACCACCCTTCTCTTACCGACCTCCCTTCTCATACCGACGAAAGTCGGTATCCACCTCCTCCTCGCGGCGGTGATGGTTTTGGGGGCCGGGCGGGTTGGGTTTGGGCAAGTGGAGGTGGAATGGGAGCAGATTGGGCAAATCGAAGTCGCCAATATCTTGCAGGATAACCGCATCGAAGGCGTCGCGTTCGACGGCACAAACTTCTACTACTCCGGTGCCAATGACGCCGACCCCAACACGATATACGTCACCAACCGCGAAGGTGAGCTGATCAACTCGTTCGTCCAACCTGGTCAGTCAAACTTCGGCATGAATGACCTCGAATGGGATGGTGAGTTGCTTTGGGGCTCAGGTGAAGCTAGGGTCTTCGGTTTTGATACAGAAGGCAATATAGTTCACCAGTTTCAGGGACCATTCAACCCCAGTACGAGATCAGTGGCTTACGACTCTGACCGCGACATTCTTTGGCTCTCTAGAACCACATCCAGTATTGTTGGTTGCTCTCGAGAAGGTGAAGCTATTGGTGAAGAATTCGATAGTAAAGGGCTTAGAATTACCGGACTTGCTTATATGTCAAATGACCCTCAAGGTTACCAGCTTTATGTGTTGACTTTTCCACTATCTGAACAATCTGATAATTTCAAAATTTACAAAATTAATTTGGAAAATGGTGATACTTTGTTTGTTCAAGAATTGCAAGGTATCTCAGGGGGCGCATTTATTTCTCAAAATTTTATTGAGAATCAATATACAATAATGGTCACATTTAATCGCCCAATTGAAGAGGGTGGTGATTTAGTACGACTGTATGATATAACACCTCCACCAATTTGGATTAATACACCAGATTCTATCTCCATCATCGCAAGCGATGAAGCATTTGTGGATATATCAGGTGGAAGTCGAAATGAAAACGCCGAGTTGTCAATTTCATATTCGTCGGATGATATACCAGAGAACGTGACATTTGAAGATTTTGGCAATGGAAAAGGCAATTTTAGTTGGCGGACATCTCAACAAGATGTAGGGCGATATACTGCAGAATTTACGATTTCAGATGGAGAGTTAGATACCTCACGGATTGTACACTTTCAGGTTAACATGAGTTTCCGAATCCCCCTCCGTGCTGGCTGGAACATGATCTCATCCGTCTGTCCGCCAGCCAACCCAGCCATCCCCACCGTCTGGTCTGAGGTCGTCGGTCGAGGCAATCTCACCATGGCGAAGAACCAAACCGGGCAGTTCTACAGGCCGGGAGTCTTCAACAACATGGCTCCGTGGGATGTTCGGCAAGGTTACATGGCGAAGCTCAGTTGGCAGGACACTCTCGTCATCGTCAACGTCCCCGTCCCCGAAGACACCCCTATCCCCCTTCGTCAAGGCTGGAACCTGATCGCTTACTTTCCGGAGGATGACCTCGACGTCCGCGACGCTTTGGCCGGGATCGCGGATGACGTTCTGCTGGTCAAGGACATCAATGGCCGCTTTTACAGGCCCGCCAACAACTTCTCCAACATGCCGCCTCTTTCGCGGGGGAATGGCTATCAGGTTGCCGTCAGTCAGGCTGTAGAGCTTGTTTATCCGGGGGGAGGGGAAGTCGTAGCGCTGGCTTCCAGCCGGCACGTACCGCCGCCCTCCGGGCGGCAGAA
>CAMBDS010000036.1 GCA_945865405.1 Caldithrix abyssi DSM 13497
GGATAAGTCGTCGAATCTTACCATTCATAGAAATAGCGAACTCGCCCAGCAAAGCAGATCGGGCTACACGCATGAAACTAGTTATGTATGGCATTACAGTACAGCTTCGGCAGGCATATCGATACGTAGCAAGCGATTCGTATTGTCAATAGACATTTTTACGGCATAAACCAATTGTAATCGGGCGTCTTTGGTTTGGGCGTTCTTGGGAGTAAACTCAGCTTCCGAGCTGACCCAGTTGACAGTGCCTTCGAACTTTTGGTTTGGTAATGCGTCGATTAGCACAGGAATTTTGGAACCAACCTGTACTGATGCAAGATCTGGCGCACCGATGAAGACTCGAAGCTCCATTCGCTCAAGGTTTGCCAGCCGGAACAGGACTTTTCCAGGAGTTGCAACTTCACCAGGCTCGATAGATTTCAGCAAAACTTCGCCAGCAATTGGTGATAAAATCAGACCTTCTTCAAGCTGATGGTCAAAAACTGCCAGCGCGGCGTTCAGTTTACCTTCTTCAGCGTCGAGGGCTGCCATCTGGTGCCTGGAGGCAGCGACCTGATCTTTAGCCACATCGCGTTTGGCGGTTATCTCATCGAACTGCTGTTGCGGGGCAGAGCCGTTATTAACAAGCTCCGCGATTCGGTCAAATTGGAGACTTAGGAATTCGAGGTTGCGCTCGGCTTGGGAAATTCCGTCGCGCAGAACGGTTTTTTGTGCCGCAATCGAGGCAAGTCCACTTTCCGCCTGAATACGCTGAAGAGAAATAAGTTCGGTATCGAGGACAACGAGTGTTTCGCCCGCCTTGACAACAGAGCCAAGTAGCGGGACGGCTTTGACAACACGACCAGGGATAGTCGATGCGACTTCAACCTCAGTCGCTTCAAGTGTGCCGGAGGGGTTGGGGTGCTTTTTTTCACCACAGCCAGTAAGGATTGATAGTGATGCAATTATCAACAATCTAAGGGTTACCGAAATTGGTGATGAGTTATTAAATGGCAAGAACATCCTCCGGAGAAATTAGGCCAGCGAGGCATTTTTCAAGCGCATCTTCCCGGAAAGCCCGTGCACCGGCTCCTTTGGAGTGGACGGCAAGGGTTGAAATTGTTGGCCCAGATGTGATTAGATCGCGCAAGGCGTCGGTAATAAAGATTGTTTCAAAAATGGCGATTCTACCGCTATTACCGGAATAATAGCACTTCGGGCAACCAGAACTGCTGAAAAGTTTAGCTGTGACGGGAAGGTTCAGTTGTTTGATCATCTCAGCTCCATCCGGATGCGGTATCCTGCAATCACGGCAGATGCGGGGGACGAGCCTTTGGGCAACAATAGCTTTAAGGGTACTGGCAAGCGAGAGGGCATTGACTCCGAGGTTGAGAAGATGAAGAATGACCCAAGCGGCACTTTCCATTTTCACCGAAGTCAACACAAGATGTCCGGTCATGGCGATCTCGACAGCCAAGGCTGCCGACTCCCGGTCGATAAGATCACCAATCATAACTATGTCAGGATCCTGATCAATTGTCGAAACCAAGGCGGTTTGAACTGAAAACCCTTTTTCCTTACTCAATAGTAGTTGCGACGCAAACGGTAGTTTTGCTTCGATTTGGTTTTCGACGGTAATGATATTTCTGGAGATAGAGGGGATTTTTTCCAGCATTGCGTAGACCGAGGTCGTTTTACCACTACCGGTGGGACCAGAGACGATAATTAAACCGCTTGATCGTTTTAGAAGAGGAAGTAATTTCGTTCGCTCTGAGTTTGCCATTCCTATCTGGTCAAAGCTGCGGACTTCGAGTCTTCCACTCAAATGCAGAACGGCTTTTTCTCCGTCGATCAATGGAACAAATGAGACTGCCGCACGGATGCTGCCCTGTTCCATATCGAGATCAAGGGCGCCGTCTTGGGGAACTCCTTTTCGAGAGGCATCTATTCCGCAACGAAGCTTTAAGGTGCTTCGGAGTTGGTTGATCTGATCAGCACGAATCCTACGGGTGGGGAGGGGAATATTATGAAGTGCACCGTCAATTCGGAGAAGGATTTTTAGCTCATTTAAACCGAAAAAGAAGTGAACATCAGAGGAACCAAGCAGATGAGCGAGGGCAAGGCTTAGATCGACAAGCCGATTGGTGTCGAATTCAGGTTGTTCGAGTAGAAATGCAAAGCCATCAAAGTAGTCTCTGACAAGGGGATTCGAGCGAACGAGGTTATTGTATGTGCGGTTGATGGCATAGTGGAGATCACTTCGGGTCGAAAAGGCTGGCTTTAACTGTTCTGGGACGCTCTTCATAAGCATAGTTAGGAGGCGCTCGTTGAAAGGGTCTTCCATAGCGACTCGAAGAACGCCATCGGTATAAGAAATTGGCAGCACAGAATGTTGGAGGGCTACATCCTGGGGGAGCCGATCTACCACATCCGAGGGGATATCACGGTCACGAACTTCGACGAATTCCACCCCGCGCTGAACAGCAAGGTGATAAAACAAGTCGCGTTCATTGACCCAACGGTGGCGCATCAAAATCTGACCGAGATATGCGGGCTGATTCTGCTGTTCTTCGAGTGAGAGCGTTAACTGTTCAGCCGATATGAGGCCAGCTTCAAGTAGAATCTCGCCTAACGGTCTGGAATCCCCCGTGGGGGCCGTCGGTCTGCCCGGGTTCGCGTCCATAAAAATCTCCAAGATAGTCGGATAGGATAAATTAACGTGTGCAGTGTGAGATAGCAAGCAAGAGAGGGGCGAATGGTCGAAATGATGCTCGGCTGAGGTTCTTTTGGGAGATTATTTTGGAGATTTTCCGAATGAGATCAAATCGCGGCGAACTCTCTGGCTGTGACCCATCGCGCGGAGGATGATCTTTTCGCCAAATTTGTCCTTTAGAGAATCGAGAGCCTTGTAAAGTGCCTCTCTACGAAACACCTGATTTCCGATGAAAAGATTCATTTGATGTATAGACTCGACTTTGGGGATAAGCGACCCGAGTGAAAGCCCGAGCAACCTGACAGGACGACCCTGCTGCCAGCATTGGTCGAGCAATTTCCAGCCCTGGAGGATCAACATTTCTTCGTCATCGGTCGGCTCTGGGATGACAGATTGGTGGTGAAGCGTTTCGAAGTCATTGTATCGTAGCTTCATCGTCAATACTCTACCAACCATGGCGGCTGTTCTGACGCGCCGGGCGATCATTTCGGAAAGAGCGACCACCCAGCCTCGCAACTCTGCCCGGTCAAGAATAGGAGCTCCAAAGGTACGCTCATGCCCCATCGATTTTTCGTCCGTGCCTCGCGCGTCATCATGTGCCATCCGTCCGGCATACTGACCGCGAGCCATTTGAATTAGAGCAGGGCCTACTACTCCGAATTTCAGGCGGAACATGTCTTCGGAGGCATTGGCGAGTTCTCCCAGAGTTTTAATTCCGAATTTTGCTAAAGATGCCTCTGTGGCGGGTCCTATTCCACACATTTTTGAGACTGGTAAGGGTGCAAGATAGGCAGCTTCGCTTCCAGGAATCAGGTAGCGCAAGCCGTTAGGCTTTGATGTGTCGGCGGCAACTTTGGCAGTGAGGCGATTCGTGGCTATTCCGACGGTGGAAGGGAGGTTACAGCGACTAATGATGGCATCTTTCACTGCCTGACCGACTGCGGCGGGACTGCCATATCGTCGGATTATCCCTGAAATTTCGAGGGAAGCTTCGTCGACAGAGAGGATCCGAAGATCGGGCGAGAAACTCTCCAGAAGATCCATAATTTGGGCTGAAGCGTAGGTATATTTTCTGGCGTCGAGGTGGACGAAGATAATTTGGGGACATCTACGCTTTGCTTCGATGGCGGTCATGCCAGCTTTCAGGCCGAACTTGCGGGCAGGATAATTCGCAGCTGTGACAATGCCTTTAAGTCCATCTACACTCCCACCGACAGCGATGGGACGACCCTTCAGTGAGGGATTGTCGCGTTCTTCGACAGAGGCGAAGAAGGCATCCATATCGACATGAAGGTAGAGCTTTTGACTGGTGTTCGAGCTAACATCAGGAGCGGCTTCCAATCGGGAAGGTAGTTTTTCGGTCGCCATTTCAGATTGACGCACACGTTCAATCTCGCCTTTGTGAATCCAGCTCATGAATCGACTGCAATGGTCTGAATGCTCCAGAGCATTGTTTCAAGTTCGAAGGCGAGTTCGCATCCGCCGATACCTTCGGCGTGGATTGCGAATCGATAAGATTTGCGCTGACCCTCAAGGGTCGTCCAGCGGCCTCGGACTGTTTCGATCTTGTGAGCACGTCCTTTCCAGAGGAAGCGTAGGGGTTGCAGCTTTCCAGGCGCGAAGTGGGCAATCATTTCGATTGGTTCGTTCATTTTTTCGTAATGCATTGTCTGGTTATGGTTATTCTGTTGATTCGAGAGTAATATACATAACTACTGAACATTTGTCAAGTATTATATTGAGGAGATCGATGCGCACACTTTCCATCGATATCGGGACGAACTCTACGCTTTATCTTGTTGCAGATATTGAGGACGGCAATCTGGAGGTCGTTGAGCGCGGTATTGCGGGAAATCGACTTGGAATTGGCAAGGGTGCGGACGGCTGGCTTCCAAGCGAACTGATCGAGGAAAACCGGCAGATTTTGGTGGGGATGTTGAAACGTGGGGAAGAGCTTAGATGCCATAGAATTAAGGCAGTAGGGACGCAGGCGCTTCGGTCAGCGAGAAATTCTGTTGATTTTGTCGCGATAACAAATTCGATCGGACTCGACCTGGAGATAATCGATGGCGAACGTGAGGCAAAGATGGCATGGCAGGGGGTCATTGGGAATCATCTCCCATCGGAGCAGGTGGCAATTCTCGATATTGGCGGTGGCTCAAGCGAATTGATCGTGGGGAGGGGGAGCGAAATTGAATTCTCAAGCAGTATTTCGATAGGAGCCGTCACCGCCACACGTCAATTCAACTTGGATCCACCTTCTGAAAGTGAAATAAAGATGCTCAGAAATCAAGCTAAAGAAATGTTGAGGCCGTGGCTTGAAGTCGCGCCGCTATACTGTCCGTTAATTGGCATCGCTGGGACTTGCACGTCTCTCGCTTCTTTGGGTTTGCAAACGGTCAATTATAAACCGGGAGTGTTTGAGGGGTATTGGCTGACACGTCAGGCAGTTGTCGATTGGAAAGAGAGGTTGTTGCGGTTGAGTCTTGAAGAAAGAAAAGCCCTTCCAGGAATGCCACCAGCTCGTGCCGAAATATTACCTGCCGGAACGGTAATCCTTGAGATTGCAATGGAAATGCTACAGAAGAATGGATTAAACGTAAGCGAAAAGGGGTTGGTATTCGGGTTGGCTTGGGAAATATTCTACAAAGGGACGGGGATTGCGACATCTGTAACAAACAAATTCAAATCTGCTTGACATAGAGAGACAATAAGGATATATTATAGCTATCGAACAATGATAGACGCATCAAATAATCCCGATTGCGGAGGTGGTTGCCTCCTGCCGATACTCGACGAACGTTATAACACTACCGTTCAAGAGTACGTAGAAATTATCCGCGACCTGACTGGACAGGATACAGTTGCCCGCGTCAAGGATATTGCCGTGCGGCGAGGCGTCAAGGCATCAAGTGTCTCGACTGCAATTGGCAATTTGAGACAGCTTGGCCTCATTGATCATAAGCACTACGGGTACGTTGAACTGACAAAAGACGGCAGGGAACTCGGCGAAATACTGTCGCGGAGACACGCTCTCCTCCGTTGTTTCCTTTCGGATATACTGGGGTTGGAGGGGATTGCTGCCGATGCCGAAGCCTGTCGCCTTGAACATTCAATGAGTGGCGAAACGCTCGATGCCCTGATCTCATATGTTACCCGTGTCAAAGGTTGTCCATGGTGTAGCGTAACCCACCATCAGGTGCGGGGAGTGTGAAGATGTTTCAACTGAAAAGCCATTCCGAAAGAGATCGCTCCAACCGAAATGGGGATCTCTCTGCCCATACATGTAAATGCAGTTCGGACGAAAAGATGCTGGTTGGTACGCTTTCCGATGTCGAACCAGGTGAGCAGGTGCAGATATGCTGCCTGAATGGCGAGTCCCGCCTGATACGTCGCTTGAGCGAAATGGGGTTTATCCCTGGAACTGCAATCGAAGTGCTTAGGCGTGCTCCTTTTCTCGATCCGATAGAGTTTGAGATTCGAGGTTATCTGGTTAGTCTTAGAAAACAGGAAGCAGATTGTGTTCGAGTTAAGACCAGCAAGGCCTCCAGTTCGCACTCCTCAATCGAATCAGTAGCAATCCGGTAAATCTGTGCATGATCATGGTTCGTCGAATTTGCCTCCCCAAAGCAATCACTCAAGTTTAACAATACCCTTACCGCTCATTGCCCTCACCGGCAACCCCAATTCCGGCAAGACCACTCTTTTCAATTCGCTCACTGGCTCAAATCAAAAAGTAGCAAACTACTCCGGCGTTACTGTTGAGTTGCGAGAGGGCTTGGTTCGCTCCAATGGAAGCCAGTTTCGCGTCATTGACTTGCCGGGGCTTTATAGCCTCTCTGCTGTTTCACCAGATGAAGAGATTGCTCGCGACCTCATCGTTCATGGAATGGGTGCTGAAGGTAGGCCTGACCTCATTGTTCAGGTAGTTGATGGTGGGCGACTTGAGCGTAGTTTGCTACTGACGATGCAATTGTTGGAGCAAGAGCTTCCTTTGGTGATCGCACTCAACATGTACGACGAAGTACAACGGCGTGGACTGCTAATTGACCCAATGCGGCTTGAGGCAAGACTTGGAGTTCCGGTTATTCCGACGGTGGGAAGTAAAGGCATCGGTTTCAATGAGTTGATGAAAGCAGTACAGAGAGTTATCAATGAAAAAAGGCAGAGCTTTTTTCATGTGAAGTTCGATCCAGCGACCGAAGAATTATTGGAAAAGGTAGCCGCTTTAGGGAACGGCTCAGGAACTACGATTTCACGAGGAATTGCAATCGGACTGGTGACGAAAGAGCCGAGTGCGGTACGTGGATATGGGAAAGAGATACTTACCAAAATAAGCGCATTAATTGAGGATGGAGAACCAGATCTTGGTGGATCGTGGACGGCGGCGATAACTCATGCGAGGTTCCGATCGATCTCAGAAATTCTGACTGAGACCTCCGGCCCTCGAACAGCAGGACCGGCTGTTTCGAACAAGGATGAACTGACGGGAAAACTCGACCGGATATTTATCCACCGGGTCTGGGGTATTCCGATATTTCTGGCTATCCTATTTGCGTTGTTTCAAGTAACATTCTCGGTCGGTGCCTACCCTATGGATTGGATCGACGCCGGGATTGGCTGGCTGGGTGATGTAGTGAAGGTTAACATCCCTGGTCTGATGGGAAGTGTAATAGCCGATGGATTTATCGCCGGTATCGGGATGATACTCGTTTTCCTACCAAATATCTTGATATTGATGATGGGGATCCATCTGCTGGAAGACTCGGGGTATATGGCTCGAGCAGCGTTTCTGATGGATAGGTTGATGCGAACGATGGGACTTCATGGCAGAGCTTTTATCCCGATGCTGATGGGCTTTGGATGCAATGTCCCGGCAATGATGGGGGTCAGAGTATTAGAAAGTAAGCGCGACCGGGTTTTGACGCTCTTACTGACTCCTTTCATGTCCTGTTCTGCGAGACTGCCTGTCTATGTGATGATCACCGCTGCATTCTTTCCGAGGAATGGCGGACTGGTCATTTTCGGTCTTTATACGCTTGGAACCCTTGCCGCAATTGGATTCGGCAAACTTTTCAGCAAGACGATCTTGAGAGGTCAAACGGCACCTTTCATGCTTGAATTACCGCCCTATCGCTGGCCAACATCCCGCACGACAATCAATTTACTGAAATTCACAACTAAAACTTTTTTGAGGCGGATAGGTTGGTTCACTGCGTCAATAATCATCGTAATCTGGTTCCTGAGCAACTTCCCACGACCAGAAGGAACTGGTGCGTACTCGACCTATTCTAAACAGACTTATATTTACCAAATGGGCTATTTTGTCGAGCCGGTGTTTAAGCCACTTGGCTTCACATTGCCGATGGATATTTCGCTTTTAAGTGGATTTGTTGCCAAAGAGGTTGTAGTTGCGACAATGGGGGTAATGTTTGCCGGCGACTCAGAGGCGACGAAAGAGACCCTCGTCGAACAACTCCGAAGGCAAATTCCCGGAACAGCTTCGGCGATGGCCTTTTTGGTCTTCGTGCTACTTTACACACCATGCATCACAACTATCGTAACCATTCAGCGTGAAGCTAAGAAATGGTACTGGACAACTTTTTCGATTGTCTATCAGACGATATTTGCCTGGCTGGCGGCATTTCTCACCTATCGGTTGATGGTGTAATCGGATCTGAATTACAATTAGCAAAAAGCTACCATCTCCAAGATTCGAGATGGTAGCTTTTTTTTTACTTTAGGAAGTGGTTACTTCAGCCGGTCTCCCGGATGAACGATGTCGTCGTAGAAGACTTTGCCAGCGCGAAGATCTTCCGGGAGCGGTGCCTCTTCGTCGAGGTCGATGCAGCGCATGACACCCTTTTCGATCTCTTTATACTTCAAGCCGCTCTCAGGACATACGTAAACGCCTTTCTTGTCAGGATTCTTAAGAGGCAGCCCATGCCTGCTCACCCATCCTGCCTGCTTGCCGGGTACTCCTATTATCAGGGCATAGTCAGGGACGTTTTTTGTTACGACTGATCCCGACCCGATGAAGGCATACCTGCCGACTATCACGCCGCAGACGATAGTTGCGTTGGCTCCGATGGAACAGCCGCGCTTCAGTAAGGTCGTTTCGTAGAGCGAATGCCTCAGCACTTGTGAGCGAGGGTTGGTGACGTTTGTAAGCACACACGACGGCCCAAGGAAAACGTCGTCTTCGATGACGAGGCCTGTGTAGATCGAGACGTTATTCTGGACTTTGACGTTGTTGCCGATTATGACGCCGGAATCGATATTGACATTTTGCCCGAAGACACACCGTTCGCCGATTCTGACGTTCTTCATAACGTGTGAAAAGTGCCAGATTTTGGTTCCGGCACCAATTTCTACCGGTTCATCGACATAAGCCGACGGGTGGACGTAATATGGTTTTTCCACAATTCTGACCTATGTAACAGGGTTGTTCTTGGTAAGCGCCTCTTGAGCCTTTTCCAGTACTTTTAAGACGGAAATACCGTTTGCTCCATCGGAACGAGGTGTACGGTTGTGGGCTATCGAGTCGATAAAGTGACGGCATTCAGCGGTCAGTGGCTGTTCCTTGTCAAACTCGACAACCTCAAAACCACCGTCACGGGTCACTGGATTGCCGGAGACCCAATCGATACCTTTCGGGTAGAGGATCAGCTTATCTGTCGGTCGCGAATCTTCGAAGACCATCATCGACTTGTCGCCGATGACCACCAGTCGCTGTTCTTTGAACGGATGGAGCCAACTGACGTGGATGTGGGCGATGACGTTCTCCGGATAGGTCAGATGGGTCACGGTAACGTCATGGATACCCGGCTGCAGGAACATACCGCCTTTGGCATCGACTTCGATGGGGTCTGTGCCGACCAGATAATTGATGACGGCGATGTCGTGAGGGGCGAAATTCCAGAGTGAGTTTTCCTCCGTCCGCACTGTTCCCAAGTTGAGCCGGTTCGAATAGATGTACTGCAATGCGCCAAGACTGCCGTTTTCGATCAGTTCCTTGATCTTCAGGATCGCAGGGTGATAAAGCAAGACATGTCCGACCATCAAAACCAATTTTTTGCTTAGCGCAATTTCGTTCAGCTCTTCGGCTTGCTTCGAGAAGAGGGTGATCGGCTTTTCGACGAGGACATTTTTGCCCGCCTCAAGAAGACGCTTCGCGAGCTCATAATGCGTTTCTGCGGGCGTAGCTACCGAGACGCCGGTGATAGTTGAGTCGCCAAGAATCGCTTCCAGCTTATCGTAGATCGGGAGATCGGGGTAATCTTTTGTCAGGCTGGCGCGGATTGCCGGGTCAACTTCGACAACCGCCGCCAGCGACCCGAGCTGTCTGAAAGTCCTGACATGATTGCGACCCCACCTGCCCGCTCCAACCACGGCTATCTTAGACATGGGTGAATTCACGGATTGCTGCAATGACATAGTCGAGTTGTGCGGTTGTCAACTCAGGGTAGATCGGCAGGGCGAGAGTAGTATTGGCGGCAAACTCTGAATTGGGGAAGTCACCCTTCTTGTAGCCGAGATATTGGAAGCAGGGCTGTTCGTGGAATGACACCGGGTAATAGATGGCGGTCGAGATGTCTTTGCTCGCCAGAAATTCCATCAGTTGGTCACGATTCTGTGTGCTGATGATGTACTGATTGTAAATGTGGTAAGCTCGCTTGTACGAAATCGACGGTGTTTTCAACCCGGGAATACCAGCGAGCTTTTCGTCGTAGTATGCCGCATGAGCCTGACGTCCGGCGTGCCAACTGTTGAGGTGGGGGAGTTTGACCAGTAGCGCCGCCGCCTGCAAGGTATCGAGGCGGAAATTGCCACCGATGAAGCTATGATAGTACTTCGGTTTTGCGCCATGGACGCGGAGAATCCTCACTTGATCCGCGAACGCATCGTCGTTACAGGTGACCATTCCGCCGTCGCCAAGTCCGCCGAGGTTCTTCGACGGGAAGAAGGAAAAACATCCCGCTAATCCCATCGAGCCGACCTTGACGCTTTTGCCGTTCAGGTCGTAGCCCGCGCCGATAGCTTGAGCGCCGTCTTCGATCACTTCGGCACCGAACTCTTTAGCAACCTCCATCAGCGGCCCCATATCGGCTGCCTGACCGTAGAGGTGAACCGGCAGGATCGCTTTGACTCGCTTACGGTCGGCGGCAGGGAGGCTGGCGATAACCTTGCGGGTAGCTTCCGGGTCGAGGTTGTAGCTGTCGCGGTCGATATCGGCGAAAACAGGTCTGGCGTTCAAACGGCTTACGACTCCGGCAGTCGCGAAGAATGAGTAAGGCGTTGTGACAACGATGTCATCCGGCTCAACGCCGAGCGCCATCAAGGCGACGAGCAGTGCGTCCGTTCCCGAAGCGACTCCGATCCCGTGTTTTGCACCGACATATTGTGCGACTTGTTTTTCAAGCTCGGCGACCTGTGGGCCCATAATATATTGGGTTGAATCGATGACTTCGGTCATCGCCTTGACAAGCTCATCACGGATATTGGCGTGTTGAGCTTTGATGTCAAGCTGAGAAATTTTCATATGTTCCCCTTGTGTGTAATTGGTTGCGGAATTCTCCGCATGATAGTTTTGTACAATTCAGAGAAGATTTCTTTAGACAATAATATACGCATTTGTCTTTAACCGTCACAATCTTTGAACGCCTATTATCCCATTGGGTTCTTCCATTCTTCGTATCACGTCGCGGAAGAAAAATATAATCTATCTGCAAATTTGTGCAGATCTATTGACAGCGGACAGAAATCCTGTTATCTTTGGCAGAATATATCGGTATCTGGCGGGGAGAATACCATAGAGCCTGTTCAAGGCTAATTAAATTCGTTTCATATCATTCCAATGGAGCTTCAAATGGCTGAGCATACTTTCTGTCACGTAGAATGGGCCGTAACCGATCTCAATCGCGCCAAGTCGTTTTATGGCGGGATGTTCAACTGGAAATTCGAATCGTTTGGCGACGATTACATGATGATTCAGACGCCTTCCGATGAAATTGGCGGCGGGTTGATGAAGCAGGACAAGATCAGCACCGGCAGTTCACCGCGGGTCTTTGTTCTGGTGGAAGATGTACAACCCTACCTCGACAAGGTATCGGGTCTGGGCGGTAAAATGGCGTTCCCCAAGACCGATATTCCGGGAGTTGGCTGGTTCGGAATGATTACAGACCCCGACGGCAACACGATTGGCGTGTTCCAGTCGTCGCACGGCGGGGATGAGCCGATGCACTCGTTCTGCCACGTCGAATGGTCGGTCAGCGATGGCGCAAGGGCGGCAGGATTCTACAACGGCTTGTTCGACTGGAAGTTCGAGCCGTTCGGCGACGAATACCAGATGTTCAGAACCCCCTCCGGGAACGTCGGCGGCGGCATTATGGAAGAGAAGTCTTTCCAGCCTGCCCAGTCGCCCTGCGTCTATGTCGAAGTCAACTCGATTGAGCCTTATCTTGAGAAAGTGAAGACTCTCGGTGGTGAAGTCGGGATGCCGAAGACCGAGATCCCCGGTATGGGTTGGTTCGCGATTCTGCTCGACCACGACAAGAACGCGGTCGGCATTTACGAAGGTGCGCGAAAAGAGTAAAATTCGAAGTAAGAATTTAGGGATGGGCAGACAGGAAGGAGACAATCGAAGCATCAGAGGATGACGATTGCTCCAGCTTTCCATCCCCGCGAAAGCGGGGACCCAGTTTGTAAAAGAAAGCCGCTGTTACAAGCGGCTTTCTTCATTTCTACTTTCTACTTTCACCATTATTCTTTATATTTCCTTTTATGAACAACTCCAAACCTAAAATCACCCCTGCGCTTCCTCGTGGGATGCGCGACCTACTCCCCGACCAACTTGCGGTGCGCTACAAGGTCATCGAGACGCTCCGCAAAGTCTTCGAACTGTACGGCTTTCAACCCCTTGAGACGCCCGCTATGGAGCGGCTGGAGATCCTCTCCGGCAAGGGCGGGGAGGAGTCGGACAAGCTCTCGTTCCTCGTGATGAAACGGGGAGCGGAGTTCCAACGCGCACTCGACAAGGTAGTCGCAGCCTCCCAAGCCGGTGAGTTGAACTACGGTGAGGCTCAAAAGGAACTTGCCGACATGGGATTGCGTTACGACCTGACTGTTCCGCTTGCTCGCGTCGTTGCCATGAACCAGGGCAAGCTGCCGATGCCGTTCAAGCGTTATCAGATCGCTCCCGTTTGGAGAGCCGAACGTCCTCAGCATGGGCGTTACCGCGAGTTCACCCAGTGCGACGTCGATATTGTCGGGACGGATAGCCCGGTGGCGGATGCGGAGATAATTTCTTTATTTCACCACGGATTTACCGAGATTAACAATTCTATTGGGAACATATCCAAGAGTAAGTATCGAATTGATTTTGAAATAAGAGTAAACCATCGGCAATTCATCGCGATACTTTCTGGCTGGATGGGGAATAGAAGTGACCAAGTCTCATTATTCTCAACCTCATTGGATAAACTTGATAAAGTCGGTAAAGTGGGAGTAGTTGAGGAGATGATTTCCAAAAATCTAAATGTTTCCAGAATCGAGGATCTATGGGAAATCGTTGATCATGTGCAAAATACTAAGGAGTCTATTGCACAGACGCTTGAGTGGTTCTTGGGATTAGGTAAGAAGTTTCAAAGTGAATTTCCTATAGAAATCCCCGACTCATTGGTCAAATCATTCGTAAATCGGAATATGGAGAATAAGGGTTTGCTTGGCATTTTCAGAGGCTTAAGTCGATTCGAATTTCCTCCAACTTTGAAATTTGATCCAACACTTTCACGTGGATTAGACTATTACACGGGCATGGTTTTTGAGGTGGTGGCTATAGCGGAAAAGATTGGGAGTCTCGGTGGAGGAGGTCGATACGATGAACTTATTGGCGCTTTCGGTAAGTCATCACTTCCTTCTGTAGGTGCTTCATTCGGTATCGATAGAATAGTGGATCTTTTTACAGATCAAATAGAAATTGATGATATTTCTAAGCCAATTTCGATTGGTTTATTGAGTTCCGGCGAAGCTAATTGGCTTCACTCGAGATTGTTTCATTTCTTACGCGAAAACCAAATTCCATTTAGAACATTCTATGATTCGAATCAGAGGTTGGAAAAACAAATTCAATCTGCCGTCAAATTAGGCGTTGGCTACGTAATATTCCTTAACGAATCAGACGAGATTAAGTATAAAGAAATTTCCGATGATCCAAGTCAAATGCTTAAATTATCGGATATTATCATCGACATCAAACGCCTCTCCGACGGCGAACAACGCCGCTTGACCCTCCCTCAAATCGTCGAATGGATCAAGGAAACTGCCAAGTGAAAATCTCTTGGAGGGCGGACTTTCAGTCCGCCCTTGTTCTACAGCGGCCTGATAATCTGGACGCTTATCTTACGCAAACAATGGGCGAGACGTTCGTTCTGCCGGCATTCTGCATTCTTCATTCTACATTCTACATTTTCCCAGATGTTCTCTGACCTCCTACGCCTCTCGCGGCAAACGCTCACCTACGGCACAGCGACCATCCTGACGCGGTTGGTGGCGTTCGTTCTTGTCCCATTCTTCACGCACTATCTCTCGCCCGCCGAATTTGGCGTTCAGCAACTTTTCTACATGGCCGTTGCCGTCGGGACCGAGCTTTTCTTGCTGGGGCTCGACGTTGCGCTATTGCGATTCTACGTTCTCGAAAAAGATCCCGTTCGTAAGAAGGTCATCTTTTCGACGGTCTGGACGACAAGCTTCGTCTTCAGCACCATCCTCGCTCTGGCGGTCTGGTTTTTCGCCGCAGAACTCGTCGGTTTCATCGTCAAATTCGATGGCCCCGTGCCCGACTGGGCAGTTTACACCCTAAGAATTTGCGCGGGAATCCTTTGGCTTGAGATCCTGAACGCCTTCCCGTTCATGGTGCTTCGCGGCGATGGCAAAGCGCTCGCCTTCACCAGCGTTAAGATCGGCGGAGCGATACTCCAGACGATCTTCACACTCGTCACCCTGATCTCCCTGAAGCGTGGCGTTCAAGGCGTTTTCGAAGCTAACCTCGCTTCATCGGTTGCCGCCAGCCTGTTGCTTGCACCCGCTGTTTTTGCCAGACTTAGGCCTGTTTTCGACGGCGCAGTCCTGAAAGCTTGCCTGAAGTTTGGGTTGCCCAACACACCCAACGCGATGTTCGTGCTGATTATCGACTTTGCCGGGCGGAAAACCCTTGAGCTTTACAGCGGAGCCGCCGCGACCGGACTCTATTCGGTCGGGCACAGGCTCGGCACGTTTCTGGCGATAGTCGTGGCAGGTTTCCGCTTTGCCTGGCAGCCTTTTTTTCTATCTATCTCCGGTAACCCCAATGCAAAACGAGTTTATGGCTCTGTCCTGACGTATTACGTTGCGGTTATGGTCTGGTTTTACCTGATGTTGACAGCCTATGTCCCGCCGCTGGCTCGCTGGGAGATCCCCGGCGTCGGTATGATGATCGACAGAGACTTCTGGGGTGGCCTTGAGGTTTTCCCGGTGATACTTCTGGCGCACTTCTTCAATGGTGCTTACGCGATCTTCATGGTTGGCGTCTATATGGAGAAGAAGACGTTCGCGTTGCCTTTTATCACCGGAATAGCCGGGATCATCAATATCTTCGGCAACATCTGGCTGATTCCGATCTACGGAATGTGGGCGGCGGCATGGTTGACGGTGGTCTCGTATTTTGTAATGTCAGCGCTGCTATACTTTTACATCCAGCGACATTATCCGATTGAGTACCAATGGGGGCGGATTGTCAAAACTCTCTTGCTGGGCGCAGGTTTCTTCGTTATCGGCTGGCCGCTCCAGCAGCGAGGCGTCCCGCAGGTCGGCTGCATTGTATCGTTAATTTTCCCTGTAACCTATTTCTTTACAATACTGGCACAAAATGAGCGCAACCGCCTCCTCGAGCTGGTCGGCTGGCAAACAAAAACATAATGATCCGTATTACTTCCGAAGTTTCGAGCGATATTAACCTTATCCAATCTATTGACAGGCACTTTTGAGCAACCTCAAGTCTTTCATCATATTCGTTTCGATGGTTCTGCTGATCTACGGCGGCGTCAATTTTTACATTTATCGACGTGTAGTCAACACAGCTCATCTGAGTGGTGGCTTGGCAACGGCGCTAAAAATAACCTTGCTCTTTTGCATTCTCGCCTATCCGGTCTCGCGATTTACTTTTGCCATCAGACCCGTCTCGTATCCTTTGACATGGGTAGGTGGGTTTTGGATGTCGGCGATGACTTGGGCGCTGATTGCGCTGTTAGTTGTCGATCTTTTTCGGTTGTCCGACCTGATGTTCGGTTGGTTCCCCAACTGGTTGACAGGAAATCCGGCGTTCAGTGGACAGCGGATTTTGGCAGGGGGGACGATCATCATACTGTTGGCATTGGCGGCTGGCAGGTTCATCGCCGCTCATCCCGTTGTTCGCAACGTCGATCTGACCATCAAGCAACTCTCGCCCGACAAAAACGGTTACCGGGTGGTGCTTTTCAGCGATACTCATCTCGGTACCTTAAAGGGTCTCGGCTTTCTTAACCGTGTCGTTGATAAAGTCAACGCCCAGAACGCCGACCTGATCTTAATTCCGGGCGATGTTTTCGACGAATCACCCAACCACTTGCAATGGGTGACCGAGCCGCTCAGCCGATTGAAGGCGAAGGACGCCGTGGTCGTCTCGATGGGCAACCATGAGTACTATGCTGGCGAGCGCGAGTCAATCAAAGTGTTCAAGGATGCCGGGCTTACATTCCTGAAGGATCAGGCAATCGAAATCCCGGGGACTGCAATTGTCGCCGGGATGGACGACATCACCGGCTCGAAGCAGTATGGCACGGCGATAGTACCCTTGAAGAGCTATACAGACGAATATAACCCGAATTTACCGCTCTTTGTGCTTCATCATACGCCAGTCAGAAGAGAAGAGGCTGCCGAGGCGGGTGCCGACTTGATGGTTTGCGGGCATACTCACGGTGGACTGCAATGGCCGCTCGATTACATCACCAGGATGGTCTATGGAGTCAAACGTGGTCTCACTAAAATTGACGACATGAACTTCTTCCTGACCGTTGGGGTGGGGACTTGGGGCCCGCCGATCCGGCTTGGTGCGACGCCGGAGATCGTGGTCTTTACGCTTAGAAATTCTTAACCAACAATCAGAAATTCAGGAGAAAACCAACTTGGGGATGCAACTCTAAATCAATTGACTCGTTACACCGACTTCCGAAAGCGGCTTGCCGGACCGCCCATTCTGGCTGACGGCGCGATGGGGACAGAGCTTTACCAGCGCGGCGTTTACGTAAATCGCTGCTACGATGAACTCTGCCTCTCAAGCCCCGAACTTGTCACTGCCGTCCATTACGACTACCTACGAGCAGGCGCTCAAATTGTCGAGACCAATTCCTATGGTGCCAACCGCTTCAAGCTGACTCCACACGGACTCGGCGAGCAAGTCGGGAATATCTCGCGCCGTTCGGCGGAGATCGCCCGGCTGGCTTGCGAAAAAGCTGGTCGGGAGGCTTTCGTTGCCGGTTCGATAGGACCTTTGGGGCGCAAGATCTCGCCGATAGGTACGCTTGAGCTTTCAGCGGCGCTTGAGGCTTTCGAAGAGCAGGCGCGCGGTTTGATTGCCGGAGGCGTCGATCTGATCAGCATTGAGACGATGCTCGATCCGGTGGAGCTTATCGCGGCTGTCGAAGCTGTCCGGGGCTTGTCCGCGGACATCCCGATCCTCGCCTCTTTCACGCTGTCCGATTGGGATCATACGGCTTATGGTGCGACGATTGAGCGGATGGCCGGTGAGCTGAATAAGCTTGACGTCGATGCGGTCGGCTTCAACTGCTCGATAGGACCTGCCAAGCTGCTCGATGCAGCGATACGCCTGATGGAGTTGACGCATTTCCCCGTCTCGCTGCAACCGAATGCGGGCGAGTTGGAGTGGGTCGATGGGCGGCTGATTTGCAAGGCTACCCCGGAGTATTTCGCCGAATACGCCAAACGGATGGTGCTGTCGGGAGTCAAGATCGTCGGCGGCTGCTGTGGATCGACGCCAGCCCACATCAAGGCGATGGACGCTGCTTTGCGGGCTATCACGCCGGAGCTTTCCAAGGTTCGGATAACCGCGGTCACGCCTCCACCTGCGACAGAAAAGACGCAACCCAAAATCGCAACGCGCGACCTCTCGGCTCTTGCCGCCAAGCTTGCCGACGGGAAGTTTGTCTATTCAGTCGAGATGAATCCGCCGCGCTCGCCTTCGACAGCGGCTATTGTTGAGAAGGCGCGGGTTCTGAAGGCTGCCAACGTCGATGTGATCAACATCCCAGATGGGCCTCGCGCATCGGCAAGGCTTTCGGCGATGGTTCTGGCGCATCTAATCGAGCGTGAGGCGGGGATCGACACGATTCTGCACTACACTTGCCGTGACCGGAACATTTTGGGAATGCAGAGCGATTTGCTTGGGGCGGAGGCTTTGGGTCTGAACAACATTCTTTGCATCACGGGTGACCCGCCGAAGCTTGGCGACTACCCGATGGCGACGGCAGTCTTCGACGTCGATGCGATAGGATTGCTAAGGATTGCCTCGAACCTGAACGGCGGGGCGGACATTGTCGGCAACCCGATCCCGAAGGGGACGACGCTGCATCTTGGCTGTGGAGCTAATCCGGGTGCGGTTGATCTTGACCTTGAGCTTGACCGGTTGCATCGCAAGGTCGAGTCGGGAGCGCAGTACATCATGACTCAGCCGGTATTCGACGTCGATCTGTTCTACGCGTTTCTTGACCGCTTCAACCGCAAGGACATCCCGATATTGGTAGGCATCTTGCCGCTGGCATCTTATCGCAATGCTGAGTTCTTCCACAACGAAGTGCCCGGAATGCAGGTTCCCGAGTGGATTCGCAACAAGCTCCGGCCTATTGACGACCGCGATAAAGCCGCCGCAATGGGCATCGAGATCGCCGCCGAGGCACTCAAGGCTTGCGCACCTCGCGCCCAGGGGGCGTACATTATGCCTCCGTTCGGCAGGGTGGAGTTGGCGTTGGGGGTGATGGGAGGAGCGGGGTAGTACCGACATTTGTCGGCACACAAAAGTTGAAACCACTACGTCTGTGCCGACAAATGTCGGCACTACCGAGAACTTTGAATTTGGGGCGTTATGAATTCTGAACTGTACAAATACAGGGGGGTTCTACCGCATTGGCGACTTCAGGGCAGTGTTTATTTTGTGACTTGGTCGTTGCTACAGGGTCAAGCGGACTTTGCTCCTGACGAACGAACTATGATTCAGTCTGCGTTGTTCTTCTTTGATGGTCAACGTTACAAAGTCAATGCTTTTGTAGTGATGAACGATCATATTCATGTCCTTGTGTTGCCTTTCGATGAACATCCGTTGGAAAAAATAGTTCAAAGTTGGAAAACTTTCACTTCGGGGGAGATGCGAAAGCGATCAGGAAGACCCTTACCAATTTGGAAGCATGAGTATATGGATCGCATCGTTCGGGACGAAGCGGAGTATTTGAAATTTGCCAATTACATTCTTACAAATCCGGTTCGACGTTGGCCAGAAGTAACTGACTACACTTGGGTGGGTCTTGGTGCAGATGACTGACAGCGCGAAGTGCCAGTGCCGGTTTTGCCGGTAGTGCCGACATTTGTC
>CAMBDS010000037.1 GCA_945865405.1 Caldithrix abyssi DSM 13497
CTGAAAAGACTCCGTGCCTTCGTGTCTCCGTGGCTCGGTCTCTGGCTGGCCGTTCCCGCGGCTATTCTTTCGGGTCAGGGGGCGGCTCCGGCCGCCCTCGAGACCAACATCCCCTACGCTGACGCGTCGCCGAGGGCTGTTTTTAATTATCTCCGAGATACTGGATCAGAAAAGACTTTAGTAATCCCAGTGTATATAAATAATTAGAGTGAGTGTTCGCGAGAGCGCCCTCTTAGGTAATTCGGAAAAGTTATCGAAGTGCATTTTGAAAGCCTTGATTGGCTAATTCTGGGGGGATACTTCGCAATTGTTGCGATCACCGGAGCTATCCTCTCGCGTCGCCAAACGACTACCCATGATTACTTTCTTGGCGGTGGAAACATACCGGCATGGGCGGCAGCGATATCGTTGCTTTCTGCTGCACTTTCGGGGGCAACATTCATCGGAGGGCCTCAGCAATCCTATAAAGGTGACCTGAGCTATCTGATCGCCAACATCGGTTCGATAATAGCGGTGTTGATTGTGGCTTACTTTTTCGTGCCGGTATTCTACAAGAATAACGACATGACGGTTTATGGGATTCTTGAGCGTAAGTTTGGTCTTCCGGCCCGATTGGCCGCAGGTAGCGCCTATCTTCTGGGAAGAGTGTTCGCATCAGGCGCTAGACTTTATATTGCAGCCCTTCCAGCTTCATTGATAGTATTTGGCGATACAAAACTGAGCCACCTTTTCATCTGTATAGCCGTATTGACAGTTGTGACTATTTTTTACACTTTGGTTGGCGGGATAAAAAGCGTAATCTGGACAGATGTCATTCAGGTGGCGATTTTTACTGGTGCGGCAATCATCGCTATTGTGGTTTTATTAGACAAGATACCGCTTTCAGTGGGAGAAATTGTTGAGGTGTTAAGACACCCAGGAGGTGAAACCCCATCAAAGTTGACATTGTTCAAACTTGGCTTTGATGGATTCGATCCTAAGCACACTTACACAGTTCTGACAGCTATTTTCGGGTTCAGTTTGCTCAATCTTGGTGCTTATGGAACCGATCAGGATCTGGCGCAGAAAATGTTGACATGTAAGTCTGCTGTTTCCGGTAGTAGGTCGGCAATTGGTGGTATTCTTGTCGGAATACCGGTGACAGCGCTGTTCATGGTAGCGGGATTGTTATTGTATGTTTTTTATCAACAGCCAGCAGCAATGGGTGCGATGGCTCCGACTTATCAACCTGAGGGAAGTCGAGAGGTTTTCCTCACCTTCATACTTCGTGAAATGCCGCCGGGTATGCCGGGACTGATGTTGGCGGGGCTTTTTGCGGCGGCTTTAGGTACAGGGTTGAACGCCATGTCTTCAGCTTTCGTTCATGATTTCTATCAGCGATTTCGACCGGTAAAGCCTGATCGACATTACATAACTGTCGGGATGTTAGCTGTGATTGGTTGGGGAGTGGTGCTCGGACTGTTTGCGGCGGTGAGTGCAGTCTGGCAGGAGGCCAACCCCGGTACGACACTGATCGACTTTGCCCTTTCAGTGATGGTTTTCGCATATAGCGGGCTTGTGGCGGTTTACTTGACGGCACTTTTCACAAAGCGCGGCTCGTCCGCCAGTGTTATAGCAGCATTGTTGGTTGGATTTGTTTCGGTAGTGACGATGCAGAGCTTTTTTGCCAAATCACTTGCCTTCCCGTGGCAGATGTTCATCGCGACGGGGTTAGCGTTTACCGTAGCTCAGATAGGTACGAGGAAATTAGAAGCCGAGAATTAAGGTGTCACTATTTCAGAATAGTTAACTATTCCACGAGAGGCGTTTCGATTGATATAGCAATCCTCAATTTGACCAACCGAGAACCCTGCATCTTACTGCATTTTGCCGTTTCATTTTGTAAATTGACTACTTCACAATATTTAGACGGTCTATGGGAACGCCTTTGTCTACCCGGCGTTCAATACTGCATAATCGTGCCGTTTATAAAACCTGAGTCTTCATAACCTTTGTCAGAACTTTCAAGTCTGCCCCCCAAAAATTCTTCTCCGGATGACATCAGCGGAGGAAGCACCGTTAATCAAAACTCATGGCATCGCTATCAGCAATGGCGACATGACAGGTTTCAGAGAAAGCTCGAACGCTCCAAACGGATAGGCCCTGTTCGTGAATGGATCGAGCTTGTCGTCTCGGTTGCGGTAATGGTATTTTTCATCAGACTCGCTGTTGTCGAAGCATTCAGAATCCCAACTGGATCAATGGAGAAGACACTGCTCGTCGGTGATTTTTTGCTCGTCAACAAATTTGTTTATGGGATCAGAACACCTGATTGGATCGGCATACCTTTCACCAGAGCGGGTTTTTTTATTCCTTTTGGCAGGCTGCCCGGCTTTTCCAAGATGAAGCAAGGCGATATTATCGTTTTTAGATACCCACTTGACCCGAATCTCTCCTATATTAAACGTTGCATTGCCACAGGAGGACAAACTGTCGAAATCCGCGATAAACGGGTGTTTGTCGATGGCGTCGAGTTTGCCAAACCACCCAACGCACAATACCTTGCCAACTTTACCTATCCGGTCGATTACATTGAGCAACCGATTGTTCCGAAAGATATGCTTCACAGAAACCGGGACAATTTCGGACCGGTAACTGTTCCTGAAGGACATCTCTTCGCTATGGGAGACAATCGTGATAATTCTGCCGACAGCCGTTATTGGGGTTTTTTGCCAGAGCGGAATGTACTTGGAAAGGCACTAATTATCTATTTCTCTTGGGATGCACGAAAGGCTCTTCATCAAATAGACAAGAAGATTCGGTGGGAGCGGATAGGCAACCTCATAAGGTGAGTCTCCTCTTCTTGTGCGGGAGGTGTTGCATGATATGGCAGTCTGGTATTAAATTGATGTTTTATGGTACACATCATAAATATGAAACCCTTAAGCCTGTCTGAATTCTTCCAAATCCGGTGTTTTTAAATCCATGGATAGACAGACAGCCAAGACAGAAATAGATCGCCTGCGTGCGGAACTCCGGCGTCATGACAACCTTTACTACGTTCAGGCCAGACCTGAAATTTCTGATGTCGAGTATGACATGCTCCTATTGCGACTTACTACCCTTGAGGCAGAACACCCGGAATTTCTTTCCGAAGACTCGCCGACTCAGCGCGTTGCGGGAGAACCTATTGGTGCCTTTAAGCAGGTTCAGCATTTCGTTCCGATGATGTCGCTTGGGAATTGTTATACTTTTGAAGAACTGCGTGACTTTCACAGGCGGGTAAGTGAACTCTACGAGCGCGAACCGCATTATTTCGCTGAGCTGAAGATAGATGGGATAGCTGTCAGCTTAAATTATCGGGGTAGAAAGCTGATTAGCGCTGTCTCTCGCGGGGATGGAACGCTTGGTGATGATATAACTGCGAATGTCAGGACAATCAGGTCGATTCCGTTATCACTTCCAGATTGGTGTCCTGATGATTTGGTTGTCCGTGGTGAGATTTACTATCCAAGGGCTGAATTCGAGGCGATGAACAAGGCTCGCATCGAAAAGGATCTAAAGGCGTTTATGAACCCTCGCAACGGGGCGGCAGGGACGCTTAAATTACGCGACCCGAGGGAAGTTGCAACAAGACCGCTCAGATTCTTTGCCTATGCGTTAGCTGAGTTTGAAAGTTTGGGAGTAAGTAAGTTAGAAACTCAAAGTGGAGTGATCGACTTTCTAGTCAAAGCGGGATTTCCGACCAACGCGAATGGCAAACTTTGTGAATCGCTTGAGGTTGTCGAAGAGTACTGGCATCGTTGGGAGACAAATCACCATAAGCTACCATACGATACAGACGGGATTGTTGTTAAGCTGAACGACCTTGTCGGTCAGAGCAATTTGGGGGCGACTGCAAAATCACCGCGCTGGGCAATAGCATTTAAGTTTGTTGCGGAAGGATCGGTGACGAGACTTCTCGACGTAACTTGGCAGGTGGGAAGAACAGGGGCATTGACCCCGGTTGCTGAGTTAGAGCCGGTGCTTCTTGCAGGCACGATTGTTAAGCGGGCGACCCTGCATAATCAGGATGAGATAGCCCGTCTTGGTGTGATGATCGGAGACTTCGTAGAGATTGAAAAGGGTGGGGAGATCATCCCGAAGGTTTTGCAAGCAGTGGTAGAGCGTCGGCCTAAAAATGCAGTTCCGATTCGCATTCCAGATGTTTGTCCGGTGTGCGGTAAACCGTTGATAAAATCGGAAGAGGAAGTTGCTCTGAGGTGTCCGAACTGGTGGTGTCCGGCAAGAGTCACAGGGCGAATTAGTCATTTTGCTTCTCGAACAGCAATGGATATTGATGGGTTGGGAGGGAAGACAATCGAATTGCTTTTTCAAGTAGGTCTTGTTCGAGATGTTGCCGACCTCTACTTCCTTACGGCAGATCAGATCGAAGTCTTGCCCCGACAGGGAGAAGGATCGACCGACAACCTTTTGAAGGGTATAGCTAATTCTAAATCACGATCTTTGGATAGGTTGATTTTTGGTCTGGGGATCCGACACGTTGGACGGGGGGCAGCAAGGACATTAGCAAAACACTACGAAAATCTTGATATGCTTTCGTTTGCGACTGTTGAAGAACTTCAAGTGATTGATGAAGTGGGGCCGACAACTGCCAAGGCAGTTGTTGAGTTCTTTAAGGAAGGACATAATTGGGTTACCTTAGAGAAATTGAAAGACGCCGGAGTCGGGAAGACTACTGGTTCCAATGAAGCGGTTAGCCAACATCTTGCAGGGAAAATATTTGTCTTGACGGGGACTTTGCAAAATTACGGACGTGAAGAAGCGGCTGAATTGATTAGATTGCGAGGCGGAAAGGTCGCGACTTCGGTTAGCAAGAAGACAGACTTTGTGGTAGCGGGTGCGGACGCCGGGTCGAAGCTTACGAAGGCGGAGGAGTTTGGAGTGAAGGTGATCGGGGAGGAGGAGTTGGAAGGGATGATTAATGGTTGAAGATGAAAAGTAAATTTGAACCTCAAATATTAGGTTCACTCTGTTTGATCGGCTTAGCAATATCCAGTATTTCACCTAATGACTATCTGACTTGGGTTTTGGAAGTTTTTCCAATATTGCTTGGTGTTCCGATACTAATTGTGACGTATAAATGGTTTCATTTTTCGCAAGCTGCATATCGGTTGATGTTTATTCATGCAATAATTTTAATGATTGGCGGACACTATACTTACGCACAAGTTCCCTTCGGATTCTGGATGCAGGAAGTTTTCGACTTTAGTAGAAATCATTACGATAGAATTGGTCATTTCGCTCAAGGATTGGTTCCGGCATTTCTTGCAAGAGAAGTGTTGATTCGTACTTCGCCACTAAAGCGCGGCGGTTGGGTTAGGTTTCTTCCAGTTGCTGTAGCTATGTTTATTAGCGCCTTATATGAGATTATTGAGTGGCAATCGGCGGTAATACTCGGTTCATCGGCAGATGCATTTCTCGGCTCTCAAGGCGATATTTGGGACACTCAATGGGATATGGCAATGGCATTGATAGGTTCTTCCTTGACGGTGATTCTTCCACTTGGATGGCATAAGGTAGAGGAAGAGAATTAATCTTGAATTAATTTAAGAATTTCAATAGTTTCTTAATTCACAACAATATAATCATACTTTTCTCGAGCAAATGGCAACAACAGCAGACATCAAAAACGGCCTCGTTATCAATTTCGAAGGCCAACTATATAACATCGTTGAATTTCAACACGTCAAACCTGGCAAGGGTGGAGCGTTTGTTCGAGTGAAGATGAAGAACCTCATCACTGGAAGACTGCTCGATAGGACGCTTAGATCTGGCGAACGTATAGACATCGTCCGAATGGATGCACGACCGATGCAGTTTCTCTATCTTGACGGCAACCAATTCGTTTTCATGGATCAAGAGACCTACGAACAGGTAAACGTCTCGGAAGTAGTTGTGGGAGACTCATCTGTCTTCTTAAAAGAAGGTGAGCTTGTCAAAATCAATTTCAACGACGAAACTCCGGTTACAATGGAGATTCCGAACTTTCTCAATCTGAAAATTGTCGAATGCGAACCTGGCGTCAAAGGAGACACTGTCTCCAATGTGACTAAGCCTGCAAAACTTGAAACTGGTGCAGTTGTGCAAGTGCCTCTTTTCGTTGAGGAAGGCGAAACGATCCGCGTTGACACACGATCACGAGAGTATATTGAGCGGGTCAGGGGTTAGTCTTGAAATACTTCACCCTCAGCCCTAAATCGATTATTTAAAAGGGGGAATACCCCAATGGATTATGCCGATATACGGCGACTGGTCAAACTCGTCGAGACGAGTGGTATCAGCGAGATCGAAATTGAAGAAGGCGGCGCGAAGCTACGCATTCTGAAGCAGTCATCCGTCGTCCAGCAGATGGTGATGCCGCAAGCAGCTCCAATGCAAATGGGCTATACCGCGCCACAGATGTCAGCTCCAGCACCGCAACCGTCTGCTCCTGTCGCAGTCGCGCCTGCCTCGAAATTGATCGAGGTGCTTTCGCCGATGGTGGGGACTTACTACAAGGCTCCATCACCCGAAGCGCCTGATTATGTTCAGGTTGGAGATATGGTAAGACCGGGGCAAGTGCTCTGCATTGTCGAAGCTATGAAGCTTATGAACGAAATAGAGTCAGAAGTTGCTGGCCGCGTAGTTGAAATTCTACCACGAAACGCACAGGCTGTTGAGTTTGGTCAACTCCTTTTCCGAATCGATCCTTCGTGAGTCGCGTAATCCTTAACATTTGTTACCGAGTTCTCGCAGTTGCAAACAGGAGTAACTCTTGATGTTTAAGAAGATTCTTGTTGCCAATCGCGGAGAAATCGCTCTTCGGATTATTCGAGCTTGCAAGGAGCTTGGCATTAAGACGGTAGCTGTCTATAGTCAGGCCGATGCTGATTCGCTCCATGTCAGATTTGCCGACGAAGCTGTTTGCATTGGACCTGCCCGGGCCAAGGATTCTTACTTGAATATACCACGATTAATTGGCGCGGCTGAGATTACCAATGCCGATGCAATTCATCCTGGCTACGGGTTCCTCGCTGAAAATGCTCAATTCGCCGAAATATGCCGTGAATCTGATCTCACCTTCATCGGACCTCAACCAGACACTATTACTCGAATGGGTGATAAAGCGTTGGCGCGTCGTACCATGATGGAGGCAGGAGTTCCGATCCTTCCAGGCGCAAAAGATATAATTCCTGATGAAGCTACCGCACTCTCAGAAGCTGAGCGGGTAGGGTATCCTGTCATCATCAAGGCAGTTGCTGGAGGTGGCGGAAAAGGGATGCGAATTGTTCGAACCTCCGATGAACTTGCAAGAAATTTTGGAATGGCGAGAGTCGAAGCAGAAACTGCTTTTTCGAATGGTGATGTTTATCTCGAACGCTACCTTGAAAACACACGGCATGTCGAAATACAGCTTATGGGTTATACTGACGGTCGAGTAGTTACCTTCGGTGAACGCGATTGTTCAATTCAGAGACGGCATCAAAAGTTGATAGAAGAGGCTCCCTCGACTGTAATTTCGGATTCGATGCGCGAGGCGATGTGTTTGGCATCTATCAAGGGAGCTGAATCTGTCGGGTATATTGGCGCTGGGACAATAGAGTTTCTTGCCCAAGGCGACGAATTCTTCTTCATGGAGATGAATACCCGGATTCAAGTAGAGCATCCAGTATCCGAGATGGTCTATCGGACTGATCTTGTTAAGGAACAAATCGAAGCAGTAGCCGGTAAGCATTCTCCAAAAGATTTGCCGCGACTTGAAGGACATGCAATAGAATGTCGGATCAATGCGGAAGATCCTGAAAGGGGCTTTACACCTTCACCGGGTGAAATTACAGCGTTTCACGTGCCTGGGGGAATGGGGGTTCGGGTCGATACTCATGCCTATTCGGGCTATAAGATACCACCATTTTACGATTCGATGATTGCCAAGTTGATCTCCTTTGGTCGTGATCGGAACGAAGCAATCGCAAGGATGCTTCGAGCTCTTGATGAATTTGTCGTTGAAGGTGTTTCTACAACAATTCCGCTTCATAAACGAATTTTGCGCTCAAACGAGTTTCGCGAAGGGAAATACTACACGACCTTTATGGAGAAGTTTTTAGAGACAGAGAAGAAGCATTAAGTCTTCATTGTCTAGTTCGACTGGAGTTTTGAGAATTTATTTATCAAATTGAAACAAAATTCAATAATCTCCCTAATAGATTATTCGAGAAATTGCAAAGGTAATTTAAATGAACATTCCGTCTGCGCTCCGTTACTCAAACAGTCATGAGTGGATCCGAGTTGAAGGCAACGAGGGATCCGTTGGCATCACAGATTATGCCCAGGGCGAGCTTGGGGATATAGTATTTCTTGATTTACCTGATGTAGGTGCCAAAGTTACTGCTGGCGAACCATTCGGGTCAGTAGAGGCTGTCAAAGCTGCCTCTGATTTGTTCGCACCGGTAAGCGGAACTGTCAGTGCTGTCAACAGCAGTCTTGGACAACAACCTGAGCAAATCAATCAAGATGCGTTCGGGAAGGGCTGGATTATCAAAATCAATCTTTCTTCAACGGATGAACTTGGAAACCTGCTTGATGCCACATCCTATGGAAAATTGATCGAGCAGTCTCACGGAGACCATCACTAAGATGAACTATACATCGCACAGTGAAGCCGACCGGACGAAGATGCTTGAAACCATCGGCGTCGGATCGCTGGACGAATTGATCGCCAAGGTCATTCCAGATCAGTTTCGGATAGAACACCCGCTTGATTTGCCCGCCGGCTCGCGAGAATTTGACCTTGTCAGGGAGTTTAAGGCACTCTCTGGTCTTAATACACCAGCCTCAGAAGTCGTCTCATTTCTTGGTGGCGGGGTTTATGATCATTACATACCTGCAGCGATATCACACTTATTAAGCAGATCTGAATTTTATACAGCTTACACACCTTATCAGGCTGAGGTGGCGCAGGGTACGCTTCAGACGATCTACGAATTCCAGACAATGGTTTGCAGGTTAACTGGTATGGATGCTTCAAACGCTTCGCATTACGATGGCGCAACGGCACTCGCAGAAGGCGTTATGATGGCGGTCAGGAAGACCGGTCGCAAGGCAGTAGTTGTGCCTGCCGGACTCAACCCACAGTATCTGCATGTCCTGCATACCTATTGTGTACCTCTCGATATCGAAGTTCGAGAGATGAAAGGAATTGATGGCCTGATCGATCCTGATGAATTAATAAAAGCAATCGAAGACTCAGCAGCTCTCATTATCCAATACCCGAACTTTTTTGGACTCATTGAGCCGACAGTTCAGGCATCGCACATTGCTCATGAGGCAGGTGCCCTAGTTATCTCTTCGACATACCCGATATCACTTGGACTTTTAAAACCACCCGGCGAATGGGGTGCAGACATTGCAACTGCCGAGGGGCAACCATTTGGGATTCCGATGGGGTTCGGTGGTCCTTTTGTCGGTTTGTTTGCTGTCAAGAAAGACCTGATCCGCCTGATGCCGGGCCGAATTGTTGCGCGAGCCAAGGATCGACTTGACCGTGATGGCTATGTTTTAACTTTGCAAACCCGTGAACAGCACATCCGGCGCGAGAAAGCAACCTCGAACATCTGCACTAATCAAGCGTTGCTTGCTCTTTGTGCGACTATCTATTTGAGTCTAGTTGGTAAGGACGGTTTGCAACGTGCAGCAGAAAATAGCTTTCGTGGAGCACATTACCTTGCGGAAAAGGTAGTAACAGTGTCAGGTGTAAAGCGACTTCATTCAGGCGAATTTTTCTCTGAATTCGTTGTCACTTTGCCAATTTCGGGCAGGACTGCTCAAAAACGATTGGCAGACCGAGGCGTTTTTGCCGGGCCGCCAATGGGTTGGTATTCAGAAAATCAGGAAAATTGCCTTTTGCTTGCGGTAACTGAAAAGCGTTCCAAGAAGGATATCGACGATTTCGTCAAACTTCTTGGCGACGTGATCAAGTAGATAGTCCGAGTTCTATATGTTAATTGGCTGACGATCTATTAGAATTGTCAGCCAATTATTACTTAAATCGGCTCACGCTAATATTAGGAGCCTTCATGCCTTTTCCCGTTATTATTTTTGCGGTTGCCATCTTCTTCTTACTCGCAAGTTCAATAAAGATTTTGAACGAGTATGAACGAGGGGTTGTTTTTCGGCTTGGCCGGGTGATAGCCGCAAAGGGACCAGGGATCATATTTTTGATCCCTCTTGTCGATAAAATGGTGAGAACCAGTCTTAGAGTCGAGGCGCGGGATGTACCGCCACAAGACGTTATCACGAAGGACAACGTCTCGGTACAAGTCAATGCAGTGATCTACTTTCGCATTGTCGATCCTGTCAAGGCTGTTGTTGCTGTTGAAAACTATCTATATGCGACTCTTCAATTCTCACAGACTACATTGCGGTCGGTTTTGGGTCAGGTTGAGTTAGATGATTTGCTTGCAGAACGTGAGAAAATTAATATCCGCCTCCAGGAAATCATCGACAGGCACATTGAATCGTGGGGAGTCAAGGTAACGAATGTCGAGATTAAGCACATAGATTTGCCTCAAGAGATGAAGCGAGCCTGGGCTAAACAATCCGAGGCAGAACGCGAACGTCGCGCCAAAGTTACCCATGCCGAGGGCGAATTTCAGGCTTCGATCAAACTTGGAGACGCTGCCAGAGTTATAGCCAAAGATCCCATCGCACTTCAGCTTCGATACCTTCAGACGCTCTCGGAGATCGCTACCGAGAAAAACTCAACGATCATTTTTCCGATACCAATCGACATCCTTAAACCATTTATGAGACCTATTGCCTTACCTGAAAGCGAAGAGCCCGCCAAGCCCGAACAGTCCTGAAAAATCTGTGAAGCGCCCTGTCGCGAGGACCAAGCCTTCGTATCCGACAGATTCCATGAGACTTGTGAAATTTACTGCTACCGCTGGTGTCGCTTCGAGAAGGCATAGCGAAGAGCTTATTCGTGCTGGCGAACTAAGTGTTAATGGTCGCGTTATCACTGATCCGGCATTTCCAGTTACGGAAACTGACGAAGTTCATTACCAAGGTCGAGTTGTCGAAGCACCAACAGCAGAAAAGTTCTATGCAATAATGCTCCATAAGCCTACCGGAGTGCTTTCGACTATGGTTCCCGGTAAGGAGAGAGGGTACTGCCTTGCCGATTTGGTAGCAACTCCTGAGAGGTTGCACCCCGTTGGCAGACTCGATCAGGATTCCTCCGGGTTGATATTGATGACGAATGATGGTGAGTTAACCCTGAAACTGACGCATCCAAGTCACGAGGTAGAGAAAGAGTACCTGGTAAAAATCAATCGAGCACTACAACCTGGCGAGATCGAAAAAATTCGACGTGGGGTAATGGTGGATGACCGGGTTGTCCATGTTAGTGGTCTTGAGCTTGATCGTGGTGGCAGACTCAGGGTGATTATTCACGAAGGTCGCAATCGTATTGTTAGACGACTTTTTGGCGCTTTGCATTGTAATGTTCTGGAACTCAAAAGGATACGTATCGGGGCGGTCGCACTTGGAACCCTGGCGGTAGGTCGTTGGCGGAAGTTGTCGCAGAGAGAATTTGATTCCCTTAAAGGAAAGCCGAAATGAAGAAACATATTCTAATTCCGATATTCCTGTTATTGGTTCTCGCTTCATCGGTACGAGCCGAAAGGTATCACTTTAGTGGAGGAGGCTTCAGTTTCGGCATCCACAATGTGGACCTTGGTTTTCTTGATAACGAATTTCAGAGATTTACACCCGGATTTAAGAAAATCGAAGGGCATCTGATGCTGTTCGGGGGATTTGGCTACGGCGAAGTTGATGATGGCATCAGAATTGGTGGATACGGTTTCGGAGGAGGGACAACAATCAGCGGAATCATACCAAATTCCAATCAAATCCGTCAGGATGTCTCTATTGAGGTTAGTGCCGGCGGTTTTTTGGTGGAGTATGTTCCGCTTCATATGTTTCGTCGATTCGAAGTTGATCTCGATTTAGGGCTTGGATTAGGTGGGGCAGACATCACTATCGATCAGTTTGGACCAAACGTTACCTGGGAAGATATGATGGGCAGTTTGGACCCCGATTCAGCAGATTCCAGACAGACATTCTCAATGACTATGACACAGGGATTCTTTATGGTCGAGCCAGCGCTAATCTTAAAGTATTACATTAACAGTTTTATGGCAATTGAAGGTAGGGCAGGGTATTTGTTGATTGTTGGGATGGGGGATTGGCAATTCCGTGACGTGAAAATACTTGATATGCCAGATGTTGATCTGAGTGCTCCGGTATTGGGTTTGCGCGTAACATTTGGTGGCTGATCTTTTGAATTCTTTGCGCGAGATATTGATCGGGATAGATTTGTGGTTGTTGAAACTATGGAATATTTCAGCCAGAAATTCAATTTTTGATTACTTGTTGCCATTTCTGGATAAGACCAGCTATTGGTTTGCGCCGATCATAATAGTAGTGGTCGGCGTTGCAGTTTTTGGCGGAAAGCGAGGTGGGTGGGTGATAGCAGGAGCGGCATTAACTGTATTGCTTACCGATCAATTATCTTCGATGTTGTTAAAGCCATTATTATCACGAATTAGGCCCTGTAATATCGTGCCCGATATCTTTGTCTGGTGGGAACATCGTTGGGTTGTCGTTCCGGATCCTGCGATAGAGATATTGAAAGCTTCATACTCTTTTCCTTCTTCTCACGCAACGAATAGTGCCGGGCAAGCAGTATGGTGGGGTTGGAACTATCCCAAGTACAGATGGTGGTTTGCAAGTTATGCGGTAGTTATTGGTTACTCAAGAGTATATCTTGGTCATCATTGGCCTTTCGACGTTATTTGCGGGTGGGTGATCGGAGCAGGGATTGCTTTGGTACTTTTTCGATTTGCGCAGAAAAAGATACCGGAACACTTCTTTAACGGGATTACCCAGTCATCGCGAACATGAGTTATCAGTAGCCATTCACTTCGGTTATCTGCTTAAATTATCTCGCAACGCCAACTAATTTTAGCTGATTTCTGCAGCATTCCCATTACAGAACAATATGTCGAAACCGAGAGGTTAACCGCCCTTTCGAGTTCTTCGACCGTGATACCTTCGCCTTTGGCTCGATATACCAATTCGATCCGCTCGTACATCTTGGGGTGGAGATCTCTTTTCGTCCCGACAATTTCCGCTGTCAATTGCACCGGAATGAGCTTCCGCTTTCTGAGAATTACCGCTACATCCATCAACGAGCAACCTCCGGCAGCCTGAAGCACGAGTTCCATCGGTGAAGGCCCAAAGGGGATAGTCTCAGCGGGCTGGGAGTCCATTTCAACCCCAAGCCCTTTGGAATTTTCTCCATGAAAATGCATATCGTTAACCATTGAAACTGCGGCTTTTACTTCAACTGGCATGTTTGTCCTTTTGTTGTTGCTGAGTAGGTGCTTGAGTACATTTCGAGAAATGAGTATTATTAAGACGAAATCTTACGGTTTAAAGATATTACAAAAGAAGTGTTTTCTCAATCGTCTTGTACCTGAACACTGAGATGTGAGGAGATCTCTTTGAAGATCAAACATTTTTTGATAAATTATGATCAGAGACAACCAATACGTACCGCGGGGAGTGTAGGATAGACTTCAGAATAGTTCGTGTCGATAAGGGAACCAGCGCTCGCATAGGTGAACTGACTACTCCTAATGGTATCGTGAAAACTCCAGCATTCATGCCGGTCGGGACTTCCGCCGCGGTGAAAACATTGACCCCGCATGAGTTGCGTGAAGTCGGCGTCGAGATTCTCCTTGGGAATACCTATCATATTTTGCACCATCCAGGTCATGAAACTGTTGAAAGGCTTGGGGGACTAAGCCAATTTATGGGTTGGGGGGGACCGACCCTGACCGACTCTGGGGGATTTCAAGTCTTTAGCCTTTCTGCCACACGGAAGTTGACAGAAGAAGGCGCAATCTTCCAATCCGTTTATGACGGCAGGACGATTTCACTCACTCCTGAAGACGCCTGCAAGATACAATGGTCGATTGGCGCAGACATTTTTTATGCATTGGACGAATGTCCGCCATATCCAGCGGCGAAAGAAGACGTTGCGTCGGCTTGTGCACTGACAGTCAGATGGGCCACAAGATTTCTTTCTACTTTCATTACGCTTTGCGAAAAGAATGGAGATGATGGCCGGGTTCCTTTTTTGGTGGTGCAAGGCGGACTTTTTGATGACCTTAGAAAAGAGTGCGCCGAACAGATAGCAGAGTTAGACCCTCCCGGATTTGGTATCGGCGGTGTTTCTGTTGGGGAGCCGCCTGATGAGATGCTTCGGGTAACCGAGATTTGCTGCAACATTCTACCTCCTGAAAAGCCGCGCCATCTACTCGGAGTAGGGACACCAAAGGATCTGCTGGGTGCAGTTGGGAAGGGGGTCGATCTTTTTGATTGCGTTTTGCCTACGAGAAATGGTCGGAATGGTCAAGCGTTCACCTCATCAGGAGTTCTAAATTTAAGACTCTCGAAATGGAAAGAGATGGATCGATCACTTGATGATAGTTGCAGGTGCCTGACTTGTCAGAGTTTCAGCAAAGCCTATCTTCATCATCTCATGAATTCAGGCGAGATGCTTGGGATGCGACTATTGAGTTTACACAATTTAGCGTACTACCAGAGGCTCCTTAAAGAAGCTCGCAATGCAATTCTCGAAGACAATTACTCCAGTTGGCAAAAAGAGACCGAACAAAACTGGGAGTGACAATCGATTTTTGTTGTATTGATTTGATAAAGCTTTTATGATATAGAAACAAGAAAGAATGATGCGTAATTTCAAATTCCAGTTACTGCCATTCATCGGCTTTACGGGGATTTTACTTCTGAGTAGCTATGGATGCCGACTTGGTTCGAAATCCGAACCAGACATCCTGATTCCTGCAAACGTATCTTTGACGCTGAACGGTGGCGAAGAAGCTACCAGGGACACCGTGCTTAGTGTTGAAATCGGAGGGGATTACATTTCCAAAATGATTGTCTCTGCCGATTCAACCTTTTCAAGTGCTGAATGGCTGCCATATGACTCTTTGATCTATTTGTCTGTGTCGTCATTAGAAGGGACGACAGGAGTATTTGGTCGGTTTGCATCTGATGGGGGAGGCACCACGTCAGTTGTCTCTGACCACATTGAGATTGATTTATCAGCGCACATCGAATCTGTCAATGTCCATGCACGCGCAGAGACACTCGCCACTGGAGATGTAGTGACGTTCGAAGTTGTCACGGGAGAACCCGGGTACGCAGAAATGTCTTTTGGTAACTATTTTTCACAGCTAAAATTGAACGAGGAGGCGAGGGGGACATTTTCCCGTTCAATAACAATACCAGCTGGAATAATTGATGATAGCGTGTTTAGCGTCGCATCATTCAGAGATTTGGTAGGAAATCGGGCGATTCCAACTATGTCCGAGCATTCACTTGTTATTCGGGGGCGGGAGATAGATCCTCACCTGACCGGGACACTTAGAATTCCGGATATGAAGGGAGAGGATTGTTTAGTTCGGGGTAATGTTTGCTTTATTTCGGACCAGTACGCCAAAATTCATCTTGTCGATGTTTTGGATTTAGAGTATCCTGCCTACATGAGATCAATTGAAACGAGCGGGTGGTGTGGCGGAATGGATGCCAACGAAAGAATTCTCTATCTCGCAGATGGTGAGGCAGGAGTAGCTATCGTAGGAATATTTCCTCCTATTTCGGCTTCAATTATTGGTAGAGCAACAGTATCCGACCGCACTACTGATGTAGAACTTGACGGATATAATGTCTATGTCTCGACTCACCTCTCCGGGTTATGTATTGTCGATGCAAATGATTGGATCCGACCGGAAGTCGTCGCACGGCTCCAGATTAGTGGAAATGGCGAAATTATCATCAGGAATGAGAACATTCTGTTCATCGCAGGGACACCTTCCGTTGCATGCGTCGATGTTAGCGATTCTAAGAATCCTATTCTATTGACTGAGTTCCTTGTGGACGGTGATGTCCTCGATGGGATTTATTACGAAAACAAACTCTATCTTGTTACAGATACCCGTGGAGTAATCCTTTACGACGTTACAGATCCCGCCAATCCGGTTTTGCACTCCGTACATCAAAAATTCAGAAATACGACCTCGATTGCGTTGATGGCACCCTATATTGTCATCGGCAGAGAGTCTGGTATAACGATTGCCAATGGTGCGGTTCCGGATTTGTTACCGGTTGTGGGGAGTTTCGGTGGCCTTCGGGAGGTTAAAGGGATCGAGGTATCAGAACATAAAATTTTCATCTCAGGGGATGGCTGGTTCTACACGGCTGCACTCTATTATTAATATGTTCGTTAGTTAAAATTTCGATAGGAACGGCATGACTCTTCTTATAATTGCAATGGCTCCTGCTCCAGGCGGGGCAGCGGGTGGTGGAATGGGAATCGGGGCTTTCCTCCCGATGATTCTCGTTTTTGTTATTTTTTACCTTCTTATTCTGCGCCCCCAGTCCAAACGTCAAAAAGAGCACCAAAAGGTTCTTGACTCGTTGACCAAGGGAGACCAGGTAGTTACTTCGGGTGGTATTTACGGAACGGTGCAGCGTGTCAATGAGAAAGAACACACCTTAACTCTTAAAATTGCTGATGATGTCAAAATTGAGATTGACCGGGCCGCGATTGCCCGTAAAATCTCAAGTGGCACAGAGTGATCGTTTGAATGTTATTTTCATGGGGACTTCGGAATTTGCAGTCCCATGTTTACTTAAACTGCTGGATAATAAAAATATAAATTTGCCAGTGGTTGTGACTGTACCTGATAAGCCTGCCGGGCGATCTTTGGAGATGAGCGAATCACCCGTCAAGACAGTAGCAAGAAGTAGAGGTATTCCGGTTCTTCAGCCGGATGATCTACGTGATCCATTTTTTCTGAGGGCGATTCAGGGGTACAACCCCGACATTGCGGCTGTTGTCGCATTTCGGATTTTGCCTACTGAGCTGTTCACTATTCCGAAAATGGGATGCATTAATTTACACGCTTCACTTCTTCCTGAACTTCGTGGTGCTGCGCCGATTCAATGGGCTCTTATCAGGGGATACAAAGAGACGGGTGTATCGACGTTCCTGATAGAGCGGAAGGTAGATACGGGCGGTCTACTCGCGCAAAGTTCGATTCAGATTGACGAGGAGGATGACGCAGGGAGCTTGAGTTATAAGTTATCGAGCCTCGGTGCCCATCTGTTATTTGAGACTGTGCTTCAGGTCGGAAACGGTGAGTTGATGCCTCAAGTCCAAAGAGGACCCACTTCACTTGCGCCGAAGATAACCAAAGAATTGTGTAAGATCGACTGGACCGATACCGCAACGACTATTCATTATCTGATTCGTGGATTATCACCGCATCCGGCAGCACACTCATTTCTTGGCGATAAGATTGTTAAGTTTTTTCGGACATCAGTCTCTGGGATTCATACTGAAAATCCAGGTCAAATCACCATTACTGCCGATGGTAGTCTTCTTGTTGGAACAGGTAAGGGAAGCCTTTTGATTGAAGAATTGCAGCTCGAAGGCAAAAAGAGGATGACTTCTTCCGAATTTTTACATGGTAAGGCGATTCAGGTGGGAACAGTACTGCATTAAAATCGTATCACTACAACAGAGACAATGATTTCGAAAATCATTCAAATTCGAAAGTTGCCTGTTTAGCTTTACCCGTTTTCTGAACGGATTTTAAGAACTTAGTTTGAGATTCCTTTGATTTTTCCTTTTTTCGACTCGTCGATGTTACTGCTTATTCCACCAATGGCGCTCGCTTTCTGGGCACAATGGAAGGTGAAAAAGTCTTATCGGGAGTTTAGTGAGGTATCGTCCATTTCTGGTCTAACCGGAGCGCAAGTCGCACGTAAGATATTAGAAATGGAAGGTGTTCGCGATGTTGAGGTTGAGCCAATCGAAGGCGAATTGACAGATCACTACGACCCCAAGGCGAAAAAAGTTCGTTTATCGGAAGGGATTTTCGGGAAGACAAGTGTTGCCGCTTTCGGGATAGCAGCGCACGAGGTAGGTCATGCAATTCAGCATCATCAAGGTTACGCACCACTCCAAATCAGACACGCACTTCTGGTGCCTGCCAATCTTGGGAGTACGTTGGGGATGCCGTTGTTCCTGGTCGGATTTTTCTTCAGTAGTTTTGACATACTGATGGATATTGGAATATTCTTCTTCATCGGAGCGTTGGCTTTCCAGTTGATTACCTTGCCAGTCGAGTTTGATGCATCACGGAGAGCGCTGGTTTGCCTGCGTGGTTCCGGAATGATGGACACCGGCGAAGTGTCGATGGCACGCAAGGTATTGACTTCGGCTGCCTGGACCTATGTTGCGGCTGCTGCTGTCTCGATGATGCATTTAGTAAGACTTCTCATCCTTAGGGGATCTAGAGACTGAACCGTAACAGACCAAAACCCAAGTCATCAGGCTCCGACCGGAATTACATTCCGAAGTCGATGCAATCTGGTGGCTTTAAAGACAACAAGTTTTCACCGAAACCGGATGGTAGAGAACGCCCCAAGCTCAGCGCAAGGGGCGATTTTCATTCTGCATCACCTCAATCTCGACCAGATCGGGGCGGTGACTTCAACAGGGGATCATCGGCAACCCCGAGACCTCGCGACGATCGCTTCGGTCGCGACAGACCTCCACGCCCCTTTAACAGCGACCGTTCAGCGCGACCGTTCAATAGCGTTAGACCTGCCAGACCATTTGGCGGTGACCGAGATCGAGGCAGATCATTCAATCCTGATGGGCCGCCAAGACCTCGCGATGATCGATTTGGTGGAGACAGGCCCCCACGCCCCTTTAACAGCGACCGTCCATCGAGA
>CAMBDS010000038.1 GCA_945865405.1 Caldithrix abyssi DSM 13497
ACCTCCCCCCCGCCTCGAAACGTGGTATTAGCGCTGAAATGAAAGCGCTCAAAGCCGGTTTGGCTTTTGACAAAGCTTCAAGTACTGCTCGATCTTCATACTGAATTCTCTCGACGCACTCCTCAACTGTGAGTAAATGCAAATCCGTGGTGTTAGGATTGCGTTGCTCAGTCATCAAGCATGAGCGGTCAGGTGGAGTTGAATTCGAGTTCATTTCGATGTGAAATTTGTCATGCTATGTTAAATCATGGAAGTGTCAGGTCTTCCGAATTCGATTCCGAGTTGTTCAGCGGCTTTCACCATCTGGCCATTCGGATCGACAAGTTTGAGATTCCCTATCGCGTCTTCTATCGGAACCGACTGAACATCCCGCCCCCTAAGGCAAACCATTTGACCGAACTTCCCTTCAGCGATTAAGTTGGTCGCAGCTACTCCATATCGCGTAGCAAGATTTCGATCAAAGGAGTTTGGTGAGCCGCCTCGTTGAAGATGACCAAGTACTGTCACTCGAGATTCGATACCTGTCAATTCCTGAATCTGTGCACCAATTTCGTTCCCTATTCCACCAAGTCGTACATTTTGATACCCCATCGTCGCACCCTCGATGATTACCCTGTCGCCACCCATCGCTTTTGCTCCTTCCGCAACAACGATCATGGAGAATCTTCGCCCGGTCAATTGGCGCTGCTTGATCTTATTGGCGACTTTTTTTATGTCAAAAGGGATTTCTGGTATAAGAATGACATCGACAGCGCCAGCCATACCTGATTCAAGTGCAATCCACCCGGCATCCCGCCCCATCACTTCGACAACCATCACTCGATGGTGCGACTCTGCAGTAGTCTGCAACCGATCAAGCGCCCAGGTTGCCATGTCAACAGCAGTGGTGAAGCCAAACGTCAGGTCTGTTGCCATTAGATCATTATCGATAGTCTTTGGCACGCCAACTACCGGGACACCCAATTTGAAGAGGTCGTTGGCAATGGTCAGCGTCCCGTCACCTCCGATGCAAACAATGGCGTCGAGACCGAGCGTTCGAATGTTCTCAACTATCCCCGGAGTCATATCCTTGATGACTTTTTGGCCGCCTTCCCAGACTTCGTGCTTGAATGGGTTACCACGATTTGTCGTACCAAGGATGGTCCCGCCACGAGATAAAATTCCCGTGACGTCATCGACTGAGAGGTATCGAAGATTTCTCGCGTAGATCAAACCGTCGAATCCATCTTCGATGGCAATTACATCCCAACCGTAATGGAGTCTGGCAGTTCTGACAACTGCCCTGATAACGGCATTCAACCCGGCACAATCACCACCACCAGTTGAGATTCCTATCTTTCGGATCATTTCAATACCTATATTGTTGTAAAATACTGACTGCGAAGAGGATTCTAATCTCTATTCCATTGCCAGGAGAGCATTGAGAGTAGCTGTGTCTTCCACCCCTGTGCTCTCCAAACCCTTGTCGATGCTTCTGAGCAACCCTCGCAAAACCTTGCCGGGACCAACCTCTACAAAGATGGGCCACGGCTTATCAAAGTCGTTGTTCTCCGACGGTAGGCCGGGATATCCGCATGAAGTCAAAAGGTTGCTAACGCATTCTGTCCAGACAACCGGAGAAGTTATCTGTCTGCCGAGAGTTTCTTTCATCAAATCTATCGACGAAACAACTGCAGAAGTTGCATTCGCGATTACCGGAATGCCCAGGTTCATGGTCACTTTTTCGGGAGTGATCTCTGCCGAAAGCAACACTTCCATCTTCTCTTGAGCACCTTTCATGAGCGGGCTGTGCCAGGCACCGGAGACGTTCAAAGGGATCACTCTTTTCGCTCCTGCAGCCGATGCCGCTTCGCTCGCCTGTGCAATTGCTGTAGCTTCACCCGATAGAATTATCTGTCCCGGACTGTTGATATTTGCAATAGAGATCGACAGGGCATCCAAGCCTGCCACAATTTCTTCCAGCTTCTCCATCGCCAACCCCATCACGGCGATCATTGCACCTTTGGGGTACGGTGGTTGCGATGCCTCGTTCATCCATGCACCACGAGCGGCAGTAAGCTTGATTGCCTGAATCGGCGTCAAGTTACCCGCAGCGACATGCGCCGCATACTCACCCAAACTGTGACCGGCACAGGCAATAGGCTTGATGGCACGACCTGCTTTGTCTGCAGCTTCAAGAACTGCTACCAATGCCATAGTCGAGACGGTGGTTATCGCCGGTTGGACGTTATCGGTTCGGGTCAAAAGTTCCTCGGGACCAGCGAAGATCACATCGCGCAGATGTTTAAGCCCTTTTATCGAAACGACTTGATTGAGCAGTTTTTTGGCGGCTTCACTGTTCTCGTAAAGGTCTTTCCCCATACCGACGTATTGGGAAGCTTGGCCGGGGAAAATAAAGATGAATGGTTTCAAACCGGAGATTCCAATTAAAAAATATACTATGAATTTCAGTAATTTTGTAATAAGTCGTTCTGACGACAATGAAAATAAGGATTTACTCACTCAAAGGCAAGCTACAATTGGATGTCAAGAGATTTATTTGCTTGTCAACACTTGTCACAGATAAGGATCAACTGCTTAAGTGCCATTTGGAGTGATGAATTATTGAGGCTATATTTGTTCTATCCATCTTGGCGGAGTATGCCCTTCGCACGACTGGCCCTATAAAACATTTGAGTTGCCGATGCGGTCCGTAAAAAACCTGCTGATCTATACCCTGATGATTGCCTTGCCAACTCTCTCGCTTGCTTCAGGGAGAATTGTCTGGGATGTGAGTCATACAGCATTACAAGGGTACAATCTTGCCCAAAATTACCATAATCTGGCTCTATTTTTGGCAGATAACGGTTTTACAGTATCCGAACTGTCGAATGATCTCGAAGAAACCGGACTCTGGAATGCAGATGTTTTTGTCGTCTCAGCGCTTTCCAACTATGAGACGCCCTACAGCGAAGCCGAAATTGCACTCGTTGAGCATTTTGTTCGGGCTGGCGGCGGGTTGTTAATTCTTGCCGATAACAATGCCGCGCGTCCCCGAAACCTTATGGAGTTGGCACGCAGGTTCGGTATCCTCTCTTCTCGTGATGACCGTATAGAAAACCTGTCGCGATTTGCAGAAGGCGAACTGTTTGCAGGTATCGATTCCGTCACATTGTTGTCGGGAAGCGCTCTCGAATTAGTGAATCAAGGTGGCGCTTCGGCATTGGCTTATGATGGAGCCGACCGAATCGGCATTGCTACAAAAGCTGTTGGGGCTGGCAAAGTAATTGTCCTTGGAGATGCAGATCTTTGGACTGATGAATTTTTAAGAGAGTCTGATAACACAGAACTTGCAACCTCCCTCTTCAACCACCTGAACCGGACGCCACTCGGTAGAATTGCCCTTCCTGACAGCTCGATATCCTTCTACCTTCCCATTCAAGGTACATACACCATGCATTTCGCCCTCATCAATAACGGTGCGGGTGACCTTGAATACGGGTTGGCTACCGATGACAATTCAGCGATCACTTTCTCGCAACGGCTGGGGACAATCCCGGCTGGCGAAACAGCACAGATCGAATACCATTACAAGATGGATGACCTCGAAGCAAACCGGATCTATGACTCTCAGATAATCATTCATCATAACGATCCGACGCAAGGTCCGGTGGTTTACGGTATAGAGGTGCACGCTCTTTCGACATCGCCAACTCATTTCGAAATACCAGCCAACACCGGCATCGATCACAGTCTTTTGATATCCAGTGTTTCGATTGAAGACATCCCTGCCCAGGTAGGCCTTGAAGTAGGCGTTTTCACACCGGAAGGCTTCTGCGCCGGAGCAGGTCGCTATCTGAATGAAGCGCTTGGCATTGCCACACGGGGAGACAACCCTTTAACTGATGATATCGACGGTTTTCGTCGAAATGAAGACTTCAGATTTAAGTTATTTACGCCTTGGGATGAAATTGAATTGGCCGTAAATCCAACTCTGATCGAGGGCAATGCTGAATTTATCCCCGATGGTTTTTCGGTATTTGTACTTGATGGACGTGGTAGCGGTCAGGTATCGCTCGACCTTACCGACCGTTGGAGCCTTGTCTCGCTAAACGTTACGCCCGGCTCACTTTCGCCTCGTGATATCCTTGCTCCACTTCTTGAGAACGATATGTTGATGATGGTAAAGGATGGAGATGGCCACTTTTGGGACGTCGAACGGAATTTTAGCAATCTGGGCGAATGGAACCTCCTGACCGCTTATCAGATCAAGGTCCGGCAACCGACAGAGATCACTATTTCAGGCGCAGAAATTGATGCTACCCAGCCGATAGCTCTTCGCAATCGCTGGAACAGTGTCGCCTACCTTCCTCAAGAGGCCATTCCAACAGCCGAGGCATTGGCTTCGATTGAGGATAACCTCGAAGTAGTCAAGCGCGGCGATGGAGCCTTCTACCTGCCACGCTTCAATTGGGATGGCATAGGTGCTTTGGAGCCTGGTCGCGGCTATCAAATGCGGCTCTCCGGTGCGGCTGATCTGACCTATCCCGCATTCGAAGGACGACTCGCTGCAGCCCCTCGATCCCATCCTTACGGCAATGCGCCAAGCGATCATTCGATGAGCTTGCTTGTGATGAACATTTCGCCCGGCTCCAGTGTAGTAGTTATTTCGGGTGGGCTGGTAATATGCTCCGGCATTGCAGATCAGTCAGGGCGAGTTGGTTTACCTGTATGGGCGGATGATCCCGCAACCCCGGAAATTGAAGGAATATCAGAGGGGGCGAGGGTTGATTTAATTGTGGCTGGAAAACCAATCTCTCTCAAATGGTTGATCGGTGATGGAACGATACATATAGACGATGTAGCAGTTGCTGAAGCAATTGCCGAACCCTTTCTTGCGCCAGACGCTTTCGATGTTGAGCTATCACCCAATCCTTTTAATGACCGGGTTTTGTTGAAAATCAGTAATATCACATCAGATTTCCGACTGGAGATCTTTGATACCAAAGGAAGGCAAATCGTTTCGCAGACATATCACAATCAGCAGACCAGCTCAATGAATATTGTTGTGCCTGGCGACGGATTGCCTTCGGGGGTTTTGCTTGTTCGCCTCAGTAGCGCCGGGTCAATCGTCGTGGCAAAAGCCGTTCACCTGCCTTGATCGCGTCGCCTCCACCCTTAGTCCATAGCAGGGTGAATTCTTGACAGCTACTGCCGGGCTGCCAACCTTAAGGCGTGTCGGACGCTCGATGGTCGGGATGCTTGTTTTTCGGTTTGGCGGGCAGGCCATCACCTTTCTCATCATTGCTCTACTCGCCCGAAATCTTGGGCCCGAGCAGTTCGGGCTATACTCTACTCTCACAATCTTCATCAGTTTCTGCGCGATCCTTCTGACCCCCAGCCTGAACGACCTTCTCATCCGCGAAACACTCAATTCGCAAATCTTTGCAAAATCTGGTGAAGGAACTATAGCGAACGCCCTGAGCATCGGCTATGGTTTGCGAATTTCACTTGCGATTATCAGTTTTACCATCGCAATTTTAGTAGGGCCGTTGTTAGGTTTGGAGGGGCTAAACATCGGCCTGTTCGCTATTGCAGGTGTCAGTCTGTTTACGTCACTCACCACGCCTTCAGTCCGTGCCGCTTACGATGTCCCACTTCAACTCGACTATCGAATGGATCGGGCGGCGGCGATCAATTTCGCCGGACGGGCGATCCTGCTCTCTGCACTGGCAACCGGAATCATCCTGCACGCCAACCTGACTGGTATCATCACCTCACAGATTATTGGTGAAGTTGTCGCCTTCGCCCTTCTGCTCTTTCTGCTGAATCACTCGCACTACACCATTGCACCAAGCTTCAAACTTTATGAAATCAAAGCCATCGCATTATTAGCAGCTCCGCTGATCCTTGCCGAAGCCTTTACAGTCACCTACACCCGCCTCGACGTTTTGCTACTCAATCTTTTCATCGACGCTAGAGAAGCTGGAATTTTCGCAGGCCCTCTGCGCATCATCGACGGGTTGCAAATCATCCCGACTGTGTTCCTTGGCACACTCATACCTGTGTTGAATAGATTAAGAAACCAGTCGGATGAATCATTCAAGCGCTCGATCAGCCTCTCGGCACGGGCTCTCTGGCTGCTCGGAATTATCTGTGCTGTATCGATAGCTCCTTTCAGCGATATTATCATCAAGGCATTCCTTGGGGCCGAATTTGGTGATTCGACAATCCTTCTGAAGATCGGTGTATTTTGCGCACCGCTGATTTTCGTCGGAACCTTGATTCCGGCGATCCTTATCGTGCAAGGTAAGCCAAACCTGATCGCACTATTCTACTTTTTTCTTGCGGTTATCAGCATCTGCCTTAACCTCATATTGATACCGAAATATGGCGCCACAGGAGCCATTTACGCCAAGCTCATCACTTACGCAGCAATATATCCACTAACTCTGATCTGGATTGCCTCTCGTTATATCTGTTGGACTTTGGTGTCGCAAGGTGTTATTCCGTTTGCGCTCTCGATTTTCGCTTCGTACCATCTCCAGAGGCTAAATCTTCCAATGATATGGGGATTGCCAGCAATTCTGTTGCTTTGCCTTGCACTGATCTGGTATACCGGCTGGTTTGGCAGGAAACAATTGTCGGAACTGAAGGATTTATTTACAGGGAGAACGTCCGCTGAACTCAACTAATGAAAGCGTCGGCAAACGTGCAGGCTGGTGGGGAGTTTACGCGCTTTGGGTAGTGATGATTGGATTCTTGTTCTGTGGAGGTTCAAACCGCAACGGCGGAGGATTACGAGGAGCAGAAGAAATCCTCGGCGCTGTAAAGCTCAATGCCGAGTCGTCATGGATGGGGGTCTATCTTGGCAGAAACAAGGTTGGCTACATTCATAGCGAGATTGCGCTCAGGCCTGACGGCGGCTACGACATCACAGAAATATCGCGCATGAACGGTGCGATGATGGGTTCAGAGCAACAGATGCGCCTTAAAATGGCTGTCGTGACGGACTCAACGCTCGCACTTGCCTCATTCGAAGGCAGCCTTGACGCAGCTCCATGCACTACCTTCTTCAAGGGTAACCTACAGGACCGGGTTCTTCGGTTAGAACTGACTGCCGGCGGAAAGGCTACATCTCGAGTCCTGCCTGCCCCTGAACCGATCTACCTCAGTCAGGCAATCAAACCGCTACTGGAAGCTGGTCGACTCGGAGCAAACGATTCGCTAAAGTTGTCCGGGTTCGATCCTCTTGCGATGGAAATGCAAGACCTCGTTGTAATTGGCGCAGAGCCAGCCATTCATATGCTATTTGGCGAACAGGTTCAGGCACGCAAGTTAACAACCAGAATGGGCGGCTTCGAGAGCAGTCTATTCATCGACTCAGAGGGCAATAGTCTTGCGGAATATGGGCCGCTTGGAATTGTTTTGAAGCGTGAGACGATGGAGAGTGCTTTGGCTGTAGATGATGGTGGAGGGCACGTTGATTTTCTTGAACTCTTCGCAATCAAACCGACAGGAAGGATCGACGATTCGCGTCATATCAGAACTGCCAAATACCGAGTAACTGGCGTCCCTATCGACCAACTCGTTGCGGCAAGCAGCAGACAAACGAAAGTAGGCGCCGATCTAATAGTTGTGGATGCAACCAATATCCGCAAGGCATCCGAAGCAGAATTTGATCCGAGCACTCTCAAAGACGCTCCCTACATTGAGTCACGCGAACCCGCCATCAGGAACGCCGCTGCTTTAGCGATGAAGCGGGGAATCAGCCGGGCTGACTCACTCGACAAGCTCTCAGATTGGGTTTTCAGATCGGTAGCCAAAAAGCCTTCTGCTGGGATTCCTTCGGCACTGGCAATCATTCATACACTTTCAGGCGATTGTAATGAGCATTCAGTACTCTTTACGGCAATGGCCAGATCGGTCGGTATCCCGACGCGGATCCAACTCGGAGCCGTTTATCAATCCGGTCGTTTCTTCTACCATGCTTGGCCCGCCTGTTTGATCGATGGAGTTTGGGAGGAATTCGAGCCGACGTTCGGCGATCATCGGGCAGATGCATCAAGACTTGCGCTGGCGAATGGAGATCTCTCTGCGGCAGGGGAACTTGCCGGAGCTATCGGCAACATCCAAATTGAAATTTTAGAGACGACACGGTAACTTTTATCTCTCCTTCAGCACCTTCCTAAGTTTCTGCTTCCCCCGAAACAACAACGATTCTACACTCTTCAGGCTTAGGTTCAGTACTTCAGCCACTTCGCCGACAGACAACTCTTCCCGATATCGGAGATGAATTGCAGCTCGTTGGCGTGGCGGAAGTGACTTCATAGCAGCTTCGATCCTTTCGGCTTCGTCATTTTTTTCCGAATAGACATCGGGTTGATCTGCGGGATCGGTGGGATATATATCTGGTGATGATGGGTCAGAGAGTGAAATAAAGGATTTGAATCGACGGAGGCGGAGATGGGTTATCGAGCGGTTACTGGTGACTCTGAAAAGCCACGTTGAAAATTTAGCAGTCGGTTTGTAGGAGGTAGGGTTTTCCCAAAGATTGATAAAGACTTCCTCGGCTATATCACGCGCCTCTTCGCTGTTGCCGGTGATCCTGAATGCCAGCCGATAGACCTGTTCCTGGTGCCGGATCAACAGACTTTCGAAAGCGTCTCGCTCGCCCTCCGTAAATCGCCGGTGTAGCTCTTCATCCGATACCAAGGAATAATCTGGCGGCAAACTTGATGTCCAATGCTCGTGAATGAAGCGATTATCTAACAGGAACTCTGTAAAGTAATCGATTTGTAGTCAGAGGAGTTTTAGTTTGACAACAACTCGCGTGGGTCTGTTATCACTCCTGTAATTGCCGACGCTATTGCCACCAGAGGACCTGCAAGAAAGACTTTGGCAGACGCCGGACCGTGCCGCCCTCGGTAGTTGCGGTTGGTGGTGTAAATTCCAATCTCGTTTTCACCCAACAGGCTCGGACCTGAACCAAGGCAAGGCTGGCACGATGGTGGAGAGATCGACGCGCCCTTGCGAGTGAAAAACAGCGCCAATCCTTCATCGACAATATCGCGGACAGTTTGGTGTGATGATGGGAATAAGCCCAGTCTTACGCGGTGGGAAAGTTCGTGATTTTCTAAAAGTTTGGCGATCATCCGGAAATCTTCGATACGTCCGCTCGTACAACTTCCGATGACGACCTGATCTACAGAGATCTCCTGTAATTCATCAACCCTCATTACGGAAGTCGGCATATAGGGTGTTGCAACCATCGGCACAACCTCGCCAAGATCGAAGGTGAACTCCATAGCGTACTCAGCGTCCGGGTCGGCAATGACAGGCTGAACATCCTTCTGGTACTTGGTCGATAGAAGGTATTCCCGCGTGATGTTATCGACGGGCATGATCGCAAACCTTGCTCCGGTCTCGACGGTGAGATTACACAACATGAAACGATCATGGATGCTTAACTGTTCCAGCCCGTCACCAATAAATTCAAGCGCCATTCCATGAACTTTTTCAGCACCGAGTGTACCGAGAATATGAAAGGCGAGATCTTTGCTGATCACGCCCGGTTTCAATCGACCAGTCAAGGTTATCCTTGCGCTTCCCGGAACGGTTAACCAGGTTTCTCCCGTTGTCCAGATCATCGCCAGATCAACGCCGCCGACTCCCGTCGCCAAGGCCCCAAGCGCGCCATAAGTAGTAAAGTGTTGGTCACTGCCTACGCCAAGTTCACCGGGGCCTATCAACCCTTGGCTACCCAACAAAGATTGACAGTCACCCGATTTCCCTGCCTGATAGTATCGTTCGATCTTCATCTGACTTGCAAACTTGTCCATCATCGCCACAAGGGTCCCCGCCGCTGCTTCCTTGGTTGAGACGAGATGGCCATTTATAAGAGCAACCCGATCCTGCAAAATGTGGTCTTTCCAGCCAAGGTCTGAAATGAGATTGTTGACCTGGGGGAAAATAATTTCGCTTCCCATGGCAATATCGCAACGAACAAAAATAGTTTCACCGGGGGAAACGGCTTTCCTGTCGCAATGTCGGGCGATTATCTTTTCGGTGATCGTCACGGGTCTTTGGTGCCAGAATTTGATGAAATTATTTAACCTTTAAAAATACGCACCATAAAACGGTGACGCAATCATTTTGAACTGACTCTTCGTATTCTTAAATTAGTTCCTTCAATGACAATTACACAACTGGAGAAATAATGTCCGATAATCACAATAATAAGAACGTCCCTGCCGATTTCACCAATGCGAGCCTTGCCGACGCCGGGAAACGACGGATTCTATGGGCCGATAGCGATATGCCGGTACTAGCGCAAATTCGCGAGCGATTCGAGAAAGAAAAACCTCTCGCCGGAATTAAAATGGCAGCCTGCCTTCACGTCACCGCCGAAACCGCTAACCTGATGCGCACTTTGCAAGCCGGTGGCGCCGATGTTCGCCTCTGCGCTTCAAACCCGCTCTCAACGCAGGACGACGTCGCCGCAGCCCTTCCGATCCACTTCGGCGTCTCGACCTTCGCCCGTCACGGCGCAGACAACGCGACCTATTACAAGCACCTGAACCAGTCCCTCGACCACGAGCCTGTCCTGACGATGGATGACGGTTGCGACCTCGTCAGCACCGTTCACAAAGATCGCCCGGAACTCGCCAAGAAAATGCGCGCAGGAATGGAAGAGACAACAACCGGTGTGATTCGCCTTAAAGCCATGCACGCCGACGGTGCACTGAAATACCCGGTTCTTGCCGTCAATGACGCCATGACCAAGCACATGTTCGACAACCGTTACGGAACAGGTCAATCGACCCTCGACGGGATCATCCGTGCGACAGACGTTCTGCTTGCAGGTCGTCGCGTGGTCGTCGCAGGCTACGGCTGGTGCGGACGCGGCTTTGCCATGCGCGCCAGAGGTCTTGGCGCAATCGTTGCGGTTACCGAGGTTGATCCGGTCAAGGCTATCGAAGCAGTCATGGACGGCTTCCTCGTTATGCCGATGATCGAAGCGGCAAAATGGGGCGACCTGTTCTGCACATTGACCGGTGACATCAATGTCCTCCGCCCTGAGCATTTCGCTCTGATGTGCGACGGCGCTATCGTTGCCAACTCTGGTCACTTCAACGTCGAGATCGACATTCCGGGCCTTGAGAAACTGGCCAAGGAAAAGCGCGCCAACGTCCGCGAAAACGTTGACCAGTATGTCCTCGCCAACGGCAACAAGATCAACCTTCTCGGCGAAGGCCGCCTGATTAACCTTGCCGCGGCTGAAGGTCATCCCGCTTCAGTTATGGACATGAGCTTCGCGGTGCAGGCTCTTGCCACCGAGTACGCGGTCAAGACCGACCTGACGCTCGGCGTTCACCCAATCCCGCCGGAAATTGACGAGTATGTGTCACGATTAAAGCTTGCCGCGTTTGGCTTGAAGATCGATACTTTGACGGCTGAGCAGGTTGAATACTTGAAGAGCTGGCAGCACGGCACCTGATCCCCTCCGGGGGAGGACAGACATTCCTGTCTGTCACCACATACCGGGTACGACAGACATTCTTGTCTGTCACCACATACCGGGTACGACAGACATTCTTGTCTGTCACCTTACTAAACAAAGGCGTCGTTCCGAACAAATCGGGGCGACGCCTTTCCTCTTTCCAGCCACCAGTCACCAGACCACCAGTCACTAATGCTTGCACTTTTCGCTCATGATGACTATCTTTCCGTTGTGAAAAAGCCTACCCTCAACCGCAATCGACTTAGCAACGTTTTCTCCAGGATCAAGCCGCGACGAAAAATCCGTTGGGGGCGCTTGATCTGGCGGGGAATTCTTGGTGCAATGCTGTTGGGAATTCTGATGCTGGTGGTAACTGTCGGGCAGGTTTGGTGGCTGAAAGATCACAACCCGAAATCGACTGCCTGGATGAGGATGCGGGTCGATCAGGCGGAAGACGAGGACAAGAAGTTGAAGCTGAAATATACGTTCATTCCGATGAAGCAGATCCCCAAGGCAGTCACCCGTGCGGCGGTAGCGGCTGAGGACGGCAATTTCTATAAACACAACGGCTTCGATTGGGATGCGATCAGGAAGGCGCGACTGTCGAACGAAAAATCCGGCAAGGTTAAGCGCGGGGGATCGACCATTACGCAGCAGCTTGCCAAAAACCTCTACCTCTCTCCTACCCGCAGTTACATCAGAAAAGCGCGGGAAGGGGTCATTACGGTCATCATGGAGTGGCTCCTGACCAAAGACCGGATCCTCGAACTCTACGTCAACTGCATCGAGTTTGGGCCCGGTATTTTCGGCATCGAAGAGGCGGCGCATTACCATTTCGGAATTCCGGCGCGACTGTTGAATAAGGATCAGGCTTGCCGCCTCGCAGCGATCATCCCTTCGCCACTGAGGTACCGGGTTACGGGGCCTTATGTAATAAGGCGGGCGGGCCGAATTGCGAAGGCGATGTAGGGCGCTTTTTCCCCACCTTTCACAATTCGCAAGCCGCTAACCATCCGGGTCACTGATGCACCCTAACCACCGCCCCCTCCTTGACTTTTGCCCCCTCCGGTATTAAGTTGAATGGAGTAGGTTGCCGGAGTGCGCAAGCTTGCTTGCGCCATTCCATACCAAAATATCACAACAAATTATACGCCATGACAAAGGTAGTTACCATCGACGAAGCTGGCCGGGTTGAACTCCCGGCTGAGTATCGCGAGAGACATTCCATCCTCGCCGGACAAAAGGTCAGGTTGGTTGAGAATCCAGACGGGAGCCTGGTCTTGCGAATAGGGCGGGACTGGCGGGAACTCGTCGGTATTCTTGATCCCAAAGGCATTCACCGCACCATCGAAGAAATTAATGAAGGGATCGCCAAGGGCGGAGCAGGGCTGTCATCCTGAACGAAGTGAAAACTCTCGGTTTTCCATTCCTGCGAAAGCAGGAATCCAGAGTGCCTTAACGCCTCAAGGCCTTGAGCCTTAAGCCATTATTAACCCCTCTTGAAAGGTCTGCCAGTCCGATGCTCCAATTCAGTCTCATATTAACCTTGGTACTGAGCTTCTCGAATCTCTATGCTACTGAGAACGACTTCAATACAATGCTAATGAAGTCTACTTATAGAATTGAAGGTTCCGGAACAGCTGGTACAGCCTTTGTTTTGGGAAAGCCACTAACTAACGATACGCTGCTCTATTTTACTCTTGTTACTGCGGCACACGTATTAGATAGTATTAAGGGCGATGAAGCAATATTGAACATACGGGTAAAGGCTGGCAACCTTTCACTTCCCAAGAAATGGCCACTGAAGATTAGGTCGAATGGCAAACCACTCTGGACAAAACATCCTACGCATGATGTCGCCGCAATGCACGTCTTTATGCCGGATGACATTGACATTGCACTGCTTTCTGCAAAAATACTTGCAACAGACAGCCTACTGGAATCGTATGAGCTTCATCCTGGTGATGAACTGCTTGTCTTAGGTTTTCCTTACGGCTTTGGAGCCAACGAACTGAACTATCCCATATTGCGAAGTGGTAGGATTGCAAGTTATCCATTGCTGCCAAGTACTGCATATCCCACTTTCCTTCTCGATTTCGATGTTTTTTCTGGAAATAGTGGTGGGCCTGTTTATGCCGTCGAAAGTAACAGAAAGTTAGATAACACGATGTTACTTGGATCAACTTATCATTTTATTGTCGGATTGGTTATTCAAGAGCTTGCGCCAGAAGAAAGAATTGTATCTCTTACTGAAACGCGCTCAATTAGGCACAAATTATCGGTTGCAGTAATTGTTAAATCTACAATAATAAGCGAGACAATCGATTTAGTGCCTCGTCCAAATACGGAAGGGCAGAAATAGTTATGGCCAAATCACTAAACCTCGGCCTCAATAAGGCGGGCAAAGCAAAGAAAGATGAGTTTTATACTCAACTCGTCGATATTGAAAAGGAGCTCAAGCATTACAAAGATCAGTTTCGTGGCAAAGTTGTTCTCTGTAACTGCGATGATCCGTTTGAGAGCAACTTTTTTAAGTATTTTGCTACCAAGTTCAATGAATTGGGGCTTAAAAAACTCATCGCAGTTAGTTACGTCAATTCGCCTATTGTGGGTGGGGAGCTACCTCTGTTTAAGGTAGAAGGACTGAAGCCGTCGTGTAAAGAGCCGTTCAAAATTGAAATCGTAGAAGTGCCGGATACTAACGGAGATGGCGCGAAAAACCTTGACGACGTAGTATTTCTACTGACACACAAGAAAGAAAACACCACACCACTGCGCGGTGACGGAGATTTTCGCAGCGAAGAAAGCATTGAACTACTGGAGCAAGCGGACATAGTCGTGACTAATCCGCCTTTTTCTCTATTTCGTGAGTATGTTGCTCAGCTAATGAAATACAACAAGAGATTTTTGATTCTTGGTGATCAAAACGCGATCACGTATAAAGAAATATTTGGCTATATCAAAGAAAATAAGTTATGGCTTGGCTACGATAATGGTGGCACGAAGTGGTTCAAAGTTCCAATGGATTACGACATACCAACAGAAACAAGAAAAAAGATTAAAAGCGGTGTGAAATATTTCAGTTTCGGAAAGATTTTGTGGTTTACAAATCTTGATACTACTAAACGACAAGAGAATATCGTGTTGTATAAAAAGCACGCACCGGACGAATATTCTAAGTACGACAACTACGATGCCATAAATGTCAATAAAGTGTCCGATATTCCGATGGACTATGATGGCGTAATGGGAGTTCCCATAACCTTTGTTGATAAATATAACCCCAAGCAATTTGAGATTGTTGGTCTTATTGCAGGGAATATCAGAGGTCTCGCTGGAATTCTCTCGACGAGTGGGAAAGATGGTCCATACATGAACGGCAAATTAAAATATGGCCGTATTCTAATTAGGAAAAAATAACATGAAAATTGAACTATACAAAATATCAATTCGCTCGGTGATTGCCGGCTTCAAGGATAGCGCACTAGAGGGCGTGGTTGCTTATAGTGGAAAACTCGATATTCGCCCAAAGTATCAGCGAGAGTTTGTATATAAGGAACAGCAACGAAATGCCGTAATTGAAACCATCAAGAACGGCTTTCCGCTGAATGTAATGTATTGGATGGTCAAAGAAGATGGAGGTTACGAAGTGCTGGACGGTCAACAACGTACCATCAGCATCGGGCAATATGTTACAGGCGACTTTTCGCTGAACGGTTACTATTTTCATAGTCTCACCAAAGAGGAGCAGAACAAGATATACGATTATAAATTAATGATCTATTTCTGCGAAGGCACAGACAGGGAGAGATTGGATTGGTTTAAAATTGTCAACATTGCAGGGGCAATATTGACCGAGCAGGAAATTCGTAACGCCGTTTATACTGGGACGTGGGTCTCGGATGCTAAATTGAAATTTAGCAAACCCAATTGTGCGGCTTATCTGCTCGCAAATAACAGTGGTAAATTAATTAATGGAGAACTAAATCGTCAAATGTATTTAGAAACCGCGCTCTCTTGGATTAGCAAAAGTAAAATAGATGATTATATGAGTAAGCATCAACATGATGAAAACGCCAACGAGTTGTGGGACTATTTTCAGAATGTGATTGCTTGGGTGCGTAACAACTTTTCTAACTACCGAAAAGAGATGGCAAGCGTAAATTGGGGCGAGTTATACAACCAATTTAAAGACAATAAACTAGACTCTATGAAATTGGAAACCGAGATTAAAGAATTAATGCAGGATGATGATGTAACAAGTAAGTCGGGTATTTACCTGTATGTTTTAACCAGAATAGAAAAGCATCTAAATATCCGGGAGTTCACCCCTCAAATGAAGCGCGAAGCGTATGAGAGACAAAACGGTAATTGCCGAAAATGCAAAAAAGCATTTGGAATAGACGAAATGGAAGCTGACCATATCAAGCCATGGCACTTGGACGGAAAAACTAACGCTAAGAATTGCCAGATGCTATGTAAGCAAGACAACCGACTCAAGTCTGGAGTATAGGTGATAGGCAAGAATGCCTGTCGTACTGGAGTTGCTTCGCTACGTTTGCAAGGGGCCGACAAATGTCGGCCGTACTGAATAGCGGCTTACGCCGGTGATAAGTCCGGATGGATTCCCGCCTTTGCGGGAATGACAAGGGAAGAGTACGCCCTTCGAATCTACAATCCTCGTTCTTCAATTATCAGCCAGAAATCGCGAAAACCTTTTGCATTTTGCACTAAATTGTCGTATATTGTTGGCGAATTATCTATAATAGGTCGTGATGCGCATTATTGCCAACATTATTCTTGAATCAGTCACAAATCTCAAATCAATCACAAATCGATCACGCCCACAGCCCCTATCCGATAAGCCTTTCCGGACTTCTGTGACTCAGTGATCGATTTTTGACTATACTGCTACTTCACCTCAAAAACACCGTCGCTGTCGTCGTAGATGTTTGGGTCGCTGGAAGCGATGCGGACTTTGTAGGTCTTGGAAGGAATAAGCGAGGCGAAATCGTTGAAGAGGACAAGCCCGTCATTAGCCGCCCAGTTGCGTACCTTCAGCCAGTAGTTTTCTGCATTGTAAAAATAGACCTTAAAGCCGCCATACGTCGAACCCGCCTCATAGCGGATCCTTAACTCAGGACCCGTCACAACCTCCCCGCCATTCGGATAGATCACCTTGATGCCCGTCTTGGGGCGCGTCACCGCCATCGTCTCGGGACTATAGTCGGAAA
>CAMBDS010000039.1 GCA_945865405.1 Caldithrix abyssi DSM 13497
TCAGTAAAGGAATTGATAGTGTACTCCTTTTCAAATTGATCCCATGGATCTTCTTCGAGTAGCTTCATACTTAGAGAAAGTCGACGCTTTTCGTGATCTATTTCGATTACAACAACTTCAATTACCTGATCTTGAACAAATATCTCCGCGGCATGTTTAAATCTTCGTCTCCATGCAAACTCATTAACATGGAGTAAACCAAATAGACCGAATTCTAATTCTACAGCACATCCATAGGATAGAATTATTTTGACGACGCCTCTGCATTTGGTACCTATTGGAAAGTCTTCAATATGATCCCAAGGGTCATCTTGAAGCTGCTTTATGCTAACTGTTAATTTATCGTAATTTTTTTTGAGATCAATTACGACGACCTCTATCTGATCACCAATAGTTAATACGTTTGCAAGTTTTATTCTGAAAGGTCCCCAATTCATTTCTGAGCGATGAAGAAATGCCATTGTCCCATCGGCTAACATGAGTAGCGCATATTCTCTCTCTACAACTGTCACAGTGGCACTCAATCGACTTCCTACCGAATATTTTGATAACGTCGATTCTTCATTAGCTTGCCTTAAACTCAAGCTAATATACAAACGTTGACTTTCGAGCTTTATCACTTTGGCCTTGATCGTATCGCCAATTTCGACAAATTCCAACGGATTTTCAAGTAGTTCATAACTAACTTCATTTTTTGGAATTATGCCTAAAATACCGCCGAGATTGACAAAAAAACACCAATCTGTTACTGATGCAATAGTTCCTATAACGATATCTCCGACTTTGAGTTTTGCGAAGGCCGCTCTGCGCTCTTCTTCCAAAATCACCCGGCGTGAGACAACTATGTCTCCTCCTATAACATCAATTTCCAATACTCTAAAATCAAAATTTTTGCCAAGGTATGAACTAAAATCCTCGACATAACTAATCTCCAAATGCGAGCCGGGCAGAAACGTGTTTATACCCGCAAGATCAACGAGCATACCTCCCTTAACAAACCCAATAATCTTCCCCTCGACAATATCACCAACTGAGAATGGAAAATAGAATCTTTTTTTGATTTCCGATCTTATACTAACGTCTGAGTCGGAAGGATCATTTTTCCGATCAAATGGAACATTCATTTGATAGCACTCTTCAATCAATACGGTTGACCGCTGTTACGTATCAGGCAACGTAACAATTGCGAAAGCGGATTTATGGCAGTTGGCGAAATATCTTGACTTGGCGTTCCCGCCACGTTTCAATGCCGACCCTTCGCAGTAACGTGGCGGACAGAAGGCATCCGCCAGGTTACGCCGCTTGCAGCGGCTTGAAACCTGGCGGGAACCTAATTGCGAAGGCGGATTTCAATCCGCCCCACTATGCACCTTGTACTTTGAACCTTCACTTCCCTACGACTTCATCCTTAAGCCTTTTTCTTCTTCGATGAAGATCCAGCCGACAATTTCACCTTCGTCGAGAGGATGGTCGAAGTTCCAGAACGAGGCGTCGCGGATGGTGTGCGAGGAAGTGTCGTCGTTGATGACAGCAAGAGCCTGGCTCTTCAGGAGCTTCAGGCGCGTCTGCCATTTCTCCATGTTGGCAACCCTAAGGTCAACCCAACCATTGTGCGCCCAATTCTCAATAGATTCTTTCGTAATCGCAAACTTCGACCGGCGCGGGTCGGCGGGAACTTTGACAATTGGACCCTTTAAGAGGGACTTACCGTCCGGCAACAGAACCGGGATACCGATAGAGACGATTCGACTCCGAAGTCCTTCGTCACTTTGGATCAGATTCAGGCAGGCATCGGAGATCTTCTTAGGAGTTGCCTTAATGACGGCATCAATTGAATCGAAAGTCTGTTTCAATAGATTAGCTTCATAGAGCAACTTGGAAAGTCTTGGCGGGCCGAGCAACTCGAAGGCTACCGGATCGGAAGACTCTTCCCTGAGCATACCTCGCATCTTATCGATGGCGAGGGTGCGCATGACTCCGGCGCGATAGGTCGAAGTCAAAACTGCGCCATCAAGTGCGCCAATAATGTCGTGGCCGGAATTTCCGCCTTCGATTTCCCAGGCGATGGTCTTAGCGATCTCTTCGGGTGTGATGTACTCCATCTGGCCCGTCGTCGTGATTGCGGTGAACTCGCCGGGGGAGAAAGTGCCGTTCTCCCCTGTATCGATGAAAACGCCGCGCAAGTTCTTGCCGAGCGGCTTGCAGTCGGTGCCACCAGCGGTGTCGAGAGTACCCTCCAACTTCACAGCATGTTCGGTAGAACAGCCGTAGAGCGGGATAGGCTTGCCATGCTTTAGGATGTCACCACGCTCGATCCGCTTCCAGGCTATGGCGGTGGCAGGTTTGACTTCCTTCACATAGGGAGCGTCGGGGGTCCTCCCCATCAAGAAAAGCAGGAGTGAGTGAGCGCCAGCGATGCAATTCTTTGATAACAACACCCGTGATGGCTTATCCTCAGAGTGTGTGTAGGGGATATTCAGCCCCATTCCTCCCGTTCCTGAAGTGCCGACTTTCACGTAGGTTCCGGTCTTCGCGTCACGCATGGCTGCGTAGATGATCTGTACGTGGCGGACGATCTGGGGGATGTAAAGCGTGTCGAGGAGTTTTTCTACTTCGACGATTAAGTCTTCGGAAGGAGTGTCTGCCTTGACGTTCTTAACCAATTCGAGGACACGAAGTCCAGACGAATAAATATCTTGATAGGCGACGCCGGTCGCGGTGTTGACGCAATCGATGACGATGTTCGGTTTACGGCGTTCAATCATGTCATAGAGGAAAAAGTGACCGAAGGAGGTTGCCGATGTCCTTTCCAATACGTCGGCGGCAAGGGTCAGGCGACGCTCGCGATTGCCAAGAATCTCGTCACGGGAAAGGTCTTTGAATTCGGAACGAACAAAGATGTTGCCCCACTCGGCGAATAGTTTCACTTTTTTGGCAAGCGGCTTTAATTCGGCGACCGCTTCCTCGGCCTGAGCCTTCGTCAAAGATGCAATGGTTATACTTTTGGGTTCATATTCGAGTAATTTGCGGCAAATTGCTGTTCCGACAAGACCCCATCCACCGAGGATAAGGATGTCTTTGCCTTTGATTTCCATTTGATACTCCGGTACGTGATATATTCTTTAGATACGGATCGAAAGAGAAATTATAGATTAGAACCAGTTAAGAATTGGTAAAATTTAAGCATTATAACAGTCCAAATTTCTTCATTTTGTAACGAAGAGAATCGCGAGTAATGTCGAGCATCTTTGCGGCCTTGGTCTGATTCTGAGTAGTTATATTGAGCGCCTTGACGACCAATTCTCGCTCGACTGCTTCCATTGAGAGTCCTTCAAGTGGAATTTCGATCCCTAACTCTTGAGCTGGTACGAAATGAGATGGTATTCCCGTGACTTCAGCAAATTGCCTCATTTCAATTGGTAAGTGGTTTGCCTCAATTGTTTCGTCATTTTCGAGGATGACAATTCTCTCGATGACATTGCGCAATTCTCTGATGTTGCCGGGCCAGTCATATTCGGTCAATATTTTCTTTACTTCGTCGGTCAAGCCTTTGAAGTGACGGTGAAATTCATCATTGAATTTCCTGATGAAGTAAAGTGCAATCGGAACGATATCCTCGCGACGTGATCGAAGCGGAGGCAACTCGATGGGAATTAGGTTTAATCGGTAAAATAGATCACGACGGAACATCCCTGCTTCGACAGCGCTGGCAAGGTTGATATTTGTCGCGGCGATAATCAGCGATTCGACCATAATGTCTTTTACGCCTCCTACTCGCCGAAACATCCTGTTCTCGATGACTTGCAACAATTTGACTTGAAGCCCAAGCGCAATTTCACCGATCTCGTCCAGGTAAATAGTGCCACCTGAGGCGAGCTCGAATTGCCCGCGCTTCATTTGTTTTGCATCAGTGAAAGCTCCCTTTTCATAACCAAAAAGTTCACTTTCAAGGAGCGATTCGGGTAGAGCCGAGCAGTTGATTGTCACAAAAGGTCTTTGGCGACGTGGTCCTCTCTCATGGATTACCCGCGCCATCAAATCCTTACCAGTACCCGATTCGCCCGTTAACATTACTGTTGGGGCTTCGCTTCTGGCAATTTTATCGACCATTGAGAGGATGTTCCTCATAGCGGGCGAGAAGGAAATCACATTTTCGGTGTCATACTGTTTTTGAACTACCGCTTTGAGTGACTGGACTTCGGTGTCGAGACGTTGGACGTAGAGCGCTTTATCGAGGAGTTGCTTTATTTCTTCGAATACGAATGGCTTATTGATATAATCATAAGCCCCGCGTTTCATCGCTTCGACTGCCGTTTCGATGGTGCCATAGGCAGTCATAAAGAGCACAACCAACCGTGGATCGCGAGAGCGCAGTTCATTCAGGATATCGAGACCTTGAATTCCGGGAAGTTTGTTATCGAGAATGACCGCATCAGGCAGGAATGACTCGAATTTTTGCAGTCCTTCCTCACCAGTAGAGGCTGTTTCAATTTGAAATCCGATTTGCTTGAGTCCTTTTTCCAAGGACCATCTGATCAGTTTTTCGTCGTCGATGACAAGAATTTTTGCACCTGTCAAACCAGTACTTTCTCCTCTTCTAAGCGATGTATCGGTAGAGTGATACGGAATGTTGCGCCTTCGCCTTTGATGGACTTTACTTCCATGCGTCCGCAATGGCTTTCAATGATGGAACGACAGATTGAGAGACCCAAGCCGGTACCCTGGTGTTTAGTTGTGAAGAAAGGTTTAAAGATGTCGTGGATTACGTTCTCGGGTATTCCTGGCCCGTTGTCGGCAACCTCAACGATTACATCTTCTCCCTCGGTGTAAGTTCGTAATGTGAGAATACCGCCATTGTGCATGGCTTGAAGCGCATTCATCACAAGATTGACAAATACCTGCTTCATCTGATCTGCATCGAGCAACACGGGAGGCAGATTTGGTTCGATCTGTCGTACAATTTCTACTTTGGCGGCGTGTTGCTGAGCTTCCATCAACACCAGAGCACGTAAGAAGGGTTCGTTGATGGATCCTACAGATAATTCCGGAGTCGATGGCCGCGCGTAACTTAACAGGTCGTTCACGGCACGGTTAACCCGCTGAGTCTGGTGAACGATCTCATCGAAAATTACTGCACGCTCGTCGCCCGGAGGTAACTCAGAAGACAGAACTTGCATGGCACTCGAAATCCCAGCAACCGGATTACGAATTTCGTGAGCAATAGAAGCGGCAAGTTCACCCACCGAGGCCATCCTCTCTGCTCTTTCCAATTCGGATTGGTGAGATTTCTCAAGCTCCTGTTTCATGTGATTGAGTTGGTCACCGAGGCGATTGATCTGGCTGGCGAGGACAGCAAGTTCATCGCGTTGCTTTGACTCGATCCGATAGCTGAAATTGCCTTCTGCGAGCTGAGAAATACCGACCGCAAGTTGACGGGTACGTCGCTTAACAAATCTGAAGTGGACGCCAAAAGCGGTTCCAATAAATATAATAGCCACAAATAAGGATGATGCAACTATCCAGCGCTGTGCTTTGTCGATTCCTGACTCAATCTCATCTGCGGCGATATCGACATTGATATACCCTAATACTTTTTCGCTACCGGCATGACACGATGCACACTCTTGAGTTCGGTAAAATGGAGAAATTGAAGTGATGACCGATTTTCCGTTTTTGACGCGGAGGTAGTTGGCAAAACTGCTGTCGGGCAAGAGAATATTCGGCTCACTAAAGATTTTATCGACATCGCCGGGATCACTCGATACTGTTATGACTCCGTCAGCACCAATTACCCTCACGTTTCTTAATGGCTGTTGTCGTGCGATATTAAGAATGAACTCCTCTGAAGCCGGTTGATGATATTGCTCCATAAGCTTATGAAGGGTTGTATGGGTCATAATCGCCACAAGATTCAGCCTTTGCGCAATAGCTTCCCGTTCGTCGTCAAGGAAAAGATAGTTGACTGAGAGAGTCGAAACAGCAATCGAAACTACAGAAGCAACAACCAGAGAACCGAGAATCTTGCTACGAAGCGTTTCGAACATCAGGTAGTCTTTTCTGCTGAAATCAGGCCCATGCCTTCGCCCTTTTTCCAGACTATCCAAAAGCAAAACGCACCGGCGTAGATCAATAGAGAGACGATTAATACGGTGTTAAAGCCCTTTGCCATAGCAAGAGTAACTGCAAAAGGTGAGGCAACGACGCTGGCGGCACCATTTATCGCCCAGCACCACGCGACGGTACCTTCGCTTCGTTTTCCAGCAGCGGTTAAGCCCGCCGGAAGAGGAATACCCATCGCGAATCCAAGTGGGAGCAAGAGCATGGCAGTCGCAATGATTTTTACTACCATCGGCAACCCGATCATCAAGTGAATTATCTGATAACCGAAGAATATGTGGACAGCCATTCCGATGCCGATGGCAATGAAGGCTCTCTTTATCCAGACCTGCTTTTCGGACTCCTTAAGATTGCCGTAGAACCAGCTTCCCAATCCACTCGATATCAGCATCCCTGCAACGACTGCACTTGCAGAAACTGTTGGATTCTCAAGCAGAAGGACAAATCGTTGAAGTAGCGCCGTCTCGATCATAATATACGCTAAACCCAAACCGACAAAGTATAGCAAGAGTGCTCCTCTGCCGGGAAATTGCAAGAGTTTTTCGCCCCAAAAAATCTGAGGCAATATCAACACAATCAACACAGCGACCATCGAAAGTCCGAGCAACACCAATAGCGTGTAGGTGGCGTAATAGTTGAAACGCTGCCCCTCTTTTATCTCAAATACCTGCAAGAAGTCTTTCATCTTCAAATTATTGAAGAAGAAAGGACGTTCGTCGGTATTGGGGCGAACATCGAAGGGGAACTGCTTGTAAAAGCCGTCCCGGTTCTTCGATTCGATTAAGGTGCGGAAATAGGAATTTACCCTGTCGGTCGGCGTATAGACTATGTAAAAGCCAAGATCAGAAACGTCAGATTTGAACTGAGTTATTTCTGCCGCTGTGAAAGGCTCGGCCTTGAGGATTATTGTGGCGAGACTTTCGTAATATGCGACCAAAATACACTTGTCAGGCTCGGTAATGCCCATCTGTTTTGCCGCTTCGAGGTAGAGGGAGACGATCTTTAGCGTTTGACGCGGTGGTTCGAAATGGAATCGTGTGAAGCTTATCATCCCGCCGGGCTTCAGAGCTCTGATATAATCTTCAAATGCTTCAACAGTGTAGAGGCTATTTTCGGAGAGACTGTATGCTCCTGCGGTCGTCGCAGCCCAAGTGTCAATCATTGCAACCTGAAGCAGATCGTATTTGCCCGGATTTCGGCGGGCATAAGCCCTTCCCTCCGAGGTAATTGCGCTGACTTTTGGGTGCGAGTAAACGTGGCCGTTAAAGTCGGCGAGCTTGCCGTTCATCGCATCGAAGATAAGTGGGTTGATATCGACGGCGTCGATATGATCGGCATCGAATAACAAACCTGTCAGGACGTCCCGACCTCCTCCACAACCGATAACCATTGTATTTCCGTCGCCGTGAAGCCGATGGGAAAGCGACGTCAGATCGTTTCTCAGGTAGCTGATCGGCTCGAGATTGGTTCCGTTAAACGGCAGAACAGGTGTCGCGGCTCCATCGTCGATCATCAGGCTAAGGTGGGGCATAACCGGTAGTGGGTATTTAGGCGATGGGCACCACGTGTAGGCTGCGTCAGTGCCAGGCCTAAATGGAATCGCCATAATTCGGGATATGGAATTCCAACGATTGTACTTTATGTCAAGGTTTTCGAGGAGTGCCCCCTTGCTATATTTGACCTTCAACCAACCAAATGAGTGATTAGTCAGGGCAAACATAAGAGCGAGCCCCGCAAGTCCAAGGAAGAGATTGCGGCGGTGCTTGATCCCGAATATTGCTGCTGCTCCAAACCCTGACGCTGCAATAATGAAAGGGCCCGCCTCGCCGCCCGACCAATTCAATAGAGGGATGATAAGGATGGCTCCCAGCCCTGCCCCGATAAGATCCCATGCGTAAAGCCGACCGATAATCTTTGTATGGGAGGCAAACAAGCCGCTAAACACCAGACCTGCAAAATAGAACGGAATGGCGCTCAGGATATAGATTATAGATAGCTTGTCAGCGATTGCATCTGGCGCCAAATAGGCGTTTACAGGAATTCGAAAAGTAATTTCAAGGATTACAATCAGTGAAAGGGCGTAACAGGCGCTCCAGAACGATCCCCACTTGGGAAGGTCTTCTGCCAGAAAATTCTGAGGTCGTTTGTGAACTGTCAGTGCGGCAACGGATAGCCCCAACATCGCGACTGAGATCGCCATAAACGCGAAATGGTAGAATAAAGTCGCCGAATAGACACGGATCAGCGTTAGTTCAAACGTCAGCAGAGAGACGCTTAAAAGAAAAATCCCTGCAGTAGCCCTATTTGTGTTCATCATTTCCTTAACCCCTCTCAACTTGGCTCCCATAGCTGTAATGAATATCGTTTCATGTCGTTAAGAGAAAATAATTCAGATATAAGCTTTTTACAAGCATGTGCTATGGAGTTGGGAGCAAATCGCAGAGTTCTTACTTGGCAATTTTGATTTTGAACTGTTGTAGGAGGAAAGTTTGGCGAACGGTCGTCTCTTACAGGCAATGGATTGTTAACGATGGGCAATATTAGCTATATTTGTGTAATTTCGCACATGGAAAAACTACATTAAATTCAGCTTTAAGCCTATGCCATCGAAAGCAAGTTACCCACTCTTAACCAACATGGATGATATCATTCGGCGGGCGAGGGAGATATCAAGTGAAGGAATGCCTCACAAAGTCGCAGTCGCTGCTGCTCATGACGATGCGGCGATAGAGGCAGTTGTCAGGTCTCACTCGGAAGGAATCGCCACTGGAGTCCTGTTCGGCGACGCCAGCAAAATCGGCTCCTTGATCGAGTTACACGGCGGCAAACCTTCCGACTTTAAGATAGTCGAGACTGAGAACGATGAAGAATCTGCAGAAATGACGGCTCGTACTGTCGGTGCTGGCGAAGCTCACTTTATCATGAAGGGCATACTACCGACCAGCAAGTTGTTGAAAAGCATTCTCAAGCAGGAATACGGTTTGCGGAGGCGGGGTCTTCTTTCCCATACTGCGGTACTATCGACACCAAAATACCCCAAGCTATTAGGGGTCACAGACGGGGGAATGGTTATCAAGCCGACGTTCTCTCACAAGGTAGAGATGATTCGCAACAGTGTCCTCGTTCTTCGCGCGTTGGGAGTCGAAGTCCCTCGAGTCGCTGTTCTCAGCACTGTAGATTACATAGTGGAGGAGTTCAAGGACACTTTCGAAGCGGCGGCTCTGTCTAAAATGGCGCAAAGAGACCAAATAAAGCATTGCATAATCGATGGCCCAATGGGGTTCGACACTGCGATTCGTCCGGAAGCTGCTGAATACCAAAAATTGAAGAGTGATGTTGCTGGCCAAGCCGATATTGTGGTAGCAGGATCTATCGAGGAGGCGAATGTTCTGGCAAAATCACTTATCCTTTTTGGCGGGGCAACCTTTGCCGGAGTGATTGTTGGAGCTGGCGTCCCCATCAGCCTCGTCTCAAGAGCCGATAATGCATTCAATAAGCTCTCTTCAATAGCACTGGCAGTCGTTCTGGCACACTTCCTAAAGGAGAGATAAGCGATGCACTTGAAGTATGAGGTAGAGAAACCCCAACGATCATTCGACGATATTCGAGCCAACGCTCACAAGTTGGCAAATGAATTTGGACCTTACAAGGTCGTTGTCCCGGTCGGTGAAGATCCCCTCACCTTGCGTGCAATGGCGTTGGCAAAGGCGATGGGTCTGGTATCGCCAATTGTGATTGGACGGGCGCGACACATCAATTACGAGCTTGAGCAGGCTGGCGAAAGCAATGTCGGATGGGTGATTATCGATGAGCGCGACCAACACGAGGCGACCCGACGCGCCGCAGAAATGATATCTAATCACAAAGCTGATATTCTGATGCGCGGGAAATTGTTGGCTAGGGACTTTTTCACCACACTTTTCGCCAGAGACCTCGCTTTGAAAAACTCGGGTGAACTTTGGACGAACATCGTCGTAACAGAGCTAAAGGATATTGATCGGCTGGTGCTGATTACAGATTGCGCGCTCTCGGTAAATCTCGATCTTCCGGGTCGCCTGAAACTGATCCAAAACGCGACCGAATTTATCTCCTTTCTTGGGGTAACGGAACCGAAAATCGCGCTACTTGCGGCGGTCGAAACTGTCACTCCAGGGATGCCGGTCTCACTTGAGGAAGCCGTTATCGCCAAGATGAGCGAACGTGGACAGTTCCCGAAAGGCGTATCTCTCGATGGCCCGTTGTCACTTGATTTAAGCTTGTCTCCTGCTGCAGTTAAAAAGAAGAAGATGCACAGTTCAGTCGCCGGATCTGCTGATGTGCTCGTCGTCGATTCGATTCAGGTTGGTAACTTACTGTTCAAATCATTGATAACTCTGTGCGGCGCTTATTCCGCATCGGTAATTGTTGGAGCTCCTTTTCCGATAATCTTAACGAGTCGCAGCGAGAGCCCGCAGAATATCGTCAACTCTTTCGCACTTTCGATCATGATGGTCGGAGAAAAATAGTAGTTTTGGGGCTTCGTGAGCCTAAATTATAGGTCAGATTTTCCATAGATGCCGTCACCCAAGTCATAATGCGGTATTATCAAACATTTGTTGGAGTTACCTGTGGCACTTCCGCCCCTGATATTCGAATTAAGCCGTCCTACGACACGTCACAGCTATATCCCTGTTTCGGATATTCCTGGGTACATCCCGCTCCCCGCAGCAGAATTGCTTAGGGATGATTTGCCTCTCCCACAGGTCGCCGAACCAGAGGTAGTTCGCCACTTTGTCAACCTCTCGGTGCTGAACCATCACGTCGATAAAGGTTTTTATCCGCTTGGTTCCTGCACGATGAAGTACAACCCCAAGGTGAATGAATCGCTTGCTGCACTTCCATCGTTTGCCGGACTTCATCCATCCCAGCCTGTCTCGACGGTTCAAGGCGCGCTCAGACTTATGAAGGAGCTTGAACATTGGCTGATCGAAATTTCAGGTCTTGGGGCGGTGACTCTGCAACCAGCGGCCGGATCACATGGAGAATTGACCGGAATATTTATCGTACGCAATTACCACCAAATGCGTGGAGAAAAGCGCACAAAGGTCCTCATCCCCGATTCGGCGCATGGAACCAACCCGGCTTCGATTGCGATGGCGGGATATGAGGTTGTTTCTATCCCTTCCAACCGGCGCGGTAGAGTTGATCTTGCATTATTGAAAGATGCACTTGGACCTGATGTAGCGGCGCTAATGGTAACTAACCCGAATACAGCTGGCGTCTTTGAGAATGAGATCGATCAAGTGGCCAAAGCCGTTCACGACGCCGGAGCGCTTCTCTATATGGACGGGGCAAACCTGAACAGCCTCGTCGGGTTGGCAAGACCGGGAGAGATGGGCTTCGATATTTTGCATATTAACCTTCACAAGACTTTTTCGACGCCTCATGGTGGTGGTGGACCTGGATCGGGACCTGTCGCCGTCAGATCCGACCTCGAACAGTTCCTCCCCGTTCCACGAATTCAAGAGCGACCGGACGGTTCACTTGATTGGGACTACAACCGCCCCCATTCGGTCGGCAGGATGCACGGCTGGTACGGCAACTTCGGGATGCACGTCCGCGCACTGGCTTATATGAAATCGCTCGGAGCCGAAGGGCTGAAGAATATGACTGAAACGGCAATATTAAACGCCAACTACCTTCTCGCCCGTCTTAAAGGAGCCTACAAGCTCCCATTTGATCCGTTCTGCACTCATGAAGTCGTCTTCTCAGCCGACAATCAGGTCGCCAGGGGCATCAAAGCCGTCGATATTGCCAAGCGGTTGCTCGACTTTGGCTTTCACGCGCCAACGATCAACTTCCCGCATCTCGTTCATGAAGCATTGATGATCGAACCGACTGAAACCGAAACGCTCGACACGCTCGACTCGTTTGCCGATGTAATGCTACAAATCGACAGAGAGTCTCGCGAAGACCCGGATATGCTCCACAATGCACCGATCACCACGCCTGTCTCCCGCTTCAACGAAGCGGCGGCGGCACGAACGCTGGACATCTGCTACAAGTAGTCGGTCATGGTTGAATGATAAATTACGTAGGGGCGGTTCGCGAACCGCCCCTACGTAATTTTGTA
>CAMBDS010000040.1 GCA_945865405.1 Caldithrix abyssi DSM 13497
CATCCGAAATGAGACTTAGCCCCATCACCTCCATACCCATGTGAACTGCGGCGATGACCTCTGGGACGCTTGACATACCGATCAGATCGGCTCCCATCAATCGCAACATCCGATATTCGGCGCGAGTTTCAAAGCAAGGGCCTGTGACAGCGGCATAAACAGCGCGAGGAAGTCGGATGTCCATTGCACAGGCGGCTTGCTCAGCGGCAGCGATCCATTTGTAGCTGTACGGTTCGATCATGTCAGGGTAACGTGGTCCGAGACGTTCGTCGTTCTCTCCGATTAAGGGATTATCCCCCATGAGATTGATTTGGTCTGTGATAACGGCGATCCCTCCGGCTCGAAACTCGGGGTTTAAGCCCCCGGAGATGTTAGAAAGAAAGAGCTTCCTGGTGCCCAACATCCTCATCACACGGACGGGAAAAACAACCTGCTGCATCGTCAAACCTTCATAGCGGTGGAGCCTTCCATCCATTGCTACGACGCGTTTTCCGGAGATTGTCCCGAAAAGCAACCTACCCTTGTGAAAGTTGAGCGTTGTCTGAACAAAACCGGGAATCTCTGCGTAATCGATTTCATGATCAACTTTCATTCCTCCGGCAATCTGCCCTAATCCACTGCCAAATATCAGAGCGACTTCAGGAGATGTATTACCAGTAATTTGCTCAATATGTTTGACCGCTGTTGTCAATCGGTCAAAAAGCGGCATCGCATCAACCTTCATGCGGAATTCCATTCACTTCACGAACAACCTGGGGGATAGGCTGCGCTTTTGGCTCGTCGTCTTCAAGCATTTCGATAAGTTCCAACTCCGACCTGAGTAAAGCACGTAATTTCCGTGCAAGGCTGTCCCGACGATGGCCGAGAGTCTCCAACTCCCTGCGAACATCCTCACCCTTTTTGCGAGCGTCCGAAATGATCCTTTCGGCGATAACCTCAGCTTCACGCCGCATTAGATCAGATTCTTTTCGGGCTCCTTCGCGGGCGTCCTTAAGGGTTTCCTGAACGTTAACCATAGCTTCGCGCATATTGTGCTCCATGCGCTGGAAGGCGGAAAGCTCGGCGCGGATGACTTCGATCTCGCTCGTTTGATTGCGAAGGCTCTCCCCCATTCGTTCGATTTCGGCAGCGATGGTTTCAAGAAAATTGCGCACCTCAATAGGGTCGTAACCACGAACGGCGCGACTGAACTCATGTTTCTTGATTTCTACCGGACTTATCAAAGAGTCTCCTTAAGCACTTCCAAAACCTTGCGAGTAATCTCGCTCACCAAAGAGTGCGGATCCAACCCTCACTGTGGTCGATCCACAAGCAATTGCCAACTCAAAATCGTTGCTCATCCCCATAGAAAGTCCCAATTTCCCCCAATCGGGATGAATCTTTTCGATGCTGTCGCGAAGATCCTGCAGCCTTTTGAAGCTGTCTTCGACTGCGGTTACGTCATCGGTTAAAGGTCCGATTGTCATAAACCCAAGAAGTCTTAGGGAATTTTGCGCGACAATGCTTGAGGCAACATACTCGGCTTCGGCAAAACTTGTTCCTGACTTGGTTGCCTCCTCAGAAGCGTTCACCTGAACATAACAATTGACCACCTTACCGATTGACCCGGCTGCTTCGCCTACTCTGCGTGCCAAATCAACCGTGTCGATAGAGTGAATCACCTCGAAGAGTTCTACTGCCCGGTTGACCTTGTTCGACTGGAGATGTCCGATCAGATGCCAGCAAATTTTACGGATACCAGATTCGATTCCAATGAGCAGGTTGACTTCAGCACATTTTACAAACGCTTCCTGAACACGGTTTTCACCAAAATCAGAGAGTCCAAGTTGATATGCAGCGACAATTTCTTCAGCCGTGCGGGTCTTCGAGACACCGATCAAAATAATCTCGGCAGAATTCCTTCCCTGCTCCTTGGCAGTTGAAGAAATTCGGGATCGAAGATCGATTAATCTGCTTTGAAGGCTGTCACTCACAAGTCCACCATCTATTACTCCAGAAGCTAAGAAATATAACTCTGAACGCAACATGATGCAAGTAATTCCAAGTTTAGTCTCATTTATACCTTCTACTTATCACAATTGGATTGCATCGATCAAAGCGACTTAGTATCTTGTAAGTGATCAAAACCTGCGGATCGCAAACAGTTACCATTTTGTGTTCATGCTTTCGAGCCGTTTACAACAAATTGATTAACTAACATTCAATAAAAAGAGACCCCTTTGGCAAGAATCCTCCCCGGCGTACTCGAAGCCAATCAGATAACGACGATTGGTGACAATTGGTTCATGGACATGGCTCAACGAAAACGCGCGTTACGAACTCAACTTGGACGCCATGCGCCTTTTGTGGCTGTTTTTGGCAGTGCTATAACTGAAAAGGACTCGAGTGATTGGAAAAAAGCGGTTGCAGTGGGAGTCGAAATTGCCAAGGCAGGTGCGGTCACCATGAATGGCGGATATGGAGGAGCTATGGAGGCTGTTTCAGAAGGTGCGGCTTCTGTTGGGGGAAAGGTGGTTGGAATAACCTGCATGGATTTGCCAGAGAAGCAATCCAATCGGTTTATCACGGACGTATGGGTCACTGATCGATGGGACCAAAGGATGTTGGCCTTGGTCTGGCTTGCCGATGGTTACATTATCTGTCCTGGTTCAAGCGGAACTTTGGTCGAGCTATCCATGGTGATTGAGACACAGCTCAAGGGTTTTCTACCGCTCCGCCCGGCAGTTGCTCTCGGCTCGTTTTGGAAATCTGTAGTAGGAAGAATTACGGATACGAAAAAGATAGTTACCTTTGTTTCCTCTCCTCGAATTGCTGTGCAACACGCTATCGGAAAGCTTCATGCAAGGAAAGATTGAACGTTACCAACAATCATTTTGCGTTGCCTCTACCACACTTAATTTCATTTCAATCATTCAAGCCGCTAATTCAGAAGAATTTAGCGGCTTGAATGATTTGATTGACAACCCTTATCGCTACCTGATAATCACAAATTTCCCAGCCTCCAAACTCCCACCGACCCCTTCCGTCTGATCTTCGACAGTGAAAAGATACAATCCCGACACAACCTGCTGGTGATTTCTCGAATTCAGATCCCAACCCTCTGCGAAGTCCGGATTCCAGCCCTGTTGATCGTCGCCGCCTGTGTTGTGCGCGACGATATCAATGAGATCGCCTGAAACTGAATAGATCCGTATTAGACAGACTCTTGGAAGATTATAGAAGTAGAGCCGTCGGTCAGTCTGGGGAAAGAAATCAGGTGTCCCATCATCACGATTTTCCCATGAGAGGCCACCTCCATGAGCCGCTGTATAATCCTGAGAAGCCCGGTAGGGATTTGGAACTACACCCACTTTTAGCTTGTCAGAACCGGAAGGTGCAGAGAAAATCATGTTGGCGCGGCGAGCTGATTCCAAGGGAGGTGTACCGGTTTTATAGTCGCCATAGTCGTAAGCAGTTACAGAATAATAGCGGGGAATCATCGGGTGCGCGTCACGTAGAACATAATAGTAATTTTCGGTACCTTCATCGAAGTACAATGCTCCGCCGCCTTCAAGACCGATGTTGCGACCGACAGGTCTTAACTCCAACCGAATTCCACCAACTGAAGTATCCGACGGAATTCCATCGGGATTAGGTATAGGCTTGGAAGCAAGGCTGTCACCGGCTCCGTAATAGGCGTAATCTACGCGATCAAACTCGTCGAGAAAGGCAAAATCTCGCTCAAGCCCGGTATTTGAGACATATACGCGATATCCTTCGAAGTCACCTTCGCGTGAAAATGGATCGACGTAACTTTCGGATTCCGAAGGAGTTTTGTTCCAGACAAGCACCACCCAGTGTTTCAACTCCTCGATGCCGAGGTCCAAGATTTGGCCATCCCTTATCAAAATTACCGGCTCAGTCAACAAGGTAAGATCAGGCACCGGAGGCGGAGGAGGACCCTGGAAGTCGGGGTATGAATCGCCATGATCAAGCATACCATTTAGGCGAGTGTAGAGAAGTTCTTCGGGACGCTCGAGGGCATCTTCTGTTCTTGAAAGGTGGCCATCTGCTTCACCGGCATCTGGCCCTTGATAGATCAATTGCGTTCGAGTGCCGCCCTCCCATTTGTATGCGATATCGCCTCGAGTTAGCGCGTATAACCCGTCTTCGCCAACGTCTTCACCATACCAACCATCTCCTGAGTCTTTTTCACGGTCACCCTCGGAACCGTCGCGGTCGCCTGTGCCTGGCTGATGGTCATTACCCCAGTCGTAAATAGGTGTATCTACGAGCGGATTGTCATATACTTTTGCCGACCAATCTGCGTTATATCTGAGGCTGTTGAAGTTGAATAGTGATGGATCTATCGACGCATTGTCCGGCTGTGCTGCGTTCTTGTTGTGGAAAGCGTCACCAGCTACGTAGGCGATGGTCATCGAGAATTTTTCACCGGGGTTGAGGCGATAGACATTGTTTCCAGCCTGATCGACGTGGTCAAAGATTCCCAGCGGCCCCCAGGAAAGCAGATAGCGGGTATCGAAACCGTTTGCCAGATCGTTTGTAAGTCCCTCAGGCGTCTCATCGTTCACACCCGGAACCTTCCATGAGTGATTTTCCAGGATGACATTCGGGTCCCATCGGTCACGGACAAGTTGCGGGTGGTCATTGATGTAGCCTGGATCGTTGGTGTAGGTTTGGTCATAGTCAAATTCGCCGTTAGAGAGAATAAAGTACTTTCGAGTATCTCCCATCGGAGTTCCATAAACATTCGTCCAACCTCCGGGAGCATTATCATCATCCCACGACGGCCCAAAATCGTTATCGGCAACTCCGTTTGAAATCCACCAGTTAAAGCTTGTCCTAAGTTGAGGGTTAGGCGCACGAACAACCCGTACTCCAGTGACAGCGGGAGTGGTAAAATCGTTACCAGCAGATTGGGCAACTGGTCTGCCATCGTTATCAGCAATCCAAGCGGTATTGATAACGGACGAGTCGATTTCACCGTCGGGACGTTCATAATAGAACATCCGTTGAAAACCACAGATATCATCGTTGAACCAATTGGCAGGCTCACCTTCCCAGCCTACATCGGCATCGATGTAAAGACCGACATACAAATTTTTAAGATAATTACCAGCAATATTCTCGATTTCCCAGTCGATAATGATGAAGTTTTGAGCATAATTATAGCTCCATGCATACGACTTCTGGGTAATTTTAAGACCGAGTGGGTAGTGCTCGCCGTCGATCGGATCAGAATCGACATAAAAGTTGTCGGTCAGGGTATCGGAATATGTAATATTGAAGTCTTGTTCGGAAACCGCAGACGGATCCGTAACGTAATCCCCAAGACGATTAAAAGAGTTCGGTCGATTAGATTTTTCAATAATCTCGCCCGGATCGCCTTCAGGCGGGTACATTTCATTCACACGAGGTCTGACCCAACCATCTGTTCCGGTTGAGACACGAGGAAATTCAAAACCTTCATCCAATACGAGTGCACCAAGCCACAATGCTCCCTGAAAGAGATACTGCGTCTTGGAACCGGCAGGGTATTCACACTGCGGTGCCCAGGTCCCGGGATACTCGGGGTCGGTCAACCCCTGACCTCCCCATATAGAATAATTGCCAAAGTAGCCGTAATTCGTTATGTTCATCCACATGTTGCCAACGCGATGCACACGGTTCTGAATATTGGGGTTGGCAAGGTCTATGCGGACGGGGCCCTTGTGCTTGGCGTCTTCGTCGGGAGGCTCAAGTTCGGCAAATGAGCTGGCAACAAGCCAAAGGCTTGCGAACCAGACAACTAAGAGAATTGAAAGTTTTTTAGAGGTGAAAGTCATTGTTCCGGTGAGGTTAGGAGATACCGGGGAAACCAAGCAATCATCCGATGAAATATTACCACCGGATGCAATATGATAATGTACTTTAACGAGTAGCGCAAAGCAAGCTGAGTTTGAAACAGAAAATGTCTGCTGACTTCAAGCGTCAATTCTGTGGAACATCCAAATTCAATTCTGCATAAACCATCCGTTTTCTATCGCGGTCTTTCAGGAAATGCTTCAGCATAGTCTTGGAGTTGGGGGTAACTACGCTGTTGAAGACTTCCTTGAGATTCGTATCCTGAGCTATTAGGACCTTGACTGGTTGTTCGAAGCGGACAAGATCAGGAGAGAGGAAAATGCCGAGAGCTGAGACACGCATTGACTGAATTTCGAAAGTGTTTCCAACTCGTCTGGCTCTTAGCACTCCCGATTTTTGGTTCCGTGGATAAGCATCGTACTCTTGACTTGGGGGATAGGTGGATTCAGACACAATTTTTTTTGATCCTCGCTTAAAGATCAGTTTGATCTTGTCACCCCTTTTTCGACCTTCTTTAGCTCGAACGACATCATCCATTCCAGCTATTTTGATGTCGTCGATCTGAACAATGATGTCCCCAACTTGCACCCCTGCCTTAAAAGCAGGCGATTCGGGATCGCGGGAGACTCCGCCGATTCTTACGCCTTTGCCTGTGTATTCCTGATCGGGATTGAACCCGATTGAGATGCGGTCATCCGTCTCTTTTAGATTGAGGTCCTCATACCACCAGGCGCTGTCGCGAGATGTGTCGATTGTAGTAATCTGAAGCCAATCTGCTGCACCAAACCCGATATCGGCAGTTTCAAGATAGATCTCGGGAGGAAAAGGATCTCGTGAATTGCGTGAGAACCGATCAGGCATAGCCTGCCATTCATTTTTCATGTAACTTACATTGTGTCCAGCTGTATCACAATAAGATGCGCTGAGACTCGCCCCGGTATTGAGGATTAGGCGATGATGCCGCTCAATCTCAACAGCGGGATAAAGTTGATCCTTACCTCCGTTGGAAGCGAACAGAGGGCGTCTCTGCATATTTTCCAAGTAAGTTTGAATTCCGCCGGCGTGTGTTCCGACCGAAGGATTACCTGACCAGGGGAAGAAGACCGCGAAGTCGGTGGGCGCAAGCATAGCAAAATGGTAGCTGCCAGAACCGCCGTCGGAAAATCCGCACATTGTAATCCTGTCATCATCGACATTGTAACGTCTTTTCACTTCGCGAACATACCAAAGGATGTTATCCATGCCAACTTTGTCCCACCATGCGCAGCCAGTCTTGCCAAGTGGGTAAAGGACGAGCCAGCCATGCTGCTCGGCGAGTTGGAAAACTGTATCATCGTGCCAATTTTTGGTGGAAGCGTCACGGAATTTCTCACCGGATACACCGCCATGAAGAGCAATGACAAAAGGTGTTGGACTGTGCGATTTGTAACTGGTAGGTATGTAAAGCCAGGCAGGCGCGGTAAATGTGTCGTTTATTTCGTGTTTAAGCATCGTCGCCCAGCCGAGAGTATCGGGGGGCGGGAAGTCATTGAAATTTCTGATCCAGACAGCTAAACTTTCAGGTGGCTGACTCGATAGTTGGGCGGCACTGATCAAAGCAGTGGCAGAATCACCCGTTACGAGACCTTTGATCGCATCAGGCGCGGCGAGTGATGTCCGAGAAAGTAAAAGCGTTACTATGACGGCACTACGTAAGTAAATTCTCATTACACTGTTCCGAAATTCGTTAAGATCAATTACTATATACGGACTTGTCTGGATGTTGCGAATTCCTCCAATCGGAGAAAATCACTGACGATTTGACCATGATCAAAGGCGAAGACTGTGGGAAGTTTTGAATCTTCAATGATATGTGCTTCGGAGGCATCATCGCCACCAGCAGGAATTCCACTTGCGATTGCCCCGAAGACTACTCCGACCGTGTGAAAGCGCGGGTCACGAGATGGATCGGAATAGACGCCGACCAGCCAGAGTTTCTCGATCTGAAGCCCTGTTTCTTCATGGGCTTCACGTCGCGCGGCATCCTCGACTGTCTCGCCTATTTCGACAAACCCGCCTGGTAAAGCCCATCCAAGCGGGTGGTGTTTACGCTTAATTAACACAATACCGTTGTTTATGCGTATAACAGCATCTACGGTCAATCGGGGGGTGACAGGTGGCCAAGTAACTTCGTTTGGCATCGGACACTCGAATTGTTACAATTTTCTTGTCAATGCTTGGCTGCTCACAATATAGATTCCGATTATATGGAAGGCAACAAAAACATTCGACCAACTGCTTCCTTCCAGTATCATTCTGGCAATCAATTCGGTATATTATTAGATCTTGAAAGGAGGGACAATGATCTACGACTTGTTAGCTGGATTGGGTGACGCCGAAATTCAAGCAATTGGTGACGGTTCAACCACAATTGAGTTAGAGGCTAACTCACAAATTTACGCACCCGGGGACCCCGCCGAAAGTCTTTACATCGTCTATGCTGGGGAAGTTAAGATTCTTCACCGAAGGCATGACTCTCGATAATCGAGGAGTCCTTTTGGGTGCTGGTGAGTTTTTTGGGGAAATTGCCTTAATCGAGGGCCATTCGCACAACTCGACAGCCGTCACAACTCAAACAACAAGCTTATTGGAGCTGAGGTGGACGACACTCGAATCGATAATGGAGGCAAATCCGAAACTACTCCAAAATCTGAACAAAGCACTTGCCGACAGACTTCGTAAGACTGATCAAAGGTTAATCAAAGCATTAGCCCAGCTTGCAGAAGAGAACATCAAGCTATACTCCCGTATAGCGGCCGCGCTATCAGTCTCGAAAGAAGTTGGAGACATGCTTGACTGGAGCGAGCTTTGGCAAAGGTTACTCGATAAATCGTTAGTTACATTGAATGCTGAACGTGGTACTGTTTATGTATTAAATCCAACGACAAATTCACTTGAAGGTATGGTAATTCGAGGCGAAGGTCTTAGCAAAATTGTACTGAAAAAGGGTCAGGGAATCGCTGGCGCTTCTTCGATTACGGGTGAAGCCATTTTCGTAGCAGATGCCCAACAGGACAACCGATTTTTTCCTGAATTCGATGCCGTTACAGGATTTTCGACCCGTGCTGTTATATGTTCTCCTTTCCGTGACAATGATGGCAAAGTGCTCGGCGTTATTCAACTGATTAACAGCACTCCGGATAGTTTCGCTGAAGATGACCTCGCACTTCTGGCGCTATTTGCTGACCAACTTGCCCTGGGATATGAACGTGCGAACTCAGTAAAGTGTATCGTCGGTCAAGCTGAAGGCAATATCGCCGGGGAAGTTATCAACAGCGTAAAAGAGGCTATCCCAATTTCCGCTGAAGGAGGTCAAGGCGAGGTAATTGAAAGATTATTCAAAAGGATCGATCTTGCCCACAGAAACGAAATTGTCCTTTCCGCAAAACCAGTAAGGTTTAAAACGTTCCTCGAAAGATTGGTACAAGAGGTATGCTCTCACAACTCTCAAATTGATATAACTATTGATCGAGAAAAGCTGTACGAAGGCTTCGTGACTGCTGACCCAGAATTATTGTCTGCAATAATCGAGGGTTTGATTTTGGATCTTTCTAAAAATCAAGATCAACCTATTATCATCTCCGGAGTCGATCAAGGAGAATCTCTCAATATCAGCATCAGTGAGGGATCACTTCAACTCTCAAGCGCGACCCGTCAACCGATCTCGTTCCAGGCAGCACAGAAACTGGCAACATTTTGTGGAGGAAGCTTTAAGGCGAGTGCTTACAATGAAGGAAAGTTCACAGTGACCATTACCTTACCTTTGGCTGGCTAAATGGACAACTCCACACTTGATCAAGTTCTTGGCGCCGCTCTAAAACTCGGAACGTCAGATGTTCATATAAAAGTTGGTGCTCCATTCATGGTTCGCGAAGGAAATGACATCGTTCCCGGGACAGAAGGCACATTGACAACTGAGGATGTAACTCAAATTGTCAAGCGTATATTACATGAGTCCGGAAGTTCAGTCGCACAAAAACTGTTGAACAATCTCGATGATTTATACGACTTCGATACTTCGTTTTCAGTAAAAGCCGTTGGACGATTTAGGGTAAATATAGCCCGCCAACGAGGATCGTTGACTTTGGCACTTAGAGTGATTCCTGCCGAAAGTCCGTCTATAGAGGGAATGGGGCTTCCTGCCATCCTGAAAGAGATCGCGCTTACACCAAGAGGCCTTATCCTAGTGACAGGTACCACCGGTAGCGGTAAATCTACGACGTTGGCAGCGATGCTCTCCCAGATTAACGAAACTCAAGCACGCAAAATCATTACAATTGAAGACCCTATTGAGTTCCTGATTAGGGATAAGACGTCGTTCATAATGCAACGGGACGTTGGGGAAGACACATTAAGCTTTGCCAATGCTCTTCGGGCCACGTTAAGACAGGATCCCGACGTCATAATGGTCGGCGAGTTGCGAGACAGAGAGACCGTCGAAATTGCTATAAAAGCATCCGAAACCGGTCATGCAGTGTTCAGCACGGTCCACACAGGAACAGCTGAAGGGACAATCCTGCGAATTTTAGGTGTCTTTGAACCAGCAGAGCAACCTGCAGTCAGAGTTCGACTCGCCGAGACTCTTCAGGCGGTAATTTCCCAAAGATTGTTGACTCGTAGCGATATGGAGGGAAGAATTGCAGCGATGGAGATCATGCGTATGACGGCGGCAATTCGAGATCGGATTCAATTGGCAGACAACAAGGGATTCACCGATTTAATAGAACAAGGCTGGAATCCCTACCAGATGCAGACATTTGACCAGCACATCACCCAACTATACAAAGATAAAAAAAT
>CAMBDS010000041.1 GCA_945865405.1 Caldithrix abyssi DSM 13497
CACTTCGAGATTGTGCCGAGCGAGCCTGAGAATGAAAGCTTAAGCATCCAATGGCTTGTCGATGGGGAGGTTGCGGCGGAGGACACCGTTGCGCTGGAGTGGGCGTTTGGTATTGCGGGCGGTGAGGCGGACAGCTGTCCGCCTTACCAAGTGCAGTGCGTAGTAGCAGACTCTGTCGAGGCCGATACTGTGTCGTGGGAGGTGACGGTGCGGGACCTTGCCGTCCCGCATGACGGTTCCACTGCCGACCCGCCGCGGTCGGCAGGCATCCTTTCTGTCTCGCCCAACCCGTTCAACTCAATGCTAACGATCCGGTTCTCTGGCTTCCCCACCGCTCGCGGGGGGGTCTCGCAATCCCCCCATGCTATTGTAGGGGGGGTCTCCTTACGCATCTACGACCTTTCCGGCCGCGAAGTATTTTCCACTGTCAGCCCGCCGCGGCTGACAGTACAACAACAGCCTCCCGTCGCCCTCGGCGGGGCGACGGTGGAACGTACTGTCGTCTGGAACGCCGCTTCCGCCCCCGCAGGCGTCTATCTCGTCCGCCTCCAGTCCGGCACTTCAATTTTCACCCGCAAAGTCGTCTTAATGCGATAAACACTGCAAATAGTTGCCAAATCTCTTGCATTTATACCCAATATTTCGTATATTACATACAATTCTTAATTCGTCATTCCCCAATTTCATTTGTAATTCGTAATTCGTAATTAGTTTTACTGTGATCGATTTCCTGTTGGATCACAAATCGATCACGCCTGTAGCCACTATCTGATAAGCATTTCCAGCATTCTGTGACTCAGTGATCGATTTTTGACTAATGCCCTATCCTCCAAAAATGTGACGACAATTTTGAATTCTATCACTTAATCTATTGTGTTTCAAAGGCATAACAAAAAAGAGCCGCCCCGAATATCCGGTGCGGCTCCCTTAAACCTTAAACTTTTTACCTTAGACCTTCAATCTAAACCTCCGTCTCGCCCTCTTCAGCCAACATCGTCACCCGTTCCATGCCTTCAAGAGCCGAAAGTTGCGTCACGACCTGCTGTTCGGATACTCCCCTCTTTAGCCGGATCAGGAAGGAGTGCTCGATAAACGCCCCCATTTTGACAGTTTTGACAGAGAGGTGGGTGTGGCTGGAGGTCAGTTTTTCGAGTACCTTTATCACATCGTCGCGTTCGGTATCTTCCGGAATTCGTTGAAATCTCATCATGTAAACTCCGGCCGGAGCGACTCCAAACCTGACAAAATCCATCGCCAACAGCAGTAACAATATCAATGTGACCCCATAAATCGCAATCGGGTAATTCCCCACCCCCGCCGCCATACCAGCAGCCAGTGCAAAAAAGACGAACGCAATGTCGCGGTTTTCCTTGACGACCGTCCTGAACCTGATGATCGAAAGTGCTCCAACGAGGCTGAACGCCCGCGCAATGCTGTTGCCGATCACCATCATCACCAACGCCACAACCATCGAAAGAATAACCAACGTGTGCAGGAACGAACTGCTGACGGCCTTACCACGGCTCGTATAGCGGTGAACCAACGCCACAAGCAACCCCAAAACGAACGACAGCAGGATGTTCAGGAGGATTTCAGTCAGAGTCAATTGAAGCAGAGGTACTGCGGCGTCGCTAAAAATATTCATGCAGATTCCTTTTGATATCCTTCCCCCACTCCCCACACATCGACACCCTCACAATATTTGGATATCGATTGCAACCGCAAACGAAAGTCGCGCACGATCCCCCTCAGCCATAAAGGCATCTGACGGCTGAACTTAACCTCCAGAACAAAATGGAGATCGACCATTGTTCGCATATCACTTTCACTTAACAGGTCATCGAAATTGTCGGTCATGTGGCTTCGAACATTTTGATCCATAGTAATCCTAAGTGATGGATCATCAATTCCTTGAAAAGCCTCTCGCTCGTATGTTATTAAGACTATTGGTTGGAGATTTAGTTTATTAACTAAATAAAGAAATCTATTCAGGGCTGTCTGTTGTGTGAAAATTTCAGGGTGAATCAGCGTAACTTTTGACCCATTCAGTATATTTACAATTTCTGTATAAGGAATTGCGGCTCTTTCTTTATATACCGCATTGCCAATTTTCCGTTTTATCTCCAGAAAAGCTACCGTCAGCGAATTAGCGCTGTCGTAAGTGCGTAAGCGAAGCTTTTTGCGCACCTTAAGGCTCTCCAATTTTTCATAATAGAATAGTAATCCATGCGTATCAAGGTAGATGCTTCTGACGGGGTAGCTTTTCGCCTCATAGCGCTTGCAGTAAGGATCATAATCCATGTGCGCAAGCAGTCGTTCGCGCAAGTCTGCAAGCCGGACGAGCGGGACGAAATACTTGAACTCCTTCCGTTCAAATTGATCTACAAATGACAATGTTGTCCTTTATCAATACTCATCGGGATTTCGTGCGAAGGGTGCGGGTGACGCTGGAGAGGAGACTGCGAGGCGTCGTCGCAATTACGCCGTGGCCATGCATTCCCGGCTTTAGGGAGCCGTCTCGATTGTCGATCAGTCCGACGACTGTGCTGCCGCTATTGGCAGTTTTGCGATAGATAATCCTGTTGAAGGGTCCTGAGACTTGCCTTCCATCGACTGCGAGAGTGACATCGATATTTGAATCGGTTCGAATATCGGAGAGCATCGATTCCTGCAGAGAGATACATGCAGCGAGTGTGTCGGTGCGGACGACCTTGGCGATGTAACCAAGGGCGTCACCGATGCGGAAGATTCCGGGAACAGGCGTCAACAGCACATTCCTCAGCTCATGCCGCCGATGGGCTTGACCGAGCAACTTTTCAAGCCGGTCAATCTCCCTTGCGGCAATCTCGATGTCCACGGGACGGGCGCCCATTTTGACGGCTTCGAGATTTGACTCAGCTAATTGACTTGTTGCTTTCAGAGTCTTGTACTCGCCCTCAACTTTTTGTAGCTCTTCGAGGCTTACCAACCCCTTGTCGTGAAGCTCTTTCGTCCTTTCGTATTCCGGTCGCAACGCCTCAAGCGAGGCGTTTGCGAATTCGACCTCTCGCATGGCGATATCGATATCGACAGGGCGGGAGCCCTCTCTCAGGGCGGCTTGGGACGCTTGTAATATCTCAAGGTCTGCTTGCAACTCCTCAATAGCCGATTCGGTTGCCAGAGATAGGATTGTCGCGATGGTATCGCCTTTTACGACCAAAGACCCGTCAAAGAGTGTCGGATTGATCTCCAAGCGAATAACATCGGAACCGTCAAATTCGATCATAGTCTGTTCACCACCAGAGCCCAGCAGATTTGATTCCCAGCCTGTCTTAATCATGCTGTTCCCGTCCTGCGTAATGAACCAGACGGCGGTTGGCTCCAGTACTGCCAAGCCAGTGACAGACTTCAGGAGGGGCAACTTCCAGGCGACCAACAACAAAACAGCAATCACCACCCCAAGGGCGAGACGTCTTAGTGCAACCGGAGATGTGTGACGGCTCATTATTGCCTGTTAGCTTGGGTTAGCAAGTTCTTGAAGGACGCAGAAGCTGCTCCGACGAGAGTGGTGTCTCTTGTAATCAGAAACGATTCGGTGTTTCCCTTTGAGGCAGCCTTGCTTAGGTTGAAGCTTCCCACCACGAGTACTTTTGCATCGATTAGAGTGAATTTGGCGTGAAATTCACCAATGGTCTCGCTTGGCCAAAGGTAAACGTCTAACCCTGCCTCGCGAGCCTTTACAAACTGTTTATCGCTTTTCGTCGCCTCAAGGCCATCGATCAGAAGCGTCACTTTGAGGCCTCTTTTTTGTGCCGCAACGAGTGCTGCAAGTGCTTCCTTCGACGAAAACTTGAACGTGGCGACGTCTATCGATTCTTTCGCTCCAGCAACTTCGAGTGCCCACATCTCTATCGGATTTTTGGCGACAACAAATGAGTCGGTTGGTTCGGCTAAGGACACGTTAATGCCGAGGACAAATGAGATAAGGGCAATCGCATACCTTTCCGTTGATCTCATTAATTGCTTGGCCATTGGTAAAGCCTGCCCATATCGAGCGAATCCATTCCGGCTTTCCAGCCGGGTTGGTGGGGACTCAATAGCAGGGTACCATATTCAGTCAGCGAAGGATTTCCGGTGATGCACCCCCGATTGGAGTTATAAATTGTGTCATTAACCAGACTGTAACTTATCTCGATTCCCCCGATGACGGGCCCATTAATGGCATTGTCAAAGCTCCAGACATTATGGAGTCGGTTGCCGAACGAGAGCGTGTTCCGGACATTCAACCTTCCGGCAGGTGGCGGGACATATTCATCGCCGATACGAAGCCCGTTATCGCAGCCATTGATTGTGCAGTGATTCACCTCGACAAATGGCGTGCCGTAGCCGGACTCGATGCCTTGCTCGCAATTGGAGATGTAGCAGTTTTCCACTCGAAGATAGTTGGCATTGGAACCGGCAACGCCTTCGTTGTCGAAACCGTCAATCTGACAGTCACTCACAACCAATATCGCCCCGTTGTGGTCGATGGCGTCATCCTTGCCCTTGATAAAGTAGCTATTGGTGACATACGAGGTGTCACTACCGCGAACGCCGTTGAAATAAAGGGCATCGTTATCGTCATCGACGGCTATGTTGTCGTTGTCGGGCATGTCATAGAACCAGCTATCGTCGATAGTAACTTTGCAAGCGGCGAATTCGCCTCCGGTATCACATCGTTGGACGAGGCAATATCTCAGTGTCACTTCCGCATTAGTCATGCCGAAGGCTTTGCCTTCATTTGCGACTATTGCGGTGCGCCTTAAGGTGAGGGTAGCATTAACACCCCCTATGACAGGCTGGCTCTGCGAGTGACCGAACACGCGGGAGTCGTCGCCGCCGCCCTGTGTGATCAAGCAATCAGTGATATTGGCAGTTCCACCTTCCAGATAGATCCCTCCCCATGCACCGAAAGGATCGTCGCAAAGGAGTACAACCGGCATTTTCTGAGCGCCATTTATCGTCAGCATTCCTGAGACATCTATGTTGACGCCAGCATGAAGAAAGACAATCACGCCGGGGTTAATCTTCAATTCCTGCCCGGCAGGGATGGTGATGCTCCGGAAGACCTCGATCACTTCCAGTGAATCCCACATCAAATCATTGGGATTGGTCAATTCGCCGCCAACAACTCGCTTGGTCGGCGTGCCTGAAACGACCTGTTGCGCGAAGACTCTTCTTTCGTCGCTGTCGATTACTTCGACATCGTGCGTCCCATCAGGCAATTGCGGAAGTTCAAAGCGTCCGGCGTTGTATCTGGCATTGCCCGAAGACCTGATGTGGCTGCCCGCTTCGACCGTGAATGAACTTGTCGCCTCGGTCGTATTCTCCCAACGTTTGCCAAGGTTCGCGGCGGGCATCGCCCGGTTCGGCAACGACTTCACCGGCATCAGAATATACCAGTCTATCAACAACGGTGCAGGCGGCAGGATTGGCGTCGGGCCCGGGCAACCGATCAGGCCGAGGCAACTGCCAACAATCAGCAAATATGTCATTATCCAACGATTCATTGTTCGGTATCCTGAAAGTAGTGCTATAACCGGCGAAACCGGTTTCCATTCATCCTCGATGAGTTCAGTAAACATTTGTAGTTTCTGCTGGCAGACGCCCTCGTCTGCCAGCACCGAGCATAGTTATTCCGTCAGACGAGGGCGTCTGACGGCGGAACTCAATAGCAATGAGGAATGCTTCAACCAACTAATTTCTGTCGCTCAAGTGAAAATACCGTCTTCGATGGCAACAATAAAGTAACTTAACGAAATCATAACAGCGTGTCAAGCAGTTACCAAATTGGAAATGGCATCGTCATAGAGAACAAAACCGTCACCTCGAGTAATCGAAGTGACGGCAGGCAAAAAATTGCGGTGATTACCTCTGACCATCAAGCACATTCGTATGCTTCGCGAGCCGCCTTGATATTCGCCATCGCCTTGGCAGGTGCTTCTTCCTCAATCGCCGCAACAACCGATTCTATCGAAACGCACCCGAGCACCTTGGCAACAGCACCAAGTATTGCTGTGTTGACAATAGGCTGTGTGATAGAGCCGAGTCCATTCCGTACGGCGATTGTCGATGCGTCAACAGTCACGACGTTGAACCCATCCCGGAAATGGAATGATTCAGGTGGATTAGGCGAATTGATCAGGATTGTCCCGCCTGGCTTCAACCCGAGCGTAACATCGAGCATCCCGATCAGGCTCGCATCGAGGATGACGACATGGTCTGGCTCGTAAATCTGGTTGCGGATGCGAATCGGCTTCTCGTCGATGCGAACAAAAGCCATGACTGGAGCCGACCGACGCTCTACGCCGAAGGTCGGGAACGCCTGTACGTGACGCTTCTCCTTGAAAACAGCCACCGCTAACAGCTTCCCCGCGACGACTCCGCCCTGTCCCCCACGACTGTGAAATCGTAACTCAATCATTGCATTCAACCCAATCTAAGACGTGATAAACCTGTTCAATCTAACACCTAATCCGGTCTGTGACAAGCAATAAAACCAAGATTCGCATGGAATCATTCAACTGTGAAATATTACTCGTGATTACTTCTGTCGTCCACCTAACTGAAGCGTGATACATTCATTTATGAAGCGAGAATGATAATTTGAACCAATGACCGCGTGAAATACCTAGTTGCGGCGTTTCATCAGAGTAGTCGGAGGGGACGAATCTTTGGCATTCATCAAGTCGATGAGTTTCCCTTCAACTCGTAAT
>CAMBDS010000042.1 GCA_945865405.1 Caldithrix abyssi DSM 13497
CGACACGGCTGGCTGAGGCAGGCTTTGAAGTAACTCTCTTCGAGCGATCCCGTGTTTTAGGTGGTCGTTCGACCTCTTTTTGGGAACGGGACTTTAGCGAATGGCTTGACCACGGGCCGCATTTGTTTATCGGAGCATACTGTGAAGCGCTCCGATTGTTGGGGGTTTGGGGGTCGATTGATGACGTTCAATTTGGAGAATGGAACAGCGTCACATGGCTTATGGAAGACGGGAAAAGGCATAGCCTCGAAATTGCAAAGTCGCTTCCCGAGTCACTATTTTCCTTTTCTCGCTTCAAATACTTAAGTTTGAATGAGAAGCTTAACCTCATAAAGGCAATGAAGGCATTTAAAGAAGGTTCTGGAATAACTCTTCTTGCCAATTCAACAATAAAAGACGTACTTCGATCCTTAAACGTCACAACCGATAACCTGCTTGAATTTTTTGAGACCTTAAGTCTCGCAGTGATGAATGCACCGATTGAGACAACAGCAGCCGCCCCTTTTTCTGCCGCTATAAGGGAATGGTTCGTAAGCGAAATGCGGCTCCGAATGATCGGCATTCCAAAGACGCCGTTGAAGGAAATTGTCGGAGATGCAGCAGAGCGTTGGTTGCTTAAAAGTAACGTCAAACTCAAAAAAGGCATAAATGTAACTGGCGTCGAACGAGAAGACGGAACTTGGAATCTGAAATGGGGAAATGAGAGGGAAGTGTTTGAGTCATTAATTATCGCCTCGTCCCCCAATGATCTTGCAAGATTATTAGCTACAAAGGAATTATTGGATCTGTTTGACGCGGAAGCATTTGACTACTCGCCTATTGCCGGAATTCATTGTACATTCGATAAACCTGTTATCGATGTCCCCTTTGCGCATTTACATAATTCTCAATATCATTGGATATTTGGAAGGGGTAGGGAAGAGTCAGGTGGATGGCGGCGGATCTCGATTATAATCAGCAATGCTATTGGTGAGGATGGCAAAAACAAAGGCGAGCAAATTGCGTCTCTTACCTGCGATCTTCGGGATCGACTGCCAGAGGTAAAATCAGCCTCAATCCTTAATTTTCGCTATGTCAAAACAGTTCGAGCAACCATCATGTTGACGCCTGAAGTAGAACAATTAAGACCAGGCTACGAGACAAATTATCCCGGATTGTATGTCGCCGGTGATTGGATCGATACCGGGCTTCCAGCAACAATAGAAAGCGCCGCCCGAAGCGGTCGCTCAGCTGCGGAAGCGTTAATTTCGAATTTGAAATGAAATCAAGGCAGATCAATGTCTAATAAATTACACGAATTAGAGAGACGCCGACAAGAGGCTCTCCTTGGTGGCGGAATCAAGCGAATCGAAGCTCAGCACGAGAAGGATAAGCTGACCGCAAGAGAGCGCCTCGATTTGCTGTTGGACCCGGAGAGCTTTCACGAAGTCGATATGTTTGTCCAACATCGGGCACGCGATTTCGGGCTTGATAAACAGAGATTTGCAGGTGATGGCGTTGTGACAGGCTACGGCAAAATTGAAGGTCGGCTTGTCTTTGTTTTTTCGCAGGACTTTACGGTTCTTGGAGGATCGCTTTCCGAAGCACATGGAGCCAAAATCTGCAAAATCATGGATATGGCGCTGAAGGTTGGTGCGCCGGTTATCGGGCTAAACGATTCTGGTGGCGCTCGTGTTCAGGAGGGAGTTGTATCGCTTGGAGCATATGCAGATATCTTCTTGCGTAATACTCTTGCCTCTGGAGTAATTCCGCAAATTTCAGCGATAATGGGCCCTTGCGCGGGAGGTGCCGTCTATTCACCGGCGATCACCGATTTTACTTTCATGGTTCGTGGTACAAGTTATATGTTCGTGACCGGACCTAAAGTAGTTAAGACTGTCACCCACGAGGAAATCAGCTCAGAAGACCTTGGCGGCGCTGATACTCATGCCTCAAAGTCTGGTGTCGCACACTTTGCATTGGATGGGGAAGTACAGGTTCTGGAGGGCGTCAGGAAACTGTTCTCCTTTATCCCATCGAACAACCTTGACGATTCGCCGTCGATACTCAATGATGATCCCTCAGACCGTGAGGATGTCGATCTCGACACTTTTATTCCCGATAATCCGAACAAACCTTATGATATCAAAGAAATAATCACCCGAGTAATTGACAGCGGTGATTTTTTCGAGGTTCACGAAGACTTCGCAGCCAATATCGTCGTCGGTTTCGGGAGACTGGCTGGGAGGTCTGTTGGAATCGTCGCCAACCAACCAGCCGTGATGGCTGGCGTTCTGGACATTGACTCGTCTCGTAAGGGTGCACGATTTATCAGATTCTGCGACGCATTTAATATTCCGATCATCACTTTCGAAGATGTCCCCGGGTTTCTTCCCGGTACGGATCAGGAGTGGCGTGGGATCATCACCAATGGCGCGAAACTTCTCTATGCTTACTGTGAAGCAACAGTCCCCAAGGTTACCGTTATCACCAGGAAAGCCTATGGTGGCGCATACGATGTTATGAATTCAAAGCATATTCGTGGTGATATCAATTTCGCCTGGCCAACTGCAGAAATAGCCGTAATGGGCTCAAAAGGTGCTGTCGAAATCATCTTCTCAAAGCAAATTGCCTCGGCAGAAGATCCGGAAGACATGGAAAATTTACTGATTGCTGAGTATACAGAAAAGTTTGCCAATCCATACATTGCAGCTGAACGAGGGTATATTGATGAAGTAATCGAACCTAGACGAACTCGTAGCGCTTTAATTGCTGCGCTCGAAATGTTGAGGAATAAGGTCGATTCAAATCCTAAGAAAAAACACGGAAACATCCCACTATAATAGCAAGCTAATATGAAGCAAACAATGCGCTAACATCACGCGTAAATATATTACCATGAACACAACAGAAATCCCATCCATAAAATTTCCTTCCAGTCAAATCTCCGCACCTCGCATTTTGGTACCCTATTATCACCGAGAGGGTAGCAGAATCTGCTGTGAAATTTGTCCTGCCAAATGTCTACTTGACGAAGGCGAGATTGGTGTCTGTGGTGGTAGACAGGTTATCGATGGTGATTTGATTGCAGTAAATTATGCTCAGGTTTGCTCTCTTCAACTTGACTCCATAGAAAAAAAGCCGCTCTACCATTTCTTTCCTGGTAGCGAAATCCTTTCTGTTGGACCAAACGGGTGTAATCTCTCGTGTGATTGGTGTCTTAATTGGAAGATAACCCAAAACGTCGCTCCTACAAGAACTGTGATGCCTGTTGATTTGGCAGATATGGTCGATGCTTTGGACGGTATTGGGGTTGCATATACGTATGCGGAACCGTTAATTTGGTATGAATATGTGATGGATGCCGGGAGGATCTTACAGGAACGGGGTCTTGTGAATATTTTTATCTCAAACGGTTACATTTCACCTCAACCTCTTCGAGACATCATGACGATTGCAGATGCTTTCAATATCGATCTGAAAGCTGACAATGATGCCTGTTATTCATCTCACTGCGGCGGTAGGTTAGAGGATGTCCAAAGAACTATCAGGATGGTACTTGAGGCTGGAAAGCACCTCGAAATATCTCATCTAATGGTTTCTGGTGTTAATGACGACTTCCACAAACTCGAAAAATTAGTAGATTGGCTTTATACACTTGATCATAAAATCCCTCTCCACTTAAAGAGATACTCTCCAGCCTATAAACACGATGCCCCTACTACTTCTACCGATTTTTTGCTTAAAGCTTTCGAAATAGCAAAAGCAAAACTCGAATATGTCTATCTTGGAAATGACACAACCCCTGAATCAAAGGATAGTTTCTGCCCAAATTGCCGAAATTTATTGATAAAAAGAAGAGATTTTGGAGTGGAAGTTTTGGGGCTTGAAAGGGATAATTGTAAAGGTTGTGGCCTCGGATTGCCATTTGTTGTCGATATGGAGTAGCTTCCTAAAGCGGTTGTGCATTAATCTCTTTTCGGCCCCTTATCGATTGGGCGTGGAAGTAATAGATTCGCCAGTTTAGATTTAGTTATTCCAAGCAATTCATTGTAAATTCTTGGATTTGCAGTCAAAATATCCCCGGTAGTCGTATAGTCCAACTCCCCCGTAATTCCGCTCACAATCCCCCCTGCCTCCATTATCATTAACGACCCGGCTGCAACATCCCAGGGAAACAGATCGAACTCCCAAAATCCATCATAGACTCCCATTGCCGTGTAACATAAATCAACTGCCGCAGCACCGGGTCTGCGAACATCTGCACACTTCGATAAGATATTACTAAAAATTTCGAGATGGTGATTTAACAAATGCGGAACCTTAAATGGAAATCCTGTTCCCAGCAGTGATTGACGAAGGTCGTGCCCCTCGCCGATCAATATCTTTTTGCCATTCCGAAAAGCTCCACTACCCTTTGCCGCCCGAAATAGTTCACCTGTAGGTGGAACAGCCACCGATCCCGCAACAATTTCGCCCCATTTTTGTCGCTTGTCGGGCCTACACTCAAGCCCAACCGATACCGCCCAAAGCGGGAATCCTCGCAGGAAATTGGTTGTTCCATCAAGCGGGTCGATGATCCAGCAGTAATTTCCGTCTTTGTCACTTGGAGGGAGGTAGCCTGCCTCTTCAGAATAAATCCCGTGGTGCGGAACTTTCTCTTTCAAGTAATTGATAATTGCCTTCTCGGATGCGTGGTCTGCAGCGCTGACCCAATCATTTACTTTCTTTGCTTCGATGGAAGCTGGATCGACCTTTCTGAAAAACTCTTGTAGTACATTTCCACCGACAGTTGCCGCCTCTGCAGCGATGAAGCTGAATTCATTCCACAATTCGATCATTCGGCAGCCATATTTGAATTTCTATTTCGCCTTAAAATTAAGACAATTACAATACCGATAATAAACAATGTTATTGTAATCTGAAGATAATCCAATTGATACGTCGAGGCTACCATGACCATCTCTTGATTGGAGATATCCTTACCTGAAAATTCCCAACTCACTGATTGATCTGTTCTTGATCCATTATTAGCCGAAACGAATCCCGGGCTTGTCAATTCAAAATGAAAGTTGTCGTCATCAAGATCTTTCGAGACAAGATACTTCCGCTCAATCACGTCGGCAATTTCTGCAACGAGAACAACACTCGAAGCATCGGTTAAATTTGAAAAGCGGCTTAGAAATTGGGAGCGAAGGTCTGCCCACCAATTCAAATTGGCTGTTTGCGGTTTTCCGACATCGAGCGAGTTCAGGTAAGTGTGAATGTCGTCTGTCCAACCTGCCTTTGCAACATAATATCCGGTTTGATTTTCATCCGGAAGTAACAGTTTTTTTGTTTGACTTATGTTCCATACAACATCGAAGGCTCTCTCGTACCGGGCTCGATTCCACTGTATGACGCCAAGACCAAACTTCAACTCGAGCATTTTTACATCATCGGCGGGCAGAAGTTTCAGCGCCTCTTCGTCCTCGATAGCCCGGCATTCCTCAGGCACAAACTCCCAAATGTCGCCGTAGCTTTCATTAAACTTGCGAGAAGGTATTATAGTTTTGAATTCAAGGATTTTACCCCAGAGAATCGATCGCGTAGAGAACGATGTAATCGGACGAAAGTAAATCGAATCCCCACTTTTCTTCCGCCAATCGAGCGCCGAAGCCAACTCTTCTGTGGAACTAAGAGAAATTCCTCCCTTCAACACGTAAGTAGTCTGATCTTCGCTCTCCTCAACTTTCCGCTCAATCGACCATTGTACCGAGTCTGGAAGTAATTCATTGCCATCCTCAAGATCAATCCTATCACCCCTAAGCTCATACCTGAGGTTTACCGTTTGATCCGAAAGGACTGATATGTGGTATCGGTGCTCCAAACATCCTGAGAGTAATCCAGCGAAAATCAGGATCGAAGCGAGTAAGGTGAATTTTGAATTGTTCATAATCAAATATAGGTTTATAGAAATGTGGCTCAAATAGCTTAAAGTTAAATTTAGCCAGCATAGATGACTTGTCTCACTGACTGAAGAATCGTAACTTGTTAGATACAACTTTTATCAGGAAACATGCGCATAACGTTAGCCGGATACAACCTTGACGCCGATACTATCGAGTTGGTCAAACAGCTGATAGATCTTCATCGACAAGGAGCTGATCCATCCACAATCAATGAACTGCTAGATAAGTTGGCGGAAGAGCCTCTCACCCCTGAGACAATTTCGGCCGCCTATGCCCGCATCAGTCGCAGTGACAAAGGCGTACGAGATCTTCGTCGCGACGCGCGAAGCTCGGTACTTCGAGCAAGGCAATCGAATGAAAGGATTGTCTTCGGCCTTGGGCATGCTTCCGTCTCCGAGCATGCTGTTTTTAATATCGATGTCACTGACGCCTCAAGGCTTGCGTTGGAAGAACTGGAGTCTCATCGACTCGCTTCCTATACCGAGTCTTCCCAGCGATATATCTCGATGACGGGGGATTTCGTGATGCCGCAGGAGTTAATCGACTGTGGACAACAAGGCCCGTTCCGGGTACTCT
>CAMBDS010000043.1 GCA_945865405.1 Caldithrix abyssi DSM 13497
CGAAGGAGTTGTAATTGCTGGTCAAACTAATGGTAACTTTCCAATTAGTGAGGGAGTGTTTGATCAATCGTTCAATGGTGGTAGTTATGATGCCTTTGTAACCAGATATACTTTAGGATTGCCTTATGTTCGGTGGGAGAACATTTCAGAAGTTGGTGCGGTGCGAGAACGAGAGTTAATTGAAATTGACATAACCGGCGAAAGCGGAGACCCCGACGCCAACCTCTCTCTCACCTACTCATCACCCGACCTGCCCGACCACGCCACGTTCGAAGACCACGGCGACGGGTCAGGGACGTTCACCTGGCAGACGACATACGGCGATGCGGGGGACTACACCGCGCACTTCGTCCTTTCCGACGGTGAGCACGAAATCTCCGCTGATGTGCCTATCGAAGTTAAGGAGCTTTTCCACATCCCGCTGCGACGGGGATGGAACATGATCTCGTCGGCCGTACCTCCCGCCAACCCGGCGCACCCGGCTGTCTGGGCAGACATTGTCGGGCGAGGCAACCTCTATATCGTCAAGGATCGCGCCGGATTTTTTTACTTTCCACCGCAGAACTTCAACCGGCTTGCGCCTTGGGATGTGCGTTATGGCTTTTCGGCAAAGCTGAATGAAGCTGACACGCTGGTCATTCCAGGGGATTTTGTACCGGAAGATTCGGTCATCCCTTTGCGCGAAGTCTGGACAATGATCGCATACTATCCTCGGGTGGAGGTCGATGCGAGAACCGCGTTTGTCAACATCGAGGGTAGTCTCGAAATGGCCAAGGACATCAACGGGCGCTTCTACCGACCCGCCAACGGTTTCTCAAACATGGGAAACTTGAAGCGCGGGCAGGGCTATCAGGTGAGGATTTCCCAGCCCTGTGATCTGGTGTGGAATCTGGGGGAGGAACGTATCGCCGGCATCCTGCCGGCAGAGGAGAGCCGCCAGGATGGCGGCGTTACACACTTCCAACCGCTTGAGATGACAGGCGCGAATATGAGCGTCCTGATCTCCCTCCCCACCGCTTGCGGGGGGGACGAAGGGGGGGTGTCCGAAATCGCCGCCTTCACAGAATCGGGCTTGTGTGTCGGTAGCACCGGCGTCTCCGCCGGTCAGACAGCCACTGAGGGCGGTGCTACCCAAACTGGTTTCGCCGTTTGGGCGGACGACCCGACCACCCCAAAAATCGATGGCGCTGTCGAAGGCGAAACGTTGACTTTCAAGTTGTGGGACGGTATGGCAGAGACGCCCGTTTCGCCAATCTGGGACGGGGAGGACAGACATTCTTGTCTGTCGTTCAGTACGGACGGTTTCGCCGAGGCGACGCTCGATGTAGGGGCGCAAGGCCTTGCGCCCCTGCCATCCGAATTCGCCCTCGCCGAACCTTACCCCAACCCCTTCAACAGCATCACAACGATACGCTATTCCTTGCCCGAGGCTTCGGACATCAAGTTAAGCGTCTATGATCTGTCAGGCCGGGAGATCACGACGATGGTATCGGGAAACAGGCTTGCCGGAGTTCACAACGCTGCTTGGAACGCAGTTGGAGTCGGTTCTGGACTTTACTTTGTGAAGTTAGAGGCTGGCACTAAGACGCTGACGCAGAAGGTAATGTTGGTGAAGTAAATTGCAACCACCTTAGAGGCGCATCGTGATGCGCGCCATCGCCGCCAATTTTAGGTGTCTCCAAAAGAATGCCGCAGGGTCATCCCACCCTGCGGCATTTTCTTTCCGTCTTCTCTTTTTCCAACATTTCTCTTGTCTTTTACCGAATATTGTCGTATATTAAGGTCGTGTAATTGTGTATTGAAATATCTGTTGCATATATTCACCATACTCAAAATGAATCACAAATCGATCACAGAGTTTCTCGTTGCAGCGCAACAATATACGCCGCTCTGTGACTCAGTGATCGATTTTTGACTATAATGCTCTTCATTGCCGGGCAAGGAAGAGTTGACGAAGATAACGCATTGAAAATCTTAAGATAAATAGTGACGCTCTCAGCTTTTTATTCTATTTACAAACACTTCTGTCCGCCCCAGCACCGCCTCATCATCGAAAATCGCCTCGAGCTTATCGCCTAACGCCGCGACAATTCCGGCGTCGGCTTTCGCCCGCTCTAAAATTGTTGCGCCACCAGCACGCGCGGCTAAAGCGAGCAATTGAACGCGTTTATAAATATCATCGTCATCAATTCCGGCGAGTCTAAGTCCCGTCAACAATTGCCCGGATTGCATTAAACCTCTATCTCTTTTCACATCCATACGCATTTTCTCCACATCCACTCTCCACTCACTCACCATCCACACCGACTTGTCGAGCATGTAAAACGCCAGCGACGTCGCGTCGGGGAAAATGACTCGCTCGACGGACGAATGGCTGATGTCGCGTTCGTGCCAAAGCGCAACATTTTCCAGTGCCGCGGAAGCGTACCCCCGCATCAACCGCGCCAGCCCGCAAATGTTCTCCGCAGTCACCGGATTTTTCTTGTGCGGCATCGCCGAAGAGCCGCGCTGGCCTTCCTTGAAAGGCTCGTAAAGCTCCTCGACTTCGGAGTGCGCCAACAGCCTGATCTCGAGAGCAAGACGTTCGCACAACCCCGCAACTAACGCCAAAACCCCGACATAATGTGCATGACGGTCGCGCGGAATGACTTGCGTGGCGATAGGCTCGGCCTTCAAGCCAAGCCGGTCCAGCACGCGCCGCTCCTGCTCCGGGCTGATCGACGGGTAGGTACCGACCGCACCGGAAAGCTTGCCGTAACAAACCTCGTCGATGGCGTCAGTAAGGCGTTTCAGGCTCCTGTCCGCCTCGGTGACGTACCCCGCCAGAACCCAGCCGAACGTGATCGTCTCGGCATGAACGCCGTGTGTACGGCCCGGCATAAGGGTCAATTTGTGCTTAAGTGCCTGATCGTAAAGGGCGTCGCGTAACTCCTGCAATTTCACCAGGATGAGCTTCCCCGCCTCGACCAGAGCAAGGCTAAGCGCGGTATCGACAACATCATAGCTCGTTAGACCCATGTGCAGAAAGCGCTTGTCGGGACCAAGGCTGTCGCCGACAGACTGGGTGAAGGCGATCACGTCGTGGCGCGAAACGGCTTCGTAGCGGGCGATTGCGGCCGCGTCGAACGAGGCGTTGGCGCGCATGCGGGCGACGGCGTCCATTGGTACAAGTCCATCTTCTGCAAGCACTTCCGAAACCGAAAGCTCAACGTCGAGCCACCTGTTCCAGCGGGCGTCGTCAGACCAGAGATTTGCCATTTCGGGCGGAGAGTAGCGTGAAATCATTGGAAATCAGGAATATAGTTTGTAATTGCCTCAGGGTGTCCTCACCCTGAGATGACAAACGAATGTAAGAAATTTCGGGGTGATTTGAAAGTCGAACCAGCTTTCCATCTTTCCATTCCCGCGAAAGCGGGACCGGAGTAATAAATGGCAGAGTCCTCTTGGAGGGCGGCCATTCTTGACCGCCCTAATTGCTTCAGTACGACGGACATTCTTGTCTGCCTCCTCTTGGAGGGTGGTTGACCGTTCTTGACTGTTGGCGTTTGAGGGGTTATGTTGAAGGGGGTAGGGTAATCTTGACATATTAAGTAGAGAAGTCATCAATTTTTAAGGGAGATCAGTGAAAAGGAATCACGTCGTGCTCCACTGCGTATTATTCATCGTTACGTTTTGGACGTCCGCTTGTTCTGCCATGGGCACAGACTTTTACTATCTAAAATCCGGACCTGT